>NZ_BAYB01000097.1 GCF_000685035.1 Paraburkholderia ferrariae NBRC 106233
GCGGCCGGTATCGCGTGTCTGTGGGGCCCGGCGCACGGCGGCGCGAACGAAGCCGCGCTGAACATGCTCGAAGAGATCGGCTCGGTGGACAACATCCCCGAGTTCATCAAGAAGGTGAAGGACAAGAATTCGGGCGTGAAGCTGATGGGCTTCGGCCACCGCGTGTACAAGAACTACGATCCGCGCGCGAAGCTCATGCGCGAAACGTGCCACGAAGTGCTCGAAGAACTGGGCCTGCACGACGATCCGCTGTTCAAGCTCGCCATGGCGCTGGAAAAGATCGCGCTGGAAGACGAATACTTCGTGTCGCGCAAGCTGTACCCGAACGTGGACTTCTACTCGGGCATCGTGCAGCGCGCGCTGGGCATCCCGACGTCGATGTTCACCTGCATCTTCGCGATGGCGCGTACGGTGGGCTGGATCGCGCAGTGGAACGAAATGATTGCCGACCCCGAGCAGAAGATCGGCCGTCCGCGTCAGCTCTTCATCGGCGAAACGCCGCGCGAAGCGAAGCC
>NZ_BAYB01000096.1 GCF_000685035.1 Paraburkholderia ferrariae NBRC 106233
CCCTCGTTTTCAGTGCAATAACTGGCGGTACGCAAACCCAGCACTGGCGCGGGGGTGGTGTTGGTAGATCGTTGATTCTGTTGGCTTTCCTGTTCACTTCTCAAACGGGTATCGTGGCCTCCCACTAATGGGGTTCACGATGCAGGACTGGCAAACGACGTTTTTGGGGATGCGTGAGCTGCCCCGCGATATCAGTGACTTCGAGATGAAGGCGTTTTTCACCTTCGATGGTGCAGAGCGCGAGGCAATCAATGCGCGCCGGGGTGACGCCCACAAGCTCGGTCTGGCGCTGCATATCGGGTTTTTGCGCATGAGTGGCCGCCTGCTGTATGCCTTTCGGGTGGTTCCCGTCGCCCTGTGGCGCCACTTGAGCGAGGAACTTGGCATTGCCACCCCTGATGTGGCTTCGCTGCGCACGCTGTACGGGCGGGAGAAGACACTGTTCGATCACCAGCAAGTAGCGTGCACGGCCCTTGGTTTTCGGTGGATGCCCTGATCGAAAAGCATTGGGACAGCCCGGTGCA
>NZ_BAYB01000095.1 GCF_000685035.1 Paraburkholderia ferrariae NBRC 106233
CCGCTGAAAATTGCACCGGAACCAAGAGCCGGGGCGGGTTTGGGGCCGGAACAGGCCCCAAGGTCTTGGCGGCCACAGGCCGCCTTGCAGCGTCCAGCGGAGCGCGTGCCTACCCTTGAGATTTGCACCGTCTACCTGTCGCCGTGGGCACGGTGCCTGGAGGCCTGGCGCGGTCAAGGGAGCCACCGGAAGCCGCACGCGGAGCGCAGCCGCAGGCGAGCACCGAACGGGTGAGGATGGCAGCGCAGCGGCCCTTGACCGGAGAAGCCAGGCCGTAGGGCATCCTGACCACGAATTGCGACAGGGGGACGGGGCAAATCGGCGCGCGGAGCGGGTCACACTCCACCGCCCTCCCCTCGCCAGCTCGGCCCGCCGAACTTTCGCGCGCGAAAGTCGCGCGCCTGGATCGCGGCGGCCGCCAGGCCGTCGCCGGCAAGCGGATGCGCGCAGCGCCCGCTAGGGCGCGGAGGCGTGAGGGATGGAAGCCCGCAGGGTCGAGACACGCGCAGCGGGGCTCGATTCACGACAGCCCGACCCCCGCATGGGGGCACGCCC
>NZ_BAYB01000094.1 GCF_000685035.1 Paraburkholderia ferrariae NBRC 106233
CGGCCGCTGACGGCCCGATGCCGCAGACGCGCGAGCACATCCTGCTGGCCCGTCAGGTCGGCGTGCCGTACATCATCGTGTTCCTGAACAAGTGCGACATGGTGGACGACGCCGAGCTGCTCGAGCTGGTGGAAATGGAAGTGCGCGAGCTTCTGTCGAAGTACGACTTCCCGGGCGACGAAACGCCGATCGTCAAGGGTTCGGCCAAGCTGGCGCTGGAAGGCGACACGGGCGAGCTGGGCGAAGTGGCGATCATGAACCTGGCCGACGCGCTGGACACGTACATCCCGACGCCGGAGCGCGCGGTTGACGGTGCGTTCCTGATGCCGGTGGAAGACGTGTTCTCGATCTCGGGTCGCGGCACGGTGGTGACGGGTCGTATCGAGCGCGGCGTGGTGAAGGTCGGCGAGGAAATCGAAATCGTCGGTATCAAGCCGACGGTGAAGACGACCTGCACGGGCGTGGAAATGTTCCGCAAGCTGCTGGACCAGGGTCAGGCAGGCGACAACGTGGGTATCCTGCTGCGCGGCACGAAGCGTGAAGACGTGGAGCGTGGCCAGGTGCTGGCAAAGCCGGGTTCGATCACGCCGCACACGCACTTCACGGCAGAAGTGTACGTGCTGAGCAAGGATGAAGGCGGTCGTCACACGCCGTTCTTCAACAACTACCGTCCGCAGTTCTACTTCCGTACGACGGACGTGACGGGCTCGATCGAGCTGCCGAAGGACAAGGAAATGGTGATGCCGGGCGACAACGTGTCGATCACGGTGAAGCTGATCGCGCCGATCGCGATGGAAGAAGGTCTGCGCTTCGC
>NZ_BAYB01000093.1 GCF_000685035.1 Paraburkholderia ferrariae NBRC 106233
AACACACCAGGATCGCGCCGTCCATCTGTGCCGCGCCCGTGATCATGTTCTTCACGTAGTCGGCGTGGCCCGGGCAGTCGACGTGTGCGTAGTGGCGGTTCGCCGTTTCGTACTCGACGTGCGCGGTGTTGATCGTGATACCACGCGCCTTTTCTTCCGGCGCTGCGTCGATCTGGTCGTACGCCTTGGCTTCACCACCAAACTTCTTGGTCAGAACCGTTGTGATCGCTGCCGTCAGCGTAGTCTTGCCGTGGTCAACGTGACCGATCGTGCCCACGTTCACGTGCGGCTTGGTCCGCTCAAACTTACCCTTGGCCATTTTCGACTCCTAAGAGGATTTTTCCGTACGTTGCGCGGGGCGCGCAAACAATCACTGGTGTTGCCGGTGCAGCCTGATACTGCAGATACCCGCAGTTTCCTT
The DNA here is from genome assembly GCF_000685035.1 of Paraburkholderia ferrariae NBRC 106233. GTDB lineage: Bacteria > Pseudomonadota > Gammaproteobacteria > Burkholderiales > Burkholderiaceae > Paraburkholderia > Paraburkholderia ferrariae. The sequence goes on from NZ_BAYB01000093.1 coordinate 422, forward strand.
CTGGTGCCCATGGGCAGGATCGAACTGCCGACCTCTCCCTTACCAAGGGAGTGCTCTACCACTGAGCCACATGGGCATTTACTTCCGCGCTTGCGTCTATCGCGTCTGGCTTGCTGGAGCGGGTGAAGGGAATCGAACCCTCGTCGTAAGCTTGGAAGGCTTCTGCTCTACCATTGAGCTACACCCGCGAAGTTTGCCGACTATTGCCGATTCCCGACACTTAACTTCAGCTGAATTCTGGTGGAGGAGGTTGGATTCGAACCAACGTAGGCGTAAGCCAACAGATTTACAGTCTGCCCCCTTTAGCCACTCGGGCACCCCTCCGCAGAGAACTGATGATTATGGGGGAACATCCGGACAGTGTCAAGCACTTTGTTCGGAGCAGAACCCACAACGCTCTCACTTATAGGGAGAGCGTAAACACAAAAACCCCGGCTTTTTAGGGCCGGGGTCTCGCGTATTG
>NZ_BAYB01000092.1 GCF_000685035.1 Paraburkholderia ferrariae NBRC 106233
AACGCTACAAGCAACGTCGAAGCATCCTCGTCACATCCAACCATGTCGTCCAGGACTGGGGGCGCTACCTTCGCGACAGCACCATGGCCTCGACAATCCTCGACCGTCTGCTCCATCGCTCCAGACTCCTCGAGTTTGAAGGCAAAAGCTATCGCCTCCGGGAAGCCGCCACCAGACTTACCGTCACTGAGGAGTCCGACGCATAATCCGATCGTCCTGCCCGGGGGAATTTAGCCGCCCACAAGTGGAGGAAATTGAACTGCCCATCGGGGTGTCCAGGTACTCGATGCCGGTGAAACTGCCCAAATCCCATCGGCAATCGGAGCAAGGCTATATGAAAGAAGAACAGGCTACTGCAGGGCATCGCAACGTCGTAGGTGGCGTTGATACGCATAAGGACCTACATATCGCGGCTGTTGTTGATGAACATGATCGTCTGCTTGGGAGTGAATGCTTCCCGACTACCCGGTACGGCTACAAGCAGATGCTGCTTTGGATGCGATCATTTGGCGAACTGGCCCGGGTCGGCGTCGAGTGCACAGGAACCTACGGCGCGGGACTTCTCCGATACCTGCAGCAGGCCCATGTAACCGTGCTGGAGGTCACTGCGCCAGACAAAAGCGATCGGCGCAAACGGGGAAAGGACGATACGCTGGACGCCTGCAACGCGGCGCATGCTGCTTTCGCCGGTGTGCGCACAGTCACCCCCAAGACGCGCGATGGAATGATCGAATCGCTGCGCGTTTTGAAAGTCTGCCGGAAGACGGCTATTTCAGCGCGTCGCGTCGCATTGCAGCTGATCCGCAATACCATCATCAGCGCGCCTGATGAATTACGCGAACCGCTGCGCGTGATGACACGCATGCAGCTCATACGCACACTGGCTGCGTGGCGCCCCGATCTGTCT
>NZ_BAYB01000091.1 GCF_000685035.1 Paraburkholderia ferrariae NBRC 106233
ACTTCTTCACGCATGAGCGCCCCCGAGCGGCGCGCGACCGTATCGCTTGCGGCGATCTTCGCGCTGCGCATGCTGGGCCTCTTCATGATCATGCCGGTGTTTTCCGTCTATGCGAAGACGATTCCCGGCGGCGACAACGTCCTGCTGGTGGGCATTGCGCTCGGCGCCTACGGCGTCACCCAATCGCTCCTCTATATCTTCTACGGCTGGCTTTCCGACCAGGTGGGCCGCAAGCCCGTGATCGTCGCGGGCCTCGTGATCTTCGCCATCGGCAGTTTCGTGGCCGCGGGGGCACACGACATCACCTGGATCATCGTCGGCCGGGTGATTCAGGGCATGGGCGCGGTGTCGTCGGCCGTGCTCGCCTTCATTGCCGACCTCACCTCCGAAGAGCACCGCACCAAGGCCATGGCGATGGTGGGCGGCTCGATCGGCATGTCGTTCGCCGTCGCCATCGTGGGCGCGCCCATCGTGTTTCATTGGGTGGGCATGAGCGGACTCTTCACGCTGGTCGGCGTGTTCTCGATCCTCGCGGTGGGCGTGGTGCTGTGGGTCGTGCCTGATGCGCCGAAGCCCGTGCACGTGCGCGCGCCCTTCGCCGAAGTGCTGCACAACGTGGAACTGCTGCGCCTGAACTTCGGCGTGCTGGTGCTGCATGCCACGCAGACGGCGCTCTTTCTCGTCGTGCCGCGCCTGCTGGTGGACGCGGGCCTGCCGGTCGCCTCGCACTGGAAGGTCTATCTGCCGGTCATGGGCCTCGCATTCGTGCTGATGGTGCCTGCCATCATCGCCGCCGAAAAACGGGGCAAGATGAAGGCGGTGCTGCTCTCGGCCATTAGTCTTATCCTGATCGGCCAGCTGTTGCTCGGCTCGCTGGCGCATACCATAGCGATTGTGACGGCCGTGCTGTTCGTGTATTTCCTCGGCTTCAATATCCTGGAGGCGTCGCAGCCTTCGCTCGTCTCGAAGCTCGCGCCCGGCGCGCGCAAGGGCGCGGCCACGGGCGTGTACAACACCACGCAGTCCATCGGGCTGGCGGCGGGCGGCATCCTCGGCGGCTGGCTCCTCAAGCACGATGGCGCGAGCACGGTGTTCTA
>NZ_BAYB01000090.1 GCF_000685035.1 Paraburkholderia ferrariae NBRC 106233
CAACGGCAGTGCATCCAGCACCAGGATCGTCGAGGGCACCATGTAGTCGGGTAGTTGCCGTGACAGCGCCTCGCGCAGTGTCGCCTGTTCTATAGCGTGATCCGTGTGCGCCGTTACATACGCGATCAGGCGCGTGCCGCCCGGGCCTTCCTGTGCCGTTACGACCGCTTCCTTCACACCCGCCTGCGCCACCAGTTGCGCCTCGATCTCTCCCAGTTCGATGCGCAGGCCCCGTATCTTCACCTGATGGTCGATGCGGCCCAGATACTCCAGAGCGCCTTCGTTCGTCCACCGTGCTAAATCGCCTGTGCGGTAGAGCCGTCCGCCGTTCGCATCGAACGGGTCCGGCACGAAACGCTCTGCGCTCAGTGCGGCACGGTTCAGGTAGCCTCGGGCGAGGCCCGCGCCTCCCAGGTACAGTTCGCCGGCTACGCCCTGCGGCACGAGGTTCATCTGTGCGTCCAGCACGTGTGTGCTCACGTTGCCGATCGGACGGCCAATCGGCACCACCTCATCGCCCGTGCGACATGTCCAGTGCGTTACGTCGATTGCGGCTTCCGTTGGGCCGTACAGGTTGTACAGGCCGGCGCCCGGTAGCTGCTCCAGAGTGCGGTTCGCCAGATCCGCGGGCAGGGCTTCGCCGCTGCAGACGATCCGCTTCAGCGTCGTGCAGTTTTTTGCTTCCTCGTGGGCAACGAACGCCTGAAGCATCGGCGGCACGAAGTGCAGTGTCGTTACGCTGTGCTCCCGGATCAGTTCCACCAGGCGCTGCGGGTCGCGGTGCGCACCCGGTTCGGCTACTGCCAGTCGTGCGCCCGTCATGAGCGGCCAGAAGAACTCCCACACCGAGACATCGAAGCTGAATGGCGTCTTCTGCAGCACCACATCCGTTTCGGCCAGCGCGTAGGCCGACTGCATCCAGGCCAGGCGGTTCGACAGGGCGCTATGGCGGTTCGCGGCACCCTTGGGACGGCCCGTGGAGCCCGACGTGTAGATCACGTACGCCAGGTTCTCGCCCTGCACACGCACCTGCGGTGCTGCGGCGGGCTCAGTTGAAACGTCCAGCGTGTCCAGTTCCAGCACCGTCACGCCTTCAGCCACCGGCAGACGCTCGCGCACCC
>NZ_BAYB01000089.1 GCF_000685035.1 Paraburkholderia ferrariae NBRC 106233
CAAAAAGGGTTGTTTTTCTGCTCAAAAGGGTTGACGGTCAACCCTTTAACCCATATAATAGAACCCATGATGAACGATGAAACCGGGGCAGTAAAAGCCGGTTTCCCAGACTGAAAGGGTTAGCAAAATGGATCTCCGCGCAGACATCACGAACGCCATCATTCGCATGATCGAAGAAGGCGCAGCCAACGGCGACAAGTCGCTGTGGGATCACGCTATCAAGTTCGGGATGCCGGTCAACTACAAGACCAAGCGCCCTTACTCTGGCGTCAATGTCCCGCTGCTGTGGTGTGCTGCTGCTGATCGCGGCCTTGAGCGTAACGAGTGGCTGACCTTCAAGCAGGCGCAGGAGCTGGGCGCGAACGTCAAGAAGGGCTCCAAGGGCGTCATGGGCGTTTTCTTCAAGATGATGCCCAAGAAGGGCGCGGACGCCGGCAGCGCTGACGAAGGCGACAGCGAAGGCGGGTTCATCCCGATGATGAAGCCGTTTTGGGTGTTCAACGTCGCCGACATCGAGAACCTGCCGGAAGTGGAAGACACCCGCCCGGAATGGGGTCCCCTCGTTTTCAGTGCAATAAGTGACGGTACGAAAAGCTAGCACTGGCGCGGAGGTGGTGTTGGTAGATCGTTGATTTCATTGACTTTCCTGTTCACTTTCAAATCTGCGATTCGTGGCGTCAAACCGTGATCGGTTTCATCCGTTGGTGCCAGTTATCGGTGCTCCCTGCCGCGAGGGCAGGATTTGGTCGGCATAACGGTCAACAGGAAAGCGGAACACGCCTCGCAGGTTGATGCTTTCCAGCCTGGTGGGAGCAATTTTTCCGATCAGTTCCGGCGGAATGGCCTGGCGGCGGTTCGACCAGCGATCCAGAACAGCCTGCATTTGTGACGTGTTCCACGCCATGACGATGTTGGCCAGCAGACTCAACGCGTCGGCCACAGCCTGCATTTCGTCCACACGTTTGGCCTGTGCCGGGCTGATCCGGCCGGTGTAAATGGCGCGCTTGAGGGCGTTGACCGCCTCCCCCCGGTTGAGCACCCGGCGCAATTCATTCCTGAAAGCGTCCTTAACAAAGTAGTCGGCAAGGAACGCGGTTCGCAGCAAACGTCCCAATTGCACGCCAGCGTCATAGATGGGGTCACCCTGGGCAGCAGAGCCAAACCGCGCCAGTGCTGCCACCGCACTGGCGTGACCACTCATGACCGAAGCCGCCAGA
>NZ_BAYB01000088.1 GCF_000685035.1 Paraburkholderia ferrariae NBRC 106233
CTGCTCACTCTCATTTCCTCACTGCATGTACTGCTCGTTGCCGATCAGGCCGATCTTCGTCGCCCCTTCGCGCTGTGCCGCGGCCATCACCGCGGCCACGTCCTTGTACGGCGCGAGCCGGTTCGGACGCAGGTGAATCTCCGCCTGGTCCGGCTCGGCCGCGACCTGCGCAAACTTCTGCTCCAGCGTCGCGCTGTCCGGCACGAGCGTACCGTTCCAGGTGGTGGTGCCGTCGAAGTCGATATCGATCTGCACCACCTCAGGCTGCACGGCCGGCGGCGGCGGATTGCCCACCGGCAGGTTCATCTTGACCGCGTGCATCTGGATCGGAATGGTGATGATCAGCATGATCAGCAGCACCAGCATCACGTCGATGAGCGGCGTGGTGTTGATGTCCACCATCACTTCCGGTTCGCTGCTCCCGCCGCCCGATACGTTCATCCCCATAACCGCCCCTTAACCGCCGCGCGCAGGCGGCTCCGTAATGAATGACACCTTCGCGATACCCGCGCGCTCGCAGTCCGTGATCACGCGGCCGATGGCCTCGTAACGCGTTTCCTGGTCGCCGCGGATATGCACTTCCGGTTGCGGCGTCTGCACGCCCGCCGCTTTCAGACGCTCCAGCAGCGTCGCTGCATCGACGTGCTTCTCGTACCAGAAGAAGTCGCCATCGCGGTTCACCGCGATCTCGATGCTCTTCGGCTGCGTCTGCAGCGGCATCACCGCCTGCTTCGGCAACTGCAGCGGCACGGTGTGCGTCACCACCGGAATCGTGATCAGGAAGATGATCAGCAACACCAGCATCACGTCGACGAGCGGCGTGGTGTTGATGGACGAGATGACCTCGTCCTCGTCCCCTTCGCCTCCAACGCTCATGGCCATGGCGTGTCCCTCCTTCAGTCAGCCAGCGCGGCCGAACGGGCCGTGCTGCGCGTGGCGCGCTTGCCGCCAGCCAGCACGACGGCGTGGAGTTGCGCGCCGAACGAACGCACGCGCTCCATCACGGCCTTGTTACGGCGCACGAGGAAGTTGTAGCCGAGCACGGCCGGCACGGCCACGCCCAGACCGATGGCGGTCATGATGAGCGCTTCGCCCACCGGGCCCGCGACCTTGTCGATCGACGCCTGGCCGGCGATGCCGATGGCGGTCAGTGCGTGATAGATACCCCACACCGTGCCGAACAGGCCGACGAACGGTGCGGTCGAGCCGACCGTGCCGAGGAA
>NZ_BAYB01000087.1 GCF_000685035.1 Paraburkholderia ferrariae NBRC 106233
CTTGAGCATCTCGTTGTCGCGGTGCTGGTGATGCAGCGTCCACGGCACGTTGCCGCCCAGCAGCTTCTGCTCGATGCCCACCATCAGCGTGCCCAGATACAGGCCCTTGCTCATCCACTGCTTGAAGTTGCGCGCCTTGTACAGCTCTTCGTGCAGCCACGACTGTTTGAACGCTTCCGGATAGGCGGCGAGTTCGTCCTGCTGGCGCCCCGCCTGCACCGCTTCGAAGGCCGCATCGGCGGCCAGCATGCCCGTCTTGATCGCCGCGTGGCTGCCCTTGATGCGCGCGGCGTTCAGGAAACCCGCGTCGTCGCCCACCAGCGCGCCGCCCGGGAACACCAGCTTCGGCAGCGACATCAGGCCGCCCGCCGTCATCGCCCGTGCACCATAGGAAACACGCTTGCCGCCTTCGAGGTACTTGCGGATTTCCGGGTGCGTCTTGTAGCGCTGGAACTCCTCGAACGGCGAGAGGTAGGGGTTGGTGTAGGCGAGGCCCACCACAAAGCCCACCATCACCTGGTTGTTGTCGATGTGATAGAGGAACGAGCCGCCGTAGGTGTCGCTTTCCAGCGGCCAGCCCGCCGTGTGGATCACCAGACCCGGCTGGTGCTTCGCCGGATCGATCTCCCACAGTTCCTTGATGCCGATGCCATAGACCTGCGGGTCGCGTCCTTGCCGAGATCGAACTTCTCGTTCAGTTGCCGGCCCAGATGCCCGCGGCAGCCTTCGCAGAAGAGCGTGTACTTCGCGTGCAGCTCCATGCCGAGCTGGAAGTTCCCGGTGGGCTCGCCATCCTTGCCCACGCCCATGTTGCCGGTGGCGACGCCTTTGACGGCGCCTTTCTCATCGTAAAGAATTTCCGCGGCGGGGAAACCCGGGAAAATTTCGACGCCCAGCGCCTCGGCCTGCTGGCCCAGCCAGCGCGTGACGTTCGCGAGGCTGATGACATAGTTGCCGTGGTTCTTGAAGTTGTCGGGCAGCGCCCAGTTGGGCACGGACTTCGCGCCGGTTTCCGAAAGGAAAAGGAACTTGTCTTCGGTCACCGGCACGTTCAGCGGCGCGCCCTGTTCCTTCCAGTCGGGCATCAGTTCATCGAGCGCGCGCGGGTCCATGACCGCGCCCGAGAGGATATGCGCCCCGATCTCCGAGCCTTTTTCCAGCACGCACACGCCGATCTCGGCGCCTTTTTCGGCTGCCAACTGCTTCAGGCGGATCGCCGCGGACAGCCCCGCCGGGCCGCCGCCTACGATCACCACGTCGTATTCCATCGT
>NZ_BAYB01000086.1 GCF_000685035.1 Paraburkholderia ferrariae NBRC 106233
GCAGCCACGGTCGATCCGGCCATCGCACAGGCGACGGCGCAGAACGTACTGGACAACCTGACGGTTCCGCAGGGAGGGCTCTTCCATCGGGATACCACACCGGGGGCGCCCTACCTCATCGAGAGCAACCCGGCCTTCACCAGCACGAATTCGTTCCTCTCCAGCGACTACTATCTGAGCCTGCTGGGCTACAACCCGCAGGTCACGGAAAAGCGCCTGGGCGACGGACTCTACGAGCAGCAGCTCGTGCAGAACCAGATCACCTCGCTGACCGGCAGAGCGGTCCTCGGCCCCTACACCGATGCGCAGTCGATGTATGAAGCGCTGATGGCCTCGGGCGCCTCGCTGGCGCAGTCGCTCGACCTGCCGCTCGGCATGGGCCTGTCGGCTGCCCAGGTGGCCGCGCTCACGTCGAACGTCGTCATCATGCAGACGGAGATCGTGGACGGGCAGGCGGTGCTCGTGCCGGTCGTCTATCTCGCGCCGGCCAGCCAGCAGACCATGAACGGGCCGCTCATCGCGGCAACCGACATCGACCTGCAGAACGTGCAGACCTTCACGAACAGCGGTACGGTGCAGGCCGGCAATACGCTGTCGATCAGCGGCCAGCAGATCGATGACGCGTTCGGCACGCTCAGGAGCGGCGGGCAGATGTCGCTGAACACCGTGGGCGATATCAACTTCACTTCGGCCAATGTGAGTGCGGGGAGCCTCGCGCTGAACACGGGCGGCAACCTCCTGCTCAATACGGCGACGAACACCGTCAATCAGGTTAGCGCCACCGGTGCCACGCGCACCACGACCACGCTGGGCCCTGTCGCGAGCCTGAACGTGACGGGCGACGCAGCCATCGTGACGGGCGGCAACTTCGAGCAGAACGCGGGCAACCTGAACGTGGGCGGGAATCTCGGCATGGCCGTGGGCGGCAACTGGGATATCGGCTCGGTGCAGAGCGGCGAACAGAAGGTCGTGCAGCGCGCGAATGGCGTGTCGAACACGAACCTCAATGTTGCAAACGGCAGTACCGTGAATGTGGGTGGCGTATCGCAGATCGGCGTGGGGGGCAACCTGACGGCGACGGGTGCCACCATTAACCTGGGCGGTGGCGGCATTGTGGCAGCGAACGGCGACGTGACGCTGCAGGCCGCGACCACGACCTCGACCTTCGACAGCAACGACTCCGGCAGCGATTCCCACGGCAGCTACGCGCAGACCACGCACTTCTCCGGCCAGGCGCTGAGCGGCACGACGCTCAACGCAGGCGATTCGTTGACCATCGCATCGGGACACGATATCAACGTAACCGGCAGCACGATCAACCTCACCCAGGGCACGGTGACGCTCGCCGCCGTGGGCGACGTGAATATCGGCGCCGCCACGGCGACGCAGGTGGACAACACGCAGGAGCAGCACCAGCACAGCAACCTGGTCAGCGGCACGCAGGAGGCCAGTTCGCGCGACACGACCCTCACGCAGTCGCTGGGCAGCACGGTATCGGCGGATGCCGTGTCGATCGGCAGCGGTCACGATATCAACGTGACGGGCAGCACGATAGTCGGGACGAACGACGTCGCGCTTGCCGCAGGGCATGACGTGAATATCACCACGTCGCAGGACACGATGCAGTCGTCCGGGACGTACCAGGAGAAGCACTCCGGCCTCGGCACGAGCGGGCTGTCGGTGACGGTCGGCAGCAGCAAGGTTGC
>NZ_BAYB01000085.1 GCF_000685035.1 Paraburkholderia ferrariae NBRC 106233
AGGCCTTGCAGCGGATCAACAGCTACCAGGGCCAAGAGAAGGGAACGGACAGCAACAGCCAGGAGGGAGAAGACCAGAGACGCCAGACACGGGCGAGCTGCCGGAGGATGGGCGGAACGGGGAGCGACAGCGGCGCAGCCGCTGAAGCCACCCGGCCAGGATGCCGCGCGGCGGGGCGCAGCCCCAAGAGCGCCCGCCCGCGTGGGCAGGCGGCGGCCGTCAGCACTGCCAGCTTGCGCGGAAGCCTCGCCAGTCGCGAGCAACAAAGCCGGTCGCCGACTCCAGCGCGGTGGCCAGCGCCTCGGCGCGCTCGTGGTCGGAGTGGCGGCGGATCGCGGCGGCGAACTCGGCCAGGGTCAGGCGGGAGCCCCAGCGCACCAGATAGCCCCATGCGGCGATGGCGTGGCGGATCAGCTCGTTTGTCTTGGTGTCGGCTGTGGTCTTGGTCATGGTCGTTTCCTCGGGTTCGATGGTCTAAGGGGTGCAGCTCGCGCGCCGGGCCTGCTCGCCCATGCGCGCGCGGATCAGGGGCGCAGGCCCAGCGCCTCGCGGCGGTCGCTGGTGGTCAAAACGCGATTGCACGCGGCGAGCTGGTCGTAAGCCTCGCGGGGCACGGCGGCAGTCCATTGGAGGCCGTAGCGGGCCGTCAGCGCCTTAAATTGGCTGATGGCGGCGTCTTTGGTCATCGGCTGGGCCTGGGTGGTCGTGGTGGTCATGGTTGCGGCCTCGGTCAAAGCGGGTAAAGGGTGATGCGGCTGCGGGCGTCGGGCGTGAAGCCCGACAGGCGGCAGGCGAGCACGTCCACCTGTTGCCAGCTCGCGCGCAGCGCGGCGGCGGCCGTCAGCTCAAGCGGTGAGAGGTAGTCGGCATCCGGGCCGCTGCCGTGGATGAGCTGAAGGCGTGCGCGCACGGCTGCGCGGCGGTATTCCTGGCGCGTCATGCTGTGGGCTCCAGCTCTTGCACGGCGCGGGATTCGTCCAGGCGCAAGCACGACTCCACCACGGGAAACCACGGGCAATCCCAGTCCAGCAGATAGCGCGCGCCCTTGGCGTACATGCCATCCGGCGAAGCCGGGCGCTCATAGAAGCCGGTCACGCGCAAGGCGAATTCCAGCCCGGCCGGGTTCGTGTAAATCACGGGGTCGCCGGCCTTGAACTTCAAGGGCTGGCCGTTCTCCGGGGCGAAGGGTTTTTGCTCGTCGTGCTGGGCGGTGACTTCCTCGGCCCATTCCCAATGGCTGCTCATGGCGTTGTCTTTCTCGAACTGGTGAAGGGGTTGCGCTGGCCAGCGGCCAGCGCTCCGAGGTTCAGGCGGCGGCTTCGTCGCTCTGCGGGGTCATGCCGGCCTTCTGCATGATGAGTTGATAGGCGGCGTTGGCGTGGCGGCTGGCCGTGAAAACGGCGTTCTTGTCGTTCTTCAGCACCTTCAGCCACGATTGCACATAGCTGGCGTGGTTCTCCAGGCGGGCACCTTCCAAGCCAAGATGGGCCACCACAAAGGCGCTGCCCAGCTCGGCCACCAGTTCTTCAAAGGCGTAGGCTTCAGAGCCGAAGCGGCCGGAGAAGTCGCGGCCCAGGCGCGACTCGTGGCCCGTCCAGTGGGTCAGCTCGTGCAGCGCGACGGCGTAGGCGTTGACCGGCTGGGCGAAGCGCTCGCGGGTCGGCATGTAGATTTCATCCGTCGAGGGGCGATAGAAAGCGCGGGCACCTTCCCAGGTGATGCGGGCACCGGACGCGGCCAGGACGTGCTCGGCTTGGGCAATGGGCTCGAATTCCGGGGTC
>NZ_BAYB01000084.1 GCF_000685035.1 Paraburkholderia ferrariae NBRC 106233
TGCCCTCCAGTCCGAAGAGGCCGCCTCATGATCCAGGTGATCATTGCCGACGACCATACGCTGGTGCGTGACGGCCTGCGCCGCATTCTCGAAAGCGCCCACGACTTCGAAGTCGTGGGAGAAGGCTGGGATGCCGCCACCACGCTTGCGCTCGTGCGCGAACGCAGCGCCCGGGTGCTGGTGCTCGATCTCTCGATGCCGGGCCGCAGCGGCGTGGATCTCATCAAGCAGGTCAAGGAGGAGAAGCCGGAGCTGCGCATCCTCGTGCTGACCATGCACGCCGAACAGCAATACGCCGTGCGGGCGTTCAAGGCGGGCGCCTCCGGCTATCTCACCAAGGAAAGCGCGAGCGCCGAACTCGTGAGCGCCGTGACGAAGGTGGCTTCCGGCGGCGTGTACGTGAGCATGGCGATGGCGGAGCGCTTCGCGCAAAGCCTGAACGAACCCGCCGACACGCTGCCGCACCAGCGGCTCTCGGACCGCGAATTCGAGGTCTTCCGGCGCATTGCGGCGGGCGAGACCATCACCGAAATCGCGCAGACGCTCTGCGTGAGCGCGAAGACCGTGAGCACCTACAAGGTCCGCATTCTCGAAAAGATGCAGATGCCGCACGAGGCCGCCCTCGTGCGCTACGCCCTGCGCCACAAGCTGCTCGACGACCAGGACGAGCCCTGAGACAACCGCATGACCCGTGCCACGGATGCGCACGGCATCGCGGTACGGCGTCGCAGGCGTGTAGGAATCGCCCTACACGCCTTCCTTTTCGCTTACGCCAATTTCCACCGGCGCCGATTTCTTTTCGGGATGGCGCCGCCGATACTGGCTGCATGGAAGCTCACCCGACCCCATCGAAGCTGAACGTGTTCCTCGTGGAGGACGCATCGCCGGTCCGGCGCAGGATCGCCGAAGTGCTCTCCGCCATCCCGGATGTGGTGGTGGTGGGCGAAGCCGAAGATACGGCTACCGCGCTCGCGCAGATCGGGGCAAGCGGGGCCGACGTCGCCGTCGTCGATCTGCGGCTGACCGCGAGCAGCGGCATCGATCTCATTGCCCAGCTCTCGCGCCTGCAGCCGTCGCTCATCACGGTCGTGCTGACGAACCATACCGGCGCGCCGTTCCGGGCCGCCTGCGAGCAGGCCGGTGCCGGCTTCTTCTTCGACAAGACCTCGGAATTCGCTGCCGCCTGCCACACCATCGAAACGCTTGTGCAAGATCGCGCGAGTGCCGCGCGTTGAACTGGAGATAACCATGTACGCCGACCCCGTATGCGATTCCTCCCTGCCGGCGCCCTCGCCCATGCAGCGGCCGATCATTCCCCTGCACCCCGCGATGCGCGAGGACACGCCGCGCCGTGCCGTCACGCGCTGCTCCTCCTGTTCGCTGCGCGCGGTCTGCATGCCCCCGGATCTCGATGCCGCCGAGCTTCGGCGGCTCGACACCGTCGTTCTCACCACGCGCCACGTGCGGCGCGGCGAGGCGCTGTTTCGCGCACACGATGCTTTCCACAGCTTCTATGCCGTGCGCACGGGCGCCTTCAAGACCGTGGTCATGCATCGCGACGGCCGCGAGCAGGTCACCGGATTCCCGATCCCGGGCGAGCCGCTCGGGCTGGACGGTCTGAGTTCGGGCACGCACAACTGCGAAGCCATCGCGCTCGAAGACAGCACGGTGTGCGTGATTCCCTTCGGCCAGTTCGAAGCGATGTGCCGCGACAGCCGGCGCATGCAGCACCACCTCTATCGCCTGATGAGCGGCGAGATCGTGCGCGAATCGAGCCTCATGATGCTGCTGGGCACGATGAGCGCGG
>NZ_BAYB01000083.1 GCF_000685035.1 Paraburkholderia ferrariae NBRC 106233
GTCGTCAAGAAGTTCGGCGACAGCATCGCCGTGGACAACGTGAACCTGGACATCGCGAAGAACGAACTCTTCGCACTGCTCGGCAGTTCCGGCTGCGGCAAGTCCACGCTGCTGCGCATGCTCGCGGGCCTCGAAACCGCCACCTCGGGCAAGATCTTCGTCGATGGCGAAGACCTCGCGGCGCTGCCGCCCTACCGGCGCCCCGTCAACATGATGTTCCAGTCGTATGCGCTCTTCCCGCATATGACGGTCGAGGCCAACGTCGCCTTCGGCCTCAAGCAGGAAGGCACCCCGAAGAACGAAATCAGGGAACGCGTGGCCGACGCGCTCAATCTCGTGCAGATGAGCCGCTACGCGAAGCGCAAGCCGCACCAGCTCTCCGGCGGCCAGCAGCAGCGCGTGGCGCTCGCGCGCTCGCTGGTGAAGCGCCCCAAGCTCCTGCTGCTCGACGAACCCATGTCGGCGCTCGACAAGAAAATCCGCCAGAAGACCCAGCTCGAACTCGTGAACATCATCGACAAGGTCGATGTCACCTGTGTGATGGTCACGCACGATCAGGAAGAGGCGATGACGATGGCCAACCGCCTCGCCGTGATGAGCGAAGGCCGCATCGTGCAGATCGGCACGCCGGGCGACGTGTACGAATTCCCCAATAGCCGCTTCTCGGCCGAATTCATCGGCTCCACCAACCTCTTCGAAGGCCGTGTGGTGGAAGACGAACCCGACCACATCTTCGTGGAAAGCGAGGATCTGGAAACGCGCATGTACGTGAGCCACGGCATTACCGGCCCGCTCGGCATGCCGGTGGGCATCTCGGTGCGCCCCGAGCGCGTGCGCGTGACGCGCGAAAAGCCGGGCACCCCTCACAACTGGGCGCGCGGCGTGGTCAGCGACGTGGCCTACATGGGCAGCTACTCGCTCTATCACGTGCGCCTGCCGGGCGGCAAGGTGGTCGTCTCGAACCTCTCCAGCTCGCACCTGATGAACGAAGGCGCACCGGCGTGGAACGACGACGTGTACGTATCGTGGTCGCCGGCCAGCGGCGTCGTGCTCACGCAATGAAGGGGAAAACAACATGAGTTCCGTGCCCTCTGCCAACGCGCCCGCCTCTTCCGGCGGTGCGCTGCGCGCCACGCTCGCGCGCCTGTTCTCGCGTTTCGTGCCTTCGGGCCGCACCGCGGTGATCGGCGTTCCGTTCATCTGGCTCACGCTGTTCTTCGCCGTGCCGTTCGTGCTGGTGTTCAAGATCAGCTTCGCCGACCAGATGATGGCGGTTCCGCCGTACACGAACCTGCTGGAAATGAAGGACGGCGTCGTCCACTTCGCGCTGCAGCTCGGCCACTACGCCTTCCTGCTGCAGGACGATCTGTATATCGCCACCTATATCAGCTCGCTGAAGATGGCGGCGGTCTCCACGCTGCTGTGTCTGCTGATTGGCTATCCGATCGCGTACTACATTGCGCGCTCGAACCCGGCCACGCGCAACGTCCTCATGATGGGCGTGATGCTGCCGTTCTGGACTTCGTTCCTGATCCGCGTGTACGCCTGGATCGGCATTCTCAAGGACGACGGCCTGCTCAATCACGCGCTCATGGCCATCGGCCTCATTCACTCGCCGCTGCGCCTGTATCACAGCGACGCGGGCGTCTATATCGGCATGGTCTATTCGTACCTGCCCTTCATGGTGATGCCGCTCTACGCGCACCTCGTGAAGATGGACCTCACGCTGCTCGAAGCCGCCTACGACCTGGGCGCGAAGCCCTGGGTGGCCTTCACGCGGATCACGCTGCCGCTTTCGAAGAGCGGGATCATTGCCGGCAGCCTGCTGGTGTTCATCCCGGCGGTGGGCGAGTACGTGATTCCCGAACTGCTCGGCGGCGCCGACACGCTGATGATCGGCCGCGTGATGTGGGATGAATTCTTCAACAACATGGACTGGCCGATGGCATCGGCCGTGACGGTTGCAATGGTGCTGCTGCTGCTCGTGCCGATGGCCGTGTTCCAGCACTACCAGGTCAAGGAACTGGAGGACCGCAAATGATCAAGCCCAATCGCGCCCTCTCCACGAGCGTGCTCGCGCTCGGATTTCTGTTCCTGTACATCCCGATCGTCAGCCTCGTGGTGTACTCGTTCAACGAATCGAAGCTCGTTACCGTCTGGTCGGGTTTCTCGCTGAAGTGGTACG
>NZ_BAYB01000082.1 GCF_000685035.1 Paraburkholderia ferrariae NBRC 106233
GGGCGAATTCCCGGGTGAGGATGCCGAGCGACCAGGCGTCCGAGACGATGTGGTGCAGGGCGAAGTGCAGCACGTGCTCGTGAGGCGCGAGCTTCACCAGCGACACGCGCAGCAGCGGGCCGCGTTCGAGGTCGAACGGTTCGTGCGAGCGCTGCGACAGCAGGCTCGCGAGCACGTCCGCGCGCAGTGACTCGGGCTCCTGTGACAGGTCCGGTTCTGACCAGGCGAAAGGCACGTTCGCGACGCGCTGCCTGACGCCTTCCGAGTTTTCCTCGAAGCGCGAATGGAGGATCTGATGGCGCGCGTGGATCACCGCAAGCGTACGCCGCACTTTGCCAATATCGAGCTCGCCGCGCAGACGGATCGCGCCGGCCGTGTTGTACGCGGGGCTGTTGCGGTCCAAGCGCCACAGAAACCACAGACGCTCCTGCGCATGCGATAGCGGTGCCGATCCGTCGCCGCCGGTGCGCCGCACGATCGCAGTGCCCGGACGAGCGGACTCGATGCGTTCTGCGTCCGCCATCGCCGGTGCGAGATCGGCAAGGACTGGGTGCTTGAAAACCTCCTGCAATGGCAGTTCAATGCCGCGGGTCTTGCGGATGCGCGAGACCAGCTTGATTGCCAGGATCGAATCGCCGCCGAGTTCGAAGAAGTTGTCGGTGCGGCTTATTGGATCAATGCTTAGTACTTCGGACCAGATCTGCGCGAGGGCGGCTTCTGCTTCGCCCTCTGGCGCTTCGTAGTCGCGTACTGCGTATTCCGGGGCGGGGAGTGCCTTGCGGTCTACCTTGCCGTTCGGGCTCAACGGCAGTGCATCCAGCACCAGGATCGTCGAGGGCACCATGTAGTCGGGTAGTTGCCGTAACAGCGCCTCGCGCAGTGTCGCCTGTTCTATAGCGTGATCCGTGTGCGCCGTTACATACGCGATCAGGCGCGTGCCGCCCGGGCCTTCCTGTGCCGTTACGACCGCCTCCCTCACACCGGACTGCGCCACCAGTTGCGCCTCGATCTCTCCCAGTTCGATGCGCAGCCCCCGTATCTTCACCTGATGGTCGATGCGGCCCAGATACTCCAGGGCGCCTTCGTTCGTCCACCGTGCAAGATCG
>NZ_BAYB01000081.1 GCF_000685035.1 Paraburkholderia ferrariae NBRC 106233
AACTGCTGCGCCGTGAGCCCAGGCCGCCCCAGGTACCCCCGCGCCAGCGTCGCCCCTCCGATGCACAGCTCCCCCAGCCCGCCCACCGGCACCTCGTTGCCCTCCCCGTCCAGCACGTACACGCTGCGCGATGCGTACGGCACCCCGATCGACACGATCGCCTGCTCCACGTCCTGCGCACACGTCTGCCGGTACAGGCACGCCACCGTCGTCTCCGTCGGCCCGTACAGGTTGTCCAGCCGGATGTGCGACAGCGGACCCGCCCGCCACTGCCCCAGCGCGTCGCCCGGCAGCCCCTCCCCGCCCACCGTGATCTGCCGCAGCGCTGCCAGCCGCGACGCCGCCGGCGGCTCGCGCAGCCACTGCTGCCAGTACGCCGTCGGGATGCGCGCAAACGTCACCCGCTCCTGCGCCAGTTGCCGGCTCATCGTCTCCAGGTCCCACGCCTGCGCCCCGCGCATCTCCACCTGCCCCCCGCTCATCAGCGCCGGCAGCATCTCGTGCAGCGACACGTCGAAGTTCACCGTCGAGGACTGCAGCTGCCGGTCCCGCGCCGTGATCCCGTACGCCCCGATGAAGTCCGCCAGGTGCAGCGCCAGCGCGCGCTGGCTGATCGCCACGCCCTTGGGCCGACCCGTCGAGCCCGACGTGTAGATCACGTACGCAAGCTGCTCCGGATGCACCGCCACCTCCACCGGCTGCGCCGATTCGTCCGCCACCTGCGTCACCGCGATCACCTCGCGCCCGCCCAGCAGGCCCTGCAGCCGCTGCGCCGTGCCCGCATCGGCCAGCACCCGGCTCACGCCCGCGTCCTCCAGCATGTACGCGAGACGCTCTGGCGGGTACTCCGGGTCCAGCGGCACGAACGCCGCGCCCGACTTCATCACCCCCAGCAGCGCCGCCACCAGCCCCGCCGAGCGCGTCATGCACACGCCCACCCGCTCGTCGGCGCGCACGCCCATGCGCAGCAGCCGCCGCGCGATGCGGTTGGCCCACCCGTCCAGTTCTCCGTATGTGAGCCGCTCGCCCTCGCAGTGCAGTGCCTCGGCCTGCGGACTGGACTGCGCCTGCCGTGCGAAGCGGAGAATCACCGGCTCGAACGCGCGCGTGACCGGCACCGTGTGATGACGCGCATCGACGCCCAGCCGGATCTGCCCGAGGTGCAGGTCGCACTCCGGCTGCGCGGCGATCTGCTCCACGATCTCCACGTAGTGGTCCAGCATGCGCTGCACCACCGCCTCGTCGAAGATGTCGCCCGCGTACGTGAGCGATACTGCCAGGCCGCCTTCTGCCTCCTCCGCCGTGTTCAGCACCAGGTCGAAGCGCGCGGTCTGCGCGCCCGCGCCCACCGGCGAGACCGTCAGCCCAGGCAGCGCCAGCGGCGCGCCCGGTGCCCCCGCGTGGTTGAACATCGCCTGGAACAGCGGCGTGTGGCTCAGGCTGCGCTGCGGCTGCAGCGCCTCCACCAGCCGCGCGAACGGCAGGTCCTGGTGCGCCTGCGCCTCCACCACCCGCTCGCGCACCTGGGCGAGCAGCGCCGCGAAGTGGGACACCCCGGCCAGTTCCGTGCGGATCACCAGCGTGTTCACAAAAAAGCCGATCAGCCCCTCGGTCTCCGCCCGGTCGCGGCCGGCCACCGGCACGCCCACGCGCAGGTCCTGCTGGCCGCTGTAGCGTGCGAGCAGCACGTCGAAGGCGGCCAGCAGCGTCATGAACAGCGTCGCGCCGTGGCGCTGCGAGAGCTGGCGCAGCGCGCGCGTGGGCGCCGCGCCCAGGCGCCGTGCCACGCGCCCGCCGTGCGCGGCGCGCAGCCCCGTGCGCTTGCGCGAGACCGGCAGTTCCAGCACCGGATGCTCGTCGCCCAGCCG
>NZ_BAYB01000080.1 GCF_000685035.1 Paraburkholderia ferrariae NBRC 106233
GATCAGGTGCCGGCGCGGCGATAGATGCCATTCGGATCGAGCGCATCGACCACGAACAACAGGACAGGCCCAGGCTGGGCCGGAATGCCGCAGGTCAGCACGGCGCTGCCATCAGCCTTCGGTCGGACAAAGATCGGATCATGGCTGCACTGGCCACCGCGCAGCGCGAGCATGTCGGCATCGGTGAACGTGCCGTAATAGCCATCGACCATCCAGCCCGGCACGTCCTTGGCGCTGGCCAGCGAGTCAGGGTAGTTGTACTTGACCAGCTTCAGGCCAAGCCAGGCAAAGAGCCCGGCAAAGGCCAGCAAGCCGACAATGGCCAGCGGCGACAGCCCGCGCGAGGGTTGCGGCGCGCGCACGTCAGCCGCCATTGCGGAGGATGCTGCCGCGACGCCAGGCGCGCACAGCCATGAAGGCACCCACGGCCATGCACAGCATGTAGGGCCAGATGCCCAGCATGTCGGGGAGCGACTGGAAGGCCAGGCCGGGCGGGTCGGGCTTGAAGTTCAGCAGGCCCAGCAAGCCCAGGATCAGGGCGACCAGGCCGCCGATGAATTCAAGGCCGTGCCAGCGCAGCACGAAGGCAAGAGTGCTCGGGGATTTCATGGAAGTCCTTTCAGTGGTGAGGTTCAGACAGGTTGAGGGGAATTCTGCTCGTGGGCAACAAAGCGCTCCACGGCGGCCAGGATCAGGGCGTGCGTGATGCCCTGCATGTAGCTGGGGATCAGGAACGGCTGCACGCTGTAGCGCGAGCTGAAGTCGAACTTGAAGACGGTCGCGCAGCGGCCGCTGGTCAGCCAGCTCGAAACCTCCAGGGTTTCGGCGTCACGGCGGCTCACCGTCAGATCGTCAAGGGTAGGCGTCGGCATGGTCAGTCCTTCATCCAGCGCTTGGCCAGAGCCAAGCAAGCCTTGCAGGTCGGGCGCGGCCGGTAGGGCTGGCCGTCGCCATCGTGGGCGCGCTCGATCACCTTGGAAGACCAGCGCTTGCCGTTGGTGCCGGCAGCAGCGGTGCAGAGGAAGTCGCCGGCCTGGCGCACCAGGCGGCCGGCCGTCAGCGGCTCCAGCAGGTAGACGTGCTCCACGGTCGCGGCGCTGCGGCCGTCGCCCCAGGACGTTTCGGACAGCCCGGAAAGCACGTCCTTGATGCCCACGTCCCAGGCCACTGGCAAGGCGAGCCGGGCATTGAATGCCTCGGCCTCGGCGCGTGCGCGATCCAAGCGCGCGCGGCGTTCCTGTTCTCGTGCGGCCTCGGCCGCGCGCTGTTCAGCGGCCGCCTGCTCGATGTCGGCCACGGTGGCGCACACGAAGAAGCCGGCATGGTTGAGCCACACGCGAACCGGCGTGCCGGGCTCGGGCGACTCGGCGCGCAAGCGCAGCGAGACGCCCTCCACGGTCACGGCGCGGTCAGCGCCGACCGTGGCGGCGTGCTGGCCCTGGCGCACGCGGTTGAACCACATCGGTTCGAGCATGTCCGGGCCAGTGACGGGGTAGGTCTTCATCGCGCGCCGTCCGTGGGGTCAGTAGCCGTGCCCGAAGCGCTCAAAGAGCGCGAGCGGCGGCAGCAGCGAGGCGATCAGGCCGGGGCCGTCGCCCTCGATGGCCAGGCGCGGCGCAGCCGGCGCGCAGGCCTGGCGATAGCCCAGGGCGAGAGCGGCCAGCAGGATCAGCATGGCCAGCGCCTGAGCTGGCCGGCGAGCTGCGGCGCGAGGCGCAGCCGCGTGCGGGGTGTTGTCGTGGTGCATGGCGGTCTTTCTGCGTGGTGTTGGTCGAAGGACTACAGCTCGGAGCTGCCGACCCATTGGGTGCCCAGGAAAGCGTCCCAGGCCTCCCCCTCGGGGATGGCCGGGCGCACGCGCTCAAGCGCGTCATGCGTCCAGCCGGAGGCCGGCGCAGGGATGGTGGCCAGCTCCTGGCCATCCATCGCCACATAGCGCAAGGCCTCGGACTCGTGCCCGGTCAGCAAGTCGGGCTCTTTGGCGGTGTTCGGACGTGCAACGATCATGGGGCTCCCCTTCACGCGGCCAGGCGCATGGATTCGTTGTAGGCCTCGGCCGCATCGGCGCGGTCGTCGGCCTCGGCCTGGTAGTAGTCGCGCCTGTCGCGGATCAGGGCCAGCGCAGCGTCCTCCAGGTGGTGATAGTGCGACTCGAAATCGTGGGCGCTGCAATGCCCGGATGAGTGCCGCCAGACGATGCCGTACTGCCCGGACGGGTAGAGGCGGATTTGCAGGTGGTAGTAGAAGCGCGTGTGATAGCCCAGCTTTTCGCTGTAGACCACAAGGCCTTCAGCCGGGACATCGACGGCGCTGGCCAGCGCGGCGATCACTGCATTGACTGCGGCGGTGAGGATGGACAGGTGACGCACGGTGAACCTCCAAGGGATGGGGTGTTTGCGTGACTGGCGCATGGGGTCTGCTCACTCCATGCGCCAGGCCTGCGCTGCGGATCAGCGGCGGCGGTTGCCCTGGGGTTGCTGGGTGCCGGCCTGCTCGGTGCGGTCGTAGTCGCGCATCCAGTCGTCGTGCTCGGCGTTGCCGGTGCCGGCGTTGCCGGTGCCGGCGTTGCCTTGGCGGCCGCCATTGCCGGAGGGCTTGCCCAGGTACTGCACGCGCTCGGCCTCGAAGTTGAAGCCGCCCTTGCGTTCTTCCTGCTTGTACCAGCTACGGATGCGGCCGATGACGGCCACGGCCGAACCCTTCTTCAGATACTTGGCGTCGTTCTCGGCCTGCTTGCCGTAGGTGGTCACGGGGATGAAGTCGCATTCCTCGTGCTTGGTGCCGTTGTTGTCGTACCAGACGTTATCGACGGCCACGGTGTAGGTGACGGTCGGCGTGCCGCTGCCGGTGTAGCGCAGCTCGATGTCTTTGGTGACGTTGCCAATGATGGTGAAGGTGTTGATCGCGGCCATTTGGAAAACTCCTGAAAGTGGTTGATGCCTGGTCTATGTCTGATGCCCGTTGGTCATTCGTTCATCATTGGGTTTATTATAGGGGCAAATGGGTTGACCGTCAACCCTTTGGAAGAAAAAAACAACCTTTATTTTTGTCAAAAAGGGTTGACTTCTTGG
>NZ_BAYB01000079.1:2500-5521 GCF_000685035.1 Paraburkholderia ferrariae NBRC 106233
GCGAACTGAAACATCTAAGTAGCCGCAGGAAAAGAAATCAACCGAGATTCCCAGAGTAGTGGCGAGCGAAATGGGAACAGCCTGTACTCTTTATCTGAACTGTTAGCCAAACGCTCTGGAAAGTGCGGCCATAGCGGGTGATAGCCCCGTAGGCGAAAACAGATCGGAAGAACTGGGTGTACGACAAGTAGGGCGGGACACGTGAAATCCTGTCTGAAGATGGGGGGACCATCCTCCAAGGCTAAATACTCGTGATCGACCGATAGTGAACCAGTACCGTGAGGGAAAGGCGAAAAGAACCCCGGGAGGGGAGTGAAACAGATCCTGAAACCGCATGCATACAAACAGTCGGAGCCTCGCAAGGGGTGACGGCGTACCTTTTGTATAATGGGTCAGCGACTTACATTCAGTGGCAAGCTTAACCGAATAGGGCAGGCGTAGCGAAAGCGAGTCCGAACAGGGCGTCCAGTCGCTGGGTGTAGACCCGAAACCAGGTGATCTATCCATGGCCAGGTTGAAGGCACGGTAACACGTGCTGGAGGACCGAACCCACTAACGTTGAAAAGTTAGGGGATGAGCTGTGGATAGGGGTGAAAGGCTAAACAAACCTGGAAATAGCTGGTTCTCTCCGAAAACTATTTAGGTAGTGCCTCGTGTCTCACCTTCGGGGGTAGAGCACTGTCATGGTTGATGGGTCCATTGCGGATTACGTCGCCATAGCAAACTCCGAATACCGAAGAGTGCAATCACGGGAGACAGACATCGGGTGCTAACGTCCGGTGTCAAGAGGGAAACAACCCAGACCGCCAGCTAAGGTCCCCAAATATGGCTAAGTGGGAAACGAAGTGGGAAGGCTAAAACAGTCAGGAGGTTGGCTTAGAAGCAGCCACCCTTTAAAGAAAGCGTAATAGCTCACTGATCGAGTCGTCCTGCGCGGAAGATGTAACGGGGCTAAGCCATATACCGAAGCTGCGGATGCACAGTAATGTGCATGGTAGGAGAGCGTTCTGTAAGCCTGCGAAGGTGCACCGGAAGGTGTGCTGGAGGTATCAGAAGTGCGAATGCTGACATGAGTAGCGATAAAGGGGGTGAAAGGCCCCCTCGCCGTAAGCCCAAGGTTTCCTACGCAACGTTCATCGGCGTAGGGTGAGTCGGCCCCTAAGGCGAGGCAGAAATGCGTAGCTGATGGGAAGCAGGTCAATATTCCTGCACCGACGTGAAATGCGATGGGGGGACGGATCGCGGAAGGTTGTCCGGGTGTTGGAAGTCCCGGTTTCTGTGTTGGAGAAGGCGCTTTGGCAAATCCGGGCGCAGGATTCAAGGGCACAGGACGAGCTTCTTCGGAAGCGAAGCAACTGGAAGGGGTTCCAGGAAAAGCCTCTAAGCTTCAGTTTCACGTTGACCGTACCGCAAACCGACACAGGTGGGCGAGATGAGTATTCTAAGGCGCTTGAGAGAACTCGGGAGAAGGAACTCGGCAAATTGGTACCGTAACTTCGGGATAAGGTACGCCCTGGTAGCTTGAGGAGCCTGCGCTCTGAGGGTGAAGGGGTTGCAATAAACTGGTGGCTGCGACTGTTTAATAAAAACACAGCACTCTGCAAACACGAAAGTGGACGTATAGGGTGTGACGCCTGCCCGGTGCCGGAAGATTAAATGATGGGGTGCAAGCTCTTGATTGAAGTCCCGGTAAACGGCGGCCGTAACTATAACGGTCCTAAGGTAGCGAAATTCCTTGTCGGGTAAGTTCCGACCTGCACGAATGGCGTAACGATGGCCACACTGTCTCCTCCCGAGACTCAGCGAAGTTGAAGTGTTTGTGATGATGCAATCTCCCCGCGGCTAGACGGAAAGACCCCATGAACCTTTACTGCAGCTTTGCATTGGACTTTGAACCGGTTTGTGTAGGATAGGTGGGAGGCTATGAAGCGTGGACGCCAGTCTGCGTGGAGCCGTCCTTGAAATACCACCCTGATCTGTTTGAGGTTCTAACCTTGGTCCGTAATCCGGATCGGGGACAGTGCATGGCAGGCAGTTTGACTGGGGCGGTCTCCTCCCAAAGGGTAACGGAGGAGTACGAAGGTACGCTAGGTACGGTCGGAAATCGTGCTGATAGTGCAATGGCATAAGCGTGCTTGACTGTGAGACTGACAAGTCGAACAGGTGCGAAAGCAGGTCATAGTGATCCGGTGGTTCTGTATGGAAGGGCCATCGCTCAACGGATAAAAGGTACTCTGGGGATAACAGGCTGATACCGCCCAAGAGTTCATATCGACGGCGGTGTTTGGCACCTCGATGTCGGCTCATCTCATCCTGGGGCTGTAGCCGGTCCCAAGGGTATGGCTGTTCGCCATTTAAAGAGGTACGTGAGCTGGGTTTAAAACGTCGTGAGACAGTTTGGTCCCTATCTGCCGTGGGCGCTGGAAGTTTGAGGGGGCCTGCTCCTAGTACGAGAGGACCGGAGTGGACGAACCTCTGGTGTACCGGTTGTGACGCCAGTCGCATCGCCGGGTAGCTATGTTCGGAAGAGATAACCGCTGAAAGCATCTAAGCGGGAAACTCGCCTCAAGATGAGACTTCCCCGGGGACCTGATCCCCTTGAAGGGTCGTTCGAGACCAGGACGTTGATAGGTCAGGTGTGGAAGCGCAGTAATGCGTTAAGCTAACTGATACTAATTGCCCGTAAGGCTTGATCCTATAACAGGTGTGTTGCGATGATCGTTAGTGCTTCAGCACTGACGGGCATCTCACCCTGCACGCAGTGCAGGGCTCAAGTAGAGCATACGGTTGAGTGATCCGTGTTGTGCCTGAAACAACACAACCCCAATTCAGCAGCACACTCTTTACGCTTCTTCCCGATTGGCTGTGGCGCGCTTCCAGGCGCGACGCAGCAACCCGTCATGCCTGATGACCATAGCGAGCTGGTCCCACCCCTTCCCATCCCGAACAGGACCGTGAAACAGCTCCACGCCGATGATAGTGCGGATTGCCCGTGTGAAAGTAGGTAATCGTCAGGCTCCT
>NZ_BAYB01000078.1 GCF_000685035.1 Paraburkholderia ferrariae NBRC 106233
GCTTCAAATTCGACCTTCACCGATGCCATGAACATCGTGATTCTGGCGGCAGGCATGGGCAAGCGCATGCACTCCGCACGGCCCAAGGTGCTGCATCCGCTGGCCGGCAAGCCGCTTCTCTCGCACGTCCTCGATACTGCCCGCACGCTCAATCCCACGCGCCTCGTCGTCGTGATCGGCCATGGCGCCGATGCGGTGCGCGCCGCCGTTGCCGCGCCCGATGTCCAGTTCGCCGTGCAGCACGAGCAGCGCGGCACCGGCCACGCGCTCCAGCAGGCGCTGCCGCTGCTCGACGCCGGCGCGCCCACGCTCGTCCTCTACGGCGACGTGCCGCTCACGCGCGCCTCCACGCTCAGGCGCCTCGCCGACGCCGCGAAGACGGACGGCTACGGCGTGCTCACCGTCACGCTCGACGACCCCACCGGCTACGGGCGCATCGTGCGCGACGCGGCCGGCGACGTCGTGCGCATCGTCGAGCAGAAGGACGCGAGCGAAGCCGAGCGCCGCATCGCCGAGATCAACACCGGCATCGTCATCACGCCGGGCGCGCCGCTCGCGGGCTGGCTCGCCGCGCTGAAGAACGACAACGCACAGGGCGAGTTCTACCTCACCGACGTGGTCGAGCAGGCCATCGCCGCCGGCCATCCGGTCGTCACGGCCCAGCCCGACGACGAATGGGAGACGCTGGGCGTCAACAGCAAGCAGCAGCTGGCCGAACTCGAGCGCGTGTACCAGCGCAACGTGGCCGGATCGCTGCTGGTGGCGGGCGTCACGCTCGCGGATCCCGCGCGCATCGACGTGCGCGGCACGCTCGCCTGCGGGCGCGATGTCTTCATCGACGTGAACTGCGTGTTCGAGGGCAACGTGACGCTGGCGGACAACGTCACGGTCGGCCCGAACTGCGTGATCCGCAACGCCGCCATCGGCGCGGGCACGCGCATCGACGCGTACACGCATATCGAAGACGCGGTGGTGGGCGGCGCGGCCGTGCTCGGCCCCTATGCGCGGCTGCGCCCGGGCGCGAAGCTTGCCGACGAAGTGCATGTGGGCAACTTCGTCGAGGTGAAGAACGCGAACATCGGCGTGGGCTCGAAGGCCAATCACCTCTCCTATGTCGGCGACGCCGACGTGGGCGCCGGCGTGAACATCGGCGCGGGCACCATCACCTGCAACTACGACGGCGCGAACAAGCACCGCACGGTGATCGGCGACCGCGTTTTCGTGGGCTCGGATACGCAGCTCGTCGCGCCGGTGCGCGTGGGAGACGGCGTGACGATCGCGGCGGGCACGACGGTGTGGAAGGACGTGAGCGACGACGTGCTCGTGCTCAACGGCAAGACCCAGGTCGAGAAGGCCGGCTACGTGCGGCCGGTCAAGCTCAGGAAATCAACGCAGTAGCTAGCGCAGCAATAAGCGCAGCGGCAGCGGCGCGCGAGGTTTCGCGAGCGCTGCCCCGCCTCTCAACATCCAGGGATCGAACTCCATGTGCGGCATCGTCGGCGCAGTAGCGCAACGTAACATCGTGCCCGTCCTCATCGAAGGACTGCGGCGCCTCGAATATCGCGGCTACGACTCGTGCGGCGTGGCCATCGTGACCGCGGCCGGACCGCAGCGCGTGCGCAGCGTCGCGCGCGTGGCCGAACTCGACGACCAGGTGCGCGACGCGCACTTCGAAGGCGTGACCGGCATCGCGCATACGCGCTGGGCCACGCATGGCGCGCCGACCGTCAACAACGCGCACCCGATCTTCTCGCACAACGCGCTCGCGCTCGTGCACAACGGCATCATCGAGAACTACGAGTCGCTGCGCGAGATGCTGCGCGCGAAGGGCTACGAGTTCGTCACGCAGACCGATACCGAAGTCATCGCGCACCTGATCCACAGCCTCTACCGGGGCGACCTGTTCGCCGCGGTGCGCGAAGCCGTGCAGCAGCTCGCGGGCGCGTACGCGATCGGCGTCGTGCACAAGGACCAGCCGCATACGGTGGTGGGCGCGCGCGCCGGCTCGCCGCTCGTGGTGGGGTATGGAAAAGGCGAAAACTTCATCGCCTCGGACGCGCTCGCCATCGCGGGCAGCGCGGAGCGCATCAGCTACCTCGAAGAAGGCGACGTCTGCGAGATCACGCTCGAAGGCGTGCGCATTGCCGACCGCGCGGGCCACCTCGTCACGCGCGAGGCGCGCGAGGTGCAGGCCTACGGCGCGGCGGTCGAACTCGGGCCGTACCGCCACTACATGCAGAAGGAAATCTTCGAGCAGCCGCGTGCGATCGGCGACACCATTCCGGCCACCGAATCGTTCGCGCCCGAGCTCTTCGGCGAGAACGCGCGCGCAGTGTTCGAGGGCATCGACAGCATCCTGATTCTCGCGTGCGGCACGAGCTATTACGCGGGCCTCACGGCGAAGTACTGGCTCGAAGCGGTGGCGAAGATCCGTACCGAGGTGGAGATCGCGAGCGAGTACCGCTATCGCGAGTCGGTGCCGAACCCGCGCGCGCTGGTGGTGACGATCTCGCAGTCGGGCGAAACCGCCGATACGCTCGCGGCGCTCAGGCACGCGCAGTCGCTGGGCATGGAGCATACGCTCGCGGTGTGCAACGTGGCGACGAGCGCGATGATGCGTCTGACCGAATTCAGGTTCCTCACGCATGCGGGCCGCGAAATCGGCGTGGCCTCGACGAAGGCGTTCACCACGCAGCTGGTGGGGCTCTTCATTCTCGCGGCGACGCTCGGCAAGCTGCGCGGCCATGTGAGCGCCGAACAGGAAGCGCAGTACCTGAAGCTGCTGCGCCACCTGCCTGCCGCGCTACACGGGGTGCTGGCGCTGGAGCCGCAGATCATCGCGTGGTCGGAGGAGTTCGCGCGCAAGGAGAATGCGCTGTTCCTCGGGCGCGGGCTGCACTACCCGATCGCGCTGGAAGGCGCGCTCAAGCTCAAGGAAATCTCGTACATCCACGCGGAGGCGTATCCGGCGGGCGAGCTCAAGCACGGGCCGCTTGCGCTCGTGACCGAGGCGATGCCGGTGGTGACGGTGGCGCCGAACGACGCGCTGCTGGAAAAGCTCAAGTCGAACATGCAGGAAGTGCGGGCGCGCGGCGGCCAGCTGTATGTGTTTGCCGATGCGGACTCGCATATCGCGAGCGAGGAGGGTATTCACGTGATCCGCATGCCGGAGCACTACGGGCTGCTCTCGCCGATCCTGCATGTTGTGCCGCTGCAGATGCTGGCGTATCACACGGCGTGTGCGCGCGGGACCGATGTGGACAAGCCGCGGAATCTGGCGAAGTCGGTGACGGTGGAGTAGG
>NZ_BAYB01000077.1 GCF_000685035.1 Paraburkholderia ferrariae NBRC 106233
TTGTCGATGGCGCTGGGGATCCGCTCAAATCTGGCGGCGCCCGGTTGACGGCGGCGTTGCAAACGCGTATGCGCGCGACGAGATGACGGGCAGGTGGTCCTGGGGATGCTGGAGTAAATGGAAAGGAGTTGACGCAGGGTGCGTCGAAGGGAGCCCGTAGGGCGACTGGAGACGCACCCTGCGGCGCATCTCGCGAACAGTCTGGGCCGTGATAGAAAGGCGGTTCGCCGAAGAAACAACCGGCGCAGCATCGGCCATCAAGACCTCGCGAGTCAAACCGATGCCGCGCCCACACTGAGTCCGGATGTCAGGTCCGGCGCACCTGTGCGCGTCAATTGTTGCATGGCAGGTGTGCTCTGTCGATGGTCTTCGGCGTTCATCAAGGAACGCCGATGCCCGGAAGAAATTCCTGTGGGATTCAGTCCACAGGCCGCCTGCTGGTGTGCGCCCGTTGCCGGGCGCAGGTCCTCATTTGCGGGCCCTGTGACCGCGGCAACCGCTATTGCCGCGATTGCACCAAAGAGGCCCGGCGGGTCAGTGTGCGCGAAGCCGGCCGCCGGTATCAGCGCAGCCGTCGCGGGCGCTTTGCCCACGCGGCCCGATCGCGACGCCACCGGGCTCGACGCAAAATCGTGACGCATCACGGTTCACCCGCTCCCCCTGCCAATGATGTACTGCAAGCGGACCTGACGACAGGCGCCGCCGTTGCAGTTCAAGCCGATGATCGTACGACGGCGGCGCCAGCGCCGACGGCATCAGCAACGCCGCACTGTCACTATTGTGGCGGCCCGTTGCCACCGTTCGTGCGAACTGGCTTTGTGCGTCGTCGAGGTCCGCGTCGTATTTATTGCTTCGATCGCGGAGACATTCCTGATGACCATAAAAGCTGAACTGGAGGCGCAGATCCTGCGCCTTTACCACGTCGAAAAGTGGCGCTGCGGCACCATCGCGAAGCAGTTGCGTGTGCATCGTCAGACAGTGCAGCGTGTGCTCGCGTATGCGGGGCTGCCACGACACGGACCGCCGCCGCGCCCTTCAATGATTGAGCCGTACCTTCAGTTCATCCAGCAGACACTGGAGACGTTTCCGACGCTGACGGCCAGCCGCCTGTACTCGATGGTACGCGAGCGCGGCTACAAGGGGGCGCCTGACCACTTCCGGCACCTGATTGCGCAACGCCGTCCGCGTCGGGCGGCCGAGGCATTCCTGCGTCTGCGCACGTTGCCGGGAGAACAGATGCAATGTGACTGGGCCCACTTTGGCCACATGGAGATCGGTCGGGCGAGGCGCCCGCTGATGGCCTTCGTGATGGTGCTCTCGTACTCGCGCGACATTTATCTGCACTTCTTCCTCGATGCCCGGATGGAGAACTTCCTTCGCGGGCATGTCGGCGCGTTCACCCATTGGGGTGGGCTCGGGAAGGTCATCCTGTACGACAACCTTAAAAGTGCTGTGCTTGAGCGTCAGGGTGACGCGATTCGCTTCAACCCGAGGCTGCTCGCATTTGCCGGGCATTACCGGTTCGAGCCGCGTCCGGTGGCGGTATACCGCGGTAACGAAAAAGGACGAGTCGAGCGGGCCATTCGCCATATACGCGAAGCGTTCTTCGCGGCGCGCGCCTTCAGGGATCTCGATGATCTGAATGCCCAGGCCGGGCACTGGTGCCGCACCCAGGCGGCCGACCGGCCGTGTCCGGAGGATCGGACCATGACGGTACGCGAGGCCTTCGCGATGGAGAAGCCGTTACTGCTTGCGCTGCCAGAGAACCCTTACCCCCTCGAGGAGCAGCTCGAGGTGAAGGTCGGCAAGCAGCCGTACGTGCGCTTCGACCTGAACGATTACACGATCCAGCACACGCATGTGCGACGCACGCTAAGCGTACGCGCCGACCTGCAGCAGGTGCGCATCTTCGATGGCGCCCAGCTCGTTGCCAGTCACCCCCGCAGCTATGACCGTGATGCGCAGATCGAACTGCCCGAGCACATCCGTGAGCTCAAGGAACGCAAACGCCAGGCGAGCCAGCATCGCGGCGTCAACAGCCTGACGAAGGCCGTGCCGGCCAGCCAGTTGCTGCTCACGCGCGCGGCTGAGCGCGGCGCAAATCTCGGTGGGCTCACGAACGGGTTGCTGCGCCTGCTCGACCGGTACGGCGCAGCCGAGCTGCAGGCCGCGGTCGAGCAGGCGCTCGCGATAGACGTACCGCACACAAACGCCGTCCGTCTGGCGCTGGAGCGCCGGCGTGCCGCGCGCGGTGAGCCGCCTCCGGTCGCGATGAGTCTGCCCGAGCACGTGCGGCGCAAGGACACGCCGGTGCAGCCGCATCGGCTCGACAGCTACGATCAACTGACAACGGACAATGATGACCATGAACACGAAGACCACTGACATCCTGCTCACGCGCGCGCGGGCATTACGCCTGAACGGCCTGGCCGGGCACTGGCCCGAGGTGGCCAGCGCTGAATGGGTCGCGCCGCTTATCCAGTGGGAAGAAGACGAGCGCACCCACCGATCCCTGCAGCGGCGCATCCGCGCCGCGAAGCTGGGTGACTTCAAGGCGTTGGGCGACTTCGACTGGCAATGGCCCAAACGCATCGATCGCGTGGCCGTCAGTGAACTGATGTCGCTGGAGTTCATCAGGGAGGCAACTAACGCCGTGTTCATTGGCCCAAACGGAGTGGGCAAATCGACGCTTGCGCAGAACGTGGCCCATCAGGCGCTCATTCAGGGTCATACGGTGCTGTTCAAGGCCGCAGGGGAAATGCTCGGCGAACTTGCCGCGCTCGATAGCGATTCGGCGTTGCGCCGGCGTCTGCACTACTACGCAACGCCGGACCTGCTCTGTATTGACGAAGTCGGCTATCTGTCGTACTCAAACCGGCATGCCGACCTGCTGTTCGAACTGATCAGCAGGAGATACGGGTCCCGTTCTACGATCGTGACTACTAACAAACCATTCAAGGAATGGAACGAGGTGTTCCCGAATGCCGCCTGTGTCGTCTCGCTGGTTGACCGGCTGGTGCATCGCGCCGAGGTCATCGCGATCGAGGGCGAATCCTACCGTCTCAAGGAAGCGCGCGAGCGCGCCGAAGCACGTTCCCGACGGCGAGGAGCAAAGAAGAATGGCGCGCAGGAAGGAGCGGACGAATGACTCGAACGCCCTTGCTGCCATCGGGACGACGGCATGGCCTGCCGTTCGTCGTGCCCGAAGACTGGACACCTGAACAGGTGCTTGCCGTGTTTGAGTTGCTCGACGATCTACTGGAAATCGTCCGGCAGCATTACGCTCGCCAGCTTCACGAGTCCTTGCGCACACAGCGCGCGAGTCACTGCGATACCCAGGTACGCGACGATCCCCCGTTCTGACGGACTCGCTGCACATCCCAGCAACCACGAGGGGGCCAATCGGCCCCCTTATTGTTGAGCGCTTTGCTCAACCTTGCGACGCCATCTCTAAGCGGTTTTACACCACCGGCAACA
>NZ_BAYB01000076.1 GCF_000685035.1 Paraburkholderia ferrariae NBRC 106233
GGTGTATTGCTCGCGCAAGGCGTCGGGAATCCGCGTGCCGAGGTGCGGAATCGAGATCAGGAGCGGCGCAGTGCCGCGCTCAAGCGTATAGAGGTCGGTCATGGTTCGTCGAAACTGAACGGGGGATGCGTGGGCTCATGCGTTCGACAGCAGGCGCGCAAGCGCCTTGCGATAGTCGGCGTACAGACGTTCTTCGTAGCGATGGCGGCGCTGCTCCACCACCTTTTCGCCGCCTGCGTATACGTCGAGCACCGGGGTCTCGCCGTGTTCGCAGAATACGACGGACGAAAGCCACGTGCCGGGCGACTGTCCGGCAAGATCCGCATGCTGCGGGTCCAGCACGATCCAGTCGGCGCGTGCTCCTGCTATCAGCGCGCCCGTTGCGCGCCCCGTGGCACGCGCGCCGCCTTCGAGCGCGGCGTCGAACAGGCGGTCCGCAACCTGGGCCGTCTGCGCGGAAGCCAGCACGTTGCGCTGGCGCCGCACGAGTCGCTGCCCGTATTCGAGCAAGCGCAGTTCGGCGCGCCAATCCACGCCGATGTGGCTGTCCGAGCCCACGCCGAACGCGCCGCCTGCTTCCAGATAAGCGTGCGCCGGGAAAATGCCGTCGCCCAGATTCGCCTCGGTCGTGAGGCACAGCCCCGCCACGGCGCCGCTCTTCGCGAGTGCGTTCGTTTCGCCCGCATCGATATGCGTGGCGTGCACAAGGCACCAGCGTGCATTGACGTCGAAGCGGTCGAGCAGCCATTGCACCGGACGCGCGCCTTCGGTCGCGAGGCAGGCCTCCACTTCCGCGGTCTGCTCGGCGATATGAATGTGCACCGGTGCGCCGGGCAGCATGGCATCGAGCCCTTCGAGCAGCGCGCGCAGCGAGTCCTTCGAGACGGCCCGCAGCGAATGCGGCGCCACGCCGTAACGCAGTGCGCCGTGCTCGGGCCGCGCGTGCCGCAGCGTGCCGATGAGGTCGAGCAGCTGGTCCGGCGAGTTGATGAAGCGCCGCTGATCGTCGCGCGGCGGCTGCGCGCCGAAACCGCTGTACTGGTACAGCACGGGCAGCATAGTCATGCCGATGCCGGTATCGGCTGCGGCATCGACGGCACGTTGCGCCAGTTCCGCCGGATTGCCGTAGCGCTGGCCGCTTTCCGCATGGTGCACGTAGTGGAATTCGCAGACGGACGTATAGCCCGCCTTCAGCATTTCCACATAGAGCCAGCCCGCAATCGCGCCGAGGTCTTCAGGCGTGATGCGCGCGGCGAACCGGTACATGAGGTCGCGCCAGCTCCAGAAGCTGTCGGTGGGGTTCGCGCGATATTCGGTGAGGCCCGCCATCGCGCGTTGAAACGCATGCGAATGAAGATTAGGCATGCCAGGCATGACCGGGCCTGCCGCCTGCGGAACGCCCGCGGGTGCGCGGACGAGATCGGGTGTCACTGCGACAAGACGGCCTGCGTCGTCCCATTCGAGCAGGACGTTGCGGCGCCAGCCGCCGGGCAGATAAGCATGCTCGGCAAAGAGCGCGTGTGAAGTCGGATTCATGTTCGTAGCGTGGTTCAGGCGTTCAAACGGTGCACGTCGGAGCGGTGCAAAGCGGTGAAAACGGTTTCGCCCGCGCGCACGACGCGTTCGCACAGCGGGCGGCCCATCCAGTAGGCAAGTTCCGCCAGCGACTGGACCCGCCATACCGCGAAGTCGGCGGGACGCCCCGCCGCCAGCGTGCCGTGCCGCTCGCTGTCGCCGAACGCGCGCGCCGCGTGTTGCGTCACGCCCAGCAGCACTTCGGGCACGGTCATGCGAAAGAGCGTGGTCGCCATGTTCATCATGAGCAGCAGCGACGTGGTGGGCGACGTGCCCGGGTTGCTGTCGGTCGAAATCGCAATGGGCACCTCGTAACGCCGCAGCAAATCGAGCGGAGGCAGCTGCGTTTCGCGGATGAAGTAGTAGGCGCCCGGCAGCAGCACGGCCACGCTGCCCGCGGCCTTCATCGCCGCAACACCGGCTTCGTCGAGAAATTCCAGATGGTCGGCCGAAAGCGCGCCGTAACGGGCAGCCAGCGCCGCGCCGCCGCTGTTCGAGAGCTGCTCCGCATGCATCTTGACCGGCAGATTGCGCCGCGCCGCCGCCTCGAACACGCGCTCGCTCTGCGCGAGCGAAAAGCCGATGCGCTCGCAGAACACGTCGACCGCGTCCACAAGGCCCTCGTCTGTGAGCGCGGGCAGCATGCGCTCGCATACTTCATCGATATAGGCGTCGGCGCGGCCCGCGTATTCCGGCGGCAGCGCATGCGCGCCGAGGAAGGTCGTGCGCACCGTCACCGGATAACGCGCGGCAAGGCGACGCGCCACGCGCAGCATCTTGCGCTCGGATGCCAGTTCGAGGCCATAGCCCGATTTGATCTCGACGGCGGTTACGCCTTCCGCAAGCAGCGGTTCGAGCCGTGCCGCCGACTGCGCGAAGAGCGCGTCCTCGCTCGCGGCGCGCGTCGCGCGCACCGTCGAAACGATGCCGCCCCCCTGGCGGGCAATCTCTTCGTAGCTCACGCCCGCAAGACGCTGTGCGAATTCGTCGGCGCGCTGGCCGCCGTAGACGAGGTGCGTATGACAATCGACGAGTCCCGGCGTGACCCAGGCGCCGCCCAGGTCTTCGCGCGGCCATGCAGCGTACTGTGCGGGAACCTGCGCGAGCGCGCCGAGCCAGGCGACGTTGCCGTTCTCCACGGCGATGGCCGCATCGTCGATCGTCTCGCGCGGATCGCCTTGCGCGCACAGTTTGAGGTTGTGCCAGAGAGTCTGTTTCATGGGTCGGTTCATGAAGTCCGCATGGCGTTCGGCAGCGCGGTGCCGGAAGACGGGTCGCCTGCCTGCGCAGAGACCCCATCGAGTGCGATAGCCAGCAGTGCGCCCCCGCCCTGCGTTGCGATGTCCACGGCTTGCGCGGCGTCGATGCGCAGCGTGTCGCCGGTGGCCAGCGTGACCGGTGCTGCGTCGTTCACGCTGATCGCTACCGGACCACGCGCGCAAAACAGCAGCAGCGTTTCCGCAGTCGAGCGGCACGACGTCGCCGTGCGCCATACGTCGAGCGTACCGCGCGCCGCGCCCCGGCGCACCATCAGATTGAAGTCGCGCGTCGGGCCATCCACCAGCCGCGCCGTGAGCGCGGTTTCTCCCGCAAAGCGCGCGACGTCCAGCGGCGCCGTGAGCGCGTGCGTGCGCGCGGTGGGCCCGGCTTCGTCGAGCATCATGCCCGCGCCTTCGAGCAGCACCAGCGTGCGGTCCACGCCCTCGAAGCGCGAGAACGGTCCTGCCTGCGCCACATCGGCCACGCTCACACGCCACGCGAACGTGTCGAGCGCCGTGCCGGCAGCGGCGCCTGCAATGCCGCCGGCGATGCAGCCGGCAATCGGCGCCGCTGCGATCTCGCGCGTGACGCCGCCGCCGTTCTTCCACGGCGATGCCACAAGGTCCGCACCGCGCAGCAGCGTCACACGCGCATCGGCCTGCAATGCTTGAGCGCCGCTCATCGACCGAGCATCGGCAGCTTCAGGCCCGCTTCACGCGCCGTCTGCTGCGCGAGTTCGTAGCCGGCGTCCGCGTGGCGCATCACGCCCGTCGCCGGGTCGTTGTGCAGCACCCGCCCCAGACGCTCGTGCGCCGCCGCCGTGCCGTCCGCCACGATCACCACGCCCGCGTGCTGCGAGAAG
>NZ_BAYB01000075.1 GCF_000685035.1 Paraburkholderia ferrariae NBRC 106233
CCTGTGCGGTAGAGCCGTCCGCCGTTTGTGTCGAACGGGTCCGGCACGAAACGCTCTGCGCTTAGTGCCGCGCGGTTCAGATAACCCCGGGCCAGGCCCGTGCCTCCCAGGTAAAGTTCACCCGACACGCCCTGCGGCACAACGTTCATCTGTGCATCCAGCACGTGTGTGCTCACGTTGCCGATTGGACGGCCAATCGGCACCACCTCATCGCCTGTTCGGCACGTCCAGTGCGTTACGTCGATGGCGGCTTCCGTTGGACCGTACAGGTTGTACAGGCCCACGTTCGGTAGCTGCTCCAGCGTGCGGTTTGCCAGATCTGCGGGCAGCGCTTCGCCGCTGCATACGATCCGCTTCAGTGTCGTGCAGTTTTTTGCTTCCTCGTGGGCAACGAACGCCTGAAGCATCGACGGCACGAAGTGCAGTGTCGTTACGCGCTGTTCGCAGATCAGTTCCACCAGGCGCTGCGGGTCGCGGTGCGCACCCGGTTCGGCCACCGCCAGTCGTGCGCCCGTCATCAGCGGCCAGAAGAACTCCCACACTGAGACATCGAAGCTGAATGGCGTCTTCTGCAGCACCACATCCGCTTCGTCCAGCACGTAGGCCGACTGCATCCAGGCCAGGCGATTCGACAGGGCGCTGTGGCGGTTCGCGGCGCCCTTGGGGCGGCCCGTGGAACCCGATGTGTAGATCACGTAAGCCAGGTTCTCGCCCTGCACGCTCACCTGCGGTGCAACAGCGGGCTCAGTTGAAACGTCCACCGTGTCCAGCTCCAGCACCGTCACGCCTTCAACCACCGGCAGGCACTCGCGCACCCACGACTGCGTCAGCAGCAGCGCCACGCCACTGTCTTCCAGCATGTACGCCAGCCGCTCGCGCGGATATTCCGGGTCCAGCGGCACGTAGGCGCCCCCCGCCTTCAGGATCGCCAGCAGGCCCACCACCATCTCAACCGACCGTTCGACGGCAATCCCCACCCGCACTTCCGGTCCCACGCCCAGCTTCACAAGACGTTGCGCAAGGCGGTTCGCCTGCGCATCGAGTTCGCCATAGCGCAACTGCGTCTCGCCGTACACCACGGCCACGCGTTCGGGATTCGCCTGCGCCTCGCGTGCGATCCGCTCATGCACCAACCCGATATCGCCATAACCCTGCGTGCCGACGCTCCACGACAGCAGCCCAGTCACTTCGTCGTCAACCGGAAGTGCCGCATTGCCGATGCACATGTCGCGATGCTGTGCGAACGCTTCGAGCAAGCGTTGCATCTGGGAGGCGATCTGGCCAATCGCGGCAGCGTCGAATGCTTCGGTCGCGAAGCTGTAACGCATGTCGATGGTTGCGGCCTGCGAGACGGCAAGCGTCAGCGGATAGTTCGTTTCCTCCCGGTTCGCGATTTCGCCGAACTTCAGCCCGCCCGGTGCCGCCTCCTTCAGCGCCGCATCGACCGGATAGTTCTCGTACACCACCAGCGTATCGAACAGGCCGCGACCGCCCGCACCCGCCCAGCGCTGGATCTCGTTCAGCGGCGTGTGCTCGTGTTCGCGCATCGACAGACCCTGCGCCTGCACCTCGCGCAGCCAGTCGCCGACCGTCTGCGCCGCGCGCGGCGCGAGCACGACGGGCAGCGTGTTGATGAAGAGCCCCAGCAGTTGCTGCGAACCCGCGAGATCGGCCGGGCGACCCGACACCGTCGCACCGAACACCACCGCGCGTTGCCCCGCATACCGCTGCAGCATCAGCGCCCACGCGGCCTGGATCACCGTGTTCACAGTCACGCGTTCTTCGCGAGCGAGGTGTTCGAGCCGCTGCGTCAGCGCGGCATCGAGCGTCACACGATGTTCGCCGTGCCCTGACGCCTGCGGTTGACGCCCGTCTCGTGGCAACGCATTCGCAAGCCACGTCGATCCGTCGAGCTTCGCAAGCTGTTCGCGCCAGTACACCTCGTCGGCTTTCGTATCGCGTTGCTGCAGCCACGCAATGTAGTCGCGGTAACGGCCGCCCTGCACCGGCAGACTCTCGCCCGCGTAATGTCGCAGCACCTCGCCGAGCAGTTGCGACACGCTCCACCCATCGAGCAGCACATGATGGTGAGTCCACACGAGGTGATGCCGGCGCTCGCCGGTACGCACCACGGTCAGGCGCATCAGCGGCGCACGCGTCACGTCGATGCCGGCTGCACGATCATCGTCCGCCAACGCGTCGAGCTTCGCTTCGCTCTGCGATTCATGGCGCCAGTCGAATTCGCGCAGCGCCAGTTCCGCCTTCGATGCCACCCATTGCAGCCAACCTTCGCCGTGCTGCACGAACGCCGTGCGCAGCACGGGGTGCCGTGCAATCGCCGCGCGCCACGCCGACGCGAATCGGTCCACGTCCAGGCCATCGACGTCCAGCCGCAACTGCGTCAAGTAAGCGCTCCCACCCGGCGCGTACAGCGTATGGAAAAGCATGCCCGCCTGCATCGGGGACAGTGGATAGAGATCGTCGAGTTCCGGCGGCCGCAGGCCAAGTCCGTCGAGTTCGGGTTGCGCAAGTTCAACGAGCGGAAAATCCGAAGGCGTGACCCTGCGCGCGCCGGACGAACAGTGAGCAATCAACTGCTCCAGTTCTGCGCGATAGCCGTTGGCGAGGTCCTCCATCGTCTGCGCGCGATAACGCTGTGCGCTGAAGCCAATCGACACCTGCAACGCGCCCTCGTACACGCTGCCATTGATCGTCAACTCGTACGCGGAATGCGCCTGTTCGTCGAGCGGGCGGCCCGACTGTTTGCTAGCCGGGCGCCATGCGTTGGCGCCATCGAAGCTGCGATCGAACCGACCGAGATAGTTGAATAGCACCTGCGAGGGCTGTTGCCTGGCGAGCGCCTGCCTTGTCTGCGCGTCGCCCAGATAGCGCAGCAGTCCGTAGCCCAGGCCCCGCCCCGGCACTGCACGCAGCGATTCCTTCACGCTGCAGATCGCATCGCCCAACTCCCCGACCGGCTCCAGCTTCACCGGGTACACGCTCGTGAACCAGCCCACCGTGCGGCTTACGTCCAGACCGTCCTCGATATCCTCTCGACCGTGACCTTCTACGTCGATACGAATGCACTCTCGTCCGCTCCACGCGCACAGCGCGCGGCCCAGTGCCGTCAACAGCAGGTCGTTGATCTGCGTGCGGTAGGCCGACGGCGCGTCGTGCAGCAGCGCGTGCGTCTGTTCGCGTGTCAAACTGATCGAGACACCGGTCGATGCCTCGACCGTCTGGGCCCCGTCCTCATGATCCAGCGGAATGTCGGCCGGTGTGCCGGCTACGTCGCGCCAATAGTCCAGTTCGCTGCCCTGCGTCTGCGCATGCGCGGCAACCGCCAGCGACCAGCGCCGGTACGATGCGCTGCGGGCCGGCAGCGCCGGCTTTTCTCCCGAACGGGCCTGTGCATACGCGGCCTGCAAGTCTTCAAGCAGCACGCGCCACGACACGCCATCCACCACCAGGTGATGAATTACGAGCAGCAGCCGCGACGTGCCGTCCGCTACGCGCATCGACACGGCACGGAGCACCGGACCCGTTTCGATATTCAGGCTGCGGTGTGCGTCGTTGCAGTGCGCTTCGATGTCGTCGTCGCCCGTAACGTCGTGGGTCCAGAGCACATCAGTCGGTTGTGCATCGGAATACGCCTGTCGCCAATTCCCTTCGCCATCCTGATTGAATCGAATCCGCAGCGCACCATGATGCGAGATCACCGCGCGCAATGCAGTTTCGAGCGCCGCCGCGTCCAGCGGCTCGGAGCTTTCCAGCAGCACCGCCTGGTTCCAGTGATGGCGGTTCGGGATCGTCTGCTCGAAAAACATCTTCTGGATCGGCAATAGCGGGACTTCACCGCTTTCGTCATCGACTGTTTCCAGCACTTTCGCCCGCTGCGCCACGGCTGCGAGCAAGGCCACCGTCTGACGCTCAAATAGTTGCCGCGCGCTCACTTGCCAGCCTGCCTGCCGCGCACGCGCGACGATCTGCAGGCTCAGGATCGAATCGCCGCCGAGTTCGAAGAAGTTGTCGGTGCGGCTTATTAGGTCGAGGCCGAGTACTTCGGACCAGATCGGTGCGAGGGCGGCTTCTGCTTCGCCCTGTGGGGCTTCGTAGTCGCGTGCTGCGTATTCCGGGGCGGGCAGTGCCTTGCGGTCGACCTTGCCGTTCGGGCT
>NZ_BAYB01000074.1 GCF_000685035.1 Paraburkholderia ferrariae NBRC 106233
TTGCTCCTAGACGGTTGGGAGGTAGGCCGGGGACTGGTAGCCGCCAGTGGTTCCGGCCGGGATGCGGTGAGGCGTGGCCGTCACTGCATGGGATCTATTATAGTCTGCTTACGTACATACGTAAATACGTAATTGCGTAAATATTTGGATGGGTGTTGAGGCATGTCAGACGGTCAAGGGGACGCCCGGAAGCCGCAGCGGAGCGCAGAGCTGGCCGCAGGCCAGGTCGAGCACCGAACGGGTGAGGACGGCAGCGCAGCGGCCCTTGACGGGCTGGCGTGCCGGGATAGACGCTCCAGTCGAGGGTGTGGGGGCGGTTTCATCTCCCCCGCACCCTTGACGACAGAGGGCGACTCGCTCCTTCCCGCAGGGCGGGAAGGCGGGGGATGGGTGGATGTGGCCGCCGCCGGCGGCCCTGCCCCGCTCTGCTGCCCGTAGGTATGAAAAAGCCGCCCGTGGGCGGCCTTTACTGAATGTCCGGGTACATACGTAATTACGTACACTGCGCCTTCTCTACCCTCCACCGGATCGGCGGTTCATACGTGTCTGCATGGTCCGATTCCGCAGCCGAAACGGCTCCAATCATCGAGATGATCGACAGCGAGCCAAAGGCAATATTCTTCTCCATCCCGTTCGCCCTATTCGGTTCAAATTACGTATGTACATGCGTGCGTACATACGTAATTACTTCTTGTGTGCCCAATAGAACTCGAGCGCCTCGTCGATGATGTCGGATTCCGTGACCCGACGACCCTCTGCTTGCGTGCGGTGAAACGCATCCTCCTTCAGCTTCGTCTCGAAGGTCTTGCGGATACGAATGGTCTTGTTGGTCCGCTCGGGCACTGCCGGGACCGTAGCCGCGGCAGTGCCCGGCGCCGTCGATTGAGATTCGACCGCACCTTCGCTGCCGCCGCCACGGAATTCCTCTAGAGAAGGCTTTCTCTTCATGCTTTCACCTCTTGGTAGAACGCGACCATTTCGGCCACGGCTTGGCTATCCTTGCCAATTTCCTCAACCGTGCAGCCCTCGCTGGTAGCGCGGCGGAACGCCACGCGCTCACACACGCGGGCATTGAGCACGTCGAGTTTGTTTTCCTGCAGAAATTCGAGCATTTCCTTCCCGTCCTTGGTCCGGGGATCGATGCGCGTAAGCAGGATCTTCACGCGCAGCTCGGGGTTGTAATCCTTGGCCAAGTCGACGACCTCGAGTAGATCCGTCATCGCAGCCGCGTCGAAGCCGGACGCGCCGACCGGGACGATCGCCAAATCGGCCAGCAGCAGCGCATTGCGGAGCCCCGGCGCGTCGCGACCGCCGGCGTCCACGACCGTGTGTGCGAACCCCTTCGACAGTTGCTTGCCCTCATCGAAAATGGCCTTGCCGCGCAGGCATGTCGTCGTCGGCGACGGCTTGCCTTTCACCGCCTCGCTGTCACGTCGCCATGCCGCCCATGTTGCCGCCGTCTCCTGCGGGTCGCCGTCGATCAGTAGGGTAGGCTCCGAACTGGCGAGATGCGTCGCCAGGTGAACAGCCGTCGTCGTTTTGCCTACGCCACCCTTGGTATTCACAACCGCGTATTTCATGGGTTTCTCCTAATCCGTACATACATGCGTATGTAATTACGTAATTATGCCTTAATGGCAGTCCGAAAGCAAACTGAAGCCGTTGATATGCACCTGGTCCGGCGGTCGGCCGACCTTCGCAGCAATCTCATGCTTCGCCTGAGCAAGCAGCAACAACTCGACGGTGTTCTCGTCGGCGCCGTCTCCTATAGCGAGTCGAACGGTATGCGCCTTTTCGTCGAACGATTGCGGGGTCCGATAGAAAACCCGGTATTCGCGTTCCATGACTCCCTCGTGCGAGCTACATAATGCCGTATTTACATACGTAAGTACGGCATTATCGGGTTAGTCTTCCTGCGAGATCTCGCGGGTAGGGAGGCGATTCAGCAGCTTCTTGGCGTGCTGAACTTCCATCCAGTTGCCCGCCGTCGGCGTCGGGCGCTCAAAGACGGTCATGACCATCTCGAGCGCATCGGCCAACTCGTGCGCAAAATCAGCGGCCTCGGCCATCTTCTTGAACTGCTCGACGGCCATCGACCGCCCTTCGGCCGTCCCCTCGGCATAGCCAGCGAGGAGAACGGGCAGCACACTGGCCCACGACATTTTCAGGTCAACGGTCAGCATCGCATGCCTCCCTCGTTTGGACTTCAGCGATACGCTTCTTGAGCCGGCGGATGTCGGCGTTGTTGTTGCGCAGAGCGGATTGAGGGAAGCCGACGCGCCCGGCGAAATCCTTGGTCTTGAGATCGCCAATGTGTTCCTCGGAGAACCCCAGCGCCCGCAAGGCGTTGTCATCGCCCTTGCGCAGGGCAGTGTTCGCGGCGCGCATCATTTTCTGCGAAGCCTTGAGCCGCTCGATCTCGGCCTCCAGCTTCTCGATCGCGTCCGATTCGGACGGTCGCATCGGTTGCTTCATGGTCATGCTCCTAGACGGATGGTCGTCGGCAAAACCCGGTAGCCGCCGGGCGTTCGCCGGTGCCGCCGACATCGGCAGCACCAACCTAGTATAGCGTACATACATACATACGTAAATACGTAATTGCGTATTAACGTCGTGAGCCTCTTCCGTGGTTTTTCCCGCCGCATGAGCACTCGCAGCGCATGATCCGGCCCGTCGCGTTGAGGCAGCGAGCGTCACATTCATGCCGGCTAGGGTTCGATTTGTACTCGATCACCCGCTCGACCGGCAGCACTTGGTCACGTGCGTCGGCGGGAGATCCGACCCACATGTGATAGCCGTCGTACCGGCGGCCGACCACGCCAGGAAACCGCAGCGCGAATTCAGTGTTCGACATGCTCGTAACGGCCACAAGCTGGCGATCGCCGTGGAAATACTTCATATTTGCCATCGAGATCTCCGCGCAGGAAAGGGTATAGCTATGTTGCCATACTTACGTACATACGTAAATACGTAATTGCGTAAATATTTGGATGGGTGTTGAGGCATGTCAGACGGTCAAGGGGACGCCCGGAAGCCGCAGCGGAGCGCAGAGCTGGCCGCAGGCCAGGTCGAGCACCGAACGGGTGAGGACGGCAGCGCAGCGGCCCTTGACGGGCTGGCGTGCCGGGATAGACGCTCCAGTCGAGGGTGTGGGGGTGGTTTCATCTCCCCCGCACCCTTGACGACAGAGGGCGACTCGCTCCTTCCCGCAGGGCGGGAAGGCGGGGGATGGGTGCATTACCACATACTTACGTATGTACGTACACTAAGCCGAAAGGTCGGCGATATACGACACTCAGGAAGATAGGCAAAAGGCTCGAAAAAGCCTTCCGTGCCGTCGAATTGTTGATGTAGGCGGGAGGGTAGAGCAGCGGCCACGGGCCGGAACGTCCCGATTACAGCACGCTGGAACAACAGTCACTGCGGGCACCGACAGCGCGTGTCGGCGAAGTACGACCCCGTTCCGTTAGTCGTCGGCCATTAGGTTGCCCTGCCGCTCGAGCTGCTCAAACCAAGTGAACCCGTCGATACGCTGCAGCTCCTTCGTCAACGCCCTGCTGTCGCGCGAGTAGAACACGATCCGGTGGGGCTTCTTGCTGCTGTCCAGCGCGACACGGTAATCGGGCAGGGCATCGCGCTTGATGATGTCTCGGACGTCGGCCCGGAAATGTCGCAGCGACTGGATCGAGCCGCTTTTCTGCCGCATGATCTCGATGTCGCATTTCCAGATGGCCTTGTCGCCGGCGTGCTTGCGAGCCAGCTCGTACAGCCGACGCTCGAGCGGTTGCGACAACAGAAAGTAGCGGCGGTCGATGGTCAGCACCTCGTAGTGCAGGAATGCCTTGTACAGCCATTCCGCGACGATGACGACGACCTCGAGGACACCCTTCCCGTTCTTGGTCCGCCGAGTAATGGTGTAGTCCTCGATCCAGCCAAAACCTCTCGTCTCCTCTTCGCCGCCTGTCGCGATGTTCGTCTCGATCGTCGTGCCTTTCAGACGACGTAGCATGTCGAGCATGTTGTCATAGGCTTTGCCGCCCGGATCTCGCTCGGTGCCGGTCAGAAACGCATAGGTATCGATCTTCACCGTGCGAGAAATCGGCAATCCCGCTTGTCGGGCTTCAATGATCTGTGAGCCCATATAGAGCAGCAAATCCTTGTCGAAGACAGTGGCGGCGCCCAGCACGGACGGAATTACCTTGACGCGCTTCTGAGTCGACGGGCTGACGTATTCGCGCACGGTCGTGTCGCGTCGTTTCGACAGGGAGAATAGCGGGAACTCCATGCTGGCCAGGTCGTCCTTGACCGGCCACTCAAGCATGTTCGCCGCAAATAGCTCCGTCTGCGTGTACGGTTTGTGTTGCCCCCTGACGGGTACTGGTGTTGCTGCCATTGATCCGGCCTCCGGTCCTTCCATCTTCAACTGATCTTACAAAGCGTGTACGGACGTCCACGCATGCGCCTAATCACGAGTCGAAAGAGCGGTGCGCATCGGTCATCCGTCTCCAGAACTGTCTGGAGCGTCCGAATGCGCGTACCGTCTTTCTGGCCCCATGTGCGAAGAGCGACAGGATAACCAAAGAGATCGCGGAACAGCCGCAGCTCGTAGAACCCGGTAGCTGACTCCCAGCGGGCAACGTGGCCTTGCTTGAGGTCAATGGATGGAACAGCTATCATGATGGGTATCCTAAGCGGACGCGCTCCTAGACGGGCCTTTGCTCTGGTAGAAGCCCGGTTTGGTAGCCGCCAACCGGGCTTCGCTCATTTCGCGTTAATTAATTTGCCATATTTTGGCGGATTATCCTAATTGCCACGTTCAGGCGGCAATTTCTTCCTCCAGCGTTTCCTCTTCTTCGCCGATGTCGGTTTCGTCGTCCGTCTCCACATCGTCGGCGTCGTCCGCCTGCCAAACAGCGTCGGTCGCCTGCGTATCGTAGACCTTCACGGCACCGTCCAACACGCAAAGCTGGCCACGGACGCGAACCAAGAGACCGCGCCGATCGCCGCGTTCGAGACTACCGTTGTCCCACGCTCGGCACTGGCTGCGATAGCTGAACGTCGCACCTTGCCAGTCAGAGAACGCGGTGAACGACCAGCCCTCGCATTCGCGATAGGAGCC
Organism: Paraburkholderia ferrariae NBRC 106233; assembly: GCF_000685035.1. Taxonomy (GTDB): domain Bacteria; phylum Pseudomonadota; class Gammaproteobacteria; order Burkholderiales; family Burkholderiaceae; genus Paraburkholderia; species Paraburkholderia ferrariae. Next base: position 5,120 of record NZ_BAYB01000074.1, read on the forward strand.
GCGGCTGAAACCGCCGTCGTTGATGTATTCCCGACCATTCACCACGAAGGTCGGCACGCTGGCGATTCCGTCGTTGGAGTTCGCGAGTTTGTCGGCGCAGTAAGCATGTCCCCACGTCGAATAGGGGGCTTCGATCGCGTGAATCCCGTCGCGGTAGCTGTCCAAGAAAAACGAGTCGCGCCACGGCTGGAAGTCGATGGCGCGATTGGTCTCGGACCATCGCCACGCGATCAGCGTGCCGACGTCGCGCACGTACATCGCGGCCGTCGCCACGCATCCATCTTCGTCCCGAACCTTGTATTCGATCCAGTCGAAAACCGACCCGACCATCGCCCGGCAGTGAGCGACGAATGCGTCGAACTCGTCGTCCGTTGGCTTGCACGTCACGCGCCAGAGATGGCGCGGTTCGTCGTCCTCGTCGCAGCGTTCGACCATCTTCTCGAGTTCGTCGCCGGCGAGAGCGAGGCCACGCGCGAACAGCGGCCGCGCCGGACCAGCGATGCGCTGGACCGCATCAGTTCCCTTCGCAAACATCGCACGATACTGCTCGACGGTGTATTCCGGATCAAGCCAAGTTCCGGGCTCATCCAGCGCAAACGCCCGCGCGGCAGCGTCGCCAAAATCGAAGCCGAATTGTTCGCTCATCGCAG
>NZ_BAYB01000073.1 GCF_000685035.1 Paraburkholderia ferrariae NBRC 106233
GCGTGTTCACGAACAGCCCCACCAGCCCCGCCGTCTCCACCCGGTCCCGGTTCGCCACCGGCACCCCCACGCGGATGTCCGGCTGCCCGCTGTAGCGGTGCAGCAGCACCGCGTAGGCCGCGAGCAGCACCACGAACGGCGTCGTGCCGTGCGCGCGCGCCGTGCGGTGCACCGCCTCGCCCAGCGCCCCCGGCAGGTCCAGTTGCAGGGCGCCCGCGTGGTAGTTCGCCACCGCCTGCCGCGGATGGTCCGCCGGCAGCACCAGCACCGGCTGTGCGTCGCCCAGCGTTTCTTGCCAGTAGGCCAGCTGGCGCTCGCGTTCTCCTGCTTCCAGCCAGTTGCGCTGCCACACTGCGTAGTCCGCGTACTGGAGCGGCAGCGGCGGCAGGTCCGGGACTTCGCCCGTCACCCGCGCGCGGTAGCCCGCGACGAACTCGCGCAGCAGCACGTCCACCGACCAGCCATCCGAGACGATGTGATGCATCGACACCACCAGCACGTGCTCGTCGGCCTGCATCCGGATCAGACCCACGCGCAGCAGCGGGCCGGTCGTCAGGTCGAATGGCTCGCCGGACAGCGTGGCGCAGATATCTTCCATGCGCTGCTGGGTGTTCCCATCGCCCAGATCGATCTCGCGCCAGTCGAAATGGCCGTTGTCGTGGATCGTCTGCACGGCCTGACCGTCCGCCCCGGCCCCGAACGTCGTGCGCAGGCTCTCGTGACGCATCACCAGCGCGCCGAAGCTTGCCCGTACCGCCCGTGCGTCGAGCGCACCGCGCAGGCGCAGTGCGCCCGCCATGTGGTACGCGCTGCTCCCGCGCTGCAGGTTCCACAGGAACCACAGCCGCTGCTGCGCATGCGAGAGCGGCAATGCCTGCCGTTCGGCCGGCGGCAGCGCGCGAAGCGGCGGGGCGCTCTCGTCCTGCGCTGTGACGGAAGCGGTCGCCAGTGCCGCAACAAGCGCTGCCACCGTCTGCGCATCGAACACCTGGCGTGGCGCTATGCGCAGCCCCGCTTCGTGCGCGCGCGCCACCACCTTCAGGCTCAGGATCGAGTCCCCGCCCAGTTCGAAGAAGTTGTCGTGACGCCCCACGCGTTCCACGCCCAGCACCTCGCACCATACCCGTGCCAGCGTCGCCTCCGTTTCGCCCTGCGGCGCCTCGTAGCCGCGCGCCTCAACATCCGGTGCGGGCAGCGCATGGCGGTCGATCTTGCCGTTCGGCGTGAGCGGCAGCGCTTCGAGCACCACCAGCACGCCCGGCACCATGTACTCCGGCAGCGATGCCGCGAGCGACGCGCGCAGCGTCTGCGGCTCCAGCGTCTGCCCCGCGTGCGCGCTCACATAGCCCACCAGGCGCGTACCGCCCGCGCCCGCCTGCGCCGTGACCACCGCTTCCCGCACACCCGGCTGCGCGAGCAGTTGCGCCTCGACCTCGCCCAGCTCGATCCGGAAGCCCCGGATCTTGACCTGGTGATCGATGCGACCGAGGTACTCCAGCTCCCCCGCCGCGTTCCAGCGCACGAGGTCGCCCGTGCGGTACAGGCGGCCTCCATCCGTATCGAACGGGTCCGGCACGAAGCGCTCCGCGCTCAGCGCCGCACGGTTCAGGTAGCCGCGTGCCACCCCCGCCCCGCCGATGTACAGTTCGCCCGCAACGCCCACAGGCGCCAGATTCAATGCAGCGTCAAGCACATAAACGCGCCGCCCGGCAAGCGGCTTTCCAATCGGCACCCGGCCATCGAACGCGTCCGCCGCCACGAGCGGCGTGCAGTCGAACAGCGTCGAGGAAACCGTCGTCTCCGTCGGCCCATAGGTGTTGAGCAGCGTCACGTGCCCAAGCCCCGCCGCGCGCCACGCCTTCACGCCTTCCAGCGCCATGGCCTCGCCGCCCGCAATCGCGATGCGCAGCGCACCATAGTCGCGCGGCCCCACCGCGGCGAAGTCCTGCGCGAGCAGGTGCCAGTACGCGGTCGTCACGTCGATGATGCTGATCCGGTGCGCGTGCAACTTGCGGTACAGCGTCTCGCTATCCCACAGGTCGGGCCCGCGCAGCACCATCGCCGCGCCGACTGCCAGCGTCGGATAGATCTCCTCAACAAAGCCGTCGAAGCTGAACGTCGCAAACTGCAGCACGCGATCGGCTGCATTCAATGCGCAAAAGTCGATGGTCGCCTGCATGTGGATTGCGAGCGCGCGGTGCGAGACTGCGACGCCCTTAGGCTTGCCGGTCGAACCCGATGTGTAGATCACATACGCGAGGCTCTGCGGATGCACGGCGACATCCGGATTCGACACGGATTCGCCGGACAGATCGACACGATCGATCTCGACGACCGGAAGCCCACTGCCCGCGGGAATACGCTCGCGCACGCCCGACTGCGTGAGCAGCAGGCTCACGCAACTGTCTTCGAGCATGTACGACAAACGCTCGCGCGGATAACCGGGGTCCAGCGGCACATACGTGCCGCCCGCCTTCAGGATCGCGAGCAAACCGATCACCATGTCCACCGACCGCTCCACCGCAATGCCAACGCGCACGTCCGGGCCCACGCCGATCTTCAGCAGCCGGTGCGCGAGCCGGTTCGCCTGCGCGTTGAGCGTGTCGTAACTCACCTCGCGCGCACCGCCGATCACGGCGATCGACTGCGGATCGCTCGCGCTGCGGCGCTCGAACGCGCGCATGACCGGTTCGATGTCATCGTATGCGCCCGCGCTGCCGGACCACGCGAGCAGACGGTCGCGCTGCGTGTCGGCGGCCGCCAGTGCGTCTGCGGTCCGCCGGTTCGCATCGGCGGCAATCGCTGCGAGCAGCGCGAGATAGCGCTCGGCAATGCCGCTAATCGTCTGCGCATCAAACAGTTCGGCCGCGTAGGTGAAGGCGCCCGTCACCCGGCCATCGCGCGCCTCGTAAGTGTCGAGCGTCAGCTCGAACGGCACGCGCTGGTCGGCAATGCGAAAACGCGTCGCCGCCACGCCGTCCATCGCCTGCGCAACGCCATCAATAGCGGGTTGATGCCCGTACATCACGTCGAACAGCGGCGTGCTGCCTGCACCGCGCTCCGGCCGCAGCGCATCCACGAGAAGATCGAACGGCAACGCCTGGTTGTCCTGAGCGCCCAGCACTGCGTCGCGCGCCTCGCGAACCATCTGGTGCAGCGGCGCGCTCCGGTCGATCCGGCAGCGCACGACTTGCGTGTTGACGAGAAAGCCGATCAGGTCGCCCGCTTCGCTGCGCGTGCGGCCCGAGAACGGCACGCCGATGCGGATGTCGCACTCGCCGGTGTACGCGTGCAGCGCGAGCGCGAACGCGGCCATGGACACGGTGAAGAAGGTGAGCCGGTGTTCGCGCTCCACGTGTCGCAATGCTTCGCGCAGCGCGTCCGGCACCGCGAACGGATGATGCGCGGCCGGATGATCCGCAGCCGATGTGCGCGGACGGTCCACCGGCAGCACGAGCGGCACGTGCGCTGGCACGAGCCGTGCGCGCCAGTATTCGAGTTGCCGCGTCATCGCGGACGACGCGATCCAGCGGCGCTGCCAGTTCGCATAATCCGGGTAGCGCAGCGGCAGCGGCGCGAACGCCTGTGCTTCGCCGCGCACTGCCGCGCCGTAGCGGTGTGCAAGCTCGTCGAGGAGGAGATCGACGGACCAGCCGTCGGCAACGATGTGATGCATCGCGAGCACGATGCGGTACGCGTCGTCGGCAACACGAACGAGCGCCGCGCGCCACAACGGGCCATGACCGAGATCGAACGGCGTGCTCGCGAACTTGCGCAGGCGTTCGTCAAGATGCACGAGGCCCGAGCGCGCATCGATCTCTTCAAGGCCGACCGGTCGTGCCGCGTGAACGATCTGCGCAACGCCATGCTCGCCATCCTCCGCGAACGTCGTGCGCAATGCACCATGGCGCTGTGCGAGCGCATCGAGTGCGCTGCGAAGCGCCGCGGTATCGAGCGCGCCGCGAACGTCGAGGCCGCCCGCCATGTGATAGGCGCTGCTGGTGCGATCCAGTTGCCACAGGAACCACAAACGCTGCTGGCCAGGCGACGCCGCGAACCGGCCAATATCTTCGCATTCCGGAATAATCGAATCTACTTCGAGCGGTTCACCGGACGCCAGCCTCTCGCCCATCAACGCGGCCATGCGGCGCAACTCCGGCGCGTCGAACACATCCGCGATGTCGAACCGCACCTTCCAGCGTTCGCGCATGCGTGCAACAAGCTGCGTCGCGCGCAGCGAGTTGCCGCCGAGCGAGAAGAAATGCGCGCCGGCTTCCGTGACGGGCTGTTCGAGCACCTCCGACCAGATGGCGGCCAGCGGCGGCTCCACCTCGCCGGACAACGCGGAGCCGGCACTGTCGATGCGTGCGCTCATCCCTTCGACGAAGCGGCCGCCTGCATGGATCGCATATGCGTCGAGCTCGCGGCTTCTCCATCGCTGAGCAGTCGCCGCACGCTGCAGCTTCCCGCTCGACGTCTTCGGCAGCGCACCCGGATTCAGCAGCACGGCCACGGCCAGCGGCTCGCCGCACGCCATGCTGACCGCCTCGTTCAGGGCATCGACCAGCGCCTGCGGCGGCACGAGCTTCTGCGTGCTGCGCGACACCTCGAGCGCAATACCGATGCCCTCGCGCCCGTCGAGTTCCACACCGAACGCCGCCACGCGCCCTTTGCGCACGATTTCGACCTCCGCCTCCACCACGCGCTCGATATCCTGCGGATAGAGATTCTGTCCGCGGACGATGATCATGTCCTTGCGCCGCCCCACCACATAGAGCCCGCCGTCGTGATGGAAACCGAGGTCGCCGGTGCGCAGCCATCGCGTGCCCTCGTCTTCGACGAACGCATCGGCTGTCGCATCGGCGTTCTGCCAGTAGCCGAGCGCGACACTCGGCCCGCTGACCCAGATCTCGCCGGAACGTCCCTCAGGCAGCGTGGCACGCGTAACGGGATCGACAATGCGCACGTCATGCGCGTCGGCATGACGGCCGCACTGCACGAGGCGCACGCCCTCCGCTTCGGGGAGGGCCTGTGCCGCGCGCAGGCCGGCCTCGCAAAACGCCTCGGTAACGAGGCCGCCGCCGCGTGTGCCGCCGGTCACGAACAGCGTGGTCTCGGCGAGACCGTAGCAGGGGTACAGCGCGCCCGCGTCGAAGTGTGCCGGCGCGAACTGCCCGGCGAACGCCTCCTGCGTGTCGTAACGCACGGGCTCCGAGCCGCAGAACGCAACGCGCCAGCTCGACAGATCGAGCCCGCTCATCTGCGTATCGCGCACGCGCTCGCAGCACAGCCGGTATGCGAAGTCGGGGCCGCCGGAGATCGTGCCGCGATAGCGCGAGATCGCGTCGAGCCAGCGCACGGGCCGCTCGAGAAACCATTGCGGCGACATCAGCACGAGCGGGATGCCGCTATGAATCGACTGCAGCAGCGCGCCGATCAGCCCCATGTCGTGATAGAGCGGCAGCCAGCTCACGAATACGTCGTCGGCCGTCACGCCAAGGCTCGCCTGAATCGCAATCTCGTTGGCGAGGATGTTGGCGTGCGACACCATCACGCCCTTCGGCGCCGAGGTCGATCCTGACGTGTACTGCAGGAACGCGAGAGCGTCGCCGCCGATCGTGACGGTCACGTCCGGTGAGGCGCCCGGGATCGTGTCCTGGCTGGCATCGCTGCATACCCGGTCGATTGCGATCACCTGCGCGCCGGGCGCAATCGAAGCCAGCGCTTCGGCGGCTTTCGCTTCAATGTCGGAGGTCGCGAGCACGAAGCGCGCGTCGCAGTTCTCCGCGATGCCGCGCAGCCGTGCGAGGTGCTGCTCGCGCGTGGATTCCGGCGGATAAACGGGCACCGCAATCACGCCCGCATACAGGCAGCCGAAGAACGCGGCGACGTAGTCGATCCCGCTGTCGGCAAGCAGCAGCGCGCGGGCACCCGCTGCGCCGCGCTGCTGGAAATACGCGGCGATGCGGCGCGCGCGGCGGTCGAGGTCGGCGTAGTCGTGGCGGGTGTCGCCGTTCGCGCCGACCGTCACGATCGCCGTGGCGTCGGGACGCAGCGCAGCAAGCTCGCCTACGCGGCAAGCGACATTGAACGGTTGGGGTGTTTCAAGCAGCATCGCTGACCTTGCTATCCTGGGATGAAAAATGCGCCTGCAGCGCCTGCACAAAATCGGGGTGATGCGGCAGGCCCATGTGATCGGCGTCGACGAACGCCGAGCGGCGCTCTGCGCCCTCGACGTAGCGCGACCAGTCGGACTGCCGCTCCGATGCGAGCGGCGTGCCCTCGAATGCGACGCGGCGCGCCCACCAGTGCATCAGTGGCGCACGCAACGGCTTGCGTTGCCCTTGCCGCACGATCGAGGTGAAGTACTCGTTCATCAGCGCAGCCGTGCGCAGCAATTCGCGCTCTTCGCCGTGGTGGTATTCGGGCAGGAAGTCGCGCCACTTCTGCGCCTCGTCGAGGAACTGGCGGAACCGTTCCAGTTCCTCGTCGCCGATGCGGCGTGGCGCAATCGCGCGCGCATTCGCAATGCGGCCGGCGGCATCGACGATCTCGTGCGGCGCAGCCGAATCGACGAGCCCGACGAAATGCACGGCCTCTGCGTCGCGTTCGAGACAATGCGCGACTTCGACCGCAAGCACGCCGCCGAGCGACCAGCCAAGCAGGTGATACGGACCTTCGGGCTGCACGCGGCGAATACGCGCGGCGTAGTCGGCCGCGAGTTCGGGCAGCGTCTGCGGCCACCACGTTTTGTCGGTGTAGTACGGCGCCTGTACGCCGTACACGGTCGCGAGTCCCTCCAGCGATTGCGCGAGTGTCCGATACTCCGCGACGAGCCCGTATAGCGGATGAATCGCGAACAGATTCGCGGCGGCGCTCGCGCGCGTCATGCGGATGAGATTCGACGGCAGATCGCGCGACGCATCGACCGCTTCGAGCAGCGAGCGCACGGTGGGGTGCGTGAACACCTGTTCGAGTTGCAACGCGTCGAACCCTTCGGCACGCGCACGCTGGACGATCTTCAGTGCGCGCAGCGAATCTCCGCCCACCTCAAAGAAGTTATCGGTCACGCCCACCTCCTCGCGCCCGAGCACGGCACGCCACACCGCCAGCAACCGCGCCTCGCGCTCCGTGCGCGCCTCCACCCGTTCCCGTTCCCCTCCCGCCTCCGGCTCCGGCAGCGCGCGACGGTCCACCTTCCCGTTCTGCATCACCGGCAGCCGCTCCAGCACCACCAGCGCCCCCGGCACCATGTACCCCGGCAGCCTCCCCTCCAGCCCCGCGCGCAGCACCTCCACCTCCACCGCCCCCGACACGTACCCCACCAGCCGCCGCGCCTCGCCCTCCCCCCGCAGCTCCACCGCCGCCTGCTCCACCCCCGCCACCTGCCGCAGCGCCGCCTCGATCTCCCCCAACTCGATACGCATGCCCCGCAGCTTCACCTGCTGGTCCATCCGCCCCAGGAAGTCGATCGTCCCGTCCTCCCGACGCCGGCACAGGTCCCCCGTGCGGTACAGCCGCGCGCCGTCATCACCGAACGGGTCCGCCAC
>NZ_BAYB01000072.1 GCF_000685035.1 Paraburkholderia ferrariae NBRC 106233
ATGGGGTCGTCTCAGAAAACGGAAAATAAAGCACGCTAAGCCGGATGCAGTGGCCGTAGCGGCCTGAACTTGCCCGCGCCGATCTTGGCGTTGCTGCGCCAGAGGTAATCGCCAGTCAGGTTGATGTGCTCCCAACCCAGCGGCGACAGATACTGCAATAGAGAGTCATCAACGGGCTTGCCGTGGCCACGCAGGGCATTCGCGGCCCGTTCCAGATAAACCGTATTCCAGAGCACGATGGCCGCCGTCACCAGGTTGAGGCCGCTGGCTCTGTAGCGCTGCTGCTCGAAGCTGCGGTCGCGGATTTCGCCCAGGCGGTTGAAGAACACGGCGCGGGCTAACGCGTTGCGGGCTTCCCCCTTGTTCAGCCCAGCATGGACGCGGCGGCGTAGCTCGACGCTTTGCAGCCAGTCCAGAATGAACAGCGTGCGTTCGATGCGGCCCAACTCGCGCAGGGCGACGGCCAAGCCGTTCTGGCGCGGGTAGCTGCCGAGTTTCCTGAGCATCAGCGAGGCCGTCACCGTGCCTTGCTTGATCGACGTGGCCAGCCGGAGGATTTCATCCCAATGGGCGCGGACGTGCTTGATATTGAGCGTGCCGCCGATCATCGGCTTGAGCGCGTCATAGGCGGTTTCACCCTTGGGAATATAGAGCTTGGTGTCGCCCAGGTCGCGGATGCGCGGCGCGAAGCGGAAGCCTAGTAGGTGCATCAGCGCGAAGACGTGATCGGTGAAGCCCGCCGTGTCGGTGTAGTGCTCCTCGATGCGCAGATCGGACTCGTGGTACAGCAGGCCGTCGAGCACGTAGGTCGAGTCGCGCACGCCGACGTTCACGACCTTCGTGTGGAACGGCGCGTACTGGTCGGAGATGTGGGTGTAGAACGTCCGTCCTGGGCTGCTGCCGTATTTCGGGTTGATGTGGCCGGTGCTCTCGGCCTTGCTGCCAGTGCGGAAGTTTTGGCCGTCCGACGATGACGTGGTGCCGTCGCCCCAGTGCTCGGCGAAGGGATGCCGGAACTGCGCGTTGACCAGCTCGGCCAGCGCCGCCCCATAGGTTTCGTCACGGACGTGCCAGGCTTGCAGCCACGCCAGCTTAGCGTAGGTCATGCCAGGGCACGACTCGGCCATCTTGGTCAGGCCCAGGTTGATCGCGTCGGCCAGGATCGTGGTCAGCAACAGGTTCTTGTCCTTGGCCAGGTCGCCCGATTTCAGGTGCGCGAAGTGACGGGTAAAGCCTGTCCACTCGTCCACTTCCAGCAGCAGTTCGGTGATCTTGACGTGCGGCAGGATCATGGCCGTCTGGTCGATCAACGCCTGCGCAGTGTCGGGTACCGCCGCATCCAGCGGCGTGATCTTCAGGCCCGACTCGGTGATGATGGCATCAGGCAGGTTGTTTGCCGCCGCCATGCGGTTGACGATGGCAAGCTGCGTTTCCAGCAGCGTCAGCCGCTCGTGCAGGTACTGGTCGCAATCGGTGGCCACGGCCAGCGGCAACTCGCTGGACTGTTTGAGCCTGGCGAACTTCGCCGGTGGCACCAGGTAATCCTCGAAGTCCTTGAACTGGCGTGACCCTTGCACCCAGATGTCGCCCGAGCGCAGGGAGTTCTTCAACTCGGACAGCGCGCACAGTTCATAGTAGCGCCGGTCGATTCCGGTGTCGGTCATCACCAGCTTCTGCCAGCGCGGCTTGATGAAGCCGGTCGGCGCATCGGCGGGCACCTTGCGGGCGTTGTCGCTGTTCATGTTGCGCAGCACTTCGATGGCGTCGAACACGTCCTTGGCGGCGGGCGCGGCCCGCAGCTTGAGCACGGCAAGGAATTCCGGCGCGTAGCGGCGCAGCGTGGCGTAGCTTTCGCCGACGCGGTGCAGGAAATCGAAGTCCTCGGGCTGTGCGAGTTTCTGCGCCTCGGTGACGCTCTCGGCGAAGGCGTCCCAGGACATGACGGCCTCGATGGCAGCGAACGGGTCGCGGCCCAATTGCTTGGCGTCGATCAGCGCCTGGCCGATGCGCCCGTACAGGCGCACCTTGGCATTGATGGCTTTGCCCGATGCCTGGAACTGCTGCTGATGCTTGTTCTTGGCGGCGTTGAACAGCTTGCCCAGGATACGGTCATGCAGGTCGATAATTTCGTCGGTGACGGTGGCCATGCCCTCGATGGCCAGCGCAACGAGGGTGGCGTAACGCCGCTGCGGCTCGAACTTGGCCAGGTCAGCGGGTGTCATCTGGCCGCCTTCGCGGGCGATCTTGAGCAGGCGGTTCTGGTGAACCAGCCGCTCGATGCCGGAAGGCAGGTCGAGTGCCTGCCACGCCTTGAGGCGTTCGATGTGCTCCAGCATGTGGCGCGAATTCGGCTTGGCCGGTGACTGGCGCAGCCAGGCCAACCAGGTCGCCTTGCCGTTGTCCCGGCGCTTGAGCAAGTCATCAAGGCGACGGCGATGCACGTCCGCCAATGGTTCGGCCAAGGCGTCGTAGATGCGCCGGTTGGCGCGGGTGATCGCCTCGGCACTCGCCCGCTCGACGGCGTTGAGCGCGGGCAGAATGACCGACTGCCGCCGCAGGTGCTCGATCAAGGCGCTGGCCAGCACGATGCCCTTGTCGGTTTGCATCGCCAGCTCGGTCAGCATCTGGACGGCCTGCCGGTAATGGCTCATGGTGAAGGGCCGGAAATCGAACACGGTTTGCAGCTCGACCAGGTGCTCGCGCCGGGTCTGCTCCCGCTGGCCGTACTCGTCCCAGCTTTCGACGCCGACCTTGAGCTGCTCGGCGACCAGCTTCAACAAGGGCGGGAACGGCGGTTCATCGACGCCCAGGATGACGCCTGGAAAGCGCAGGTAGCAGAGCTGCACCGCGAAGCCCAGCCGATTGGCTGGCCCGCGCCGCTGTCGGATGATCGAGAGGTCGGTATCGCTGAATGTGTAATGTCGGATCAGGTCGTCCTTGGAGTCCGGCAACGCCAGCAGGTTTTCCCGCTCGGCGGCGGACAGGATTGAACGACGTGGCATATTTACTGATCCGTTCTCAAGTATTGATACAGGGTTTCGCGACTGATTCCGAATTCACGAGCCAGCTTGGTCTTTTGCTCGCCAGCCTCGACACGTTGGCGCAGTTCGGCAATACGCTCAGACGACAGGGATTTCTTCCTGCCACGGTAAGCTCCGCGTTGCTTGGCGAGCGCAATACCCTCGCGCTGACGCTCGCGGATCAGAGCGCGCTCGAACTCGGCGAACGCGCCCATCACCGAGAGCATCAGGTTCGCCATCGGCGAGTCCTCGCCGGTGAAGGTCAAATGCTCTTTCACGAATTCGATGCGCACGCCGCGCCGGGTGAGGCTCTGCACCAGGCGGCGCAGGTCGTCGAGGTTGCGTGCCAGACGATCCATGCTGTGCACCACCACCGTGTCGCCTTCGCGCACGAAGGCGAGCAGCCGTTCCAGTTCGGGCCGCCGGGTATCCTTGCCCGACGCCTTGTCGGTGAACACCTTGTCCACCGGAATCTGTTCCAGTTGCCGTTCCGGGTTCTGGTCGAAGGTGCTGACGCGGACGTAACCGATGCGCTGACCGTGCAAGGTATCCTCCTGAGGGAAATGTGTCAGGAAGAAATCTATGACCTTTGACGGGCTGTGTCAAACAATTCGCGAGGCGGCTCTATTCTGACGCTTCCGCGCCGGACGATCTGACGCCAGGTTAGGGTATGCCTGAGTCTGACGGCAGCGAGCCGCAGGTGTTCGGATCAGCACCGGTTTCGTTCTCTGCCTTGGCCCGCGCCTGGAAGCGCTGATAGCACTCCAGCCCGCAGAAGTGCTCGACATACTCCACGCCTTCCGGGGTAAAGGCGGCATCGAGCGGGATTTCCTTGCAGCACACGCAGCAACTGGTGGCAGTCGGATCATTTGCATTCATGGTGGCACCCCTCCATTGACTGACAAAGGCGGCGAATGCCGCCGCCGGCATTGGCTTGGCGAACAGGAAGCCTTGTCCCGTATCGCACTCCGCTTGCCGCAACAGTGCGAGACTGGTCGGCGTTTCCACGCCCTCGGCCACCACGTCCATGCCCAGCCCGTGCGCAAGCTGAATCACGGAGCGCACGATGGTTCGGTCGCGGTGATCGGCGACGAGTCCGGCGACGAAGGACTGGTCGATCTTGAGCGTAGTAATCGGGCAGCACTTCAGGTGTTGCAGGCAGGAATAGCCGGTGCCGAAGTCATCGGCGGCGAAGCGCACACCGATCTGTCGCAAGGCTTCCAGGGCGGGGAAGATCGCCGGATTACCGAATGCGACCGATTCGGTCAGCTCGATTTCAAGAGACTCGGCGGGCAACTCGGCATCAGCCAGCATGTCCTTTACCCACCCGTCGAAACCCGGTCTCACTTGGCTCGCCGAAACATTGACGGCCAGCCGGAACGGTTGCCACGCCAGCTTCCGCCACTCGCGCATCTGGCGGCAGGCTGCGCCCAGCACCCAGGCACCGATTTCCGGCATCAGGCCGGACGATTCGACCACAGGCAGGAACTGGCCGGGCGGCAGCAGCCCGAGCGTCGGATGACGCCAGCGCAACAGGGCTTCCGCACCGACAATCTGGTCACTGCGCAGATCGACTATCGGCTGGTAATGCAGCTCAAGTTGCCCGCGCACAACCGCCTGCGCCAACTCGGTCGCCGTCCATCCGGCGGGGTGCGAGGTCGTCATGATCCGCCCCGGAAGGCCCGCAGTAGCCGCGTCACGGACAGCACGAACAAGCCGGTCAGCGTGAGGGCTGCAATACCCCAATGCTCCCCGATGAATGCGCCGGCGGTCGTTCCGGCCAGCACAACGGCGAGAATCGGCAAATGGCAGGGACAGGTGAGCACGGCCAGCGCGCCCCACAGGTAGCCGGTGAACGGCTTGCGTGTCTTGGTCGGCAGGCGTTCCGGGCCGTTCATGGCAGACTCTCCGCGTGCTGTGCCGGCTCGGTCGGCAGGGTGGCCAACTGCGCTTCCAGATCGGCCAACGCTTCGCGCCGGCGTTCGACGAACTGGCGCAGCACGGCAAGCTGCGTGGCCGCTTCGCCACCGTCCGCTGCATCCAGCGCCCGGAACAGCCGCGCCAGCGCATCGAGGCCGATGCCCGCTTCGAAGGCGGACCGCACGAAGCACAGCCGCTGCAAGGCAGCCTCGTCGAACAGGCCGTAGCCGCCTGGCGTGCACGCCACCGGCCGCAGCAGTCCGCGCAGCAGGTAGTCGCGCACGATATGCACGCTCACCCCGGCATCAAGGGCCAGCCGGGACACCGTGTAGGCGTTCATCGAACACCTCCTTTTTCTCACCCGGCGCAGCAGGAAAGCTGCTTCACATCCTTGTTGAAGGTCTGCGCCGCGAGCTTCAAGCCCTCGACCATCGTCAGGTAGGGAAACAACTGGTCGGCCAGTTCCTGCACCGTCATGCGGTTGCGAATCGCCAGCGCAGCGGTCTGGATCAGCTCGCCCGCTTCCGGCGCGACCGCCTGCACGCCGATCAGTCGTCCGCTGCCTTCTTCAACGACCAGCTTGATGAAGCCGCGTGTGTCGAAGTTGGCGAGTGCGCGCGGCACGTTGTCCAAGGTCAAGGTGCGACTGTCGGTCTCGATCCCGTCGTGCTGGGCCTCTGCCTCGCTGTAGCCCACGGTGGCGACTTGCGGATCGGTGAACACCACGGCAGGCATGGCGGCAAGGTTAAGCGCCGCGTCACCGCCCGTCATGTTGATCGCCGCACGGGTGCCGGCCGCTGCCGCCACATAGACGAACTGAGGCTGGTCGGTGCAGTCGCCGGCCGCGTAGATGTCCGGCGTGCTGGTCCGCATGCCGACGTCGATGACGATAGCGCCTTGCAGGTTGAGCGCGACACCTGCCGCGTCCAGTGCCAGGCTGCGCGTGTTGGGCGAGCGACCGGTGGCGACCAGCAGTTTGTCGGCGCGCAGCTCGCCGTGCGCCGTGGTGAGCACGAATTCGCCGCCCTCGTGCGCGACCTGGCTGGCCTGGGTGTGCTCCAGCACCTCGATCCCTTCGGCGCGGAACGCCGCCGTGATTGCCTCACCGATGGCCGGGTCTTCGCGGAAGAACAGGGTGCTGCGTGCAAGAATCGTTACTTTGCTGCCCAGTCGGGCGAACGCCTGCGCCAGTTCCAGCGCTACCACCGACGAACCAATCACGGCCAGCCGCTCAGGAATGGTGTCGCTGACCAGTGCTTCGGTGGAAGTCCAGTACGGCGTGTCCTTCAGGCCGGGAATCGGCGGCACGGCCGGACTCGCGCCGGTGGCAATCAGGCAACGGTCGAACGCCAGCACACGTTCGCCACCACCGTTGAGTTGCACGGTCAGGCTGTGCGCGTCCTTGAAACGGGCTTCGCCGTGCAGCACGGAGATGGCGGGATTGTCATCCAGGATGCCTTCGTATTTGGCGTGGCGCAGTTCATCGACGCGCGCCTGCTGCTGGGCCAGCAGCCGCTCGCGCAAGATCGTCGGCGGTGTGGGCGGCATGCCGCCATCGAACGGGCTTTCTCGACGCAAGTGGGCGATGTGAGCAGCGCGGATCATGATCTTGGACGGCACGCAGCCGATATTGACGCAGGTGCCGCCAATAGTGCCGCGCTCGATCAGGGTGACGTGCGCGCCTTGCTCGACGGCCTTCAGCGCCGCCGCCATCGCCGCGCCGCCGCTGCCGATAACGGCAATATGCAATCCGCCACCATCATCACCAGCCTTGTCGCCGCTACCTAGCCATTCGCGCATCTTGACGAGCAAGCCGCCGCCCACCGGAGGCACGAGCGCGTCGGCGAGCGTGGCCCGATAACCGAGTCCGGCCACGGCGGCAGTCAACGCGTCCGGCGATGTGCCGGTCTCGACGGCGAGCTTGGCGCTGCCCTTGGTATATGAGACATTCGCCGACTGCACGCCTGGCACTTTCTCCAGGGCTTCCTTGACATGCACTGCGCACGAGTCGCAAGTCATGCCGGTGATTTTGAGGGTGGTCATTCATCGTTCCTTTTCTGTGTTGGCCGCTGGCTCACGCCGTCAGCCGTGTTTTGCTGGGAGTTCGCAGCCATCCGGCCCGCAGCGGCGATTTGCCGGTGAAACCAAGTCCCAGATCGACACGCCGATCATCAGGGCCAGGCCGGTGTATACGAGGCGCGCTGTCCACCAGTTGCCAAGCAACCAGACGGTTCCGGCGAACACGATGGCTGGCCCGATCATGCCGAGCAGGCTGCGGTGCCATTGCCGATGACTGAGCCAGCCCAGTGCATTCGCCAGCAAAGCGACGACGGCGAACAGCGGCAGCAGCGTGAAAATGAACAAGCCTTCGTATTCCTGTAGAAAGCCCAGCCCGATGGCCGCGCCCAAGCTGGCGATGGCCGGAAAACAGGCGGCGCAGCCCATCGCGGAAACCACACTGCCAAGCGCGCCGGCCTTGTCGGCAATGCGTGTGATCAGTCCCATGATCGCCCCAGGGTCGGGTTCAGTGGCTCACTGCTTGACGCTGGAGGGATAGCCCGCGTCCCCGGTTGCCTTGGTCAGCTTCTGCACACTGGTCTTGGCATCATCGAAGGTGACCACCGCTTCGCGGGTCTCGAAGGTCACGGCAACTTTACTGACGCCATCGACCTTGGAAATCGCCTTCTTGACGGTGATCGGACAGGCCGAGCACGTCATGCCCGGTACGGACAGCGTGACGGGCTGGGTAGCGGCCCACACGGGGGCAACAACGGCGGCGAGGGCGAGGGAGGCAAACAGTTTCTTCATGGTGAACTCCGATCAGTAGAAAAATGGCATGACATAGGGAAATCCGAGCGCGACCAGAACCAGTACGGCCACGACCCAGAAAATGAGCTTGTAGGTCGCTCGCACTTGGGGAATCGCGCAGACCTCACCCGGCCTACAGGCTTGCGCAGGGCGGTAGATGCGCCGCCAGGCGAAGAACAACGCCACCAGCGCTGCGCCGATGAAAATCGGGCGATACGGCTCCAGCACGGTCAGGTTGCCGATCCAAGCCCCGCTGAAGCCCAAGGCGATCAGAACCAGCGGCCCGAGGCAGCAAGCGGAGGCGAGGATGGCGGCCAGCCCGCCGGCGAAGAGCGCACCGCGCCCGTTTTGCGATTCAGACATACGTTGGCCTTTTGAATTTGGATTGGATAGCGTAACCTTACTTCCGTACTCATGTACGGAGTCAAGCGATATGGAAAATACTTTGGAGAACCTAACCATTGGCGTTTTTGCCAAGGCGGCCGGCGTCAATGTGGAGACGATCCGGTTCTATCAGCGCAAGGGCTTGCTGCCCGAGCCGGACAAGCCTTACGGCAGCATCCGCCGCTATGGGGAGGCGGATGTAACGCGGGTGCGGTTCGTGAAATCCGCTCAGCGGTTGGGCTTCAGCCTGGATGAAATCGCCGAGCTGCTGCGGCTCGACGATGGCACCCACTGCGAGGAAGCCAGCAGCGTGGCCGAGCACAAGCTCAAGGACGTGCGCGAGAAGATGGCCGACTTGGCGCGCATGGAAACCGTGCTGTCTGAACTCGTGTGCGCCTGCCATGCACGAAAGGGGAATGTTTCCTGCCCGTTGATCGCGTCACTACAGGGCGGGGCAAGCCTGGCAGGGGCGGCGACGCCTTAGCGTGCTTTATTTTCCGTTTTCTGAGACGACCCCCT
>NZ_BAYB01000071.1 GCF_000685035.1 Paraburkholderia ferrariae NBRC 106233
CCCGTGCGGTAGAGCCGTCCGCCGTTCGCATCGAACGGGTCCGGCACGAAACGCTCTGCGCTCAATGCGGCACGGTTCAGATAACCGCGCGCCAGGCCCGCTCCGCCCAGGTACAGTTCGCCTGCTACGCCCTGCGGCACAAGGTTCATCTGTGCGTCCAGCACGTGCGTACTTACGTTGCCGATTGGACGGCCAATCGGCACCACCTCATCGCCCGTGCGGCACGTCCAGTGCGTTACGTCGATTGCGGCTTCCGTTGGGCCGTACAGGTTGTACAGGCCCACGTTCGGTAGCTGCTCCAGCGTGCGGTTCGCCAGATCCGCGGGCAGCGCTTCTCCGCTGCATACGATCCGCTTCAGCGTTGTGCAGTTTTTTGTTTCCTTGTGGGCAACGAACGCCTGAAGCATCGACGGCACGAAGTGCAGTGTCGTTACGCGCTGTTCGCGGATCAGTTCCACCAGGCGCTGCGGGTCGCGATGCGCACCCGGTTCGGCTACTGCCAGTCGTGCGCCCGTCATGAGCGGCCAGAAGAACTCCCACACTGACACATCGAAGCTGAATGGCGTCTTCTGCAGGACCCCATCCGTTTCGTCCAGCGCGTAGGCCGACTGCATCCAGGCCAGGCGATTCGACAGGGCGCTGTGGCGGTTCGCGGCCCCCTTCGGGCGGCCCGTTGAGCCTGACGTGTAGATCACGTACGCCAGGTTCCCGCCCTGCACACGCACCTGCGGTGCTGCGGCGGGCTCAGTTGAAACGTCCAGCGTGTCCAGTTCCAGCACCGTCACGCCTTCGGCCACCGGCAGACGCTCACGCACCCACGACTGCGTCAGCAGCAACGCCACGCCGCTGTCTTCCAGCATGTACGCCAGCCGCTCGCGCGGATACTCCGGGTCCAGCGGCACATAGGCGCCGCCCGCCTTCAGGATCGCCAGCAGCCCCACCACCATCTCAACCGATCGCTCGACGGCAATCCCTACCCGCATTTCCGGTCCCACGCCCAGCTTCACGAGACGTTGCGCAAGTCGGTTCGCCTGCGCATCCAGTTCGCCATAGCGCAGCTGTGTCTCGCCGTACACCACAGCCACGCGTTCGGGATGCGCCTGCGCCTCGCGTGCGATCCGCTCATGCACCGGCATCACGTCTTCATACGCTTCGCTGCACGTGCCCTTCGCCAGAAGTGCAGCCGTCTCATCCGGCAACTCGATAACCAACGAACCCACCGCGCAACCGCAATCGGCGCAGATCTGCCTCAGCACACGCTCGAAGCGCTCGATCAACGCCGCAACGTGCTTGTCGTCGAAGTGTTCATGCGCAAACGTCCAGTCGATCCGCAGCTTGTCCGCCGGCATGATCGTGATGGTCAACGGATAGTTCGTTTCCTCGCGGCTCGCGACCTCACCGAACTTCAACCCGCCAGGCGCCACTTCCTTCAGTGCTGCATCGACCGGATAGTTCTCGTACACCACCAGCGTGTCGAACAGGCCACGCCCACCCGCACCCGCCCAGCGCTGGATCTCGTTCAGCGGCGTGTGCTCGTGTTCGCGCATCGACAGACCCTGCGCCTGCACCTCGCGCAGCCAGTCTCCGACCGGCTGCGCCGCGTGCGGCACGAGCACGACGGGCAGCGTGTTGATGAAGAGCCCCAGCAGTTGCTGCGAACCCGCGAGATCGGCCGGGCGGCCCGACACCGTCGCGCCGAACACCACTGCGCGTTGCCCCGTATACCGTTGCAGCATCAGCGCCCACGCGGCCTGGATCACCGTGTTCACCGTCACGCGTTCTTCGCGTGCGAGGTGTTCGAGCCGCTGCGTCAGCGCGGCGTCGAGTGTCACACGATGCTCGCCGTAGCCCGTCTCCTTCGGTTGACGTCCGTCTCGTGGCAGCGCATTCGCAAGCCACGTCGATCCGTCGAGCTTCGCAAGCTGTTCGCGCCAGTACGCCTCGTCGGCTTTCGTATCGCGCTGCTGAAGCCATTCAATGTAATCGCGGTAACGACCGCCCTGCGCCGGCAGGCTCTCGCCAGCGTAATGCCGCAGCACCTCGCCGAGCAGTTGCGACACGCTCCACCCATCGAGCAGCACATGATGGTGGGTCCACACGAGGTGATGCCGGCGCTCGCCGGTACGCACCACGGTCAGGCGCATCAGCGGCGCACGTGTCACGTCGATGCCGGCTGCACGATCGTCGTCCGCCAACGCGTCGAGCTTCGCTTCGCTCTGCGATTCGCTGCGCCAGTCGAACTCGCGCAGCGCCAGTTCCGCCTTCGACGCGACCCATTGCAGCCACGCGCCATCGATCTGGCAAAAACCCGTGCGCAAGATATCCTCGGCCGCGCTTAATGCTCGCCAAGCCTGCGCGAATCGGGCAACGTCGAGATCATCGACATCGACGCGCACCTGGTTCACATACGCCCCCGGTGTATGCAACGAATGAAACAGCATGCCGTTTTGCGTTGCGGACGCTGGGTAGATGTCGCGAATATCGGCAAGCGGTGCGGGCCACGCGTCGAGTTGAGCCAGGGTCAGTCGCGCGAGGGGAAAGTCGGATGGCGTGGCGCGCGGTGCAGCCTGCGCACAGTGTGCGACGATCTGTTCGAGTTCGCGATGGAAAGCCGCGGCAAGCCGCTCGATCACGTCCGCCGGATATCGGGCGGCTGCGTCGGTGATCGTCAGCTTCAGACGATCGGCGTAGACACCACCGTCGATACTCAGTGCATGCGCAGGCGTTGCCGCCGGGTCCTGCATCTCGCCGACGCCCGCTTCGGCGAGCCGCCAACCTGTGCCGGTCCGCGGTGACAATACCTCATCGAATTGACCGAGATAGTTGAACACCACTTGAGACGGCTGTTGCGATGCAAATGCCTGCCGTGTCTGCGCGTCGCCGAGATAGCGCAGCAACCCGTAGCCCAGCCCCCGCCCCGGCACCGCGCGCAGGGACTCCTTCACGCGGCAGATCGCATCGCGCAACTCCCCGACCGGTTCAAGCTTCACCGGGTACATGCTCGTGAACCAGCCCACCGTGCGGCTTATGTCCAGACCGTCCTCAATGTCCTCGCGACCGTGACCCTCCACGTCGATACGGATACTCTCTCGCCCGCTCCACGCGCACAGCGCACGGCCGAGTGCCGTCAACAGCAGGTCGTTGATCTGCGTGCGATAGGCCGACGGCGCGTCGTGCAGCAGCGCGTGCGTCTGTTCGCGTGTCAAACTGATCGAGACACCGGTCGATGCCTCGACCGTCTGGGCCCCGTCCGCGTGATCCAGCGGAATGTCGGCCGGTGTGCCGGCTACGTCGCGCCAGTAGTCCAGTTCGCCGCCCAGCGTCCGCGCGTGCGCGGCAACCGCCTGCGACCAGCGCCGGTACGATGCGCTGCGGGCCGGCAGCGCCGGCTTTTCTCCCGAACGGACCTGTGCATACGCGGCCTGCAAGTCTTCAAGCAGCACGCGCCACGACACGCCATCCATCACCAGGTGATGAATTACGAGCAGCAGCCGCGACGTGCCGTCCGCCAGGCGCATCGACACGGCACGGAGCACCGCTCCCGTTTCGATATTCAGGCTGCGGTGTGCGTTGTTGCAGTGCGCTTCGATGTCATCGTCGCCCGTAACGTCGTAGGTCCAGAGCACATCAGTCGGTTGTGTATCGGTATACGCCTGTCGCCAATTCCCTTCGCTATCCTGATTGAATCGAATCCGCAGCGCACCATGATGCGAGATCACCGCGCTCAATGCAATTTCGAGCGCCGCCGCATCCAGCGGCTCGGGACTTTCCAGCAGCACCGCCTGATTCCAGTGATGACGATTCGGAATCGTCTGCTCGAAAAATATCTTCTGGATCGGCAGCAGCGAAACTTCGCCGCTTTCGTCATCGACTGTTTCCAGCACTTTCGCCCGCTGGGCCACGCCCGCGAGCAACGCCACCGTCTGACGCTCGAATAGTTGCCGCGCGCTCACCTGCCAGCCTGCCTGCCGCGCACGCGCGACGATCTGCAGGCTCAGGATCGAATCGCCGCCGAGTTCGAAGAAGTTGTCGGTGCGGCTCACTTGCTCGATGCCTAGTACTTCGGACCAGATCTGCGCGAGCGCTACTTCTGCTTCGCCCTGCGGTGCTTCGTAGCCACGTGCCCCATACTCCGGCGCGGGCAGCGCGTTGCGGTCCACCTTGCCGTTCGACGTCAACGGCAGCGTATCGAGCACCATCACGACCGAGGGCACCATGTAGTCCGGCAGCACATCGCCCAACGACGCGCGCAATGCCTGTGGCTCGATCGCATGATCCGCGTGCGCGGTCACATAGGCGACGAGCCGCGCGCCGCCCGGCCTTTCCTGCGCCAGCACGATGGCCTCGCGTACGCCATGCAGCGCGAGCAGTTGTGCCTCGATCTCGCCGAGCTCGATCCGGAAGCCGCGCACCTTCACCTGATGGTCGATCCGCCCGAGGTATTCGAGTTCACCGTCCTGCGTCCAGCGTGCGAGATCGCCCGTGCGGTACAACCGGCCCCCGTTCGCATCGAATGGATCGGGCACGAAACGCCCGGCACTCAGCGCCGGCCGGTTCAGATAGCCGCGTGCGAGACCCGCGCCCGACACATGCAGCTCGCCCGCAACGCCAACCGGAGCCAGGTTGCCATTGAGGTCGAGCACGTATAGCCCGAGATCGGGAATGGCGCGGCCCAGCGGGCTGCGCTGCGCACACGTGTCGGCCTCGACCACCGGCCGGTACGTCACGTGCACGGTCGTCTCGGTGATGCCATACATGTTCACGAGCCGCGGCTTCGCATCGCCGAAGCGCTGCACCCAGGAGGCGAGCGTCTGCGGATCGAGCGCCTCGCCGCCGAAGATCACCGTGCGCAGTGCGAGGTCCGGATCGGCCATCTGCGGGACCTGCATGAGCTGCCGGAACGCGGACGGTGTCTGGTTCAGCACCGTCACCCGCTCGCGGCGTAGCAGTTGCGCGAACTCTTCCGGCGAGCGGCTCACGAGATACGGCACGACCACGAGTTTTCCGCCGTGGCACAGCGCGCCGAAGATTTCCCATACCGAGAAGTCGAACGCGTACGAGTGGAACATCGTCCACACGTCCGATGCGTCGAAGTCGAACCAGGGATGAGTAGCAGCAAGCAGGCGCGCAACGTTGCGATGGGTGAGCTGCGCACCCTTGGGACGGCCCGTGGAACCCGACGTGTAGATCACGTACGCCAGGTTCTCGCCCTGCACACGCACCTGCGGTGCAACAGCGGGCTCAGTTGAAACATCCACCGTGTCCAGTTCCAGCACCGTCACGCCTTCAGCCACCGGCAGACGCTCGCGCACCCACGACTGCGTCAGCAGCAGTGCCACACGGCTGTCTTCCAGCATGTACGCCAGCCGCTCGCGCGGATACTCCGGGTCCAGCGGCACATAGGCGCCCCCCGCCTTCAGGATCGCCAGCAGGCCCACCACCATCTCCACCGATCGCTCGACGGCAATCCCCACCCGCACTTCCGGTCCCACGCCCAGCTTCACAAGACGTTGCGCAAGGCGGTTCGCCTGTGCATCGAGTTCGCCATAGCGCAACTGCGTCTCGCCGTACACCACGGCCACGCGTTCGGGATGCGCCTGCGCCTCGCGTGCGATCTGTTCGTGCACTGGCATCACGTCCGCATAAGACTCAATGCACGAACCCAGCGCCACCAACCCCGCATGCTCTGCACTCGCGAGCACAGACATCTCGCCAATCGCCCGACGACTGTCGTCACAGAACGCATCTAGCAACGCAGTCACGCGCGCGGCAATTTCCTGTATCGAACGATCCGCGAACGTCCCCCGTTCGTAACGGTACTCGAGGCACATCCGCCCCGACTGGGTCGCGATGATGCTCAGGGGATAGTTGGTCTGCTCGCGCGCCGAGCGCATTTCGAATTCAAGCCCGCCCGGTGCCGCCTCCTTCAACGCCGCATCGACCGGATAGTTCTCGTACACCACCAGCGTATCGAACAGGACACGCCCACCCGCACCCGCCCAGCGCTGGATCTCGTTCAGCGGCGTATGCTCGTGTTCGCGCATCGACAGACCCTGCGCCTGCACCTCGCGCAGCCAGTCGCCGACCGGCTGCGCCGCGTGCGGCACGAGCACGACGGGCAGCGTGTTGATGAAGAGCCCCAGCAGTTGCTGCGAACCCACGAGATCGGCCGGACGGCCCGACACCGTCGCACCGAACACCACTGCGCGTTGCCCCGTATAGCGTTGCAGCATCAGCGCCCACGCGGCCTGGATCACCGTGTTCACCGTCACGCGTTCTTCGCGAGCGAGGTGTTCGAGCCGCTGCGTCAGCGCGGCATCGAGTGTCACACGATGCTCGCCGTAGCCCGTCTCCTTCGGTTGACGTCCGTCTCGTGGCAACGCACTCGCAAGCCGCGTCGATCCGTCGAGCTTCGCAAGCTGTTCGCGCCAGTACGCCTCATCGGCTTTCGTATCGCGCTGCTGAAGCCATTCAATGTAATCGCGGTAACGGCCACCCTGCGCCGGCAGGCTCTCTCCTGCGTAATGCCGCAACACCTCGCCGAGCAGCTGCGACACGCTCCACCCATCGAGCAGCACATGATGATCGGTCCACACCAGATCGTATGCACCGAAAGGATTACGAAATACATTGACCCGCATGAGCGGAGGACACGCAAGGTCGAACCCGTCCCCGATGTCCTCCCGCATCCACCGCGCGAGTTCCTCCTCGTACCGCTCGCCCAACTGCGACCAATCGCGAACCTCATACGGCACCGTAGCATCGCGGTGCACGAGTTGTACCACCCGGCTCCCATGCTGCCACTCGAACCCCGTGCGAAGCGTGTCATGGTGCGCGATCACGGCATTCCATGCCGCTTTCATGCGCCGATGATCGAGGTCGCCGCGTATCGTCCAGCGCTTCTGGTTCACATAGACGCCCAGTCCGTCCGCGTCCTCAAGCGTATGGAAGACCACGCCCTGTTGCACCGGCGACGCCGCATAGATATCGATCACTTTGGAAAGATCGGGATCGAGCCGCTCGTACTCATCCTGCCGC
Source organism: Paraburkholderia ferrariae NBRC 106233 (assembly GCF_000685035.1). Classification (GTDB taxonomy): domain Bacteria; phylum Pseudomonadota; class Gammaproteobacteria; order Burkholderiales; family Burkholderiaceae; genus Paraburkholderia; species Paraburkholderia ferrariae. Next base: position 7,039 of record NZ_BAYB01000071.1, read on the forward strand.
AGTTGCGCAAGCGGAAAGTCCGACGCGGTCGCGCCCGGCTGCGCCGCGACACAATGCTGGATCAACGCCTGAAGCTTCGCCTCGAATTCGACCGCGAGCTGAGCGACGATGTCGTGCCTCAGTTCGCCGTCGCGATATCGCCAGTTCAGACAGAGGCAGCCCTCGACGACAATGCCGTTCAGATCGAGCGTCATGTCGGCCGGCTCTGCAGCGGAAACCGGCGAACCCGCCGATTCGGCCGCAAACGAAAATCGGCCGCCTGTTTTCAGGCTCTGATCGAACTGGCCGAGATAGTTGAAGCCGATCCGCGGCGCCGGCAAATCGCGCAATTCGTTGCGCAACCAGCCATAGCCGATGCCGCGCGGACGCACGCGCCGCAACTGCTCCTTCACATCGCGGATTGCGCGCCCGCAGTCCTGCCGCGCAGGAAGCCACACCGGGAACTGGGTGGTGAACCAGCCGACGGTCTGGCTAACATCGGCATCGAGATCCGGCAACTCGCGGCCATGCGCTTCGAGGCTCACGAGGATGCCTGCTCCGCCGCTCCATGCTGAAAGCGTCTGCGTCAGCGCGGCCAGCAGCACGTCTTCCACGCCCGCACGCCAGGCGCGGGGGGCGTGGCGCAACAAGCTGTCGGTCGTGTCGCGACTCAGCTCCGTGCGCACGATCTGCGGCGCCCACGTTGCGGGCGTTGCAATATCGTCGTGCACGGGCAGATCCGCCCGCGCGTCTTTCAGTTGCTCGCGCCACCAGGCAACGCCGGATTGAAACGTGTCCGTTGCGGCCCACGCCTGTTGCTGCGCAACCCACGCGCTCCACGGAGTTGACGGCGCACGGCTGTGCGCCTTGCCGGCGGCGAGTGCTTCATAGAGCGTTTGCAGATCGTCGAGCAGGATGCGCCACGACACGCCGTCTACGGCCAGATGATGAATCACCAGCAGCAGCCGCGACTCGCGCTCCAACTCGAAATAGCCGACGCGGAAAATCGGCCCTTGTTCAAGATGCAGACTCGTCTGCAGCCGGGTTCCATGTTCTTCAAGTGCGCGGGTCCATTGCGGCGAGTCGCGCAGATCCACACGTTCTACGATCGCGTTGTCTTCGCGGGTCGCGACACGCTGTTGCCAGCGCCCACTGTCGTCGCGCGAGAAACGCAGCCGCAGCGCGTCGTGCATGTCGGAAAGCGCCAGCACCGCACGCTCGAGCAGCGACGCGTCGAGATTCCCATTAACCTTTAGAAGCACTGATTGATTCCAGTGAGACTCACCGAGCGGGAAGCGCTCGAAGAACGTCTGCTGGATCGGCGTGAGCGGCAGTGCTTCATGAATCTCGGGAACCGGCGCCGATTGATCGTGCTGCACCTCGGCGACCAGGGCCAGCGTGGCAACGGTGGGATGCTCGAATACCTGCCTCGGCGTCAGCTTCAGGCCGGCGTCCTTCGCCCGCGCGATGATTTGCAGGCTCAGGATCGAATCTCCGCCCACCTCAAAGAAGTTATCGGTCACGCCCACCTCCTCGCGCCCGAGCACCGACCGCCACACTGCCAGCAACCGCGCCTCGCGCTCCGTACGCGCCTCCACCCGTTCCCGTTCCTCCCCCGCCTCCGGCTCCGGCAGCGCACGACGGTCCACCTTTCCGTTCTGCATCACCGGCAGCCGCTCCAGCACCACCAGCGCCCCCGGCACCATGTACCCCGGCAGCCTCCCCTCCAGCCCCGCGCGCAGCGCCTCCACCTCCACCGCCCCCGACACATACCCCACCAGCCGCCGCGCCTCGCCCTCCCCGCGCAGCTCCACCGCCGCCTGCTCCACCCCCGCCACCTGCCGCAGCACCGCCTCGATCTCCCCCAACTCGATGCGCATGCCCCGCAGCTTCACCTGCTGGTCCATCCGCCCCAGGAAGTCGATCGTCCCGTCCTCCCGGCGCCGGCACAGGTCCCCCGTGCGGTACAGCCGCGCGCCCTCATCACCGAACGGGTCCGCCACG
>NZ_BAYB01000070.1 GCF_000685035.1 Paraburkholderia ferrariae NBRC 106233
GATTTCGCAACGCTAAGCGGCTTGCGGCAGAGAGCGCGCCTCACGAGGCGTGCCGCGTGCCTTGCAACCCACTTCAAACGCCCCGGCGGGTTCGCCCCCGGGGCGTTTTCATTTGCGCAGTCAGACCCAGCCGTCGATCTTGAGTCCGCTGGCCTGTTCGGCTTCCTCGCGCGTGACTGCGCGCACGGTCTGGCCGAAGCTCCAGAGATGGCCCTCCGGGTCGCTCACCACGTACACGCGGTCGCCGTAGAACTGGTCGGCGATCTCGCGCACGACCTTTGCGCCGGCCGCAAGCGCGCGCTGGCAATGGGCGTCGATGCCGCTTTGCAACTGCACGTGCACCGACTGGGTATTTTTGCCGTCGAGATCGGCGGGGCTTGTGGAGGGCATGCCGGGCCAACTGCCGCAGATCATCACACTGGCCCCTTCGAAGCGCATTTCCGAATGCGCAACCTTGTCTTCAGGCCCGTACACGACGAACTGCCGCTTGAAGCCGAACGCCTTTTCCAGCCAGTCGAGCGCGGCCAGCGGGTCGCGGTAGTAGACGGCCGAGGCGAAGATGGGTTGCTTCCACGGGGTGGTCATGGGTGTACCTCCTCAGAGGGTGGACATATCGGTGCGCCGAATTTAGCACCGTCCCCCGGCGTGCGCTTTTCGCGTGCCTGCTCCCTTGCCGATTCGTCTTGCTTACCTCCGGGGTAATCGACCCGCTGCACGCGTTCGCCGACCATGGCCTCACTCGCCCAGCGACTCACCGAAGGAGCCCAGCCATGACCCAGCCCGACCGCCTGCCGCGCCAGCCCGGCACGATCCGCATCGACGCCGATACGGCCCTCCACTATCGCGACTGGGGGCAGGGCAGGCCGCTCGTGTTCCTTGCGGGCTGGACGCTCAATGCGGGCATGTGGGACTACCAGATCGCGCCGCTCGTCGAGGCCGGCCTGCGCTGCATTGCCTACGACCGGCGCGGCCACGGACGCTCGAGCGACCCGGGCCGCGGCTACGACTACGACACGCTCGCCGACGACCTGGAGGCCGTGCTCGACGCGCTGGACCTCTCCGGCGTGACGCTGGTTGCTCACTCGTTCGCGAGCGGCGAGGCGGTGCGCTACCTGAGCCGCCACGGCGCGCGGCGCGTGGCCGGCATCGTGCTGCTCTCGCCGGCCTCCACGCCTTACTTGCTCAAGACCGCCGACAACCCCGCCGGCGTCGATGCGAGCCTTTTCGCGGCCTCGCTCGACGAACTGAGGGTGTCGTTCCCGGACTGGATCGCGCGCCGCGCAGAGGGCTATTTCAGCCCCGGCACGTCCGCCGCCGTGATCCAGTGGACCGCCGACATGATGCTGCGCGCCTCGTTCCCCGGCGCGGTCGAACTGTGCCGCGTGCAGACCTCGACTGACCTGCGCTGCGAACTGGCTGCCATCGACGTCCCGACGCTGATCCTGCACGGCGATTGCGACGCGTCGGCGCCGCTCGAAGTAACGGGGCGCCCCACTGCTGCTGCGCTGCGGCATGCGGTGCTGAAGGTCTACGAAGGCGGCACGCACGGGATGTACTTCAACTTCGCCACGCGCGTGAACGCGGACATTCGCGCATTCGTCGAGGGGCTGCACGGCTGATGCACGCGGGCATGCGCCGGTTTCGGGCACGCATGGCGGCTTTCACAGCGGCATGATGGGGAGCGCGGGCGGCCGTCGCCACTGAACCACTGAACCGGTTAGCCACTGAAGCTCCGAAGCGCGACGGGATTCGCAGGGGAATCCGATATGATGGAACGCGATGTGCCGCATCGCGGCGCTTTCCGTTCCGTCTCCCGAGATTCCCCCATGTTTTTCGCCGCGAACTCCCTGCACCGCAGGCTCAGCATTGCGCTGGGCGCGCTTGCGATCCTGGTCGGTCTGCTCGGCTCGCTCGGGACGTTTCTCGTGGTGCGCAGCCTCGCGACGGAATTCAACGCGAGCCTGCGCGATGCCGCGTCGCACGTGCAGACGGGCGTGCCGCATCCCGCCTCGGCCCGCGATGCGCAGCGCCGGCTCTCCGACGATCTCGTGGTGCAAATCTGGTCAGCGGACGACGGCGACACGCCCACGCGCACGAGCAACCGCAGCGTCGCGCTGCCGCGCGGGCCGGCGGGCTTCGCGACCATCGAGTACGACGGCGAGTCGTGGGACGTATTCGGCCTTGCCGCCGGCGACGAATTCATTCAGGTGGCCGAATCGCGCAGCGTGCGCAACCGCAACGCCATACGCGTGGCGTTCTGGAGCCTCTTGCCGGTGTTCGCGCTCCTGCCGCTTCTCGTGCTCACCATTGCGATCACGGTGCGCGTTTCGCTGCGCCCGCTCGAACGCATGGGGCGCCGCGCCGCGCGCGTCGATCTGCACCATCTCCAGCCGCTCGACCTCGCTCGCGCCCCGGTCGAACTGCGGCCTTTTCTCGATTCGGTCAATCGCATGATCGAGCGCCTTTCGGTGCTCGTGAACGCCGAGCGCAAGTTCATTGCCGATGCCGCGCACGAACTGCGCTCGCCGATCTCCGCGATGCAGTTGCAGATCGATAATCTGCGCGACGCACCGCCGGATCAGTACGCCGAACGTTTCGCAGAACTGAAGCGCGGCATCGCGCGCACCGGCTCGCTCGTTTCGCAGCTTCTCGGCCTCGCGCGCGCGGAAATCGGCAGCGCGCAGCGGGTGCTTGTCGATGTGCCGCTGCCGCAGGTGGTGAGCGATGTCGTGGCGGACCTGCTGCCGCTCGCCTTCGCACGCGGCGTCGATCTGGGTGTCGAGCGGCTCGACGACGCGAGCGTGCGTGCAACCGAGTCCGACATGCGCGTGCTCGTGCGCAATCTCGTCGATAACGCGATCCGCTACGGCGGCGAAGGCACGCAGGTGGATGTGTCGGTGCGCAGCGACGCGGGGAAGACCGTGATCGAGGTGCTCGACAACGGCCCCGGCATTGCCGAAGCCGACCTGCCGCGCGTGTTCGACCGCTTCTTCCGCGCGGGCGCGAACGACGTGGAAGGCAGCGGGCTGGGGCTCGCGATTGCGCAGGCGCTGGCCGGGAGCTATCGCGGCAACGTGACGCTCGCCAACCGCGCGGACGGCCGCTCGGGCATCGTTGCGCGCATCGAACTGCCGCGCCAGCCGCAAGCGTAGCGGACGAACGAAGGAGAGAGGACACACTATGCGGATTTTGCTGATCGAAGACGACCTGCTGATCGGGCCCGCGCTGATGCGCGCGCTCAAGGACGCCTCGTACAGCGTCGATTGGGTGCGCACGGGCGAAAGCGGCCGCACGGCCGTACGCGACGGCTCCTATACGGCGATCCTGCTCGACCTCGGCCTTTCGGACATGAGCGGCCTCGACGTATTGCGCGGCCTGCGCGAGTCCAACGACGTCACGCCGGTGCTCATCATTACCGCGCAGGACGATGTCGATACGCGGGTGGAAGGTCTCGACCTCGGGGCGGACGACTACCTCGTGAAGCCGTTCGAGAGCAAGGAGCTGCTGGCGCGCATTCGCGCCGTGGTGCGGCGCAAGTCGGGTTCTGCAAAGGCGGCGATCGGCAGCGGGCGCGTGACGCTCGACACCAACGCGCGCCGCCTCACCTTCGACGGACGATCCGACGATCTTTCCGCGCGCGAATACGCGCTGATGCTGGCGCTGCTCGAACGGCCCGGCGCGATTCTTTCGCGGCAACAGCTTGAAGAGCGGCTCTACGGCTGGGGCGAGGAAGTGGAAAGCAATGCCGTCGATGCCGTGATCTACAGCGTGCGGCGCAAGTTCGGCAATGCCGTGATCCGCAATGCGCGCGGGCTCGGCTGGGCCGTGTGCGTGTGAATCCGGCTGGTATTTGCGTTCGTGCACACGATGCGCCGCGCGCCGGCACGGTGGCTGGCGCGCGGCGCGAAGGGTTGCTTCACCGCTCAGGCGCCGTTACGAAGCGAGCAGGCGCTGCCACGGGTGCGCTTGCCACGCTCTCGAGAGCGAGCCGAGCAGCGCGGCTTCCGTTTCGGTGACGTGGCGGTCCGCATAGACCGCCACGTAGCACAGATTGAGCACCTCCGCGCGCAACACCGGGTCTTCCAGTTCCCGCATTACCTGCTGCATGACGTCGGAATCGACCTTGCAGGCATCGCTCCAGTTCAGATGCGAACTCGTGAGCAGGTCTTCGCAGAGGCTCTGCAGGATTGCGCCGAATTCACCGGGCGCAAGGCCCAGGCGGTCTGCGAGGCGGGCGCGATGGAGCGTGGTCAGCTCGTCGCTGCTCAGGTGGCCGTCGGCGAGCAGCGCGATGGCGACGATCCGGCCGGCGGCCTGGGGGCTGTTGCAGGAGTAGGTACGCATGATCAGGATTCCTCGTAACGATTGAGCAGGTGTTGCGGGGCGGGTGTGCGGTGCCTGCCCGGCTAGTCGAACAGTTCGCCGAGCCACGACTTGCGGCGGCGCGGGTGCGCGTCGTGACGGTCGTACGGGTGCCGCGGCGAGCCGCCGCCTTGCACGTCGTAGCGATCGTCGAAGCGGCGCTGCGGGCCGGCGCGTTCGATCAGCCTGTCGAGTTCGCCGCGGTCGAGCCAGACGCCCCGGCATTGCGGGCAATAGTCGATTTCGACGCCTTGACGCTCCGCGATGGTGAGCGTGACGTCATGGCAGTGCGGGCATTTCATGATGCGCTCCGTGATGAGTGAACAATGCATCGAGGAGGCGCCGCCGGCTCGTCCAACGTGTCCCGGGGGGAGGTTGCCGCTCGGGGAGGGGGCGCTGTCTCGATGGAAACCATCGTACGGGCGCAGAATGAGCGAAGAATGAGGACGGGGGGGGCGGCCGAAAAGGCTCGGCCGCACCGGGGCTGGCGGGTTCAGGAAGGGCGCGCGGCGTCGGCTTCGGGACGCGTCTTGAGGAGCGAGACGATCACGCCGCCCGCGAGCAGCGCGGCAGTGACGCCCAGGCTCAGGGCCGCCGGAATCTTGCCCACGAAGCCATGCAGGAAGATCTTGGCGCCGATGAACATCAGCACGAGCGCGAGCGCGTGCTTGAGGTAGTAGAAACGGTGCGCCATTGCAGCGAGCGCGAAGAAGAGCGCGCGCAGGCCGAGCACGGCGAAGATGTTGCTCGTATAGACGATGAACGGGTCGGTCGTGATCGAAAAGATGGCCGGTATCGAATCGACGGCGAAGATCAGGTCGGCGAATTCGATCATGAGGAGTGCGACAAGCAGCGGCGTGACCCAGAGCGCGAGCTTGCCGGTGACCGGGTGCGGGCGGCGCACCACGAACGCACCGCCTTCGATCCCGGACGTGACGGGCAGCACGCGGCGCAGCACCCGCAGGAGGGCGCTGCCCTCTACGTCGTGCGTTGGCTTCGAGCCGAACAGCATCTTCACGCCGGTGAGCGCGAGGAATACGCCGAAGACATAGAGGACCCAGTCGAACTGCGCGACGAGCGCCGCACCGAGACCCACCATGATCGCGCGCAGCACCAGTACGCCGACGATGCCCCAGAACAGCACGCGGTGCTGATACTCGCGCGGCACGGCGAGCGCGCCGAAGATCGACGCGATGACGAAGACGTTGTCGAGCGAGAGCGATTTTTCGATCAGATAGCCGGTGATGTATTCGGTGGCCGGCTCGGCCCCGATCTGCCACCAGATGAAGCCGCCGAACAGCACGCCCATCGCGATGTAGCCGAGCGAGAGCCAGAGACTCTCGCGTATGCCGATCTCGCGGTCGTCGCGATGCAGGACGCCGAGATCGAGCACGAGGAGTGCGATCACCACCGCGATGAAGGCGGCCCAGAGCCAGGCAGGCTGGCCGAGGAAGCTGGTGGCGATGAACGGCGGGAGCATGGTTGCGAGTCCTTGATATCGAGGTGGGATGCGGTTGCGCGCGTTCGGCATTGCGCCGTGCCGCGGCCGTACCGGCGGTATGGACCTGCGGTCCATACGTTCAGGTTAGCAGCGGAAAATGAGGCGAGGATGAGGGCACGCCGGCAAGCGGCCCGGCGGCCGTACCCGGGGCGCGCCGCGGCTTTTGCCGGGCGCTAGAACTGGTAGTTGATCGAAATATCGCAGACGCCGCCGGTCTTCGTCTGGACGATCGGGCTGTGCGCGGCGCTGCCGAGCAGGCGCTTGAGCGCGCCATCGGCGCTCACGAACCAGTGCTTGTTGACGAAATAGACCATCGTGATGCCGAAGCCTGCGGATTTGAGGCCCGCGCTCGCGTCGTATTGCCGGTAGCCCGAGGCCGCGGCCTGCACGGGCGTCACGCCGAACCAGCTCTGCATGTAGTTCGAATCGGCGAAGGTGACCGAGGGGCCGGCGAACCAGTAGAAGTGCTGGCTGCTGCCCGGCAGCGGCATGTAGGCGCCGAGATCGGCCACCCAGCCATTCGAGCCGCCGAAGCTGCGCGTGAAGGCGGAGCGGAGCACGAGCGGAAAGTCTTTCGAAACGACGTATTCGCCGGCGATCTTCATCTCGGGCGCCGGATTGATGTTGCCGAGCCCGTTCAGGCGCGACGGGTCGTCGTGGCCGCGCCGGCCGAGGTCGTAGGCTGCAGCGACGCTCACGCGCCAGTTCGGCCCCTGCAGGACGTTGACGCCGAAGCCTTCGCCCGTGGAGCCGAACAGGAGATCCTTGTAGCGGATATCGAGGCTCGGGCCGGCCAGCATGTGATAGCGGTCCGAGCCGTCGTAGCGCGGCTCGAAGGTCGAGCCCACGCCGAGGCGCACTTCCCAGTCGGGACGCTCGGTCTCGTACATCTTTTCAAGCGGAATGCCCGCCGAATACTGCCATTCGCCAAGTGGCGAGGGCGTTTGCGCTGCCGCGTGCGGCGCCATGCAAAGGGCCGAGAGCGCGCCTGTCGCGGTGGCAAGCCGCAGCGGCAGGCGCGCGAATGCCCGCTTGCGCCGAATGCGTGTGGTTCGCGCGCGACGGGGTGCGAACGTCATGACACCTCCAGGGTGCAGGGTGTGTTTGGGTGCCGCGTGGGTGCCGCGGACGGGTCTCCGCAGCATCGTGGGCCGGTAGCGTCGGCCGATGCGGCAGTGCGGTGCTGGCTCAGCAAACGCTATGCCCGGGGCAGGCTGCCGCGCGTCACTCGTGGCTCTTGCGCCGAATATATAACGAAGGAGCGAACGAAGAAGCGAACCCCATGCGGGGCGGTGGGCCGCCCTGCGGCGCAGGCCAGGATCGTTGAGCAGGAGAAGAGTTCAAGCGCGAACGGCGGCCGAAAAACAGCGGAAATTCCGGTTGCCCGACGGAGATTTTCGATTTTCTCCTGGGAAGACGGCGGCGTTCGAAAAGATAAGGATCGCGAATCTAATTGAATGAAAAAAGGGGCGAAAAAACATTTCCACGATAAATAGCTAAATGCCCGCGAGCCGGCAAAAAACACCTGCCGCCGCCTCAATTTCAAAATCCGCTGTTGGGAATGAAAATCGAATGGATATAGAAATGTTTAGTTAGTAAATTGTAATTATATCCGCGGGCGCATCAATTGCATCATTTTGGTGCATGCTGGGAACCCATGTGGGGCGTGCCTCAGCGGATATTTAGAGGTATCTCTCTAAACACCGTATTCTCCCATCAAAAAAAGTTTGCTAAGTCGGTTTTTGTCTTGCTATCTTTCCGGACGCTGAAACGAAACTGAAACACGCCCATGCCGGAGCATTGTGACAGAGGCGGTTTCGGTGGGCGATACGAGCGGGAAGTCGCCGAATTCGTGTAAACCCGAATAACCTAGGGTTAGTACTACTTAGCATATGAACGATGTGAATAAGCGGCCGCAAGCGAAGTTGAGAAGTCAACGGGATTTTCGCGGCAGTGCTTTCGCATCCGTTTCGTAGTCCGATTGAAAGTGTGGGTCTGGCGGGTTCGTAGAACGGGACCGCCATGCATCGAATGGTTCGCTGCGGTCAAGCAAAGGGCGCGCGGCGCCCAAGGGAGCGAAGGTGGTGATGAAAGTGCAAGTGGATGTACCAGCCGGGTCCGGTGGGCCGCGCGTACCCGGCCGTCCGCGCGAGTTCGGACGCAAGCAGCAGAATCCCGTTCGCCGTTATGGCGGCATCGCGGCAGTCATCGTCCTGCACGTCGTGCTGATCTATGCGCTGGTCAACGGCCTCGCGAACAAGGTCGTGCAGGTCATCCAGCATCCCATCGAAACGAAGATCATCGAGCCGGTGAAACCGCCGCCTCCGCCGCCGCTGCCGGTCGTCCAGCTGCCGCCGCCGAAGTTCGCGCCGCCGCCGCCGCCGTTCGTGCCGCCGCCGGAAGTGCCGGTCCAGGCGCCGCCGCAGCAGACCATCACGCACCAGGCCGCGCCCGTTGTCAGCGCACCCGTGACGGCGCCGCCCGCGCCGCCTGCACCGGCAGCCAAGCCGCTCAGCCACGAAGTGGGCGTGGTGTGTCCGAACTCCGACGATATTCGCGGCTCGATCGCGTATCCGAAGGAGGCGCAGGAAAACAACGTGACGGGCGATGTGCTCATCGAATTCGTCGTGGACCCGCAAGGTCATGTCACGAACGAGCGCGTGGCCAAGTCCTCCGACGACAACAGCCTCGACGCTGCGGCGTTCAACGCGGTCAAGAAGTTCAATTGCATTTCGCAGGGTCAGCCGGTGCGTGTGCAGGTTCCGTTCTCGTTCACGCTGAACTGAGCACGCGGATCTCACCTCACGGATGTCATTACTCACGTTTTTAGTAGTTCAACGGATTGGAGCAGGCATGAAGAAGCGTTCCTACGCCGCACTGGCGGCCAGCATGTTGATCGCCGTAGCCACGGTCGATACTTTCGTCGCACCGCAGCTTGCCAACGCGCAGGCCAGCGACGCCACCGCCGCCGCCTCGGCGCCTGCCACTGCGGCAGTCGCAGCCCCCGCGCCGGCCGCGTCGGCCGACCAGCCCGTGCCGCCGCCGGCACCGGCCACGTCGGAAACGGTCACGAACCCCTACGGCCTCGGCGCCCTCTGGAAGAACGGCGACTTCGTCGCGCGCTTCGTGCTGATCCTGCTCGTCATCATGTCGATGGGCAGCTGGTACATCATGATCACCAAGTTCTTCGAGCAGTTCCGTGCGAACCGCCGCGCGAAGATCGCCGACGAGCAGATCTGGAACGCACCGACGCTCGCCGAAGGCGCCAAACAGCTCGAAGAATCGTCGCCGTTCCGCTTCATCGCCGAAACCGCGATCGAGGCCGGCGCACATCACGACGACGCACTGCTCGAAGCCGTGGACCGCAACACCTGGATCGACGCACAGGTCGACCGTTCGATCACGAGCGTGTCCAACCGCCTGCAGGACGGCCTCGCA
>NZ_BAYB01000069.1 GCF_000685035.1 Paraburkholderia ferrariae NBRC 106233
CCTGAGCACGACCAATAGCAATGTAGCCTCGCTCTCCACGGGCGTTGGTGAAATCTCGACGAGCCTAAGCACGACGAACAGCAACGTAGCCTCGCTGTCCACGGGCCTCTCGACGACGGCCAGCGACCTCCAGGCATCCCTGTCCACGGCGATCGCAGCGGGTACGTCTCACTACCTCAGCGTCAATGACGGCGGCACCGAGCAAGGCAACTACGCCAACGACGGCGCCACCGGCATCAACGCCCTGGCTGCTGGTCCGAACGCAACGGCAGCCGGCGCGAGCGCAGTCGCGGTTGGCAACGGCGCCAATGCGACCGGTAACAATAGCGTGGCGCTTGGCTCGATGGCCGCCGCACTCAACCCGGGCGACGTCGCACTGGGTTCGGGGTCGGTCACCGCTGCTGCCAATCGGGTTGCCGGTGCGACGATCGGCGGCCAGCCCTACCAGTTCGCTGGCTCGGAACCGAACTCTGTTGTGAGCATCGGCGCGCCGGGTGCGGAACGCCAGCTCACCAACGTGGCGGCAGGTCGGATCAGCGCAACGAGTACCGACGCTGTCAACGGCTCGGAGCTGTACGCCAATGTCGTGGCACTCCAAAGCCTGTCGACCACCGTCGCTCAAGGCTTGTCGACTTCCGCAAGCAACCTGGCATCGCTGTCGACGGGGCTGGATACGACCAACAGCAATGTGGCTTCGCTGTCCACGGGCGTGGGTTCCATCTCGACCGGCCTGAGCACGAGCGATAGCAACCTCGCTTCGCTGTCCACGTCGACCTCGACGGGCCTGAGCACGACCGAGAGCAATCTCGCCTCGCTCTCGACGTCGGTCAGCACGGGCGATACCGGTCCGGTCAACAACGAAGCAGGCACGGGCAACGATTCGACCGCAATCGGCGAGGGCGCAAACGCCAGCGGCGACAACTCGACTGCAACGGGTAGCGGCTCCAATGCGACGGGCGACAACTCGACCGCAACGGGTGGTGGCTCCACCGCCAGCGGCGACAACTCGACCGCAACGGGTGGTGGCTCCACCGCCAGCGGCGACAACTCGACCGCAACGGGTGGCAACTCCACCGCCAGCGGCGACAACTCGACCGCAACGGGTAGCGGCTCCACCGCCAGCGGCAACAACTCGACGGCAAACGGCGGCAACGCAAAGGCCAGCGGCGACGACTCGACGTCGCTGGGTTCGAACTCGACGGCTTCGGGCAATGGCTCGTCGGCCATCGGGTCCGGTTCGGCTGCATCCGGCGACGGCGCTTCGAGCCTCGGTCAGAACTCGACGGCTTCGGGTGCGAACTCGACCGCCATCGGTTCGAACTCGACCGCCTCGGGTAGCAACTCGGTGGCACTGGGCGCAGGCTCGGTTGCGAACGAGGCGAATACCGTGTCCGTGGGTAGCGAAGGCAACGAGCGTCGTATCACGAACGTCGCGCCGGGTGTCAACGGCACCGACGCGGCGAACATGAACCAGCTGTGGGGCGTGCAGTCGAGCGTCAACGACGTGGCCCGCAAGGCGTACTCCGGTGTCGCCGCGGCTTCCGCGCTGGCCATGATCCCCGACGTCGATCCGGGCAAGACGATCGCAGTCGGCGTGGGCGCTGCTTCGTATCAAGGCTATGCGGCCTCGTCGCTCGGGGTGTCGGTGCGGATTACCGAGAACCTGAAGGCTAAGGCAGGCGCCAGCATCAGCAGCGCCGGCAACGTCTACGGTGCGGGCGTCTCGTACCAGTGGTAATTGACCGCTAGCGGTAATGCCAGCCGGGCAGCACACGCAACGTGTTCTGCCCGGTTTCCCGTTCAACAATATCGGGCGCCGCCAACGCGGCATCCAGTTGGTGAAATCAACTCATGACGGCCATCCTGCGCCGCGTGTCGCTCGCCGGCGTCCCGACTGTTATCGAGGGCGCCGAGGTCCCGCACCGAAGCGATTGGGACATTTCGTACACGTCCGGGGCCCAACTCCAACTTAACAGCGGATAATCGAGCGTACGGTCCATGCGGCGACCAGGCCGGAGGCTTCGTTTGCTAACGCACGAGGTCAGGCAAGATGGTGAAAGCATATGGCTCGAACGCTGACCCGTGGCAGTCGAATACGCGAATGCCCACGCTGGCATGAACACGAACGCGAAACATTTATTGACGTTATCCGTCACCCGAAGCATTACAAGCCCTGCGGGACGCCGATGCGGCTCGCGAGGCGGCGACACCTCGAATTAGCGCAGGCGATAAGGCATGGATGAATTTCATGGCCCAACGCAAGGTGACTGAAATCCCCGATCAATTCGCCAAATGAGGAGCGGGGATGCGGCGATGATGCTGCACCGCGATGTCTATCGGGCATCGCTTTGAGCGCCCGCGACGGTGGCAGCGTTGCGGGGTCCAGCCCAACCTGAACCATAGCGATGTCAACATGAGAATCGGAATTTCAGTGCTCACGCACGCCTCCCAGAACATCTGGTCCAACGGCCTCGGCCAGAACGTGATTTTTCTCGCGCAACTCCTGCAGCGCGTGCCGTTCGTGACATCGGTCGTGCTGATCGACTGCGGGGATCAGGGGGCGATGCCGCCTCAGGTCGATATGGGCGATCTGGGTCTGCGCATCATGTCGATGCGGGATGCGACCGACGAAGTGGATGTCGTCATCGAGATGGCCGGCGCGCTCGACAGCAAATGGATCGACCTCATGCGCGCGCGCGGCCGCAAGGTCGTGTTTCACTGCTGCGGCCAGCCCTTTGTCGCGCTCGCGGAGCCGGTCGTCTTCAACAAGCAGTCCACCGCGTTGCGCCCCGATCGCTGCGACGAAGTCTGGTATTTGCCGAAGGACGAGGCGTTCGCGCCCATGCTGCGCACGATCCATCGTTGCGATGCCCATGCGGTTCCGTTCATCTGGAGTCCGCAGTTTCTCGAGGCGCGCGCGAAGGAGGTCGCCGAGACGGGCTATCGCTATGGCTACGTGCCGCGCGAGGCGTCGCCGGACGCCGCGCGGTCCGGTTGGCGCGTCGCCATCTTCGAGCCGAACATTTCGGTCGTCAAGACCAGCAGCATCCCGATGCTGGTATGCGACGAGGCCTATCGCGCCGACCGCGACAGCGTCCAGATGATGCACGTGCTCAACGCGCTACATATCAAGGATCATCCGACCATGCTCTATCTCGCCAATTCACTCGATATCGTGAAGACCCACCGCGCCACGTTCCATGGCAGGCACGATATCGTCGGCTTCATGGTGCAGTTCGCGGATGCGGTCGTCTCTCACCAATGGGGCAACAACCAGAATTACAGCTACCTCGACGCGCTCTACGGCGACTACCCGCTCATTCACAATTCGCCCTGGCTCAAAGATGTGGGCTACTACTACCCCGACTTCGACGCACAGGAAGGCGGCGCGCAACTGCGCCGCGCCGAGCAGACGCACGACACGGAATTGCCGGCCTACCGCGCCCGCGCGCAGCGCCTCTTCCAGACCGTCGATCCGCTCGCGCACCACAATGTCGAGCAGTATGCCGCGCGGCTGACGCATCTGTGCCGCGGCACCTCGAACCTCGCCGCAACAGGAGGCCGGGCATGACCACTACGCTATCCCCCCAGGCTCCCGGCGGCCGCGGCCTGCGCGTCGGCGTCTCCATCTTCGTGCGCAAGGGCGGCGGGCAGTCGATGTGGGAGAACGGCATTTTCCAGAACTGCCTGTTCCTCGTGATGCTGCTGATGCGCTCGCCGGTCGTGTCGGAAACCTTTCTCGTGGCCGGCGGCTCCGACGCCACGCCCGAGGACGCCAAAGACTTTCTCGCGGGCGCGCCGGTGCCGATCATCGACATGAACGAGGCTGCTTCGAAGCTAGACGTCATGATCGAAATGAGTGCCCAGCTCGCCAAAGAGTGGGTGGTGGCGTTCCGCGAGCGCGGCGGCAAGATCGTGTCGATGCGCGTGGGCAACGACTACGTGATCGACATCGAACGCATGATCTTCGACAGGCCGCAGGGCCTGCTGATCAGCGGTGCGCCGTATCATGAGGTGTGGACGCTGGCCGAATACGAGCGCAGTTGCAAACCCTACTATCAGAGCGCGTTTCGCGCGCCCGTGCGCTTGATGCCGCATCTGTGGAGCCCGCTCGTGCTCGAACGCGAGATGGCTCGCCAGCGTCCCGGCCAGCGCTTCGAATATCAGCCGTGGAAGCGGCGCTGGCGCGCCGGCATTTTCGAACCCAACATCTGCATGGTGAAGACGAGCTTCATCCCCATGCTGGTGTGCGAGGCGGTGCACCGGAAAAACGCCGATCTGCTGGAACAGGTGAGTGTCTACAACACGCTGCATTTGAAAGAGCACACGGGCTTCAGCAATTTTGCGCTCAATCTGGATATCGTGCGACACGGCATTGCCACGTTCGAAGGGCGCTTTCCGGTTGCCGAGGTGCTAACGCGAAACGTGGACGTGGTCGTCAGCCATCACTGGGAAAACGCGCAGAACTACGTCTATTACGAGGCGCTCTATGGCGGCTATCCGTTGATTCACAATTCGCATTTGATTGGGAATTGCGGCTACCGCTATCACGAATTCGATTGCGAGGAAGGTGGCCGTGTCCTCAATCAGGCGTTCGTCGAGCATGACCGGAATCTTGCCGATTATCGCGCGACGGCGAACGCGTTCTTGCGTACGCTCGATCCGGAAAGCGAGGAGAACGTGCGCACGTATGGCGAGGCGCTGGCCGCGCTCTACGCGAATTGATCGGACGGAGTTTCGTGGAAGGGAGGCCTGACCAGTATGCGTGCGTTGAAACAAGGGGTGACGATCGGCATCACGATCGGCCTGCATGCCGAAGGCGAAACCATGTGGAACAACGGCATCAAGCAAAATGCCGTGTACCTCGCGTTGGCGCTCGCGCAGTGCCCCGGTGTGGCGCGCGTGATGCTCGTGAACACCACAGCCGTACCGGTCACGCCGACTTTGCCGTGGGATCAACAGGTTCTCCCGACGCTGCAGTTCGACGTCGCCAAGGATCAGGTGGACGTCCTGATCGAACTAGGCGGCCAGATCGACGCCGCCGCAACGGATTACCTCAAGCGGCGCGGCGCTCGCCTCGTGTCCTATTGCTGCGGCTCCGAATACATTCTGGCAATGGAGGCCGTGCTGTTTCGCAAGCAGATGTGGGGCAGCAGCCTTTTCGTCAACCAGCGATACGACGACATCTGGATGATTCCGCAGATCGAGGTGAACCGCGCGTATCTGGAGGTGTTCCGCCGGCAGCAGGCGCGGGTGGTGCCGTTCGTCTGGAGTCCGATCTTCATGACGTCGCGACTCAAGGAATTTCCGCACATTCCAGCGGGCGGAGAATACCGTCCCCACACAGGACCACGGCGACTTTCCGTACTTGAGCCGAACATCAATATCGTCAAATTTTGTCTATATCCGGTGCTGATTGCCGAACTGGCCTTCCGGCAGCGCCCGGGCGATATCGAACGGCTGCAGGTGTGCAATGCCCTGCAACTCGCGCATGAAAGTCCCGAATTCGTCTCGTTGATGAATCAGCTCGATATCGTGCGCCAGCACAAGGCTGTATTCACGGGGCGCCATGAAACGCCGCTTTTTATGGCGGAGAACACCGACATCGTGATCTCGCATCAACTGGAAAACCCCTTGAACTACCTCTACCTGGAGGTGTGCTGGCAGGGCTATCCGCTGGTGCATAACGCGTCGCTGTGCCCGGACCTGGGCTACTACTACGAAAACAGCGACGTCGAAGCCGGCGCTCGCCGGTTGATCGAAGCGTTGACGACGCACGACAGTCAGGCCGGCTGGTACCGCGAGCGGCAGCGGACACGGATCGCCCGGCATCTGCCCGACCATCCGCAAGTCGTCGCGACGTACGCGGCACTGCTCGACGACCTGTTGAGAAGGCCGATTCGGTAGCGGACCGCCGACACCAGCCAGGTCATGCACTTTTCCGTTGCGAAATCCGGTTCGATTCAAGTATCAAAACGTATGCCGCATACCGACCTCACCAGAGAGCGTCGTCCCGTTTGCAGGAGAGAAGAGAGCGTTATTCACCTGCAGACCCGTATGGATCAGTCCGTGATTATCGACAATACCGAACTCGGCATACACGGAGGTCTGCTTCGAGAAATAGTATTCCGTGCCCAACTCGCCCATAACTGAGTGATTCTGGGTGTGGTCGCGGTCGCTCGTGAATGTCACTTCGGTGTTGACGTACCAGTATGGCTTGAGCGAGTAGAGTACGCCGGCATTGTAAACGTCGTAATTGACGTACTGAGCAACCTTGTAGCTCGTGAACGACGCCTTGGTCGTCAGGCCGCCCGCATAGTAGCCGAAGCCGATGGTCTTTCCGACGAATGGCTCGAGTGCATAGTTCGTGAGACTGAATTTGTCGTTCAGGCCGTTACCGTCAAAGAAAGCGGCATTGACCATGAAGCCGCCGGTTTCGTACTTGAGGCTCATCGAGTACTGCCTGCCGGCCTGGAAGTCGCCGGCTACGCCGCCGAGCGCCAGCATCGCGCTGCCCGACAGGCCAGCGATCTTCGGACTCGTATAGCTGATGGCATTCGAAACATACGTACCGGTAGCTAGCGCATTGTCGGAGTAGCCGACTTCCTGTGAGCCGAAGAACGCGAGGGAAAGGACGTCGGAGTCCTGAATCGCGTACTCGAACGGGGACATTTGCAGGCCAAATCTAAGCGTACCCGCCGGGCTTTCGAGGCCCACCCAGGCCTGGCGGCCGAACAACCCGCCGTTCGAGTCCTGGAAGCCACCGTTAGCGAGGTCGATCCCGCTCTCGAGCTTGAAGACGGCCTTGAAACCGCCCCCAAGATTCTCCGCGCCCATTACACCGAAAATGGATGGACTCATACCACCATTCACCATGGAGAATTCGTGCGGACCGTTTTTGCCTGTCAAGTTGTTGTAGGTCCGGTCGGTGTAGAGAAGTCCCGCGTCCACGATGCCATAGAGCGTGACGCTGCTTTGTGCTTTTGCGGCTCCGCACACGACCAATAGTACGCAAACGGTAATCCCTTTCGTCAATCGCTTATGCTTCAATTTGATCTCCTCAATGAATTTAATGTGCTACGTCTTTTTCGAAAAACAGAAGCCTGTATGAGGTCGATCATCCTGATGATCGACGACCGGAAGAACGTCAGGTTCGCGACGGGTGAGCGGATCTAAGCCTGCGGAAGCGGTGGCCTGGGCCACGTTCGCTGTTCAGGGCGCAGGGTTTCCCACGTGCGGGCAGCGCGCAGTACGCCCAGATCATCGAAGCGTCGTCCGGCAATCTGGAGGCCGATCGGCAGGCCATTCGCCGTATAGCCGCAGTTGATCGAAGCAGCGGGTTGCTCGGAAAGGTTGAAAACCATCGTGAAAATCGACTGCTCGATCGGACTGAGTCCTTCCTGATGGATGTGGGTTTCATGAGCGCCGAATGCCGGCTTCGCGCACGTTGGTGACAGTATCAAGTCGTAGTCGCGCGTGGCCGATACCGTGGCAGCGCGCACGGCCAACATCTGGGCATGGGCGTTGTAGACGGCCGCACCGCTGATTCCCGCCGCGGAATCCGCCAGTTTGCGCACGACTTCCGACGCCAGTGCGCGCCGCTCTTCGGGCAGGGCTTCAAGTTCGCTACGCATGCGTGCGCCCCAGAAGCGACTCACGCTTTCCAGTGTGCCGCGCTTTATCCACGGACTCACCCATTCGACGTGCGCGCCTTCGGCTTCGAATCGCGCGGCGGCGCTTTCAATTGCCGCGTACACCTCCGGGTCCACGTCCACATCGTTGCCGGGATCGAGCCACAGTCCGATCCGCATGCCACTGAGGCTGCCCGAAAGAGAGAGCCACGGGATGTCCTGATACGGCAGACTCATGTGGTCTCGTGCGTCCGGCCGAGAAAGCACGCTCATCATGAGTGCTGCGTCAGTCACGGTGCGCGTGATGGGGCCGGCCACGCGGCCGGTATAGGGCGGGTCGATGGGAATGCGCCCGAGTGACGGCTTGAATCCGAATACGCCACAGAAGCTCGCCGGAATACGTACCGATCCGCCGATATCCGAGCCCAGATGGAGCGGCCCATACCCCGCGGCTGCGGCGGCCCCGGCCCCTGAGCTCGAACCGCCGGGATTGCGGTCGAGATTCCAGGGGTTGCGGGTTAGCGGATGGAAGCTCGAATGCGCGGCCGCCAGCATGCCGAAGTCAGGCATGGTGGTCTTGCAGAGAAACACGGCACCCGCTTCGCCCAGGCGCGCAACAGGCGGCGAATCCTCGGTAGCCGGGATCAGCGGTGTGGCCGCGCTCCCCAGAGGGACGGGCAAACCGCGCGTCGCGAAGTTTTCCTTGATGGTGACAGGTACGCCGTCTAGCGGACCCAGCGGGGCATCCCGCAACCATCGTGCCTGTGAGGCATGCGCCATAGCGATCGCGACCTCGGGATCGAGTGCCCAGGTGGCGTGGATGTGCGGCTCCCACGCATCGATGCATTCGATCACAGCCTGAGTTACCTCCACCGGGGAGAGCGTCTTGCGCCGGTATTGATCGGCAAGACTGATGGCATCCAGCGCATGAATTTCATTCATAATTTCGTTATGCGAAATAAAAGTAGCGATATTTGGGGTCGATTCAGAAAACGGAATTTAAAGCACGCTAAGGAATGCTCGATCCAGCAACGGCGCGGCTTTGCGTGTGGCGTCTGCCGCTGGAAGCGGCGTTTCGGCTGTTCTCGAAACTCGGCAGTCTCGGCGGCTCGATTCGAGAGCGGTTTTCGAGAACGGGACGGACAAGGCCAGCACTGGCGCGGCCCGCATTCTCACGGTGGCTTCTTGAAAATGATCGTTTGCGAGAGCGGTGGCCATGCCAATGGCTTAACGTACTTTATTTTCCGTTTTCTGAGACGTCCCCCTCAAGAGCGCGCGGGCGTGGCGGCTGAAGATGGCGCTGCGCGCGGTGTACGCACGGGCCACAGCGCACAACAGCATCGAACAGGCCGCATCCGACCTCAGGGCCTGGCTGAGCTGGGCGCGGCGCTGTCGGCTCGAGCCGTTCAAGAAGCTGGCCGCCACGCTCAAGGAGCGGTTCGACGCGGTGGTGCGCGGCATGGTCGATCACCGCAGCAACGCCTTCGTCGAGGCGATGAACGGGCTGCTGCAGCAGGCCAAGCGCGCCGCGCGCGGCTTCAGGACGAGCCAGAACTTCATCGCCATCGCCTACCTGCGCATGTCCAAGCTCAAGCACCTGCCGGCCAGCCCGTTCGCGCCAGCCATGCCGACATGACGCGAAGCGTTTCCACACAAAACGGCATAGAGCCGTTACCCACCGCCCTCCTTAGGGGTCTCCTCGTTTTCAGTGCAATAAGTGACGGTACGAAAAGCTAGCACTGGCGCGGAGGTGGTGTTGGTAGATCGTTGATTTCATTGACTTTCCTGTTCACTTTCAAATCTGCGATTCGTGGCGTCAAACCGTGGTCGGTTTCATCCATTGGTGCCAGTTATCGATGCATTTGGCCGCGAAGGCAGGATTTGGTCAGCATAGCGGTCAACCGGGAAGCGAAACACACCCCGCAAGTTGATGCTCTCCAGCCTGGTGGGCGCAATCTTCCCGATCAGTTCCGGTGGAATGACCTGGCGGCGGTTCGACCAGCGATCCAGGACCGCCTGC
>NZ_BAYB01000068.1 GCF_000685035.1 Paraburkholderia ferrariae NBRC 106233
CCTGGCAGCCTCGGTCATGAGCGGACATGCCAGTGCGGTGGCAGCTCTTGCGCGGTTCGGTTCTGCCGCCCAGGGCGATCCAATCTATGAGGCTGGCGTGCAATTGGGGCGGTTGCTGCGTACGGCGTTTTTGGCTGACTACTTTGTCAAGGACGCTTTCAGGAACGAGTTGCGCCGGGTGCTCAATCGGGGCGAGGCTGTTAACGCCCTCAAGCGCGCCATTTATACCGGCCGGATCAGCCCGGCGCAGGCCAAACGTGTCGATGAAATGCAGGCTGTGGCCGATGCGTTGAGCCTGATGGCCAACATCGTGATGGCGTGGAATACCTCACAGATGCAGGCGGTCCTGGATCGCTGGTCGAACCGCCGCCAGGTCATTCCACCGGAACTGATCGGAAAAATTGCTCCCACCAGGCTGGAAAGCATCAACCTGCGAGGCGTGTTCCGCTTTCCTGTTGACCGTTATGCCGACCAAATCCTGCCCTCGCGGCAGGGAGCACCGATAACTGGCACCAACGGATGAAACCGATCACGGTTTGACGCCACGAATCGCAGATTTGAAAGTGAACAGGAAAGTCAATGAAATCAACGATCTACCAACACCACCTCCGCGCCAGTGCTAGCTTTTCGTACCGTCACTTATTGCACTGAAAACGAGGGGACCCCCAATCCACCGCCGACCGCGCTGCCGTGCGTGCCCAGGCCGCAGAAGCTGTTCGCACAGGCCAGATCTCCCACGGCGAAATCGGCAACGCCATGTAATGCAAGCCGATGCGGGCGTTTCGGACGCCACCGCTTGGCGCATCCACTGCGGCTGAGCGAAGGCGTCATCGGTGCACCGCATCACATTGCATCGCCCATGAACGAGCCCCCATTGCGGGGCTTTTTTCATGGGGCAAACTTTTGACGAATCCCAGCTAGGGCAACGCCGAATAAGTCCCCGCAGTGGCGCACGCCCTGATTTGGGATGGGATGCAAGGCGCAAACCACAGCGATAGCCGTAGCTATCGCGAGGATTTGCAACGCGGCAGACCGCCCAAAGCAGGGGTGCGCGGTGCGCGAGGGACTTGTTCAGCGTTGCCCTAGGTCTGTCAGGACGGCCCCATGCGGCCCGACGAACGTTCCAGCAGGGTTTCCAGCACCTCGATACGGTGCCGATGCCGGGTGGTGATGGCGTAGAAATGCTCCTGCAGCCCGGCGGAGTAGCCCACCTTGACGAGGATGCCCGTGCGCAACTCGTCCTGAACCACCACCTCGGGCAGCACGGTCAGCCAGCCGCTGTCACGGGCGATCAGGCGCAGCATGGCCATGTCATCCACCTCGGCGCGCAATCGGGGCGTCACCCCGGCCGATGCACACAGGGCTTCAAACTGCGCACGCAGTGCATGGCGGGGGCCAGGCAGCGCCACCTCCATACCCTCCAGGTCTTCAGGTATGCGCAACGAGCGCGATTGCCACACGCTGGCAGGGCCGACCAGCGAGATGGACTGGCTGCCGAGAAATTGGCAGTGCAAGGGGCGCTCGGAGTCGGAAGGCACTGACTCATTGGCCAGCACCACGTCCAGCTGGTGCTGCACCAGGCGCGAAATCAGCCCCTCCAGCAGCCCTGACTCCAGCGTCAAAACCACGGACGGGTCGGCCAGCAAGGGGCGGATCCAGTTTTCCTGGTAGTTGCGGGACAACGTTGCCACACTGCCCACGCGCAGCCGGGTCACCCCCGACGCGCTGCCCTGCAGGCGCCCCAGCATTTCCTGACCCAGTCCGAAGATGTTCTCGGCATATGCCAGTACCAGTTGCCCGGTGTCGGTCAGCAGCAGGCGGCGGCCCTCTCGCAAAAACAGCTCTTCGCCCAGGCGCTCTTCCAGCTGCCGGATCTGGGTGGACACCGCAGACTGGGACGTGTGCAGCTCTTGCGCTGCCTGGGTAAGGTGCCCCAGCTTGGCCACACGCCAAAAGTAGAACAGGTGGTTGAAGTTGAGTTGATCGAGTCTCATTGTTCTATTTTTAGTATTTTTTTGTTCTTTTCAATGTATTTTACAGAACAATAACCCCGCAGCATCATCGCCCCCAGTCTTGTTTCTGGAGGTTGAGTGATGCCATTTGTTCACGTTTTGTCCCACGCCAGCGCATGGGCACCGGGCATGCTCATGCTGGCCGCCATGGCGCTGGCACTGTGCCACAAGGGCTCGGTTGCCACGTTGTGGCGCTGGATGCTGATCCTGTCTGGTGCCGCCTTGGCAGGTTCTGTATTGGCGGCGATTGCGGCCATGGCTGGCATCGGCCGGCTGGACCACGCTGGCTGGCTCAAGGCATCGCCGATGGGCTTGTGCATGGGGGTTCTGGTGCAACTGCTGGGCACCGTCATCGCAGCGTTTTCTGCGAGGTACCTGGAGGGAGAGCCCGGCCAGCCGCGCTACATGGCAGCACTGGCGGGTGTGCTGGCTGCTGTGCACGTGCTGCTGCTGGCAGACCACTGGATCGTCCTGGCCATCGCCTGGGCTCTGGTGGGCATTGCGCTGCAACACCTGCTGTGCTTCTACCCCGACCGGGCTTTTGCCAGCCTGGCCGCCCACAAAAAACAGATGGCCGACAGGGTGGCCGACGTATTGCTGGTCGGTGCGGCGGCACTGGCCTGGCTGGAAGTCGGCAGCGGTTCTTTGTCGGCGTTGTGGGCGTACATCGCACGCGACGGCATGTCCCCGTTGCTGCACGCCAGCGCGGTGTTGCTGACCCTGGCCGTGATTTTGCGGACGGCCTTGTTGCCCGTGCATGGCTGGCTGATCCAGGTCATGGAGGCGCCCACGCCGGTGTCTGCACTGCTGCACGCAGGCGTGGTCAACCTGGGCGGGTTCGTGCTGATACGGTTCGCCCCCTTGCTGGAAAACGCCGCCGCTGCCCGCGTCGTGCTGGTCGTTTTTGGCCTCGGTACAGCCGTGCTCGCTGGCATGGTCATGCTGACGCGCATCAGCATCAAGGTCAGGCTGGCCTGGTCCACGGTGGCGCAGATGGGGTTCATGCTGCTCGAATGCGGGTTGGGCCTGTACACGCTGGCTGCGCTGCACCTCGTGGGGCACTCGCTGTACAAGGCCCATGTGTTTCTGTCGGCATCCAACGCGGTTCGGCAAGCGCGGCTGCAGGCCATGCACAGCGCAACCCCGCCCACAGCCATCAGCCTGGCGCTGGCACCCGTCGCCGCCACGGCCACCGTGCTGCTGGTGCTGAACGTGGCGGCGGAGGTGCCCTGGCCCGCCTGGTGGTCCGCCGTGCTGGGACTGGCCTGGGCACCGCTGCTCTGGTCGCCTCAGGGCCAGGCCAGCGCCAAGACTGCGGCCTGGCACAGCCTGGCCGGGCTGGTGATGGTGGCGGGCCTCACCGCAGCGGCAGTTGCCATCCACCATGTGCCACTGGGCTTGCGCGATGCTCCGGCGCACGTGCTGGGGTGGCTGGCACTGATCGGACTTTTAGGCCTTTACCTCTTTCTGGCACTGCTGCAGAGGCAGCCCCACATGCTGCGGACCTGGCGCAGGTGGAGCTATGCAGGGTTCTACATCGACGAGGCGTACACCCGGCTGGCCCTGTACATCTGGCCCACCGCCTGGACACCCCCTGCCCCGCGTGACGCGGTCCCCCATGTAGCAGGCCCCACGTTGCACAGAGCCGCCCCCTGAACCGCACTGCACCCGGAGAACCCCATGATGGAATCACTGACCGACTGCCCCACCGAGGAGCTCGCGGCGCCAGCGCCCACGCACGCTGCGCAGCACCCGGCCTCGCACAACGACATCGACACCGCCTGCGCACAAGCGTGCCAAGCCATTGCACCGGCCTGGCCCCTGGACCGTGCCATTGCAGTCAACCCGCACTGGGCGCGCATCGGCATGCCGGTGCGCCGGGTGGCAGCGCGCATGGCAGCGCTGGGCGGCATTCAGGTCTTTCCCGGGCGCGACCGGCAACTGCAAGCGTGGACGGAAGGACGCATCAGCGCCCAGGACCTTGATCAGGCGATCCGCCAGATGCCTCAGGCGCAAGCCTGCGGGTTGACTGCCGAAGACTGCGTACAGGCCTTACACAACACCCAGCCCGTAGAGCAATTGCCCCTGCTGATCGATGTGCTGGACAACGACCCCCACCGCCAAACCCGCTTGTCCTGGCGCCAGGCAATCACCCACCAGGTGAGCCAGACCTGCGCCGCCTATTTCGACCAGACACAGGCGGACTGGCAGCCCCAGCGGTCCGAGGGCCTGTATGCGTTCTGGCGCGAGACTCTGCAGCACGACCACTCCATCGGCCTGCTGATGGGCTTGCCACACCTCGCCGAGGCCTTGGAGGCTCTGCCCGCCACCCGGGAAGACGCCGAACGCTGGGTACTGCACAGGCTGCGCCTTCCCAAGGCGGTGTGGCCAGACTATCTGGAGTCGGTGCTGCTGACGGTGAATGGCTGGGCTTCGTGGTGCGCCTATCTAGGCTGGCAGGCCCACCTGAACCAGACCTCCGACCCGCACCTGCGGGAGTTGCTGGCGATCCGGCTGGCATGGGGTGCGGTTCTACTGCATTGCAAGGACGATGCCGCAGGCACCCATGCCTTCCAGGCGCTGCAACAGGCCTGGGGCCAGGCCCCCGCCTTGTTGCAACGGGCAGAGCAGGCTCTGCTGGTCGACGAAGTGTGGCAAGTAGCTCTGGAAGTCGGCTACCAGCGCCAACTGGCTCAGCGGCTGCTCGGTGCCGGCAGTGCCCCGCCCAACCAGCACGAGATCGAGGTGCAAGCCGCTTTTTGTATTGATGTGCGCAGCGAGCCACTGCGGAGGTCCCTGGAGGCCATTTGGCCCGCCGTACAGACCATCGGGTTCGCGGGATTTTTTGGCCTGCCCCTCGCCTACACACCGCTGGGCACCAGCGCTCGCACGCCCCACCTGCCGGGCCTGTTGGCACCCGCAGTAGAAGCCACTGACTGCATCGTGCCATCCACTGCGGGCGCGTTGAAGACCGATGCGACGCTACAAGAAGCAGCGATCCACGCACGCTCCAGGCGCTTTGCGCTGGCCGACCAATGGCTGTCCGCCAGCCGCTGGCCGGGTGCGGCGTTCTCGTTCGTTGAAGCGGCGGGCGTGGGCTATGCGGGCAAGCTGGGCCAATGGCTGCGGCCCTCCCGGCAAGCCAGGGCCAACGATGCACTGGAAGGCCTGCCTGCGCGCTATCGCCCCCTGTGCCGGCCCCAGCTCACGGGGCTGGACATCGGCGCCAAGGTGTCGCTGGCAGCGCGGGTGCTGCGCTCCATGGGGCTGGACGGTTATCTGGCGCCCCTGGTACTGCTGGTAGGGCATGGCAGCCAGTCGGCCAACAACGCCCATGCGGCAGCGCTGGACTGCGGCGCATGCTGCGGCCAGACCGGCGAAGTCAGTGCCCGCAGCCTGGCACAACTGCTGAACGAACCTGCCGTGCGTACGGGCCTGGCGGAACAAGGCATCGCCATTCCGGAGTCCACAACCTTCGTGGCGGCCCTGCACAACACCACAACCGATGAGATCGAGGGCTTTGACCTGGACCTGCTGCCCCCAGCCGCTCGCCAACGGTGGGACAGCCTGCAGCCGGTGCTACACCATGCCAGTGACCAGGTCCGCAGAGAACGAGCACCGCACCTGCACATCGACCCACGGACACCGCACGACGATTTGCTGAAGCAATTGCGAAGGCGCGCCAACGATGGCGCCCAGACGCGCCCGGAATGGGGCCTGGCGGGCAACGCAGCCTTCGTCATCGCACCCCGGCACAGGACGCTGGGCGCTGCGCTACAAGGACGCAGCTTTCTGCACGACTATGACGCCCAAAGAGACCCCGACGGCAGCCTGCTGGAAGCGCTCATGACCGCGCCCATGCTGGTCACCCACTGGATCAACTGGCAGTACCACGCATCCACCTGCGCCCCCACACGCCTGGGGAGTGGCAACAAGGTGCTGCACAACGTGGTGGGCGGACACATCGGCGTCTTTGAAGGCAACGGCGGTGATCTGCGCATCGGCCTGTCGCAGCAGTCGGTGCACGACGGCAAGCGCTGGTTGCACGAACCACTGAGGCTGACCGTGGTGATTGATGCGCCCCGCCCATCCATCGACGCAGTGATCCATCAACATGCCGTCGTCAAGCAACTGGTGGACCACGGGTGGCTGCACCTCTGGCGGTGGGAAGGCACCGACCTGATGCGCTATGACCAGGGTCTCTGGGAGCCGCTGCACACGGAGAACTGGTGATGCACCCCAGTGCACGCCCCTATGCAGACCGCCGCATCGCCTTGCTGACCCAGCATGGCAAGGAGCGGGTCATCGCGCCCGCGCTGGAGCCGGGTCTGGGTTGCACGATTGAACATGTCAGCGGGTTCGATACCGACCTGCTGGGCACCTTCACCCGCGAAACGGCACGTGCGGGCTCGCAACTGGATGCAGCACGGCGCAAAGCCCGCAAGGGCATGGAGCTCTCCGGCCTCGATGCCGGCCTGGCCAGCGAGGGCAGCTTTGGTCCCGATCCGTTCACAGGAATGGTGCCCTGGAACGTGGAGCTGATCGCCTGGCTGGACGACCGCATGGGCATCGAAGTCGTCGGCATGGCACAAGGGCCTGCGCGCAGCGGGCACCTGCTGAGCGATAACTGGAGTGCCGTGGAGGCATTTGCGCAGCGCGAGGGCTTCCCGCAGCAACAGCTGGTGATGCGCCCGGAGAGCCAGGACGACACCCGCATGCACAAAGGCATCGCGGACTGGGACCGGCTGCGGCACTGCTTCGACGCCTGCCAAGCCCAGGCCCGCAACCGCCAGGTCTTTGTGGAGACGGACCTGAGGGCCTTTGCCAACCCCACCCGCATGCGCCTCATCGAGCAAGCTGCGCAGGACTTGCTGCAGCGACTGCAGTCGAACTGCCCAGCCTGCAACGCCCCGGGTTACTGGGTCACCGAACGCATACCGGGGCTTACCTGCTCTGCCTGCGGACGGCCTACCGCATCCTGCCGCGCTGAGGTGTGGTCGTGCCCACGCTGCGAATACCAGTCCAGAATGAGCAAAGCCACGCGGGCATTGGCAGATCCTCGCCACTGCGCGTATTGCAATCCCTGACTTGCAATCACAGCGGTCCCGCGTTCAGCACAGTGGTTTGAACACTGACCGGCGAGGCGTCACAAAGCAAACAACAACTGGCCAATCGATCAGTCAGTTGTTGGTAAAAAACGGGGTGTTCGACAGCTCACTCCACAGTAACGCTCTTGGCCAAGTTGCGGGGCTTGTCCACATCCGTCCCCCGCGCACAGGCCGTGTGGTACGCAAGCAGCTGCAGCGGCACGACATGCAGCAGTGGGCTCAATGCGCCGTAGTGCTCGGGCATGCGAATCACGTGGATGCCCTCACTGCTTTCGATGCGGGTGTCGCCATCGGCCAGCACGTACAGCACACCCGCACGGGCGCGGACTTCCTGCATGTTGCTCTTGAGCTTCTCCAGGAGGGCGTCGTTGGGCGCCACCGTCACCACCGGCATGGCGCTGGTCACCAGGGCCAGGGGGCCGTGCTTGAGTTCACCGGCCGGGTAGGCTTCAGCGTGGATGTAGCTGATTTCCTTGAGCTTGAGCGCGCCCTCCAGCGCGATGGGGTAATGCAGCCCTCGGCCCAGAAAGAGCGCGTTTTCCATGCGCGCAAAGTCTTCAGCCCAGCTGATGAGCTGGGGTTCGAGCGCCAGCACGGCCTGCAGGGCCACGGGCAGGTGGCGCATGGCCTTGAGGTGTGCAGCCTCCTGCTCTTCACTCAGGCGGCCCTTGCTTTGCGCCAGGGCCAGCGTCAGCAAGAACAGGCCCGCCAGCTGCGTGGTGAAGGCCTTGGTGCTGGCCACGCCGATCTCGACCCCGGCGCGGGTGATGTAGGCGAGCTTGCATTCGCGCACCATGGCGCTGGTGGCGACGTTGCAGATGGTGAGCGTGTGCTGCATGCCCAGGGATTGCGCGTGGCGCAGCGCGGCCAGGGTGTCGGCGGTTTCGCCGCTTTGGCTGATGGTGACGACCAGGGTGCGCGGGTTGGGCACGCTGGTGCGGTAGCGGTATTCGCTGGCCACTTCGACCTGGGTGGGAATGCCCGCGATTTCTTCGAGCCAGTATTTGGCGGTGCAGCCGCTGTAATAGCTGGTGCCGCAGGCCAGGATCAACACGTTGTCGATGTCCTTGAACACGCGCCAGGCAGCCGCGCCGGGCTCGCCATGCTGGCCTGCACCATCAAACAGCTCGGGCACGATGCCGGCCAGGCCTTCCAGCGTGTCGGCAATCGCGCGGGGCTGCTCGAAGATTTCCTTTTGCATGTAGTGGCGATACGGCCCCAGCTCGGCCGCGCCGCTGTGGGCCTGCACGGTGCGCACGGGGCGCTGCCCGGTGGTCAGCGCATTGCCGTCCTTGCCCACGATCCAGTAGCGGCCCAGCTGCAGGTCCACCAGGTCGCCCTCTTCCAGATAGACGATCTGGTCAGTGACGCCCGCCAGGGCCATGGCGTCGCTGGCCAGAAAGTGCTCGCGCGATGACGAGGCGCCGGTTGCGTCCTTGCCCACGCCCAGGATCAACGGAGACCCTGCGCGTGCGCCCACCACGCGGTGGGGTTCGTCCTTGTGCATGACGGCGATGGCGTAGGCGCCATGCAGTTCGGCCACGGTGGCCCGCACGGCGTCGAACAGGTCGCCGCTGTAATGGCTGTCCACCAGGTGGGCGATGACCTCGGTGTCGGTCTGGCTTGCAAACACGTAGCCGCGTGCCTGCAGGCGGGCGCGCAGTTCTTCGTGGTTCTCGATGATGCCGTTGTGCACCAGTGCCACCCGGCCTGCGGCCTGCGCATGGGCGTCTGCGCCCGTGCCGTGGCTGAAATGCGGGTGGGCGTTGTGCACGGCAGGCGCGCCGTGCGTGGCCCAGCGGGTGTGGGCGATGCCGGTGGCGCGTGGCCAGCACGGCGGTCATGGGGCTGCACTGGGCGCCCGAGACCTCCATGCGCGTGATAGTGGCCTGTCTGCCGGTGATGTCGCTGCACACGCTGTCGGTCAGCGCCGTGAGCTACCAGCTCATCCGGCAGTCTGCGCGCCAGAACCAGATGCTGGACGAACTGCGCCGCGTGGACGCACTGACCGGCCTGTTCGGGCGCGGCCACTGGCAAGAGCAGGCAGAGGCCGCACTGCGCCGCCACCACACCACCGACGAGCCCGCCTGCATGCTGATGCTGGACATCGACCATTTCAAGGAGATCAACGACGCTTACGGCCACACCGTGGGCGATGAGGTCATCCGCGCGCTGGCGCATGTGGTGCGGGGCAACGTGCGCGCCGGTGACTGCGCGGGGCGCTACGGCGGGGACGAATTCGCCATCGTGCTGCCCGGCATGCATGCGCGCGACGCCCTGGCCATTGCCCAGCGCATCCGCGAGCAGACAGAAGGCGTGCGCCTGCGCAGCCTGCCCGAACTGCGCATCACCAGCAGCATCGGCGTGGCCCCGGCCGACCACCGCCACAGCAGCCTGCGGGCGTGGATCGACGCCGCGGACGCAGCGCTGTACGTCGCCAAAAACGGCGGACGCAATCAGGTGGCGGGGTGCATGGAGCCAGCGCTGGTACCAGCGGTGTAGCAGCCAGCACTGCGGCCGGCGTCAGGGCTCGTTGGCGGCTGCAGGGTTCACCGGCCACTGCACCCGCACCGTGCAACCAGCGCCCGGCACCGCCGTCGCGCTAACCTCTGCGCCGTGGCGCTGCGCAATGGCGCGGCACAGTGCGAGCCCCGCGCCCACCCCCTCGAACTCCGTCTCGCGGTGCAGGCGCTGGAACACGCCGAACAAGGGGTC
>NZ_BAYB01000067.1 GCF_000685035.1 Paraburkholderia ferrariae NBRC 106233
GATGAGCTGGAGGTCGATGAAGTGCGTGAACTCGGTATCGAGGAAGAGGCGCGACTGGTTCACCTCGCCAGCCCCTGTGGCCGCTGCCATTCCCGGCTCTCCCATATGCCGTATAGGTAACCCCACACGGCAGGCTCTACGGCTCTCTGACTGGATCGAACCAGCTCCGCAAGGCGCTGGTCCGTCATGTGATGCGGGTTCTCGATCTCGAGAACGACCGACAGGTCGCTCTCCAGCGAGAGTGTTTGGCAAGGATGCAGCGATAGAATGGCGTCAGCCATGGTCGATCTCCTAGCTAGATCGGTTGTGGTCAGGCCTGGGCCGGTGTTGGTAGCACCGACTCGGGCCGCTCTTACTGCTGTGAAAAACTATCCCAGCTCGCGCGCGATCAACTCCCTGACCAGCTGCGCGATGGTCGTGCCGCTCTCGACGGCCCGTAGCTTTAGACGACGATGCGTGTCTGGATCGAGATCCAGATTGAGTCGTATCGGCTTCGCAGGCCGTGATCCAACCTGCGATTGCACCATTGCCGCACCGGCGGCGAATTCTCCAACCGATGTAGGCATGCTTTCCGGCGTTGGTTTGCTGGTCGTACTCGGACTAATCTTAAATTTACTCATCTACTCAACTCCAATGAGTTACTCAATAACTCATCGTTACGATTCAAGCTCGAAAAACTCCTGAGCCAGCAGCTGGATTTCGGCGCGGGCTTGGACGTTGTCAAGTTCGACGACGCCCTGCCCTCCGAGCAGGGCATCGCGATAGACCTTACGGTCGCGGATGACAGTGTCGGCCAGCTCGAGCTGGTCAAACTGTTCGAGCAGCTCGCGGGCGTTTTCGACTTCGCGGATGACCGGATTGGATGGAGCCATTGAGAGAACGGCCACTGCTTTCAGCTCTGGATTCAGGCCACGTGCAAGGGAGACCAGCTCGTTGACTTTGGGTAGTGTTTCCAGATCGGCCTGACTCGCCCTGGTCGGCACCAACACCAGGTTTGCGACCGCCATCGCCGATCGCATTTCCCGCGAGTCGCGGCCACCGGCATCCACCACGATGACCTGGTACCGTTTGGCGAGGTCGCGCAGAGTCGCGGCGACGTCGCCCGTGCGCTGCACGCACGGAATCGCCGGCTTGATGCTGGCTTCGTCACGCCGCTCGATGAACCGCGCGCAGGTCGCTTGTCCGTCCGTGTCGACAAGCACTACGTCGATACCTTGGTGTCCAAGGTGGACGGCAAGATTGCTCGCGATGGTCGATTTGCCGACCCCGCCCTTTTCCGCACCAACCAGAATGATCATACTCATCACCTCAAATGAGTTGAGTTATTGAGTTGATTCTATGAGTTGAGTAATTGAGTGTCAAGAGGCAAAGGTGACAGGTTCCGTGCGGCCGTTTGCCGTTGCGTACGAGAGCGGGAATTACGTCAAATTCCCGCGTCTGCCGGGGGATCGCGCGCGACGACGGCAGGCGTCGCCGTCACTAACTGCGGGCTTATGATCCGCAGAAAAAAAGCACCATCGACGGTGCTTTTCGGGTACTGCATTACTCGTAATGGTATCGACATTGCATCACGTAGATGATGCCGTCCTGGACGATGTACACCAGGCGGTCAGCTTTCGTGATGCGACGCGACCAGAAACCGGTAAGGTCCCCTTTCAGGGGCTCCGGCTTGCCGGTACCCCTGAAAGGATCGCGGGAGATTTCCTCAATCAGGCCGTTGATCTCGGCAACGATGGCGAGGTCCTGTTTCTGCCAGTGCAGGTAGTCGTCCCACGCGTTCGTCGACCATGCAACCTTACAGTTGCTTACGGCTGCGGCTTTGTTCTTCGCCTTCTTCTTCTGTGTCATGTATCAGCAATTCCTTCGCAAAGGTCTTGCCGGCCTTGAACTCAGCAATGGATTGGCGCAGTCGATCAGCGTTCTTGGGGGTTCCCAACAGATGCAGGGTTTCCTGCAGGCTGTTGTAGTCCTCCAGCGAAATCATGACGACGTGTTCACCACGCTGACGGGTGATAACCGTCGGCTCGTGATCCTTGCATACCGCATCCAGAGCCTGCTTAAAGCCGGCGCGAGCCTCACTAAAAGTCAGGATGTTCATATCTATAGCTTCTCTCGTACGTGCGCCCCGCTCATAACGGCGACGCCCGTGTAGGCCCCAGTCCTGGGCGACCTGGAGCGTGTTCTGCCTTCGGTTATGGCCGTGGCAGTCTTAAAGGCATTACGCGCCTTTGATGACGATAAAGATGACGCATTCTATTTGCCCATGGCCAACCCTGGCAGGGTTGGTGAATGCGGAAAACATTGTACATAAATCTGTACAATCACGCAATGCGGAGCTAGGCCGTCGCAGTTGGCTGGGGCGTCGCGTTGGCGAAGGGGTGTGAATTCGAAACTGAATTCACATGGACATGCATGTAAGTCATTGATTTTGCATGTATTTCTCGTAACGCCCTGAATACAAATTACTTGGTAGGGTGCTTTTTTTCGTGCCAGTTGAGCAGCCGCTGGATATGCCCGGCCTGAAAGTCGCTTGGGCAATCAATTTTCAGGTTCAGGGCGCTCCGTATTTCCCGCATCAGCTTGATGTGGGACAGCGGATACATCTGATGCTCGAACAGCAGCGTGAAACCGCCGGCCCTCCACACTTCATCGATATAGTTCTTCGGGGCGTAGCGCATGATGAACAGTGGTCGCAATCCAAGATGCTTGCATAGCCGAATCTTGATGCGCAGTTCGCTGCGGGGGATGTAATTCTGGGTGTTCTTGATTTCGATGCCATACGCAATCCCATCCTTCACAGCGACCCGATCGAGGTTGTGCCTCGACTCGGTCCATTTCACTCCGCCCCACTCGCTGATGTTCTTTTCCATAGCAGGCATGAAGCCGGCGCGGGCCAATGCACTGTCGATCAGCATCTCGCAGTAGTGCCCGACGGCCCGTGTGAAGTCTGGATCATAGAGTTGGGTGAGGTAGCTCTCCAGCTTCCTGGCCTCGAGCTTGTAGTAGCGGTAGCTCGGGTGAAAATAGAAATGTACGAGCTGTGTGCCGCCGATATGGCGCGGCTCGAACCTGATCTTTCCTTCGCGAGCCAGCTCTCGCAGTCCCTTGTTGGTAATCCAGTGAAAGTAGCGGATCTCAAGGCGCGTCTCGATCTGCACCGAATAGAAAACCCGCTGCGGCTCAGCGTCGAAAATTTCCATAATCGCGAGTTTGGCCTCATCGATCTTGGGATCGCGGGGCCTTGCTTCCTGCTCGGACTCGTCTTCGTAGTCGTGTTCTTCCATCATGCAGGTTCCCGTGTGGTATGGAACTATCATGCCGGACGTTTTTGCCAATGCAAGTCACCGCGAACGAGCCTCGCGGAGATTTTTTTATATATGATAATGTCCTTTATCATACATATGGAGCCACTCAATGACGCATGAGCAGGAAAGAAACATTGAAGCAGCATGGGCAAAGCTCCGCTCAACAAAGGAGCGGCTCAAACGGGCCGCTGATGCCCTTAAGTCGGCAGGTCTCGCCAGGGCCCCTGAGGAGCGACTGCAAGAACTGGATCAGCTATACCAGGATGCGGTCGATGCCGACTCTATGGCCTCTGATGAACTGGAAAACGCCATGCGTGCGATCGGTCTCAATGTATGAAACAGCTGTCGCGTGCAGGACGGGAATAAGACGCGACACGAGCCTGATCCGCGAGTCCTGAGGAGAATTCATGCGTTTCCGTTTCCCGCTACTGCCAGCCGAATTCGAGATCCCCGATGCCTGGTGGGCCGACGCAGGCATGGCAGCTTTCCGGCCCGGGGCGTCGAGCTACCGTTCGACCCCGGATGCGCTCCTGGTGCCACTCCAGGCAATCGAGCCGCCGTTCCGAAATCCCGAGGTGATACGTGACTGGCGCGGCTTCGACCGGGCGCGAATGATCAGTGTTCTGAGCGGAATGGCGACCGGTGCGGAAATGCCGCCGGTTCCCGTCGTTGCATTGCCAACAACCGACTATCCCGCCGCACCATTTGCCTATCGCGTGTGCGACGGTTTTCACCGGTTCTACGCGTCTGTCGCGGCAGCGTTTGAAATGTTGCCCGTGGTAATCCGATGATGCAAACGCCCGCACGCTATTCGCCGCAGTCGTTGCCGGCGCTTGTGATGTCCGCCGGCGACCGCGCCGGCATCCGCTTTCTCGAGTTCTTCGCGTCGGCGATCCGCAACCCGCATACACGGCGCGCCTATGCGCGCGCGGCGGGGGACTTTCTGGCGTGGTGCGGGCAGGCGGGCGTTGCGTCGATCACGGCCGTCCAGCCGCTGCACGTCGCCGCGTGGATCGAGCTGCAGACGGCCACGCACGCCGCGCCGACGGTCAAGCAGCGCCTGGCGGCGATCCGCCACCTGTTCGACTGGCTGGTGACCGGCCAGGTCGTGCCGCACAACCCGGCCGCCTCGGTGCGCGGGCCGGCGCACTCGGCACGCACCGGCGCCACGCCCGTGCTGGAGCCCGCCGAGGCGCGGCAGCTGCTCGACAGCATCGACGTGAGCACACCAATCGGACTGCGGGACCGGGCGCTGATCGCGCTGATGGTGTTTTCGTTCGCGCGCGTGGGCGCGGCGCTCGCAATGCGCGTCGAGGACGTCTACGTGCAGAACCGGCGCCTGTGGGTGCGCCTGCGCGAGAAGGGGGGCAAGGCGCACGCGATGCCCTGCCACCACACGCTCGAGGCGTACCTGCACGCTTACCTCGACGGCACCGGCATTGCGAATGAACCGAAGGGGCCGCTGTTCCGCACAATCGCGCGCGGCACCGGGCAGCTCAGCGCCACGCCCCTGCCGCAGGCAAACGCGTACGCGATGGCGCGCCGGCGTGCGGCAGCCGTCGGCATCGGCACCAAGATCGGCAACCACACGTTCCGCGCGACCGGCATCACCGCCTACCTGAAGAACGGCGGCACGCTGGAAAATGCCGCGGCGATGGCCAATCACGCGTCGACACGCACCACGCAGCTCTACGACCGACGTCATGACGACATCAGCCTGGACGAGGTCGAGCGTATTCGCGTCTAACGTGGCGCAGCACTGCCCAGGTCAGCGCCGCCGCGACCCCGTCAGGCAGACAATCGCGACGACGAGCAGCAGCATCGCCGCGCAGCATACGAACATGGCTCCGCCGGTCTGGTGGGCGTCAAGTTGCACGACGAAGTTGCTGCACGCGTCAATGATGCTGGTTACTTGTTTTTCCATGTCGGCGTCCTGTTCAAAAGGTCCGGGCGAAAAAAAAGCCCGTCGGCAGTGGCCAGTTGGGCTTCGAACAAAAAACACAGGTTGTTAACGCAAAAACCCGCAGGCCTGCGCGATGCGGGTTTTGTACGGGCGAGTGCTTCCACCGAGGTGGTGAGCCGCTTTCCCGGGGCTCCAGCTAATCTGTTGCTACCGTACTCTGCTGACGTCCGGATTTCCCTGCTGGGAAGCAGACCTTGCGCGTGCATGGTGCAATCAGCATTCTGACCATCTGGGCGCAACTTCGCCCACGAAACCATGGTAACTTATATATGTGTTTTTGTACAGTATTTGTTCTGACTCTATGAGATAATGCGGCGTCTGGCTGTGGACTCGTGTGCCAGGCCGCACTGGTCGCGATAGCAATGAGCCGCACGTGGGGCTGCTGCCAAGAAAACCGCGTAATCCTAGACGTTGCCGAGGTCTGAGCCGGTGCAAATCCGCGTCTAGGTAGGCTGGCAGTGGATTGGCCTACAGGGCATGTGGGAGGGACAGAAAGGCGCGCTGCGTCGTTGGACGGCCCCATGTAAAAATCCGCGACCCAATCGGGTGCTGAAATCTCTGCTCCAAACTCCACCGCTTGCCGTGGGGTAGGGGGCAACATCGGCTGAAAACCCCCAACCGGCAAAGCCGGTAAGCAAGCTGTAATAAGGGGTAAAAGAGGGTGCGGCGCAAATTTGGCCCAAAAAATCGCCAAAAATTTCGCTATCTCTGTGGATAACTTGCTTTGATGCTTTCGCAAGAACGCAAGAAGCTGATGGTGATGGCTCCGCACGGGCCGCCCCGATAGAGATTGGGACGGTGCTGCGCGAGCGGCAGAAGGTCTGATATCGATGCGCCGAAACTACCACCAGATAAGGGCTGCCGAGCTCATGCGTAGTTTTTTGCGTATTACGCAATTTGCGTGGCAGGAAACTTTTCTGACAAATTCCCACTTAGTCGTGCGCCATAAATTCGCGTCAGAGTAAGAAAAGCTGGGGGTTGGGCTTGAACGTAAATTCAAGCCCAGTCACTTTGCGACCTCCATTTTTTGTGGGCTTCCATTCGATCAGCAGGCCATCTTTCCCTGTTAGCTCCGCGACGGCCGGATCGATCACGCGCCGGCGCAGTTGCCCGAAATCCTTGAGACAGCTTGGGGGGGCTTCCATCGCGTGGCAAAAGTCATCGAAGCTGATCCGGACTAGGCCAGTATCACGATATTGAGCAAACATCTCCATCAAGCGCCATGAATAAACCGAGCGGAGCGCCGCAGTATGTTTGAGCTTGTAGGTCGTGAATTCCTTGCGAAGTCCAAGCAAGAACGGCGCTACTTCGGGCGAAAAATTGACCTCGACCCAGCCCTCGCCGTGATGGTAGGTGTTCCCTGATACCCAGCGATATCTGCGCTCCTTCTCGCCCCTGCGCGTTTGTTCGATCGTGCGAATGTACTTGTTGAAAATCGAGTCCGCCGCCTCTCGTAGCTGCACGTATGCCGTTGGTTGATCGATGCCGAACGTGGAAGCGTAGTCCTGCGCTGATAGCTTGACCTTCCATCCTTCGTTAGGCCCGAGAGCAGCCGCTAGCTTGCGCAACTCAACTGAATCACTTTCGGCAATGGCCGACGAGATAAGCCGTTTCTCAATGAGCTTTAATCCCTGCGCGGCGCGCGTCAGGGCGTTGCTCATGTTTACAAATCGCTCGGAAAGCGCTGTTTCGAGCTCTTCCGATGTCGTGGCAGCGGCTTTTTTCATTCTGACATTCCCCACTTATCCTGACGCCGCACAACGGTGGCAGATACCCATAACTCTGTCAACATAATTTATTGGCAGATTTGCGGGCGAGTGGGAATTTGTCAGAATTCGCCCTGTGGACAGCAGTGGGAATTTGTCAGACTGAGTGGGAAAATGTCATTTTTGAGTGGGAATTTGTCAGATTACATCCCCGGAAACCCAATACTGGCAAGGCTTTGCCCATTCTACAAACCTCTACAAACATGTTTACAAACCCGCAACGTTTCGAATCCGACGCATTGCGTCACCGCGTGAGGGTTTAACTCCACGCCCCCACAAGCGGGGGCAAAACGGCGCTTCGCGCCTTGACGGCCCCCAATACCATCCGGTCATCAGCGGCCTGTCCGGATCGCCCCTGCGGGTCGGCGCTCTCCCCACGCTGCGCGCGGGTCCCCGTGCGCCTCGATCCGGGCGCGACGGCGCGCGCGAGCCGTAATCGGTTCTCTAAGGCTTTGGCTTGCAAGGGAGGAGGCGGGCTTGCCGATGCGGTTCTGAAACCGCTAGCGGCCAGCTGCGGCCCTCGTAGTGGTCGGTTGAGGGCTGTGGGTGTATTTGTCAATGGGGGCCGCGCAGCGGCTCACGCCGTAGGCCCCACGCCGTGAGGGGCCCTGTGGGCGGGTAGGGGGCAAGCCCGGAGGGGCTTGCCCCCAGCCGTCCATGGGGACGCGGGTGGACCGCTATTCCTTGCGGCGCTTGTCCAGCCAGTAGCGGACGAGGTCCCAGACGACGGTCCAGGCGAGGTGCGCGATAGGCGCGATGTTGGCAATTTCTGTGATGTGCTGCATGTCTGACTCCGATTCAAAGGACGCGGCATTGAGTCACCGCTTTCGCGTATAGCGATGCCCTATTTATTCGGCCGTCACGACTCGGTCAGCGCCAGTAAAACCGCCCTCGATTAGTGACCTTTGGGGTTGGAAAACGGGAGGTCCTTAGGAGGGGCACCCTCCTAAGCGCGATTCCTCGTTTGATATGAGCTATGCTACGCATACCTCATATCAAACGATCGCGGTCAGGGCTGCACCCCGACACCTCCAAAAGCAAAAACATGGCGTCTCCCCACGTGTCCATGAAGCGCGGCAAGGTCGGCAATGGTGCCGCCCATGCCGCGTACGTTCATGGACACGGGAAGTACGCCGACCGCGACGACGTGCGCGCGGTCATCGACGGCAACCTGCCGAACTGGGCCGCCGACGCGGCCCAGTTCTTCGCGGCCGCCGACAAGCACGAGCGCAAGAACGGCCGCGCCTACCTGGAGGTCGAGGCCGCGATTCCGCGCGAGGCTCCCGATCCGGTCGCCTGGGCGCAGGAGTTCGCGGGCCGCGTCGTGGGCGAGCGGTTCCCGTACCGGCTCGCCGTGCACGACCGGGCGGCCAGCGACGGCGGTCGCAATGTCCACATGCACCTGATGTTTTCCGACCGGCCGACTGATGGCGGCCACTACGACGCCGAGCGGTTTTTCAAGCGCAACGGCTCGAAGAAGGACCGCGACTGGAACCGACGCGACAAGGTGCAGGACGTGCGCTCGGTCTTCGAGCAGCAGGTCCAGACCTCCGCGCCGACCTTCACCCTGCACCAGCCGCCGCAGGTCGCGCCGGAGCCGAAAATCGGCCCCGCCCTGCCGGGCGCGGGCTGGCGATATGAACAGACGCGCCGCGCCCGCCTCGACCAGGTCGAGGCGATCCGCGCACAGCGGCGCATCGAGGCGGCAGCCGAGCTGGGCCGCGACGCTATCCCGGCGCCACTCGGCCTGATCGACCTATCCACCGACCTGCGCACGGCCTTGGCCGAGCGCGACCGAATCACCCAGGAGCAAACCTATGAGCAACGCCGAGCCGAATTCCTCGACATCGACCCCGGACTTCTGGCGGCCCGACGCGGGCCGGAAGGCTCCGCAAACGGTCTGCGTCGATTGTCGGAATGCCGTCTGGCAGGAGCTGCGCGATATGAAGACGTGCCGAGTGTATTGCCGAGTGATGCACGCGATCATCGACGAGGATCTAAACGAGTGCACAATGCGCGGCTGACCGCTGTGCTGGATGGTGTTGGCCGTGAGATGGAGCAGCCTGCACAGCTCTCGCCGGAGAGGCTGGAGCAGTTCGAGGCCGGTCTGGATGAAATGCTCAGATCGCCGGACCTCGACAGCGAGACGCGCCTTCGTGCTTGGCGCTTGAAGCAGGCCGCCGAGGATGAGCGCAAGAGTCGGGAAGCGCGACCAATTCACCTGCAGCCAGCACCACCGGAGCCGGCCAACGAAGAGGGGCTTCCAACTTCGCGCATGCGGCCGCCCAAGCCGCGGCGTTGACGCGATGTTGACGCCACAATGACGCGAGATTGACGCGAGATTGACGCGAGCGCTACTGCCGCCGATTCAAAGCCGCCTTAGCCGCGTCATTGTGGCGTCAATTATAAAAATAATTCCGTATCGATATAGCAATACGGAATTTGGTTGTATAGGTGTGCGAATAGCTAATCTGTATAAATCCTATTAAGTGTGTATCATTCATTTGATACGGAATTTATGGGAGGCGGCATTGAATTATTTTCGCTATTTTCGCAGGGCGTGGCGCACGTACTGGATCCGTCGCTCATCGCCAGATCTGCGACATTTTCACGAAGGCATGCAGGTGGCGATGGTGCTGTTTCCTGCGCTTGGCTACTTGCTCTGGGATTGGCATAGAGCGCACAACCTGACTCCTGGCGCGGCGATTAACAGTTTGGTGCTGATCGCGCTTTTGGGCGGCCTAGCAGCAATACTTATTGCCACCGCCATCGGCATTCTCAAGGAGATTTATAACGAGGTCGTGCGCATTGTCGTGCTGAGGGGAGGCAAATGACCGCCAAACGGCCCTCACTCTGCGTCGGTGTATTCCTGTTCTCTGCCACGGCCACGCTCGCGCACGCGCAGTCCACGGAATCCATCAGCTCGATCACGAGTGCGGCCAACACGGGCCCCGACCAGTCGATGGCGGCACTGACGCAGGTGTTCGGCAGTGTCATGTCAAGTCCACTCACCGGAAGCAGTGGCTCAGGATCTACGATCGCGTCGATATTCGGCACGATCAACGCGTGCGTGCTCGTCATTGGCGCATTGTGGGCCTGTTATCTCTTCTTCGCGGCGTTGATCGCGACCGGAGCCGAAGGGGAATTCCTCGGCCAGAAGCGCTCGTCGATCTGGTTCACCATTCGCAACGGGGTTGGCTTCACGCTTCTCGTGCCGTTCACGGGGGGTTACTCCGGCGCGCAGATCATCGTGCTCTGGGTCACTATGATGGGTGTCGGGATCGCGAACCTTGGCATGTCCACGGCGACAAGCGCGCTGGCCAACGGTGGAACCCTCGTTTCGACGCCACCGCCACCGCAGGTTGTCTCGCTCGCGAAAGCACTGTTCGAGGCGAACCTGTGCGCCCAGGCGGCAAACGCGGCGGTGAACAGCCTGCCGACGGACACGGGTGGCGTCTCGGCCGATAGCGGCGAGCAGTTCAATCCACAAACGGCCACAGGTCAGGTCGTCCTGATGAATGGTAACGGGCTATCGTGCGGCGGCGCATCGGTTGCATCAAACTCTGCCTCGAGCACGATCACGACGACTGCATCGACGACGGGCCTGTCGTCGATCGTACCGAACACGAGCCAGATCACATCGACGCTCGTCACGCAGCAGCAATCGGCACTCACGTCGATGCAATCGACGCTCCAAAGCGCGGCGAGCGCGTATGTGTCGGCGGTGAACGCAGGTAATCAGCCGAGCGATCCGCAGGCGACGATCAACAGTGCAGCGTCCGCATACCAATCGACGATCCAGAGTGCGATCAGCAGCGCGTCGAGCTCGATCAGCAGCATTTCGAGCACCATCCAGTCGAGCCTTTCGACGAGCGGGTGGGTCATGCTGGGAGCCTGGTATCAGGCGTTCGCAATGGCGAATTCTCAGCTCACGGCGGCGGCTGCAACCACGGCAACGGCGATCGCACCGACCGACATGAGCAACCTGCCGTACCCGGATCTCTACAACAAGGTGATGGCGTCGTATAACCAGCAGATTGAACAGGATGCCTCTACGACAGCGAGTAGCACATCTAGCAGTTCGAGCACGACGCCGGTCATCGGTCTGTACTCGAATTCGCCAGATCCAGCCCACGTGATCGGCAGCATTTTCCCCGGTCAACGGCTGGTTTCCATGGTGACGACGCTGATCACGTCGAACAGCTCGAGCGGGACGGGAACGAACCCTCTCATGGGCATGAAAACCATGGGGGATTACATCCTCGACGCCGGCGACGGGGCGTTAGCTGCGTATGCCGTAGTTTCATACGGCCAGGGCGCAGCAGACTCGGTGCCAGGCAAGGTCTTGAGTGCCGTGGGCGACATGTTTTCTGGCGGCGCAATCAGTGGACTCAGCAGAGTGGCGTCGAATCTCTCGCCGATCATCCTCATGATGATCGTGAGCCTGTTTTTTTTCGGCGCGATGCTCTCTGTGTATCTCCCGATGCTGCCGTTCATGGTCTGGTTCGGGGGCGTATTGAGTTGGTTCGCTTGCGTATGCGAGGGTGTCGTGGCCGCGCCTTTATGGGCCCTTTCGCACCTCGATGGAGAGGGCGAGG
This sequence comes from Paraburkholderia ferrariae NBRC 106233, assembly GCF_000685035.1. Classification (GTDB taxonomy): domain Bacteria; phylum Pseudomonadota; class Gammaproteobacteria; order Burkholderiales; family Burkholderiaceae; genus Paraburkholderia; species Paraburkholderia ferrariae. Next base: position 11,633 of record NZ_BAYB01000067.1, read on the forward strand.
GCATGGGTCCCCGCACGAGCTACGGCTACATCTTCCTGGTAAACCTGATGCTGAGGCCGGCGTTCATGGTTATCGGGTTTCTGCTGGCAAGCGTTGGCGTTGTTGCCTTCGGTCAATTGCTCAACACGATGTTTGCTCAAGCGATGGCAAATGCACAGTTCAGCAGTGTGACGGGCGTGGTGAGCATCATCGCGTATATTGTGCTGTACGTTGGCATGTGCCAGACGCTCTGCCAGACGATGTTCGGCTTGGTCCATCACATTCCCAACGCAATGGGCTCGTGGCTTGGTACGTCGATGCACAACCAGTTCGGTCACGAGATGCACGATAAAGGCCACACAGTGCTAGCGGGTGCGAGCAACACAAGCAGCCAGCACGTTCAGCGGGGCATTGGCGGCGGTAAGCCGAAGGGTGATGCTCCGGCAAATCCAGTCGGCAGCATAACTAACTCTGACACGCCATAAAGCAAAGGCCCTTGTGGGCCTTTGCTTTCCAGATTACGACTGTCACGTTTTGCTATAAGCAGCATTGAAAATCTTTCTGCGAACCTCTTTATCCGTCAATGGATTAACCGGATCGACACGTGCCAACTCATCTATGACGGCGGCAGCGACTGCGCGCGCTGCAGTGTTGCTAGCCCTCTCAGCAGCCAATTGTTGTTCCAACTGCTGGGCATAGTTCTTCCAGCTATCGGCCGCATCGCCATTACGTTTGGCAAGGCCCAGTGTATATCCATCCACGGCCATTTTTTAGCTCCGTTCTATTCGTTGTTAGCCAAAGCATACGGATCTAAGCGCCTTTACGCCAGATTGATCACTTCCCCTTGGCCTCGAGCGCGTCGATCGCCTTGCTGACGGCTGCATTGGCGCGCTCCCGGAATTCCGGGCTGGTGATGAATCGGGCCAGCCGGTCGGATTTTTCGGAGCGTGGCCGCCCGCGCGCCTCGGCGCGCTCCCTCGCTTCGGCGTCGTGGATCAGCCGCAGCATGTGGTTGATGTTCATCCGGTCGCCGGCGGATTCGATTAGCTCGCGCGGCATCGAGACATGGCCCGGCTCGACTTCGGACAAGGCCAGCCAAGCGGCGATCTCGTCGCTGTCGGCGGCCTCGTAGGTTGCACCGGTGGCGAGTACCGTCGCGATGAATATGTTACGCGGCTCGTCGTAGATCACGCGCGCCTGGATCCCAGGCCCAAGCTCATCATCCATTCTCTCCCTCCTTGAACGCGAAGGCATTGGCTCGCGCGTCGTACAGCGCATGGTGCCGGCCGCCGTGTTCCCGATACCAGGCTTCTTGCCGTTCGCGGTCGAGCCGTGCGCCGATGTTCTCGTGCGTCCAGCCGTCCGGCAGCGGCCCGTCGATCAGGTCGCACAGCAGCGCGAAATCGTCCGCGTAGTCGTAGCAAAGCACAGGGCCGGCCTCGACCGGAATCCGGCACAGCCAGGCCAGCACCTCGCGGCTGAGCTGGGCGAAGGTCATCGCCCGGCCGGGGAACTGCCCGAGCTGCGGCAGGACGGCCGCCCGTACGAACTCCGAACAGGCCGCCCGGTTGAAGTCCGTCACCTCACCGTAAAACTCCCCCTGCTCGCCCACGATCCCGATGCTG
>NZ_BAYB01000066.1 GCF_000685035.1 Paraburkholderia ferrariae NBRC 106233
AAACGGCCGGTGTGGAGGACACACGCATCTCGCTCGGTCAAAAAAAGAACCCAGCACTCAGGCTGGGCGAGGGGAAGTTGCCACCGGTACGGCCGGCAGCAACCGGACGTTCGGTGCAACAAGCTGGGGACACAATCGTGTCACGGAACCCCACCCCGCAACGTTGAAAGCCCGTTGCAATAAATGGTCATGCCGTGACATATGTGCAAATTTATGCCCCTATGCTTAAACGAAACTTAAAACGGGCGTTGCCTTGAAGTTTTTGGGCGACAGCGGTGGCCACGCGGGAAAATACCGTGGTGCGGCGTGTTGTTCTCGCTTAGACTGCGTCATGCAATCGGAGCGTTCCCGCTGCGACGCGCACCCCGGAACTGGAGTTCGCCATGAGCCTGACTCGATCCTGCGTCGCCATCGCGCTGCTGGCCGCACTCGCCGGATGTCACTCCACCACGAGCGAGCCCGGCACCTCCGGCGTATCGAATACGAGCGCGGCGGCCACCACACAACCGCTCGCGCAGCCGGCCGCGTCGATCGACGAACTCAGTAATCCGAATAGTCCGCTCGCAAAGCGTAGCGTGTACTTCGATTTCGACAGCTACACGGTGAAGGGCGACTATCTCGCGCTGCTGCGCGCCCATGCCGATTATCTGCGCGCTCATCCGGCGCAGCATGTGCTGATCCAGGGCAACACCGACGAACGCGGGACGGACGAATATAACCTCGCGCTCGGGCAGCGCCGCTCTCAGGCCGTGCTGCGCGAACTCGAATCGCTCGGCGTGCCGGAATCGCAGCTCGAAGCGGTCAGCCTCGGCAAGGAAAAGCCGCAGGCGCTTGGTCACGACGAGGCGTCGTGGGCGCAGAATCGCCGCGCCGATCTCGTCTATGGCAAGTAAGGGTGCCAGGGCTCGCCCGCCTCACGGGCGGGCGTATCCCGAGGACCATCACAGCCCCATGAAATAAGGGCGTACGTCCATCTCCTCCGCCCACATCTGGGCATCCAGCATGTCCTCGAATTCGACCGGCAGGCTCTTGTACAGGCAGCAGAAGCCCGCAGCGGTCCGATAGAGGATCACCCATTCGCGGTCGTCGTCTTCGGGCTGGGCGAAGCGGCGCGCCGTGTGCAGCTTTGTCGGATGAAGCGCGTTCTCGATGCGCTTCCTGACCGCGGTCCAGTCAGTTTTCAGTGTCATTGCGCACCTCCTCGTCCCGTGTTTCTGGTTTGCCGGTTGCGACCCGCTGCTGTGGCGAGGTGTCGAGTCCTTCTGGTGCATGCCGGCCCGTGCCCCGCCGCGCAGGAAAGATGCGGATGCTGCTGGCGACGGCGTCCGCGATGTGCTCCTTGGCGATAACGCCGCTCACGCGCTGCAGGCCAGGGCACTCGCCCGTGACCACGATCGCCATCGCCGCCCGTTGCTGACGCAACTGGCTGATGACGTCGAACGCCGCGTCGGATTCCGCCACGACGATGAAATTGCGCTGGGCAAGCCGGCCGAGCGTTACCGAAGGGTCGTCGAAACTGACTGCTTTGCGCAGGCCGGTGTTGATGCGCAGCACGCCGTAGATCCTGCCTTCGCGCGTCACGACCACGTGGCGAAAAGGTGGATCATCCGGCGAGCGGAGCAGATCGCGGAACGGCACGGCGGCGTCAAGCACGAAAACGTCGGTCTCCATGACCTGGGCCGCGCTTTGCACGAGGAACATGTTGGCGTGCAGCGCGTTGGGCACCACGTGTCCCCGGCGCGCAAGCTTGAGCGTGTAGATGCTCTCGGGCGAAAGCAGGCGCCGTGCCCCGAGACTGAAGGCGACGGCGATAATCATGGGCAGCACGATGTCGTAGTCGCGCGTCATTTCGAAAATCATGGCGACGGCCGTCATCGCGGCACCGGTGCCGCCGCCGACCATCGCGCCCATGCCCACCATGGCGAATGCCGGCGCACTGACCGGTACGCCGGGTAGCAGGAACTGGAAGGCGGAGGCCAGCGCGGCGCCCAGTGTTGCCCCGATGAACAGCGACGGCGAAAACACGCCACCCGACGAGCCGGAGCCAAGACTGAGTGCCATGGCGAGCGTCTTCGCCGCGGCCAGCGCCAGCAGGAAGAAACCGCCCTGCAACTGCCCGTATAGCGTCGCCTGGATCGTCGCGTAGCCCACGCCCTCGACATAGTAGTGGCCTGCCGTGCGCATGAGCCCGTACATCAGCAGGCCCACGAGCAGCATGCCGGCGGTGTGGCGCCAGTAACGGCCGGGCATCCGGTCGAATGCGTCTTCGGCCCAGTGCAGCGCGCGGATCAGCAACGCGGCGGCGGCGCCCGCGATCGCACCTAGCACGGCATAGAGCATCATCGTGAGGGCGCTGCCGGGCTGGTTTGGCAACGCGCCGAGCTGCGCGGGCACCAGAAACGCGGGCGCGCCGCCGAAGAAGAGCCGGCCGACGAAGGTGGCCGTGCCCGTTGCGAGCGCCACCGGAAGAAAGGTGTTGACGCTGATCTCCGGCATCATCAGTTCGGTCGCGAACAGCACGCCGCCAATGGGCGTGTTGAAGGTTGCCGCGATGCCGGCACCGGCGCCGGCTGCGACGAGCGTGATGCGCTGGCCGGCAGCCATGGGAATCGCCTGGCCGAGCGTCGATCCGAGCGCGGAGCCGATCTGGATAATCGGGCCTTCGCGTCCCACTGCGGCCCCGGTGCCGATGGAAAATGCGGAGGCGAGCGACTTTACGACGGCCACGACCGGCCGGATCACGCCGCGCTTGAAGTAAATCGCGTCCATGACCTCCGGCACGCCGTGCCCTTTCGCCTCGGGGGCGAAGGTGCTGACGAGCCAGGTGACCACGAGGCCGCCTGCCACCGGCACCAGGATCACGCCGGCTCCCCAGGGGGCGGCGGGCGTGAAGCGGCTGGCGTCGTACAGGAAAGACAGGCGGCCGAGAAAGAAGGCGTTGTGGACGGCGCCGATGAGCCCGCGAAACACCACGGCTCCGAGCCCCGTCACGATGCCGACGAGAAACGCGTAGCAGCACAGCCGATAGAGCCCGATGGGCGCCGCGTCCTCGTCGGGGGATGCCGCGCGTACCGCACGGCCGGGCGCGACCCGCACGGCTTGCCGCGCGGTCCGCGTTGTGTCGTGGGCTTCGCTTTCATCGCTCATCCTCAGGCTCCTGGGGTGTCGCCCGGCACAATGCCGTCGCGGCTTCTAGCTCGTGCTGTTCATGCGCGCCATCATTTCCGAGGTCTCGCCTGCGTCGAGCGCGCTGCGCAGTGCCAGCACGAGCACGACGATGCTCCAGAGCGCGACGAGTCCTATGTCCCATCCGAATCCGAGCACACCGCGGCCGCCGCCGATGCCGCCGAGCCACGAAAGCAGCCACAATCCACCGAACCACGGCAGCAGCCACGCAATGTGACGCCAGCCAAAGTCGCGCGCGGCGCGCCGCGCAATGAAGTGATAGTGGAGCGCATACAGGACGAAACCCGCCGCAACGAGCGAGAACAGGAAATTGTTGGTCTTGAAACCGGTCCAGTAGATGATGAGGTTGCTGCAGATGAAGGCGAGCGGCGCGATGACGCCCGCCGCGCCCAGCCGGAACGGCGAGCGGAGTTGCGGGAGATTGCGCCGCAACACCAGCAGCGCAACGGGCCCGAGGCCATAGGTCAGGACGGTGATCGACGTGATGTAGCCGACCATCTGTTGCCACGCGGGGAAGGGCAGCAGAAACAGGACGCCCACAATCCACATCGCGAGCACGGCTATCCACGGAATCTTGTAGCGGTTCAGCCGCGTGAGCGCGCGAGGTCCCGCGTTCATTTCTCCCGCGGCGAACAGAACGCGCGAGCCGCCCGTAACGTACATGAGTCCAGTGCCGCCCGGCGACACGTAGGCATCGATATAGAGTAGCGTTGCCATCCAGCTCAGCCCGAGCGTTGCAGCCAGGCCCGCGAACGGACCCATTTCTCCCTGGAAGCTCAGATTGGCCCAGCCGTGTGCGAGATCGGCGGGCGAGAGCGCCATGATGAACGCGATCTGCAGGAGGATGTAGATGACCGCGGCCAGCACGACGGCGCCAATCACCGCAAGCGGAATAGTGCGGTGCGGGTTGGCGGATTCTCCGCCCAGATCGATCGCCGTGCGAAAACCCAGATAGCTGAATACGATGCCGGCGGCCGGCAGCGCCGTGAACATGCCCGATAGGTGGTACGAGCCCGGCGCCGCGCGCATGACGTCCCAGTGCGTGCTTGCCGTCATCAGGCCGGCGATGGTGACGAGGGGCACCAGTATCTTCCACCAGGTGACGGTGGTGTTCATCTTGAGCAGCCAGCGCACCGCCATCAGGTTCAGCAGCGCAGTGACGCCCAGCAGCGCCGTGCAGGCGACGAACCCCGGCATGGTAAGCAGTCCTGCGCTACCCGGGCGGATGAACCACGGCAGATAGTTGTTGGCGTAAGTGACGATGGCCTCGGCCTCCACGGCCGGAACGGGTACGTAGGCGAGAAAGAGCAGCCAGCACCAGATCCGGCCGAGCCCTTCGCCATGACTCGCATGGCTCATGTGAACGAGCGCACCGCTGCGCGGGAACAGCGAGGAGAGTTCCGCGAAACACAGCGCGATCAGCATGATGATGAACGCGCCGAGAATCCAGCTGCCGATGCTGAGCGGACCCGCGATACGGGAAGCGTGCCAGGCGCCGAAGAGCCAGCCGGAGCCGATCATGCTGGTCGTGCTGGCGAAGAGAAGCCCTGCGATTCCGGCCTCGCGCCGGAGTTTGCCTTCGAGGGTCAGGCTTGAGGATGTGCTCATGCCAAACTCCTTTATTCAGTCGCCCCTGACCGTTTGCGTTGCTTTAGTTCCGTTAAGTTGCACCCCTGTCCGGGTCAATGAGTCCGTCAACGTGCCTGCCCGGTGCGAAGACGCGCGCGAAGCCCGCGCGCGCTACGCTCTATTTGCTTTCCTCCCGGAACGCCCAGCCAAAAGACTGAACTTCCGATTTGTGCAGCGCCGCGAGCTTCAGCAGGCAGCGCTCGCCCTCCGGCGTGAGATGCACCTGGACCTGTCTCCGGTCATGTGCGCTCGGCACCCGCATGACGAGCCCCGCCGCCTCGCAGCGCGTGACGAGCGCGACCGTGCCATGCGACGACGCCTGCAGCCGCTCGGCGAGTTCTCCCACGGTGGCCCAGTCCCGGTCCGCGAACGCGCGCGTATGCAGCATCAGCATGTACTGCAGGGGCGTAACGCCCTCGGCGTGCACGATCTCTTCCGAAAACCGCAGAAACTGGCGGAGGCGATAGCGGAACTCCGAGAGCTCCGCGAGATCGCTTTTCGTTACCTTTCCCGTCACCTTGCTGTGCTTCGGTGGCATCGTCCGCCCCTTGTTTGACGGCATCGAACTGGAAACAGGTCACTATGTGACATAAAATATAGCCCAGTTGAACGTGAGTGCAAGGTTCCATTGTAATGAATCGGGGCGCCAGTCGCCGCGCTGCTGACGCTTCCCGGCCCCGACGCATGAAATACATTGCGATGTCTGCCATGGTGCTGCTATTTGCCGTGAGTTCGGCTTACGGCGATGGGGTATCGCCTGGCGGTGCGCAGGATAATCCTTGTCTGTCCTGCAATGTATTGCGGCGCCCCGCGGCGTCGGTTTCGTCCGCGGCCAACCCTTTACCGGTTTCGCTGAATGCGGCGCGTGGAAGCACCGCTGATAGCGCCGGCAAGTTCTTTCCTGTGCTGCCGCTCGGGCAGCGTCAATTCGACACCCGTTCTTCGAAGCTGCATGGCGAACGCTTTCGCTGGAGTACGCCGTGAATGTGCGGTGCGCTGGCGTCAGACGTGGAAGACGGCTTCTTCGATAACGGGGTGAGCGGCCAGCACGGCTGCGGTTCTGACTTCACGCTCACACCTTCGAAACAGGACATGTCCCATATGTGTGCGTCAGCAATCTCATTATTCTGTGCGCTGTTCGGTGAAGAAGTGGGCGACCACCGTGCAACGATGCACACCGTGAAGTCGCAATACGTTCACGATTTCCAATCCCGACGGATGAATTGAAGCGTGGTCATTCTGTTTCGGACTTCATGCGTGGCGCAGTGGCGCCTGGTGGGTGCCGCTCAGCATCTACGTTGATGTCCTGCATCGTTCAAGTGTTTGCTCATTTCGGATTGAAGTGACCGATGCCATGCCTTTCGTTTCACAATCCGTTAATTGCGCGGCTTAATTATGGATCCCTTTCTCATGCTTGCCTGTCTATCCGTTCTGTTGGTCATGACGCAACTGTTTATCGCTGCCGTAGCTTCGCTGAGCGTGCCCGTCAGAGGACTGGGTGCACCGGCTGAAGCTGTCACTCGCCGTCGATGGTCTATTACTCTCGCGGTCGCTAATATGAGTTGTGCCGTTTTCTCGATGTGCGTGCTGGTGTTCGTTGCTCATCTGATGCTTGACTAGCTTTCGGGTGGCCAGTTCTGGACTCTTATCTTGTGTGGTCCATCAAGCTACATCGAGAGTCGTCCCGGCCTACCCATTCGATCCTGCCGCGTTCGAACCGGTCTCCCGAAACGGGACAGTTTCGCCGTTGTTGCGGGTTTAGCTCAAGGCGTGACGCCTTCGGTGTCGGAGTCGTCGGCGCTGAAGGTCGTTTCCGGCGAAGCCACAATACCCACCTCGGCTGCCAGTCTAAACAGGTCGGTTTCTCTCTTTGCGCCCAGCTTGCGCATCGCACTGACCTTCTGCGCACTCACGGTCTGTTTGGCGCGATGAAGTTGCTCCGAAATTTCCCGGACAGTAAGGCCCGATAGATACAGTCGTATCACTTCCGTTTCACGTATCGACAGGGTCTGGGTCGCGGCTTGCCCCTTATTGGTAAGCTGCTGCAGGTTCCTGGCGCTCGGCGCGGTATAGCTGGCGCCGGAAAAGACAGCATGAATTGCTGCAACCAGGTGAATCATGTCGTCGGATTTATTCAGGACTGCGTAAATTCCGATCTTTGACAATTCCTGCGTGACAGGTCCGTTGGCGACTCCGGTAAACACAATGATCTTTAGATCCGGGAAACGTCGGCGCAACAGCGACAACAGGGCAAAGCCGTCACCATACTTGCCGCCGGGCATTGCGTAGTCGGCCACGAGAACGTCGCACTTGTTCTGGCCTAGCAGCTCCATGAGCTCTGTCGAATTGCTCGCAGTGCCGACAACCTGCATCGATTCGACCTTGCTGAGAACGGCTTTGATTCCGGCCAGTACGGCAGGGTGATCGTCGGCCAACGCAACCCGAATGACCTTGTTTGTCATGGCAGCAATTCCTTGAGGCCCGTCAGTAGTATAGAGGACGAGTAGGGCTGAAGTGTACCAACCAGGTCCGCTGGTTGCAGCATGGTCTGGTGATTATGCAGCAATTTTTCGCACGGCAGTCGGATTGAGACTTGTCCTAATCGGAAAACTATTTATGCGGACGTGTCCGAAAGTTGAGGTGAAAAGCGGCGTTCAGAACGGGTGGTGCCGACAATTCGCAAACCTTATGAAAGGTGACGAATTTCACGCGGCCATCGTGGCCCACACCCGATCCGACCATGCCGACCAGCACGCAATCCAACTCGCTGAATCAGTTGCACCGCTATCAGCGGCCGCTGATGCTGGGCGGCGGCGTGCTTGTGACGGTGGTCGTGTTGCTGGCGTTCGCCCTTCAAACGCTACTGACGATCAATAGCTTCGTTTCCCAGAGACGCCAGACATTCAATACGAATTTCAGCCTCGTCAATCGAGACATCGAAGCGACCGAATTCACGATTCGAAGCGCGGTTGTCCGGGCGCAACTGGCGTCCCAAGGCGTCACTCCGGCAAACCGGCAGGTGATCGAAGCATTCAGGTCGGGTGATGACCGACTGGTGTTCCAGCCACATCATGCACTGCGTGCTCAACTGCTGTTGGGTTCGCGCATGCACCGGCCCTCTGACGAGGCAGTCAAGCGCTTTCTTCCGCTGGCTGTCGAGATCGAGGCCGCCTATGCAGGCGACTCCGCATCCGGGAATCAACTGGTTGCCGGCTACTTTTTCAGTCCCGACGGCAGTCTGACCTCATTGATACCCGCGCCTTCCGCTGAAAGCCAGCGCGGTATCTCGGCGTTTGCAGATCGAGACATGCTGATTGCCGAACTGATGTCAGGTGTCGCGAGATCGCTGCCCACGCGTCGCAGCGGCGCGTTGAATGAGCGGCCGTTCGTCCAATGGCTGGAACCCTCCATCAGCCCGTCCAGCGGGCAGTCAGTCCTGCGCGTCGTCGCACCGGCATACAGCGAGGGAGAACTCGTTGCCGTCCTCGTTGCCGGATTCGATCCACTTAACTTGATCGATACGATTCCTGACGTCAATTACAAGCGCTCGTATCGTATTGTTTCAGGCAACGGACATGTTATTGCTCAACGCGACGGGGAGCAAGCCGAGGCCATGAAGATGGAGTCCTCATTAAGTAATTACCGAAAAAATATGCCTGCTTCGTCAGGCCTGGTGCAGCGGTTTCAGGGCGGAGCGCTCATCATCAGCCAGAGCATTGGCGAAACCGGCTTGACACTGGTTTACGTATTGCCCGGGCGCGAAATTGCAGCGGGCATATGGCCCCAGGTTTCGGCGGCAGTCGCAGCCATGGCGGTCATCATAGGGATGACGTGGTTTCTGATTCTGTCGTTCAACCGGCGAGTGTTCTTGCCTGTCCTCGAACGCTCGCAACGCGTATTCGACAGCGAGCGGTTGAACCGGACGATGATCCAGTCCGGGCCCGTTGGCTTGGGCTTGATCGCTGGACGGTCGGCCGGGTTGCTGCTCTGCAGCCCCGTGTGGGTCGAGATGGAGTCGCGCGTGGTGGTGGACGGAGCACCATCGCTTGCGGCCCGACTGGCCGCGCACTACTCCCGCATCGCGCGGCCAAACGCGCTGGCGCACGGCACGGTGGCACAGGCAGACGTCCCGTTGCTCAAGCTGGACGGCGAGCCGGTCAGCCTCGCCGTCAGTTTCGCGCCGGGGCGTTACCAGGGCGAAGACGTGCTGGTTATCGCTTTCATCGATGTCACGGCGAAGGCGCAGCTCGAACAGCGGTTGCGCGATGCGAAGCGGGAGGCGGATCAGGCGAACGCGGCCAAATCGATATTCCTTGCTACGATGAGCCATGAGATCCGTACGCCGTTGAGCGCGATTGTCGGCAACCTGGAACTGCTCGCGCACTCGCCGCTTGATGCGATGCAGCAGGCGCGGGTGGATACGATGCGCCACTCGTCGGATGGACTGCTGGCCACCCTTCGCGATGTACTGGACTTCTCGAAGATCGAGGCGGGCGAGACCGTCCTGGAGCACATAGGCTTCGACGCGGTCGAGGTGATATCGCCAGCGCTGCTGGCGTTCGCGCCCATGGCGCGAGCGAAAGGCGTCGGCTTATATGGCGCGTTCGACGCACCGGGCAAGGTGCCGATGATGGGCGACCCGACGCGGCTTCGGCAAATACTGAATAACCTCCTGTCGAACGCGATCAAGTTTACGGAGCAGGGCAGCGTGACGGTGCGGGTGGCGGTGGAGGTTACCCGCTGCGGATCGCGCGAACTACGCCTCGCGATAGAAGATACGGGTATCGGCATGACAGCCGCGCAGCGCTCGACGGTGTTCCATGCGTTTGCGCAGGCCGACGCATCGATCAACCGCCGCTTTGGGGGCACCGGTCTGGGGCTGGCGCTCTGCGGGCGCCTTGCGCAGGCGCTGGGCGGCGCGATTGACGTGCAGAGCGAGCCGGGGCGAGGGAGCTGCTTCACGGTTCGTCTGCCTTTGGGCGTAGCTGAGCCCGAGGCAGATTCCGTGCAGACGCGGTTTGCCGGCGAATCGATCGTGCTGCTCGCCTCCGACGTCGGCTGGCTGCGCTGTATGACCCCGCTCCTGAAAGCATGGGGGTTGCGGGTGACGGGATATCTCGCCCCATCCCACGTCACGGAGCAGGAACTGGAAGCAGCGGACGTACTGATGCTCTGCGGCGATCGCGATCAATGGGCTGCTGATGCGGAAAATGCGCTGATCGAGCAGATATCGTGCGTGATCGACTGTGGTATCGATGGCCCGCTGCATCCGGTGCGCGTGGGCCGTATCGTGAGCGTGTCGTGCCATGCACCGGCAGGACTGCGCGCAGCGTTTGCCCACGCGTTGCGTGGCGCACCGCTGCCTCAGTCGGCGCAGAAGGCAGTCGCGACGAAGGTGCCGCCATCGTGCCGCCGGATGCGCGTGCTGGTTGCCGAGGACAACGAGGTGAACCGGCAACTGTTTGCCGATCAGTTGGCCATGCTGCAGTGCGATGCTCGAGTTGCGGCAAGTGGTTCGGAGGCCTTGAGACTGCTGTCGCAGCAACGCTTCGATATCCTTTTGACCGACCTGCACATGCCGGAAATGGACGGTTACGCGCTGACGCACGCGGTGCGCAAGCGCTGGCCGGACTTGCCGGTGGCAGCGGTGACAGCGGGCGTCACACAGGCCGAATTGGCTCGCTGCGAGGAAGCCGGCATGGCGGCAAGTGCGACCAAACCGTTGTCGCTTCAAGGGCTGTATGAACTGCTGGTGAGTACAGTGGGCGTGGCGGCTGGCAGTCGCGATGCGCTGGCGTTGCCGGAAGGCATCGATTCGCGCCTGTTGACGGGGGGTATCGAGCTATCGGATGATGCCTGGGAGACCTTCGAGCGCACCTATGGCAGCGCGCTAGAGGCGCTGCGCGCAGCGCGTGCTGTCGCAGACCTCTCGCGTGTGCGGCAGGAACTGCACTCGCTCAAGGGTGCACTGGCGGTGTTTGGCTACAAGAACCTTGCTGCTCAATGCGAAACAGTTGAAATGCACCTCGAACTCGACGGATATGCTGCATGGGAAAATGTCGATACGCTACTCGAGACCCGATTGTACGCATTAATTGAATGAGGACTGTGTGCGGGCGGCGCAAACCTCGCCGCGCTCCCGCAGAACCAGCGGCCATGCCGAGGACGTTTCAATAACCGGGCGATCGCCTCAGTGCCATGAAAAGACCGTCGCCGCGGGCTCCTCTAGCACGTTTTCAACGCCACCAGCACATGCTGATGTTTGGCGGGGGCGTCGCGATCACGGTGACGGTCTTGTTCGCGATGGTTCTCGAATGTGCGATGGCCGTTCACGCCTATATTTCGAACGAGCGCCAGGAGTTTTCGCTAGGGCTTCGTCAGATCGCCGCGGAGGTTTCCGCATTCGAAGCCGCTTCGCGTGCGGCCAACGAGAATATTACCCATGCCTGGAAGGACAATGCGGCCGCAAGTCCTGCACTCTCTCAGCGCTTCTATTCCGAGGGGCGCTTTCTCGAGTTTCGGCAAGCGCAGGGCGTGCTGCCGATTCTCGTGATTGGTCTGGGCGACAGTACGCGAACGTACGCGAATCTGGATCGCGTTCTACAGGCATCCGCGTCGGTCGCGTCGCTGCGAACGGCGAGTCTCGCGTCCAGGGGGCAACCCTCCGTTTCCTACTTCTACGACACCGAACGCTCGCTTGTCGCACTCTCCGCTTTCCCGCCGATCGATTCCGCGCGCCTCCAGACGATACTGGCGACACGCGATGCGCTAACGGCCGTGCTGATCAACGACGTGGATCGTTCGGTCGCGGCATTGATGGCGAAAACCGAAAGCGGGACATGCGACGCGAAGGCTGTCACCTGGTTGCCGCCCTACGATAGCCCTATAACCGGAGAACGGGCTGTACGCGAGGTGTTTCCGTTGTTCACTGCAGATTGCCGCCTGATCGGAATCAGAGTGGTCGAATTTCCGATCTCGCGCTTTCCCGTGGGCGTGATGAAGCGGTCGATGCCGCCGACTCTGTTCGATAGCACGCTCGGCATCGTTTCGTCGGATGACCAGATCATTGCCGAGACGGGACTGGGCCCAGTACATCACGACCTTTTTCAACGTGTGATTGCGTCGGGACTTGCCGAATCGATGCGGGGCGGCTTCCTGGTGCTCAAGGATAAATTCGGTAGTACTGGATGGTTTCTCGTCTACGCGTTGCCATGGCGCGGGATCGTGGCCGGTGTCTGGCCTCAGTTGGCGGTGTCGCTTGCGGCGGGAGCGATCATCATAGGGATGACGTGGGCCCTGCTGCTGTCGTTCAACCGGCGCGTGTTTCTGCCGGTGCTCGAACGCTCGCAGCGCGTGTTCGACAGCGAACGGCTGAACCGGATCGTCATTCAGACTGCCCCCGTTGGGCTTGGGCTGATCTCCGGTGATTCGAAGCATCTGCTGCTGCGCAGTCCGATATGGGACGAGATGGCTTCGCGAGTCGTGGTGGACGAACCATCGCTGGCTGCCGAACTGGTTCGCCGCTATGCCCAACACGTCAGGAGTGCAGAGCAGGGGGAGGCGGAAGGAACGGTCGTGCAGGAGGACATCAGGTTGCCGACGCGAGATCGCGAGCCGGTCAGCCTGGCAGTCAGTTTCGCGCCGGGGCGTTATCAGGGCGAGGACGTGCTGGTGACGGCCTTCATCGACGTGACCACCAAAGCCCGGCTCGAACAGCAGTTGCGGGACGCAAAGCAGGCGGCGGATCAGGCGAACGCGGCCAAGTCGATGTTTCTGGCCACGATGAGTCACGAGATCCGCACGCCGTTGAATGCGATTCTCGGCAACCTTGAATTGTTCGCGCACTCGCGGCTTGACGCGACGCAGCGGGCGCGGCTCGCGACCGTGCGCAACGCGTCGGACGGGCTGCTGGAAATCATCCGGGATGTGTTGGATTTTTCGAAGATCGAGGCGGGCGAGATTGCGCTGGAACACATCGGTTTCGATGCGGTGGAGGTGATATCGCCGGCGCTGATGGCGTTTGCCCCGGTGGCGCACGCTAAAAACGTCGGTTTATATGCCGAGTTCGGGCCTTCGTGCAGCGTGCCCATGATGGGCGACCCGACGCGGCTGCGGCAGATCGTGAACAACCTGTTGTCGAACGCGATCAAGTTCACGTCTCAGGGCAGCGTGACGGTGCGGGTGGCGGTGCATGCGACCCGCACGTCGCGCGAACTGCGGGTGGAGGTGGAGGATACGGGCATCGGCATGACCCCGGCGCAGCAGGCGACGGTGTTTCAGGCGTTCGCACAGGCAGACGCCTCGATCAATCGCCGCTATGGCGGGACCGGTCTCGGACTGGCGCTATGCGGGCGCCTCGCGCAGGCGATGGGCGGAGCCATCGACGTGCGAAGCGAGCCGGGAACGGGAAGCTGCTTTGCGGTTCGTTTGCCGCTGGGCGTTGCGGAGGATGCGGGAGAGTCCGGACAGCCGCGGTTTGCCGGTGAGTGTGTCGTGTTGCTTGCCTCGGACACTACGTGGTTGCACTGCATGATTCCCGTACTCGAAGCGTGGGGTCTCCGGGTCGCGGGGCATCCTGGTCCTGTCACTATCACGGAGCAGGAGCTTGAGGCCGCGGGTGCGCTGATGCTGTGCGGCGATCGCGACCAATGGTCAGCCGACGAAGAAAATGAACTGACCGAGCAGGTCTCGCGGGTAATCGATTGTTGCCTCGATGGACCGCTGCATCCGGTACGAACCGGGCGTATCGTGAGCGTGTCGTGTTATGCGCCACTTGGTTTGCTTGCAGCGTTCGAACATGCTTTGCACGGCGTGCCGCTGGCCTCTGTGCCGCAGGAGACTGCGCAGGCGCCTCGGGCGCCGCAGATGACCCAGCGCATGAAAGTGCTCGTTGCCGAAGATAACGAGGTCAATCAGCATTTGTTTGCCGAGCAGTTGGCGACGCTGCAATGCGACGGACGGATCGCCGCAACCGGTCTGGAGGCGCTGCAACTGCTGTCCGAGCAAACATTCGATGTCCTGCTGACCGACCTGAATATGCCGGGCATGAACGGATATGAACTGGCAGAAACCGTGCAGCGACGCTGGCCCGATCTACCGGTGATTGCGGTGACGGCAGGAGCAACGCAATCCGAGCTGGCCCGTTGCGAGGAAGTGGGTATGTGGGCGACCGCGACTAAACCGCTTTTGCTACAAGAACTACAAGAACTGCTGACGCGCGTAACGGGTGTTGCGGGAGCCTCGGGGGGGCAGCGCCGGCCGCCAATGATGCCAGGCGGTATCGATCCTCATTCAAAGGGAGTCGGCATCGAGGTGTCGGACGAATTGTGGGCGACGTTTACGAGCTCCTGCGGAAGAACGCTGGAAGCGCTTCGCGCTGCATCGTCAGCCGGAGATCTTCTGGGCATAAAGCGGGAGGTCCATTCGCTCAAAGGAGCGTTGGGCGTGTTTGGCTATCGGGACCTCGCGGGCAAATGCGAAACGATAGAGCGGAGGGTAGATGAAGAAGATCATGCCGCTGTTGAAGAGGCGCTCGGCGCACTTCTGCGTGAGTTGAGCTGGCTCGAGTGCCGCGACGAGTCCAATCCCCGGGCCTGAGTCGGGCTGCCTCGCTGGCTGAAAGCTGCGCAACATTTCGAATGGTCCTCACACCTTGAGGCCACTGGGCAGGCGAGTCCTTGCGATCAGGACTCGTCCCGGCGATGTTCTGACTCGTCCCATGTGATCGCATCCTGCCTGTTTATATACTCCCCCCATCGAGTCTCACTGACTCAAATCAAACAAGACTACGCAAGACGCGTCTTGATGATTTCCTGAGTAGACAGATCATCGCCTGAATTCCAGATTGAAAAACTGGATTCTCAGGTAACGGTAATGCCTGCGCTGCTGCCAATCATTCTGTCTGCTTTCTATTTAATACGGTATGCGAATTAATTTCATACCGGATTGATCTACTTGATGAACGACTCCGCTGCGGTCACGAGCCGTAGTGCGAGAGGGCATCCAGCAAGGACGACACATGAAACAGGCTACGGCGTTGGACAAGGAAAGCGGCAAATCGGTCAAGCGTACGCGTTTGCCCGATTGGGACAGTGCGGAACTGGCGATCGCATTGAGCCGTGCCACGCGGCTTGGTGGCTGCTCCGAGGAGGCTGACGCGATCGTCCACGTTGCGCTCCAGCAGTATCCCCGTCACGTCGGATTACTCGTCGAGCGGGCCCGTGGCGCATGCCTGGCAGGCGAGCGGGACGAGGCGCATCGGTGGTATGCGCTGGCTTGGGATGTCGGCTCGCCGGAACAAATGTGGGTTGTCGATTGGCTTGAATTGATGATGGCGCTTGGCCACCACGATATTGCGCTAGGTGTTGCCGAGGCGCATTGCCGACGCGCGCCGGATTACGCAGAGGGTTGGTTCTGGAACGGTTATGCGCGGCAGGAAAGCGGAAAACTGGAGCAGGCGCTTGACGCATACCGTCGATGCGCCCGGTCGCTGCCACGACGCCCAATGCTGCGCAACAACATGGCAGCCGCGTATCTGTGTCTCGGCGAGTACGCGCTTGCGCAAGCGCTGCTTGAAGAGGCAATTGGCGAAGAGCCTGCGAATGCGCTGGTGTGGACGAATCTGGCGGCCGCTCGCCTGAAGCAGGGCGACGTCGAGCAGGCGCTGACCGCTGTTGAGCGAGCGCTAGAACTGGATCCGGATTATCCGCTGGCGCAGCAAGCGCATTCGAGTGTGCTGGCAAGGAAAGAATTTAATCATGCATGAAAATGAAAATAATGTTGAGAACGGGATATTCGATGCCCGCGGCACTGTTGAATTGAAACACGAAGCCACTTCGATGTATCGAGTCCTTATCGATTTTGCAAAGATGAGCCCAATAAATAAAAATCGATTTCTCTCGATGCTAAACGAATATTTGATGCATTCGCCCCAGATTCAGAATCAGTTGATTTTTGAATGGGGGCGATTGATTGTCGAAGTAAAACCCGAGTAGGGGCGTCCCGGCGCTGAACCCGCGCATCCGGCTCAGGTGAGGCAAGAATATGGATTTTACGGCGGAATCTGAAATCGATTTTTCGCCACCACAGGAAAATTTCCCCAGCGTTTAGAAGCCGATGGGGCAGTTGTGATTTTCAATCTGATAGTTTCCGCCCGGCAATTAAACAGAGCGCTTCGGCTGTGTGACAGGTGCACGGGATTTCCTCATATCAATAACTGGTGCTCACCAGGCTGGACATAGAAAGTATACGGCAGCATCGCGCGAACGGGACTCGTCCCGGTGTCATTGGGACCTGTCCCATGTGATTGCATCGTGTAGACCCATATGATTCATTTCATCAAATAGAGATTTTCCAGATTCGAATTGGATGGCGTGAGGATTGTTGAAAATTCACGCCCGGATCGATCTGGATTTTACTGAACCTGTCTCATCATTTATTTTTTATTAACCAATCATGAATAAAACATATCGTACAGTTTGGAATGCCTCAACCGGAACATGGAATGTCACATCCGAACACGCTGTCGCGAAGAGGAAAGGCTCGGGATTGCGCAGGGGATCCGTGGTGGCAGTGCTGGTGGCGGGCGCTGTCGGAAGTGTTGTGGCGACGAGCGCAAGCGCTAACGTTGGTGACGTATGTACGATGCCCGACGGCGGCGCGGGGGTGATTGTCGATACAGGAGCGTGTTCTCCACAAGCGGGGACGTGGCTTGGCACGGGTGCCAATGCGGTTAATAGCGGCTCGATCGCGATTGGCTTGAACGCGACGGCCAGTGCGGGCAGCAACGGGAGTAACATTGCAATCGGGGTAAACGCCAAAGCAGTGACCTCGGGTGGCGGTTTGGATGCGATTGCCATCGGTCCCAATGCGGTGGCCGGAACGCCTGGCTATAGCGGCGGCACAGCCGTTGGCGGGAATAGCTCGGCGCTACGCAATTCGGTGGCGGTTGGTGAAAGTACCAGTGCGGATTACACCGGAGTGGCTATCGCCCGCTATGCTACGGCCTCGGCTACCGGCAGCGTTGCGCTCGGCACTACCGCAACTGCCAGCGGTAACAACTCGCTGGCGCTGGGTGCCAATTCGACTGCGACGAGTGCCAATTCGGTCGCGCTTGGCGCAGGTGCGACTACGAGCGCTGTCCTGGGGGACGCTGCATACAATTCGGGTAGCGGGACGCTGTCGGGTACTTCGGCTGCTGGTGAGGTGTCGGTCGGCTCGTCAGGTAAAGAGCGTCGCGTTACGAACGTCGCGGCAGGCTCCGCTGCTACCGATGCGGTAAACGTTAGCCAGTTGCAGTCAGAAGCCGCGAGGACGACCTCGATTTCGACGAGCGTGACATCGCTGTCGACGGGGTTGAGCACGACCAACAGCAACGTGGCTTCGCTGTCCACGGGCGTTGGCTCGATCTCGACGGGTCTGAGCACGACCAACAGCAAGGTGACCTCTCTGTCGAGCAGCGTAAGCACGAACGCAAGCGGAATTGCGTCGCTGTCGACGGGCTTGAGCACGACC
>NZ_BAYB01000065.1 GCF_000685035.1 Paraburkholderia ferrariae NBRC 106233
GCGTGTTCACGAACAGCCCCACCAGCCCCGCCGTCTCCACCCGGTCCCGGTTCGCCACCGGCACCCCCACGCGGATGTCCGGCTGTCCGCTGTAGCGGTGCAGCAGCACCGCGTAGGCCGCGAGCAGCACCACGAACGGCGTCGTGCCGTGCGCGCGCGCCGTGCGGTGCACCGCCTCGCCCAGCGCCCCCGGCAGGTCCAGTTGCAGGGTGGCCGCGTGGTAGTTCGCCACCGCCTGCCGCGGATGGTCCGCCGGCAGTACCAGCACCGGCTGTTCGTCGCCCAGCGTTTCTTGCCAGTAGGCCAGCTGGCGCTCGCGCTCGCCCGCTTCCAGCCAGTTACGCTGCCACACTGCGTAGTCCGCGTACTGGAGCGGCAGCGGCGGCAGGTCGGGGACTTCGCCCGTCACCCGCGCGCGGTAGCCCGCGACGAACTCGCGCAGCAGCACGTCCACCGACCAGCCATCCGAGACGATGTGATGCATCGACACCACCAGCACGTGCTCGTCGGCCTGCATCCGGATCAGACCCACGCGCAGCAGCGGGCCGCGCGTCAGGTCGAATGGTTCGCCGGACAGCGTGGCGCAGATATCTTCCATGCGCTGCTGGGTGTCGGCGTCGATCTCGCGCCAGTCGAAATGGCCGTTGTCGTGGATCGTCTGCACGGCCTGGCCGTCTGCCCCGGCCGCGAACGTCGTACGCAGGCTCTCGTGACGCATCACCAGCGCGCCAAAGCTCGCCCGCACCGCCCGTGCATCGAGTACCCCGCGCAGGCGCAGCGCACCCGCCATGTGGTACGCACTGCTCCCGCGCTGCAGGTTCCACAGGAACCACAGCCGCTGCTGTGCATGCGACAGCGGCAATGCCTGCCGTTCAGCCGCCGGCAGCGCACGCAGCGGCGGTACGCTCTCGTCCTGCGCTGTGACGGAAGCGGTCGCGAGCGCCACAGCAAGCGCCGCCACCGTCTGCGCATCGAACACCTGGCGCGGCGCGATATGCAGCCCTGCTTCGTGCGCGCGCGCCACCACCTTCAGGCTCAGGATCGAGTCCCCGCCCAGTTCGAAGAAGTTGTCGTGGCGCCCCACGCGCTCCACGCCCAGCACCTCGCACCATACCCGTGCCAGCGTCGCCTCCGCTTCGCCCTGCGGTGCCTCGTAGCCGCGCGCCTCAACATCCGGCGCAGGCAGCGCATGGCGGTCGACCTTGCCGTTCGGCGTGAGCGGCAGCGCTTCGAGCACCACCAGCACGCCCGGCACCATGTACTCCGGCAGCGATGCCGCGAGCGACGCGCGCAGCGTCTGCGGCTCCGGCGTCTGCCCAGCGTGCGCGCTCACATAGCCCACCAGGCGCGCCCCGCCCGCGCCCGCCTGCGCCGTGACCACTGCCTCGCGCACCCCGGGCTGCGCGAGCAGTTGCGCCTCGACCTCGCCCAGTTCGATCCGGAAGCCCCGGATCTTGACCTGGTGATCGATGCGACCGAGGTACTCCAGTTCGCCCGCCGCGTTCCAGCGCACGAGGTCGCCCGTGCGGTACAGGCGGCCGCCCGCCGTATCGAACGGGTCCGGTACGAAGCGCTCCGCGCTCAGCGCCGCACGGTTCAGGTAGCCGCGTGCCACACCCGCCCCGCCGATGTACAGTTCGCCCGCAACGCCCACAGGCGCCAGATTCAGCATAGCGTCCAGCACGCGCAGCCGCGTCGCCGAGACCGGCTCGCCGAGGCATGGTCTGCCATCGACGTGCTGGCACGAAGACCATATCGTCGTCTCCGTCGGCCCATACATGTTCCACAAATCGACGCCGAGGCCGCGCAACGCATCGCCCAGTTCGCGGGGCAGCGCTTCGCCGCCGCACAGCCCCCTGAACCTGCGGCCCGGCCAGTTCGCCGCCAGCAGCATCCGCCACGTGGCCGGCGTCGCCTGCATCACCGTCGCGCCGCTCTCGTCGAGCAGACGACCCAGCGCGGCGCCGTCGTAGGTCGCCTCGCGCGGCGCTACGACAACGCGCGCGCCCACCGTCAACGGCAGATACAGTTCCAGCGCCGCGATATCGAACGACAGCGATGTGACCGAAACCAGCACATCGTCGCGGCTCAACCCCGGACGCGCCTGCATCCCGTACAGGAAATTGCGCAGCGCGTTGTGCCGGACCATCACTCCCTTCGGGCGGCCGGTCGAACCCGACGTGTAAATCACGTAGGCGAGGTTCTCGCCCTCCACGCTCAGCCGGGGTGCCACGGCCGGCTCATCCGACACGTTCACCGTGTCCAGTTCGAGCACCGTCACGCCTTCGGGCAGCGGCAGCCGTTCGCGCACCCGCGACTGTGTCAGCAGCAGCGCCACGCCGCTGTCCTGCAGCATGTAGGCAAGCCGCTCGCGCGGATAGTCCGGGTCGAGCGGCACATAGGCGCCGCCCGCCTTGAGGATCGCGAGCAGGCCGATCACCATCTCGACCGAACGCTCGACGGCAATGCCCACCCGCACCTCAGGACCGACGCCGAGTTTGGTGAGCCGCTGCGCAATCCGGTTGGCCCGCTCTTCCAGTTCGCAGTACGTAACAACCTGCGTGCCGCATGTCACCGCAATCGCATCCGGTGTCGCCTGCGCCTGAGCGGCAATGCGCACGTGCACCCAGTCGGTCCCGTCGTGCGTCTGCAAGTTGTCGCCGGCCGCGAGCAATGCCGACACATCGCGTGCATCGTTCAGATCGAGATCGGCCAGCCGTTGCGCTTCGGGCATCCGTTCGAGCAGCCGCTGGAACTGCCGTGCGATCGTCTCGATCCGCGCTGCGTCGAAGCAATCGGCCGCGTAGTCGTAGCGCAGCGTCAACCCGTCCGCCGCCTGGCCCACCGAGAGAGCAAGCGGATAGTGCGTCTGCTCGCGCGTCACGACGCGGCTTGCATCGAGCCCCACCGCCGCCCCCTCGTTCAACGCCTCATCCACGGGATAGTTTTCGAACACGACCAGCGTGTCGAACAGCCCATGCCGCCCTGCTCCGGCCAGCTTCTGGATGTCGCTGAGCGGCGTCTGCTCGTATTCGCGCATGGCCAGCGCCTGGTCCTGCGCCGCGCGCAGCCATTCGCCCAGCGTCGCTTCGGCGCGCGGTTCGAGCACGACCGGCAGCGTGTTGATGAAGAGGCCCAGCATGCGCTCCGCATGCGGCAGTTCCGGCGGACGCCCCGACACCGTCGCGCCGAACACCACGGCCCGCTGCCTCGTGTAGCGCTGCAACAGCACGGCCCATGCACCCTGCACGAGCGTGTTCACCGTCACGCGCTCGCGGCGCGCCCAGGCGGCAAGCGCATCCGATACCGCATGGCCCAGTTCGACGCGATATTCGCCACGTGCGCCAGCCTGCGCCGAAGCGGGCGAGGCCAACGCGGAGGCGAGCCGAGTCGGCTCGTCGATGCGCAGCACCTGCTCTTTCCAGTAGTCGAGCCCCGCCGCGCGATCACGCGTGCCGAGCCATGCAATGTAGTCGCGATAACGCCCGGCCCCGGCGCTCCGGTCGCCCTGGCCGGCATAGGCGCGCAGCACGTCGCCGAGCAGGAGCGAGGTGCTCCAGCCGTCCAGCAGCAGATGATGGTGCGTCCAGATCAGACGGTGCGTGTGCTCCGCCGTGCGCACCAGCACGAGGCGGAACAACGGCGGGCACGCGAGATCGAACGGCGTTTCCCGTTCGCGCCGCGCGAGGGCCTGCAAGGCGGCATCGAGGTCGGCCATGCCGCGCCAGTCCAGTTCGACGAACGGCAGCACCGCATCGGCCGAGACCCACTGCAACGGCCCCGCCGCGCGCTGAATGAAGCCCGTGCGCAAAATGGCGTGCCGGGCGACTGCGCTATGCCACGCCTCGCGGAACCGGGGAACATCCAGCCCTTCGAGATCGACGCCAAGCTGATTGCGGTACGCCGTGTCGTGCGGATCGTAGGACGCATGAAACAGCAGGCCCGCCTGCATCGGCGCCAGCGGATAGAGGTCCTCGGTGCGGCTGTGATCGAGCGGCAACGCGTCCAGCTCCGCGAGCGTGAGTCCCGCCAGCGGGAAATCGGACGGCGTGGCGCGCGGCGATTGCCCGGCGCACTGTTCGATCAGTCCGCACAACGCGCTCCGGAATGCCTGGGCAAGACGGCCGATTGCGTCCGCGCCATAACGCGCAGCGCTGTATTCGAACGTCATCGCCAGTTCGCCGTCGTACACCTGGCCGCCGACGCTCAACGGATACAGCAATGGTGCGTCGGCGTCGTGCAGTGCGCCCGGCGCTTCTTCGGCCAGCGTCCAGCCGGCGGCCGGATCGACGCCGCGATCGAACTGGCCCAGATAGTTGAAGCTCACCTCGGAGCGCGCATGGCCATCCAGCGCGCGAACGCGCGGATCTTCGCCCAGATGCCGCAGCAGGCCATAGCCGATGCCCTTGTGCGGCACCGCGCGCAGCGCCTCCTTCGTGACGCGCAGCGTGTGCAGCAGGTCGCCCGTGGATTCGAGCGCAAACGGATGAACACAGGTGAACCAACCCACCGTGCTGCTCAGGTCCACATCGTCGAACAGGTCTTCGCGGCCGTGCCGCTCCACGTCGATGCGCACCGCGTCCCGCTGCGTCCAGTCGCATAGCGCGTGCGCGAGGGCCGCCAGCAACGCGTCGTCGATCTGCGTCCGGTAGGCCCTAGGCACGCTTTGCAGAAGACGCGTGGTCTGCACGCGATCGAGCCGGACCTGCACGCTCGCGACATCGCGGCGGCGCCCGGCCTCATCGGACGCGCCATCGTGCAGCGGCGCGGGCAGGTGCGGCGACACCGCGAGACGGGTCTGCCAGTACGGAATCTCGTCGAGCACTTCAGCGGTCTGCGCGTAGTCATGCAGGCGTTGCGCCCATGCCTCGTAAGCAGTGGTCGATGCGGGCAGCGCCGCCGCCTCGCGCCGCAACAGCCGCTGGTAAGCGTGCTGCAAATCGGCGAGCAGGACGCGCCACGACACGCCGTCCACGGCGAGATGATGCGCGGCCAGCAGCAGACGGCTCGTGCCATCCGCCACGTCGATCAGCACCGCGCGCAGCAGTGGGCCGCGCTCGATGTCCAGGCTGCGTTGTGCCTCGTCGCAGCATGCGGTGATGGCTTCGGGCGTGGCCGCCTTGCGTTCCCAGAACGGCAGTTCGCCTTCTTGCCCGTCGTCGGGCGCAGCGAGCCGTTGCGACCAGTTGCCCTCGGCATCGCACGCGAAACGCAGCCGCAGCGCGCCGTGCCGTTGCATGACGGCGCGCAAGGCTTGCGCGAGACAGTCATGATCGACAGGCTCGCGCGTAGCGAGCAGCACCGCCTGATTCCAGTGGCTGCGCCGCGCGAAATCGAGCGCGAAGAACGTGTGCTGGACAGGCAGCAGCGCCACCGGCTGGTCCGGCACGGCGCGCGCTTCCGCGCGCGCGTCTGCGACAGGCTGCGCGACGGCGCCGAGCCCCGCGATGGTCTGGTGATCGAAGAGTTGCCGCGGCGTGATCTTCCAGCCCGCCTGCCGAGCGCGCGCTACGATCTGCAGGCTCAGGATGGAATCGCCGCCCAGTTCGAAGAAGTTGTCGGCGCGGCCAATCGCTTCGAGCCCGAGCACGGCTTGCCAGGCTTCGGCGAGCGCCTGCTCGACGGGCCCGCGCGGCGCTTCGTAATCGCGCGATGCATCGGCCGGCTCCGGCAAGGCGTTGCGATCGACCTTGCCGTTGGGATTCAGCGGCAGTGCCGCCAGTTCGACAATCGCGCCCGGCACCATGTACGCGGGCAACTGGCGGCCGAGTTCGTGCCGCAGCGTATCCGTGTCCAGCGAACCCGTTGCCGTGACATAGGCCACGAGCCGCGGACCGAGCGGCCCCCGCTTCGGCACGACCACGGCCTCGCGAATCGCCGGATTCGACAGCAGCGCGGACTCCACCTCTCCCAACTCGATCCGGAAGCCGCGAATCTTCACCTGATGGTCGAGCCGCCCGAGGTATTCGAGCGAACCGTCCGCGCGCCAGCGCACGAGGTCGCCGGTCCGGTAGAGGCGCCCTCCGTTGTCGTCGAACGGGTCCGGCACGAAGCGGCCCGCGGTGAGCCCCGGGCGCCCCAGATAGCCGCGCGCCATGCCGAAGCCGCCGATGTAAAGCTCGCCGGGCTGGCCGTCCGCAACCAGATTCATCTGATCGTCGAGCACGTAGGCGCAGCGCGCCCCGACCGGCACGCCAATCGGTGCATATGCACCGTCGAATGTGCGGTCTGCATCGGCCACCCATGCGGTGGGCGTAATCACGGTCTCGGCAGGCCCATAGGCGTTGACGATGCGTGCCGGCTTCAACTGCCGGCGTACCGCGTCGTAGCCGGCCTTTTGCCAGCCCTCGCCGCCGACGATGCAGGTCTTCACCGCCACGCTGCCCACGCCGGCCTCGGCGGCCAGTAGGTCCACGTAGGCCGGCGGCAGGTGCAGGATCGACACGCGGCGCTCGCGCACTTCGTCAAGGAAACGGTCCGGCGGCCAGTCGCCCTCGTCCCGGATCACGATCGCCGCACCGTTGATGAGCGGCGTCATCCACTGCTCGGCCGCGGCGTCGAAGCTCATCGAGAAAAACTGGAGTTCGCGATCGCCCGGCTGCACGTCGTAGCACACGCTGATCGCACGGCAATGCATCGCGAGCGGCCCGTGTGCAACGGCCACGCCCTTCGGCTGGCCCGTCGAGCCGGACGTGTACACGACATACGCGAGATTGCCCGCTTCCACGTGCCGATCGGGATTGCGGTCGTCGCCCTCGTCGAGGCCGGCGAGCGCCACGAACGCGAGCCCCTTGGGATCGGGCAGCTTCGGGCGCAGCGATTCGGGCGCGAGCAGCAAGCGGATGCCGCTATCCTCGATCATGTAGGCGAGGCGTTCGGGCGGATACTCGGGATCGAGAGGAACATAGGCGCCGCCCGCTTTCAGCACGGCAAGCAGGCCGACGATCATCTCCATGGAACGGCCGGCGGCAAGGCCGACCGTGACCTCCGGGCCGACGCCACGCGCGATCAGTGCATGCGCGAGGCAATTGGCCCGCCGGTTCAGTTCGCCGTAGCTCATCTGCCTCGTGCCGAGCACGAGCGCGGGTGCGTCGGGCTCGGCAGCGGCCCACCGTTCGATCAGCCGATGCACGGGCAGCGGCGGCTCGCTGTCCTCACCCGGGCCTTGCCCGCGCGCGAGCAACGCCGATACTTCGCTTGCGCCAAGCACGTCGATCTCGCCAACGGTGCGCAGCGGATGCGACGGTTGCGCGACGAGCGCGTGGAGCGCCGTCCGGTAGTAGCCGGCAAGCCGCTCGATAGTTTGCACATCGAACAGATCGGCATCGTATTCGAATACGCCGCTCACTCCCGTATCGGCAAAGCCGACGTGCAGCGTCAATTCGAACTTCGCCTCGTGCGGTGCGGCCTGCGCGACCGGCTCGACGGCCAGGCCTTCGAGCGCCAGCGACGGCAGAGCCTGCTCGCCGTGAAACCCGAATGTGACCTGAAAGAGCGGATGCCTCGCGCTGCCACGCTCGACCGCCAGCACTTCGAGCAAACGTTCGAGCGGCAATGCCGGATGAGCCATCGCATCGAGCGATTCGCGCTGGATTCGCTTGAGCCAGTCGAGCACGGCCTCCGCCGGATCGGGACGTGCGCGATACACATGCGTGTTGACGAAGCAGCCGATCAAATGCTCCAGATCGGTCGAATGCCTGCCGGCCTCGGGAACCCCGATGAAGAACTCCCGCTGCTGACAAAAGCGCGCGAGCACGAGTTGAAACGCGGCAAAGCAAACGGTGAATGGCGTGAGCGCGTGTGTCGCGCAAAGCGCGCTGACGCGCGCGGCGATATCGGGTTCGGAGAGAAAGGCATGGGTGCCCGCCCGGCGCGACGAGTTGTCCGTGTGCGGCCGGTCGGCAGGCAGGTTCAGCGGCGCCAGCGAAGTGCCGAGATAGGTGCGCCAGTAGTCGAGGTCGGCCTGCGCAGCGGGACTCTGCAAATAGTGCGCCTCGCGGCGCGCGTGGTCTGCATACTGGATCGGCAGCTTGGGCAGCGCGGCCAGCGCGTCACCGTGGCCGCCTTCGGCCTGCCATGCCGCCGAAAGCTCGCGCAGCCAGACGGCATTCGACCAGGCGTCCGACACGAGGTGATGCAGCGACAGCACGAGCAGATGATCGTTGTCGGCCCAGGGATGAATCGAGACGCGAAAGAACGGCCCCGCGGCATCGAACGGCATCGCCGCCTGCGCGGCGAGCACATCGCGCGCCCACTCGTCGCGGTTCGTGGCAGGCTGTCCGCCATCGATGTGCAAATCGAAACCCGTGCTCTCTTCGATCTGCTGGCAGGGCATGCCGTCCAACTCGACGATACGGGTGCGCAGGATCGCATGCCGTTCGATCAGGAATCCGAACGTTCTGCGAAGGCGCTCGACGTCGAGCGTCCCGCGCAGGCCGAACGCATGCACGATGTTGTATGCCGTGCTCGACGCGTCGAGACGCTGCAGGAACCACAGCCGGCGCTGGGACAACGTGAGCGGAGCCGGCTCGCCGGGCGACACCGCCGGGCCAGTGGGCGCCTCGGCCGCCTGATCGCCCAGCAACAGTTCCAGCAGTTCGCGCTCTTCCTCGTTCATGCCCACTCCCTATTCAAAAACCGGAAGCCCTGCGAGCGCGCCTTCCTCGGGCCACTCCGCCACCGGCATGCGGGCAGAACAAGCGGAACAAGAGGAAAACGCGCCGCGCAGGGCGACCTGACTTCACATGCTCGCGCGCAGCGTGACCATCAACTGACGCGGGGTGCCGTAGAACGCGCTACCGGTCGATTCGATCGAGTCGAAGTAGTGACGGTCGAACAGGTTCGTTACGTTGATCGCGGCCGACCACTGCTTCGTGATCTGGTAGCCCAGCCGAAGATCGACCGTGGCAAAGCCGCCTTGCCTGAGCGTGCCGGTGCCGTCGGTGGCCGAAATGCCGGTCGAAACGTACGTGCCGCCGCCAATGCTGAACGGATGCAGTTTGCCCGGCAGCTGATAGTTGGTCCAAAGCTTGAAGAGATGCTTCGGCGCAATGCTCTGGAATGCGATGCCGTTCAGATTGGTGCTGCTGTCGAGATACTCGGTCTGCGTGTACGTATAGCCGCCGAACACAACCCAGTTCTCGGTCAACTGGCCAGTGACCGTCGTCTCGACGCCCTTGGCCCGCGCCTTGCCCGCCGCAATCGAGAAGCCCTCGCCCGGGAAGCGCGGATCGTTCATCGCGCGATTCGTCTCCGTCAACTGATAGAGCGCCAGCGACGTGTTCAGCTTGCCGCCGAAATACTCGCCTTTCACGCCGATTTCGTACTGCTCGCCTTCGAGCGGCTTGAGCAGATTGCCGTTGACGTCGTAGGCCGTCTGGGGCCGGAAAATGCTCGTGTAGCTCGCGTACACCGAGTAGTTGTTGTTGATGTCGTAGATGAGGCCGGCATAAGGCGTGACGCGGCCCGACACCTCGCTGTGCCGGTTCGGATCGCCCCAGTAGTTGGCATCGGGGTTGGGCGTCAGGCTCGAATTCCACCAGCTCGCGCGCGCGCCCAGCACCAGCGTGAGCGGATCGGCCAGGCTGATACGCGCATTGCCGTAGATGCCGTACTGGTTCGTCATCGTCGTTTCGTCGGACACCGGACCATTGAATGCCGGCTGCGGGAAACTCGAGAAGAGCGGCCCCGTGGACGAACAGAACGGATTATCCGCGCTGCAGTAGTAGTTGATCGTTCTCAGGTTTTCGTGCTGCCAGTTCGCGCCGAGCGTGAGTTGATGAGTCCGGCCGAACAGATTCACAGGACCGCTAAGCACTGCGTCGATCGACTCCTGGTCGTCGGTCTGGTGCCACTTGTTGTCGGCCAGATAGCCGTCGCCGGAATCGACGTTGATCGGCCCGTTGACGCTACCGTTCAGGATCGAGCTGCGGCTGCCGAGATAGTTGAACGCAAGTCTGGCGTTCCAGCCGTGGGCCAGCTTCTGGTCCAGTTCGGCGAAGGCCGTGGTGTTGAAATACGTGTTGTCGTTCCAGGGTGCGCCAATGTAGGTCGAGCGCGGCAGATTCAGGAACGTGTAGTTCGACAGCGAGGGCACGCCGGTCCATACCGCCTTCTGATCCATCTCGCTGAAGCTTGCGCCGACGCGCAGCTTCGTGTCGCGCGTGAAGTCGGCCTCCAGCGTGCCGTACAGCAGTTTGTCATGCCGGGACGTCGAATCCTGCGTCAGTGCCTGGTTCTGCCACGAGCCCACCACGCGGCCTTTGAGCGTGCCGGCGCTGTTGATCGGGCCGCCCACGTCCAGCATCCCGCCGGCGTTGCTGTAAGTCCCGCCAAACAATTCGGCGTTTGCGCTGAAGGCATCGGGCGCCTGCTTGCGGACCAGATTGACCGCGCCGCCCTCGCTGCCGAAGCCGTTCAGGAAGCCGTCCGGGCCGCGCAACACTTCGACGCGGTCGAACATTCCCAGATTCGGTGCAATCGACGTCAGGCTCTGCGTGGTCGGGATGCCGTCGAGCAGCCACGAACTGATCGGGAAGCCGCGCGAGTAGAAGGTCGTGCGCTCGGAGTCGTCCTGAGCCACCGTAATGCCCGGTGCGGCACGCATCGCGTCGTTCAGCGTCTGCATGTTCTGCTGCTGGATCTGCTCCTGCGGGATCACGGTCACCGACTGCGGAATTTCCCGCTGCGTGAGCGGCGTTTTCGAGCCGACCGTGGTCGGCGGATTCACGGCGTCTGCCGCCTGGTCGCGATCTCCCGTGACCGTCACCGGCTTGAGGAGCGTTGACGAAGCGTCTGCACCCGGCGCGGAAGCCGCCCCCGGCGCCGCAGCCGAGGCGGCCGACGTTCCCGATGTGCCGCTCGACTGCTGCGCCTGTGCGGCCAGCGAAAACGCCATGCCTGCGGCGAGCGCGCCCGCCGTCAGCAGGCACCGCACGGCGCAATCCCGCGCCTGAACCCGATTTGCCGCCACCCCGCTCCCCTTCCCGATATTCGTGCTTTTCATACCCCGACCCGCGTTGATTTCACCCTGTTTGAAATGGATCTGGCCGATTGGCCAATCGTCCGCCTGAAAAATTTCACAACATGATAATGATTCTTATTTAAGAAGTGGAATGGTATGTGTTCTTGGTCAGCTTGGCAACTCCGGCGGTGAGCACTGTGGCAAACCCCTGACGAACCGCTCCGGTCAGCCCGATTTCCCGGGTTCGGCCTGGGCGTGCTTCGCTTCCCGTGCGGCGTGCAGAAGGCGCTCGCGTTCTTCCGGCGTCATGGCGTCGAAGCGCAGCCGCAACCGGGCAACGCGCTCGATTTCGCCGCCGCTGGGGGAGGCGGCGCTCAGCGCTTGCGCCAGTTGTCTTGCGGTGGGATGCGCGAACACGACGCCAGGCAGCACCTCGACGCGCAACTGCTCGCGAATGCGCGAAGCGAGCCGGATGGCGACGAGCGAGTCGGCCCCCGCGTCGAAGAAGTTCGCGTCGATATCGGCGAGGGGTCTGGCAAGCAAATCATAAATAGTTCTCAGTAATAACGCCTCCAGGGCCGTGCGCGCGGCCTGCGACTGGGCGGCTGCACGGCGCTCATGCGGGTCCGGCAGCGAGCGCCGGTCGATCTTGCCGTTTGCGAGCCGAGGCAAGTCGGGGAGAACGATGAAATGCGCGGGCACCATCGCGTCGGGCAGGCGCTGCGCGAGCCGCTCGCGTAATGCGCGCGCGGTCGCCTCGGCGCCCTGGGCGTCCGGATCGGCGCACACCGCATAGGCTGCAAGCTGGCGCCCCGCTTCGTCGCCCCAGGCACGCACCGCGGCTTCGCGCACGCCGGGCAGGCGCAGAAGTTCGGCTTCGATTTCGGCAGGCTCGATGCGAAAGCCGCGAATCTTGACCTGCGCATCGGCGCGCCCGACAAGCTGGATGCCGCCGCCGGCCAGATAGCGCGCCCTGTCGCCGCTTCGGTACAGCCGCTCGCCGGGGTTGAAAGGGTTATCGACGAACACGTCTTGCCCCTCCTGCCCGCCCTGCCCGATATAGCCGCTGCTGACCTGCGCGCCGCCGATATACAACTCACCGGTCGCGCCGACCGGGGCGAGCCGCATCGCGCGGTCGAGCACGTACACATGGCAGTTCGGCAGCGCCGCGGTAAGCGGCAGGTTCGGCGCGTTTGCCGCCCGATCGTCGTGGCCGCGATACGCGTGGACAAGGACGCCGACCGTCGTTTCGGTCGGGCCATAGTGATTGAAGAGCCGCGCTGCGGGGTTGAGTTCGTGCAGCCTCGCCGCGAGGCGGGTGGGCACGGGTTCGCCGCCGAGCACCACGACATCGGGCACACGCGGCGTACCGGTGTCGAGCAGCGCACCCAGATGCGAGGGCGTGATCTTCAGGCAATCGATGCGGTTGTGCTGCACGAAGGCCGCAAACGACTGCGCGTCCTTGATGTCGTCCGCCTGCGCGATGACGAGGCAAGCGCCGTTGTAAAGCGCACCGAAGAGCGTGGTGTTGCCCAGATCGGCAGCGACGGTCGAGGTCAGCGCGAAACGCCGGCACGGGTGGAGGCCAAGCGCCTCGCTGCTGCCGGCCACATAGTTGAACAATTGCCGGTGGCCGATGGCAACACCCTTCGGCTTGCCAGTCGATCCCGAGGTGTAGAGCACGTAGGCGTTATCGTCGGGACCGGGGTTCGCGCCGGCGGCGGCATCGGCACTCGCGCATGAAGCTTCAAGCAAGGCATCGAATTCGACATGATCCGGCGAAACCTGCGCGCCGCGCTCGCACAATACGAGGCGCACCCCCGCCTGCGCGACGATCTCCTCGCGCCGCGCAGCGGGCCACGCAGGATCGAGCGGCAGATAGGCGGCCCCGGCGCGCATCGTTGCGAGCAGCGCGACAACGAGCGCCGCCGAGCGCGGCATCAAGAGCCCGACCACTCTGCCGCGACTAACGCCTCTTGCATTGAGCATCGCCGCCGCATGCGCGACGCGCGCTTCCAGTTCCGCGTAGCTGATGGACAGATCCTGCGCGGCGAGCGCCGGCGCATCGGGTGTTTTCGCGGCCCACGCGGCGATTGCCGCGGGCAGCGTCTGGGTAGCCCAGTCTCGCGTGTCGCCCTTCCAGGCGAGCAGGCGCGATTGCTGTTCGGCGTTGTCGATAGCCAGCGCACCGACTGTGGATGCCGGATTCGAAGCGATGCTCGCGAGCAACGTGATGTATTGACCCAGCAGCGCCTCTACATCCACTTCGCCGTAGCAATCGCTGCGGAAGGCGAGCGTCGCGGCACGCGGGACGCCCGTTGCATCCACATCGATCTGCAACGCAAGCTCATAGCCCGGCAGCAGCGCATGGATTCGATCGGCCTGCGCCCCAAGTTGTTCGGCGCCGCGCATGCCTGTCCAGTCCGGCACAATGCCGCTCAACGCGAAGCCCACCCGATCGAACGCGCGCAGCGGGCGATCGAGCGTTGCCGGATTCGCCGGCCAGTGCTCCTGCCAGCGCGTATGGGCTTCGAGCAGCGCGGCGAATTCCTGCGCGAGATCGATGAACGGGCGCTCGGCCGGGCAGGCCAGCGCGACCGGGTAGGTGCGCACGAACGCGCCGATACTGCCTTCTAGCATCGGCGCGCCGTCGCGGCTGTCGTGCTGCCACGCGCCGAGCACGTGCTCCTCTCCGGCGATGCGCGCGAGCAAAAGCCACCACGCGGCGTGTGCGAGTACCGCGGGCGTCACGCCACACGCGTGGGCAGCGCTGTCGAGCGTGCAGTCGATATTGCTGCGGATCGAGCGGGCCTCTGCGTTTCCGTGCGCTTCGTGCCCAGTATCCGGCCGCGACTGCTGCGCCGGCGATGCCCTGTCTCGCGCAATCAGCTTCCGGTAAGGCAAAGCGGGGATTTCCGCTTGTTCGGCCGCCACACGTTCCAGATAGCGCGTCCAGTACGCCGCGCCGTCTCTCGCCTCCTCGCCTATCGCCAGTTCCTCGCGCCATTCGACAAACTGCGCGTATTGAACCGTTTCGTTATCCTCTTCAAATTCGTCTGCCGAATCGTCGCGGTCCAAACGGACGTATGCCTCAATCACATCGCGATACAGCGACGCAAGCCCCGTCTCGTCGGCAACGAGCCGCGAAGCGCTCAGCACGAATCGCGCGCCGTTGTCCGCCTGATCGTCGTCGCGCACCGGCCGCACCAGCCGCACCAGCAATACGCAGCGCGCGAGACGACCTTCTTCGAGTTGCGCGGCGGCCTGTTGCAAACGCGCGAAGTCCTCGGGTTTGGCGTGCCGCGCATCAAACACCTCCAACTGCGGCAGTGCGCCCTCAAGCGGGTATTGCCTCGGCAACGTATAGCCGGGTGTCTGCCGAAACACCGTCCGCAGGATGTCGTGCCGCAAAAATACCTGCTCGCAGGCACGCCGCAAGTCTTCGCCGCGCCACGGCCCCTTCAGCGTTGCCGAGAAAACCGCCGGATCGCTGCACAGCGACGAATCGGCCAGCACGACCTGCTGCTCGGGGGAAAGTGCACAGCCATCGTTGCCGGCCTGATGTATTGCTTCGCTCATGTTCATTCGAATTTCCGTTTCCTGCTGATACGAGCTTGTTCTACGCCCGGCTCTTTGCCTTATTCCTGCTTCGTGGTTGCCGCATCTTCAAGCAGCCGTGCATGCGCATCCCCCACGCTCGCGCGCGGCACCATCTCACCCATGGCAACGACGATCTTTCGCGGCTCCTCATACGGGTCGCGCGCGTGCGCGGCGAGCATGTTGTCGAGCATCACCACGTCGCCCTTGCGCCACTCGAAGCGCACGGCGCAGCGCTCGTAGGCTTCGCCGATGCGCGCCATCGTCGTGTCGTCGATCGGCGTGCCGTCGCCATAGCAGACGTTGCGCGGCAGGTAATCCACGCCAACCATGTCGAGCAGATCGCGGCGAATCTCCGGCTTCAGGAAATACGGGTGATGCAGTTGCACCTGATTGAAGAAGCAGCGCTCGCCTGTCACCGGGTGCGTAATCACGCCGGGGCAGGCGGTGCGCGTCTGCAGGCCGTCGTTGTCGAGCCAGTTGAATGCGGTGCCGGCCGAACGCAGCCGGTGTTCGACCTCGGCGCGCTCGTCGGTGCCGAAGAAGTCGCGCCACGAAACATCGAGACGGTCGGTGAACGTGCGAATGTACGTCAGGCCAGCCGATGCGAACCGCTCGACGATATCGGCCGGCAATTCGCGCAACATCTCCCTGCAATCGACGATTGGCGTGGCTCCCCCCACGCGCGAAGGCAGTTCGCAGAAGAACCACTGCTTGCGCGGCCATTGTTCGAGATGGGCGCTTTCGTTGTGATAGAGAATCATTTCGCGCTCGGGGTACGGCGTCGAGCGATACGTCTTCTTGCCGCCCTCCTTCTTCGGCAAATCGCCGTAACTGCCGTAGAGGCCCGGACACATCGCCTCGGCGAACGCCTCGAACGCCTGGGGCGTAGGCAGGCGAAAATTCCTGAAGAGGATCGCGGCGTGACGCGCAAGCGTCGCCTCGATAAACGCGCGGTGCTGCGCTGCCCATGCGAGCGGATCGACGTCGGCGCTGTGCGGTTCGAGCACCACAGGCATGACCCTGCCTGGCTGCAGCAGCGACACTCTCGCAGGACTGTCCGCCTGCCGCGCGTCGGCGCCCTGCCGCGGCCCGCGCGATGCGATCTTCTTGAGCCTGGCGAACTTGTCCGCCGTGCCGGCCTGCGTTGCCGGCTTCGTTGCCGGTTTCGTTGCCGGTTTCGTCGCTTCGGTGGCGGGCGCGTCGCCCATGACAGAAATTCCGGTTTGAGTCACGATGTCCTCCACTAAACGAAGCCATTCGTCGAGCCAGCGCTGAATCGTCGCGTGCCGGAACAACGCGGTCGCGAACACCCATTCGACCTGCCAGTCGCCAGCACCTTCGTTGATGAACAGCCCCATGTCGAATTTCGAGTGGCTGGCCGGCAGGTCGATCAACTCGGCCACCACGCCGGGGAGCTCGATTGGCGCCGAGGGCGTGTTCTGCAAGACGAACAGCGCCTGCACCAGCGGATTGCGCGCCGCGTCGCGCCTGACCGGCGCACACGCGGCGATCTGGTCGAACGGCAGATCCTGATGTTGGAGTGCCGCGACGGCGCTCGCATGCGTGCGCGCGACAAGCTCGCTGACCGGAACGCGATTGCGCGTGTCGTCCAAGGCGAGACGCAGCGGCAGCACGTTCACGAAGAATCCGATCAGCGGCTCCAGTTCGATGCGCGTGCGGCCGGCGACATCTGTTCCGATCAGAACGTCGTGGCTGCCCGTGAGCCGATGCAGCAGAACCTGAAACGCGCAGAGCAGCACGACGAACGGCGTCACACGCTGCTCGCGCGCGAAGCGTGTGACCTGTTGCACGAGCCGTGCATCGAGGGTGCCGCGCAGCGAATCGCCGGTATCGGAGATCGTGGGCGGGCGCGGGAAGTCGGTCGGCAGATCGAGCACGCCGCACGCGCCGGCAAGCTGGTCGCGCCAGAACGCCTTGAGCGCTTCGCCGCGCGCGCCCTCAAGCACGCGCGCGTGCCATGCGGCGTAATCGACGTACTGCACCGGCAGCATGGGCAACGCCGCTCGCTCACCTGCCGCATAGAACGCACAGAAGTCGCGCACGAGCACGCCCATCGACCAGCCGTCGCAGACGATGTGATGAATCGACAGCATCAGCAGCGCGTGCCGCGCGTTGATCCTGACGAGCGTTGCGCGCAGCAGTGCGTCGCCCGCGAGGTCGAACGGGCGGTCGATCCGTTCGAGTGCGATCTGCCGCAGTACCCAGGGATGCTTTTCGACGGGAACGGCAGTGAGATCGCGGATCACGAGGTCGGCGTGTACCGGGCCGGCGACGCGCGCGTAGGGCAGGCCGCCGCGATCCGGGTATGACGTGCGCAGCACCTCGTGGCGATCGACGAGCAGCGCAAGCGCCTGCGCCACACGCGCCTCGGATACGTCGCCTTCGAGCCGTACCGATGCCGAAACGTTGTACGCCGACGAGCCTGGCCCCGCGAGCTGCGACGCGATCCAGACACGGCGCTGCGCTGGGGAAAGCGGCAAGGCGGCTTCGCGCGCGATGGGGGTGAGTGGCGGCGCGGGATCCGCGTGTGTTGTGGGCTTCGCGTCCGTCGTGATGCAGGTTGCGAGGGCCGCGAGCGTTGGGTGTGCGAACAACATTGGCAACGGTACGTCGAAGTGCGTCGCGGAACGTATGCGCGCCGCGACTTTCATGAGCAGGATCGAATCGCCGCCGAGTTCGAAGAAGTTGTCGGTGCGGCTTATTGGATCAATGCTTAGTACTTCAGACCAGATCTGCGCGAGAGCGGCTTCTGCTTCGCCCTGCGGGGCTTCGTAGTCGCGTGCTGCGTATTCCGGGGCGGGCAGTGCCTTGCGGTCGACCTTGCCGTTCGGGTT
>NZ_BAYB01000064.1 GCF_000685035.1 Paraburkholderia ferrariae NBRC 106233
CTGCCCTGCTCTGCTGAATGCACGTGTGAAAAAGCCGCCCTTCGGCGGCTTCGTTACTTCATACGCGGAGCGCGTGGGCGGTCGGTTGGTGCCGGCGCACTCGCCGGGGCATCCTTTGTGCGCTGATCCGGCGGATCGAGCGTGATCTGGATGTTTGGATTCAATCGACACGTGGCCTTCTGAATCGAGTCCCAATGCCTGAACGGCACGGTGCCGACGTTCAGCGGTTTTTCACTGAGCGCGATCTTCGCCGGGTAGGTCACGACCTTCATGTGTTCCCAGCCCGGCTCGTTGATAACCGATGCGATCAGGTCCGGTCGCTGCATCAGGAGCACATGAGGTTTCGACGGGTCGAGCGTGCTCGTATCGACGCCCTCGTGCTCGAGCTGCCGTTTCAGGATTCCCTGCAGTTCGTCCATCATGCTCCGCGACAGCCGTTGGAACGTGATGAAGTCGTGCTGTGGCAGATCCTCCGGCTTCATCATGAGCGGATTCTGTTTCTGGTCCAGCTTGACCAGCAGATCTATGACGGTGAACTGCAGGCGATTCTTGTCGGCATAGGCACGAGCCGCCATGAATCCTTCCTGCTTGCTTTGGTATCCGTATAAAGCGGAAAAAGCCCCAGGAACGGGGCTTTTCATAGGCAAACCGCAATCCTTCAGCGCGATCACGCGCGGCGCCGCACCTTCGTAAAAGTACACCGTCGATAGTTCAATAATATGCTGTGAGTCGGGCTTCTCACTCGTTGTCACCAGTATCACCTTGTTTAGTCCAGCCCTGAATCAGCACTTTCTCGACGTGCTGTCGGTCGCCAACACTGCTCACTACGTCAGCCATCGTCCGAAGAGTTTTCTTCGGCGTCAGCTTGAGCCGTCGCACTGCTTCGATCCAACGCATCACCGGCCGACCGGGCTTACCGTCATGCAATAGCAAGCGATATACCGACGGCGGCGAACGTCCGATCAGCGTTGCGAACTTGTCGCGATCCTGCGGCGTGTCCTGCAGTCCGAGGAAGTCATAAAACTCCTTGACGTCGGGCGGCAGTTCTACGGGCGCTGATTCAGGGTGTTGCCGATACAAATGAAGGAGCATGGCCACTACCGGATCGGCGATCTGCTTTGCCGAGTTCTCAGCACTGGTCAGCTCCTCCCACTTCGCTTTCTGCAAGCCGAATGCGTCCGCTGCCGCAACTTTCGTCAGACCGTTCTCGATCCTCCAGCGCTCCAAGTCAGTTCCGCAGATTGGCTGAAGCTGTTCATTTTTCATATCCATACTCATTCACGGAATGATAGCAAGGATGCCCCTCCGTGGGCAGTGTTTTCTAGGCACTTCCCAAGGCGGGCTATTTTGAATAATATACACGATACGAAATTCGCGCGGCTAGGGTTCAGCCCCACGATCGGCTCACGGTAACAACTAGGCGTTTAACGGCCTGTATGCGTCGTGACTTGAGGCGAACCCAGCCCTTCACTAACTAGGGAATGCCCTATGAGCGCTGAGTCTGACGCAGTTATGCAGCAATTCCGCCAAGCGGTTTACGAGCGCTTGGTCAGTCCAGGAACGGGTTCTCAAGTGTCGCCCGAGGGCTCGATTGGGCAACGGTCTATTGCGTATCGAGATTGGCTTATCACGGTCCGTAAGACGAAAGAATCGGAGGCCCTCGCACCCGACTTCGTGCGACATTGGGCCGTCGCTGACATGACCGCCTGGCATGCGATGCCAGGCGATCGACACGAGCTTGCGGCCGATGACATCTTTCAAAATATTTCCGCAAACGTTTCATATGCGGAAATTCTTCAGACAATCGATGCAGAAATGGTCGATCGTGTCAAGACACTCTCCGCTGAGAACGATCGAAGGTCCGCCGAGAAGGAAGAACGGAAAGCGCGCGATTACGTGGATAGTCGTGCGGCACTTCTCGCCGAGCAACAGGCAGCGCTGCGCATCGCTGAATCGTTCAAAGATGCTGGGCGTGTCCCCGATGCCGAATGGGCACGACTCGGCCGTGCTGTCGATCGCGTGTATCTCGGCGGCGATCGCGCCGACCTAGGCGCGGCCCTCGAACTCGCGACGACGATGGCGCGCGTCGATACGACGCGGCCCTGCCCTTTTCCCGAAAGCGCAGTCCAACGGGCTTTCGAAGGCGAACGGGCATATCAGGCGTCGCGGGCGTCGGCGAATCACGAGGAAGTGATCGCCGATTTGGCCTTGCGAGCTGGCAATGAAGGCGATCCGGCACCGCGCTATGTTCTCGAACGTCGTCAGGCGGTCGAGCACTATGCGTTCGGTTTGGAGCTGCGCCTCGAGGCCCTTAGAGCAGCGAACGCCGATACGTTTGCGCTGCGAGAGACGCAGGATCTGCTGGCTGTCGCCCACGCGCGAGCGAAGTCGCTCGCGAGCGACAGCCCGGAGACCGCGAGCGCCGAGAAGACCGACGAGGCCATGCAAGCAGCAGCTACCGCACCTGCCGCTGCGCCGGTCGCGGCGTCGCCGTTGCCTGCAGCGGAAGAAGCCGACGGCTTCGCTGGCGAGGCCAAGGACGGCGACGCCGACGACAAACCGTTCGATCCCGAGCTGGCGATCAGCAAGCTGCTCGAAAACGTCACGTACAAAGCTCAGAAGGACGGCAGCGTCCTCTACATGGTGAGTGAGCGCCCGGCGTTCATCGATCACGGTCAACAGATCGTGATGGCCAGCAAGGCGAATGAAGATGAAGAAGCGATCCTTGCCGCGATTCTGCTCGCGAAGGAGAAGTACGGCGGCTCGTTCGAGTTGACGGGTAGCGAGGCGTTTCAGCGGCACGCGATCGAGATCATGCTCAAGCATAAGGTCGACGTGACGTTGAAGAACCCGCAACAGGACGCGCTTCGCCGCGAGCTCGCGAAGGCCGCGGGTGAGGAGCCGAAGCTGCCGGAAGCGCAGGAAGGGGCGGAACCGAAGCCGCTCATCGGCAAGCCGGCTAACGGCGATCAGGAAGCGGGAAACGCGCCCGTGACGGCCTCGCCGTCAGATGCACCGGATGACGCGCCGGCGAGTCGCCTAGCGGCCGATCTGCTCCCCGTGCGCGCGCTCGATTGGTGGTCCGTGCAGCGCGAAGCGATCCAGGTGTGGGCCAAGAGCGATGACGAGCTCAAGACCGACCTCGAGCAACTCGGGCCTCAGCCCTCCCCCGATCTCATTTACTGGTTCGACAAGGCTGGGAAGCCTTGTGATCCGCCGGCGGACGCCGACGGCTATCTCGCGAACATGAAATCTGAACCGGCCGGCTTTGTATCCGGTTCGGAATCCGAATTGCGCGTGCGCGACGCAATGGGCAATGGTGAAGTTAGCGCGAAATCGTCTAACAGTGAGGTAACTGCTATGAGTGACAATCAGGCATCAAAAGAGAACGAGCCGAAATTGATCTTGCGCGGTGTGCGCAAGCTCGACAATGGCGAGTTCGACACGACGGCGCTGCTGTTCAAGGGCAACGGCGACTATCTGCAGGGCTTCATCAAGGTCGGCGACGAGAAGCACCAGGTGATCGCGCACATGAACGAGCGCAAGAACCCTGATCCCGAGACCGGCGAGATCAAGCCGAACTTCCTGAAGCTCGTCGAGCCGCATGGCAATGGCGACGACACGAACTGGAAGGAACTCGGGTTCGGTAACGCCGTGAACCGTCGCTCGGACGGGAAACCCGTATACTTCGACGAAGTGTTGTTCAGCGTCGGGAACGAAGTCATCAAAGCGCGGATCACGAAGAACGTCGACGACGAGCTGCACCGGAAGCTGGGCTTTCAGGAGGCGCGTCAAGCGCGTCCGAAAGACGACAGCAAGAGCAGCGCGGCTCCGGGAGAAGCGAGCCCAAAACCGACGGCGCCGGCAGCCAAAGCAAAGGAGGACGCGGCCGGCGCTCCAAAAGCACGCCGTAGTTCGCGCGCTAAGGCTTGACGCCGTGCCGCCTGTTAATCCATCGAGGGAATCGCCATGAAAATCTATGTACGCGCGTTATTCGTGCTGTTGCTGTGCTCTGCTGTCAGCGTACAGGCAGCGACCTGCCGAAGCGGCAGCGCTGCTGCGCAAGGCAGTCAGAGCGGTTACGATCGGGATAAACAGGCTGCGCAGCAGACTGCCCAAAGCGAACGGTCCTCCTCGGACATTCTTGGAAAATGCGTGGGCGGTATCACTTCGGTGCTTACCGCCCCGCAATTCCCGTCCCTCTCTGACATCTTCGACCAGATCAAGAATAAGGTCTGCCAGATCGCAAGTGATCAGGTCAACGGCGTCGTCGGTGACGTCAATGGCCAGATCAACGGCGTGATGAACGGCATCAACGGCCAGGTCAGCAGTGCTGTGAATGGCACGGGCGCTGGCCAGATCGTTGGCAGCGTGCCGCAGATCAGTGGCCCGTCGTTGCAGCAGACCAGTGCAGGGTCGTCGCAATCGTCGGCCTTCTGGAGCAATATCTGGAAATGACGATCCAATCGAGATCCTTCCAAAAGGCCACTTCGGTGGCCTTTTATTTTGCCCGGCGCCAGCGCGCGAGCGACCTCTGCCGGGCAAAAAAAACCGGCCACAAGGGCCGGCGAGAAGTCCTCTAGCGTTATCCGAGGGCCGTGCTAGAGGCTGAGAGAAAACATCATGGCCGCGGCGCGCGGCTGGGCGACCGGTTCGGCGCGTTTCGCAGGTCGGCGGGTGCGAACAAATCCGCGTAGCAGATCGGCCCTTGGGTCGCTCCGGCCGTGCGATGCAGCAGCTCGGCCGACTCGCGCCCGTGGACCTGCACCGGAAACGAGGGAGCGCCATTGGAGATGAGCCAGAAGCTCCGCGTGATTCCGTTGGTGAAGCC
Source organism: Paraburkholderia ferrariae NBRC 106233 (assembly GCF_000685035.1). GTDB lineage: Bacteria > Pseudomonadota > Gammaproteobacteria > Burkholderiales > Burkholderiaceae > Paraburkholderia > Paraburkholderia ferrariae. The sequence continues at coordinate 4,832 of NZ_BAYB01000064.1, forward strand.
GATGTGCGTGCGGCCGCGCTCGTCGTTCCATGCGCCGACGTCGGCGAGCGGTACCGGATTGGAACTGCCTTGCGCGAATCCGTCGACCGCATACGCATACTTGTAGTCGCGCGGCATCTGCGAGCGCAAAACGCACTGCTCGTCGCTGCGCAACCATGCGAGGTAGAAGGCGTCGGCGTCGACATGCACCGCGAACATCTCGTTTCCGATGTGGCCAGCGGATGCCGACATGTAACGATCGGCCTGACCTGGTACAGGGATGCGCCATACGGCGCGATCGTGGCCGAGCTGGTGAATGTTGCACGCCTTCGCGCGTGGCGAGGCTGCGACTTGGCGCTCGAGGTTGCGAATCTCGCTCGCACGCGCAATGGAAATGCGGATTCGCTCGAGCATCACTCGTGATCCTGGAAGCGGTTGCGATACCACCACGGACGGGCGTAGATGCGCGAACCGCGCAGCAGGTGCAGGAACTTCTGCCATAGGACCTTGAACGTGAGGCCGAACTTCGCCAGCACGGCGAAGAACACGATCACGCCCACGGCGGTCCAGAAGGTCCACCAACGCATGTGGAACAGCCAAACGAAGATGGGCATGTACGCGATGCAGGGAATGCCGAGCAGCGTCGGTGTCTGCGAAGCGTGGCGCCAGATGGAGATGCTCATGCTGCCTCCTGCGAACGGATACGGAATGCTTTATGGCCGGCCAGTTCGATGAATTCGCTCTTGTCGATACGGCCAGCCTCGTAGAGAGCCCAAGCCTTATCGTCCAGCGTCGCCTTTTCGGACTCCAGACGTGCGCGGATTATCGGTGCCCATTGGTCGTAAGGCTGCATTTGCAACTCGTTCTTGAAGTCGCGATCGAATATCACGAACTCACGAACGGCAACGCGCTTACCGTCAGTTGTCTTGAGCAGGCGCTGCACGACAATGACACGCAGGCAGCCGAGCAGACGCGAAGCGACGGCCGACTGCTGTTGCGGTGGATAGACCTGAATCGCGCGGTTGATCGTCTCGGCGCACGACTCGGTGTGCATGGTGCCGTAGGTCAAGTGACCGGTCAGACCAGCCTCGATCGCAGCGTCGATCGTCTCAAGGTCGCGCATTTCGCCGATGCCGATGATGCTCGGCTTGCGGCGCATGGCATTGCGCAGGCCAGTGGCGAAACTCTCAATGTCGCGACCAACTTGAGCTTGGTGCGGCTGCGGGCCTTTCCAGTGCGCACCGCCGAGCACGAATTCGATCGGGTCTTCGTAGGTGATGACCTTGCGGTCCGGCATGTAGATGCCGGCATAGCCGTAGACACCGGATTGAAGTGTGGTCTTGCCCGAGCCGGTCGGGCCGCAGACGAGAACGAGGCCCATGCCGGGATAGAACGCCTCAAACAGCTCCTGCTCGATGCCCATCTTGGTAATGTCGGGCAAGTCGAACGGGATCAGGCGCATGGTGATCGCGTAGGCCATGTCGAACCGTGCCACGCGACCCTGGATGAAGTTGCAGCGGAAACGAAGGAACTTGCCGCGCTCGATGCCAAGCTCTTCCCCGGCGAGCTCCAATGAGCGGTCCGCGCCGTGACCGCCACGCACATTGTTCTCGACCTCGGCCTGCCACACTGAACTGAGCAGGCTGGATAGATGGCCCTGCTTGATCGTGTGGGTGCTCGCCTGCCGCTGACGACCGTGAATTTCGACCCATGCGTAATCGCCGCCCTGCACGAGAATGTCCGAGACGCCATAATCCGAGCAATATTTCAAGAAGTGCTTGAAAGTATGCGCGGTCACGTCGCCCCGAAAATCGTAGGGCTCGAACTGGATGAGTTCACTCATTTCTCGTCGTCGCCAAGCGGTCGGCCTTCGATCTGCGTTGCCGGTGGTTTGGCAGCAGGCGCAGTGCCCGACTGCGGAACTGGTGCGACCTTCGGCGCGGGCTGTTCGCCGCGATTGACGGTTGGGCTCCACTTGTTCGGGTTCGTTTCGAACGTTGCCTTGCTCGTCACGCGGCGCAGGGTATCGCCGAGCATGAGTTGCCGGCCGTCACCAGTGACCGTCTGACGGGATTCAGCGACGCGCGTAGTGGAGATCATGCCCTCCTGCACGAGCGTCGAGTACCGCACCATGCCGGTGTAGTCACGCGTGAGCCGGTTGAAATTGGCGGCAAGGATCGCATCCGCCTGCTGTTCACCTGCGCTCCACCCGTTCTTGACTGCATCGCGCCAAACAGCCTCTTCGTTGCCGTTCTGCGGCCGAGTATCGAAGGTCGGAAGATCGACACCGCCCTTCATCGGGAGCCCGACAAACAGGTAGTCTCGCCACGTCGGCGGAACGCTGACGAAGCGCTCTTCCTTCTCGATCTTGTAGACGCGATTCGCGGTGCGAATCTGGTCGGGCGAGAACGACGACAGTTCGCGGGCCTCGACGATAACCGGAGGAATGGTGCCGTTGCGGTTGATGAGCGGCGAGAACTGGAAGATGGTATCGAGGTTCTCGGCGCGTGCGTTGAGCGCGTCGCGAAGTACGCGCGCACGTGCGGCCATGCCGCCGCGGAAGCCTACCGTCTTGCCGGCTTCGGTGAGCATCTGCATGCGCAGATCCGTGAGGCCGGTGGTCGCCTTCGACGGCGGATTCAGGAGCGAATCAAGCGTGACCGGCTGATCTTCAGATGCCGGCGTCGACGCCTGAGCTTCGGGTGCCGGCGCAGCCGGCGCCTGAGCGACCGGGGCCGATGCCGAGGACGCTGTTGCCGGCGTTTGCGCCTGCTGGGCCGATGCGGCGGCCGGGGCTTGGGTCTCGGCAGCATGTGCCATGCTGGCCACGAGGAGCGGGATCGCCGCGACGACAAAGCGCTTCATGATCGTCTCCCCGTATCAGGACTGCGGACGGTTGTATTGCAGTACCAGCTTATCCGGGTACTGCGTGACATCGGCGCGGTAGCCGATTTGCGCCCGGACCATCTGCATCACGGCGTCGTAAGACGCGTCCTTGACGTCGATGTTGACCGGCAGCGGCATGCGCAAGCCCATGAACGAGAACGCGAGTCCGCGATCATGCGCGAGCTTGTTCAGGAGCTGCAGGGCGTCGCCCTGCCACGAGAGTGTGACGCGGTGCTGATCGTCGACGATCGACACTGGCAACTTCGTGGTCGCCTGATTCAGCGCACCGGCCTGATACAGGTCGGCCTGCGCAGATTGGATCTTCTGCGAGGCGTCGAGGATCTGGCGATCGATTTCGGTTTGAGCGTTGTCGGTCTTCGGCTGGGTCGCGCAGCCAGTGAGCGCGAGGCCGATCAGCAAACCGGCAAGGGTGTAACGCGGCATAGCCATAGGTGGCCCTCCTTTTAAATTTCGTATTAAGGTTACTATACAAAACCGAAGAGGGCAATGAAAGGGGCTATTTCCGGCGTTGTTGCCTAGTCTTTGCGTCGCGGCTTGCCCGCGCCAACTCGGCGGCTCTGGAGCGACGCAGCGCGTCTTGAGCCGCATCCTTGAGGCGGGCGTCGATTTTGTATTCGAGCATGATGTCGATTGCCCGGCGCTTGAATTCCTCACTGCCGGTGAGTTCGAACGTGCCGCCATACTTCTCGGCGGCCAGGTGCAGAGCTGCGGCGATCGCGGAGTTGTCTGCCGCGCCCTTCGCCAACACGTCGATGCGTCTGCCAAGGTCGATGAAGGCGTCGCGGCCGTCGTCGACACGGTACACGACCGTTCCGTCCCGACGAACGCGGAAATAGATCCCTTCCGCGATGTCACGCGCTGTAGGATCAGCGTCGTCCGGATGAACGATGCCGTCCGCTCCGTCGTTGGCGAGCGCCCGCTCGAGCTCCTTCGCACGCCGTTTCTCGCTATAGGTGAAGCCACGCAGTTGGCTGATAGCTGCTGCGTCGCCAGTGGCCGCCTGACGCTCGACCCATTCACGATATGGCTGGCGTCGGTTTGACTGATCGTCGCGCAATGCCTTGCGCTCGTTGCGGATCTCCCGCTGAAGCCGATCGCGTGCGCGCAGCGTCTCGAAAGCGATCACGCTGTACAGGGCCTTGCGGGCGGCTGGATCGGTCACTGTTTGACGTACCTCGAGGCGACGCTGACGCGCGTCGGCCCGAATCGCCGCGAACCGGGCCCGGACGTCGGTCGGGTCAAGCCGGCGATAGACGAAGCCGCTTTTGTACTCGTCGTACCGCGCGCGCAGCTCGCGCCGAGCCTCTGCGCGCTCCTGCCGGCGCTCTTCGCGAACCTTGGGATCGCGTTTCAGTGGTCGATGCTTGTCGTAGGTCAGAACGGAGTCGGTTGTTGACTCGGACGGCTCGAACGGGCCGAGGCGCTTGACTAGCCTGGCTCTGCCAAGCGCCTCGTGCATGTCACTGGCCTTGATCGGCGTGGTGTCGCCTGAGTTCAGATCAAAGATCGCGAAGCCCTGCCCCTTCTCGCGCAGTTCGAGACCATATTTCGCGAGAAGGTTGTGCAGTTGCCGCCAAGTGAGCTGGTCGTTCTTCAGCGCAGCCAGCAGCGCCTTGCGCGGTTCGCCGCGCGCGTAGGTGAACAGGCTTTCCTGATCGGCATGCCGCTCCATGTCGGCCGCCGGCGTCGGTCGCTTGCCCTTCGTGCTGGGATCTTTGCTCGCCCAATCGATGACGACTTGGCCGTTACGCTCGAACACGGCGTATGGTCCTTTGTCGTGCTGCCACCCGTTCTGGAGTTCGAGCTCGCGCATCGCGCGATCGAGCTTGAAATAGTCCCGCTCCGGATAGACCGCCGCGAACGTATCGGGATTGACGCGATTCACGGCAATGTGCAGGTGTGCGTTGTCGGTATCGCGATGCACGGCGAATACGTACTGATGATCGGCCATGCCGACAGCCGCGAGCGCGTACCTGCCAGAGTCGAAAGCCTGCTCGTCCGTCGGCGATTCCGACGACGGCCACGACAGCACGATGTGATACACCGGGTCCTTGACCCGCGGATTCTGTGCCGCGACGGCATTCATTTCGCCGGCAGCGGTCGCCAGCGACAGGCAGTTATGTTCGCATGCGACGCCGTTGGGCGTTACGACTCGCTCGGGCTCGCCGAGGAGTCGCCCGAGGTCGGCGACAACATCTGATGCATCTCGTCCATGCCTTCGTTGAGCGGACTCAGCATTAAACGCAAGGTTGGCTCGACGGGCTCGGGCTCGCTCTTGAAAGTCTCGATCAGCTTGCGGAGCCTGTCGGAGATAGCTTGCTGCTGCTCGTAGATGGTTTCGAGCACGGGCAAGGCTTCGTTGATGTTGATCGCCATCTACGCCTCCTCGTCCACGAGCTGCGTCTTCAACTCGCTCGTCAGATCGACCATGTTCTGCCCCATAGGCAGCAACAGCCCTTCGAGCACTTTCAAGACGGACTCGGACGGCATCTGCATCAATAGAATCAGTTCGTCGAGCAGCGCGCAGATGGTCTTCTGCTCCTGCGAGATGTTCTCGAGCACGCTCAAGAATTTGGTGGTGTCTTCTTCGGTCGCTTGGATCGAGCTGGTCACTTAGTTTCTCCTGGTCGTCGTCGCGGTTGGTGATGTACTCCACCAGGTCGCCGAAGTCGGACCTGCCGTCTTGGCGTCGCTCGGGGATTTTCGCCAACATCGGTCAGTCACCGATCCGTGCGATGGCTGCGCGAATTTCAACGAGGACTGCAGCAAACTCTTTGGACAGCACGCCGCCGCCCTCGGTGAACAGATGTTTTTGCAGTCCGCCGAGGCGGCGCAATTCGTTGATGATGTGCGCCTCCATCTTGCTGCGTGTGCGGCGGCCAAGGCCGCACGCGCGCAAGTATTCCGGCACGGTGACGCCGGAATCGGTGGCCTTCTCGCGAAGAATGGCCAACTGTTCGGGCGTCACCCTCACCATTACGTGCTTCGTTTTCTGTCGTTCCTCACTGCCACTCACACTGGACTCTCATGCTGTTGGGGTCTCGGGGCTTCGCCCTGAGCAGGGACGGTAGGCTGCGCAGAGGGAGTGAAACGACTGGTGCGCTGCCGGTTGCTATGTCGCCATTTATGGCGGTATAGCAAACCCTACCCTGTCCCCGAACTACCGTTATCGGTTCACGAAGTTTAGCGGTAAGAATTTGACTCATCAAGCTGAAAGACTAGAATCGAGTCCTGCGGACCTCTTTTTTTGTACTATAGGTATGATATGAAATACACTGTTGGCCAGATCAAGCTGATGCTTGATGAACTGGATAAAGAGTTCCCGGAGATCGACGAGAACGAACGGGCAGCAGACAGAGCCCAGACGATCAAGCTGATGGCTGGGGTGGTGAACGATTGGCTGGCTCGTGGCTATAGCTATGCTCAGATTGCCGAGAAACTTCGTATGAAGGGATTTATACGGATTTCAGAGAAGGCGTTACGACATGCTGCTACGCAGCCGAAGCGACGGCGAAAAGCGGAAACGCCGAAGCCTTCTGAGGAGGGAGAAGCGAGGAAAAAAATCAGCATCATCGAAGGCGAATCGCGCGCCAAGGCCGCTAAACCGACGGCACCGATCGTGCCGGCTAAAGCGGAGGCTCAAGAGCCTTCTCAACGAAGCGGCGGCTTCACACCGCGCGCTGATTCAGACGACATCTGAGAGGTAAGAAGGAATGAAACCGATCTATTTTGTGGGTGGCAGTAAGGGCGGTGTCGGCAAATCGGCTGTGTCGATCGGCGTGATCGACACCTTGCAGGACCGTTCAGAGAAGATTCTGTTGATCGAATCGGACACGTCGAATCCTGACGTGTGGAAGATGTACAAAGATGAGATCAAAGCTGAGCTTATTAACCTCGATGAGGCGAACGGCTGGATCGATCTGGTGAACATTTGTCACGAGCATTCGGATGCGGTCGTTGTGGTCAATACAGCGGCAAGGAACAACAAGGGCGTGGCGGCATATGGTGAGACACTGAACAGCACGCTCGGCGAGCTGGGTCGTAAGCTGGTGACGCTGTGGGTTATCAACCGTCAGCGCGACAGTCTGGAGCTGCTCAAGGAGTACATGGAATCGCTGCCGGGATCTGCGATTCATGTCGTGCGCAACACGTATTTCGGCGACGAGCGGAAGTTCGAGCTGTACAACACCTCAAAGACGCGTAAAGCCGTGGAAGACGGCGGCGGTAAGTCGGTCAACTTGCCGGATCTTGCTGATCGTGTAAGCGACGATCTGTACAGCAAGCGGCTGTCGATCACGGCGGCGATGAAAGAGCTGCCGATCGGCAACCGCGCGGAACTGACCAGGTGGCGCAACGAAGTGCGTAAATCGCTCGGGGAAGTGCTCGATGCTTGACGTTGAGGCGAGCTTCGAGAAGCTGCTGGGGCGGCAGCCTTCCGAGAAGGAGATTCAAAGCCTGTATCGCGTGAAGAACGCGCTCAACATTCGCGATAACGATGCGCTTTGGCTCGTGTTGATGGCGCTGGAGTCCTACGACACGCTATATCGGAAGTATCCGGGGATGATCTCCGATCAGGTCGGCAAGATCCTCGACGAACAGCGGGCGACAATGGCGGCGATCGCTGATGCGGAGACGAAGAAGGCGCTCGGAACGCTCGCCGACGCGGTAAGCAAGACGAGCGAGCGGGTTGCTGTGCGCCTCGTCGACGCGTCGCGGTGGCTGTCGTGGGGATGGGCATGGTTCGCCTTCGCGGCATTCGGGTCGCTGTGCGTGTTCGTGGGCTTCGTGCTGGGCAGTGGACGCCTTCCCTATTGGGCAGGTCCTGCGCCGGGCGACGGTCCGTTGGTAGCGATCTTGGGGGCGTTGGCGCGCACGCCGGCGGGGTGGCTCGCCGCGGCCGGTGGCGCAGCGGCGGCGATCGGCGCTGCGTGGCGCGCGAGAGACGACCTGAAGGCCGGGAGGCGGCTCGGGCTGCTTGCCGCCTGCCTCGGCTTGCTTGCCGCGTCAGCGGCCTTTCTGTGGCCTGTAGTGGCGGTTTGGAAGGTGCTCTAAGGTTTGGCTCAGGGTTTCAGCGGACGGACGGCATAGTCCTTGACGACGACGCCGCGCGCAGAGCCTGCATTGACGAGCGTATCCGACACCCATACGGTTTTGTGTTCGAGCCGGCGAATGTGCCCACGCCGGATGTGCGCCTTCGGGCTGGCGTGCTGCCCTCCCTTGCCGCGACCATCGGCGGCATTGCTCGGCCGCACGGCCAGCACCCGATAGTCGAAAAACGGCACCTTGCCGTTTTGCTCCCGCTTTTTGTTCAGCTTCGCCGGGGCTTCCAGTGTCGGCGCTTCGATGTTCGCGCAGTTGACGACACATCCGGTCTGGATCAGGGCCTGGATCTCGTCGCGAGCGTTGGCCAAGGTCTCAGAGTGGACGGCCCGGAGCGAACCGAGTTGCTGAACGTCGAATTCGTACCGCTCGGGCAGGATGACAAAGGGCGAGACCTGAAACTGACGCATCTTGCGAGCGGACAGCCCGGCCTCGCGTAGGGGCTCGTTGAGCAAGCGGGTACGCTCGTCGGCCTGTTCGGGCACGTAGGCGCTGAGTTCGTTGGAATGCGGCACAAAGGCACCGCCTGGCGCGAGTTGCCATTGATCGGCGTCGGTCCAGTAGATCGGAATGACGCACACCCCGCCGTCCGGTTCGCTCAGCAAGTGCTCAGTACCGGGCAGAAGCGCCGCGACATCCTCGTCGAGCTCGACGCACAAGGCGATGCGCTTCGGGCAGCGCAGGATACCCTTGTCGCCGCCTTCGCCGTCGGGCAACACCCACGGCGCTTCCAGCGCGGCGACGGGATGCGGTAGCCGCATGCTGTCAATGTGAACCTGCCGGAGCTCGCTGACGTCGATGAGATCGGCGCAGTTGGGCAGCAGGTACTTGACGCCGATACGCAGGAGGTGCGCGACGGCCTCGTAGCCTGCGCGCATGCCCGGCATGTCGCGGCGGATAGTCGGGATCAGCCGCTCGAATTGCTCGAGCGCGTGTGTGCTGTAGTTGAGGCGCTGAACGTCTTCAGACATGGCGGTACAAGGTCAGTCGATTAGAAATCGGGTGCGGTCTTGCCCGCGAATCCATCGCGGCACGTTTCCACGGCCGCACCACTCTTGCCCTGTGGCCGGGTCGCGATAGCGAGCGGGCAACGCGTTCACTTGGTAGGCGCCGCGACGGCCGTTTCTGCCGACGAGATCCTTGTGCTTGATGCCGTAAGTGTCCATCAGGCCGTGGATGGTCTCGATCGCGTGGACACGCTCGCGCGCCCGTGCCTGCTCGATCCGCTTGTCGAGCTCCGCAAGTTCGGAGAGAAGCTGCTGGTAGATGGTAAGTCGCGCGGGCGGATTCGTCATGCCTTCGGCGTCCGCTTCGTGGGCGACAGATCCTTGATGATCGTGCGCAGGTCGACCACTTGAGCCTTGGCGGCATCGAGTTCGCCCGACGTGCGCGCGAGCTGCTCACCGGCCGCTCTCGCCTCCTTACGCGCCTGTGCCGCCTCTGCCTCGCGTTGCTGAACCTTCTCCAGCGCACGGTGGATCTCGTCGGCGGTACGTTTGCGCACATCGGCCAACTGCTCGGACAGCTTGTCGCGCTCGGCCTCGGCCTTCGTAGCCGCCCGCTGCGAGTTAGCGAGTTCCTGCGCCAGCTCCTTGTCGCGGCGGCGCAACTCATCGATCTCACGCCGCGCGGCTTCCTTCTCCGCACCGTGCTTCGCCTCGGCTTTCGATGCCTTCTCGCGCTCGTCGGCGAGCTCGCGTCGCGAGGCAGTCAGCTCGGCGCGAACGCCGTCGACGTCGGTTCGCGCCCGCTCGAGGTCTTTCTCAAGACGGTCGACGAGCGCCGCCTTTTCGCGAGTCTCGGTGGCGGCCACGTGCGCCTCCTGCTGGGCCGTGCGCAGTTGCTCGCCCAAGGCGGACCGCTCCTCCTCGAGCTGCGCGGCCCTACCCTGCAGGCGGGTGAACTCCTCGACCGTGCGTTCGTGCTCGGCCGCAAGGGCTTCGTACGCATCCGACTGCTCGGCCGACAGGCGCGCCAAGTCGCTCTTTTCGGCCTCGAACGCGGCCCGCGCCGATTCTAGGGCATCGTTGGCCAGCCGCTGCGCGACTTCCCATATGTGGTTACCGAACCCCGTCATCGCGTCATGCAACTCGGCGGGAAGCGGCTCACGCACGCTCTGCACGAGCATCCGCTGCTTCTGCCGCCACTCCTTCAATGCCTCGACCACATAGTTCATGCCGGCGCGCGCGCGCTGACGCACTGCGTCGACGTTCGGAAACTCGCCGTTTTCGGCGTACAGATCGTCGGCGGCAGCGAAAATGCGGTCTTTCAGTTCCTGGTTCATACGTGCCTCACGGGGTCCGCGTCGGTCTAGTGGTAGGAATAATAATAACACGACTATTATTACTACTCAATGAACGAAAAATGTGTACATGAATTCATGCGGCTCGGCGAAGCGCGCGCAGAAGGTCGGCGGCGGCCGGAGGCATGACGGCGTTGCCCAGCAGGTGCATGGCGCTGCGCCGGTTCAACGGCAAGGCGAACGTCGGCCGAAATCCGCACGCGCGTTTCGCTTCCCTCGGGTGGAGCATCCGCATACGGTCGCCGTCGATGATGGCCCAGCGGTCTACCGTGGTTATCGTGCCGATCGGGCGGTCGATTGAGCGGCCGGTAAGGCCGGAACCGTTGCCGTAGTACGGCGCGACGAAGCGGTCGCCGAAGGCGCGGCGTCCGGCTGCGATCCGGGCCAGTGTGTTAGCGCTGCGCCCCGGCTTGTCGATCCTGCTCCAGCCCGGCGCATCCCACTCGATGACGTCGCGAATGGGCTTGTGGTCCCGCAGGGAAAGGTCGAGGCCGATCGGTGCGGCCGACCTGGTGCAGACCAGGAACAGCCTTTTGCGGTGCTGCGGAACGCCGTGGTCCGCCGCATCGATGATGTACGGCGCGATCGCGTAGCCGAGCAGGCGCATCGCATCACGCCACGCTGGATAGAGCGCCCAGCGCTCAAAGGCGGGAACGTTTTCCACGACAATGAAGGGTGAGCGGTGATATTCGGCGCAAGCGACGACGGCCCATGCCGTCGACCGCAGTGCATCGTGATGCGGCTTTTCCTTCCCTCGAGCTGGGCTGTGCCCCTGACAGGCGGGAGCTGCGAGCATCAGGTCGTGCGTCGGCACCGTGCGCCAGTCCGCCTGCTGCAGATCCTGACAGGCGTGCTCGGTTTCGGGATGGTTACGTGCGTGATATTCGCACGCCAGCGGCCAATGATTGCCGGCCCATACGACACTGCAACCGGCCATGATCGCGCCCTCAGTGAAACCGCCGGCGCCGGAGAACAGGTCGATCGCTCTCATTGTGCCGCGCCCTCTTCCACAATCGTCAGCGACAAGCCCTCGATCAGCAACGCGTTGTCGCGAACGAGCGTGCGCTTGCCGAGATACTGATGACGGATGCTCTCCCAGCCGGGAATGTCGGTGCGCTCAGTCGTCCAGACGCCTCGGAAATCGGCGTGAACGCGGTCATACTCGGCTCGTGTGATCGTAACCATGAATGCTCCTAGACGGATGTGGAAGATCCCGCTGGAAGCCGGTAGCCGCCGACTCCCAGCGAGCAATGTCAGGCGTCGCCGTCGGCTCCGCAGTGGCAGCAATAGCACCGACCCTCGCCGAAATAGCTGTCGTCGTCGCCGCCGTAGGCCGACCCGCTGTAACTCCACTTGTGGCCGCGCTCCGTGGCGCACTCGAACTGCTCTAGCGTGAGCCCTTCATCGTCGTGGATATAGCGCTTGATCGTCAGTGCGCGAATCGTCGGATACTCGCGGCGCAACTGCTGGTATTCCGCGGCCACTTCTCCGAATGCGATCGCTTGCGCGAGGGTTCGTACTTGCATCGTCGCTCTCCTTCCGGTTGGCCCTACAGCATGGACCTAGTATAGCTTACATACGTACATACGTAAATACGTAATTGCGTAAATATTTGGATGGGTGTTGAGGCATGTCAGACGGTCAAGGGGACGCCCGGAAGCCGCAGCGGAGCGCAGAGCTGGCCGCAGGCCAGGTCGAGCACCGAACGGGTGAGGACGGCAGCGCAGCGGCCCTTGACGGGCTGGCGTGCCGGGATAGACGCTCCAGTCGAGGGTGTGGGGGTGGTTTCATCTCCCCCGCACCCTTGACGACAGAGGGCGACTCGCTCCTTCCCGCAGGGCGGGAAGGCGGGGGATGGGTGGGTGCGGCCGCCGGCGGCGGCTTAGGCGTCTTCGGCCGCGTCACGTGCCAGTTGCGTCGCGTCGACTAGGTTCAGGCCGAGTTCGTCGCGGAAGTACAGCGCAACCTGATGGATTGCGCCATTGTGGTTGTACTCGGCGCGGCGAAACTCAAGGTACTTGTCCGTTGCGCGGCGCAAGGTATTGAGGTCAAAATTCGGGTTCGCCTTACCCTGACACGCGTCTGCGAGGGCTCGCGCCTCAGCGGCCCACGGCGTTGCCCCCTCTTCCCCCGCCGCGTTGCGCAAGAAATGAGCTGCGTCTTGCCAGTCGCCGGCCGCAATGGCTTTCCATGCGAGCTGACAACGCTTCACTTGTGCGTCAGGCGCGTCGAGCAGCAGTTCGTAAGCCGTTTTCATATCGCCCCTCTCCATATTGTCTGAGCCACCTGCCAACCGTAGCGGGAGCGGTTAGTCAGTTGAACCGCCCGCCCTTGGCCACGGCTTCGGCCTTCAGTTTGGCGATGCGAGCTTCGGCTTCGGCCAGGTCGGGGCCGGCAAGGTCCTCGTCGAGAATCGAGTTCTCGATCATGGTCCATGCGTCGCACTGCGGGCACAATTGCTGATTCGTTCCCGCGATATCGCGCGTAAGTCGGCCGCACGAACGGCAATTGAACGTTGTGCTGTTCTTGCGAAAGTGGCGTTCAGCCATGTCTTCCTCCTGTAGCAGTAGTCGTTGATCAGGCGACATAGAGGAACGACAGCAGCGCGTCGAACCAAGGCGTCCCGTCCAGTTTGTCGTCGGTGCTGAACTCGACACCCTTGTCGCCAAGCGGGCGTGTACGCTTGGGCAGCTCGTATTCGCCGAATGCGCGACCACTCACCGTGTTGTAGAGGGCGGTCACGTAGACGCCGCCGTGCTCGAAGCCAAAGCGGATGTGATCGCTTCCCTCTTCGAGGTACTTGCGCGACTGACACGGAAAGCCCTCGCGATCGCAGGCGGCAATGAGTTCCTCGCCGGTAATGTGGCGCTTGAACTTCCTGATCTCGGTTTGCATGTG
>NZ_BAYB01000063.1 GCF_000685035.1 Paraburkholderia ferrariae NBRC 106233
AGCACACCAGGATTGCGCCGTCCATCTGCGCCGCGCCCGTGATCATGTTCTTCACGTAGTCGGCGTGGCCCGGGCAGTCGACGTGTGCGTAGTGGCGGTTCGCCGTTTCGTACTCGACGTGCGCGGTGTTGATCGTGATACCACGCGCCTTTTCTTCCGGCGCTGCGTCGATCTGGTCGTACGCCTTGGCTTCACCACCAAACTTCTTGGTCAGAACCGTCGTGATCGCTGCCGTCAGCGTGGTCTTGCCGTGGTCAACGTGACCGATCGTGCCCACGTTCACGTGCGGCTTGGTCCGTTCGAATTTACCTTTTGCCATGTTTCTCTTCTTTCAAAAAAGTGATGAACCGGTGACTGTGCGATGCGAACCAGGCGGGACTGCCTGGTTCGCTGCGTGCTCAAACGAGCGCCGATGCTTACTTCGCCTTCGCGCTGATGATCGCGTCGGCCACGTTACGCGGTGCTTCTGCGTAGTGCTTGAATTCCATCGTGTACGTGGCGCGCCCTTGCGAGAGCGAGCGCAGCGACGTCGAGTAGCCGAACATTTCCGACAGCGGCACTTCGGCGCGAACGATCTTGCCGCCGCCAACCATGTCTTCCATGCCCTGGACGATACCGCGACGGCCCGACAGGTCGCCCATCACGTTGCCCATGTAGTCTTCCGGCGTTTCGACTTCGACGGCCATCATCGGCTCGAGGATGACCGGCTGCGCCTTGCGCATCGCTTCCTTGAACGCCATCGAACCGGCCATGCGGAACGCGTTTTCGTTCGAGTCAACGTCGTGGTACGAACCGAACGTCAGGTGAACCTTCACGTCGACGACCGGGAAGCCCGCCAGCACGCCCGACTTCAGCGTATCGGCAATACCCTTGTCCACCGCCGGGATGTATTCGCGCGGAATCACACCGCCCTTGATCTCGTCCAGGAACTCGTAGCCCTTGCCCTGCTCGTTCGGCTCGAGCGTGATGACCGCGTGGCCGTACTGGCCGCGACCACCCGACTGCTTGACGAACTTGCCTTCGACGTCCTTCGCGATCGCACGGATCGTTTCGCGGTATGCAACCTGCGGCTTGCCGACGGTCGCTTCCACGCCGAATTCGCGCTTCATACGATCGACCAGAATTTCGAGGTGGAGCTCGCCCATGCCCGAAATGATGGTCTGGCCCGACTCTTCGTCCGTTTGCACGCGGAACGACGGGTCTTCCTGCGCCAGGCGGTTCAGGGCGAGGCCCATCTTTTCCTGGTCCGGCTTCGTCTTCGGCTCGACGGCCTGCGAAATCACCGGCTCCGGGAACACCATGCGCTCCAGAACGATCGGGTTCGCCGGGTCGCACAGCGTGTCGCCCGTGGTCGCTTCCTTCAGGCCGACAGCAGCAGCGATGTCGCCTGCACGAACTTCCTTGATTTCTTCACGGTTGTTCGCGTGCATCTGCAGAATACGGCCGAGGCGTTCCTTCTTGCCCTTGGTCGAGTTCAGCACGGTGTCGCCCGAGTTGACGATGCCCGAGTACGCGCGGAAGAAGATCAGCTGGCCGACGAACGGGTCGGTCATGATCTTGAACGCGAGCGCCGAGAACTTCTCGTCGTCCGATGCACGGCGCTCTGCCGTTTCACCGTTTTCGAGTTCGCCCTTGACCGGGGGAATGTCCACCGGCGACGGCAGGAAGTCGATCACGGCGTCGAGCATGCGCTGCACGCCCTTGTTCTTGAACGCGGTGCCGCACAGCATCGGCTGGATTTCGCACGCGATCGTCCGGTCGCGCAGCGCCTTGACGATTTCGGCTTCGGAGAGCTCTTCGCCGCCGAGGTACTTTTCCATCAGCTCTTCGCTGGCTTCAGCAGCCGACTCGATCATCTTTTCGCGCCACTCGTTGCAGGTGTCAACGAGTTCAGCGGGGATGTCGACGTAGTCGAACTTCGTACCTTGCGACGCTTCATCCCAAATGATCGCCTTCATCTTGATGAGGTCGACCACACCGGTAAACGTGTCTTCCGCGCCGATCGGCACCACGACCGGGACCGGGTTCGCCTTCAGGCGGTTCTTCAGCTGGTCATAGACCTTGAAGAAGTTCGCGCCGGTACGGTCCATCTTGTTGACGAACGCGAGACGGGGAACCTTGTACTTGTTCGCCTGGCGCCACACCGTTTCCGACTGCGGCTGCACGCCGCCCACGGCGCAGTAGACCATGCACGCACCGTCGAGCACGCGCATCGAGCGCTCGACTTCGATCGTGAAGTCGACGTGGCCCGGGGTGTCGATGATGTTGATGCGGTGCTCGGGATAGTTGCCGCCCATGCCCTTCCAGAAGGCGGTCGTAGCAGCGGAGGTAATCGTGATGCCACGCTCCTGCTCCTGCTCCATCCAGTCCATGGTGGCGGCGCCGTCGTGAACTTCACCAATCTTGTGGTTCACGCCGGTGTAGAACAGAATGCGCTCGGTCGTCGTCGTCTTGCCGGCGTCGATGTGAGCGCTAATACCGATGTTGCGGTAGCGCTCGATAGGAGTCTTGCGAGCCACTTTGATCCTCTATGGGGAGGGGCACGCCGGATTGGAGAACCCGACGCGCCTGAACACAAACGGGCGAGGCGCTGGATAAGCGCACCCGCCCGGAATTTTTTCCGCTTTAGGGCTAACCCGTAGTTGGGTTTGCTCTTAGAAACGGAAGTGCGAGAACGCCTTGTTCGCTTCTGCCATCCGGTGAACTTCGTCGCGCTTCTTCATCGCGCCGCCACGGCCTTCGGCCGCTTCGGAGAGTTCACCTGCCAGACGCAGGGCCATCGACTTCTCGCTGCGCTTCTTCGCGGCTTCACGCAGCCAACGCATCGCCAATGCCATACGACGCGAGGGGCGCACTTCGACCGGAACCTGATAGTTCGCACCACCAACGCGGCGGCTCTTCACTTCCACCACCGGCTTCACGTTGTTGAGCGCGACAGTGAACACTTCCAGCGGGTCCTTGCCACCCTTGGTCTGGATCTGTTCGAAAGCGCCGTACACGATACGCTCGGCAACCGACTTCTTGCCGGAGAGCATCAGCACGTTCATGAACTTGGCTACATCAACGTTGCCGAACTTCGGATCCGGCAACACTTCCCGCTTGGGGACTTCGCGACGACGCGGCATGTTTCTTCCTTTAACTTTTCAGTTGAAGCGCGGGTGGAATCCCTTGCGCTCCGCGGCCACCAACTAACCCGATTCATCCATTACGACTTACCAGCCTGGTCGGGTGACCACTTACTCGACAGCACCGGCCAATCCGGCACCGCCGCCTGTATCGCCTCGCACCCTGAACCGGCGCGGACGACCCTTCTGTAATGCTTACTTCGCAGCCTTCGCGCGCTTCGCGCCGTACTTCGAACGAGCCTGCTTACGATCCTTGACGCCCTGGGTATCCAGCGAGCCGCGAACCATGTGGTAACGCACACCCGGCAAGTCCTTCACACGGCCGCCGCGGATCAGCACGACCGAGTGCTCCTGCAGGTTGTGGCCTTCACCACCGATGTACGAAATGACTTCGAAACCGTTCGTCAGGCGCACCTTGGCGACCTTACGGAGTGCCGAGTTCGGCTTCTTCGGCGTCGTCGTGTACACACGCGTGCACACGCCGCGACGCTGCGGGCAGTCCTGCAAGGCCGGCGACTTGCTCTTCGTCACTTCCGAAGTGCGGCCTTTGCGAACCAGTTGATTGATGGTTGGCATTGTTTATTCCTGAAATTGAACAAAATCGACGCGTTTATTTCCGGGCAAAGCGGAAAGCCACGCGCTTTCGATCCGGATCTTGCGATTTGACGTAAGTTTTCGCGGCGCCTCCAGGAACACCTCCAGGAAACGAACCGACGAGCGCAAACATCCCAAGAACCGGAACCCAGCATGATATTCCGAAAATACCAAGTGAGTCAATGGCTTGCGATGTTCGGAGAACAGAGCAAATGACGGTGGCGTGACAAAGGGCGGAGCGAGGAACCGACTTCGACCGGCTGGATTGGGCCGTATGCCGCCCTATTCACACTATTCGCCCTATTCGTCCCCGACAACCTCGATCAGCTCCTCGCCGAAGCGTTCGAGCTTGCGTGCGCCCATCCCGGGAATGTCGCGCAGTTCGTCGATCGATTCGGGGCCATTACGGGCGATCTCCGCCAGCGTGGCATCGTGAAAGATGACGTAGGCCGGCACGCCGTCGCTCTTGGCCGTTTCGGTGCGCCACAGGCGCAGGCGCTCCCAGCGCGAGCGCTGGCGCGCACTCATGCCGAGGGTCGGATCGGCACGCTCGCTCGTGCGGCCCGACGACTGGCGCGTGCGCTGCGGCTTTACGTAGCGGCGCATCGTGACCGTCAGCTCGCCCTTGAGGACAGGCTTGCTCGCCTCGGTCAGCACGAGCGAACCGAAGCCGTCGTGATCGACCGAGAGATAGCCAAAGGCGACGAGCTGCCGGAAGATCGCGCGCCATTCGGCTTCGCCGAGCGCGGCGCCGATGCCGAACGTGGAGAGCTTCTCGTGCCCGCGCTGCAGAATTTTCTCGTTGCGGTTGCCGCGCAGGATATCGATCAGATGGCCGGCGCCGAAGTTGAAGCCGCTCGCGCGCTGCGCCCGGAACACGCACGAGAGCGCCATCTGCGCCTCGCGCGTGGCGTCCCACGTGGCCGGCGGCTCGAGACAGCTATCGCAGTTGCCGCAAGGCTGGCTCGCTTCGCCGAAGTACGCCAGCAGCCGCACGCGGCGGCAGGTCGCGGCTTCGCACAGGCCGAGCAGCGCGTCGAGCTTGCCCGTCTGCACGCGCTTGTGGGCGTCGTCCGCATCGGACTCTTCGATCATCTTGCGCTGCTGGACGACGTCGCCCAGGCCGTAGGCCATCCATGCGTTCGCCGCCAGCCCGTCGCGGCCCGCGCGCCCCGTTTCCTGGTAGTAGCCTTCCACGCTTTTGGGCAGATCCAGGTGGGCCACGAAGCGCACGTCGGGCTTGTCGATGCCCATGCCGAACGCGATCGTCGCGCACATCACCACGCCTTCTTCGCGCTGAAAAAGCTCCTGGTGCTGCTGACGCACCTCGAACTCCATGCCCGCGTGATACGGCAGCGCACGGATGCCCTGCCCTTTCAGCCATTCGGCCGTTTCTTCGACCTTGCGGCGCGAGAGGCAATAGACCACGCCGGCGTCGGTCGTGCCGTCGGGGCGAGTGTGCTCCGCGCGGATGAAATCGAGCAGCTGCGTGCGCGCATTGTCCTTTTCGACAATGCGGTAGCGGATGTTCGGCCGGTCGAAGCTCGAGACGAAAATGCGCGCGTCGTCGAGCGCGAGCCGGTGCACGATCTCGTCGCGCGTGATCGCATCCGCGGTCGCCGTGAGCGCGATGCGCGGCACGTCCGGAAAGCGTTCGTGCAGCACCGAGAGCTGGATGTACTCGGGGCGGAAATCGTGCCCCCATTGCGACACGCAATGCGCCTCGTCGATCGCGAAGAGGCCGATGCGCGCGCGCTCGAGCAGATCGAGAAAGCGCGGCGTCATGAGACGCTCGGGCGCGACGTAGAGCAGATCGATCTCACCTTCGCGCAACGCGCGTTCGGTGGCGGCGGCTTCGGCGCCTGTAAGCGTGGAATTGAGATACGCGGCCCGCACGCCCACTTCGGTGAGCGCCGCCACCTGGTCCTGCATCAGCGCAATGAGCGGCGACACGACAATGCCGGCCCCGAGGCCGGTTTCGTGGCGCACGAGCGCGGGAATCTGATAGCAAAGCGACTTGCCGCCGCCAGTGGGCATGAGCACCAGCGAATCGCCGCCCGCTGCGACGTGCTCGACGATCTCGGCCTGCTGCCCCCTAAAGGCGGGATAACCGAAGACTTCGTTGAGTATTTCGAGGGAACGGGACATGAAGGCGGCGACGGATCGGTAGGGAAGCGCGAAGCAAAGGCGGTGGAACGGATTCTACCAACCCGGATGCGCCTTGACCGGCATGGCCGCGAAGATTGGCCGTAAGGCTTGGGGAAAAGCCGGAACGGAGCTCGCAAAAGCGTGCGCGGAACGCGCGCGCAGAAGCGGGGAAACGCGAGATCAGTCCACGCGCGCGCCGCGGCGCGATACCCGCCGCAACGCGCCGACAACGGTCACGACGCCCGCGAGCACCGCGAGAAAAGCGAGCGGCCCGACCGGCAAAAACGTGAAGCTGCCCACCACGAGGAAGATCGATCCGGTCGTGAGCAGCGCGGCCCCGATTTTCACCTTGCCCGCCAGCTGCATGATGAAACCGATGATGAAAAAGGCCCACATGACGAGGAAAGTCGCGAAAAACATCGCGGCCGGCTGGTTCCCGACGTGATGCAGCAAATGCGAAAAGACGGCGACGCACGCCACCAGATTCAGGATGAGACCGACCCCAACGACCCACATGATTACCGCCTCCGGATTCAGATAAATGCCGCCCGCTTCGCACGAAAACACGCAAGCAGGCAGATATGGCGCGCTACGGTAGCACGCTGCGACACGCCGTGCAGCGGCCATGACGGCCCTGCGGCGCGAGGTCGCACACGCGGCCGCGCCCAGGTGCGGCCAGCGTGCCACGAGCGCGCGCCGCAAAGAAAAAAAGCCGTCCGGTCGAAACCAGACGGCTTTGCGATGACCTTTCGGCGCGAGGCGGCTTGCGCCGCCCCCTGCTTACTCGTCCGTCGTGTGCGGCTGTTGCGGCTCTTCGACAGCCGGCGTTTCCGGCGTGCCGAACTCGAACGCTTCTTCCGCTGCGATCTGGTCGAAACGCTCGCGATCCGACGACTCCTTCGCACGGCGCGCCTTGTGGAACGCGAGACCCGTGCCGGCCGGAATCAGACGGCCGACGATCACGTTTTCCTTCAGGCCACGCAGATCGTCGCGCTTGCCCATGATCGCCGCTTCGGTCAGCACGCGGGTCGTTTCCTGGAACGATGCCGCCGAGATGAACGAGTCGGTCGAGAGCGATGCCTTCGTGATACCGAGCAGCACGTTCTCGTACGTTGCCGGACGCTTGTCTTCCGCGTTCATGCGGTCGTTTTCGTCCAGCATGTCCGAACGCTCGACCTGCTCGCCCGGGATGAAGCGCGTATCGCCGTTATCGGTGATCTGCACGCGGCGCAGCATCTGACGCACGATGACTTCGATGTGCTTGTCGTTGATCTTCACGCCCTGCAGACGGTACACGTCCTGCACTTCGTCCACGATGTAGCGCGACAGTGCCTCGATACCCTGCAAACGCAGGATGTCGTGCGGATCGGCCGGGCCGTCCACGATCATTTCGCCCTTGTTGACGACCTGACCATCGTGGACCAGCACCTGCTTTTCCTTCGCGATCAGGAACTCGTGCTGATTGCCCTCGAGGTCCGTGATAACGAGACGCTGCTTGCCCTTCGTGTCCTTACCGAACGACGTCGTACCCGTGACTTCCGCCAGGATACCTGCGTCCTTCGGCGAACGTGCTTCGAACAGTTCCGCCACGCGCGGCAGACCACCGGTAATGTCACGCGTCTTCTGGGCTTCGGTCGGGATACGTGCAAGCACTTCACCCACCTGAACCTGCTGACCGTCCTTCACGGTGATCAGTGCGCCGACCTGGAAGCCGATCTGCACCGAGTGCTCCGTGCCCGGGATCTTCACTTCGTCGCCGTTCGCGTCGATCAGCTTGACCTGCGGACGCACGCTCTTCGAAGCCTGCGAGCCGCGGCGCTTCACGTCGATCACGACGAGCGTCGAAAGACCCGTCACGTCGTCGATCTGCTTGGCCACGGTCACGCCTTCCTCGACGTTCTCGAACTTCACCGTACCGCCGTACTCGGTGATGATCGGACGCGTAAGCGGGTCCCAGGTCGCGAGCTGCGTGCCTGCCTTGATCGCCGCGCCGTCGAGCTGCAACAGCGTCGCGCCGTACGGCACCTTGTGACGCTCGCGCTCGCGGCCGTGGTCGTCGGTAATGATCGCTTCGCCCGAACGCGAGATGACGATCTGCTCGCCCTTCGCGTTCGTGACGTAACGCATCGTCGCCGTGAAGCGCACGGTACCGTTCGACTTGGCTTCCACCGACGAAGCGACTGCCGCACGCGATGCCGCGCCACCGATGTGGAACGTACGCATCGTGAGCTGCGTGCCCGGTTCGCCGATCGACTGAGCCGCGATCACACCCACGGCTTCGCCGACGTTCACGCGCGAGCCGCGGCCGAGGTCGCGGCCATAACAGGCAGCGCACAGGCCATAACGCGTTTCGCAGGTGAGCGGCGTGCGCACGCGCACTTCGTCGATGCCGAGGCTTTCGATCGTTTCGACTGCGTCTTCGTCGAGCAGGTCGCCCGCTGCGTAGATCGTTTCCTGGGTTTCAGGATTGACGACGTCCGCCACCGCAACGCGGCCGAGAATCCGGTCGCGCAGCGCTTCGACCACTTCGCCGCCTTCCACGAGCGCCTTCATCGCCACGCCTTGCGACGTGCCGCAATCGTCCTCGACCACCACGAGATCCTGTGTCACGTCCACGAGACGACGCGTGAGGTAACCCGAGTTCGCGGTCTTCAGTGCCGTATCAGCCAGACCCTTACGTGCACCGTGGGTCGAGATGAAGTACTGCAACACGTTCAGACCTTCGCGGAAGTTCGCGGTAATCGGCGTTTCGATAATCGAGCCGTCCGGCTTCGCCATCAGGCCGCGCATCCCCGCCAGCTGGCGAATCTGCGTAGCGGAACCCCGCGCGCCCGAGTCGGCCATCATGTAGATCGAGTTGAACGATTCCTGACGCGTTTCGTTGCCGTCGCGGTCGATCACCGGTTCCGTCGCGAGCTGCTCCATCATCGCCTTGCCGACCGCTTCCGACGTGTTCGACCAGATGTCGACCACGTTGTTGTAGCGCTCCTGCGCGGTGACGAGACCCGACATGTACTGGCGGTCGTACTCCTTCACCTTCTTCGCGGCTTCGCCGACGATGGTTTCCTTCTGCGGCGGCACGAGCATGTCGTCCACGCAGATCGAAATACCGGCGCGCGTCGCGAGGCGGAAGCCCGACTGCATCAGCTGGTCGGCAAAGATCACCGTTTCGCGCAGACCGCACTTGCGGAATGCCGTGTTGATCAGACGCGAGATTTCCTTCTTCTTCAGCGGCTTGTTCAGCACCGAGAACGGCAGGCCCGGCGGCAGGATTTCCGAGAGGATCGAGCGGCCGACCGTGGTCGCGTACAGCGTGATCTTCGGCACGAATGCCGGTGCGCCTTCCGACTTGTCCTCGTTGTGGACCATTTCGGTAATACGCACGTTCACGCGCGAGGCCAGCTCGACTTCCTTGTTCTCGTACGCGCGGATCGCCTCCGACACGCCCGTGAACGTCATGCCTTCGCCCTTGCCGTTGATCGCTTCACGCGTGGCGTAGTACAGGCCCAGCACGATATCCTGCGACGGCACGATCGACGGATCGCCGTTGGCCGGGAACAGGACGTTGTTCGACGCGAGCATGAGCGTGCGCGCTTCCATCTGCGCTTCGAGCGACAGCGGAACGTGAACGGCCATCTGGTCGCCGTCGAAGTCGGCGTTGAACGCCGCGCAAACGAGCGGGTGCAGCTGGATTGCCTTGCCTTCGATCAGCACCGGCTCGAAAGCCTGGATGCCGAGACGGTGCAGCGTGGGCGCGCGGTTGAGCATGACCGGATGCTCGCGGATCACCTCTTCGAGAATGTCCCACACCACCGGCGTCTGGTTCTCGACTTCCTTCTTCGCAGCCTTGATGGTCGTGGCAACGCCCATCGTTTCCAGCTTGTTGAAGATGAACGGCTTGAAGAGTTCGAGCGCCATCAGCTTCGGCAGACCGCACTGATGCAGCTTGAGCGTCGGACCCACCACGATGACCGAACGGCCCGAGTAGTCCACGCGCTTGCCCAGCAGGTTCTGACGGAAGCGACCGCCCTTACCCTTGATCATGTCGGCGAGCGACTTCAGCGGACGCTTGTTCGCGCCCGTCATCGCCTTGCCGCGACGGCCGTTGTCGAGCAGCGAGTCAACCGCTTCCTGGAGCATCCGCTTTTCGTTGCGGACGATGATCTCCGGCGCCTTCAGCTCGAGCAGACGCTTCAGACGGTTGTTACGGTTGATGACGCGGCGATACAGGTCGTTCAGGTCCGAGGTCGCGAAACGGCCGCCGTCGAGCGGCACGAGCGGACGCAGTTCCGGCGGCAGCACCGGCAGCACTTCGAGCACCATCCATTCGGGCTTGATGCCCGAACGCTGGAAGGCCTCGAGCACCTTCAGGCGCTTCGCGTACTTCTTGATCTTCGCTTCCGAGCCGGTGTTCTTCAGCTCCGTGCGCAGCGTTTCGACCTGCTCGTCGATGTTGATCGCGCGCAGCAGCTCGCGCACGCCTTCCGCGCCCATCTCGGCGCGGAATTCGTCACCGTATTCCTCGACCTTGTTGTAGTAATCCTCTTCGGTCATGATCTGACGCGCCTTCAGCGGCGTCATGCCCGGATCGATCACCACGTATGCCTCGAAGTACAGCACGCGCTCGATGTCGCGCAGCGTCATGTCGAGCACCATGCCCAGACGCGACGGCAGCGACTTCAGGAACCAGATGTGCGCGACCGGCGAGGCCAGTTCGATGTGGCCCATGCGCTCGCGGCGCACCTTCGCCAGCGTGACTTCCACGCCGCACTTCTCGCAGATCACGCCACGATGCTTCAGGCGCTTGTACTTGCCGCACAGGCACTCGTAGTCCTTGATCGGCCCGAAGATCTTCGCGCAGAACAGACCATCGCGCTCCGGCTTGAAGGTGCGGTAGTTGATGGTTTCCGGCTTCTTTACTTCGCCGAACGACCACGAGCGGATCTTGTCCGGCGAGGCCAGACCGATCTTGATCGCGTCGAAAACTTCTTCTTGTTGGACTTGCTTGAATAGATCGAGCAGAGCTTTCATTGCCTTCTCTCCGTAGTCCGATTAGTTGCGGTCGAGGTCGATGTCGATACCGAGCGAGCGGATTTCCTTCACCAGCACATTGAAGGATTCCGGCATGCCCGCATCAATCACGTGATCGCCCTTGACGAGGTTTTCGTACACCTTCGTCCGGCCCGTCACGTCATCGGACTTCACCGTCAACATTTCCTGCAGCACATACGAAGCGCCATACGCTTCGAGCGCCCACACTTCCATTTCACCGAAACGCTGGCCACCGAACTGCGCCTTACCACCCAGCGGCTGCTGCGTGACGAGCGAGTACGGCCCCGTCGAACGCGCGTGCATCTTGTCGTCGACAAGGTGATGCAGCTTCAGGTAGTGCATGTAGCCCACGGTCACCGTGCGTTCGAACATTTCGCCCGTGCGGCCGTCGAAGAGACGCACCTGGTTCTTCGACGGCGTCATGCCGAGGTTCTGTGCGATGTCGTCCGGGAACGCCAGATCGAGCATCTTGCCCATTTCCTCTTCGGTCGCACCGTCGAACACCGGCGTTGCGAACGGCACGCCTTCGCGCAGGTTCTTCGCCAGTTCGAGGATCTCGTCGTCGCTGAAGCTGTCGATGTCTTCCTTGTGGCCCGACTCGTTGTAGATCTTCGTGAGGAACTCACGCAGCTCTGCAATCTTCGTCTGACGCGCAAGCATCTCGCCGATACGCCAGCCCAGACCCTTGGCGGCCCAGCCCAGGTGCACTTCGAGAACCTGACCCACGTTCATCCGCGACGGCACGCCGAGCGGGTTCAGCACGACGTCTGCCGGACGGCCGTCGGCCATGTACGGCATGTCTTCGATCGGCACGATCTTCGACACGACGCCCTTGTTGCCGTGACGGCCAGCCATCTTGTCGCCAGGCTGCAGGCGGCGCTTCACCGCGAGGTACACCTTGACCATCTTCAGCACGCCCGGCGGCAGTTCGTCGCCTTGCGTGAGCTTCTTGCGCTTCTCTTCGAACGCGAGGTCGAACTGGTGGCGCTTCTCTTCGATCGAGTTCTTGATCGCTTCGAGCTGTGCCGCTGCTTCTTCGTCCGCGAGACGGATGTCGAACCAGTGGTAGTGGTCCAGATCTTCGAGGTAAGCGCGTTCGATCTTCGTGCCCTTCGCGAGCTTCTTCGGACCGCCGTTCGCCACCTTGCCTTCGAGCATGCGCGCGAGACGCTGGAACGCGTCGCCTTCCACGATACGCAACTGGTCGTTCAGGTCGAGGCGATAGCGCTTCAGTTCATCGTCGATGATCTGTTGCGCGCGCTTGTCGCGCTGGATGCCTTCGCGCGTGAACACCTGCACGTCGATGACCGTGCCGCTCATGCCCGAGGGCACGCGCAGCGACGTATCCTTCACGTCCGAAGCCTTCTCGCCGAAGATCGCGCGCAGCAGCTTTTCTTCCGGCGTGAGCTGGGTTTCGCCCTTCGGCGTGACCTTGCCCACGAGCACGTCGCCCGCTTCGACTTCCGCGCCGATGTACACGATGCCCGACTCGTCGAGACGGCCAAGCTGCACTTCCGCGAGGTTCGAAATGTCGCGCGTGATTTCTTCCGGTCCGAGCTTCGTGTCGCGAGCCACGACATTCAGTTCTTCGATGTGGATCGACGTGTAGCGGTCGTCCGCCACGACCTTCTCCGAGATCAGGATCGAGTCTTCGAAGTTGTAGCCGTTCCACGGCATGAACGCGATCAGCATGTTCTGGCCGAGCGCGAGCTCGCCCAGATCCGTCGATGCGCCGTCAGCCAGCACGTCGCCGCGCGCAACCTTGTCGCCCATCTTCACGATCGGACGCTGGTTGATGTTCGTGTTCTGGTTCGAACGCGTGTACTTGATGAGGTTGTAGATGTCCACGCCGACTTCACCGGCGACGGCTTCATCGTCGTTCACGCGAATCACGATACGGCCCGCGTCGACGTAATCGACCACGCCGCCGCGCAGTGCCTGAACCGTCGTACCCGAGTCGACCGCAACCGTACGCTCGATACCCGTACCGACGACCGGCTTTTCCGGACGCAGGCAAGGCACGGCCTGACGCTGCATGTTCGAACCCATCAATGCGCGGTTCGCGTCGTCGTGCTCGAGGAACGGAATCAGCGAAGCGGCCACCGAGACGATCTGCGACGGCGCCACGTCCATGTACTGGATGCGGTCCGGCGTGACCATCAGCGTTTCGCCAGCTTCACGCGACGAGACGAGTTCGTCGGTCAGCGTGCCGTCGTCAGCCACTGCCGCGTTCGCCTGAGCGATCACGTAACGGCCTTCTTCGATCGCCGACAGGTAGTCGATCTGGTCGGTCACCTTGCTGTCCACGACCTTGCGATACGGCGTTTCGAGGAAGCCGTATTCGTTCAGGTGCGCGTACAGTGCGAGCGAGTTGATCAGGCCGATGTTCGGACCTTCCGGCGTTTCGATCGGGCACACGCGGCCATAGTGGGTCGGGTGCACGTCGCGGACTTCGAAGCCTGCGCGCTCACGCGTCAGACCGCCCGGGCCCAGTGCGGAAACACGGCGTTTGTGCGTGATTTCCGAGAGCGGGTTGGTCTGGTCCATGAACTGCGACAACTGCGACGAACCGAAGAACTCGCGAATCGCCGACGAAATCGGCTTCGAGTTGATCAGGTCGTGCGGCATCAGGTTTTCGCTTTCGGCCTGACCGAGGCGTTCCTTCACGGCACGTTCGACGCGCACGAGACCCGCGCGGAACTGGTTCTCCGCGAGTTCGCCCACGCAACGCACGCGACGGTTGCCGAGGTGGTCGATGTCGTCCACTTCGCCCTTGCCGTTGCGCAGCTCGACGAGGATCTTGATGGTCGCGAGGATGTCGTCGTCCTGCAGCGTCATCGGGCCGACGATTTCGTCACGGCCCACGCGGCGGTTGAACTTCATACGACCCACCTTCGAGAGGTCGTACGCTTCTTCGCTGTAGAAGAGACGGTTGAACAGCGCCTCGACCGCTTCTTCGGTCGGCGGCTCGCCCGGGCGCATCATGCGGTAGATCGCGATGCGCGCGGCCATCTTGTCGGCCGTTTCGTCGATACGCAGCGTCGAGGAGATGTACGGACCCTGGTCCAGATCGTTCGTGTAGAGCGTCTGGATGTCCTTGATCTTCGCTTCGCGCAGCTTTTCGAGCACGCTTTCGGTGATTTCGTCGTTCGCGTTAGCGATGACTTCGCCCGTATCGCCGTCGACGACGTTCTTCGCCAGCACGCGGCCGAGCAGATAATCTTCGGGGACCGAAATAAACGTGGTCTTCGCGTTTTCGAGGTCGCGGATGTGCTTCGCGTTGATCCGCTTGTCCTTCTGGACGATGACCTTGCCGTCGCGATCCGTGATGTCGAAGCGCGCGACTTCGCCACGTAGACGCTCCGGCACGAACTCCATCTGCGCGCCTTCCGGCATCAGCGAGAAGTTGTCGAACACGAAGAAGTTCGCGAGGATCTGTTCCGGCGTGAGGCCGATAGCCTTCAGCAGGATCGTGACCGGCATCTTGCGGCGACGGTCGACGCGGAAATACAGCACGTCCTTCGGGTCGAATTCGAAGTCGAGCCACGAGCCGCGGTAAGGAATGATACGGGCCGAGAAGAGCAGCTTGCCCGAGCTGTGCGTCTTGCCCTTGTCGTGTTCGAAGAACACGCCGGGCGAGCGGTGCAGCTGCGAGACGATGACACGCTCGGTGCCGTTGATGACGAACGAGCCCGTCGGCGTCATGAGCGGAATTTCGCCCATGTACACTTCCTGCTCCTTCACTTCCTTCACGACCGGCTTGCTCGGCGATTCCTTGTCGAGCAGGACGAGACGGACCTTGGCACGCAGCGCCGAGCAGTACGTGAGGCCACGCTGCTGACATTCCTTGATGTTGAATGCCGGCGGCGAGAGCATGTAGCTCACGAACTCTAGACGAGCAAAGCCGTTATGGGAAACAATAGGAAAAACGGACGAAAACGCAGCCTGCAGACCTTCCGGTTTGCGTTGTGCGGTCGGCGTTTCTGCTTGCAGAAACGTGCTGAATGATTCAAGCTGGGTAGCCAGCAGGAAAGGAACCTGGTGAACGATGGGGCGCTTCGCGAAACTCTTGCGAATACGCTTCTTCTCGGTGAAGGAATATTGCATACGATCTCCGAATCACGGCGGGTAGGACGACCCGAGTGTTCACCGACTGAGACCCGATGGCTTCGCGAGCCTTGGAAGCTTGGTGGTTGGCCTCTACCAACCGCTGGCTGACGGCAGCGGATTTGGGCTTGTCATAACTTGCCCGCTGCCCGACCAAACTTGCCTTCTGCAGTCGCTTCAGAAGACAAAGAGAAGCGTCGTTCTGCACGTGAGCATCACGCGGCGAAAGACGATTTTCTTTGGCTTCTTGATCCCGCATCCTGCCTCCG
This sequence comes from Paraburkholderia ferrariae NBRC 106233, assembly GCF_000685035.1. Lineage (GTDB taxonomy): Bacteria > Pseudomonadota > Gammaproteobacteria > Burkholderiales > Burkholderiaceae > Paraburkholderia > Paraburkholderia ferrariae. The sequence goes on from NZ_BAYB01000063.1 coordinate 15,296, forward strand.
ACTCCTGAAAATCGAACACAAAAACGCAGAACCCACAAAGCACAAAAAGGCCGGCGGTGTAAAAACCGCCAGCCTTCGCACAGCGCGCTGAAACTTACTTGATTTCAGCCTTCGCGCCGGCTTCTTCCAGCTTCTTCTTCGCTTCTTCAGCAGCAGCCTTGGGCACCGCTTCCTTCACGGGCTTCGGTGCGCCGTCAACCAGGTCCTTCGCTTCCTTCAGGCCGAGACCCGTCAGTTCACGAACGGCCTTGATGACCGAAACCTTGTTTGCGCCTGCTTCGAGCAGGTTGACCGTGAATTCGGTCTGCTCTTCAACTGCAGCAGCAGCGCCGCCGCCTGCCGGGCCAGCGACTGCCACAGCAGCTGCCGACACGCCAAACTTCTCTTCGAAAGCCTTGACCAGTTCGTTCAGTTCGAGAACCGACATCGAGCCAACGGCTTCGAGGATGTCTTCTTTTGCGATTGCCATTTGAAATTACTCCAGATTTGAATTCGGAAACAGCTAGCGATCTTGTCCGCTCGCCTGTGATTACGCAGCTTCGGCTTGCTTCTTTTCCGCCAGGGCGGCAAGAGCGCGCGCCATACCGGAAACCGGAGCCTGCATAACGAACAGGAGCTTCGAGAGCAGTTCTTCGCGGCTCGGGATGCTGGCCAGCGCTTGCACGCCTGCCTTGTCCATCACCTTGCCTTCGTAGGAACCGGCCTTGATGATCAGCTTGTCATTGCCCTTGGCGAAGTCATTGACGACCTTCGCTGCAGCAATGGCATCTTCCGAGATGCCGTAGATCAGGGGACCAGTCATCTGCTCTGCCAGCGGAGCAAACGGGGTACCTTCGACAGCGCGACGCGCCAGCGTGTTCTTCAACACGCGCAGGTACACCTGTTGCTCACGCGCTTTCGCGCGCAGCTTGGTCAGATCGCCAACCGCGATTCCACGATACTCGGCCAACACGACGGTCTGAGCCTTCGCGACTTGCGCGGAGACTTCAGCCACGACGGCCTGCTTACCTTCTTTGTTCAGTGGCACGGTTAACCTCCAGATTCGACACACAGCGCATTTGCGTCATGTGCCGCATTCAACAACGGCGACCGACCAGTCCGGAGTAACTCAGTTTGCGTTCGAGGACGTTGCCGCCTGCTCCCGCTCCCTACAGCACTTCAAAACCTTTTCGGGTTCGCCATCTGCGTTGGCTTTGCATTAAGGAAGCACCCAACTGCTGCACTTCCGCCAACGGTCTTTGACAACCGGCTGGACCGCGCAAACCGCCGCTGCCCAACCGCCCAAAGCCCTTTAAATCCGCCCTGCGATCCGATCCAACTTCGTTTCGAACCTCAGCGCGGCAAAACTTGTTGCGACGCTTACGCTGCGAGCGACGTTTGATCGACGCGAACGCCAACGCCCATCGTGCTCGACACAGCGATCTTGCGCAGGTACACGCCCTTGCTCGTCGCCGGCTTCGCCTTGTTCAGCGCTTCGAGAAGCGCGTCCAGGTTGCTGCGCAGCGCTGCTGCCTCGAACGACGCACGGCCGATGGTCGCGTGGATAATACCGGCCTTGTCGACACGGAATTGCACCTGACCCGCCTTCGCGTTCTTGACCGCGGTCGCCACGTCCGGCGTCACAGTGCCGACCTTCGGGTTCGGCATCAGGCCGCGCGGGCCGAGGATCTGACCCAGCGTACCGACGACACGCATCGTGTCCGGCGAAGCGATCACGATGTCGAAATTCAGGTTGCCGCCCTTGATCTGCTCGGCAAGGTCTTCCATGCCGACGATTTCGGCGCCAGCGGCGCGGGCCTGTTCAGCCTTGTCGCCTTGTGCGAACACTGCGACGCGGACCGACTTGCCGGTGCCTGCGGGCAGCACGACCGAGCCGCGCACGACCTGGTCCGACTTCTTCGCGTCGATGCCGAGCTGGACAGCAACGTCGATCGACTCGTTGAACTTCGCCGTAGCGCATTCCTTCACGAGCGACAGCGCGTCGACGATCGGGTACAGCTTCTGGCGGTCGATCTTGGCGGCGATAGCCTTTTGACGCTTCGAAACCTTAGCCATTTACACGCCCTCCACGACGATGCCCATCGAACGGGCGCTACCAGCGATCGTGCGGACCGCTGCGTCCATATCCGCTGCCGTGAGATCCGGCATCTTGGTCTTGGCGATTTCTTCAGCCTGGGCGCGCGTGATCGTCGCGACCTTGTCCGTATGCGGCTTGGCTGAACCCTTGTCGACCTTCGCTGCCTTCTTGATCAGGACCGTAGCCGGCGGCGTCTTCAGGATGAACGTGAAGCTCTTGTCCGCGAAAGCCGTGATGACGACCGGCACCGGCAGACCCGGTTCCATCGCTTGAGTCTGCGCGTTGAACGCCTTGCAGAACTCCATGATGTTCAGGCCGCGCTGGCCCAGTGCCGGACCGACCGGCGGCGACGGGTTGGCTTTACCTGCAGGAATCTGCAGCTTGATAAAGCCGATGATTTTCTTTGCCATGTTGAAAACCTCGTTGGAACGCGTGAGCGTTCAGGTGAGTGGTAGCGCGCTCTCGCCCGGCGTACTGCAGCTGCCGGACTACTGGCGCTCCTCTACGGTCATGACGCAGACCGCAAGCGCGAAAGAACGGACCGAACCCGAAGGCGCGATCCGCTGGAATGCTTTTACAGCTTTTCGACCTGGCCGAATTCGAGCTCGACCGGGGTAGCGCGACCAAAAATGGTGACAGAGACTCGGACACGCGATTTTTCGTAGTTGACTTCTTCGACACTGCCGTTGAAGTCCGTGAACGGACCCTCTTTCACACGAACCATTTCGCCGACTTCGAACAGGGTCTTGGGGCGCGGCTTCTCCACGCCTTCCTGCATCTGCGACATGATCTTTTCGACTTCGCGCGGCGAAATCGGGCTCGGGCGATTGCGCGCCCCGCCGACGAAACCCGTCACCTTCGCCGTGTTCTTCACGAGATGCCACGTTTCATCCGTCATTTCCATTTCAACCAGGACATAGCCCGGGAAGAAACGACGTTCGGTCACCGATTTGTGACCACCCTTCACCTCGACGACTTCTTCAGTCGGGACGAGGATCTGGCCAAACTTGTCCTGCATGCCAGCACGGTCGATGCGCTCCTGAAGCGCACGTTGCACGCTCTTCTCCATACCGGAGTAGGCGTGCACGACGTACCAACGTTTTCCGCTCGGGGATGCCGGTGTATCACTCATATCATTTCCAACCCAGAATCGCCGAGAAAATCACCCATTCGATGGATTTGTCGCAAACCCACAGAAAGATGGCCATTACCAGCACAAAACCGAAGACCACCAGCGTCGTCTGCGTAGCCTCTTTGCGAGTCGGCCAGACGACCTTGCGAACTTCCTTGTACGAGTCTTTGGCAAACGCGATGAAGCTCTTGCCGGGCGCCGAGAGAAGACCGACTACCACCCCCGCGATGACACCGACAGCAAGCGCGGCACCGCGAACATACCACTCCTGGCTACCGAGCCAGTAGAACCCTACGAACCCGGCCAACACCAACAATACGCCCACCGCAAGCATCAGCTTGTCGCTGGAAGTATTAACAGTTTCGACGGAAGGATTCGCCATAACACCCTAAAGAACAACGCGCCGAAGGCGCGATAAGTTGGCAGGGGCAGAGGGAATCGAACCCCCAACCTTCGGTTTTGGAGACCGACGCTCTGCCAGTTGAGCTATACCCCTAAACCATTTGGGGTTGGCGGCATCGCCAACCCCGAAACCACACTAGTCGATCAACGAGACTGGCAGTACAGCTTACTCGATGATCTTTGCAACGACACCGGCACCGACGGTACGGCCACCTTCGCGAATT
>NZ_BAYB01000062.1 GCF_000685035.1 Paraburkholderia ferrariae NBRC 106233
CACCATGAACGATCGCGCACCGATCTTCTTCTTCGACAAGCTGGCAGCGCTGGCCGACTTCACCACATTCGATGTTCGGGCTACCGAGGACGGCGGCATGCCGGTCTCGTGGGCGGTCGTCGGCACCTTGCCCAACGGCGAGATCTGGCCGGTCCTGACCGACCTGCTGACCGAGGCCCACGCGCAGATGGTCATGTCGTTGTGCGAGCTGGCTGCGATCGCGCCGGACGTCATTCGCGCGTTGAACGCGTTGCCGCGCCAGAAACTCAGCGGGCATTATGGCGACACCTACGAGCTCGTGGCAGCGCTCGAGCGCGTCACGCGATGAGAGGGCAGGCCGATCCTCAAGGCCGCCTTATCGCCTGATGCATGAAAAAGGCCGGATATCCGGCCTTTTTTCAGTATGCGGGCTTCAGCTCGACGCTCTCCTGCCATAGCCGCGCCCACTCGGCCCCGTACCGATCTGCGAGCGGTTTCGCGTTCCACAGGACCAGCGCGTTCTCCGCATTCCGGTTCGCGGCCGCCGACGAGTAGTTGAACGAGCCGGTCTCGACGTGAAGTCCGTCGATCACCATGAACTTGTCGTGCGTCGCCTCGTATCGGTCGTTCAACCGCACAGGCACACCCTGGTTCGCGAGGAACCACACAGCCGAATAACTCTTCGCGTTCTGCCCGCGATCGGCAACGACGGCGACCTTCACCCCGCGGCGACGCGCGGCCAGCAATGCGGTCGCGATCGGTTTGCTCGTGAAGCTGTACGCAACGACTACGATCGACGAGCGCGCGCTGTCGATCGCCCGCAGCACGACATCCAGTGCGCTCGCCGAGCCTGCGGCCGGCGAGAACCCGAGGTCATACGCAGCGCCGGCAGGCAGCGGTTGCACGGCGATCGCACCCGTCGCCGTGACGGCGATCGCGGCCGCAGCGACCAAACGCCGGATGAAGCACGAGTTCATCATGTCTCGGCTCCCTCGCGTCAGAACCGCACCTGGCGGAACGATGCGGATTGCCCTTTCTCCAGCATCCGCACCGCGCCCGTTTCCTGCGGCTTCAGGTACTTCAGATCCTTGACCTCAATCTTCAGCTTGCGCGCCGCTTCGTCCCAATCGGCCGTGGCCAGGTTCAGTAGCAGCAGCGTGCCCGCGTTCTTGATGAAGTCGGACGAGAAGTGTGCCGGCGACTGGCCCGCGAGCAGGATCGCGAGGCCGAACTTGCGCATCTCGTTCACGACCACGTTGATCGGGTTGCTCGCGTCCTCGTCGTTGAACTTTTTCGACTCGTCGAGCACGATCAGCCGGCGCAGCTTCCCGCCCGACTCGCCGCGCTGCATCATCTCGCGAATGATCGCTCGCATACGGAAGCGCACGAACATCTTCAGCTCGTCCTCGGACTGCGCGAGCGGTTTGAGAATGTAGCGACGCACGCGGGCGTTGCCGAAGGGCGGGGGATTCGGATTGAAGATGCCGGTCGCATTCAGGTTTTCAAGCCGCGTGATGACGCTCAACAGCACATCCTTGCTGTTGTACTTCATCGCCTCTTCGAACTCGCGGCCGTTCTCGAGGCTGTTCAAAAACGTGGCATGCGTGTCGAACGCCTTCGCCTTCGCGGTCTCCATGCGCTTCTGCAGGCGCTCCATGTCCTCGTCGTCTTTCGCGCCGCTCTTGGCCAGCTTCGTCCGAAGCTGGTTCACCGCGGCCATCGACCGGCAGTATTCATCGAACGCGCTGAGCGCTGCCCGCCCGTTATCCTTGTCCTCGATGCCCATCCACAGCGCCTTGAGCTTCCGTTTCGCGAAGCCGATCACGTCGCTGAGCGTCGGGTACACCTCGCGTAGCCCCGACCAGTTGCGCGCCTCCATCATCTCGCGGATCTCTGCCTCCGACGCTTCGCGTCGGGCCCACGAACGCGGATTGTCCGAGAAGATGCCCTTCATCATGTACGAGTCGGTCAGCAAGTGCCGAAGCACGCCTTCCTGATTGCCGCCGAGCTGGCGTGCCGTGCTGTTGATCGACTCGATCACGTCGTTGACAGCACGGCGCACACCGCCGTAGTGCGGATCGGTGTTCAGCACGAGCGGGTTGTAGCCGTAGCGCGTCGCTTCGCTGAACATCACCGTCTTCGCGCCCTCGATCTCAATGTCGCCGTGGTAATCGAAGATGTCGATTTCCACGTCGTCGGGCATGCCCGTAACGAACTGGCGAATCCAGTGCGTCTTGCCGGCGCCCGACGTGCCGGCGACGCCGACGTGATGATTCGACACTTGTGCTTCGCGCCAGTAGACCGGGACCTTCACGTTCTCGCGGAGCTTCCAGAAGTCATGACCGATCAAGATTTGTTGCGACATCGTTTCGTTCCTCATTCATCGAAGGCGGACTCGGGTATATCGTCGTCGTCGTCCATCGGCATCAGCTCGATAGGATCGTCGTGACGCGGCTCATGCATGTACCCGGAACGGCCGGCTGCCTCGGCCTCTTTCATCGCCTTGCGTGCAGCTTCAAAAAGGACAATCCCGCGCTCCGTCGGCGTAACCTCGAAGCGCTGGATGTCGTTCATGTGGGCGACGGCACCCACTACCGCCGACAGGATCGGATCGTCCAGCGACGGGTAATACGGTTTCTCGCTCCGACGGAGCTGCGCAAAGATGTAGTCGGCCGAATGCACGTCTGCGCTGCTGACCTTCTCGGCGCTACGCGGCAGACGCTTGAACTGCGGCCGTTCGATCTGCAGGAAGCGGTTGATACGCGCCCGGAGCTTCGACGTCTTTTTGTGCTCGTCCGGGATGTAGTACGACGCGCACGGCACCACGGCGTCCTTGAAGATCACCATGCCTTCGCCAGCGTTGAGCTTCTTCAGCTCGTTCAGCGTGATCTTTTCGCGACGCTCGACGCTCGATTGCGCCTGCGCCTGGTTCGACGTCGTGAACGTGCCCATCGTCGCATCGTGACCCGACAGAACGCTGAAATACGCGTCGCCACCGGCTTTCTTGATGAGCTCGAACGTGTCTTCCGGGTCCTCGAGCGCGAGCGTCCACTTCACCTTCGTGTTCGCGATCATCGAGGCCGATTCTTCGCTGGCCTCCCCGCGCTTGAGGCCCTGCACGTCCTGTACCGCGGCAATCATCATGAAGCCCAGCGAACGGGCCTGAGCGAACATGACCGCGATGCCCTCGGCGAAGTAATAGGCAAGCTCGTCGCTGATGATGACCGACGGGTTCGGCGCGTTCGTTGCCTTCGCATCCAGCACTTCCGCCTTCGTGCCTTCGAGCCGGTAGCCGAGGTTCTGCGCCATCATCAAGCGGATCGACGAGATGTACAGCTTGCCGAGCGACGCTGCCTCAGACGCCGATTTCTCCAGCGAAGGGATCATCACGACGAGCAGCCGGTTGTTCAGCAACACGTCGAGCATGTCGATCTCGGGGTACTTATCGGCGAAGATGAAGCCATACGTGTCCATCATCATCGACAGCGTGCGAGCGAACTGCCCGGTCAGATAGCCGTGCTGGTTGAACACTTCCGGGTCCCACTGCGTAGGATCGTGCGCCTGCGCCGGGTTGAAACCGGGCAGGCCGGTCTCGAAGTACGCCTTGATCGGCAGGAACGCCAGTTCGGGGATCTTGCCTTCGCGGCCTTCGATATAGAACTGCACTAGGTTCTGCAGCGCGAGGTAATGGCGGATCACTCCAATCGAAATGTCCAGCTCGCCCTTCGCTCGCTTGTAGCAGAGCGTGCGGAGCAGAGCGTCGATCATATTCAGCGCCTTCTGTTGCCACTGCGCGCCGTCGCCGCTTGCACGCGGCAGCAGCGATGCCATCAATTGCAGCAGGAAGTCGGCAGAGCCGTCGCCGAACGAGTTCATCGAGTTCGACTGCGCGAGCACCGCACGGCCAGCAAAGCGGCCGAGCTCTTCGTCCACGATGCGCTGGAACGGGTCCATGCCACCGGTGAGGTAATTCAGGATCAGGAAGTCATCCTCGCGGCCGTGACGGCGCGACAACGACCATAAGCAGAAGGCGAGATTCGAGTCCGCCTTGCCGTCCCCATAGCAGGCCCCTGAGCCCCAGCAAATCGCGTTGTGGAACGTGCCCATCAACCCTTCGCTTTTGCCGCTACCCGTGGTTCCGACCTCGAACATGTGCGTGCGCGCGTCCGAGTTCGTCAGCCAGAGTTCACGGCCCTGATCGTGCAGGTTGCGCGATCGCAGGAAGCCGAGATAGAGAATGCCGCCGGCGACGAGATACTTGCGCAGGGTCTTCGAGCGCCGCACGAAGCCCCACAGCATGTTCTCTTCGACGAGTTCCTCGTAGTAGTCAGTACGATCGAGCCCGCCGACATCTTTCGGCATGCGCAGCGGCATCTGGAATTTCTGGTCCTGAAACGACATGACCATCATCCAGAGCAGAATGACCCATACCGGCCACAGCGCAGGCAGATAGACCTGCAGGCCGATGAACAGCACCAGGAAGTTGCGGAACGTCGACGGCCGGTAGAGCGCAGCGAAAAACCGCTGCTCGGCGCTGCGGGTGTCGACTGTCAGTCTCGCCGAGTCGATCTCGTGATTCGGGTCCAATGCCATCAGACTGCCTCCCGCTTCAACAGATATTCGTGTGCCATGAAAGATCGTCCCGTCAGTCCAATGCGACGCCGATGATTTCCTCGAGCTTCGCCTTCATTGCACGGCCGAACAACTCGGCGTGCTGGATTCGCGCGAGGATTGCTTTTGCCTTCTCGGCGGCCTTGACCTGGCTTTCTGGCACGTTTCGGTCGAGCCCGTGAGCCACGTAGTCGGCAAGGAACGCACTCAGAGGCACAGCCTGTTCTGTCGCGGCGTGCCATGCTTCAAGTCCGTGCGACCGCACGAAGCTATCGGGATCTTCGTCGTCGGGAAGAAACAGGAAGCGCGCCGACTTGCCGTCCTTCATCTCGTCGAGCAGCACGGCTGCGGCCGCGAGCGCGGCCTTGCGTCCCGCCGCGTCGCCGTCGAACGCGAACACGATCGTGTCCGCGTGGACCAGTAGCCGGCGCACCTGCAGGTTGGTCAGCGCCGTGCCCATCGGCGCGACAGCGCGCTCGTCGCCGGCCTGGTGCAGGCTGATGACGTCGAAATAGCCTTCCACGATCACGGCAACTCGCCCGCTGCGGATCGCCGGCTTCGCAAGATGCAGCGCGTACAGTTCGCGGCCCTTGTGAAAGATCTCGGTCTCCGGGCAATTGATGTACTTCGGCGTCTTGTCGGGCTTCTCGATCATCGAACGACCGGCGAACCCGACGAGGTTTCCGGTTTCGTTATGGATCGGGAACATGATGCGATGGCGAAAACGGTCGTAGATCTCGCCGTCGTCGCGTTGCGCGGCAAGCCCGGAGGCCAGCAGCGCATCGCGACTCGTCGAGCCAGTCATCAGCTCGACGACGCCCTTCGCGACAACGCCCAACCCGAAGCGCTCGATCGTCTCAGCCGTCAGTGCGCGCTTCTCCTCGAGGTAGGCGCGAGCGGCCGGACTCTTCGCCAAGCCACGCGAAAACACCCGCGCGGCCTCTTTCAGTGCCTGATAGAGCGTGGCGAGGCGCTTGCGCTGCGCCTTATCCTCATCGCTGTCCCGATCCTCGACGGGCAGGGGAATGCCGCACACCCCGGCCAGATGCACCACAGCGTCGTGAAACGACATGTGATGCTTGTTCCGCATCCATTCGATCGCATCGCCGCGCGCACCGCATCCCCAGCACCGATACGTGTTCTTGTCGGGCGACACGTGAAATGAAGGCGTTTTCTCTTCGTGGAACGGGCAACACGCGACCAAGCTCTGACCGGCGCGTTTGAGTTTCACGTCACATTCAATCAGCGCCGGCAGATCGGTCTCGCTTCGGAGGCGGTCCAGAAAGTCATCGCCGAACCGGATGTACTTGGCCATGCTGTTCCTTACTTGCTTGCCGTCGTCGCGGTCGACATCCACTGATTGATCGCGTCCGCCGTGTTCGGAATCGAGTCGGGCGTTTGCTCGCCGGCCGCATTGATGATGGTCGGCGTGCCGAGGAACCGCATCACGCGGAACATCTTGTCGTTCCGGGCCACCGCATCCGTACCCTCGGCGCATTCGGCGTTCGGCAGATCGTCACCCTGCACGATCTTCTTCCACAACGCGCCGCGTGCGTCGGGCTTCGCACACATGAGCTTCGCCGTGCGATGCGACGACGCTTCGCCGCCAATAACCGTCACCGGGAAGATGTAGATCGTGTAATCCTTCGCGAGCTTGTCGAGCTCCGGTTCGAGATCCTGGCAGTGCGGGCACGATGGGTCGGAAAACACGTACAGCGTGCCCTTGCTGCCCTTCGACAACTGGACGGCGTACTTGCCCGACTTCGCGCCGTCTGCCATCGCGAGAGCCAGTTCGGCGGGCGACGCCACCGCCGGCCGCGCGATGGGCGGCTGCACCGCGGCGGTGCCCAAATTGCTAGGCAGCGGCACCATCGGCGCTGCACCCGCTGCACCGATGCCGCCCGCTGAGCCGCCCACCGCACGCGTCGCCGCCATGTTGATCCCGAGCGCGAGGACGGCCACCGTCAGGGGCGCGAAGCCCCATTTCACCGCCGCTTTCCAGTAGCCCGCGAATCGTCGCACTCGTGCATAGCGCTTCAACGCCGCCTGCAGGTTATGAAACGCCGTGTTCGCGAGCGGCTCGCTCGAAAAGCGCTCGACGACGAACGCCTCGCCGGCGCCATCGTGATAGCGCGCCTCGATCGTGTTGCCCGACCGAATGAACGTCACGCCCTGATCGAGCCGCAGCGTGCTGACATGCTGCAACTCCCCGGTGCTGCCAAACTGCACAAGCAGCGATTTCTCGAACGGCCGAATGATGTCGTTGCTCTTCACGGATTACTCCTTGTTCTTGCGCGGGGCCATAAGGCCGACTTTGATGAGGTAGGCTTCCACGCCGTCGACAGCATCGTCGACGTGGGGCTCGGTGAGCCGATAGCCGCTGTCAAACGCGAAGTCTTCCCACAGGGTCTGCGTGAAGACTGCGGCCGATTCGAGAAAGGGCGTTTTGCGGCCCGTGGTGTTGAGGGCGTACCAGAGACCCCGGTCCATACCCTTGAGCCAGCGGAAATGGGATGACGGCAGCTTGCCCGAGCCCTGCGCCGCCTTGTGCATGGCGTGCAACAGCGTGCGCGGGTAGGGATGCTTTTCGAGCCATCGCTGCGCTTCGGGATGCTGGGCATATTTCGCGAACGGCTTGTTCGCGATCGACAGGTCGGGGTATCCCTTCTTACCGTTCCACGTATGCTTGTGGCACGAACGGTTCAGCGCATCGAGCAGATCCTGCGCCTTGCCGCCATCCTTCCCGTCGGCGAGCAGCCGCGTGCCGAAGATCGCGAACATCGCTTTCTCCTGCGGTTTCAGCTCGTCCAGCGACTTCACGGGCTGACCGAGATCCGCAACAAACAGGGCTCGGCAGCGCTCGCGGTCCAGTACGCCGTTCACCAGCAGACCGTGCTGCTCGACCCATTCCTCTGGATTGATCGAGCTCCGGTGTTCCTCCGGATCGACGTTCAGCAGCAACGTGTCCTTGTCGCCGTAATACAGCGACGGGATGATCGCCGGCGAGTGATTCGACATGATCCACGGCAGCGTCTGTACCGTGACTTTTCGCCGGGTTAGGTTCGCCTTGTGCTTCACCGCGAGCTTGATGCCCCGGATCGCCAGCAAGATCGGAATCCACACGAACAGGTAGCCAGCCCGGTTCATCATCGAGAGAAACTGATCGAATGACACAGTTGCTGGGCGCATGGCCAGATAGGCGACCTCCTGCTTCCATCGCCGGATCGCATCCGGCATGAACGGCCAATCGAGCGCCGACAGTTGATACCACGCGAGCTTGAGGCCGTAGTACACGATGTCGGCATGCGACGAGTACCACATGAACCAGCAGAAGCCCGCTGCGAGCCCGAGCATCCCGAGATACACGAGGCCCATGTCGTCGCGCTTACCTTGCGTTGCACTCATGCGTCATCCTCAAAATTTCATCGAGTTGCGATAGACGCGCTCGATGTACTGATACTTGTACTGCGGCGTGCGCGAGTGATAGTGCCCGACACCATCCCAAAAGCTGCCGCCCGCCTGGTTGATCTCGTAGCGCAGGATGTATGCGCCTGCGCGAACAGACCAACAGAAGTCGTCCGTAATCATCTGGCGCGTCACGCCAAACTGCGTTTCGAGACGCGTTGCCCACACGGTATTGATCTGCATCGGGCCATAGTCCGCCGTCCCGTTCGTGTTCTTGCTCACCGTGCCGAGGCGGCCGCCCTCGGTCAGCCAGACGGCCAGCAGCCCACGCACCGGCAGCGTGTAATCGTTCGCGGCCTGAACAACACATGCCGGCACGGCCACGACGCCGGCTGTTGCAGACGCATGCGCTATATGCGCGACGGCCATCAGGCCGACGGCGACACTGACTCGCTTCAAAAGCATTGGATCGTCCTTTCTCGGTGACTCATAATGCTATATACTTTTTTCGTATGGTAGCCATTCTACGGAAAAAGAGCAAGCGGCCGAACGAGACGCGATCGGCGTCCTAAGCCGCTTGTAGCCGAGCAACTGAACCGAGGAAGGAACATGGGTAAAGCACTGATAGTCGCCGAGAAACCGTCCGTCGCCGCTGACATCGCGAAAGCGCTTGGCGGCTTCACCAAAGCCGACGGGTACTTCGAGAGCGACGACGCGATCGTCGCTCCGGCAAGAGGGCATTTGGTGAAACAGACGGTGCCGGTCGCCGACGGCAAAGACATGTGGAAGATCGGCGCCTTGCCGATCATTCCGGACAGCTTCGAGCTCGAGGTCATCGACGGCTGTACCGCCGAATTCAGCCGGCTGAAAAAGCTGATGGCACGCGACGACGTGGCCAGCGTCGTCAATGCGTGCGACGCCGGGCGCGAGGGCGAACTGATCTTCCGCCTCATCTACAACAAGGCGGGGTGCCGGAAGCCGACGAAACGCATGTGGATTCAATCGATGGTCGCGTCGGCCATACGCAAGGCGCACGACGATCTGCGCCCCGGCGCCGAATTCGACCATCTTTCAGACGCTGCCTTTTGCCGCTCCGAAGCTGACTGGATTGTCGGCGTCAACGGTACGCGTGCGACGACCGCGTTGCGCGAGCGGCAGACGCAGCGTCGCGAGGTATCACCCGTCGGGCGCGTCCAGACGCCAACGCTCGCCATGCCAGTCATACGCGAGCGCGAGATCGCCGCGTTCGTCGCGCGCGATTATTGGGAGATCCACGGCACGTTTCGCGCAGAGGCAGGCACCTATGTCGCGAAGTGGATCGGCGATGCCGACGGCGGCAGCGATTCGGCAGGCGAGGGCGATGCCGAATCCGAGCAAACCGGCGCACGATGGTTCGACAAGGCGAAGGCGCAGGCTATCGTCGATAAATGCAAAGGCGTTGATCCATCGTCCGTGGTGGACGAGTCGAAGCCCGAGGAGCGCCACGCCCCCGCACTCTTCGACCTGACCGCGCTCCAACGTGAAGCCAACAAACGCTTCAAGTTCTCCGCGAAGAAGACGCTCGACATCGCACAAGCGCTCTACGAGAAGCACAAGGCCACCACCTATCCGCGCACGGACTCCCGAGCGCTGCCGGAGGACTATCTCGAAACGGCCACGACCACGCTGGCCAGCTTCGCCACGACGCCACTCGATGCGCATGCGCAGCGCGTCATTGACAACGGCTGGGTACAGCCCGACAAACGTATCTTCAACAACGCCGACATCAGCGACCACTTCGCCATCGTGCCGACGGGCCAGCAGCCGGACGGTCTGTCCCCTGACGAGCAGAAGATCTATGACCTCGTGTCGCGCCGCTTCATCGCGGTGTTTCATCCGTCGGCGAAATACGAGAAGACCGTGCGCACCACCATCGTCGCGGATGAAACGTTCCGTGCCTCCGGCAAGGTGCTGGTCGATCCGGGCTGGCTCGCGGTCTATGGCGACAAGGCTGATGACGACGCGACGCCCGCGCTTTGCAAGGTCGCAGATGGCGAGTCCGTCAAAACCGACTCGATCGACCTGAAGGCGTTGCGCACCAAAGCGCCGAAGCGCTACACCGAGGCGACGCTTCTGTCGGCAATGGAAAATGCAGGCCGCCAGGTCGAAGACAAGGACATCCGCGCCGCGATGAAGGCCAACGGCATCGGCCGCCCAGCCACGCGCGCGGCGATCATCGAGGGCCTGCTCGAAGACAAGGACAAGAACGGCAATCCCAAAGAGCCCTACCTTCTGCGCGACGACAACGAGCTCGTGCCGACGCCCAAGGGCATGGACCTGATCGCGTTCCTCGAACAGGCTGGCATCGACTTTCTCGTGTCGCCGCAGATGACCGGCGAGTGGGAGCAGAAGCTGCTGCGCATGGAGAAGGGCGATTACCGCCGCAGTGCGTTCATGAGCGAGATCGCTGACCTGTCGACCGGCATGGTCAACACCATCCGCGCGAAACACGGCGAGCTGCCCGAGCCGGTTGCCAAGGCTCTCGACGCACCGTGCCCGAAATGCGGCGCCGCTGTTCATGTCGACGGCCGCGCGTATCAGTGCAGCGGCTGCGACTTCAAGGTATGGGGCGAAATCCTCGGCCGGCGGCTCACCGAGGGCGAGACCAGCAAGCTGCTCGCCGATCGCAAAACCGGTGTTCTGTCCGGTTTCACCAGCCGCTCGTCGGGCAAGAAATTTTCAGCCGCGCTGAAACTCGACATCGATACCGGCAAGATCGACTTCGAATTCGAGGACCGTGCCGCGCCGGCGTCCAACGGCGAGGCGAAGCAGCTCAAGGCCAAGTGCCCGAAATGCTCGTCGGCCATCGAAGTGCAGGCATGGAACTACGCGTGTACCGGCTGCGACTTCAAGGTGCGCACCGAAATCGCGAGCCGCAAGCTCTCTGCCTCCGACGCCGAGACCCTCATCAGCAAGGGCAAGACGGGTGTGCTTGCAGGCTTCGTCAGCAAGTCGAAACGCAAGTTCTCGGCATCGCTGAAGCTCGACGCGAGCAACGGCAGCGTCACGTTCGAATTCGAAGATCGTAAGTGAGGAGGACCTATGCAGCTCCCGTTTGAACTCGATCCGCAGATCATCCACCACATCATCTACAGCCAGGCCGGCTCGATCGGCAAAGCAATCATTGAGTTGCTGATGAATTCCGTCGACGCGCGCGCCACGGCCGTGCGGCTTTCCATGACGAAGGAGGGCTTCGAGTGCTCTGATGACGGCAACGGTTTCGCGAGCCGCGAAGACGTCATTCGCTACTTCGGGCGCTTCGGCACGCCGCACGAGGAAGGCGATGCGACCTACGGCCGATTCCGCCTCGGGCGCGGCCAGATCATGGCCCATGCCAGCACGATCTGGTGTTCGAACGCGTGGCAGATGACGGTCGACACGCGCGCGATGGGCTACAGCTACGACCTCGAGCAGCTCGCGCAGACGCTGCCGGGCTGTTCCATCACCGGCCGTTGGTACGAGCCGCTCACGGATTCTGAGCTCATGTCGGCCGTGCAGGAAATCCGCGACCTCGTGCGCTACACGCCGGTCAGCGTCGAGCTGAACGGCCGCGTCATTACCCGCGATCCCCGAACCGAGCGATGGGATGCGGAAGATGAATTTGCTTGGTATCGCGCGAAGGAAGATGGTGCCGTGTCGATCTACAACCAAGGCGTGCTGGTGCGACATGACCCCGCGCACATGTGGGGCGCAGGCGGGCTCATCGTCTCGAAGAAGGCAATCGCACTGAATGTCTCGCGTACCGAAATTCTGCGCAAGACGTGTCCGGTCTGGAAGGCGATCGCGAAGCAGTTTGGCACGCTGGCCGACGACGTTCGATCGCGACTCGGCGACCACCGCAAGACCGAAGCGAGCCGCGAGAAGTCGGCTCGCGCGCTGCTCGCCGGCGACCCGAACATCGTGCAGATCTACGAGAAAGAGGAGGTCATCACGCTGCTGCCCGGAAAGCGCAACGTCACGATGCAGGCATTCCTGCAGAAATGCCGCTACAGCCACAACAAGCGTCAAGGCAACCGCTTCACGGTCGTCGAGAACGGCTTCGACGTGCCAAAGGGCGAAGCGATCGCGCGCGAGGGGATCGCAGTCGTTGTTCACCCGAAGACGCTCGAGCGATTCGGTTGCTATAACGCACACGACCTGCTCGATTGTGTCGATCGCATCCACGCCAACATCCGCGAGGACGTCGAGAAGAACGGTACCCGTTTTTGGGGACTCGACTCGCTCAAGCTGCCCGAGCTCGTCGCCTTCTCGGCGCTGCGCGACGCATTCGTCGAGCGAACGGCGCTTGTTACCGAGCGCGATGCGCTGGACAAGGAGGCCCGCCGCGCGTGGACCGCGCTGCGCACGATTCTCCACCACTATGCCGCTGTCCTCACCGGCGGCGAACGCCGCTATCACGGCAGCCCCATTGCGAGGGGCGGCAAGTCCTTTCAGATCCTTCTCGGCCAGTCAAACACCGCCGAGGCGTGGACGGATGGCGACAGCTACATCGCGTTCACCGTCGACGTGGTGAAGCGTCTCAAGACGGTGCCGCTCAAGGCCGCCGCATACATTTTCAGTTTGATCGAACACGAGGTCGCACACGAAGGCGATAGCCTCGACTGCGGGCACGACGAAGCGTTCTACCAACGCTTCCACGATCTAACCATCAAGTATGCGCAGGAGCGCCAGTGGTACATGCACGCGTGGCTCATGCGGTACACGACCAGCATGGAAGGCGAGGGCAAACGCGCACGCGGCGAAGCATGGCGCGAGCGCTATCTTGTCGATCGCGCGGGCACGGGCCGCACGAAGCGCGGATTGCCACGCGCAATCGACGACGTGGCCACCGAACCGGCCGTCGTGACGCCAGAAGAGAACATGGCCTTCATCGACTATCAGAATGCCCGCCTCGTGCAGGCCGGCGTTTGTCCGCCTCCGCCGAACTGGACGGAGGTGCTCGACCGCGCTCGCGCTACCCAACAACAGATCGAGGCCGAACTTCGCGCCAAGCGAGAGCGTAAAGAAGCCGAAGACGCCGCCGAGATGGCCGAGATCGACGCGTTCTACGAAGAAATGCGCCGTGAAGAGGAGGCGGCAAGGCAACGTCTCGCCTTGGTGCTGGGCGTCGATGCCAATGAGATCAGCGGCGAGGCGCTTGACCGCCTCACGGGGCCAGGACTCACCGATGACGATGTGCGAGCACTCTGGTCCGAGAAGCCGTGGGCCGAATATGAGCAGCAGTTGTACGGCATGCCCGAGGACTATGAAGACCACGGGTCGGAGCCTCACGACGTTGAGACCGACACCGATACGGATGAGGAGTCTCCCGACAACGATCCGGCCGCGGTAGAGGCGGGCGCATTCTATCCCCCTGAATTGCGCGCACTGATCCAGCCGGGCGAGACGCCATGGGCGCTCGAGCGCAACGCCGCGGCGGCCGGTTTCTACCGCGTCGAGGACTATCTGAAATGGCGAGCAGAGGTGAACTCATGAAGCGCTGCGCCATCGCCCTCGCGCTCGTGGCATTGCTCGCGGCTTGCGATCGCAAGCCGCCGGCCGAGACTGCCGAGCAACAGGGCACCCATCGCGAGGTCCTGCAGGGCTTCCAAGCCACGTTCTATCGCGTCAGCGAAGGCAAGCAGCGGTGGATCGAGGTCGCGATCGCCGTCGACGGCAGCAAGACGTTCCGCATGCCGGTGTTCTTCTCCGACAATGGGCGACTGGTCCAAGTCAACGACGACGAAGCCCGCGCGCTGATCGACAAGTGGCTCAAGCAGCGCGCAGCGAATGTTGCCTCCTTCGGGTCAATCGACCCGCAGGTAGGCGGCAACACCCCGTTTCTGGCCATCGACCGCAATTCCCCATAACGGAGCGACCATGCAAGAACGCGTCTACCTCGATGCTGTACCGGCCTACCACGCGACAGCGCCCGACGGGCGCACGGTGCCGTTCATCGTGTCGCTGCTGCTGCGCGATGCCGACAACAAACCGCGCATCACGCCAGCCGTCGAGCGATCGATTGACCGCACCATCGACATTACCGGCCGCGAAGGTCTCGCGCTGGCAATCATCGCCGCTGACGACGAAATGCCGGCCACTGCCCGTCGTTACATCGAGCGGGCAATGGGCATCCCCGGCGCGATCGTGCTGTTTCGGTGCCAGAGCCCCGAAACGGCAGAGCGTCTGATGCAGCACCTGCATACCGAGTATCAGCTCACGCTCGTTCAAGAACCTGCCGAGCCCCCGCGCGATAAAGAGGGTAGCGTCTAAGGTGTTGCACGTTAATTGTTAGTCGTGTACTCTAATAACAATTACCTTGCATCGGGAGATTAGCATGCACACCTTGACCCTTGAGCAGTTGCGGGCCACCACCGACGCCGGCGGCGTCGCGGGTGTCACGCTCAAAGCGCAGGGCGGCGCCTTCTACGTACAGGTCGACACGCGCAATGGCGGGGAAGCCATTCTCGCGAAGGCCCGCAGCAGCGAACCGCGCGGTTTCGGCAATCCTGCCCAAGCGCTGACGTTGCTCCGCGGCCTCGGTCTGGCCGTCGGCTCGTTCGACGTGAAGGACTGGAACCCCGACGATAGGGAGACGACGCGAACGCGGCCCGATCGGGCTGAAGCCCTGAAGCGAACACACGAAGCGGCCGAACACGATAAGTGGTTCCGCGCGCAGGTCGAGCAGGGTCTCGCCGAGGCCGACGACCCGAATACGGAGTGGGTGCCGCACGACGTGGTGAAGGATGACATGCAGCGTCAACGCGAAGCGTTGAAGGCCCGCATCGCAGGCGGCAACAAGTGATGGTGTTGGTATGGACACCGCGCGCTCGTCGCGCTCGCGAAGAAGCAATCGACTATATCGCGGAGGACAACCCGGTTGCCGCACTTGGCCAACTCGACGAGATCGAACGGCAGACCGACATGCTGATCCAGCATCCCGAAATGGGCCGCCCCGGTCGCGTAGACGGCACACGCGAGCTGGTCGTCAGCCGCACACCGTTCATCGTCGTCTATCGCGTGAAACCGCGCGCGGGACGAATCGAATTGATCCGCTTTCTGCATGGCGCGCAGCAGTGGCCGAAGAAGTGAAGCACATCGAACAATCATCGAAAGGATCGACATGGAACTGAAAGTAAAGGACGCTACAGGCGAAGTGCGCGCGATTGACATCGATGCGTGCAACGCTGCGATTGTCGCCGGCACCGACGGCTTCGCCATATCGCTGCTTGACAGTCTCACGGCTGACGAGTGCCGACAGCTCTATCAATGGTGCAACGACCAAAGCGCGAATGCGAGCGGCGCAATCGACATAACCGCTTGGCCTGGCTGGAATGACACTGCGGCTCAACGGTTTCAACGTGCCGCTAACAAATGTCGGAACTACAACATCAATGTTCAGACGGTATCGCAATCGTTCGTTCAACTCATTGTAGGAGCACCGTCCAGCGGCAAATCGGTGATGATGAACACGATTTCCGTGACCGACCCGGCCGCGCCGGAATCGAAGGAGGGCAACTGACATGAAGGCAGCCGTACAGACGAGCGTCGCGATCGTCGCCCTTCTCGTAGGATTGTTTTTCTGTTTCGCAGCCGCGCGCGGCTACATGCTGCACAACACCATCGCTTTCAGACCGCTGCTGTTCGGCCTGGTCGACGTGGTTGTCGCATGTGTGTTGCTGCGCCACGCCTACATGGCCCGCAAGGCCCGGAGCATGACGTTATGACTACTTGGACTGACGACCAGCTTGCCGATTACGAGTGCGCGCTCGAAACGATCGGCAACGTAATCGCCTTGAAGGCGCGCGACATCGAAGAGGAAAAGGCGAAGAACGCGCCGGACGTTGACCGGCTCGCCGAACTGCGTCGGCAGCAAGCCGACCTCGCCGGGGAGCGCAGCCGCCTGCGCATCGGCGACCACGATGCTGTCGCGCGCGTCATTGAACAATATGGCAGGCTCGTGCGCGCGAGCGCATGACGACTTGAGGCCACGATGACGGTCATCCACGACAATCGCCCGCGCGGGCTCTCGGTCGAAGAGGCGCAGCAAGCCGTCGACGAGTTCCTCGCCGAGTACAACGGGAACATTCCCGTAACCGCCATCGTGCGTGCGACGCAGGAGGAAATCTATGGACCCGAAGCATCCCGTGAAAAACTCGGCTACCGCATCGACGGGGCATACCACCCGGCCCGACGCATCTTTACCCTTGCAGCTTCCAATATGGGTGACGAAGGGGCCGTCCGACGAGCCCTTCGCCACGAGCTACTCGGCCACTACGGGCTCAACACTTTCAGCCCGACTGAAAAACGCGCTCTGCTCGATCGCGTTCTGGAAACGCGGCACGAGCCATCGCTGAGCCATATCTGGAAGCGGATAGAGCGCGATTACGCCTCGCTTCCAGATCTGTACAAGGCCGAGGAAGTGTTCGCCTTCGTCGCCGACGAAGAACGGAGCTTCGTCGGGCGTGCGTGGGACGGCGTGCGCGCGACGCTCCAGCGTGCCCTGCGCGCAACGGGCCTTTCGAAGGGCCCGCTGACGCTCGCAGAGTTACGCGACGCCGCACGCGACATCGCCACGGGCATCCGCGCCGGCGATCGCCAGCAGCAGACCTTTCCGCAGACCGACACTGCGCAGTTTCGGCTGGACTCTGAAACGCACGGCGAGATCCTGCGCGAGATCCAGACCCAAGCACTCGCGATCACGCGGCCCGTCCAGCGACCCGTAGCGATCATCCTTGGCGGCCAACCGGGCGCAGGCAAGGCAGCGCTCGCCAGCGCAGCGCTGGACGAGCTCGCCGGCAATGCCGTGAAGATCGACGCGGACGAACTCCGCAAGAACCATCCAAGGTACATCGCGCTGATGCGCGAGGATGACCGCACGGCGGCAGACCGCACCCACGGCGATGCGGGCCCGTGGGCCGTCAAACTGACGAGCGCCGCGATGGCCGCGCGTCGAAACCTGATCGTAGACGGCACGATGCGCGACCCTGACAACCTCGCCAAGCTCTGCCGGAAACTGCGCGATGCCGGCTACCGGATCGAGGCCCGCGTGATGGCCGTCAACGCGCTTGTCAGTCGCCTAAGCATCCACGAGCGCTATGAGCGCCAGGTGCAGGCCAACGGCTTCGGCCGTTGGTCGAATCGCGACAAGCACGATGCAGCGTTCACCGGCGTTCCGCTGACTGTCGAGAAGCTCGAGGCCGAGCAGCTCGTCGACCGGATGACCGTGTTTGCGCGAAACAGCGACGAGCCGGTCTACGACAATCGCCTCGTCGCCGGGCAATGGGAGCAGCCACCGGCAGGCCGCGAGCGTGTCGACGCCGAGCGCTCACGCGAATGGTCATCTACCGAACGACACCAGTTCGTCGGCAGGCTCGACGCGATCGCACGTCGCATGGAGCAGCGAGGAGCAGGCGAAGCCGACTTCAGGTCGCTGGCCGATCTGCGCGCCGACTTCGAGCGCGAGCACCAAGCTGACCGCCACGCGCCGCGCGTGCCGCACCGCGTCGCGCCGAAACCGGGAGGCTGACGCCGATATACGACACTCGCCGACATACGCCGCATACGCCACAGAACCTGCCCGTATGGTCGTATGTTCAATCCCGCTAGCCGTTTTGGACGTATTTTGTATAATGCCTATGATACAAACGGCTAGAGGGCGTACATCATGGCGAAAAAACGGCAGCCGGCCGACGATCTCAATCAGTTTTCATTCGATTTCGAATTCAACGAGACCGCCGACATCATCGACAGCCTGCAGGCACAGATCGATGTCGACGAAGATGAAGGAGCACAGCATGCTTACCGGACAAACTCAGCCGCTGACGATCGCGGCCAAAATCCTCAAGCCGACGACGATCCAAGCCGTCCGGCGTTCGCCCTCGTATCACCTGCAGGGCTGGAAAATCCTCGACCGCTGGGCGTTCAACAGCCCGGAGAAACTGCGCTCGCTGGAAGCGCAGGGCGAGGTAATTCTGCTGGGCAGACTGCTCGAGCAGCAGACGATCGAGCACCAGGTCTTGAGCCGGTCGATCGACCAGAAGCAGAACGGACTGACGGAACACGAGATTCTGGCCAGCAACGAGATCAACACCGAGCTGTAACGCCGGTCGATTACACGATCACCGCAGCGGATCAGCTCGGCGAGGGCGGAGCCAAGGCCAAATATCGCGACAACATCGCTGCCTTGAAGCTGCTCATGCAGCTCCGCGAACAGGCTCGCGCCGCGACGCCCGACGAACAGGCGATCCTCGTGCGCTACGTTGGTTGGGGCGGTCTCCCGCAGGCGTTCGACCATCGCAACCAGGACTGGCAGGACCAGTACCTCGAGCTCGCCGCGCTCCTCCCGAAAGACGAATACGACCGTGCACGCCGTTCCACGCAGGACGCGCACTACACGTCGCAGATCGTCATCGACGGCATCTATAAGGGCCTCCAACGTATCGGCTTCGACGGTGGCCGGGTCTTCGAGCCGTCGGCCGGCATCGGCAACTTCGTCGGCCTCATGCCGGCGCCGATGCGAACCGCGAGCCATTTCACCGCGATCGAGCTCGACCCGCTGACCGCCGAAATCGCGCGTCATCTCTATCCGAGCGCGACGCATATCAACCGTGGCCTGCAGGACGTTGTGATTCCCGCCGGTCACTTCGACGCCTGCGTCGGCAATCCGCCATTCGGCACTCAATCGCTCTACGATCCGCACCATCGTGAGTTGGGCGGCTTCTCGATCCACAACTATTTTCTCGCCAAGTCGATCGACAAGCTCCGCGAGGGCGGGGTGATGGCCGTCGTCGTCAGCCGCTACTTCCTCGACGCGGCCAACACCGCGGCGCGCGAGCACATCGCCGATCGCGCCCACTTCCTCGGCGCGATCCGTCTGCCGAACACCGCATTTAAGCGCAACGCGCTCACCGAAGTTACGACCGACATCATCTTTTTCCACAAGGCGGCCGCCGGCGATACTCCCGATCGCCGCTGGGTGGATGTCGGCGAAATACGAGACCACGAGACTGGCGAGGCGATCACGCTCAACCGCTATTTCGTCGACCATCCCGAGCAGATGGCCGGTCGCATGGCCATCACCAGCAAGATGCACCGCGACACGGCCGACCTGTTGCCGGAGGCCGGCGTCGATCTCGCCGACGCGATCGAGAAGCGCTTGCAGGCGCTGCCTGCTCACGTGTATCGACCAGCGGCCGATGTCGCTGCTGCGGTCGACGAACGCGAGGACAAGCCGGCGCTCACGCTGCCGGACACGCTCAAGATCGGCTCGTTCTTCACCGCGCCGAACGGACGCCTCGCACGACGCCTGCCGGACATCCTCGACGAGCACGACTATGCCTACGTCGAACCGAAAAACGAGCGCGCCGGCGCACGCATTAAAGGCATGGTGCAAGTGCGCGAGGCGCTGCGCGATCTCATGCTGGCCGAGCAGTCTGAGCACATCACCGACTTCGCGCTGACCTCGAAGCGCACGACGCTCAATCGCGTCTATGACGAATTCGTGCGCAAGTTCGGGCACGTCAGCTCGCAGGCGAACCGCCTCGCCATGTCGGAAGATCCCGAGTATCCGCTGCTGCACGCACTCGAAAGCGACTACGACAAGGGCATCTCGCCCGAGACAGCGAAGAAGCACGGCGTGGAGCCGCGCCGGCCGAGCGCGAACAAGGCGGCGATCTTCTCGAAGCGCGTCATGAGTCCACGTAAGGAAGTCACGCACGTCGAGACGGCGAAGGACGCGCTTGTGGTGTCCATGAACGAGAGCGGCCGCATCGACCTCGCGCGCATGATGCGCCTAACGGGCAAGCCCGAGGACGAGTTGATTCGCGATCTCAAAGGGCTTATCTACCTGAATCCCGAGCGCGATCGCTGGGAGACGGCGGACCAGTATCTGACCGGCAATGTGAAAGCGAAGCTGCGCACGGCCGAAACGGCCGCCGGGCAGAATCCGCGCTACATCGAGAACGTCGACGCACTGCGCGCCGTTCAGCCCGCCGACATCGAGCCGGTCGATATCTCCATCCAGCTCGGCTCGACGTGGGTGCCCGACCAGGTGATCGGTCAGTTTGTCGGCCACTTGCTCGGCGACGTGCGCCGCCGCATCACGTATCAGGAAACGCTGGGCAAGTGGCTCGTCGACATCGAGCACGGTGATCGCACCACGGCACGCGTCACATGGGGCACCGAGGCATATCCCGCCAACGAGCTCATGGAGTCGATCCTGACGAACCGGCCGATCCAGGTCAAGGTCGAGGCCGGCAAGGACGCGAACGGGAACAAGATCTACCGCGTTGATGACGCACAGACGGCGGCCGCAAACCAGAAGGCCGACGAGATCCGGCAGGCGTTCCTCGATTGGGTGTGGGAGGACAAGGATCGCCGCGAGACGCTCGCCCGTATCTACAACGATCGCTTCAACACGAACATTCCGGCGAAGTACGACGGATCGCACCTGGACCTTCCCGGCGCGTCGCTCGACATCACGCTGCGGCCGCACCAGAAAGACGCTATCTGGCGCGGCATTCAGGACGGGACAGCGTTGTTCGATCACGTCGTCGGCGCCGGCAAGACGCTCGTGTGCGTCGGCACCATCATGGAGAGCAAGCGCATGGGCCTGATGTCGAAGCCCATGCTCGTCGTTCCGAACCATCTGCTGCTGCAATGGAAGGACGCTTTCTACTCGCTATATCCCAACGCGAACATTCTCGTCGCCGAAAAAAGCGACTTCAAGAAGGAGAATCGCGAGCGCCTGTTCGGTCGCATCGCAACCGGCGATTGGGACGCCGTGATCGTCGCTCACAGCTCGTTCAAGAAGATCGGCATGCCCGAGGATACGCTGCGCGAGCTGCTCGAGGAACAGATCGAGGACCTGAGCGACGCCATCACGCAGATCAAGGCTGAGCAGGGCGACCGGATCACGATCAAGGAGATGGAAAAGGCGAAGGAGCGCATGACCGAGCGCCTCGAGCGCAAAGCCGACACCGGCGCGAAAGACCAGGCGGTTAGCTTCGCCGACCTCGGCGTCGACTCGCTCTTTGTTGACGAAGCGCACGAGTTCAAGAACCTCTTCATCACGACGACGCTCAGCCGCGTGTCCGGACTTGGCAATCTCGCAGGATCGGAGAAGGCATTCGACTTGTTCGTGAAGGCCCGTTACCTGCAGCAGCGCAACGACAGCCGCGGCGTCTTCTTCGCGACTGGCACACCGATCAGCAACACGATCGCCGAGCTTTACACCATGCAGCGCTACCTTCAGTACGACGAGCTCAAGGCGCGCGGCATCGTCCACTTCGATGCATGGGCCTCCACCTTCGGGCAGGTGGTCACGGGCTGGGAGCTTGATGCCACAGGCGTTAATTACCGTCTGAACAGCCGGTTCTCGAAGTTCCAGAACGTTCCCGAGCTCATCTCGCTGTACCGCACGTTCGCCGACGTTATCACGAAGTCGGATCTCGATCGCCAGGCCGCAGAACGTGGCACCCGCTTCCCGGTTCCGAGGATCAAGGGCGGGCGGCCGCAGAACATCATCGTCGAGCGATCGGAGGCGCAAGCGCTGTTCATGGGCGTGCAGACGCCCGTGCTCGACGACAAGGGCGAGGCGGTCCTGCGCGGCGACGGCATGCCGCTGAAGAACTGGAACAGTGGCTCGATCATTCACCGGATGGAGAACCTGCCCAAGGACCCACGCGTCGACAACCCGCTCAAGATCACGAACGATGCACGCAAGGCCGGCCTCGACTTCCGCCTCATCAATCCGCACGCGGCCGACGACGCCGGCAGCAAGATCAACACGGCGATCGACAACATCTATCGCATATGGGAGGCGTGGAAGGACCGGAAGGGCACGCAACTCGTGTTCTGCGATCTGTCGACGCCAAAACTGTCAAAGAAAGCCGCGCCGATCGCGCCGGCGGACGGCGATGACGAGGGCGACGACGAAGCGCCCGCCATCTCGATGGACGAGTTGCTGGCCAGCAACGCGGACTTTTCCGTCTACGATGACATCAAGGCGAAGCTGATCGCGCGCGGCGTGCCCGAGCATGAGATCCGCTTCATCCACGAGGCGACGACGGATCTCCAGAAGGCGAAGCTGTTTGACGACATGAACCGCGGCCACTCGCGCATCATGCTCGGCTCGACTGCGAAGATGGGCGCCGGCACCAACGTTCAGCGGCGACTCGTCGCCGAGCACCATCTCGACGCGCCGTGGCGGCCGAGCGATCTGGAGCAGCGTGAGGGCCGCATTCTGAGGCAGGGCAACCTCTTTTACGAAGAGGACCCAGACGGCTTCGAGGTCGAGATTCTGCGCTATGCGACTAAGCAGACCTACGACAGCCGCATGTGGCAGACGATCGAATACAAGGCCGCCGGCATCGAACAGTTCCGTAAGGGCGACAGTCTCCAGCGCGTGATCGAAGACGTTGCGAGCGAAGCCGCCAATGCGGCCGAGATGAAGGCCGCCGCGACGGGCAATCCGCTGATCTTCTTGCAGGTGCAGCTCAGTGCCGATCTGAAGAAGGTCGAGGCACTGTTCTCGAACTACAAGCGCAATCAGCACAGTCTCGAAAGCCGCGTCGGTTGGCTGGCCGATGCCGACAAGCGTGCTGATCGCGCTATCGCGCGCTGGAACCGCGAGATCGAGATCCGCGATGCAGCAACGACTGAGCAGTTCCGATTCGAGACCAAGAGCCGCGTCTATGGTGAGAAGGATCGGGAGACGCTGCTGGGCGAGGTCATGTACGCGATGAAGAAGGCCGTCGAACGACGGGCGGTCGGCATTCTCGACCGACCCACCGAGATGCCAGTCGGCCGCTATCGCGGGTTCGACATCAAGGTCTACGCCAGTCGCGACGAAATCCAGTTCACGCTGACCGGTTCCGACACTTACGAGCCCGAGAACCTGAGCTACCGCGCCGAGGAGAAATTCAGCATCACGGGTTTCGTCCATCGGCTCGACAACTTCGTGGCGCGGTTCGAGGACTGGCGACAAGAGGCCGAGGAGACGCGCGAGAAAGAGCGTCGTGAACACGCGAAGGCCGTCGCGGAGCAGGGCAAGCCGTTTCCGCAGCAGGCTCGCCTCGAGGCGTTGCGCCAAGACGTGCGCGACGTCATGACCGAGCTGAAGCTGATGCAGGCCGACGACAACTACGTGTCGCAGTGGCAGCCGCAGTCGCGGACCACCGACGGCAATGCCGGCCAGCAGCAGGACAGGTTCCGCATGCGCGCATGACGGACAGGTACAAGATGTTGTGTCCGACCAGCTGCTCCTAGCCACAACATCTTGTGTCACAGCCGCCGCGATCGCGGCGGTTTTTTCTTGCCTGCAAGCCGGCGGGCAGGGCAC
>NZ_BAYB01000061.1 GCF_000685035.1 Paraburkholderia ferrariae NBRC 106233
TCAACCACATCAACTACCGGCTTCTTTCTGCGCCGCTGCGTCTGCAGCAGAGAAACGAGATTATGGAGACCGGGCGCAGGTCCGTCAAGCCTCTTTTGCGAATATTTTTTAAAGAGGCGAACCCACCTCACAAGCGGCCTCATTCACACACGTCAGCGAAGCCGGACCACCGCGCTCAGACCATCGGCGTATCGCCTGAGGTCACTGCCCCTTGGGCTTCTTCCCGAACATCGACTTGCACGGCGGCGACAACTCGCTGTAATGCTGCTTCAAGCATGCAGCGATCTTCTCTTTGTTGGGGATATCGCTCGCGCAGAAGTGAAAGGCATCGCCGCGGCACGCGTGATCCTCTTCTTCTTCCGTCGCGGCATGGCCGGCGAGTGCCCAGGACAGTCCCATAAGCAGTGCGGCCATGCAGGCCCTGATCCGGATCGATCGGCTTTCCATGTCGTGCCCTCTCTCGTTAGCTACATATAGGAAGTCACACGCAACCCGCGTTCCCGGCACGACGCTTGCGCCTTCATCGGAATCGCATTTGCCGGGAGGCGCTGCTCTACGCAGCGGCACACCATGCATCCGATGATCCTGAAGATTTCCGTCGGCGCGTCGCTTTGCCTCGCTGCCGTATTGTGCGCAGAGTCCGCTGCCCACGCCGACGACACCGCCAGCCCCTGCGCCGCGCTCAAGCGCATCGTCGCCGCGGCGCCGCAACACTTCGCCGCCCTCGCCCCGAACGACGGCCGCGCCGTCGCACAACCCTATGGCGACGATGCCCACTGCACGACGACGCGCGACACCTATCAATGCGAATGGAGCACCCGCAATGCCGATGCGGATAGCGGCGGCAATCCGCTCGAAGGGGTGGGCGCCGACATCGCCGCGTGCCTGCCCGATGCCACGCACGACCTGAACTCGCCGGGCCGCCAGCACTTCTATCTCGGCGCGCGCGGAAGCCGCACCGAAATCACGGCGCAGACGGAAGGCTCGTCGCGCGTCAGGCTATCCGTCTCTCGAGAGTGAGCGGGAGGACGTGCGGAGGGAAAGAGGATCGCCGCCGGTCACGAACCCGCGGCGCGTCGTACAGCACGCCCGCTGGTCCCCGCCGTACGGGCTGCGCCGTGCCGGCGCCCTGTGAGCACCGTCTGGACGATCACGGCCGCGAGCAGGAACGCGCCGCTTGCGAGGTTCTGATAGTAAGGGCTCAGCGTGCCGACCTGATTGATGACGTTATCGATCACCCCGAGCAGCAGCACGCCCGCCAGCGGACCGGCCATGGTGCCCACCCCGCCGGTCAGCAGCACGCCGCCGATCACCGCTGCGGCAATCGACTGCAATTCGTAGCCGGTGCCGGCGCCCGAGAGCCCCGAATCGAGGTGCGACGCGAGCAGCGCCCCCGACAGCCCGGCCAGCGCGCCGCTTAAGCCATACGCGAGAATCTTCACGCGCTCGACTCGCACGCCCAGCATGCGTGCCGCCTCTTCGTTGCCGCCAATGGCGAAGATCGCCGCGCCAAAGCGCGTGTGATTGAGGAGCAAGGCGCCGAGACTGTAGACCACCACAATCACCCAGATCAGATTGTTCACGCCGAAGATCGACCCGTTGGCGATGCGCGCGAAGAACCCCGGATTCGCGATCAGCAGATCCTGGCTCGCAAGCACGAGCGCGAAGCCCTTGAGGCCGAGCAGCGCCGCCAGCGTAACGATGAACGGCGCCATGCGCGCCCGCACGATCAGCACGCCGTTCACGAGCCCGACGACAAAGCCGGCCGCCACGGGCGCGAGCATCGCCGCGCCCCAGCCATACGGCGCGGCATACGCGGCCAGCACCGTGCCGAGCCCGACCATCGAGCCGACCGAAAGATCGAAGCCGCCCAGAATGATGACGAGGCTTTGCCCCACGGCAACGAGCCCGAGGAAGGCGCTGTTCGAGACGATATCGGCGAGATTGGCGGGGCGCAGAAAATCCGGAAACACCATCCCCGCAATCAGCGCGACGACAACGAGCATGCCGATGGCGCCGCGCGACTGCACGAGCGCGATAAGCTGGGCGCGCCGGCTGCCGCCGGCTTGCCCGGCCGGGGTAGCGGCTTGGGCGGTGGGCATGGCGTCAGGCTCCCGAGCGTTGCAGATACAGCGCCACGACGATGAACACAGCCTTGAGGATCTGCGCGTACGTATAGCTGACATTGTTCATGATGAAGCTCGCGTCGAGCACCTGCAGCAGCAGCACGCCGAACACCGCGCCCACGATCGAAATGCGTCCGCCCGAAAGCGGCGTGCCGCCGATCACCGAGGCGGCGATCGCATCGAGCTCGAAGTTCACGCCGACATAGTTGGGATCGGCCGCGCCGAGCCGCGCGGACGCAAACAGCCCCGCCAGCCCCGCGAGCGTACCGCTCGCCGCATAGACGAGAAAGAGCGTGCGGCGCACCGGGATGCCCGCGAGAAACGCGGCGCTGCGGCTCGCGCCGACAAGAATGGTGTAGCGCCCGAAGGTCGTGCGGCGCACCACGAACGCCACGATCGCGGCAAACGCCAGCGCGATGAGCATGACGAGCGGAATCGGGCCGAGCGTACCGGCACCGAGCAGGTCGAACGCGTCGGTATCGGGCAGATTCACGCGCGAACCGCCCAGCAGCGCCTGCGCAAGCCCGCGCGCGGCCACGAGCAGCGCAAGACCGGAAATCAGCGGATCGATGGCGAGCAGCGCGACCAGCATGCCGTTGCAGAGCCCGGCCACAGCCCCGATGCCTACCGCCGCGATCATGGCCGTGCCCACGCCGTACGGCAGGAACACCGCAATTGCCGCACTGGAAAGCGCCATCACCGAACCGACCGAGAGATCGATGCCGCGCGTCGCGATCGCGAGGTTCTGGCCCAGCGCGATGAGCACGATCGGCGCCGCTTCGAAAAGCAGGCTGCGTGCGGCGAACGGATTCGAGAACCCCGGCGTGACCGCGAGGTTGAATGCAACGAGCACCGCCAGCGCGATATACACGCTGTGCTCGCGCAGCGCCGTGCGCCAGGCCAGCGAGCGGGACGCGCCCGAAGGCGCGCGCGGCGCGGGGGAATTCGAGGGGCTCAAGCGTTCCTCGTTCGATTCAAGGTGGGTCGCCATCGTTGCCGTCGTCGTCGATTGTGCCTGGTCCGGACGGCCCGCGTTCATGGCGTGCCGCCCGCGTCGCTGCTCGTGTCCGTGCTTGCGGCCTCGCCAGGGCCCGGGCCGGCCAGCACGGCGAGCACGTCGTCGGGATGCGCGCCCTGCGTGGGCATGCCGCCCTGGGTCGCCCCTTCGTTGAGCACGACGAGCCGGTCGGTGAGCGCCAGCAGTTCTTCCATTTCCGAGGACGTGACGACCACCGCCAGCCCTTCCCCGGCAAGCTGCTGCACGACGCGATGCACCTCCTCCTTCGCCCCCACGTCGATGCCGCGCGTGGGGTCGTCGAGCAGCAGCACGGTGGGCTGCGTGGAGAGGCAGCGCGCGATCAGCGCCTTCTGCTGGTTGCCGCCCGACAGCGTGGAGATGGGCGCGCCGGGCCCCGCCGTCTTGATGCCAAGACGCGCGATCGACTCGCGCACGAGCTGCGCTTCTTTCGCGCGCGAAATGAAGCCGAACCGCGAAATGCGCGGCAACAGGCTCGCGACGATGTTCTCGCGCACGGAGAGGCGCGGGAAAATGCCTTCAGCGCGACGGTCTTCGGAAAGAAACGCGAGGCCGCGCGCAATCGAGCGCGCCGGCGTGGCGTGACCGAGCGGCTGGCCATCGATATCGACCTCGCCGCCATCCGGCTTCTGCGCACCGAAGATCGCCTTGAACGTTTCGGTGCGGCCGGAGCCGAGCAGGCCCGCCAGGCCGACAATTTCCTTCGGCGCCACGCGAAGCGACACGTCGCGCACGCGGTTGCCCCATTGCAGGTGCTCCACTTCGAGTGCCGGTGTCACGTCCGCCCCGGCTTCGGCGCGGCCCGACCGATCCGACCACGCATGCTCGCCCGCGCTTTCGCGCCCCAGCATCGCGGCGATCAGCGCAGCACGCGGCAACTCGCCGGGCGTGCCGGTGCGCACCACGGCGCCGTCACGCATCACCGTAAAGCGGTCGCACAGCCGGTAGCACTCGGAAAGCCGGTGGCTCACGAACAGCAGGGCAATGCCCTCGGCCTTCAGGCGGTCCACCACGTCGAACAGCACGTCCACTTCGGCGCCGCTCAACGCCGAGGTGGGTTCATCGAGAATCAGCACGCGCGCGCCCAGCGACACGCCGCGCGCGATCGCCACCATCTGCTGGGCGCCGAGGCCGAGCGAACCCAGCCGCGCCGCCGGATCGACCGCCAGCCGGTAGCGCTGCACGATTTCCGCCGCGCGTTCGAGCATCTGTTTCCTGTCGATCAGGAGACCGAATTTTTTCGGTTCGTGACACAGAAAGATATTGTCGGCAACGCTGCGTTCGGGAATCAGGTTGATTTCCTGATAGACCGCGCACACGCCCGACTGCTGCGCGCGGCGCGGACTGTCGAATGCCGCCGCGGCGCCGTCCAGCAAGAGCCCGCCCGCATCCGGTTGATAGAAGCCCGTGAGAATCTTGATGAGCGTCGATTTGCCCGCACCGTTCTCGCCGACGAGGCCATGCACCTCGCCCGCGCGCAGCGTGAGCGAAACGTCGCGCAGCGCGCGCACCACGCCGAAGGTCTTCGACACGCCGCGCGTCTCGAGCACGACGGCGCGCGGCGAAGCGGAGGCAGTTGGGGTGGCGGCGGCTGCGTGTGTCGTCATGGTGCCCTGCGTCGCGCTCAATAGACCTTGCCGGCGTCGAGCGACTGCTTCGCGTTGGTCTTGTCGAAGAGCGCGTCGTCCATGATCTGCTTCTGCGGCACCGGCTTGCCGGCCAGCCAGTCTTCAAGCGACTTGAACGCGAGCGGCCCGAAGCGCGGATTCGTCTCCACATCCGCGGCCACGATGCCTTGCGAGATGTCGGTCACGATCTCCTTGGTGCCGTCGATCGAAACGATCGTCACGCCCTTGAGCTTGCCGGCCTGGCGCAACGCCGTGATCGCGCCGAGCGTCATGGTGTCGGCATGCGTGTAGAGCGCGTTGATGTCCGGGTGCGCGAGCAGCATCTGCTCCATCACCTTCTGCGCTTCGGTCGTGGACCAGTTGCCGGTTTGCGCGGCGACGATCTTCATGTCCGGATACGCCTTGAGGCCCGCGGCAAAGCCGTCGGTGCGCTGGCTTTCCACCGTGTTGCCGTAGCCGCCCTGGATTTCGGCGATAACGGCCTTGCCGCCCGTCGCATTGGCCAGCGCCTTAGCCGCGCGCTCGCCCTGCTTGTAGAAGTCGGAGCCGAGGAAAGTGATGAAGTCGTCGCAGAAGTTGCCGGCCGTGAGGCGGTCGATCGTCACGACCGGGATGCCCTTGGCGCGCGCCTGCGCGAACGCCGGCTGCAGGCCGGTGGAGTCGTTCGGCGCCACGATCAGCGCTTCGGCGCCCTGGTTGATCATGCTTTCGATGTCGGCCACCTGCTTGGCCTGGTTCGCATTGGCGTTCGTATAGAGCAGGCGCTTCACGCCGGCCGCCTTGGCCGCCGCGCGCACCGAAGCCGTTTCCGTCGCGCGGAACGGGTTCTGCTCATTCTCCGACTGCGAGAAGCCCACCACCATGTCGCTCAGCCTCTTGCCGCCGGGCTTGGGGTTCGTGCAGGTCTCGCTGGAATTCGACTGCACTTTCTGTGCGCCGGAATCCGACTGCGCCCAGGCGCTGCCGGTGCCGGCCGCCGCGAAGCAAATCCCGGCGGCGATGAGGATGGACTGAATACGTTGATGACGCATGGCTGTCTCCGTGATAGTCGTCGGCGGCGCGGGTTCTCACCTCGCTCCGGCCAGTCGCTTGTTCTCGTTCTCGCTGGATCCGACGCACTGCGCCGGATTATTACGGCCACTGCTTCAACTAATATTACCAGTCAATTATCGACGATATTAATGAGGGTATTCACGGGGGCGGCGGCGTTGGGCGCGCACACCGAAGCCCGCTCGACAAGCGGACCATCGAGCTTCACGGTGCGCCGCCGCACCGGCGCGCCGGCGCTGCGGTTCTGCTCCTCCTGCAGCAGCGCTTCCACGGCCCAGCGCCCCAGTTCGTAGTTCGGCAGCACGACCGTGGTGAGCGCCGGGTGCGTGTGGCGCGCGATTTCCTGGTCGTCGTAGCCCATCACCGAGACGTCCTCGGGCACGCGCAGGCCCAGTTGCTTGAGCGCCTCGATCGCGCCGGTCGCCATGAGGTCGTTCGCGCAAAAGATCGCCGTGGGCGGATTCGCTTCGCGCATGAGCGAGAGCGTGAGTTCGAAACCCTTGCCGGGGCTCCAGTCGCCGTCGCGCACGAGGCGTTCGTCGTACAGCAGGTCGGCTGTCGCGAGCGCCTGGCGATAGCCCTTCAGGCGGTCCTTCGCCGCGTCCTGCCAGGTCTCGCCGTTGATGAAGCCGATGCGCCGGTGGCCCGCCTGGATCAGGTATTCGGTGGCCGTATGGCCGCCCGTGACCTCGGCCGGCACGACCGATGACAGCGCGTGATCGGACGCGTAGCAGTTGAGCAGCACGGCCGGCACCTTCAGGAGCGCGGGCGGCACGCTCACCTTGCGCGTGTAGACGGTGGCGTAGATCACGCCCAGCACGTTGGGCAGGGCCAGCGTCTGCAGCACGCGCTGCTCCATCTGCGCGTTGCCGTGGGTCGAAAACACCGCCAGCACGCAGCCGTTGTTCCAGGCGGCGTCGCGCGCGCCGTCGATGCTCACGACAGGGTGCGGGCTCGTGGAGACTTCGTCGGCGATGTAGATGATGAGGTTGCGGTCGCCCGCGGGCGCGGGCTGCGCGGCGCGGATCGGCAACTGGTAGCCGAGCGACTGCGCGACGTCGTTCACCTTGCGGCGCGTGGCTTCGGAGAGCTTGGCGCCCACGGCGCCGTTGAGAACGAGCGAAACCGTCGATTGCGACACACCGGCCGCTTTCGCGATGTCGGTCATGGTCGGACGGCGCTGGGTCGATTTTTTCATCGGAGGCAGGAAGGGCTGCGCGGCCTCGCGGCGAGCGGTGCGGCCGTATCGGGCGTGCGCTGGTGGGCGAAGCGTAGCATTAATAATTTGACCCATCAATTGGAGTATGTCGCCATTTTCTACGCTCGCTACCCATTGCGTTTCGCGCCTATATTAACGATTATTAGTAATAAATTTAGCGAAACCCAGGCGAACCCGTGACCTACCCGGAGAGCGATCATTTGACAGCCCAACCGTCCGGCTCGCGCCGCACCGCCCGCGACAGCGGTGCCCCGATCGGGCCTCCCTCCCGGCAGGAGCCGCCATTCGACGCCCGAGCGCTCGACGACGGCCAGCTCGTCGCGCTGACGTGCGGCGGATTGCATGCACTCGTCGCGCCGCACGTGGGCGGCTCGATCGCCGCGTTCTACGACGCCGGCGCCGAAGCTGCCGAACCGTTCCACTGGCTGCGCCCGGCGAGCCGGGCGGCGCTCGACGCCCGCGACCCGCTCGGCATGGCCAGCTTCCCGCTCATGCCCTATTGCAACCGCATCCGTGACGGACGCTTTCGCTTCGAAGGCGAGATGATCGACCTGCCGAGCGGCGCCGGCGCGCTGCGCCACGCGCTGCACGGCCACGCGTGGCGCCGGCCGTGGACCGTGGAGGCGCGCACCGCGGACAGCGTCACGCTCCATTTCGTGCACGAGCCGCGCGGGCGCCGGGAGGGACGCCGCGGCGGCCGGGAGGCCGGGGACGCGCACGCGGGCTGGCCGTTCCGCTACGAGGCGCGGCAGCACATCGTGCTCGACGCCACGGGCCTGAGCGTGCGGCTTTGGGCGCGCAACCTCGCCGCGCGGCCGATGCCATTCGGCTTCGGCCACCATCCGTACTATCCGCGGCAGGCCGGCACGCGCATCGCCGCGCGCGTGCGCGCCATGTGGGAAATCGATTCCGAAGTGCTGCCGGTTTCGCTGAGCACGCATCCTGCCGTCGATGCGCTGCAGGCGGGCCTCGTGCTCGACGACTTCGATCTCGACAACAACTTCTCCGGCTGGCGCCGCGAAGCGCTGATCGAATGGCCGCACGCCGGCCGGCGCCTCACGCTGCGCGCAAGTGCACCGCTCGATTATTTCGTGCTCTTCAGCCCGGCGGGCCTGCCGTACTTTTGCGCCGAGCCGGTCAGCAACACGACCGACTGGCTCAATCTACGCGCGACGCGGCTGGACGTGGGCGGGACCGTGCTCGCGCCCGGCGAGGCGATCGAAGCGCAACTCGCCTGGCTGCCGGAGCGCCTCTAGGTTCGACGCCCCCAGGCACGCAGCCGGGCGGTTCGCGCCGCTTCGCAAGCCGGCCTCACAGACCGGCCTGACCTCCCCGCTTCACATGCCCTTCACCGGCGCAACCGCATTGCGCACGCCCGCGAGCGGCGCGCCATAGCCGCCGGACTCGGCGTTGTTCGGCTGGCCGTTGGCCAACTGGCCGCGCGGATCCGTGGGGCCGACGGGCATCTCGCCGGCCTGCCGGTTGCCGTGGGTAGGATATTCGCTGCCGGGTGCCGCGTTGGGCATCAGCGCGAGGCTGTTCTGCGGCGCGTTGAGATCGTCATTGGGAGCAAGCTGCGCATAGGCGGAACCGGCCGCGAGGCTGGCCGCAACCCCTGCAGCCAGTACGATGGCAAGGACGGGCAGCCGCGCCGCCCGGGTGACGTGAGCCTTCATGTCGAACTCCTTTCAGCAAGCGCGGCGCTGTCGGCTAGCGGGTGGGAACCCATCGGGAGCCGATCGGGAACCCATCGCCCATCACCGCTGGTTTGCATCCCTGAAGCGTAGCAGAGGCACCCCGCCAGCGTAGGTGCCCCCTGGTGCCCTATGCGGCCGCCCCGCCCGCGAATCCGGCACAGCGAGTACCATTCCTGATCGCACCCCGAGAGGCACACCGGGCGCTCCCATGACGCAACCGGCAAGACCCAGGACGGAGACACGCATGAGCCGCAGCCCCACGGTCGATGTGCAGACCTTCATCAACGAGCATCCGTTTTCGCCGTTCCAGTGGCTCGTGTTCGCCACCTGTTTCGTCATCGTGCTGCTGGACGGCTTCGACACGGCCGCCATCGGCTTCATCGCCCCCTCGCTGCTCGGCGAATGGGGACTGGCCAAGCCCGCGCTCGCCCCCGTGCTCAGCGCGGCCCTGTTCGGACTCGCATGCGGCGCGCTTGTCTGCGGCCCGCTGTCCGACCGGCTCGGCCGCCGCGCCATGCTGATCGGCGCGGTGCTGCTGTTCGGCCTCGCGTGTATCGCCTCGGCCTTCGCCGGCAGCATCGGCCAGCTCACGGTGCTGCGCTTCGTGACCGGCATCGGCCTCGGCGCGGCCATGCCCAACGCCGTCACGATGATGGGCGAGTACTGCCCCGACCGCCGCCGCGCCACCATCATCAACCTCATGTTCTGCGGCTTCCCGCTGGGTGCGGCGCTCGGCGGCTTTCTCGCCGCCTGGATGATCCCGCATCTCGGCTGGCGCAGCGTGCTGGTGCTGGGCGGCGTGACGCCGCTCGTCCTCTGCGTGCCGCCGCTGCTGCGGCTGCCGGAGTCGGTGCGCTACATGGTGGCGAACGGCCAGCCGGTCGAACGCATCCGCGCGGCGCTCGTGCGTATTTCCGCCGATGCCGCCGAAGCGAGCGCCTTCTCGATGACCGAAACCGCGCCGCAAACCGGCCGCAAGGGACTCGGCGTCGTGCTCTCGCCCGTCTACCTCGTCGGCTCGCTGATGCTGTGGGTCGCCTATTTCATGGGCCTCGTGATCTTCTACGCGTCGATCAACTGGATGCCCATTCTGCTCAAGGACGCCGGCCTCCCGCCCGCGCACGCCACGCTGATCGCGGCGCTCTTCCCGCTCGGCGGCGTGGGCGCCGTGCTGTGCGGCGCCTTGATGGACCGCTTCAATGCCAACCGCATCATCGCCGCCTGCTACGTGCTGACTGCCTTGAGCGTGGGGCTGATCGGACAGGCGGCCGGCGATGTCGGCGCGCTCGTGGTGGTGGTATTCGTCGCGGGAGTGCTCATGAATACGGCGCAATCGTCGATGCCGGCCCTCGCGGCCGCGTTCTACCCCACGGAGGGGCGCGGCACGGGCGTGGCGTGGATGCTCGGCATTGGCCGCTTTGGCGGAATCGCCGGCTCGTTTCTCGTGGCCGAACTCACGCGCCGGCATTTCACGTTCGGCGGCATCTTCGCGACGGTCGCCGTGGCCGGGCTGATCGCGGGCGTGGCGCTGCTGCTCAAGCAGATCGCACAGCCGCACACGGCCGGCGCGGCGCCGACGGCTTCGGGATCGTTCGGTCACTGAGGCGCGGCCTGTAATCACGCCCGTTTCGCGGGGAACGCAGGCCGCCCGGATTTACTCAGGAATGCGAATCTATCGCCGGAATCCGGCTCATCGGAACCTCGCGCCGCCGGGGCCGGCCGAAAGGCGTGGCACGCGCGGCCGCCGCATTACGAACCTGACAAAATGGCCATTGTTTGGCGAGCCCAAACTGAGTATTTGGAGAATCGGGATTTATCCTGTCTGACGTGGCAGATACGATACCGGCGAGATCGCACAGGACCGGAGGGATTCGACGTGAGCCAGCTACGAACGACATTTTCCAGGCACACGGCGTCCGGCTTTCCCCTGTGCGGACCGGCGCAGGGTGTCGGGTCCGCACGGGAGCAGGCGGGCGACCCGTGGGCGGCAACCATTCTGCAGCTCGGCCAGTTCGCCGAGAGCATCGACCCGGATGAAACCGGCCTCGACGAGGAAGCGCTCACCGAAGCGCCCGCGCCGAAGAGCCGCGAGGCAGTAACGGAGTATGGACGCAATGCGGTCGTGACCTTCGTGGAGCGCATCGGCGAGAAAGCCGTATCGATTTCATGGCGCGATTCGACCGGCGGCAACTACCGCGAGCAGCGCTGGGTGCTGCGCGCCGCGCGTTCGCGCGGGGTGTGCGCGCTCACGGGCAAGAGCATCTCGCGCGGCGACTTCATCTATCACCCCGTGAGCAGCACGCGCGGGCGGCCGTCGAATCTTGCGCAGATGATCCGCGCCGAGGCGCTGGAGGTCTTTGAGTAAGGCTGTGATGGTTCAAACCGGTTCAAACCGGTTCGGACCGGTTCCGCTCCATTCCGGTCGATTCACGCAACCCCATACGACGCGCCACGCTGCCGTATGGGGTTTTTTACGCGGCGCCTCAGTCGGAATTGGCCAGATAAGGCGACGTGAGCGTCTTCGGCGGGAACGGCTGCAAGCCCGACTGCGGCGTGAAGCTGTAGCGCACATACACGGCGGCAATCCACTCGCGGTACTGATACGCGTTGCCGAGCGAGGCCATCGCGCCCACGGCGAGCTGCGGCGCCAGCTGATACTCGCCGCTCGCATAGAGCGAATACGCGAGGCCCGTCTTGCTCTGCCCCGGGTAGACCGCGCTGGGGTCGAGCGAGACCGTCGTCTGTGCGTTCATGGTCTGGGCGGCCTGATTCTGCAAGCCCGGGTCGAGCGGGAAGTACGGCACCGCGTCGAGGCGATAGTGCTGCACGCCGATCGAGCCCTTCACGTCATACGTAAATGCGCCGTTGCGGCCGGCATACTCCACCGGCAAATTGAGAATCACGTATTGCTGCGGGCTGAAATAGCCGCCCTGCCCATAGGTCACGTACGACTGGTTCTTGTCGAACGTCATCCACGTGGTGTTCAGGCCCAGCATCAGGCTCTGGTCGGCGTCCTGATAGAGACGCGTGTATGCGCCACCGCCCGCCTTGCCTTCGTAGTTGCTCAGAACGTGGTGGCCGTCGTAGTACTGGAACTGGCCGTTCACGTAGAGACCGCTCGTGCCGTCGTCCCAACTCAGCGCGGCGCGGCCGCCCGATTTCGTGACACCGCCCCACTCGAGGTTCGCCTGGGCATCGCGCGCGCCTGCGTAGGAAAGCAGGCTGTCGGTCACGGCGCGCCGCGTGACGGCCAGCGAGTACGTGACCTTGTCGGTAATGCCGCCGTCGTACTGCACACCGCCCACCACGTCCTGATAGCGGAAACCCACCGGCGTCGCGCCGATGTCCGCCGTCAGCGAATGGGTCTCGTAGCCGATCGAAAGCCCGACGCCGGTTGCCGTCTGCGAGCCGAAGTTGCCGTAGGGCGGGTGGCCCGCCGAAAGGCCCGAACCGAAGCGCGCCACCGTCGGCAGATCAGTCGCCGCCGTGCCGGCATCGAGCGTGACCGGCGTAGCCGTCACGACGACATGGCCGTTACCCGCCTGAATGCGCCCTTGAATGGGCGCTTCGATATCGGTGAGGTCGGTGAGGCCATCCTCGCCCGCGCGGTTGCGGAATACCGGACCGGCCGTGATCGTGCTGGCCTGGTCGCGGTTCACTTCGGCAAGCTCGGCCGCCACCCCCAGTGTCTGCGTGCTCGCGACCTGCTGCGGCGAGGGCGTGGCACCGGCCGCGGCCGGTGCGTACGGCTGGACGTAGCCGGCCGGCGGCTGCGGGATGTACGGCTGCGCCGCATAGCCCTGGTTAGCCTGGCTCGGATAAGGCGGCTGGGGCACGTAAGGCTGACCATAACCCTGCTGCGCGTAAGGCTGCGGCTGGTAGGGCTGCGGCGCGTAGCCTTGTTGCACATAGCCCTGCTGCGGATACGGTTGCGGTGCGTACCCCTGTTGCGGATACGGCTGCTGGGGGTAAGGCTGCCGGGGGTAAGGCTGCTGCGGATACGGCTGGCCATAGCCCTGCGCGTACGGGTAACGCTGCGGCTGGCCATACCCCTGCGGCACGGAAGCCTGGCGGCTGGCGTTCGCCTGCTTGCGCGACTGCGCGCTCGTGCGCTTGCTCGCAGGCGCGCGCGCAGGCAGCGGCGGCGTGCCATACCCGCCCGCATCATTGGCACGATTGGCGCCGTAGCCACCCTGCGCCTCTTGTGCCTCTTGCGCCGCGGGCGACATCGGCCAGGGCGTAGCGGCATAGGGCCCGGGCTGCTGCGGGGGATACGGATAGGCCTGCTGCGGATACGGCGCGGCAGGCGCGGGTTGCGGATAAGGCTGCGGCGCGTACTGCGCATAGGGCTGCAACGGTTGCGCCGCGGCAGGGGCGCCCGAGGCGCTCGAGCCGTAGGTATCGGGCCCGTAGCTCTCGTCGGCCGGGGCCGGAGGCGCGCTCGCCAGCGGGTTCGTCGCGGGTAGCGGCTGATATCCCGAGACAGCCCCGGCAGGCGCCGCGTAGGGCGTGACGTACGGCGCGGGCGGCGCCGGCGGGAGGGAAGTAGGCACGGTCGTGGCGGGTGACGAAAGTTTGGACCAGGAGGGCGAAGCGGGCGGCGGCGCCAGGCCCGCGGCATCGGCCGCCGCGGCGCCGGCGGTGTCGATGGCGGTCTTGCCCTCGAACGGATTGGTGCCCGGCAGCGGGTTCGCGCCGATCGGCCGGCTGAGCGCCTCCCAGCCGCGCGGCACGTTCGAAGCCGCCGTCGCAACCCGCGCGCCGGGCGGCGTCGTGCTCGCCACAAGCGAGCGCTTCAGGTACTGCGCGGCGAGCGACAGCTTGCCCTCGGCGCGGTACATGCGGCCCACGGCCGCGAGCAGAGCGGGATCGTCGGGCGCGCTGTTGAGCGCCGTCGTCGCGGTGTCTTCGGCAAAGCGCCAGTCTTTCGTCGCCGTGGCCGCGTAGATCGCCGCGGTTAGCAGGCCGAGGTCGTCGGGGCGGCGTCCGAGAGCCACGCGATAGCACTTGAGCGCATTCGCCGGATCGCCCGCCGACGAGTACATCCGCGCGAGCGCCGCCTGCAGGTCCGGGTTGTCGGGCATGGCCGCGAGCCACGGCGCGATCACGGCGTAGGCGCTTGCCAGGTCGCCGCTCGTGCGCACCTTGTCGGCCTGGCGCACGACAATCGCGAGATTCAGGTTGTCGAAGTCGGTGCGCTGCCCGGGCGTCAACTGCATCGTCCCGAGGCGACGCATCACGTCCCCCAGCAGCGCGTCCTGGTGGCTCGCGAGCAGGATGCCCGCGTACTGGAGTTGCAGGCCGGGGTCGCCCGGCGCCGCCGACATCGCGCCCTGCACGAGCCACAGCGCGCGGTTCGGATCGCCCGCGGCCACGTAGCCGCCCGCCAGTTCGCCGATGAGCGACGGCGTGGCAAGCGCAATGGGTTCGGCGTTGCGCAGGACCGCGAGCGCCTGCGCGTTCTGACCGCGCTTCGCCATCTGCGCGGCGAGATCGACCTGCTGGCCCAGCCACAGGCGATGCTGCAATTCGGTCATCGCCGCGGTGCGCTGCGCGACGGGAATGCGGTCCAGCACCTGCAGGCCGTTCGACCAGTCTCTCGTCTGCTCGGCGAGCAGCGCGCTCGCATAAAGCGCATCGACCATGTCGGGGTGCGTGGCGAGCAGGCCGTCCATCATGCTGCGCGCCGTGCCCACCGCGCCCTGGCGCACATAGATGCGCGCGAGATCGAGCCGCAGCCACGGATCGTCAGGATTGCTCACGAGTGCGTCTTCGAACAGGCTGCGCGCCTGCCCGAGATCGCCCCGGGCTTCGGCTTCGCGTGCCTGCGCCGCTTCCGCCGTGCCGCGCAGGCGGTCGAGGCCGCCCGCCTTCGCCTGCTGCTCGGCGGTGAGCTGGGTGGCGAACTGCAGCGCCTCGTCGCCGCGGCCCTGCGCGGCGAGCGCGCCCACGAGGCCGCGAATCGCGTCGGGGTTGTCGGCCTGGCGGCGCAGCGCCATGCGGTAAGCCTGTTCGGCGCCCTGCGGATCGTGATTGGCGAGCAGCGCTTCGCCCAGCATGACCTGGGCGGTGACGTCGGACGGGTTGAGCGCAATCGCGCGCTCGTAGAGCGACCTGGCTTTTTCGAAATCGCCGTTGCTCTGCGCGCCGATTGCCTGGCTCGTATAGGTCCAGTAGGTCGCGCTCGTGAGCGCCTGGCGCCAGCGCGCCGGGTTGCCCGCGCGCGACGCGCGTTCGAGATCGTTGCGGGCCGCTTCGAAGTGCTCCTGCTTCAACTCGACGATACCCATGCCGCCCAGCGCATCGCCGTCGTTCGGCGAGGAGGCGAGCACCGAGGCAAAGCGGGCGCGCGCCGTCACGAGGTCGTCGCGGTCCAGCGCGGCGAAGCCCTCGCCGATCGTGCGTCCGCGCACGTCGTTCGCCGCGCCTTCCTCGGAACGCATGCGGCCTTCCTGGTCCTGCTTGACCATGCTCTCGTAGCGCGCCTTCACGGCGGGATCGTCGGGCACGAGCTTCAGGTAGGCGTCGTAGAGCGGCTGGTCGGAAGGCCGCGCCGCGAGCCACAGCAGCGCCTGGCGCCAGCTCGCGCGCGCCTGCGGCCCGACCTTGCCGTCGCCCGCGAGTTGTTCGAGCCGGGCAATGCCGTCGCGGCGCGTGGCGTCGCGGTAGGTGAGGTGCTGCGCGTAAGCCAGCGCGTAGCGCGGGTCGTCGGGATTCTCGCGCGCGAGATCTTCGAGCCCCTTGCGCGCCTCGTCCCAGCCGTTCGGCGTGGCCGAGAGCGCCTGGTAGTATTCGAGCCGCAGTTCGGGCGTAGCGGGCTTGCCGCCGATCGCCTTCTGGTACTGCTCGACCGCCGAGGCGCTCTTGCCCATCTGCGCGAGGCGCCGCGCATCGTTCACGGTCTGGTCGCGCGGACTGCTCTGCCCCAGCCGCCGGCCCAGTTCGTCGATGCCGGGATAGTCGGGCGCCGCCGCGCGCAGCTTCTCCAGGTACTGTTCCGCGCCGCCGCCGTCCTTGCGGTCGGCCATGACCATGCCCATGCCGAAGAGCGCATCGGGCTGCTTCGGATCGATGCGCAGCACCTTCTGCCACGCCTGCTCGGCGAGGTCGCCGCGGCCATGCGCCTGCCAGTACTTGCCCTGATCGACGAGCGCCTGCAAGGGGTCCGGCGCGGCGGCATGCACCGCCGGCGCGAGCGTGAGCGCAACGCCGCCCGCGAGCGCGAGGCAAGCGGCAAGCGTGCGGGCGCGGCCGGGTCGCATCTTCATTCGCATGCCCCCTTCCACGACGGGATCAGTTGCCCATCCACGTCGAAGCGGTAACGGCCATCGATCGCGCCGGTGCCGAAGAGGCCCAGCACGCGGTCGTAGTACACCGGCTCGCGGCCCGGCAGGCCGTCGTCGAGCGCGGCCAGGTGGGTGCGCGCGAGCGCGAGGCTCTTCGTGTCGCCGAGCGCGGCGAAGTACGGCGCGAGCGCCCCCCAGTAGCTGAGCGGCCCCTCTCCGGTGCCGACTCCCGTTGTCACCGCAACCTTCTCCGGCGGCACGCCCGTTTGCGCCACGCGCTCGCTCATGCCGCGCACCGCGTCGAGCCAGGGCTTCGCGAGCGGATCGGCGCTCGCCGTGAGGCCCGCCCAGAGATACACGCGGATCGCGTCGTAGCTGCCCAGGTCGCCCGTCTTCGGATCGACGACGAATTGCCCCTGGTGCCAGGCGGCCCAGTCCGGCGCGAAGCCGCGCGGCGAAGTGGCCATCACCATCTTGAGCGTGTTCTGCGCGAGCGCCGTCCACGGCCCGGTAT
Organism: Paraburkholderia ferrariae NBRC 106233; assembly: GCF_000685035.1. GTDB lineage: Bacteria > Pseudomonadota > Gammaproteobacteria > Burkholderiales > Burkholderiaceae > Paraburkholderia > Paraburkholderia ferrariae. The sequence continues at coordinate 16,557 of NZ_BAYB01000061.1, forward strand.
GCAGGTCGTGCGCGAGGCCGCGCAGGAGCGGCAGCGGCAGATAGCTCGGATTCACGCGCGTCACGCCGCCGTTGACGAAGCCCTGCGGCCCGGGCAGCAGCATGGGGCCCAGCCCGGCCAGGTCGGTCATCTCGCGCTTTTCGATCTGCGCGGCGAGCGCCGTGCCGAGCGCCGTATAGTCGGGCGCATTCCAGAGCCGGCCGGCTTGCAGGAGGTCGTAGGCGATCCAGAGGTCGGCGTCCGATGCCGGGTTCGGGTCGAGCACGCCCCATGAGCCATCGGGCTTTCTGCCCCATTGCCACGCTGGCAGATGCATGTTGCCGGCGTCGAACTGACCGCCCGCGAGATTCAGGCGCGTCCAGGCCAGCAGGCGGTCGAAGGTGGCGCGGTCGTTCGCCACGAGCGCGAAGAACATGCCGTACGACTGGCCTTCCGAAGTCGTTTGCTGCACGGCCGTCGCATAGTCGATCACGCGGCCGTCCGGCTGCACGAAGCGCGCGACGAACGAGCGGTACGAGGGCCAGTCGCCGCAGGTGGCCCCTGGTGTCGTCTGGGCCGCCTGGGCTCCCAGGGCCGCGACAGCGAGCGCGACGCCGCAGGCGAACCGGCTGGCGGCAAGAACCCGGCGCGAGCGCGAGGGCTGTTTCATATCAGTCCTTCAGGCGACGCGCAGCCACGGCGCGAAGAATACGGAAGAAGAGCGCTGCGATCACGATGGCCGCGAACACCCCGCTCAGCACGAGCAGCAGCGGATGCGACGACAACACCCAGCGCAGATACTCGATGGGCGAGAGCGAGCCCACGTAGTAGGCCTCGCCATTGGACGTGACCGTGACCGTGCGGCCATGGATCACGTCCATGGCGCCCTGGATCGACGGCAGCACGTCGGCATCGAGCAGCGCCGAGGTGATCTCGGCCTCCGATTCGCCCGGCGCGCTGATCAGCGCGACCACGCTGCGCCCCCGCCGCAACGGCGATTCGAAGCCCGTGATCAGCGCACTGCCGCCGTTGCTCACGAGCGAGAGATCGGCGCGCGCCGGGGCGCGCTCCACGCCGCGCGGGCCGTGCCACCAGTCTTCGAGTTCGAACGCGAGGTCCGATAGCGTGAAGGTGCTCGTGTCGCCGTCGGTCGAGAACGGCATCGACTTCGCCCAGGTCTGCAGCAAGGGCTGCCGGCCCGGTCCGCCGAGCATCAGCAGATCCTTGTCTTCGAGACGGGCGACGTCGCCTGGTCCGCCGATCGTCACGCCCGTGACCGGATAGCCCGTCGATTCGCCCATGCGCCCCATCGCGAGGAGGTAAAGGCTGTAATCGCTCGACGTGGGCTCGCTCGGGAAGATCACGGCCGTTTCCGAAAGATCGGCCATGCGCGTGAACGGGAAGCCGCTGTTCGCGAACGCGGCGAGGTCCGGCAGCGCCATGTAGTGCGGGAAGCCGGAAAGATCGATCGTCGAATCGGGATCGATCGAGCCCGCCACGTTCTGCTGGAGCCGGCCCGTGCACTCTCCCGTATCGGGGATGTCGTAGTAGAAGTGCAGGCGCAGCTGCGAGCGCGGCGTGAGCAGCAGCGGCGGCACGTGAACGATGCGGCGCGCGACGCCCGTCGTGGAAAAGTCCGCGCCGAAGCGCGCGAGCAGGCTGCTCAGGCTGAAGCGCGAAGGCGTCACCGCGGGAATCTGCAGCGCCGAAACGAAACTGGTGTTCACGCTGACGTTCAGCGACGAACGATCCGGCCGCGGACGCACCGAGTAGCGATAGCGCAGGTCGAGCGGCGCGCCCTTGGTGTTCCACATGAAGAGGTCGGGCGGCACGTGCAGGTTCAGCGAGATCGCGCCCGCGTCGTAGCCCGTCACCGAAAGCGCGCGCTCGTCCACCAGTTCGCCGAAGCGCACCGGGCGGCTCGTCGGCAGCCAGTTCGGCGCGTCGTAGGGCACGCGCGGCTTGAGCGTGGTGAGCTGGCTCACCGTGACGCTCGTGCCGGAGAGCGTGTTTTCGCCGAGCGCGAGCGCGCTGGCCGCGGTGCGCAGTTCTTCCGCGTTGCGGCCGAGCACCAGCAGCAGTTCGCCGCGGGCCGGTTCGCTGCGCTCCACCACGGCGATGGTCGGGCCGGAGACGCCCGGCAGCGGCACGCCGTCGAGATGCGAATCGGCAAGCGCGAACACCACGGCGTTGCCCGAAAGCGGCACGCTGCCCACCTGCGCCGGAAAGAGCGCTCCGCGATAGCCTGCCAGCGCGCCGAACCACGATGCCACCGTGCCCGCGGCGGCCAGCGTGCCGGCGTCGGGCTTGCCGGCAAAGACGAACGGCAGTTCGAGCCGGCGCACGTCGCGGCGGTCGAAGAACGGCTGGGGCAACGCGGCCAGATCGGGTTTGGTCGGCAGCGACGCGTAGGTCAGGTCGAGCGAGCTCGCGTTGCTCACCGTTGCCCATAGCGCGGAGTTCGAGGGATCCTCGCAACGGCGCGTGTAGTGGCCGATCAACTGGACGTTGAGGTGGTTGAACTCGGTGATGAAGCGCGGATCGAGCGAGATGTCGCGCGCCACCGTCGTGCCCGCCTGATCGTGCGGCACCGGCAGCGTGGCCGCCACTTCGCCGTTCACGAGCACCTTCAGCTGCGAGAGCTCCGGCAGGAGCGCGGGCGAGTAGCTATAGATGAGATGCAGCACCGCACCCGTGACCACTTCGTCGTTGCGCACCGAGAAGGGCACGCCGTTCTGGCCGTCGGTGCCGCGCAACTGGAGCGGATCGAGTGCGCCGAGATCGGCGAACGTCAGCGTCTGGCGCCGGCCGCCGGGCACCAGCGTGCCGGGGTTGGCCGTGGTCGGCGGACGCATGCCGAGGAGCTTCTGCTGTTCGGGAGAAAGCGGCGGCACGCTCAGGGCGACCGGCGGCTGCTTGATCTCCTGCGCATCGAACGGCTGGGCGGCACCCGGCGGCGGCACGGCGCCCACGGCCATCGCACCGTCGGCGGCGCGGCCCGAGCCCGTCGCAGCCGATGCGGCCGCGGGAGCCGCGGGTGCCTTTTGCGCCCAGGCGCTCGACGCGCCGAAGAACGGCACGATCCATGGCGCCATGGCGATCTGCGCGGCGGCACACCACGCGAGCGCACGCGCCGTGCGCGCATATCGCGAAACGCGCGCGTTGCCCGGCTGGCTTCGCTGCATGCCTGCGCGTGCAGTCCCTCCCTCGTCCGAACCGTGGCGCGGACGTAAAACCCCGGTCCTTTTTTTCATGTCCCTTGGCTGTCTTTTTGTCCGGCCTTCTTGCCTTCGCGCTTCGTCCACGCGCGCAGGTCGCCGTAAAGATGTTCGAAAAGTCCGCCGATGCCGCGCACGCCCACGCGTAACACGTGCGAAAGCGCGCGCAGCGGCGCGTCGGCCTGCCGGCCCTCCGCCCAGCCGGTCCATGCATCGGCGCGCGAGAACGTCGTCTTCACGAAGTCGAATTCCTGGTCGCGGGTCATCTCGACGAAATGCAGCCCCGCGCGGCCCGGCGCCGAGAAGCTCACGGTCGCCGCGAACGCATATTCCTCGTCGCCGCGAAAGAGCGAAACCGTCACGCTCTCGTGCAGCGGCACCTGAATATTCTGCGGCAGCGCGACGCCCACGCCGCCCTCGGAGTAGTCGATGGTCTCGCACGCCAGCGTGCGGCCCGTGCCGAAGCGCAGCATCACGGGCATCTTCATCGAGATGCGGTGCACGGCGCGCACCTGCTTCTGCTCGTTGGCAGCCGCCACGCTCGCGCCGAGGATCAGCATGTTGTAGGCCGTCCACGCGAGATTGAGGATCGTGGTCTGCACTTCGCTGTGCACGTGCGCGTAACGGTAGATGTGCACGAGGCCGAACACGAAGCCGAGCAGGTTCAGGATCAAAAGGATCAGGTAGGGGCGCGAGATCGACCAGTCGAAATAGTTCTCGACGATCTGTCCGCCCTTGGCCGTCACGTTGAACTTGCCGAGCCTGGGGTTGATGAGCGCGAGCAGCGTGGGCGCCGTGATGTACGACGCCAGCACCGATTCGTACACCTCGGCCCAGAACGAATGGCGGAACGCGCTCTGCATGCGCGAGTTCGTGACGTTCGCATGGAACATGTGCGGCAGCGCGTAGAGCGCGATGGCCGCCGCCGATGCCTGGATCACGTGCGCGCCGAAGAACAGGAACGAGAGCGGCGCGGTGAGGAACACGAGACGCGGCACGCCGTAGAAGAAGTGCATCATCGCGTTCAGGTAGCACAGGCGCTGGCCGATCGAGAGGCCCTTGCCGCCGAGCGGATTGTCGATGCGGAAGATCTGCGTCATGCCGCGCGCCCAGCGAATGCGCTGGCCGATGTGGCCCGAGAGGCTTTCGGTGGCAAGGCCCGCGGCCTGCGCGATCGCGAGATAGGCCGTGGTATAGCCGAGGCGGTGCAGCTTGAGCGCCGTGTGGGCGTCTTCGGTCACGGTCTCCACGGCAATGCCGCCGATCTCCTCTACCATCGAGCGGCGCAGGAGCGCGCACGAACCGCAGAAGAACGTGGCGTTCCAGAGATCGTTGCCGTCCTGCACGAGGCCGTAGAAAAGTTCGCCTTCGTTGGGCACTTTGCGGAAGGTGCCGAGATTGCGCTCGAACGGGTCCGCCGAAAAGAAGTGGTGCGGCGTTTGCAGCATCGAAAGCTTCTTGTCGCGCAGGAACCAGCCAAGGCAGATCTGCAGGAAGGAGCGCGTGGGGATGTGGTCGCAGTCGAAGATGGCGAAGTACTCGCCGTTCGTGATCTTGAGCGCCTCGTTGATGTTGCCGGCCTTCGCGTGGCGGTTGTGCGCGCGGATCGTCCAGTTCACGCCCACTTCTTCGCAGAACGCCTTGAAGTCGGGCCGGCGGCCGTCGTCGAGCACGTGGATCGAGAGCTTATCGGGCGGGTAGTCGAGCGCGAGCGCCGCGTAGATCGTGGGCTTCACGACCGCGAGCGGCTCGTTGTAGGTGGGGATGAACACATCGACGGTGGGCCAGTCCGCGCGCGAGGCCGGCAGCGGCACGGGCTTGCGGCGCAGCGGCCAGGCCGTCTGGAAGTAGCCGAGCATCAGCACGAGCGTCGCGTAGACCTCGGCCGACACCAGCAGCAGCCCCCAGGCCATGTCGAGCGGACGCGTCCAGTAGGTGGTCTCGGTCAGGCGCCAGAACATGTAGCGGCCCGAGGCGATCACGGAAAGCATGACCATCACGAGCGTCGCGTAGTGCCCCTCCACGCGGCGGAACAGCAGCGCGCAGACGAAGCAGCAGGTGGCGAACACGAGCTGCCCGGTGTTCGGCAGCGGCACCGTGAACACGAAGAAGAGCGAGCACAGCGCGAGCGCCGTGAGCACGATCACGACCGGCGTGCTGTTCCAGATGCGCGCGTCGGCGAAGCGCTCGAGGCGCGAGGCGCGCCGCGGCGCCGCGCTGGCGGAATCCGTCTCCAGGGTGCTCATGCCACGCTCCTGTGCGAATCCGCCGTGGCGGCCGGTGCCTCCAGCGCCGCGAGCAGCCAGGCCCCGCAGGCGCGCATGTCGACGGAAGCCTGGCAGAGCGGGTCGTACCGCACGACCGTGGTGTTGCAGGCGAGCGATTCGCTCACGCCCTCGTCGGCGTGAATCGAACCGGGAAACATGTGGCCGCCCAGCATGTCGCGCAGCACGCGCAGGACGTCCTTGTTGAGCTGGCGCGCCTGATCGACCTGGTTCACCACGTAGCCTTCGCCGAGGAATTCCGGGCGCGGGGCCGCGTAGGCGTCGATCATGCGCTGCATCTGCGGGATCGCGGCGTAGGAGGCGGCGTCCGCGAGCACGACGTTGACGGCGAAATGCGCGGCCGACAGCGCGGCGCGCGTGTACGCCGACGAGCCCGGCGGCGTATCGACGATCACGATGTCCGAAGAGCCGAGCCGCAGCGCGGCGAGGCCGCGCGCGAACCACTGCGGGTTTTCGTCCAGATGGCGTTCGAAGAGATGCTGCTCCGCCTCCACGAGCGCGCCGAACGCGAGGACCGTCACGCCGTCGGCGCCATCGATCATCGCGCGCTGCCAGGGCACGCCCGCAAGCGCGGCGCGCGAGAGGCCATCGACGCTGTCGAGCGGAACGCCGAAGTAGAGCCGCAGCGAATTCTGCGGATCGAGATCGACGGCCACCACGCGCCGCCCGGCCGCCGCGAGGACGGAAGCGAGATTGGCGGCGAGCGTCGTTTTTCCCACGCCGCCCTTGGCCGATACCACGCTCACCACTTTCATGGCCGGCCCCCTCCCTTGAGAAACCACGGACGGCGCGGCGCGGGCGCGGCCTTCGGTTCGGTGCCCCCGGCTTGCGGACGCGGCGCCTGAGCGGTGCCGCGCAATCGGTCGAACAGGCTGTCGAGGCGGCCGTCGGCCTCTAACGCACGGGCGGGTGGTGCGTTTTCCAGCGACGATGCGGGCGCCGCGCCCACCAGTTTTCTGAGCGGCGACGAACGGGTGGGCGCAGCAGGCGGACGATTCGGTGCTGCCCTCGCTGCCGGACCCGCCGCAAGCGGTGCGGACCCGGCTGGCGCCGTTCGTGCTGCAATCGCGGGCGCGGCCATCGCCGTCCGTCCGGTCAGCGGCGGCAACGCGCCGCGTGGCGCGATGCGCGGCTCGATACCGGGCTCGACGCCGGGTTCGACGCCTGGTTCGATACCGGGTTCGATACGTGGCTCAGGCACTGTCGCCTCGAAGCCTGCTCCGCTCGCGGCTTCGTCGGCATCGGACGGCGGCGGCGGCGCCTCGGCGCGGTCGTCCATCGACGGGGTCGGCGAAAAACGGAACGCCGCGCTTTCGGGCGCCCGCGGCAAAGACTTCTCGAGCACGGGCGGAATATCGCGGCGCGGCGAACGCGTGAAGAGCGGTGCCGAGCGGCGCAGCGCCGCCTGCGAACGGTCGCGCGGCGAGAGGCCGCCGCCGGCGTGCCGCGCCGCGAACGCCGCACCGGTTCCTGCGCCCTCGCCTGCCTCCCCGGCATCCGGCTCGCCCGCTTCGCCCTGGGCAGCCTCGACTCCTGCCGGATCGGCACAGGCCTGGCCGCGCGCGACGTCGAGCGCGTCCAGTTCGACCTTGCGCGGGTCGATCAGGCCGAGCAACGGCCAGCGGCCGCGGGCCTCATGTGCCTCGCCTTCCATGCGGATCTCCCGGTAGCTGCTCGAGTCACCCCCGAACCGGTCGAACAGTGCTTTGATGTCGCGTGAGGTACTCATAGTTCGACGAACGACGAAATTCGATTGCGAACTGCCTGTCAAGCGGCAGCCAGGGTCCGACGGTCAGGCCGTCGCGCGCGCCAGGTGGAACTCGACGGCATAGCCGTCTTCGGGCACGCCGGCCTGCACGACTGTCAGGTCCGACGCGCCCATGGCATCGAGCCATGCCTGATAGCTGCCTTGCAGGAACGCCGGCGTCCAGGCGAGGGCATCGCCGCCGAACGCGGGCAGCGGCGCGCCGTAGTGCACGATGCGCAGGTAGTCTCCCTCGTCGGCCAGTTCCACGCAGCCCCACTGGATCGAGGCCCAGCGTGCGTTGAGCGCGGCGGCGAGGGCTTCGGTGGATTCGCAGGCCGGCAAGGGATGCTCGGCGGCAAAACGTTCGCCGACCCGGAACATTAGCTGACGCAGTTCCTCGCGATCGAGCTGGGCCGCGAATTCCGCAGCCAGCGCGCGCAGCAGACCGCGCCATTGAGGAGAGAGATGTTGTTCGAGCAGGACATCGACGACGGTCGGCATGGATGGCAAGTCCGGGTGGGTGTTGGCTTGATTTCCAGCAATACGGCGCCTCGCGAGACCGCACGCCGGACGCTCAACCTCGGGCCCGATATCGCGCGCAGTGTAACGACCGGCAAATTTTTTTCTACCGCCTGCCGCAATAATGCGCCCAAAGGTTTAATCGTTAACTTAACAACAGCAAACGTTTTCCCGTAACTGGACGGCAGTATAGCTCAGGGAATACCGGCGAACCCCGTCCGTCTGGCAAGACTAAAGTCAGAAAAAAATGCAGGCGGAATTCAAACGGAATGACTGCGCGAAAGCCGGTATTTCTTGCTCCTCCCCGTCGTGGTACCGGCAACCCATCCCGCAATCAAAAAAGCCCGCCCCGGTGAAGAGGCGGGCTTTGTGTTCCGGGCTTGCGCCCGACGCTCAGAAGAGCGGCAGCGGGCGGTTCGCTGGCGCGCCAGGCTGCGCTTCGTTCGATACCGTAGCCACGCCCGTCGAGAACGACCAGGCCACGTCGATCACGTTGTTCTGCGCGCCGTTGGTCAGCACGCCCGTCACGTGAACCTGGTAGGTCGCGTTGCTCGCGAGCGGCTGGTACGGCACGCAGAGCGCGCCGTTGGTCAGCTCGCCCGGGTCGGTCTGCGGCGTTTGCGCGAGACACGGCACGTTGTTCCCGTTCGCATCGGTAATCGTGAAATTCAATGCATTCAGCGTGCCGGCAAAGCCGCTTTGAATCGTCACGGGATAACCCACCGTGGTGAGTTCGTATTGCGTTGCATTGGCAAACGGATTCGGCGATTCGTTTGCAAACCAGCTGGTCGGCACGCCTTTTTGTCCCGCATAGGGATAGGTGACGACTGCCGTTGTCGGCATCGCATTCACTTCATTGCCGAAATCGATGTTGAAGGCTTCCCAGCTCGCGTTGGCCGAGGTGGCGGTGCCCATCGACTGGAAGTCGTCGAGCATGACGATGCGGTGGTAAGGCGCGTCGAAAAGCGTTTGCACCGGCATCACGCTGTTGGGAAAGGCGGCGGGCTGGCCCGCCACCACCACTTCGCCGTAGGCCGAATAGTTGCCTTCGGCCGCAATGCGCGCCTGCGGCGTCGCGCCCGTATAGCCCGGCAGGCCAGCCGTCTCGTCGTGGCCGTAGGTCTGGTTGTCGACGAGATAGGTGGCATGGTCGAGCGACGCCGCGGTCAACCCGGCATCGGATGCAAGGGCCGGCAGCCCGACCGTCTGGCGCATGGCGTTGATATACGCGATGCCGTCGGCCGTGGCGTTGCCGCTCGCGGACGGCAAGGCGGTGGGCGTGGCGGCAGCCGGAAGCAGCGTGACCGAGCCGGCCAGCTGCGTTGCCGGGGGCGTCTGCGCGTTGTTGTTACCCGACGCGTTGCCAACCGGCGCGCTGCCGCTGCTCGTGCTGCCGGAAGAGCCGCCGCCACCGCCGCCGCACGCGGCGAGTAACGCAACTGCGAAAAGGGAAATGGCTTCTAGCCTGAATCGGGAGGAAAACCGCATGCCGTACTGCCTTCAATCCTGGTGCCTCTAAGGCGACGCGGAAAGCCAGGTCCCGCCGCGTTCGCTACCGTGTGATGCAGCGCGTCGGCGGGTGGCCGGCACGCTGGCGATGCGCCTTCTGCGCGCACCAGTTGTGTAACGGCGGTAAACGTTAAAACTTGAATAAAAACAGGACTCTTACATCTGACAAAAGCGCGGATTCCCCACCGATCGTGCGGCCATCTGACGTCAAATCATCAGATGAAAGAGCGGCTTGCGCGATTGGGTGATCAGTCGCCCAGGGCGGCCAGATTGAGCGTGTGCGAATGACCGATCCACATCGCGCAATCGCGATGGTCGCGCAGCGAATCGGCGGTGTTCGGGTGGACGAAGACGTCGAGTTCGCCGTGATTCAGCACGAGCCATTCGGCAATTTCGGTCAGACGCTCGCGCGCAAAGGCAAGCTGGTACGACCACTTGGGATGCGGGCCGACCGGGCGCTCGTGGAAACGCCCCATTTGCAGCGTGCTGCCGAGGTAAGCGAAGTGCGATTCGATGGCGACGCGCAATGCCCAGGCGGCATCGCGGGTCGCGGCGTCGAAATAGACGTGGGCGTGCCAGCTTTCGATTTCAGCCGGATCGAGAGAAGTCATAAGAGGCGGGAAAGGTTCGACGAGGCGTTATTTTGCCGTGAAACGGGACGGCGGGGCGTTCCCCGCCGCCAGATCATGGCGCCGTGCCGTCATGGCTTCATTGCAGGAACAATCGATAGGCCGGATTGTGCGTCTCTTCCCAGTGCGGGTAGCCAAGCGTGGCGAGAAAGCGAGCGAACTCCGCGTCGTCCGCCGCCGGCACCTGGATGCCCACCAGGATCGAACTGTAGTCCGCCCCCTGGTTGCGGTAGTGGAACAGGCTGATGTTCCAGTCCGGCGCCATCGACGAGAGAAAGCGCATCAGCGCCCCCGGGCGCTCCGGAAACGCGAAGCGGAACAGCCGCTCGTCGTGCGCCAGCGGCGAGCGCCCGCCCACCATGTAGCGGACGTGCTGCTTGGCCAGTTCGTCCCCCGTCAGGTCTACCGTCGGGAAGCCGTGCGAAACGAACGCCTGCGCGATCTGCTCCGACTCCC
>NZ_BAYB01000060.1 GCF_000685035.1 Paraburkholderia ferrariae NBRC 106233
CGGGGTGACGGACCGGGAAAACCCACCGTTTTTGTTTCACTTCTGCACGATGGTTTTTGCCCTCCAGGATCATGTCCGATGAATTTTAATGGGGCTAACAGTTTGATTCATATGCGTTATCCCATGCTGGAACGGCCGTGTACGAAGTTGACTCCAGACTGAAACATGCCCGGGGCCTGTTTCGCGCCGCAGCACGGTTTCACAGCAGGGCCCCGGCGGAAACGATACAGAACTGATGCATCGCACCCCGTGTGTCCGGAAACGTTCGGCTCGTGAAACATCGGGGGGTAACGCCGCGTCACGTTACGCGGATGAACCAAGCGGCCGTGCGTGCCCCGCGGGCGGGCCGCCGCGCCGGATTGCCGGGCCGCTCGTGAAACAGCGCACGATCAGTGTGTGTATGCGCACAGAGTCGCCCTTCGAGGTTTGCTCCAATGATGGCCAAAGCGGGTGCGGCGCCGTCCTGAACGACGCAGTGCGGCATGCGCAACCGGACCTTTTCTCGGGAGTAGCGCGCATGAACCAGTTGGTGCCGCCCGCGGACCTGATTGCCGCGGCAAGCGAAATCGAATCGGCGCTCGTCGTGCAGCCCGTGGTATTGGCGGGTGGCTCGGGAACGCGCCTGTGGCCGCTGTCGCGCGAACACTGCCCCAAGCAGTTGATCGAATTGCTCGACGGCGAATCGTTGCTCGAGGCAACGGTGAGGCGCCTCGACGGCGTGTTTGCCAACGCGCAGGCGGCCGGCGCTGCCGGCGTGCAGCCGGTGTTCAAGGTTGCGCCGCTCGTGGTGAGCAGCGAGGAACTGCATTTCATGACCGTCGATCGCCTTGCGCGCGGCGGTCTTGCCGCGCGCGTGGTGCTCGAGCCGGTGGCGCGTAATACGGCGCCCGCCCTGACGGTCGCGGCGCTTGCGGCACAGGCCGCAGCCGCCCAGATGCCGCAGCGGCCGATGGGTGCGGCGGCGATCGACGACGACCCCGTGCTCGTCGCCATGCCGGCCGATCATCTGATCGCCGATCGCACCGCGTTTGCCGGGGCGCTGGAGCGAGCGGTGGCGTACGCGGCGCGTGGCGCGATTGTCACGCTCGGCGTGCCGCCGCAGCGTGCGGAGACGGGCTTCGGCTATATCGGCGCGGGCCGCGTGCTCGATGCCGATGGCGCGCGCATGATCGAGCGCTTCGTCGAAAAGCCCAATGCCGAACTGGCGGTGCACTACGTTGCCTCTGGCGATTTCCTCTGGAACAGCGGCATCTTCGTGGTCCGCGCTTCCGTGTGGCTCGCGGCCATCGCGCATGCGCGTCCCGAAATCGCCGTGCGCTGTGCCGAAGCCTTCGAATGCGCGAGGCTCGATGCCGAGGGCACTGTCCATCTCGAAGCGGCGGCGCTGGCCGCCTGTCCTTCCGATTCGATCGATTACGCGGTGATGGAATCGATCGGCGCCGATGCGCGTCTTGCCGGTGTGGTGGTGCCGTTCGTCGCGGGCTGGTCCGATGTCGGGGCCTGGGATGCCGTGTGGCAGGTTTCGAACAAGGACACGAACGGCAACGTCGCCCGCGGGCGCGTGCTGTTCGAGGACGTGAGCGATACCTTCGCGCACTCGGACGGCCGCCTCGTGGCCTGCGTGGGCGTGCACGGCGTGGTGGTGGTCGAAACCGCGGACGCGGTGCTCGTTGCCGCCAAGGACCGCGTACAGGATGTGAAAGCGATAGTCGGCAAACTGAAAGCGCAGAGCGGCGACGAGGCCCGCAATCATCGCCGGGTGGAACGGCCGTGGGGCTGCTACGACTCGGTCGATCGCGGCGAGCGTTTTCAGGTCAAGCGCATTGTGGTGAAACCGGGCGGCCGGCTGTCGTTGCAGATGCATCACCACCGCGCGGAACACTGGATCGTTGTGCGCGGAACAGCACGCGTCACGCGCGGCGAGGACGTGTTCCTGCTGGCGGAAAACGAGTCCACCTATATCCCGTTAGGCGTGAAGCACCGCCTCGAGAACCCTGGGATCACGCCGCTCGAAATCATCGAGGTGCAGTCGGGCGGCTATCTCGGCGAGGACGACATCGTGCGCTTCGACGATCAGTATGGCCGCGTGCAGGCGCCACGTTAAGAGACATCCGAAGGCATTCAGCCATGCATATGCACGGCTGAACGCCGACGGCAGCGGGCAGCGGTGGAGGCTGAAGCGATAAAGGTTCAAGCGGTTCAAGCGGTTTCAGGCGGCGAGGGGCAAGCCGTCATCGCGTACCGGTGTGCGAACCGCCAGAAAGCCAGACGTAAAGAGCTGGCGCGGCGGCAAACCCTGGGCAATCCGAAGAGTCCAGGAGACACCAGGCAGTCCCGATTGCACGTCGGCACGCGCAGTACACGTCAGGAGATATCCTGGGTGGCGGGATATGCAACGAGCATGCAACGTACAACATAAATTTCGACGACGCACGAGGGCCCGCAGTAACACGCAATGTGGGGCGACAACGCCGGATCGGGGGGGGGGAATGTCATGGAACTTGGGAACAAGGAACGCTCGCTGGTGAGCAAGGTGATGGATGGCCTGATCGCCGGCATTGTGGAAGACCGTTATGGGGCAGTGCTGCCGCCCCAGGATGTGCTCTCGAAGGAGTTCGACGTGAGCCGCACGGTGATGCGCGAAGCGCTCTCCATGCTGCTCGCGCGGCACATGCTCGACGTGCGCCCGAAGATCGGCACGCGCATACGGCCCATGCACGACTGGCGCATGATCGACGAAGACGTCGTGAGCTGGCGCTTTCGCGCGCGGCCCGACAAGATTTTCCTGCGCGACGTGATCGAATTTCGCGCGCTGATCGAGCCTGCCGCCTGTGGGCTCGCGGCCACGCGTGCGAGCGCCGCCGACATCGCCGGTATACGCGACGCGTATGAGGCGCTCCGCCAGACGAGCCCGGGCGACGTCGGCTGCCAGGCTGCCGATGTGCTCCTGCATACGCGCATCCTCGCCGCGAGCGGCAACCAGTTCTATCAGCAGATGGCGGCCATCATCCGCGGCGCGCTGTCACTCGTGAATCCGATCCTCAATGAGCGCTCGGATGGCTGGGAGAACATCGTGCGCGCGCATGGCCGCATCGTCGATGCGATCGAGCGCCGCGAAGCGAAAGAGGCGGAAGCCGCCGCCGCCGCGATGATCGAGTTCACTGCCGAGGAACTGCAGCGCGCGCTCGCCGCGCCCGAAGCGCTCGCGCAACGCTAGCTGGCGCGCGGCTGAAGCCGACGGCGCCGCACGCCGCACGCCGCGCGGCCGCCGTTGCGGCATCGCGTGCGAGCGGGTATCGTGCCTGTCTTTACGCAGACGGAGCACGCAGCGCATGAGCGGGACTGAAACGATTCGTTGGGGCATCGTGGGCGCGGGCCGCATTGCGCGGCGCTTCGCGCAGGGCGTGGCGCACGTGGGGGGCGCACGCATCGGCGCGGTATGGTCGCGGCGCGCAGAAACCGCGGCGGCGCTTGCACAGGAATGCGCCGCCGTTACCAGCCCGAGCTTCGAAGCGCTGCTTGCAAGCGGTGTCGATGCCGTCTATATCGCCACGCTTCAGGACAGTCACGCCGATTATGCATGCGCCGCGCTCGAAGCCGGCTTGCCCGTGCTGTGCGAAAAACCCGCCACCGTGAATGCCGCGCAGCTCGAGCGCGTGCTCGACACCGTGCACGCGGCGCAGCGCCTCTTCATGGAGGCGATGAAGCCGCCTTTCTATCCCCTCTACCGCGCGCTGCGCGCGCATCTCGCGACCGATCCCATCGGCGAGATCGGCCTCGTTAGAGCGGGCTGCTCCGTGGCCAACGTGAGCGCCGATCATCCCGCGTTCTCCTTCGAGCATGCGGGCGGCGCCTTGCTCGATATCGGCGTGTACGAGATGTTTCTCGCGGTGGACTGGCTGGGTGCGCCGCTCGACGTGCAGACGCTGGGCCGCCTCGGGCCGACCGGCGTGGATACGTTTGCAAGCCTCAATAGCCGGCACGAGCGAGGCATCGCGCAACTGTTCTGCGGGCTCGACCTGCATGGCCGCGGCGACGCGTTGCTCGCCGGGCCGCTCGGCCACGTGACGATACACGAGAACTGGTGGAATCCGGTTCGCGCGACGATTCGTTATGCAGACGGTCGCACGGTGGAACTGGACGAACCCTTCGAAGGCGGCGGCCTCAACTACGAGACCGCGCACTTCTGCGAATTGCTGCGCACGGGGGCGCTCGAAAGCCCGGTGATGACGCATGCGCACTCGCGCCGCATGATCGCGATGGCCGATGCGGCGCGCGCCGCGCTCGGCCTGCGCTTTGCCTGCGAGTGAGCGCCGCTTGCGATGCTTGTGACGCTTGCGACGTTCGGCGCCTAGTGCCGGGAGGGCAGCGCAAGACGCTTTTCGAACCAGTGCTGCACCCATTCCAGCACCTGGCACAGCACCCAGTACACGGCCGCGGCGGCGAGATAGAGCGGCAGCGGCTGATAGGTCGAGGCGATGATTTCCTGCGCGCTGCGCAGCAGCTCCGTCACGGTGATGACCGAGACGAGCGAGGTGTCCTTGATAAGGCTGATGAGGCTGTTCGAGAGACTCGGCACGGCAATGCGCAGCGCTTGCGGTGCGATCACGTAGCGCAGCGTCTGCTGCCGCGAGAGGCCGAGACTGTAGGCCGCGAGCCACTGGCCGCGATGAATGCCGAGTATCGCGCCGCGCATGCTTTCGGAGAGATACGCCGCTACGTTGGCCGATAGCGCGATCACGCCGGCCGGCGTGGGATCGAGCGAGATGCCGATGCTCGGGAGTCCGTAGTACACCACGAAGATCTGCACGAGCAGCGGCGTGCCGCGCATGAGGCTCACATAGACCCGCGCGATTTTCGGCAGCACGGGGTTCGTGCTGATGCCCATGAGCGCGAGCACGACGCCGCCGGCCAGGCCGAAGATCATCGAGAGCACGGCGAACTTGACCGTCAGCACCGCGCCCTGCGCGAGCACTGGCAGCGACTGGAGGAGGAGCGTAGTGATGGGCATGGGCGTGGGAAGTGAGGTTCAGGGCGCCCGCGCACGCTGCGGACGATCCAGAAAGAGGTGACGGGCGATTCAGCGGCGTTACCCGGAGGTGTGATTCAAGGGCATTCACTCAAAGACAAGGGGCGGCATCGTGCGATGCCGCCCCGCGCGTCAGGCTCAGGCCGGGCTTCCGGGCCGATGGGTCACCGAACGGCGCACCCGCGGCTTACTGCGCCGGCGCCACCGGCTTGCTCACGTCGATGCCGAACCACTTCTCGGAAATCTTCGTGAACGTGCCGTCGGCTTCGAGCTGGGTCATGGCGTCGTCGATGGCCTTCGCGAACTGCGGATTGCCCTTCTTGAACGGAATCGCCGACGGGTTGCCGTTGCCGACGATCGCGCCCGTGCGCAGCGGCAATGGCGAGTTCTTCAGCAGGTAGGCGAGCATGAGGCGGTCGTTGAGCGCGGCGTCCAGACGGCCGGCCGCGAGATCGCGCAGATATTCGGGCGCGCCCGGGTAGGTCTTCACGTCGATGCCCGGCACCGATTTCGCCATGTCCATGTAGTTGGTGCCGAGACCCACGCCGAGCTTCTTGCCCTTGAGGTCCTCGAGCGACTTGAACTGGCGCGTGTCGTCCTTGCGCTGGATGAGCTGCGCGGCCGAGTACGTGTAGGCCGGCGAGAAGTCGAGCACCGCCTTGCGCTGGTCGGTGACACCCACCTGGTTCACGATCACGTCGAACTTGCCGGCCTGCAGGCCCGCGATGATGCCGCTCCATTCGGTCGTGATGAATTCGGGCTTCACGCCGAGCTTTGCGGCTACCGCCTTGGCGATATCCACGTCGTAGCCGACGAGCTGGCCGTCGGGCGCCTTCGAATTGAACGGCGGGAACGTGCCTTCCATACCGATGCGCAGGGTGCCGCGCGCCTTGACCTGGTCGAGCAGGTCGTCGGCGTGGGCGCTGGCCGAGACAAAGGCCGTGCCGATCAGCGCGGCTGCAAGGAGTTTTTTCAGCAGGGCGAGTTTCATCGTTTTCCTCTTGTAGTGCTACCTGTCGTTCTGCGGGTATGACCCATGGCTAGCGTGAAACTATAGCTTCAGGCGCGGCTGGCGGCCAGTGCGCGCGCGCATTCGGCCACGAGCGCGGGACCGCGATAGATGAAGCCCGTGTAGAGCTGCACGAGCGAGGCGCCGGCCTCGATCTTCGCGCGCGCGTCCTCGCCCGAGAAAATGCCGCCCACGCCGATGATGGGCACATCGCTGCCCAGTTCGGCGCGCAGCTTGCGGATCACCGCATTCGACGCTTCGAACACGGGGCGCCCCGAGAGTCCGCCGGTTTCGTCCGCGTTCGGCATGCCTTGCACGGCCGCGCGCGAGAGCGTGGTGTTGGTGGCGATCACGCCTTCGAACTGATGGCGCAGCACCGTATCGGCGATTTCCTTGATCTGCTCGTCGTCGAGGTCGGGGGCGATCTTCAGCGCGAGCGGCACGAGCTTGCCGTGCAGGTCGGCGAGGCGCTGCTGCTTGTCCTTGAGCGCCGCGAGCAGCGCGTCGAGCTCGCCCGCGCCTTGCAACTGGCGCAGATTCTTCGTGTTCGGCGAGGAGATGTTGATCGTCACGTAGCTCGCGAACGGATAGACGCGTTCGAGGCAGAAGAGATAGTCGTCGGCGGCGCGCTCGATGGGCGTATCGGCGTTCTTGCCGATGTTCAGGCCGAGGACGCCGCGATAGCGCGCGGCCTGCACGTTCTTCACGAACTGCTCCACGCCCTGGTTATTGAAGCCCATGCGGTTGATGATGCCGCCCGCCTGCGGCAGCCGGAAAATGCGCGGGCGCGGGTTGCCCGGCTGCGGACGCGGCGTGACGGTGCCCACCTCGATAAAGCCGAAGCCGAGCGCGGCGAAGCCGTCGATCGCCGCGCCGTCCTTGTCGAGTCCCGCCGCGAGGCCCACGGGATTGCTGAACGTGAGGCCCATCACCGTGCGCGGCGAATCGGGCACGCGCGAGGCGAGCAGGCCTGCCATGCCGGTACGGCCGGCGGCGCCGATGGCGCGCAGCGTCATGTGGTGGACGTCTTCCGCGTCGAGGCGAAAGAGCTGGTCGCGCAGAATCGGGTAGAGGGAACTGAACACGGGAGGAGGGCGCGGCGGCCGGAAAATGGGAACCCGCTATTTTACCGGCTTTGGGCGGCCCGGCGGCCGCGCTTCCCGGCATGGCGGCCGGTATGGTGCCTGGCGCCCTGCGGGCGCCTCGTGCCGCGTCGCCCCGCAGCGGGGCCGTCCATCGCGGGTCAGGCGCGGCTCGGGCCCTGATTGGCGAGCGCCGGGTCCAGCGCTTTCCAGACGCCGTCGAAAAGCCCCTCGAGCGGCCGGAACCGTGCCTTGTACGCCATCTTGGGGCTTTCGCGGATCCAGTAGCCGAGATAGACGTAAGGCAACTGAAGGCTGCGAGCCTGCTCGATCTGCCACAGGATGTTGTAGGTGCCGTAGCTGGTGTGGGGGGCGTCGGGTTCGAAGAAGGTATAGACCGAGGAGAGCCCGTCGCCCAGGATGTCGATCATGCTCACCATGCGCAGCGTGCCGCTGCCTTCGGGGTCCTTGGGGTCGCGCTCGCGAAACTCCACGAGGCGCGAGTTGATGCGGCTTTGCAGGAGGAACTGCTCGTACTGGTCGCGGCTGTCGCGGTCCATGCCGCCGCCCGCGTGGCGTGCCGACTGGTAGCGCATGTAGAGCGCGTAGTGCGTTTCGTCGTAATGCAGCGGCGCGACCGTGGCGACGAGCTCGCCGTGCTGCTTCCAGACGCGGCGCTGCGTGCGGTTGGGCGAGAAGGCCGCCACCGGCACGCGCACGGGCACGCAGGCGCGGCAGCCGTCGCAATAGGGGCGGTACGTGAAAACACCCGAGCGCCGGAAGCCCGCCTTCACCAGATCGGTGTACACGTCGGAGTTGATCAGATGGCTGGGCGTGGCCACCTGCGAGCGCGCGATGCGCCCCTCCAGATAGCTGCAGGGGTAGGGCGCCGTTGCATAGAATTGCAGCGCGGAAAGCGGTGAAAGCGGCAGCTCGTTCGGATGCGTCACGTTGGCAGCTCTCGTAGCAGTTCGGATCGTCGCCGTCGTGCGCCGGGCGTTGCGCCCAGCCGCTCAGGCGACGTGTTCTGCATTCAGTCTAACATCGAGCCCGAACCGGAATCTATGGGTTTGAAAGGCGCCGCAACACGCGCGCCACGCCCGCCGGGCGCGGCCGAGGGGTGCAGGCGCGAGTGCAGGCGCTCAGGCCACGGACACCGCGCCCGGGCGGCTCACCAGATCGGCGAGAACCTGCTTGTCGAAGCGCCAGGGAATGCGCGCGGCATCGACCGTCGTGCGCAGATGGGCGATGAAGGCCTTGCGCGCGATCTCGTGGCCGCCGAGCGAGGCGAGGTGCGACGTGTTCTGCTGGCAGTCGATCAGCGCGACGCCGTGGCGCCGCAGATGGGCGACGAGTGCCGCCAGCGCGATCTTGGAGGCGTCCGTGACCGAGGCGAACATCGATTCGCCGAAGAACATCGTGCCGAGCGAAACGCCGTACAGGCCGCCCACGCGCTCGCCGTTGCGCCAGGTCTCGATGCTGTGCGCATCGCCGACGCGGTGCAGGGACGAATAGGCGTCGATCACGTCGCCCGTGATCCAGGTGCCGCGTTGCCCGTGGCGGGGGGCGTTCGCGCAGGCGCGCATCACGCCGGCGAAGTCGTGATCGACGCGGATCTCCCACGCCTCGTCGCGCAGCACGTGCTTGAGCGTTTTCCTGAGCGACGGCGAGACCTTGAACTCGTCGGGCCGCAGGATCATGCGAGGATCGGGGCTCCACCAGAGCACGGGCTGGCCGTCCGAATACCACGGGAAAATGCCGTGCCGATAGGCGTCGATGAGACGCGAGGGCAGCAGGTCGGCGCTGGCGGCGAGCAGCCCCGGCGCGCCGCTCGATGCGCCGAGCGCACGTTCGACGCCGGGAAACGGGTCTTCGGGCCCGAGCCAGGGAACCATCGGGGGACGGGAGCAGGTCAGCCGTCGCGCAGCGAGCGCAGCACGTCGCCGGTATGCAGGCCGTAGCTGCCCGACTGGCGGTCGGCGAAGAAAAAGCGCAGGGTCTGCCCGACCGTGGGGAACGCAATCTCGTCCCACGGAATTTCGTGCTCCTCGAAGAGCCGCACTTCGAGGCTCTCTTCGCCCGCGGCGATGTCGAGGTCGAGCAGGCGCGCGAGATAGAACAGATGGACCTGATGCACGCGCGGCACGTTCAGCAGCGAGAAAAGGTTCTGCACCTCGACGCGCGCACCGGCCTCTTCGAGCGTTTCGCGCGAGGCGGCTTCGGCGGTCGTCTCGCCCATTTCCATGAAACCGGCGGGCAGCGTCCAGTAGCCGTAGCGCGGCTCGATGGCGCGGCGGCACAGCAGCACCTTGTCTTCCCACACGGGAACGGTGCCCACCACATTGCGCGGATTCTGGTAGTGCACGGTGCCGCAGGCCGAGCAGACGTAGCGTTCGCGATTGTCGCCGGGCGGCACGAGCAGGCTGACGGCCTGCCCGCAGATCGAGCAGAATTTCATGGGCACGATTGGGGGAAGAGTCATGCGAGTGTATCACCGTGCGGCGTCGGGCCGGGAGGGGCGCGCGGCCAGGGCGGGTTGTGGGGAGGGATCTGTACGTGCGGTTTGGGTCGGGGCGACTAGTTGCTCAGGAGCCGCCGTATTTCGTCGAGGTATGAGGCGGTTGTGTAGCCGCGACCCTCAGGACGAAACCCTCGCCTGAACGGTTTAAATGCTGCCTCCAGATCGTCAGGATGTTCCTTCCTGAACGAATCCATTTCGCGAATCAAGTTTTCATAGTGATAAGGACTGTCTTTTTTGTAGCAGGCGACTATTTCGGGAACCGTTGCTCCGAACAGGTCGAAGTCCTGGCCGAAGTAGATAGTAAATAGATGGTCCATTTCCGGATAGCGTTCTGATGGACTCATTTCTCTCCTTTATCCAAGGTAAGCTGTAAGGATGTAATACGGCAGTAATGCTGGCCGCACGTGCGGCCTTGATCGAGCCGGAGAAGCCGAACGGCACGGCCAGATCGATCGACAGGCCGATACTGTTTGCCATGTCCGTGCTGGCATTCATCGCCTTGGCCAGCTTTGCCGTGCCCACCTGAGTCAACGTAAGGGTGTCGCGCCCGGTCCAGACCTGACGCAAGCCCGCTGCCGCCGTATCAGAACCCTGTGCGCCGAACACCACGCCCCCGGCCTTGCTGGCCCTCGTCGGCTCCGGCAGTACGCAGAGCGCTGCCGCGCCGACCATTTCCAGCACTCCGCCGACAACCTGCAAGCCACCCCATAGCTGGTTGGAAAGCATTTCGGAGTGGCTAATAGACCGACGGGCCAGTACGGCGGCGAGTTGCGGAGCGCTCAGGACCACTCGCACGCCGTCTGGAACCTGCTGGTATGACATCTGAAATGTTCCCCCGATCGTGATGGTTGCCACTCTATCAATCAGCTTCTATCTCTGAAATGGGCGATGGATGATTTCTGCGCCGAGTCGGTCAACTGCTCAGAGACGACAAGCCTTGATGAAGCACGTCTCGCGAATACATATCGCCGCGCTTAAGTGTTAGGAGTGTTTAGAAAATGTTAAATATAGATAGCTTTATCCGGTGCGTATGTTTTTTTCCAGAATTCAGATTTGAACTATTGAAATAAGCGAGGCTCAGGGGTAGCTTCGAAGAAGAGCAGGACATCCAGTTTGTCAACCTAATGTGAGGTGGAGTGTCAGTACTTTTATTTGGTGCGCGCAATTCCGACCGCGATGAGAGAAAGCACAAACGCGTTGACTGGCGAAGTGCCAGCGATTCGATTTACCTGCATGTCAGTTCGCCGCATATGTTCGATGTGGAGCGGTGGTTTCATTCTGCGTTGGTGGCCAGCACGCCACGCGAGGCGCGCGAAGACCTGGTCGCAGGCATGAAGGAAGCCCGCGCAGCATGGCTGCACCAGAATCCCCCTTCTGAACTGCTATCCCATGGTTCGCATGACCTTCGTGCCGTACTGGGACGGAGCGAAGCACGCTTCGACATGCGCAGGATGAACGATCTTCAGGTCGCTCGCGCCGTGTATGACGAGATTCACGCCGGACGTTTGATCTTTGTGCCTGAGCGCGGGGAAATGCGTCAGTGTGTGCAAGCCATCAAGGAATGGCGGCAAAAAGAACGACCGCTGGGGCCTGCGCGTCAACAGTTGCCAACCGCGGCGAATCCGAGGCGGGCGCTTCACGACAATGGTCTGCACGTGGCGCAGAATCTCGGCAGGGCGAAGCCATTCGAGTACCGGCCAGACGTATTGACCGGGGAGCCGGGAGACCTTGCCGCGCGCGGCGTGAGTGACGAGGAAGAGACAGAATGCTTCGCATGGTACGAGCGCGACATGGATGAATGTACAGCCTATCGAATGGCAATGGGCGGACAACGGTTTATGGACGAATGCTCGCAGAGGGCATTTGAAAACTACCAGCTATGTAGGGGCTATTAATGGTAAATCACCCGGAAAGGCGTTGTGTTGTGGTTATGTGGTCTGAGGAAAAGCAGGCCCTGATCTCGTACACGCTGGACGTGGAAAAAGTCGCAGCGGTAACTTCTCGAATGTTCCCGCTTGAACTGCCAATTGCTGACTACAACAATTCGCTTGATGATGAATTCGCGCGTCGATTTGGCGGTGCAACGCTTAACCTTCTCGCGTTATCAAACCCTGAACTAAAGCCGCACATCAAGTTTACGCAGGCTGATGGCTGATGTGCCAAGGAAATGCCGATTCAATCACCTTGACCATAACCCGCAAACTCGGCCGGAGGCGTTGGAGGACGAGGCTCATGGAGCAGATACATAGCGGTGCAGCGGTAGAGCCGCGTTGCGAAAGCGGAAGATGCGGGCAAGAAGCGAATGACCAGATGTCAGCACTGCCTGGGCGAGGTGGAGAAGGTTGTATTTTGCTCGCGTTTGCTGTCGGCGATCGAGTCGTCTATCGAAGGGGTAAGCGGTGCACTCGCTGATTGGTCTTGAGCCATGTATTGCGATGCGCGCCCATCGGAGCGTCCGGAAATTGCGCGCCAGCATCGATAATAAGCAACGCTGTATGGCGTATTAATCGGTGATTCTATGGTCGAGTTGCGATGAATGAGCTAAAAGATTACGTTTATTTCCATGATTGGGAATTGGATGCCATCGGAGTTTCGGACGCCAAAGAATTGATTATTTCCATGCACTACGAAAGTAAACGTGCCGTAGCGTTTTTTTCCGGTGTAAGCCGCTGTGCGTTGGAGCATTTTGGGATGACAAATATTATTTACGAAATGAAAATTATAAGACCCGGGGAAGCGAATTATGAAAGAGCAATTGCCATGCTTGCAAAAAGCGAGGGGCAATCGAAGGCGCGGGGACGGCAAATCGCTTTGCTTTCCGCCACTGCCGGTGTGGAGCTAGCGGTTGAATTCGATGCCATCAGGCTAACATCTTGATCCATTTCTTCAAAGCATCGCACTGGTCACGCTTGTCGATCGAATTGTGCCTTTGCGTTTCTGCTGCTCCGACATTTACAGTTCCCCAGGAGAAAAGTGCGTTAGCCGTGCGTAACGACGAAGCCGGAAAGCGGCTTCGTTCGCAGACCTCCTGGACATCAGGTGAGATTTGCCCCCAATTCAATGCGGTAAATCCGAATTTTGGTGACAAATTTGACTTCCGGGAGCGCCAAAGCCAAACAGCGAGGCGGCTTGCGTTCGAAGTGCAGGCATGACCGCTATGCACTCGCTGAACTCAGCGCGCTAACAGCGGAAGAGCGGTACTTGTCAAAGGATCAAGCGACAAGAGAAAACGTGGGGCGGGCGATTGCCTGTATCCGGAGAAGCCTCATCGGCAGACGGGACGCATAGAGCCGCTCAGAGGCGAGGGCGCAAACGATAGGGGAAAAGGAAAACTACGGGATGCCGCAAGGGCGCCCAGATCGACAGACAACAAAAAACCCGCTCCAGGCGGGTTTCAGTTTCGTGCCAGCTACGCAGAGCTAGAAGCTGCATGCGATTGGCCTATTCGATAGTGGTTGCGGGGGTAGGATTTGAACCTACGACCTTCGGGTTATGAGCCCGACGAGCTGCCAGACTGCTCCACCCCGCGTCCGTCGAAGAAAAGATTATAGCGCGTCGTCTTTCACATTGCAACAGCGAATGACGAACCGCCTTCGAACCGTTTGCAGGACGCTTGCCGGCGCCCTCGGGCTAGAATCAGGGACCAGGCAGGGGACGAAGCAAGAGACCCGCTGGGAACCCCGCAGGGCTCCCGTGGCGGACTTGACTGAACCCCGCAAGCACCTTCATCTTCTACCGTTTTGCCCATATGGATATCGCACAGGATCTGCAATCGATCGCCGCGCAGGAAGCGGCACTGGTCTTTCCCCGTTTCGACGCCGCCCGCGCATGGGCGCTGGGTTCGCACCTGCACGAGCTTGCACGCGAGCGCGCGCTCGCCGTCGTCATCGACGTGCGCACCTTCGGCCAGCCGCTCTTTTTTAGCGCGCTCGACGGCACGACGCCCGACAACGTCGACTGGGTGCGCCGAAAGTCGCGGGTCGTCGAGCATTTCCGCCGCAGCTCCTATGCCATCGGTTTGCGCATGCAGCAGGCCGGCACGACGCTCGCGGAAAAGCACGGGCTGCCCGTGACCGACTTCGCGCCGCACGGCGGCGCGTTTCCGCTCGCCGTTGCCGGGGCGGGCGTGATCGGTTCCGTCACGGTGTCGGGGCTGCCGCAGCGCGCGGATCACGAACTCGTCATCGAGGCGCTGTGCGCCCAGCTCGGTGCGGACTACGGCCAGCTTACGCTCGCGAGGGCGTAAGACGATGCGGCTGACTCCCTGGACCTGGCTTGTCATCGCCATCGTCGCGGAGGTGATCGCCACTTCCGCACTGCGTGCCTCGAACGGTTTTACGCGGCTTGTGCCCTCGACCATCGTCGTGCTGGGCTATGGACTCGCGTTTTACGGGCTTTCGCTCACGCTGCGCAGTATTCCTGTCGGGATCGTCTATGCAGTGTGGTCGGGCGTGGGCATCGTGCTCATCACGCTGGTGGCCATGGCGCTGTATCGCCAGATACCCGATCTGCCCGCCGTGCTCGGCCTTGGCCTGATCGTGGCCGGCGTGGTCGTGCTCAACCTGTTCTCGAAGATGCAGGCGCACTGAAAGCGGCGCGCTCGCTGCATCGACCGCGACTCCAGCGGTTACCGCATCTGCCGTACTTGTCGTCACTGCGGTGACTGTGGTGCCTGCGGTGCCTATCGGGCCGCAGGCGGCACGATGCGGATGCCCGCTGCGGCCACGGTGCCGCGGCTCGTTTCGCCTTCGGGCGTCGCTGCGTCTTCCCACAGGCTGATCGCCCGCGCGACGTCGATGCCGTGCTCCTCCGCGTAGCGGAACCAGCGGTTTGCGGCTTGTGGCTCGGGCGTTTCCCGCTCGTCGATGAAATAGTGGCCGGTGAGCTGTGAGTTCATGGTGTGCGAAAACGTGTGCATCGAAAGAGGAGACGGGCGCCCGGCCGTGTCCGGTTATGCCCGGTTGTGCCCGGTCATTGGCAAGCGCAAGTGTTGCAGGGTCCGGGGGCATTCGTCCACCTTCCCCGCACGCCCTGTGCCTCATGCACGTACACAGGCACGCACGTACACAGGCACACAGGTACGCACGCGCGTTCGCGACGTGGCGGCGGCGCGAAGCGTAACATGTGCGGGCCCTCCCGCCGTTCGCCGGCGCGGTTCTTCCGACCAATCGTCCCATGAGGCTGGAGATGGACATCCGCTTTCTTTCCGACGCGCCGGTCTATCGGGATTCCAATCTGACCATTGTGTTTGCGGCACTCGTCGATGGTGCCCGCGTGCCGTGCGCAATCTCCGTGGAGGCGCTCGAGGACCACTTCGGCGCGCGGGCTTCGAACCGCGCCGCGTCGATGGAGGCCTTCGACGCGGCCCGCACCCGTATCGAACAGGTAGCGCGCACCCATCTGGAACTCAGCAACGGCACGCCCGTTTTGCTCAAGAGCGGGCACTTCCCGCCGGGGCGGCTCGTCTCGTAGCGCGCTATGAGAGGGCGATTCCCCGTGAGGCTTCGCGCGCGAAGCGCGGCTTGGGCACGCGTTCGTCTCGACTTTTAAGCGCCCGGCCGCGACAATCGCCGGAATGGGACGCACCGAACGAATGGGACAGGCACCGGGCCGGGCACACGGCGGCCGGGTAGGCGAGGCCGAGCGGCCGGCATTGCGGCAGGCGCAGCGCGGACGCATCCTGGATGCCGCGCGGCGCATCGTGATCCGCGACGGCCTCGCGGCGCTCTCCATGCGCAAGATTGCCGATGCGATTGGTTATTCGCCGGCTTCTCTCTACCTCTACTTCGAAAACCGCGACGAGATTGCGCGAGCGCTCGGCGACGAAGGCTACGCGCAGTTGCTCGAGGCGCTCGATCCTGCCGCGCAGGTTGTCGATCCGGCGGCGCGCCTGCGCGCGCTCGCGCAGGCCTATGTTGCGTTCGGCCAGGCGCAGCCGGAGACGTATCGCCTCGTTTTCGTCGATGTGCCGACGCTGCCGCAACGAGAGGCCGGCGCGCAGCCGGATGCCGAACCCGTGCTGCGCGTATTCGCCGGGGCGCTTGCCGCGCTCGGGCGCGCGGACGATGCGCCCCATGCCGCCGCGCTATGGGCGACGCTGCATGGCATCGTGATGCTTGCGCTCACGCGAGCCGGATTTGCCGGCCCTTCACTTGAGCCGGTGGTCGAGGCGGCGCTGAAGGCGTGGCTCGGTACGTCGGCTGCCGGGCGCAAGCGCGCCGCGAAGCGAACCCGGGCAGCATCGACGTGATAGGCTCGGCACGGTAGCCATTTTCGTTCCGGCAGCGCGCGCGAGGTGGCGTCTTTTCAGTGTGCTTGCACGTTCGTTTCCTATCATTTCGATTGCCATGTCACAGCAAACCTCCGGCACTTCAGCCGATGTCGCTGCTGGCCAGCAGGTCGTCACTCGCGTAGCGAATCGCATCGGCTTCATCGAGCTCGAACGCCCCCAGGCGCTCAATGCACTCTCGACCGCCATGGTCGATGCGATGCTCGATGCACTCGAACGCTGGCGCGACGATGCCGATGTGATCGCCGTGGTCGTGCGCTCGCGCCACGCGCGCGCGTTCTGCGCGGGCGGCGATATCCGTTTTCTTTATCGGTCGTATTGTGCTGGCGATCAGGCCGCGCTCGATACGTTCTTTATCGACGAATACCGCCTCAATCACGCGATCTTCACCTACCCGAAGCCCTATATCGCGTTCATGAACGGCGTGGTGATGGGCGGCGGCATGGGGATCTCGCAGGGTGCGCACCGCACAGGCGGTGTGCGCGTGGTGGGGGCATCCACGCACCTTGCCATGCCCGAAACGCGCATCGGCCTCTTTCCCGACGTGGGCATGGGCTGGTTTCTCGCCCGCACGCCGGGCGCCCTTGGGCGCTATATGGCCGTGACCGGCGAGGCAATCGACGCCGCTTCGGCGCTCTACGCCGGCCTAGCCGACGTGTATCTCGACGAGCGCGCGTGGCCCGCGCTGATCGATGCGCTGGAAACCGAACCCTTCACGACGGGCGAGGGCGTGGTCGCGCGCATCCGGCGCGAAGCGGCCGCGGGGGATGAGGCGCCGCCGCACGCCGGCGCTTCGGCGCTGGCCGAGGCGCGCGGCTGGATCGATCGCCATTTTTCGCTGCTGGACGTGCCTGCCATACTCGCCTCGCTCGAAGCGGTGCAGCGCGAGGCGCAAGGGCCCGAGTCCGAATGGGCCGAGCAGTCCGTGGGGGTGTTGCGCGAGCGTTCGCCGCTTTCGATGGCGGTGTCGCTGGAGGTGGTTTCGCGTGCCGACGGGACGATGGCGGACGTGCTGCGGCGCGATCTGGATCTCACGCGTTCGAGCTTCGCGCAGGGCGATGTGATGGAGGGCATACGCGCGCGCATCGTCGACAAGGACAATCACCCGCACTGGCGCTTCGAGCGCATCGAGGAGGTCTCGCGCGCGGACGTGGAGCGGATGTTCGAGAGCCCTTGGCCGGCGTCGAGCCATCCGCTGCACGATTTGAAGGGGTAACTTCGTGGGGTAGCGTCGGGGGCGTAACGTCGCGGGGGCAACTTCGAAGCGCTGACTTCGAAGGCCCAACCGGGCGGATCAGTCGTCGATCGTTTCGCTCATGAACGCGCGCATAAACACGAGCGCGCCCCAGCCCCATACCGCATTCGAGGCGAAGCCCTGCGCGAGCCGCGGCAGCATGTTGCCGCTCGGCCAGATGCCGCGCAGCGGATCGACCACGAACACCATCGCGGCCGTGAGCACGAGGCCGCCGAACACGAAAGCCTGGATCCACGGTGCGGGCCGCACGGGCGACACGCGCAGGAGCCACGCCATCGGCACCGCCCACAGCGCACTCCAGATCGCATTCACGAGAAACTCGGGCAGGCCGAAGGGCAGGAACGGTTCGGTCGAAAAGCCCGTTGCGTCGATGACCTGGGCAGCATGCAGGAGCGCCAGCGTGGCCTCGCGAAAGAAAAGCGAGGCGAGAAAGCCGGACAGAAACGGCAGGATCAGTTTTTGCATTTAACTTTGAAAGGCGAGAGTGCGTGAGCCTCGGCATGGGGCGCGCAAAAGAGCGTTGAAGGCGGTGCCTGTTTCGGCGCACCGCGCGGCCTGCCGGGCTTTTTGTCGGTGTGCGCCATTATATCGGCGTCGCGCTCCTGCGGTTGCGCTCTCGTATGTTAAAGCGTCGGGCTAATCACGAAAGTGGAAAACCTAAGCTTTAAAAAATCGTTCAAAAGCGTAGCCCCCCTCCCTAGACTGATTCCCCATGAAGAAAGACGGCCCCCCGCCGTCGGCGGGCGAGCGCGCATTGCCGTTGCGCGTCCCCGTTCAGCCCGTTCTCGTCTCGCATCCGCAGGAGCTATGCATGAATGTGTTCTGGTTCATCCCGACCCATGGCGACAGCCGTTATCTGGGCACGTCCGAGGGCGCGCGCGCCGCTGACCTCGCATACTTCCAGCAAGTCGCCATCGCCGCCGATACGCTGGGCTACGAAGGCGTCCTGCTGCCGACGGGCCGTTCGTGCGAAGACGCCTGGGTTGTCGCATCGAGCCTGATCGCCGCCACGCGGCGCCTGAAATTTCTTGTTGCGATCCGTCCGGGTCTCTCGTCGCCGGGTCTTTCGGCACGCATGGCCGCCACCTTCGACCGGCTGTCGAACGGGCGCCTGCTCATCAACGTCGTGACGGGCGGCGACTCGGCTGAGCTCGAAGGCGACGGTCTCTTCGTCGATCACGACACGCGCTATGAAAT
Organism: Paraburkholderia ferrariae NBRC 106233; assembly: GCF_000685035.1. Lineage (GTDB taxonomy): Bacteria > Pseudomonadota > Gammaproteobacteria > Burkholderiales > Burkholderiaceae > Paraburkholderia > Paraburkholderia ferrariae. Next base: position 18,383 of record NZ_BAYB01000060.1, read on the forward strand.
CACCGACGAATTCCTGCATATCTGGCGCAAGCTGCTTGCCGCTTCGCACACGAACGAAGCGATCGATTTCGACGGCAAGCATCTGGGCTCGAAGGGCGGCAAGGCGCTCTATCCGCCGGTGCAGCATCCGCATCCGCCGCTGTGGTTCGGGGGCTCGTCGCCCGCCGCGCACGACATGGCGGGCGAGCATATCGACACCTATCTCACCTGGGGCGAACCGCCCGAGGCCGTGGCGAAGAAGATCGCCGACATTCGCCAGCGCGCAGCCGCGCATGGCCGCACGATCCGCTTCGGCGTCCGTCTGCACGTGATCGTGCGCGAAACGGAAGAGGAAGCGTGGGCCGACGCCGAACGCCTCATCAGCCGGCTCGACGACGAAACCATTGCCCGCGCGCAGAGCGCATTCGGCAAGATGGATTCGGAAGGCCAGCGCCGCATGGCCGCGCTGCACGGCGGCAAGCGCGGCACGCGCAAGGAACTCGAGGTTTATCCGAACCTCTGGGCCGGCGTGGGTCTCGTGCGCGGCGGCGCGGGCACGGCGCTCGTCGGCAATCCGGAACAGGTGGCGGCCCGCATGAAGGAGTACGCGGACCTCGGCATCGAGACGTTCATTCTCTCCGGCTATCCGCATCTTGAGGAATCCTACCGGTTTGCCGAACTGGTATTCCCGCTGCTGCCCGGGCATCAGGCGAAGAGCACGAACGGCCCGCTTTCCGGGCCGTTCGGCGAGGTGGTGGGCAACCAGTATCTGCCGCGGGCGAGCGCGAGCTGAGCGCCGGCACGCACTGAACCGCTCGGGGAGAGGATGCGATGAGTCAATCCGCTGTTGCTGCGGTCGCCGTGCCGCGTGAAAAGCGACCATTCGGCCCGCTGTTGCGCGCCGTGTTTGCGAGGCTTGCGCCCTGGATCGTGCCGCTCGCGATACTCGCGGCATGGGAGCTGGCCGCGCGCACCGGCACATTGTCGTCGCGCGTGCTGCCCGAGCCGCTGGCGGTTTTCAAGGCCGCCTGGGGCCTCATCCAGTCGGGCGAGATGTGGCAGGACGTGCGCGTGAGCACCTGGCGCGCGCTGGCGGGCTTCGCCATCGGCGGGGGCTGCGGCCTGATCCTCGGGCTCGCGACCGGGCTCTTCAAGCCCGTCGAGATCGCGCTCGACTCGACGGTGCAGATGATCCGCAACATCCCCGCGCTCGCGATGATTCCGCTCGTGATCCTGTGGTTCGGCATCGAAGAGGAGGCCAAGCTTTTCCTCGTCGCGCTGGGCGTGTTCTTCCCGATGTACGTGAACACCTTCCACGGTATTCGCTCCGTCGACGCCAATCTCGTGGAGATGGCGCGCAGCTACGGGCTCAAGGGCTTCGCGCTCTATCGCGACGTGATCCTGCCGGGCGCGTTGCCGTCGATTCTCGTCGGCGTGCGCTTTGCGCTCGGGCTCATGTGGGTGACGCTGATCGTCGCCGAAACGATCTCCGCGCAATCGGGTATCGGCTACATGACGATGAATGCGCGCGAATTCCTGCAAACCGATGTGGTGGTGGTCGGCATCCTGCTGTACGCGCTGCTCGGCAAGCTGGCGGACGTGCTCGCCAAGGCCCTCGAGCGTGCTGCGCTGCGCTGGCACCCCGCGTATCAAACCGGGAGCGACGCATGAGCGGGACGACGCTTGCACCGAACTATGCCGGCATTGCGGGCCGCGACCTGCAGGCCGAAATCGAGGCGCAGCAGCAGCGCGAGCGCGGCGCACCCGGCGAATCCGCTGAACCGGCCGGGTGGCGCGAGCGTGGCCGCCGCGCGCCCCCGCCGCACGATGCGGCGCCCGTCACGCTGCTGCGCAGCGGCCCGCGTGCCGCCGATCCGGCGGTCGAGTTGCGCGGCGTAGGCAAGCGCTACGGCGAGCGCGTGGTGCTCGACGGCTTCGATCTGTCGATCGAGCGCGGCAGCTTTGTTTCGATCGTTGGCCGCAGCGGCTGCGGCAAGTCCACGCTGTTGCGTCTCGTGGCCGGGCTCGAGGCGCCGGATGCAGGCGAGCTGATCCGCAAGGGCGCGGGGGGCGCGCCGCTCGCTACGCGCATCATGTTCCAGGACGCCCGTCTGCTGCCGTGGAAGACCGTGCTGCAGAACGTGATGCTGGGCCTTGGCCGCAGCGCCCGCGAGGACGCGCGCGCCGTGCTCGACGAAGTAGGTCTGCTCGCCCGCGCGGACGAGTGGCCGGCGCGCCTTTCCGGCGGCCAGCGCCAGCGTGTGGCGCTCGCGCGTGCGCTGGTGCATCGGCCGAGCCTGCTGCTGCTGGACGAACCGCTGGGCGCGCTCGACGCGCTCACGCGCATCGAAATGCATGCGCTGATCGAACGCCTGTGGCGCGAGCATCGCTTTACCGCGCTGCTGGTCACGCACGACGTGCACGAAGCCGTGGCGCTGGGCGATCGCATCCTGCTCGTGGAAGCGGGGCAGATCGCGCTGGACGAAGCGGTGCCGCTCGGACGGCCGCGCGAGCGCGCCGATGCGCGCTTTGCCGAACTGGAAGCGCGCGTGCTCGATCGCGTGCTGGGCCGCGAGCCCGAAGTCCCGGCCCTGCGGCTTGCCGCCGACGTCCGCTGGGCATTCTGAATGTTTTCTCCCGCAGTTCCCTTCGAATCTTTGGAGCCGACTTTATGAGCATTTCCGCCATCAACGTGCGCAACCAGTTTCGCGGCAAGGTCAAGGAGATCATCCGTGGACCGGTGGTATCCGAGGTCGATGTGGATACGCCGTTTGGCGTGGTCACGTCGGTCATCACAACGCGCTCGATCGACGAACTCGATCTCAAGGTGGGCTCGGAGGTCGTGGCGCTCGTGAAGTCGACCGAGGTCTCGATCGCGAGGCTGTAACGCGTCCGGAAGTGCTACGATGATCCGGCCAGCCACGACGGAGGACGGATCATGGAGCCGAAGGGCCCCGACATGGGCGACTACCAGGAGCGCTACAAGGACTTCGATATCGAAGTGGCGGTCGAACAGGTGCTCACGGGCGTGAAAGCGCACTTTCGCGTGTTGCGCGGCGACACCGTGGTGAAGGACTGGCAGCTCGTGCACATCGACCGTCTCTGGTCCACCGAGCAGGCGGCGGCGCAGGCGGGATTCGCGGCGGCGCGGGTGTGGGTGGATGGGCAGTCGGCCTAGCCGCATCGAACGCCGCCGGGCCGCTTCAACCGTCATCGCCGGCATTGCCCCGATCTTTCCGACGCCGCGCCTCGGAACGTGCCCGACGCGCACGCATTTGAGCATAATGGGGCGTAGGGATGATCAGGAGACGCTGCCATGCCATTCGACCAATCGTGGATGGGTTACGGCATCGTTGGCGGCGCCCAGGCGGGCGCGATTGCGGCGGTGTTCGCCTTTTTCATGCTGCTGCTGGTGCACTGGCTGACCCGCAAAAACCCCTGGAGCCTGGGGACCCAGCTCGGCGTGGCTTATGTGCTTTCCCTCCTGCCCAGCGCCAGCGGCGACCTCTGGAATCTGCTCTATTTCAATTACGCCAACCTGCAATCGCCATTTCTGCTGGGCGTGGCACTCGCCGAAGTGCACGATCCGGACAGCATCGGCACGCGTGCGCTGTGCGAGTTCGCCGGCGCGGCGCTGGGCATATTTCTGGCGTGGCTGTTGTTGCTCTGGCGTAGCCGTACGCACCCTGGCGGAGCATGACGCTGCGTGAATTCCTGCAGGCCGTTCTACTCCGCGCCGCGCTCGCGAGAGGCGGTCAGGGGCCGACGCGCTCCACCGCCCAGTTCGAATTACGCACGAGATAGTACTGGCCGCCCACGCCCACCCAATGGAAGCCGCGCGGCGGTGCCTTCAGGCGATACTCGCGCCAGTCGTCGATCACGTATTGGCGGTCGCGGTATTCTGGCGCGACCCGGTCGCCCTTGTGCCACTCCGGCGGCTGCTGTGCCGACGCCGAAACCGACGTGAGCCCGGCAGGCAGCGCGAGCGCGGCGAGAAGCACGAAACGTTTCTTCATGGTTCACCTCCTGGTTGGTTGCCTGGAACGGCCTCGAACACCGGTGCAAGACCGCGCGGCACGCCACGCGAATGCGCAGTGCAGCCCATGTTAGTACAGGCCGCAGGCGAACCGGCCCGAACGTGTCCGGGCCGATGTCTGCCCGGCGCGCGAAGGTCGATGGGGAAGACGTGCCAGAATCGGGCAAGCTACCGAGGAGAGGATGGATGGAAAACCAGCGCAAATACGAATACATGGGCTTCGACATGATCGCCGGCGTGGACGGCGATCACGAGCAGGGCTTCTTCGTCTCGTCCCAGACGATCCGCAGCCTGACCGATGCCAGCCTGAACGCGACCGTTCCCGTGGACGGCGTGGCCGCGGGACGCTTTCCGACCCAGGACAACGCCTTCGACGCCTCGTTCGACCGCATCCGCGAGGCCATCGACCAGCGCGTGGCGGCGAACCCTTGAGCCCGCTCGAGCCCTGATGCCCTGATGTGCGATGAAAGCGGACGCGCCAAAACAAAAGACCGGGTGTCTTGGGGACACCCGGTCTTTTGTCTGGCAAAGCCGCCCTTGGGGCCCTCGAGGCCCTTGAGACCCCTTAAGCCCTTAAGGCGGCGAAGCCCCTGCGGCGAGGCTTACTGGCCGAAAAACACCGACTGCGGGCCGTGATCCTTTGCGGGGCTGCCCGATTGCGACACCGTGTTGGCGACGCCGCCGTACGCCGAATCGACGCCTGCTTGCTGGGCGCGCTCAACGGCCACGGTCTGGGCGCTCACGCCTTGCTGCGAAGCCGGCGCACCGACGGCCGGACGGTAGAACGGCGCCGGGCCGTAGCCGCTGGCGAACGCCGGAGCGGCAACAGAAGCGGAAGCTGCGACCAGCAGCGCTGCGATCAGTTTGGTCTTCATGGTGGACTCCAATATCAGGTTCAATTGCGGATCGGAGGCGCTGCACCTGGGAGGTCATGTGCCCATGAGCTGCGTCAACGGAACCTAGTGTATACACCTACTATCAAAAAATAATCGCGATAATCCGAATTTACCATTCCGGATCTGGAAACAATCCTGTCAGCCAATCCTGGCTTGGCTGAGCGACGAACAGACCCTAATAGGCGCCCCAAAAATTTTCTTGCGGCGCACAAATTTCTGCCACGAATTACATACCGGAAGCAGGGTCTTTAGGCGGGAACGCTCGGCTGGAAGCGTTTTCTGCGGCGGCGGCGCAGAGCACAACGCACCTGGGCGCATGAGTTAAAATGCAAGGTTGATCCACGCACGCCGCTTTTCTCGCGCCTTTTCGCCATGTCCGCAAATCCTGTCGCCAGCCCCCGCCGCGTTTCTGTCGCGCCAATGATGGACTGGACCGATCGCCACTGCCGCTCGCTGCATCGCATCATTTCCCGGCACACGTGGCTGTATACGGAAATGGTCACGACGGGCGCGCTGCTCCACGGCGACGTGCCGCGGCACCTGGCCTTCACGCCGACCGAAGCGCCGGTGGCGCTGCAACTGGGCGGCAGCGAACCGGACGATCTCGCGCGCTCGGCGAAACTCGGCGAGCAATGGGGCTACGACGAGATCAATCTGAACTGCGGATGCCCTTCGGAGCGCGTGCAGCGCGGGGCGTTCGGCGCCTGCCTCATGAACGAGCCGCAACTCGTGGCCGACTGCGTGAAAGCCATGCGCGACGTGGTTTCGGTGCCGGTGACGGTGAAGCACCGGATCGGCGTGGATGCGGTGGAGGACTACGCTTTCGTGCGCGACTTCGTGGGCACGGTGGCACAGGCGGGCTGCGAGGTGTTCATCGTTCACGCGCGCAATGCGATTCTCAAGGGCTTGAGCCCCAAGGAGAACCGTGAGATCCCGCCGCTCAAGTACGACTACGCGTACCAGTTGAAGCGCGACTTCCCGCACCTGGAAATCATCATCAACGGCGGCATCACGACGCTCGATGAAGTCGAAGCCCATCTGCAGCATGTGGATGGCGTGATGCTCGGGCGCGAGGCGTATCACAATCCGTATGTGCTGGCCGATGTGGATGCGCGTTTCTATGGCTCGACGGAGAGCGCCCTCACGCGCGAAGCGGTCGAAGCGAAATTCATCGAGTACTGCGCGCACGAAATCGCCCGCGGCACGTATCTGGGTGCGATGACGCGCCATGCGCTGGGACTCTACCGCGGCGAAGCGGGGGCGCGTGGCTGGCGCCGGGTGCTCTCGGATAACCGCAAGCTCGCAAAGGCCGATCTCGCCATTTTCGAAGAGGCCCGCGAGCATCTGCGTGCGGCGGCGCGCGAGACCGAGCCGGGTGACGCTTTGCCGGGCGTGGTTTCTCTGGGTGCGCCTGCTGAAATATTTCAATGAAGGTCTAGGCAAGCGCAATAGAGTGTGTATATAATCTTGCTTCTTGATTGAAGCCGCTTTCAAAGCGGAGTTAATCGAGCAAAGTTGTGCAGTGGTGGCTGTAGCTCAGTTGGTAGAGTCCAGGATTGTGATTCCTGTCGTCGTGGGTTCGAGTCCCATCAGCCACCCCAGAGAATTCAAGCACTTAGCCCAGTCATTGCGACTGGGCTTTTTGCTTTTTGAGTCCATGTAGGCACTGTGTAGGCAAATTTGATTAACGCTGGCGGCGCGCAGCCTGTACCGCGTCAAAGCGGCTTTGCCATTCTTCGGGCGTGCCATCGACGCTCGCGGTTGGCGGGCGCATCAGCACCGTCTCCGCTTCTTCGCGCTCGTTCGTGTACAGCACGACCTCCCCTCGCGCCACCTCCGCCGCCAGCACGAGCGGCTTTCTCACCTGATCGGCAAAGCGCACGGCGAACCAGCACGCCATATCGCGGTCAAGCGTCCAGCTATAACCGGCCCGCGCCCGGCTCACGGGCACGCCAAATGTGCCGCGCCACACGCGCATCCGGCAAGGGGAACGCGGCATAGCGAAACATGGCCGCCAGGCGGCGGCGCGTTCCGGCAGCGCCAATCACCCAGGCGTGGTCATGATTCCAGGCCCCGCCCAAGTATGCACGAAACGCGGGGCGCGGTATCTTTGCCTCCCACATCGCCACTGCCACCGCGCCGCGCTTGTCGTTGCTAAGTGCAGCGGCCAGGCAAAGGGCCGCTTCAGGATCGCCGGAGAAGGCAGGTTCGACGTACCGCACCGCCCAAGGGTCCACATATTGCGACACGGCCTGCATCGCGAACTGCCAGAAAACAGGCCTTTCACGTGACATACAGCCCCCCTTAGGCGCGGATACTTAGGCCCCCATCAATTCATATAGCCGGTTTGATAGCCGGAAAATTTATTCCCTTCGAATTTGAAGCAAAATTTCCCGTTCGTGGTAGCTCGATAAACGAGTATTGAACCCTCAATGCATATCTTGTTGCTGTCCGCAGAAAAAGTCAGCCTTGGCTTTCCCATCTTCTTTGAATTTCTCATATCGACCGCGCCAGTGTAGTAATCGAACGGCATGGGATAGGCCACCCCAGTTTGGGTATCTATGATCACCAAGCTATCGCCGTAGTACTCAGAAGGACGCCACTCCTTGATCTTCAGAAGAATGTAATGTTCATTAAAATTTGCAACCTGATTGGCAATCGCGCCTTTAATCTCTGACACGTGCCTCTCGTCACAAAAATCAATGGGTGAGTACATAAAAGAGCATTCGTAATTATGAGAATAAGCGATCTCAACGTGATCGAATGGATGATTGATCGTATTTGCCAATGACTTGGCGTGGCACGTTACAGCGCCGATACCATATACAACAATCAAAAAAAATAGGCGAGTGATTTTCTTCATTCTGTGTCAACGTGATTGCGAGATTTCAACAAGAATAGCCCGGATTCTATTTGTGGACGGCATAAATGCGTGATTATTTGCCCCTTCGTAATAGGAGAGTGTCCCGTCCGAAACTCTTCCATCCTTTATATGACAGTTAACAGGGGCCGCAATGGACGCCCATTCTTTGGATGCCGCATATTGAGCATCATCTATCGTTCCGACACCTTGCTTAATGAACTTAGCCAAAACACCTTTACCAGCATGAATAATTAAGAAATCGCTAAACATCCGCTCTTGCATATCCTCGTCATATTTCTCTTCTCCGGTTAGGCCCAGCTTGATCATTCCCTCCCGAAGAGTCGGGATGATCGTCTGATATTTGCCTGTTGTATAAAATCTCGCTGGATCCGTATAAGAGAGATGCTCCGTTGCAAGAATTTCATTTATTGTTTTTCCAGTAACAGTCCCCTTCGGCCTTGTCATATATGAATGACCTACTGCGCCATGAGGCCCGTTTGTTCCAGTGTTGTATGATTCATATCCACCTTCACCGCCGGAGATAATATCTCCGATCTTTCGAATCAATTCATCAAGGCTGCTTCCCAATTTAAGAAAATTGCCCACCAGCCCAACCGGATTGATGTGATACGCATCGGAATCGGGGAAGCCGGGAACGCCCGCCGCCACCTCGTCCCACCACACGAGCTTGGCGATACGCTTCTTTTCCTCTCCGTGTTCGGGTTTCGGCCCGGTGCGCTCTTCGATTGCACTCACAAGCGCTTGCCACTTCGCCGGGTTGGCCCATTCGCTTTCGTGTTTCGGAATGAGGCGCGATGCGCGGAACGCCTTCCACGGGAACCCGCCCTGGACGCTCTGTCCCAGGCTGCAAAGGTCGTCCGCCGCGTGACTGCCGTCGCCCGTCGGATAGAGCGCACGGTAGATCACGGCCATCAGCGGGCTGAGCTTGCCAAGTGAACCCGCGCCGGGCGTATCGCCGCCGAGCGCATAGTCCACATAGTCCGCAGTGGTCGCGAAAATGGTGTGTGTCGGGTCGTGGTCCTCGTCGTAGCACTCGAAGTCAATCCAGCTTTGCGCAGACTCGCGGGTCACACGACCGCCCTCGAAGCTCTGTTCGCGCACCCATCCGCTAATCGGGTTGCGTAGTGCGTCCGCACCGGCCACCTTCCACCAGCGCCGTTTGTGCCCGTCGTTGCCGTTGTTCTTTTCCATGAACATATGCGCATCGTCCTGGGGCAGCGCGGCGAACTGGTAAACCTGAATCACATCGGTCTGTTTCGGGTCCGTGCCCGGTTGCCCGTTGGCGTGGGTCTGGTAGAGCGTCGTTCCACGGCCCACGCGCAAAATGGTCGGATCCTGCGACACGCCCAGGTCATTCCACTGATTCGTGATGGTGGGCGTTTCCTCGACGTGCGTGTCAACCCAGGCGCGTCCCGCCTTGATGAACGGTTTGATGTCCTCGCCGCAAAACACCTCGATGTGTGCCATGCGGGTTCCGCCTGAACACTCGTTGAGCGAGTCATAGCGGCCCAGGTGGCCCATCAGGTCCCCCGCCTTGACGGGAATTCCACCGCCCGTGCCCTGCGGGTCGTTCGCCGTGCATGCATGGTTCGTCGTGACGATTACCGGCTCAAACATCGAATCGGGGATGCTCTCTTTCGCGACCGGCCCGCCATGCTGCGCGCCCAGGAAAATCCAGCCGTTGAGGGCTGCTGTTGGCTCGACATAGCCGCCAGCCTCGGA
>NZ_BAYB01000059.1 GCF_000685035.1 Paraburkholderia ferrariae NBRC 106233
TTCACCGTCTGTCGACGATAACGTGCAGTACGAAGGGCGCTGAAGCGGGCTTCAGCGCCCTTCGTGTTTGTGGACCCAGCCCCAGGTACCCGGCGCCCCGCTCGAACCCCATGGCGGCCTCATAATGTCGTCCATCGAGCAAGGAGAAGAAATTGGCCGAACAGCAGCAAGGGCGGGCGCCGCGCCTGTATGTGTTTTCGGGGGCGGGGCTTTCGGCGGAAAGCGGCATTTCCACGTTCCGCACCGGAGACGGCATCTGGACACGCGCGAACCTCGACGAAGTCTGCAACTACCTCACCTGGCGCCGCAACCGGCCCGCCGTGTTCCGGTTCTACAACCAGCGCATCAGCGAGTGCGCCGACGCGCGTCCCAACGCCGCGCACCGGCTGCTTGCGCAATGGCAGGACACCTGGGGCACGGAGCGCGTGCACCTCGTCACGCAGAACATCGACGACATGCTGGAGCAGGCGGGCGCGCGTCAGGTCACGCACCTGCACGGCGACATGATTTCGCTGCTGTGCACCGACTGCGACTATCGCTTTCCGGCCAGCGGTCGGGGCCTCGATCCGAAGGCGGCGTGTCCCGCGTGCGGCGAGGTCGAAGGCGTGAAGCCCGGCGTGGTGTTCTTCAACGAAGCGGCGCCCGAATACGAAACACTGTGGCGCATCCAGCAGGCCATGACGCCAGACGATCTTTTTATCGCAGTCGGTACGGCATTCGAAGTGATTCCACCGGAGCGGCTGCTGCCGCCCGGGCGCGTGGGTCCGTACGCGCGCAACTTCGTCGTCGATCCGGCGCCGCGCCGCACGGAGTGTTTTGGCGTGGTGGAGCGCAATCCGGCTACCGTGGGGCTGCCTAATATCGCCGAGACGGTCGAACGCATGATGGCGGGAGAATAGCGTCGGACACATCGCTCGCAGCGAAAGCGCGCGCAATCTTCGCGGTTGCGCGCACTGCTCTTGACGCGTTATCGAGCGACAGCGGCGAACGCGAGAGCGATGCTGCGTACGCGCGCAGCACGGACATGCGGTGTACCGCATTTCCCATATTGGTTTTTATCTTGATTAGTAAGTATACGTAGTAGCAGTTAACAAAGCCGGGCATTTTCTGTGGATAACAGGGGAAATCCCAATGGGCTCAAATCGATGTGGAACGAATAGCCATGCGGACAAACCCTGAATGCGGCGCGGACTTCGAGGATAACTTTTGAGGGATTCGCGTTGCGGCGGTAGTTATCAAGAACTCTTCCACAGCACGTTCGCCAGGTCATCCCCAGCTTGTCCAGAGGGGGCCGTGGATAACCCGGCGGCGTATGCCTTGCCGGATGCTTTTACGCCGGTTCGACCGGTTGCGGTTGAGAGGCTTCGCGCGTGCTGCCGTGGCGCGCCGGAAGCAACTGGCAGGCGAGCAGGCCGGCCAGCATCAGCGCGCAGCCCATCAGCGCGCGCGGCGTGAGCGTTTCGCCGAGCGCGAGCCACCCGGCCAGCGCAGCGAACACCCCTTCCATGCTGAAGATCACGGCCGCATGCGCCGGCGCCGCGTCGCGTTGTGCGACTACCTGGATGGTGTAGCCCACACCCACCGAGAGGGCGCCGCCGTAGAGGATGGCCGGCGCGGCGCGCAGCAGGCTCGCGAGCTGGAGTGGTTCGCACGCGAGCCCGATCGCGAGACAGGCCGCCCCGCACGCCACGAACTGCACGATCGAAAGAACGAGCGGATCGTGGCGCGGCGCATAGTGGCCCACCAGCATCACCTGAATCGAGATCACGATCGCGCAGCCGAGCTGGTACCAGTCGCCGTACATCACCGAAAAGTGTTCGTTGATGCTGAGGAAGTAGAGCCCGATTGCCGCCAGCAGCGCGCCCACCCAGGTGCCCGCGCCCGTGCGATGGCGCAGCAGGACGCCCAGCAGCGGCACGATCACGACGTAAAGCGAGCTGATGAAGCCCGCATTGGCGATTTTCGTGTAGCGCAGGCCGACCTGCTGGAGCGAGATGGCCACGGCCAGCACGAGGCCGAGCACGCAGCCCGAGCGCAGCAGTCCGGGTGCGAAGAGCGGCGGGGTATCGGCAAGGGGCGCGCGGCGTGCATACGCGTGGCGCTGCGCAAGCACGAGCGCGGAAACCACGGCGGCACCCAGCAAAAAGCGCAGCCCGGTGAAGAGGAACGGCCCGATGGTGTCGAGGCTCAGTCGCTGCGCGACGAACGCGGAACCCCAGATCATGGCGGCGGCCAGCATGAGCAGGTTGGCGCGCAGGTGTTGGCGGGAGGAGGATTTCAAGCGGCTTGAGCGGCGAAGTTCATGTTTTGCAAAAACTGTCGCGGCGCCGCTTTTATTGCGTGAGCGTCGGCCTCGAAACGGTACGCCGGACATACGAATTCCGATCGTATCCGAATTGAAAGCAAATTGTCTCCCGGAAAATACACCGACCCGCACGGCGGCGACAAACGGGATGACAAACGCCCTACGCTGCGTGATACTGCTTCGCGCGAAATGCCCGCCGGGATCGGCGAGCGGGCATTTTGCCGTTTCAGGCCGTTTCAATTCACAACGTACCGATCCTATTTATTTGTCCGGTTTGGGGAACAACAGATGAAAAAGATTCTCGCCTCGCTCGTCACCGCGTCGGTCGCACTGATTTCGGTTCAAGCTTTCGCACAAGACGCTTCGGCTCCGGCTGCTGCCAGCGCACCGGCCAAGGCCAAGAAGCACCACAAGCAACTCAAGCAGCACGGCAAGCGCGCTCCGGTGTCGCAAGCCGCCTCGTCGGCCGGCACGAGCGACAAGGGCCAGCAGAACTGATGGCTGCCAGAACGCGCCGCGCTTGCGGTGCGCTGTAAAAAAGCCAGAGCATGCTCTGGCTTTTTTTTCGTCCTCGGGGCCTGTGCCGGCCTGTGCGGCGATCAGGATGCGTCGCGTGCGAGTCCTGCTTCGATCAGTTCGGTCAGCAGGCCGGTGAGGCCGCCCGGATGGTCTTGTGCGCGCAGCTTCAGTTGCGCGACCAGGTCCGCGTTGAGCTTGCAGGCGAACGGGACGAGCCCCTGGGCCTGCTCGAGCTTGCGGCGCTCGCGCCGGTCCATCTCCGCGGGCGCCGGGCCCTTGCCGAAGCGTTCCGGTCCGGCCCCTTTCATCGATTGCATCAGTTTCAGCGCCTTGTTCTTTTCAAGGTCGGTTTTCTTCATGGCCATGCTTGCGGCTCCGGTGTTGGGCAGTGGCGCGCATTGTACGCATTCGCGCGGGGGCGTCCATTGCCGGTGCGTTCGGGGGCGGCTGCGCGCCTGCTTTACATGCCGGCTTCATCCGCCCGGCGGCGCGGTCTGCCCGGCTACGCCCGTCGCGAGGCCATCCATCAGCGCGCGCATACGCTGCCAGTGCGACCCCTCCCAGAACACGCGCTGGCAGACATCGCAGGTGACGAAGCGGCTCTGGCGCTCGAATACGCCCGCGGGCACCCGCCCACGCACGGCGCCGCGCTCGATCGCGTGAAGTGGCGCGTTGCACGCGAGGCAGAGCCGGAAAGGCCGCGCGCTCGCGGCGAGGTCGAGGCGCTCGAAGATCTCGCGCAGTTGCGCCTGCGGCTTGAGCGTGCGCACGTAGCAGCCGTGCGTGATCGTGCGGCGCTTGAGCAGCTCGCGGTCGCGCGTGAGGACGATGCGATGCTCCGCGGCGGCCAGCGCCTCGATTTCGTCGTCGGGGTAGTGGTTGTCGTAGAGCGTGTCGAAGCCCGCGAGCCGCAGCAACTGGGCGAGGCCGCCCAGATGGGCGTCGGCGACGAAGCGCGGCTCGCGTAGCGGCGCTGCGCGCACGCGCAGCAAGGGGCGGACGTCGAAGGTTTCGAACTTCGGGTAGACGGCGACGCGGTCGCCGTCGGCAAGCGGATGGTCGAAGCCCACGGACTCGCCGTTCACGAGAATCAGCTCGACTTCCGTATGAGGCACGCCCAGTGCCTCGATCATGTGCTTGGCCGAGGCGGCGCGCGCGCAGGCACAACTGAACGCGCGGCGGCGCAGCGGCCGCGCGAGAAAGTCGTTCAGCTCCTCGTAGAAGCGGAAGGTGGCGGTAACCATGCGGCCAGTATGGCACCGCGAGGCTGGCCGCGCGCGGGGCATCTGTCGGCAGCGCGGGGGCGGCTGTGCTTTACTGCGCGTTTGGGATGGTTTGGGACGCGAAGGAGCGTGCGATGGATATCGGATTTATCGGGCTGGGCGAGATGGGTGGCGCCATCGTGGCGAATCTGCTGAAGGCGGGTCATACGGTGCGGGTGTGGAACCGCACGCCGGAGCGGGCGCGGCCGCTTGCCGAGACGGGCGCGGTAATCGTCGCGACGCCGGCCGGAGCGTTCACGGGCGACGCCGTCTTTTCGATGCTCGCCGACGACACGGCCGTCCGCGAGGTCCTCGACGCGGCGCTGCTCGCCCACGCCCCGCGCGGCCTCGTGCACGTGAACATGGCGACGATTTCCGTCGCGCTCGCCACGGAGCTCGCGCGCGAGCACGCCGGGCGCGGGCTGCATTACGTCGCGGCGCCGGTGCTGGGCCGCCCCGACGTGGCGAAGGCGGCGAAGCTGACGATCATGGCCGCGGGCGCGGCCGAGGCGATCGACCGCGTGCAGCCGCTGCTCGACGCCGTGGGGCAGAAGACCTGGCGCATCGGCTCGCTGCCGCAGCAGGCCAACGTGATGAAGCTCGCGGCGAACTTCATGCTGGCTTCGGCGGTGGAGACGCTGGGCGAGGCGTCGGCGTTGCTCGCAGGGCACGGCGTTTCGATGCGCGATTTTCTCGACGTGGTGACGGGCGGCCCGTTTCCAGGGCCGGTGTACGCGGGCTACGGCGGAATGATCGCGGAGCAGCGCTACGAGCCGGCGCTCTTCAAGGCGCGCCTCGGCCTGAAGGACGTGCGGCTCGCGCTGCAGGCGGCGGATGCGGTCTCGACGCCGATGCCCGTGGCGAGCGTCGTGCGCGACAGCCTGATCGAGGCAGTGGCGCACGGTGACGGCGAGCGCGACTTCGCGGTGCTCGGCAAGGTGGCGGCGCGGCGCGCAGGGCAGCTCTAGGCCCGTGCGGGGCGCGGCGGCGGTTCAGGTGCCCACGCGATTGCTGCGCCCCACGATGCCGTAGAGAAACGCGGCACCGGCAAACGCGAGGCCTACGGCGCACACGCCGCGCCACTGCCCGATGGCCCATCCGGCGCCCGAGAGCGCCGCACCCAGCGCGCCGCCGACAAAGAACACACCCACGAACAATCCGTTCAGCCGCCCGCGCGCGGCCGGATTCATCAGATTGACGGCACGCCGGCCAAGCGTCTGGTCGATGATGACGCCCGCGTCCAGCGCGGCCCCGCCGATCACGAGTGCGGCGAGCGCGAGCCGCGGATGCGCTTCGGGAGCAAAGCCGAAGCCGCCCGACCCTGCCACCGCGATCAGCGCAATCGACGCCAGCATGAGCAGATGCGCGAAGCACAGTGCGGCGCGGCCGTGTCCACGGTCGCCGGCTTGGCCCGCGAGCGGCGTGACCACGGCGCCGCTCGCGCCGGCCAGCGCAAAGAGCGCGATGCCGTGCATGCCGAAGCCGAACGGCGCCGCGGCAAGGCGCAATCCGATCGAGGCCCAGAACGCGCTGAACGCGCCCATGGCGAGGGCCGCCGAAAGCGCACGCCGTTGCAGCACGGGTTCGGTGGCGAGCAGTGTCCAGAGCGAGCGCAGCAGCCCGCCGTAGCGGGTGTGGGCGTGCGGTGTGCGGGTGGGCAAACGCAGCACGAGCACGGCGGCGAGCAGCACGTCGATGACGGCCGCCGATCCATAGAACGCACGCCAGCCCGCCCAACCGGCGATCACGCCCGCGAGCGGCCGCGAGAGCAGGATGCCGATCATCAGGCCGCTCATGACGTTGCCCACGGCGCGGCCGCGGTGCGCTTCGGGCGCCATCGAGGCCGCCATCGGCACGAGCATCTGGATCACGCTCGACGTGGCGCCGGCGAGGAACAGCGCGGCGAGGCACACCCAGGCGGCGTGCGCGAAGAGCGGCACGGCGAGCAGCGCCGCACAGGCGAGGAGCGTGTGCACGATCAGGCGGCGGTTTTCGATCAGGTCGCACAGCGGCACAAGCAGCACGAGCCCGGCGGCATAGCCCAGTTGCGGCAGCATCGAGACGAGGCCGCCCAGCGCGTGCGGCAGCTTCAGCGACGCGGCGATGGGGCCGGTGAGCGGCTGCGCGGCGAACAGGTTGACGATGATGAGGCCCACGGCGGCGCCGAAGAAGAGCGTCATCGGCGTGGTGAGCTGGCCGGCGTGGAGTTCGCCCTGCGCTTCGACAGGCAGGCCGGCGCAGGGGGCGCATGAGGCGGACGACGGTGACGGCGAAACGGCAGAACAGGGCCGAGGGGAAAGTTCGGCTGGACCAGACATGGTGACGCTCCGGGTGAGATCTGTTCTGCGTATCCTAGAAGCACCATGGTTATGCGACAATTGAAATATCTTGATATTGATTATGCGAGATTGTTTTGAATACGCGTGATCTGCAGGCTTTCGTCGCGGTGGTGGAGAGCGGCTCGATCGTGGGCGCCGCCGAGCGGCTTCATCTCACCCAGCCGGGGCTGACGCGCCGCATCCAGAGCCTCGAAAGCGTGCTGGACCTCGCGTTGCTCGACCGCCAGGCCAAGCCCCTCAAGCCCACCGCCGCCGGCCGCGAGGTGTACCGCCTCGCGCGCAACGTGCTCGGCGCCGTGGACGAACTGCTGGCCGTTGCCTCGCCCGACAGCGAGCCGGGCGGTGAGCTGCGCATCGGCGTGCCGCCGTTTCTCTCCGATCTCGCACTCGAGCAGCCCCTCGACCGTCTGCGCAGCGCCTTCGCCAAACTCACGCTGCGCATCACGGCCGGCTGGTCGCCGGGATTGCTGCAATCGGTGGAGCGCGCGGAAATCGATGCGGCCGTCGTGCTAATGCCGGGCGACAGCGCGCTGCCGGAGGCGCTGGAGCGCTCGCGGCTCGCCTTCATGCCGACTACCGTGGTGGCGGCGCGCGCGCTGGGCTTGCCCGCGGATCCGGTCATGCTCGAAGATCTCGCGCAGCACTCATGGGTGCTCAACCAGGACGGCTGCGGCATGCGCTCGGCGCTCTCGCGTGCACTCACGCGGGCGGGGCTGCCGTTCACCGTGGCCGTGGAGGCGTTCGGTTCGGACCTGCAGCTTTCCCTCGTGGCGCGGCAGATCGGCATCGGGATCGTCTCGCCGGAAGTGCTCGCGCGCAGCCCGTTTCACGACGCGCTGCAAACGGTCGAGGTGGCGGATTTCGAGGCCGGCGTCGATGCCTGGCTCGTGCATCACGCGCTGCCGGGGCGGCTCGTGCGGCCGGTCGCACTCCTGCGCGATTCGCTGGTCGAAGTATTGACGGCGAACGGCTTGACCGGCGGGGCGCAACACGGGGCGCAAAACGCGGCGCCACAATCCTCATACGACCGGGCGGTGCCGCACAAAGCGCGCCGGAACGGGCCGCCACAATGACAGCGGGGATGTCAGCACGCTAATGGCACGGGCCGGGAATCGGCCCCGCATGGGGAAGGGAGACGGCGGATGGACACACGCATCCTGATCGCCGACAACGACGAACAGTCGCTGACGGGGCTTGGCACGCTGTTGACCGACCTCGATTACGCGATTGCGGTGGCGCGCACGCTCGACGACGCCGTGCTTGCCGCCGCGCGCTTTGCGCCGGATGTGGTGATCGTCGCGCTGTCGCTGCAGGAGGACGAGCCGGCGGCCATCGTCCGGCGTTTGCGCGACGCCTGCGGCGGGCGCGCGCCGCTTCTCATCGCACTGACAGGCTGGGCCGATTCGCGCCATCGCGACGAGGCGCTTGCCGTCGGCTTCGACGTGCATCTGGTACGTCCCGTGGGCCTCGATCAGCTCACGTTCATTCTTTCGATGATCGATCACGCGTGATGTGTTGCAATTGCGCAACGCATAGGGTGCGTACTACTTTACATGTTGCGTTGCACCACATCTCTCGCTATACTGGTTCTTGTCTCCTCCATGTCTCCTCTGATATGGATTAAGCCCGCCAGTTTGGCGGGCTTTTTTTCGTCCCTACACTTCGTGCGGACGTTTGACCCGCGCATAAAAAAACCGGCCCTTCGCAGAGCCGGCTTCGCTTTCCCGTCCGTTTTTCCCGCCGCCTGCACCGTTTCACCGTGCGGCGGCAGCGGCGCTCAGCGCTCGAGGCCGGTATCTTCCGCCGCGCCGATCGCGAGGTTCATGCACTGGATCGCCGCGCCCGAAGCGCCCTTGCCGAGGTTGTCGAGGCGCGCGACCGTCACGAACTGCTCGTCGTTGCCGAACACGAAGAGGTCCACGCGATT
Organism: Paraburkholderia ferrariae NBRC 106233; assembly: GCF_000685035.1. GTDB lineage: Bacteria > Pseudomonadota > Gammaproteobacteria > Burkholderiales > Burkholderiaceae > Paraburkholderia > Paraburkholderia ferrariae. The sequence goes on from NZ_BAYB01000059.1 coordinate 8,353, forward strand.
CGTGTCGTTATTGGCCTGCACGTCGAATGCGCCGCTGTCCAGATTCTCGTCGGCGTTGAACGGCGCCACGCGCACGAACGCTTCGCCCGCGTAGTACTCGGCGTAGAGCGCCAGCACGTCCTGCGGCTTCGCGCGGCGCGTGAGCTGCTGCGGCGAAAAGTAGGTCGTGACCGCGAGGCCCTTGTAGAACGGCCCGACGATCGGCGTGAACACGGGCGCGCCCGAGAGGCCGCCGTGGAACGCCATTTCCGGCAGATGCTTGTGCGTGAGGCCGAGCGCGTAGGGGCGCGGGCTCATCAGCTTCGGATTGCCGCCTGCTTCGTACTCCGCAATCATCTTCTTGCCGCCGCCGCTGTAGCCCGTCAGCGAGTACGCGTGCGCCGCGAAATCGGGGGCGACGAGGCCGGCTTCGACGAGCGGGCGCATGGCCAGCACGAATGCGGAAGCGTGGCAGCCCGGCACGGCAATGCGCTTCGCGCTGCGCACGCGCTCGCGCTGCTGGCGGGTGAGTTCGGGCAGGCCGTAGGCCCAGTCGGGGCTCGTGCGGAAGGCGGTGCTCGCGTCGATCAGCACGGTGCGGTCGTTTTCGACGAGCGACGCCGACTCGCGCGAGGCGACGTCGGGCAGGCACAGGAACGTCACGTCGGAGGCGTTGATGAGACGGCGGCGTTCCTCGACGTCCTTGCGCTTCGCTTCGTCGATGCGCAGGATTTCGACGTCGGCGCGCGCTGACAGGTATTCGAAAATCTTCAGGCCGGTCGTGCCTTCCTGTCCGTCGACAAAAACTTTCGTGCTCATCTCGATCTCTCTGAACGCGGGTAAATAGGCGCCCGGTGCGCGCCCGTGGGCGTGGACTTCGTTCGCCCACCCACTCGAGCCGTTCGGCGCCGGAACGGTATTTTAAGACCTCAGGCGCGCGACCGTGCGGGCAGGCCGGAAAAAATCGGGAGTAACCCGTGGGGACGGATGAGGCTCGCGCGATGTGCGGCGCCCGGGAGTGGCGCGCCGCACTGGCGACCCCATGATGCGACCTGCGTGTGACGCGGATGCGTCGGCCTGGCTCGCGGGTGGGCGGGGGAATTGTGGCCCAAGCGTGGCCCAGGCGTGACCGAGGTGTGGCCTATGCGCTGGCGTTCTTGCCTGCGAGCCAGCGCGCCGTGACGGCGGCCACGCGCGCGCCGAAGAGCCGTGCCGTGTCCAGGTCGCCGGAGGGCGGGGCTTCTTCGGGGGAGGCGTCGGCCGGCGACTGGGCGAGCAGGCCCGTGAAGCCGCCCACGAAGTTCACGTCGTTGCGAGTCGCCGCTTTCGTGTTGGCCGGCATCAGGCCGGTGCCGGTCCAGATCATGCCGTGCTGCATCGCGAGCGTGACGAAGTACTGGATCGTCGAAAACTTGTCGCCGTTCATCGTGGCCGAATTGGTGAAGCCCGCCGCGACCTTGTCCTTCCACTTCTGCGTGAACCACGCCTTGGACGAAGCGTCCGCAAACTTCTTGAAGTCGGCCGAGGCGCCGCCCATGTAGGTCGGCGCGCCGAACACGATGGCGTCGGCGGCGTCGAGATCGGCCCAGCCGGCGTCGTCGATATCGGCGACGGCGATCAGCTTCGCTTCCGCGCCCGCGCCCTGGAGGCCTTCGAGCACGGCTTCGGCGAGTTTCTTCGTGTGGCCATAGCCACTGTGGTACGCAACGACGATTCGGGACATGTGAGGACTCCGGCAGAAGTTGAACGGGCACGCGTGTGGCGTCGCACCATGTTAATCACTTCCGCGTGGCGCCCGTATTCAGTTGTGCGCCGCGCGCGGAAGGACTGAATTTCCCGATGCGAAGCAAAGGATGCCGTGCGCACGAACGGTGCATCAGCGCCCGTATGTGACCGTGAGTTGCGCGCTGCCGAGCGAGGCCGCGCCGATCTCGTGATCGAACATGGGCGCGGGGCGTCCTTCGTCGAGCACCGTCAGTTTGTCCGCGCCGATCGCATACACCGTGACGACGTAGCGATGCGGTTTGCCGGGCGGCGGGCAGGGGCCGCCGTAGCCGCTGGTGTTGAAGTCGTTGCGCGCCTCGATGGCGCCGAGCCTCGCGAGCGCGCCCGAAGCGCTCGCGTTCTCGGGCAACGTGTTCACGCGCACCGGGATGTCGGCGACGGCCCAGTGCCACCAGCCGCGGCCGGGCGCGTCGGGGTCGAACATCGTGATCGCGAAGCTGTGCGTGCCCGCCGGGGCATTGCGCCACGTCAACTGCGGCGAGCGGTTGCCGCCTTTGCAGGTGTCCTGATCGAAAACCTGGGCGGTTGCGACCTGACCACCGTCGCGAAAAGTCGCGCTCGAAAGCGAAAACGTGCCTTCGGCGTGGGCGAGGCCGATTGCATTCAAGACAACGGCGAGCGCGAGCGCACCCCGTGCCGTGCCGCGCAACCGCCGCATAACCGATATGAGAATCAAGGCATACGGATGAGCCATCGACGGGTTTCCTGTCTGTTTTGTGAGAGCCCGTCCGAGTTTTCCTGACGGGCTCGCAGGAATGGTGTTCCAGATCGAACCGGAACCAATATAGCGGTATTCCCGGATCGGGCTGCTCCTGCGCGAGCGCTGCGCAGCCGGGCCGTCCTGGCCGTCCGGGCACGGGCCGGCCCGGCAACATAACGCTATCCGTCGCGCCATAAAAAAAGCCATCTGCCCAGCCGGGCAGATGGCTTTTGCGTTTGTACCTCGCCGTAGCGCGCCTTACCGCGTTGCGTTGTATCGCAGTTGTACTGCGCGCTTCGCCGGGCTTACTGCGGTGCCGAGGTCGCGCCGCCGTGCGCGGCCGACCATTCGGCCGGTGCGTGCAGGAACTTCTCGACTTCGTCGAGCGTCTTCGTCTCGAAATAGCCCGATTCCTTCGCGACGCGCAGCACGTCCCACCACGTGGCGAGCGCATGCAGATCCACGTCGATGTCCTTCAGGACCGAGACGCTTTCCTTGAAGATGTTGTAGTGGAACAGCACGAAGCAGTGGTTCACCGTCGCGCCGGCCGTGCGCAGCGCGTTGATGAAGTTGATCTTGCTGCGGCTGTCGGTGGTCAGGTCTTCGACGAGCAGCACGCGCTGGCCTTCGGTGAGCAGACCTTCGATCTGCGCGTTGCGGCCGAAACCCTTCGGCTTCTTGCGCACGTACTGCATCGGCACCATCAGGCGGTCCGACAGCCATGCCGCGAACGGAATGCCCGCGGTTTCGCCGCCGGCAACGGCGTCGATCTGCTCGTAGCCCACATCGCGCAGGATGGTGGCTTCGGCCATCTCCATCAGGCCGCGGCGCACGCGCGGATACGAGATCAGCTTGCGGCAGTCGATATAGACCGGGCTCGCCCAGCCGGAGGTGAAGATGAAGGGCTTTTCCGCATTGAAGTGCACGGCCTTCACTTCGAGCAGCATTTTGGCGGTCGTGTCCGAGATCGTCTGGCGATCGTAGCCTGTCATGGGCGAATCCTTGGATGTGAGAGCGAGGTGAGGGCGGGCGTGGGCCCGGTGGCGCTGGCACGGTTGACCCGGCGAAAACCGTGGTCTGTGTGCGCGGTCCGAAGGGGCGGGGGCGATGTTCACCCGCTCGGATCGGACGGCTTCTCTTGCGCGCGTAGGCCAGTATTTTACCCGACTTGACGGGCCGCGACGAGTTGCCTGACGGAATTGCGCCGCACGGCCGCCACTATGGGCGGTATTTGGGGGTGCGATCGCTGCTTGCGTCGAACATGGCGCCGGGCGCCGTGCCGTAAGGGAGCCGGGGGCATTTTTCTTTCGCGGTTGTGACGCGTCAGACTCGCCATTACACTCACGCCGGTTTGCCGGGGTGTCTCGAATGTCAGACCCGGCATCCCTACAGGACATCCCATGATCGCCGTTTCTCCTCCTGCTGCCTCTGCCGACACGACGCGCGGCCATGCCTTGCGCGCGCTCGTGGCGTCGGTGCTCGGCTATGCGATGGACGGCTTCGATCTGCTGATGCTCGGCTTCATGCTGCCGGCGATCAGCGCCGAGTTGCATCTCTCGACCGCGCAGGCCGGTTCGCTCGTCACCTGGACGCTGGTGGGTGCCGTGGCCGGCGGCATCGTGTTCGGGCTCCTGAGCGATCGCTACGGCCGCGTGCGCGTGCTCAGCTGGACGATCCTGGTGTTCGCCGTCTTCACCGGCCTGTGTGCGCTCGCGCGCGGCTATACGGACCTGCTCGTCTACCGGACCATTGCGGGCATCGGGCTCGGCGGCGAGTTCGGCATCGGCATGGCGCTCGTGGCCGAGGCCTGGCCCGCCCATCTGCGCGCGCGAGCCTCGTCGTATGTCGGCCTCGGCTGGCAACTGGGCGTGCTTGCCGCCGCGCTCCTCACGCCGTGGCTGCTGCCCGTGATCGGCTGGCGCGGCATGTTCGCGCTCGGCCTCTTGCCCGCCGTGGTGTCGTTCGCCGTGCGGCGCCGGGTGGAGGAGCCGGCGCTCTTCGTCGCGCATGCCGGGCGCGTGGCCGGGGCGCCGCGCGGCGAACGGCCGCGCGCGCTGAGCCTGCTCGTCGCCGACGCCCGCACCGCGCGGGCGAGCTTCGGCGTGGCGATCCTCTGCTCGGTGCAGAACTTCGGCTACTACGGGCTCATGATCTGGCTGCCCGCCTATCTCTCCCACGCGTTCGGCTATTCGCTCACGAAGTCGGGCCTCTGGACGGCGGCGACCGTCGCGGGCATGGCGCTCGGCATCTGGCTGTTCGGCATGGCCGCCGACCGCTTCGGCCGCAAGCCCGCGTTCCTCTTCTACCAGGTGGGCGCCGTGGCGATGGTGTTCGTCTATGCGCATCTCACGGCGCCGGCCGCGCTGCTCGTGGGCGGCGCGGCGATGGGCGTTTTCGTGAACGGCATGATCGGCGGGTACGGCGCGCTGATCTCCGAGCTGTATCCCACGGCCGCCCGCGCCACCGCGCAGAACGTGCTCTTCAACATCGGCCGGGCCGTGGGCGGCTTCGGGCCGCTGGCTGTCGGCGCGCTGTCGGCGCGTTTCTCGTTCGGGGCCGCGCTCGCGATGCTCGCGTCGATCTACGTGCTCGATGTGCTCGCGACGCTCTTCCTGATTCCGGAGCGACGCGGCGCCGCACTGGAGTAACGCGGCGCCCATGCGGTTCGCTAGTGGTTATCGAGTCATCTTTTAATGGGCTTCAAGCCCATTCCTGCGCAGTTTTTCCCGCCTTCTCCCCCTCGTTTCACCCGTGGGCATCCGATGTTTGTGCTATCCCGGGTATCAGTCCTCCATCCGGGTTGCCGGGCCCTGCCCGGGGTGTACACTAGTTCCCCCCGCCAATTCGCCCTCGTCGCTTCGCTGCCCGCGAGAGGTGTTTCGCCGCGTGTCCGTCCCACGGTTTTACCCCTGCTTTGCAGGCCGGAACGCACGCTGTCGAACCCTTGAGCGTGTCCCGCGAGGCGGCGGGTTCATGACCATAAAACCTCTCTCGTCTCTCACGTCCCGGCAGGCCTGAAAATGGATGAACAACTGAAGCAAAGCGCGCTGGCGTATCACCAGAATCCCAAGCCCGGCAAGATCTCGGTCACCCCGACCAAACCGCTCTCGAACCAGCTCGATCTCTCGCTCGCGTACTCGCCCGGCGTGGCCGCCGCGTGCGAAGCGATCCACGCCGACCCGCTCGACGCGCAGAAGTACACCTCGCGCGGCAACCTCGTGGGCGTCGTGACCAACGGCACCGCCGTGCTCGGTCTCGGCAACATCGGCCCGCTCGCGGCCAAGCCGGTGATGGAAGGCAAGGGCTGCCTCTTCAAGAAGTTCGCGGGCATCGACGTGTTCGACATCGAACTCGACGAATCGGACCCGGACAAGCTCGTCGAAGCCATCGCCATGCTCGAGCCCACGCTCGGCGGCATCAACCTCGAGGACATCAAGGCGCCCGAGTGCTTCTACATCGAGCAGAAGCTGCGCGAGCGCATGAAGATCCCGGTCTTCCACGACGACCAGCACGGCACGGCGATCATCGCCTCGGCGGCGATCCTGAACGGCCTGAAGGTGGTGGGCAAGGAACTCGGCAGCGTGAAGCTCGTGTGTTCCGGTGCGGGCGCGGCGGCCATCGCCTGTCTGGACCTGCTCGTGAAGCTGGGGCTGAAGAAGGAGAACATCCTCGTCACGGATTCGAAGGGTGTGATCTACGAAGGCCGCGGCAGCCTCGATCCCTCGAAGGCGCGCTATGCGGCCAACACGGACGCGCGTACGTTGGGCGACGCCATCAAGGGCGCGGACGTGTTCCTCGGCTGCTCGAGTGCGGGCGTGCTCAAGCCCGAGATGGTCGTGGACATGGGCACGAAGCCGCTGATCCTCGCGCTTGCCAACCCGGAGCCGGAAATCCGCCCGGAAGAGGCGAAGAAGGTGCGCCCGGACGCGATCATCGCCACGGGCCGTTCGGACTACCCGAACCAGGTCAACAACGTGCTGTGCTTCCCGTTCATCTTCCGCGGCGCGCTGGACGTGGGCGCGACCACCATCACGGAAGAGATGAAGCTCGCGTGCGTGCGCGCGATTGCCGAGCTGGCGGAAGAAACCGATCAGGGCGACGAAGTGGCGAAGGCCTATGAAGGCCACACGCTCGAATTCGGCCCGGAATATCTGATTCCGAAGCCGTTCGATCCGCGCCTCATCATCAAGATCGCGCCGGCCGTGGCGCAGGCCGCGATGGATTCGGGCGTGGCCACGCGCCCGATTGCCGACATGGATGCCTACCGCGAGCAACTGGGCGTCACGGTCTACCGCACGGGCATGGTGATGCGCCCCGTGTTCGCGGCCGCGAAGGCGAGCCAGGCGCGCATCGTGTTCGCCGAGGGCGAGGACGAGCGCGTGCTGCGCGCCGCGCAGTTCGTGCTGACCGAGAAGATCGCGAAGCCGATCATCGTGGGCCGGCCGTCGGTGGTCGAAATGCGGCTGAAGAAGATGGGCTCGAAGCTGCGTCCGGGCACCGACTTCGAGATCGTCGATCCCGAAGACGACCCGCGCTTCCAGAAGAGCTGGCAGGCGTACCACGAACTCGGCGCGCGCCAGGGCATCACGCCGGAAGTGGCGAAGGCGTCGATGCGCAAGTTCAACACGCTGATCAGCGCGATCCTCGTGCATCTGGGCGACGCCGACGGCATGATCTGCGGCCTGCTCAACAGCTTCGACTACCACCTGAAGTTCGTCGAGCAGGTGTTCGGCAAGGCGAAGGACGCCGAGAACTACGCGGCGATGAACCTGCTGATGCTGCCGGGCCGCAACATCTTCATCTGCGACACGTACGTGAACGAAGTGCCGAGCGCCGAACAGCTCGCCGACATGACGATCCTCGCCGCGCGCGAAATCGAGAAGTTCGGCATCGTGCCGAAGGTGGCGCTGCTCTCCAGCTCGAACTTCGGCAGCGTGCGCTCGTCCACGTCGCAGCGCATGCAGGCCGCGCGCGAACTGATTGCACAGCGTGCGCCGCAGCTTGAAGTGGATGGCGAGATGCACGGCGACGCGGCGCTTTCGGAGCTGATCCGCAAGCAGGCGTTCCCGGGCACGACGCTCACGGGCGAGGCGAACCTGCTCGTCATGCCGAACGTGGAAGCGGCGAACATTGCCTACAACCTGCTGAAGGTGATCGGCGGCGAGGGCGTGACGGTGGGCCCGTTCCTGCTGGGCGCGGCGAAGCCGGTGCACATCCTCACGCCGGCGGCGACGGTGCGACGCATCATCAACATGACGGCGGTGGCTTCGGCGAATGCGGCCGTGACGAAGCAGGCAGCGGCACGTTGATGAGCGTGAGCCGGTCTGGCGTCTGATTCATCCGGGCGCTGAAAGCGCACGAGAGCCCAGGGCAGCCCGCACCGGCCAACGAAAAAGGGGCGCTTCGTTCACACGAAGCGCCCCTTGCTTTTGTCAGCCTGCGTTGACGTTAGCCCAGGTGAAACCTCAAGCCGCGTGACGTGCCGCGCCGCCTTGCGGCGAGCGCCACTTGGCGAGCAGCGTGGCCCACTTCGCGCGCACGGCCTTGAGGTTGTTCTCCTTCACGTGGCCGTAGCCGCGGATTCCGTCGGGCAGGTTCGCGAGTTCCACGGCGAGCCCGAGGTTCTCCGCGTTCACGCCGCCGGCCAGCTCGCGCACGAGCGCTTCGTACTCGCCGATCACGGCACGCTCGTCGCGCCGCTCCTGGGTGCGGCCGAAGGGATCGAACGCCGTGCCGCGCAGGAACTTGAGCTTCGCGAGCACGCGCATCGCGCCGAGCATGTGCGGGCCGTACTGCTTCTTCACCAGTTGGCCCTTGCCGTCGTGCTTCGCGAACGTCGGCGGCGCGAGGTGGAACTTCAGCTTCCAGTCGCCTTCGAAGGTTGCCTTCAGCTTTTCGAGGAACACCGGATCGGCGTAGAGGCGCGCCACTTCGTACTCGTCCTTGTACGCCATCAGCTTGTGCAGGTTCTTCGCCACGGCCTCGGTCAGCGCGAACTGGCCGTCCGGACGATCGATCCTGCCTTCGGCCGTGCGCACGTCCGCCACCAGCGCGCGATAGCGCGACGCGTACGCGTCGTTCTGATACGCGGCGAGGTACTGGGCGCGCTTGTCGATCAGCGCATCGAGCGCCTTGGGCGTATGCAGCGAGACGATCTTCGCGCCCGCGGCGTCGGCGTTCTGGTCGGCTTGCGGCTTCTTCACGAGGGCGTCCACGGCAGCGCGGTCGTGCGCCACGCGGCGGCCCCATTCGAACGCGGCGAGGTTCTTCTCCACCTGCACGGCGTTCAGCTCGATCGCGCGCGTGAGCGACTCGTGCGTGAGCGGCAGCCAGCCTTTTTGCCACGCGTAGCCGAGCACGAACGGGTTCGTGTAGATCGCGTCGCCGAGCAGCGCGAGTGCGTAGCGGTTGGCATCGACAGCGGCGACGTTGTCGGTGCCGGCCGCCGCGCGCACGTCGGCTTCGGTGTTCGAACCCGGGAACTGCCAGTTCGGGTTCTTGATGAAGTCGGCGGTCGGCGTCGGGGCGACGTTGAGCACCACATGCGTCTGGCCCGCCTGCATGCGCGAGACGCAGTCGTCGCCCGCGGTCACGATGGCGTCGCAGCCGATCACGAGCTTCGCTTCGCCCATGGCGATGCGGGTGGCGTGGATATCGGCGGGCTGGTTCGCGATCTGCACGTGGCTCATCACGGCGCCGCCCTTTTGCGCGAGGCCCGTCACGTCGAGCACGGTCACGCCCTTGTTCTCGAGGTGGCCGGCCATGCCGAGCAGCGCGCCGATCGTCACCACGCCGGTGCCGCCCACGCCCGTCACCAGCACGCCGTAGGGGCGTGCGAGCGCGGGCAGATCGGGCGTCGGCGCGGGCGGCATCGTGTTGCTGCCCGCGCTTTCCGCCTTCGGCTTGCGCAACTGGCCGCCTTCCACGGTGACGAAGCTCGGGCAGAAGCCCTTCACGCACGAGAAGTCCTTGTTGCAGGTGGACTGGTTGATCTGGCGCTTCGTGCCGTACTCGGTGTCGAGCGGCTCGACCGAGAGGCAGTTCGACTGCACCGAGCAGTCGCCGCAGCCTTCGCAGACGGCCTCGTTGATCACCACGCGCTTCGCCGGATCGGGATAGGTGCCGCGCTTGCGGCGGCGGCGTTTTTCCGTGGCGCAGGTCTGGTCGTAGATCAGGATCGTCGTGCCGGCAATCTCGCGCAACTCGCGCTGCATGGCGTCGAGCTGGTCGCGGTGATGGATCGTCACGCCCGGCGCGAGCGAGGTCACGCCATCGTATTTCGCCGGATCGTCGGTGACGATCACGATCTTCGCGGCGCCTTCGGCGGCCACCTGATGCGTGATCTGCGGAATCGTGAGCACGCCGTCCACGGGCTGGCCGCCCGTCATCGCGACCGCGTCGTTATAGAGGATCTTGTAGGTGATGTTCGCCTTCGAGGCGATGGCCGCGCGGATCGCGAGCAGCCCCGAATGGAAGTAGGTGCCGTCGCCGAGGTTCGCGAACACGTGCTTGTCGTTCGTGAACGGCGCCTGACCCACCCACGCCACGCCTTCGCCGCCCATCTGGCTGAAGGTGCTCGTGCTGCGGTCCATCCACACGGTCATGTAGTGGCAGCCGATGCCCGCCATCGCGCGCGAGCCTTCCGGCACGTTCGTCGAGGTGTTGTGCGGGCAGCCCGAGCAGAACCACGGCTTGCGCTCCGCCTGCACGCGCGGTCTGGCGAGCGCCTTTTCCTTCGCCTCGATCACGGCGATGCGCGCGGCGATGCGCGCCCGCACGTCGGAGGGCAGATCGAATTTGTCGAGCCGCGTGGCGATGGCCTTCGCGATGATCGCGGGCGAGAGTTCGTAGTGGGCCGGCAGCAGCCAGTTGCCCATCGGCACGGACCATTCGCCGCCGGCGCCGTCTTTCTCGTCGAACTTGCCGTACACGCGCGGACGCTGTGCGTCGGGCCAGTTGTACAGCTCTTCCTTGATCGCGTATTCGAGGATCTGGCGCTTTTCCTCGACCACGAGGATTTCCTGGAGCCCGCGCGCGAACGCCTGGGCGCCCTGCGCTTCGAGCGGCCACACGCAGCCGACCTTGTAGAGGCGGATGCCGATGCGCGAGCAGGTTTCGTCGTCGAGGCCGAGGTCGGTGAGAGCCTGGCGCACGTCGAGATAGGCCTTGCCGCCCGTCATGATGCCGAAGCGCGCGTGCGGCGAGTCGATCTCGACGCGGTCGAGCTTGTTGGCGCGCACGTAGGCGAGGCCCGCGTACCACTTGTAGTCGAGCAGACGCGCTTCCTGCACGAGCGGCGGATCCGGCCAGCGGATATTCAGGCCGCCTTCGGGCAGGAGGAAGTCTTCCGGCAGGACGATCCGGGTGCGATGCGGGTCGATTTCGACCGAGGCCGACGATTCGACCACGTCGGTCACGCATTTCATGGCGACCCACAGGCCCGAGTAGCGGCTCATGGCCCAGCCGTGCAGGCCGAAGTCCAGATATTCCTGCACGTTCGAGGGGAACAGCACCGGCAGGCCGCAGGCCTTGAAGATGTGCTCCGACTGATGCGCGAGCGTGGACGACTTGGCCGCGTGGTCGTCGCCGGCGAGCACGAGCACGCCGCCGTGGCGCGACGAGCCGGCCGAATTGCCGTGCTTGAACACGTCGCCGCAGCGGTCCACGCCGGGGCCCTTGCCGTACCACATGGAAAACACGCCGTCGTGCTTCGCCGACGGGTACAGGTTCACCTGCTGCGAGCCCCAGACGGCCGTGGCCGCGAGGTCTTCGTTCACGCCGGGCTGAAAGACGATCTGATGGGCGGCGAGATGCTTCTTCGCCTTCCAGAGCGACTGATCGAGACCGCCGAGCGGCGAGCCGCGATAGCCGGAGATGAATCCCGCAGTATTGAGACCGGCTGCCTTGTCGCGTTCCTGCTGCAGCATCGGCAGGCGAACCAGCGCCTGGATGCCGCTCATGTACGCGCGGCCGCGGTCGAGTGTGTATTTGTCGTCGAGCGTGACGGAAGCTAGCGCGGCTTCGAGCGAAGCACGCTGACCAGCGTCTAGCGGGGCATTCATTGTTTGTACTCCTCCATCCACCATAGTCTTGGGATCACCAGAACTTCAGTGCCTCGGCATCTTGTGGATGCTCCGGCCCGGGGCGCCATATTGGCGTGTTTTTAGCGATGGTAGCACTGGGGCAAACCCGCCGCTCGGTGTCGCAGAGGACCGTGGTGCCGGGTTTGCCTCGCTTGCGGCAGCATGTCTCGCGCCAGACTGTCAGACGTTGTGTAACAGTGGATGTGTCTGAATGCTGCGTGGCGTAACAGCGTGTAAAAACTACACGAATCCGGAACCAGACTTGATATTTCTGTCTAATTCCCCACCTGTGCAAACCGCGCAGCACCCCTGGCAGGAAAAGGGGTACTACCGCAACAGGCAGTCTGAAAAAAGGAGTACAGCATGAACAATCGACATATCCAGACCTTCCTGACCGTCTCGGCCGCATTTTTCGCCATGAGCGCGCCGCTGCATTCGAATGCGAGCAGCAATGGCTCGGTGAATGCGGTCGCCCGTATTGCGCCGTACACGCAGTGCGCCAAGGCCGATGCCGGCGCGACCGGGTTCCGCCGGACCGAGCGCCAATCCTGATGATTTCCGCGATGCTGCGCTGATCCGCGCGGCATTCCATTCACCGGGGCCGCCGCCGGGTGTGCGGAGGCGGCCCCAGCAAGACAAAAGGGCGAAGATCGCGTGATCTTCGCCCTTTTTTCATGGCCGCCCGGCCATGACGCCGCGATCAGGCCTTGTCCTGCACCACGCCGCGGCGGATCTGGTCGAGTTCGATCGACTCGAACAGCGCCTTGAAGTTGCCTTCGCCGAAGCCCTCGTTGCCCTTGCGCTGGATGATCTCGAAGAAGATCGGTCCGATCTGGTTTTCGGTGAAGATCTGCAGCAGCAGGTCTTCGGGCGCGCCGTCGATCAGGATCTTGCGCTTCCTGAGCTCTTCGAGCGGTTCCGTGTGGCCGGGAATGCGGCGGTTCACGAGTTCGTAGTACGTGTCGATCGTATCGAGCAGCGCGATCTCGGACTTGCGCAGCCCGTCCACCGTGCCGTAGATATCGTTCGTGCCGAGCGCGATGTGCTGGATGCCCTCGCCGTGGTAGGCGTCCAGGTATTCCTGGATCTGGCCGGCCGTCTCGCCGCCTTCCTCGTTGATCGGAATGCGGATCTTGCCGCACGGGGAGGTCATTGCCTTCGACTTCACGCCCGTCACCTTGCCTTCGATGTCGAAGTAGCGGATTTCGCGGAAGTTGAAGAGGCGTTCGTAGAACTCCGCCCACTCGTTCATGCGGCCGCGGTGGACGTTGTGCGTCAGGTGGTCGATATAGGTGAGGCCGTGGCCCGCCGGGTTTGGCTCCGCGCCGGGGATCGGTTCGAAATCGACGTCGTAGATGCTGATGTCGCCGATGCTGCCGGGCGCCGCACCGTTCTTGCCGCGCCAGCGGTCCACGAAATAGATCAGCGAGTCGCCAATCCCCTTGATGGCGGGGATGTTGAGTTCCATCGGGCCGGTCTTGTTGTCGAAGCCCCAGGCGCCGCGCTCGAGCGCGTGCTGGTAGGCCTTCGCGGCGTCCTGCACGCGGAACGCGATCGCGCAGATCGACGGGCCGTGCAGGCGCGCGAAGCGCTGCGCGAACGAATCGGGCTCGCCGTTGACGATGAAGTTGATGTCGCCCTGGCGGTACAGCGTGACGTCCTTGTGGCGATGGCGGGCGACGGCGGTGAAGCCCATGCGCTCGAACAGCTTGCCGAGCGCCTTGGGGTCCGGCGCCGTGTACTCGATGAACTCGAAGCCGTCGGTGCCGACGGGATTTTCCCAGGTGGGGACGTGCATGGTTGTCTCCTCGACGCAGATCATGGATTTCGTGCAGCGAGTGTAGTCCGCCAGATTGGGTGAAAACTTGCGATGTGGGTCGTCGTTCGAACGCGATGCGCTATAAAATGCCTGGATCATCTGGTGGGGTGGCAGAAAATGGCGGACATCGAACTCGACGCAATCGACCGGCGAATCCTCGCCATCCTTCAGGAGAATGGCCGGCTCTCGAACCAGGAGATCGCGGAGCGCGTGAATCTCTCGCCCAGCCCGTGCCTGCGGCGCATCCGGAGGCTGGAGGAGATCGGCGTGATCCGCGGCTATGTGGCGCTGCTCGACGCGCAGAAGCTGGGCCTCGATCTGCTGGCCTACGTGAGCGTGCGGCTGGAGAAGCGCGGGCCGACGGCGGCGGGCCGGGACGGCGTGACCCACGCGGAGCTTTTTCGGGCGGCAGTGCAGACCTGGCCGGAGGTCGTGGTTTGCCACGCCATGACCGGCGATATGGACTTTTTGCTGCGCGTGCAGGTGGAGGACATGGCACACTTCTCGCGCTTCGTGCAGGACCAGTTGCTGCACCATCCTTCGGTGATCGACGTGAAGTCGAGCTTTTCGCTTCAGACGTTCAAGGAGACGACGGCGCTGCCGATCCGGTAGGCGCAGCGCTTTGGCGGTGGCAGACGTAAAAAAAGCGGCCTGGGCCGCTTTTTCGTCACTCTCGTGGGGGAGCGCCCCGAGGCAGGATTCACGCCGCGACGGCTTGCGGGAGAATCGACTCGATCAGCTTCGATGCCTGGCGCGCCTGGCGCTTGAGCGCGTAGTCGAACACGGCGGCCTGCTCCTGGAGCATTTCGGCAATGATGCTGCTCTGGTCGGCCGGTTCGAGCGACAGGTACGCGTCGGCCTCGCCGTAGGCGTATTCGATCTTCATGCCCGACTTCTTCGCGATATGCATCATCGTGGCATTGCGCGAGAGGCAGTGCATGTAGAGCGTCGTGACGTGCGTGTTGCGGCTGCGGATGGCGGCGCGCTCGAACAGCTTCGAGCCGGCGCCCTGACCGCGCGCGCTTTCCAGCACCGAAACGCCGAACTCGGCGGTGCGGCCGTTGCCGTCCGCCGGCAGGTAGGCCAGGTGGCCCACGCCGACCAGTTGCAGTTGATGGTCGAACACGCCGAATACGGTGTCACGGGTGAAGTCCATCGAACGGACGTAGTTTTCGATCACGTGGTCCGGCGCGGCCTGGCCGAAGCGCAGCAGGCGGTCTTCCGGATCGAGCGACAGAAAGTGGCGCACGAGCTTTTCGCGGTCGGCCGAGGTGAGCACACGCACCATGACGGGCGAGCGACCGGACACGGCCGTGCGGCCGGACGACAGGATCGGCTCGGCGGTTTGGGTCGAAAGCTTGTTCATGGCGGGTTCTCCTTAAAATTCATGCGGCATGATGCGCCGCAAAACGAATTCTAGCGAAAACCCTGGTATGGAGCTAGGGAAAACCCGTATTTTTGATTTGAGTGTTGCGCCTAATCAAGAGTCGATTTGACGCAAATCATTGATTTTTAAAGTGTAAATTTCAGGGGTCGCATAACTGGCCGAAGTGTTGCGGACGGGCGTCATGTTGCGATGCATCAATATGTCCCCGAAGAGTTGGGTGTATCGCGGCCGGGTCAGTCCCCTTGCAGCCCGTGATCCATCACGCCGATCACCTGCTCGGCGAAGTCGCGGTAGCCCATGCGGCCGCCCGGCTTCAGCCAGGTGAAGGTCCAGTTGATCATGCCGAACAGCATCATGGTCAGCGCCGTCTGGTTTTCCGCCGTCACGCGCCCGGGGTAGGCGCGCGCGAGCTGGCGCGTGAAGGCCGCTACGACATCGCGCTGGCGGTTCAGGATGATTTCGCGCTGCGCGTCCACGAGATATTTCACGTCGTTGAGGAGCGCCACGTGGCGGCTGTGCGACGTCTCGTATTCGGCAAGAAAGGCGCGGATCAGTTCGGCGAAGGATTCGCGCTCGTCGAGACCGCGCCGCTGGCTTGCCCCTTCCACCTCCGCGATGATCAGCATGAGCCGCTTCGTGTAGCGGTCGAGCAGATCGAAGAGGATCGCCTCCTTGCTCTCGTAATAGTGATAGAGCCTCGCCTTCGAGGTGCCGCTCGCCGCGGCGAGATCGGACATCGACGTGCTCGGATAGCTCGTCTGCGCGAATTTCTCGGCGGCGAGTTCAAGGATCTGGTCGCGTTGCGTCTCGTGGTCGGGCGCTCGGGTACGGGCCATTTTTTTATGAGTTAGCGAGAAAAGGGGAGAGGCGCCGCCGTGTGCGGCGCGGTCTGCCGCGTGGCGGCGCCGTGGCTGGCCTCGAAGGCGGCGGGCGCGGCGTGCATGTCGTCGCGCAGTTGCAGTTCTCCGGCGGCTGCCAGTTCGCGCAGGCGCCAGAGCACGACCGGTTCGGTCAGCGCGGCACCGGCGCCGGCGCACGGCAGGGCACTCGCGATGGCATCGGGCGCGAGCCAGGGTCCGCGTGCCGCGTTCAGGATATCCAGGATCAGCAGGTCCAGATCGGCCCACGTGCCGCTCGTGAACGTGTTGTCGCGCCAGCGGCGCGTCTCGCCGTTCGCGAACTTGGCCTCCTGCCATTCGAGCGCGAGCCGCGTGATGCGCAGCACCGAAATCGGCGCGGCGTCGGGCAGGCGGCGCTGCAGGTGCGCGACGGCGTCGCCCGCCAGGTCGTCCGGCAAGAGGCGCACTTCGTTCAGCCGCTGCGGTGCCGTGCGCAGCCGGTAGCAGATGCGGCGCAAAGTCAACTGGTCGGCGGCGGCGTTCGTGTGCCAGATCACTACGTTGGCGTCGTCGGCTTCGAGGGCGTCGAGCGCCGCGCAGTCGTGCGCCGTGAGGGTCTCGGGCAGGCCGCCCGTGCGCTGCCAGAAGGCCGCGCGTTGGGCCGCAGCGGGGTCGGCGGCTTCGTCGATGTCGCGCAGCGGGCCGACCGTCAGGTCGTCGAGGAGGGCGATGACGCGCTCGGCGCGGGCGTCCGCTTCGAGCGCCAGGCGCAGCGCGGCCGCTGCCGGCTCGCCATGGGTGAGGTGAATCGTGGTCATCGACGGCTTATCGCATCCGGTGGGGTGCCCGAACGAACCCGGGCTGACAGGGGCAAAAAAGGGCCGCCCGCCTGCCGGCGCGTTGCCGGTTGCGGGCGGCCCCTAGTGTAAGCGGATCGCCGGAGAGCCGAAAGCGCGCTGTTGCGCGCCGGCCGTTGTTGGGGGGTATCTGCGCGAGCGGATCCTAGCGCTCGTCGAAGCTCACCACCACGCGCTCGCTTACCGGATGGCACTGGCAGGTCAGCACGAAGCCGTCCTTCACTTCCTGCTCTTCGAGCGTGTAGTTCTTGTCCATCTTCACTTCGCCCTCGATCACCTTCGCGCGGCAGGTGCAGCACACGCCGCCTTTGCACGCGTACGGCAGCGCGAGGCCGGCGTGCAGGCCCACGTCGAGCAGGCTCACGCCCTCGTACGGCAGGCGCAGCTTGCGCTTCTTGCCGTCGATGACGATCTCGAGTTCGGCGGCCGGCGCGCTCTCGCTGATTTCGACCGCCGGCACGCCCGCCTGCGGCAGCGGCGAACCGAAGCGCTCGACGTGCACGTTCGGCTGCGGCACGCCCGCCTCCTTGAGCGCGGCTTCGGCGGCGTCCATCATCGGCGCCGGTCCGCAGATGAACGCTTCGTCGATCTCGCCGGCCGGCAGCAGGGTTTGCAGGAATTCGGCGCACTTTGCGCGGTCGAGTACGCCGTTGAACAGCTCGACGTCCTGGAGATCGTCGGAGAGCACGTGGTAGAGGCGGAACCGGTTCATGAACCGGTTCTTCAGATCCTCCAGCTCTTCGGCGAACATGATCTGATCGACGCTGCGGTTGCCGTACACCAGCGTGAACGCGCTGCGCGGCTCCGCTTCGAGCGTGGTCTTGATGATCGCCAGCACCGGCGTGATGCCCGAGCCGCCCGAGAACGCCACGTAATGCTTGCCGTGTTCGGCGTTCAGGTGCGTGAAGAAGCGCCCATCGGGTGTCATCACCTCGATTTCGTGGCCGGGCTTGAGCGAGTCGAATGCGAAGTTCGAAAAGCGTCCGCCGCGTACGCGCTTGATGCCGATGCGCAGTTCGCCGTCGCGATCGTAGTCGGTCACGCCCACGCAGATCGAGTAGGAACGGCGCGTTTCCTCGCCGTCGATATGGGTCTTGAGCGTGACGAACTGCCCTTGCGTGAAGCGGTAGGCGTCGCGAAGCCCGGGCGGAATCTCGAAGGCGACAGAGACCGCGTCCGCGGTTTCGGGCCGCACTTCGCGGATGCGCAGCGAATGGAATTGCGGAGTGGCCATATCAGTACGGTTTGAAGTAGTCGAAGGGTTCGCGGCAGTCGAGGCAGCGGTAGAGGGCTTTGCACGCGGTCGAGCCGAACTGCGCGAGGCGTTCGGTGTGTTGCGAGCCGCAGCGCGGGCAGGCGGGCGTGGGCAGCGGCCTCGCGCCGGACCTCGGCATGAACGTGACGGGCTGCTCGCCGGTGGCTGCCGCGCCGCTGCCGCACTGGCCCGTGGGCGGGGCGATGCCGTAGGCGCGCAGCTTTTCGCGGGCCGCGTCGGTGATCCAGTCCGTGGTCCAGGCGGGCGAGAGGGTGGTCTCGATGCGATAGGGCGCGAGCGCGGCGGTGTCGAGCGCGTGCGCGACATCCTCGGCGATCTGCGACATCGCGGGGCAGCCCGAGTAGGTGGGCGTGATCACCACTTCGAGCTGGCCGTCCGCCGCCCGGCGCACGTCGCGCAGAATGCCGAGTTCGCGGATCGAGACGACCGGAATCTCCGGATCGGGCACCGATTCCAGCACTGCCCAGGCGCGCTCGAGCGCGTGATCTGCCGTCGTCGCTTGCATCGTGATTCCCTTGTTCTTGCGTGAGCCCGAAGTGAAGCCGAACCGGTGCGCGGGCTTACCAGCGCGCGTCGGGGTGCTGGCGGGCGAGGCTCTGCATCTCGGCGAGCACGTAGCCCATATGTTCGGAGTGCTCGCCCAGCTTGCCGGTCGTGATGTGCTTGACGGGCGCCGGGACCGCGAGCGTCGCTTCTTCGAGCGCGGCTTCCACGTCGGCGCGCCATGCCGCTTCGCACTGCGCAGCGAGCGGCGCGATGCCGGCCTCGGCCACCGCGGCTTCCACGGCGTCGGTGCTGAAGAACTCGCGCGTGTAGGGCATCAGCCAGTCGAGTGCGGCCTGCGCGCGGCGGTGCGATTCCTCGGTGCCGTCGCCAAAGCGGATCAGCCACTCGCGGGCGTGATGCACGTGGTAGCGCGTTTCCTTGATCGAGCGTTCGGCGATGGCGGCCAGTTGCGGATCGGCGGAGCGCAGCAGGGCCGTCCACAGGTGCGCCATCAGCGAGGCGTAGAGGAAGTTGCGCACGATCGTCACGGCGTAGTCGTTGGCCGAATGCGTCGTGCCGGCGAGCGGGCCGTAGTGCGGCAGCTCGGCGAGCGTGTAGTTCGCGAACTCGCGCTCGGCGCGGAAGTAGGCGTAGTCGTCCTCGGTGCGCTCGCGGCCGCTCAGCGCCTTTTCGAGCGTGGCGGCGTGCGTGTAGAGCAGGCGCGCCTGGCCGATCAGGTCGAGGCTCATGTTGGCGAGCGCGATGTCTTCTTCGAGGATCGGACCGTGGCCGCACCATTCCGTGTTGCGCTGACCAAGGATCAGCGCCGTATCGGCAAGGCGCAGCACATAGGCGAGATGTTCGGGCGTAGGCGTCGTCATGTCGGGCGCTCTTACATGTGGTTGACTTCGTCGGGCAGCGTGTAGAACGTGGGGTGGCGATAGATCTTGTCGCCGGCCGGCTCGAAAAGCTCGGCCTTTTCGTTCGGATCCGACGCCGTGATAGCCGACGACGGCACCACCCAGATGCTCACGCCTTCCTGGCGGCGCGTGTAGACGTCGCGCGCCATGCGCAGCGCCATCGACGCGTCGGCGGCGTGCAGGCTGCCGCAGTGCTTGTGATCGAGGCCCTGCTTGCTGCGCACGAACACTTCCCAGATCGGCCATTCCTTGTTCATTTCGGATCTCCTTCCTGATGTCTATGTCGGCCGGAACTGGCGCTTGAGCGCCGTGCTCCGGCCCGATGCAGTGGATTGCTGCGGGTCAGGCGGCGTGCTTTTCGGCGCGCTGACGCTCCTTTTCGGCATGAGCGAGGGCAGCTTCGCGCACCCAGGCGCCCTCGTTGTGCGCCTTGACGCGCGTGCCGAGGCGTTCGCGGTTGCACGGGCCGTCGCCGTTCACGACGCGCCAGAATTCTTCCCAGTCGATCGTGCCGTAGTCGTAGTGGCCGCGCGCCTCGTTCCATTCGAGATCCGGGTCGGGCAGCGTCACGCCCAGCACCTTGGCTTGCTCGACGGTCGCATCGACGAACTTCTGGCGCAGGTCGTCGTTCGAGATGCGCTTGATGCCCCACCTGGCCGACTGGTTGCTGTGGACCGAATCGGCGTCGCTCGGGCCGAACATCATCAGCACCGGCCACCACCAGCGGTTCACGGCCTGCTGGACGAGTTCGCGCTGGGCGTGCGTGCCGGCCATCATCGCGAGCAGCGCGTCGAAGCCCTGGCGCTGGTGAAACGACTCTTCCTTGCAGATGCGGACCATGGCGCGCGCGTACGGGCCATAGGTGCAGCGGCACAGCGGGATCTGGTTCATGATCGCGGCGCCGTCCACAAGCCAGCCGATCACGCCGACGTCGGCCCAGGTCGGCGTCGGGTAGTTGAAGATGCTCGAGTACTTGGCCTTGCCGGCGTGCAGGGCATCGACCAGTTGATCGCGCGAGACGCCGAGCGTTTCCGCCGCGCTATAGAGATAGAGCCCGTGGCCGGCCTCGTCCTGCACCTTGGCGAGCAGGATCGCCTTGCGCTTGAGGCTGGGAGCGCGCGAGATCCAGTTGCCTTCGGGCAGCATGCCCACCACTTCCGAGTGCGCGTGCTGCGAAATCTGGCGCACGAGCGTCTTGCGATAGGCGTCGGGCATCCAGTCCTGGGGCTCGATCTTGCCGTCGGCGGCCATCACGGCATCGAACCGGGCCTGCTCCGGCGACGCGGCGTCCGCATCGAGCGGGGCGACGTTGCCGGGGATGTCGAGGGATTGCGTGTACATGGCGGACGCTCTCTTCGGGTTGAGGTATGGCGTGCAGTATAAATCAACCGACCGGTCGGTAAATGAATTTTTTGCGTTGGGGCAAAAGGACAGGATCGGCAGGCTGCGCTCATGGAGTTTTAGCGAATCGAGCGCGAATCGCCAGTGGCGTGTTCCCGGTGGCCGGGCGGCGGGGGATTTTCTTTTTGTCAGTGGGTTGGAAGGCCGATGCCGCGCGGCGTCGGGCACAATGGGCGTTTTGTTTTTCCACGTTCTCCCGGATGAAGATCGCTCTCCCTCTCGCTGCCTCCCGTATTGCGGCTGGTGCCGCGCTTCTCGCATCGCTGGCTGTGGCCGCGCCGTCGTTTGCCGACCAGCCGTCGGCTTCGTGGGTGACGAGCTGGGCGACGGCGCTGCAGTCGATTCCGCAACTCGAAGCGCCTCCGCCGCTGTATCGGGCGCCGGCCGTGGCGGGGCGTACGGTCCGGCAGATCGTCTATCCGACATTGGGCGGCCAGGTTGCGCGCATTCATGTGAGCAACGAGTACGGGCGCACCCCGCTCGTCATCGAGGCGATGGGCATTGCGCCTTCGTCGGGCGGCGCGGCCGCGGGCGAAGCCGGGGCCGCGCGGGTGACCTTCGGAGGCCGGTCCGGAGTGACGGTGCCGCCGGGCGGGGCCGTGGAGAGCGATCCGGTGCACGTCGAACTGCATGCGAGAGCCGCCTACGCGATCAGCTCCTATATGGGGGCCGAGCAGACGATGGTGGCCTGGCACCGGGTGGCGAGCCAGGTGAATTACGTGTCGCGGCCGGGCGATCACGTGGCCGATGCTTCGGGCGCGGCCTTCGAGCAGCGTTTCACCCAGTACGTGTGGGTAACGGGGCTGGCGGTGGAGGCGCCGGGGGCGGCAACTGTCGCAGCGATCGGCGATTCGATCACGGACGGTATGCGCTCGTCGCTGAACCAGAACCGCCGCTGGCCTGACGCGCTGGCCCGCAGGCTCGCGCGGGAGCAACGGACGGGGTTGGCGGTGATCGATCTTGGCATCAGCGGCAACCGGCTGCTGAGCGATTCCCCTTGTTACGGCGAGGCGCTGGAACGCCGTTTCGAGCGCGACGCGCTGGCTCACCCGGGTGTGAAGACCGTTGTGCTGCTTATCGGCATCAACGACATCAACTTCCAGGCCATGCCGGCGAGGGCGGGGCTCGACTGCGATGCGCCGCATACGCGGGTGAATGCGGACGATCTCATCGCGGGGTACAAGCGGGTGATCGCGCAGGCGCATGCGCGCGGCGTGCGCATTGTTGGGGCGACGCTGACGCCGGCCTCGCTGCCGCCCGAGCGCGAGGCGATCCGCGAATCGGTGAATAAATGGATCCGGACCAGTCATATGTTCGACGATGTCGCCGATTTCGACGCGGCGCTGCGCGATCCGGCCAACCCGGTGCGCTTGCGCCGCGAGTACGACAGCGGCGACCACGTCCATCCCGACGATGCAGGTTATGCGGCGATGGCGGAGGCGATTCCGCAGAGCGCGCTGGCTGGCCGGTGATGTGAATTTTTTTCGTGTTTCCCCTTGCGGGATGGGGGTTGGGGGCGGTAAGATTCGCCCCCTTCGCAGTTCACGGGTGACACCGGTGCAGCGGCGAAGGCCGCCGGAGGGAACGGGCGGACGCGAGGTTGACAGCTTTCAGGCGGCGACGCAAAAAAAGATGTTGACGAAGCGAAAAAGATTCTTCATAATCTCGTTTCTCTGCTGCAGACGCAGCGA
>NZ_BAYB01000058.1 GCF_000685035.1 Paraburkholderia ferrariae NBRC 106233
TTCGCGTGGGCCGTATTCGGCCACCCAGCGTTCCGATGCGCTTTGAGGGGATTGATGGTTCGTCACGATAGCCTGTTCCCCGGCGCTCAAAACTGGTCTTCGGTCAGCGCGAGCGCGCCTTCGCCGTTGCGCGCGGCGAGAATCGAGGCCTCGAGAGCAAGCGCCTGCGGCAGCACGTAGTCGGCAAAACTCTGTGCGGTCGCGATCTTGGCGCCGTAGAACGACGGATCTTCCGCGCGGCGGGCCTGCGCGACGAGCATGGCGCGCGCCATCTGCCAGCCGCACAGCACGATACCCGCAAGCTTCAGATACAGCACGCTGCCCACGAACACCGCATTCGGATCGCCCTTCGCATTCGCGACCACGAAATCGACGACGTTCGACAGCGCAGCGCGGCCTGCCGAAAGGCGCGTGTGCATCGCGTCGAACGCGCGGCGAGCTTCGCCGGCGTCGGCGCTCTTGAGCGCGGCAAGCGTTTCGTCGATCGAAGCGAGGATCGACTTCGCCACCGCGCCGCCGTCGCGCAGCGTCTTGCGGCCCACCAGGTCGTTCGCCTGGATTGCCGTCGTGCCTTCGTAGATCGGCAGGATGCGCGCATCGCGGTAGTACTGCGCGGCGCCCGTTTCCTCGATAAAGCCCATGCCGCCGTGCACCTGCACGCCGAGGCTCGTGACGTCGATCGACATTTCGGTGCTCCAGCCCTTCACGAGCGGCACCAGGTATTCGTAGATCGCGAGATGGCGCGCACGCTCGGCTTCGTCCGGATGGGAGTGCGCGATGTCGCTATGGGCGGCCGCCACGTAGGCAAGCGCGCGCGCGCCTTCCACCATTGCGCGCATCGTCGCGAGCATGCGGCGCACGTCCGGGTGATGGACGATCGTGACCGCCTGCTTCGCCGAGCCATCCACGGGGCGGCTCTGCACGCGCTCCTTCGCATACGCGGCGGCCTTCTGATAAGCCGCCTCGGAAACGGCAAGACCCTGCACGCCCACGGCAAAGCGCGCCGCGTTCATCATGATGAACATGTATTCGAGGCCGCGGTTCTCTTCGCCCACCAGGTAGCCGATGGCGCCGCCATGATCGCCGAACTGCAGCACCGCCGTGGGGCCCGCCTTGATGCCGAGCTTGTGCTCGATGGAAACGCAGTGCACGTCGTTGCGCTCGCCGAGGCTGCCGTCCTCGTTGACGAGAAACTTCGGCACGACGAAGAGCGAGATGCCCTTCACGCCTTCCGGCGCATTGGGCGTGCGTGCGAGCACGAGGTGGACGATGTTGTCCGCCATGTCGTGCTCGCCCCACGTGATGAAGATCTTGGTGCCGAAGATGCGGTAGCTGCCGTCGCCCTGCGGTTCTGCGCGCGTGCGCACCAGCGCGAGATCGGAGCCCGCCTGCGGCTCGGTGAGGTTCATCGTGCCGGTCCATTCGCCCGAGATCAGCTTCGGCAGATAGCGCGTCTGCAACTCTTCCGAGCCGGCGGTAAGCAGCGCTTCGATGGCGCCATCGGTCAGGAGCGGGCACAGCGCGAACGAGAGGTTCGCCGAGTTGAGCATTTCGATGCACGGCGTCGCGATCGTCTTCGCGAGGCCCTGGCCGCCGAATGCCGACGGGTGGACCACGCCCTGCCAGCCGCCCTCGCCGAACTGGCGGAACGCCTCGGCGAAACCGGGGGTGGCGGTGACCACGCCGTCGCGCCAGGTGCTCGGCTGCGTGTCGCCCACCACGTTCAGCGGCGCGATGACTTCCGCGTTGAACTTCGCCGCTTCGTCGAGCACGGCCTGGGCCGTCTCGGCATTCGAATCCTCCAGGCCCGGCAGCGTGGCGATTTTTGCAATATCCGCCAACTGCTCGAGTACGAAAACCATATCCTTGACCGGTGCTGCGTAGCTCATCGCGCGTCTCCTTCCATGTGGCCCCGGCATCGGATCCGCCACGACTGGCGGCCTCTTTGCACAGGTTCGATGACTCATCGTAACCCGCCCGGGCCGGTTGCGCGATATCCAAACCGGTCCATCGACTGACAAATCCTGCCGTCATAACTGCGCCGAACCGGCTGGCAGTTTTTGTCAATAATCCAAATGCGTGGCGCGCGCCGGCTGCGGCGGGGGGATCATTCCTCGGCCGCGGCGGCGAGGGGAGCGGCCAAGGCCGCGGCGGGCACCGGCGACACGCCCTGCCGGTAGGCCGCCGGCGTGCTGCCGGTCCAGTGGCGGAACGCGCGGTGAAACGCGGTGGGGTTGTCGAAGCCCACGTCGTAGGCGATGGCTGCAATGGCGTCGGTCGAGCGCGTGAGCCGTTGGATGGCCATGTCGCGCCGCACTTCATCCTTGATCGCCTGGAACGTCGTGCCTTCGGCCTCCAGCCGGCGGCTCAGCGTGCGCATCGACATGTTCAGGTCGTGCGCCACTTCGTCGATGCTGGAGGCAACCGGCAGCCGGTCCGCGATGATCTGCCAGACGCGGTGGTGCATGAGCCGCTCGGCAAACGAGACGAAGATCCAGTCCTCGGGCGCGCGCGCGAGGAACGCGTCGAGATCGGTCTTGCGCTGCCGCACCGGCAGGTCGAGGTAGGCCGCATCGAAGACGATGCGCGTGGCCGCGCAGTCGAAGCGCACCGGGCCGGGAAAGAGATAGACGAGATCGGCCACCTGCGCGGGCCTGGGAAACGCGAAATCCACGCCCGCGAGCGGGATCTTCTGGCGGATCAGCCAGGAGGCCACGCCGTGCACGAGCTTGAGCATGAGCTCGCAGCCGAGCATGCTCGCGCGCGGTGCCGGCGGTGCCGGGGCCGTGGTCGCCGTGGTCGCCGCCGTCGGCTCGACGAGTTCGAGGCACGCGTGCGCGCCGTCGCGGCGCGAGACGAGTTCGAGGTCGTCGAGGATCAGATGGAAGAACTGGCCGAAGCGATGCAGCGCGACTTCGAGGCGCGGCGCGTCGAGCAGGCTCAGGCACAGGAACTTGAGCGTGCCGCGCCGCAACGGGCGGCTGAAGATGCCGGGCATCTCGTCGTCGAGTTCGATCGCGAGCAGACGGTACAGCGTGGAGAACTGCTCTTGCGTCACGCGCGCGCCGGGCGTTTGCAGCAGTTCGTACGGAATCCCCGAATGTTCGGCGAGCCGCGCAACGGCCGCCCGGTTCGCGCCGGACAAAAATCCGTTGACGATCGAGATGGGGACGGTCGAGGAAAAAGGCTCCACGTGGGCAACGCTCCGGCTGAGGGCGCGAGCATTGTCGCATACCGGTCGCGCGCGTCGCCCACCCGATCCGGGCGGTGGGCCTCGCTGCGGCGCAGGCCCGAGCCCGAATCCCGAATCCCGAATCCGGTGGACTACTCCGCCATGTAGGCCTCGTCGGACCGCCTCTGCAGATGCCACGCGGGAAACGGATCGGCATAGGCCGCCCAGGCCGCAGGCCCGGCGCCCAGTTCGTCGCGCGTGAGCAGGCAGGCATCGAAGCCGCGGCGCAAGGCAGCCTCGTCGAGCCCCGTGCCGATGATCACGAGCTCCTGCTGCCGGTCGCCGAACGGCTCGGCCCAGCGCTCCACGATCATGGCGAGACTCTCTTCGTCGTGCGGCCAACTGCTGCGCGCTACGCCGGCCCACCACTCGCCCGCCAGCCCGTGCCGCGAAATCGCCCCGGCCTGCGACCAGTTGCCGACGAGATCAAAGCGCGAAGCGAGCCAGAAATAGCCTTTCGAGCGCACCACGCCCGGCCATTCGGTGTGGATCCAGTTCCAGAACCGCTCGGGATGAAACGGGCGGCGCGCACGATAGACAAAACTCGTGATGCCATATTCCTCGCTCTCCGGAATACGCTCGCCGCGCATCTGCGCGAGCCACCCCGGCGCCTGCGCCGCGGCCTCGAAGTCGAAGCGGCCCGTGCCCATCACGCTATCGACGCTCACCTGCCCGAACGACGACGTCACGATCTGCGCGCGGCTGTTGAGGCTGCGCAGCACGCCCTTCAACTGCGCGAGCGCCCCGGCGTCCACGAGGTCCGTCTTGTTGAGGACGATCACGTCGGCAAACTCGATCTGTTCGGTAATCAGGTCCACCACCGTGCGCTCGTCCTCGTCGCCCAGCGTCTCGCCGCGGTCGTGCAGCCGGTCGTGCGAGCCGTAGTCGCGCACGAAATTGCAGGCATCGACCACCGTCACCATGGTGTCCAGACGCGCCACGTCGGACAGGCTCACGCCCTCCTCGTCGCGGAACGTGAAGGTCTCCGCCACCGGCAGCGGCTCCGAAATGCCAGTGGATTCGATCAGCAGGTAGTCGAAGCGGCCCTCGGCAGCGAGCCGCCGGATCTCGACGAGCAGATCCTCGCGCAACGTGCAGCAGATGCAGCCGTTGCTCATCTCCACCAGCCGCTCCTCGGAGCGCGACAGCGCGGCGCCGCCCTCGCGGACGAGGCGCGCGTCGATGTTCACCTCGGACATATCGTTGACGATCACCGCCACGCGCTTGCCCTCGCGGTTATTGAGGACGTGGTTGAGCAGGGTCGTCTTGCCGGCGCCGAGAAACCCCGACAGGACCGTGACTGGAAGCTTGTTCATGATTTTCCGGGCGTTGTAGTAGGCGAATGGCGACCGGTCTCCTTGCGCGGAGCACGCGATCGCGGTTTTCTTCCGAATCGTTATGATATAACATTGCACAACTTGGACGTCTTCGGGCAGTTTCGAACACGAACCCCGCGCATCCCCGCGCTGCCGGGCATCGATCTGGAATTCCACCCTTAGTTTGTTACGTTATAACATTCTTTAAAACCACCTGACCAACACCGGCCCTCCAGGGCACCGCGGGCTCGTGTAGCCCGCGGCGGCATGGCGCCCTCCCAACCGACTACAAGAACATGAAACGCCACACCCTCATTTCGCGAGCCGCATGGCTGCTGTTTGCCCAGACCGTCTCCCTGCAAGCCCTGGCCGCCGCGCCGGGTGCGCCGCTGACCGGCACCGTCACCGACACCCAGGGCCACGCGCTCGAAAATGCCACGGTGTCCCTCCAGGACGCGAACGGCCACACGCTCGCGCAAACGCACACCGGCCATGACGGCACGTTCGCCGTGCCCGGCGTGCAGCCGGGCACGTATGCGGTCACGGTCGATGCAAAGGGCTTCGGCGCGAGCACGAGCATCGCCACCGTCGACACGGGCGCACCGCCGTCCCTGAAGGTGGCGCTGGAACCAGGCAGCACGATGGACGTGAACGTTCAGGCCCAGCGCCTGAACACCGCGCGCAACGGGCTGCAGCCCGATATCGGCGCGAGCGTGTACCACTTCTCGCAGGCCGATATCCAGAACCTGCCGCAAGGCGCGAGCACGCCCGTGAATCAGGTCCTGCTCCAGGCCCCCGGCGTGGCCAACGATTCGTATGGCCAGGTGCACGTGCGCGGCGATCACGCCGACCTGCAGTACCGCATCAACGGCATCGTCATCCCCGAGCCGATCAGCGGCTTCGGGCAATCGCTCGACACGCGCATCATCGACCAGGTCAATCTGATCACGGGCGCGCTGCCGGCCCAGTACGGCTATCGCACGGCGGGGATCGTCGATATCACGACGAAGTCGGGCGACACGGGCAACGGCGGCTCCATCGACGTGTATGGCGGCAGCCACCAGACGCTGCAGACGAGCGCCGACGTGTACGGCTCGCAGGGCCCGCTCAGCTACTTTTTCACCGGCTCGCTGGGCGTGAACAATCTGGGCATCGAAGCGCCGACCTCGGACCCGAATCCGCTCCACGACCACACGCGCCAGGGCAATGCCTTCGGCTACGTGTCGTACCTCATCAATCCGCTCACGCGCATCAGCGTGATGGCGGGCACGGCGGCCAACCAGTTCGAATTGCCCAATACGCCCGGCCTGCAGCCGCAGTACACGTTCAACGGGCAAACCAGCTTCAATTCGGCCAACCTGAACGAAACGCAGTCCGAACTAAACAACTTCGCCGTGCTCGCGCTGCAAGGCACGAACGGCGGCGCGCTCGACTACCAGGTGGCGCTCTTCACACGCTACACGCGCACCCAGTTCAATCCCGACGAAATCGGCGACCTGATGTTCAACGGCGTCGCCTCGAACGACTTTCGCAGCAATCAGGCCGAAGGCATCCAGACCGATACGACCTTCCGCCTGAACGACGCCCACACGCTGCGCGCCGGCTTCATGGCGCAGCAGGAACACGCCGTGTTCAACGACAGCGTGGCGGTGTTCCCGGCCGACGCGAACGGCAACCAGACTTCGGACATCCCGATGACGATCAACGATTCGGGATCGAAAACGGGCTACCTGTACAGCGCTTATCTCCAGGACGAGTGGAAGCTCACGCCCAAACTCACGCTGAACTACGGCCTGCGCTACGACGGCATGAACGAATACGTGAGCGCGAGCCAGCTGAGCCCGCGCGTGGGCCTCGTGTACCAGCCCACCAACGCGACCACGCTGCATGCGGGCTACGCGCGCTATTTCACGCCGCCCGACTTCCAACTCGTGTCCGCCGGCACGATCACGCGCTTCAACGGCACGACCAACCAGAGCGAGGTCACCGCGGACAGCCCCGTGCAGCCCGAACGCGACCACTACTTCGACATCGGCATCACGCAGCGCCTCACGCCCTCGCTCACGGTCGGCCTCGACGCGTACTACAAGATCGCCTCGAACCTGCTCGACCTCGGCCAGTTCGGCACGGCGCTCATCTACACGCCGTTCAACTATCAATATGGCCACGTGTATGGCGTCGAACTCACCGGCAACTACAAGCAGGGCAACGTGAGCGCGTACCTCAACTTCGCCTTCAGCCGCGCGCAGGGCAAGAACGTGACCTCCGCCCAGTTCAACTTCGACGCCGCCGAGCTCGCCTACATTTCGGATAACTGGGTATTCCTCGACCACGACCAGCGCGTGACGATGTCGATGGGCGGGGCCTACGACTTCGGCCAGAACACCTTCACCGCCGACGCCATGGTGGGCAGCGGCCTGCGCAGCGGCTTCGCCAACACCGACAAGCTGCCGTGGTACGGGCAGCTCAACCTCGCCGTGATCCACCACTTCAACGAGCCGGTTATCGGCAAGTTCGACGCGCGGGTGGTGCTGATCAATGCCTTCAACAGCGTGTACGAACTGCGCGACGGCTCGGGCATCGGCGTGCAGGCGCCGCAGTACGGGCCGCAGCGCGCGATCTATGCCGGCGTCACCAAGCTGTTCTGATGCCGCGAACACAGCCCACGCGCACAGGAATCCGATCATGAACGACTGGACCTCTCTTTCCGATACGGCGCGCCTTGGCGGCTGGGTCGTCTATCCGCTGACCGTGCTCGCCATCGCCGCACTGGCCATCACGCTCGACCGTGCCTACGCGTTCTGGCGCTTCGCCCGCATGCCGCGCTGGGTGGAGGAAGCGGGTGCGGATAGCGACGGCGGCCACGCCGGGTTCGCCGCGCAAAGCGACAACAGCCTGCCGCGGCAGCACGCGCTCACGCGCATCGGCCGCCTGCTGGCCGACACGCGCGCGCCGCTCTGGCGCATCGAAGCGCGTATCGAAGCCGTGGCCGCGCAGATCGAGCGCGACATGAGCCGCGGCCTGTGGCTGCTCGAAACCATCGTCACCGCGGCCCCGCTGCTGGGGCTGCTCGGCACGATCGTCGGCATGATGCATGCGTTCAAGCTGATCGGCGGCAACGGTCTCGTGAATCCCTCGGGGATAACGGGCGGCGTCGCGCAGGCGCTGATCGCCACGGCCATCGGCCTCGTTATCGCGCTTGTGGCGCTCTTCGCGTTCAACTACTTCTCGCGGCGCATCGACCGGCTCATGGACGACATCGAGTCGTTCGCAAGTCTCGCGCTCAGCGACCTGCGCCTCGGTGCGCAGCATGCGGTCCACGCATCATGAAGCTCAGGCGATCACGCCGCTCGAAGCGCGGGCGCATCGAGATCATCCCGATGATCGACGTGATGTTCTTCCTGCTGGCCACCTTCATGCTGACCTCGCTCGCCATGCAGCGGCTCGACACCGTGCGCGTCAATCTCCCCCTGGGGCGCGCGCAACCGCTTTCGCAAGACCAGCCGCTCACCTTGACCGTCGATCAGGCTAACCGGGTGTTCGTCAACCAGCAGCCGGTGCGCCTGGACCAGGTGACGGCGACGATCGCGCATTTGCTGCGCCCCGACGGCAACGTGGTGGTGGCCGCCGACGATCACGCGGCGCACGGCGTGGTCGTGCAGGCCATGCTCGCCGCGCGGCAGGCGGGCGCGGAGCACTTCCTCGTTGCCGTGCATCGTGAATAGCGGTTTGCAGAAGTTCTTCGTGCTGGCCGACCGCGATTGCGTCCGGCTTGGGGTGGCGCTCGTCCTCGCGGCGTTGACATGCCTCGGGTTGCTGGCCCATGTGGGAGACTGGTTCGCGGTGCGCGTGGCAGCGCCCAAGCCGAATCCGCCTATCGATATGCGGCTCGTGGAGATCGCGCCTGCGCCACCCGCCGCGCCTGTTGTGCATGCCGCGGTTGCGCCTGCGGCGGTCGCCACGCGGCCTGCGCAGGTTCGAACACGAGCCACGCCAGCGCGCGAAACACCCGTGCAGCGCAATCCGCTGCCGGCTCTGCCAGTGCGCGAAGAGGTCCGGGGATCTGCCTCGCCTTCAACTCATGAGGAATCCTCATCGCCCTCCGTCGCACGACCCGCATCGGCCACCACGTCGCAATCAACCGAAGCGACACCCGCCGCCCCGGGCAGCACCCAGGCGCGCGTTCTCGCACAACCCACGCCGGTGCTGCCCGACGACCTGCGCGAGCAGGGTTATCAGGTCACGGCGGTCGCCCACTTCAAGGTGCACCCCGACGGCAGTTTCGACGTGGAACTCGTCAAGCCAACCCAGAATCCGCGCCTCAATCAGATCCTGCTCGAAACCCTGCACCACTGGCGCTTCTTCCCGGCCATGGAAAACGGCCACCCCGTGGAAAGCGAGCAGGACGTGCGCGTGCATTTCACGGTGAGTTGACCGGCGCCGGCCGCGGGCCGCGGGCCAGTCAACGCGCTTACACGGACGAATGCGAAGTCCCCGCCAGGCCTTGCTGCGCCGGCTCGACGGGCAGCGGCTCGATCCGGCCCACGATCACGAGATAGCTGAACGCGCCGAGCACGCAGAAGCCCCCCGCCACAACGAGTGGAATCGTGAACGAGCCCTTCGTGAGCGCGACCATCGCGCCCGTGAACGTCGTGATGACGATGCCCGCGATATTCGAAGCGAAGTTCTGGATGCCGCCTATCGAGGCCACGTGGCCGGGTGTCGGCGCCACGTCGGCGGGCAGCGCCCAGATGCTCGCGGCCGCAAAGGCGAGGCTGCCGTACGAGAGGCCGAAGCACGCGAGCATGAGCCACGTGTCCGACGTGAAGGCAGAAAGCGTGATCGCCGACGACGCCAGCATGCCGCCGACCATGCAGGTCTTGCGCGCGGCCGTGAGGCTCCAGCCGCGCCGCACGAGCGTATCGGAGGCCCAGCCGCCCAGCCAGCCGCCCGGAATCGAAATCAGCGCGGGAATCATCCCCAGCGAGCCGAGCGACTTGAGCGAGAAGCCGCGCGTTTGCACCAGATAGCTCGGGAACCACGTAATGAAGAAGTAGATGACGAAGTTCAGGCAGAAGAAGCCCAGCATCATCCCCCACAGCGTGCGATAGCGAAAGAGCGACGCCCAGGTCACGCCGCCATTGCCGCGGCGCCGGCCGCTGCCGTCCTGCTGCGCCGTGGCGCCGCCCGATTCGCCCATCATCGCGCCATGCACGCCCGCGCGATAGATCGCGAACCAGCCGACGATCCACAGGATACCCAGGCATCCCGTGATCACGAAGGCCGCCCGCCAGCCGAGCGTGCCGACGATCAGCGCGACCACGGGAATCGAGAGCGCCGAGCCCACGCGAGAGCCGCTATCGAAGATACTGGTGGCGAACGCCCGTTCTTCGCGCGGGAACCATTGGCTCACGAGCTTCGCACACGACGGATAGGCCCCCGCCTCGCCCATGCCGAGCAGCAGCCGGCAGCCGAACATCCCCACCACGCTCGAAGCGGTGGCCGTGGCCGCCGTGAACACGGACCACCAGCCCACCGCAATCGGCAGCGCAATGCGCGCACCGATACGATCGACGAACCAGCCGAACGGCATCTGCATGAACGCATAGGTCCAGAAGAATCCGCTCAGCAGCAGGCCCATGTCGGCGGGTCCGATGCCGAGCGCCTTCTCGATCTGCGGCGCGGCGACCGCAAGATTCGCGCGGTCGATGTAGTTGATTGCAATGGCCAGAAAGCTCAGAAACACGACTACCCAGCGCATCTTCCTCATGGGGCTGTCTCCTTACAACGGCATCGTCATTGAATTCGCATCCGCGCGCCGGGATGCCGTCCGCACGCGTCTCACGTCGATACGTCGATACGTCGATACGTCGCGTTCCGCTCTGGTGGCGGAATCGCCCTCCTTCTTTCAGGTGGCCACGCGCGAAGCGAGCGCCGCGTGCAGCCTCGGCTGTGCGAGATCGAGACCGAGCTCACGCGCGAGTTCGATGACGGGCGCAAAGCGCCGCGCCTTTTTCTCCTCGTGATTGCGGGCAATGTCCGCCAGCCGGTGATCGAGGAAAGGATTGCAGAAGCGTTCGCGCAACGTGTCGAGATAGGCGCGCGCCGCCGCGCCCTGGCCCAGCGCGTCGAACACCAGCACTACTTCGTCGCGCCACAGCGCTTCGAGTTCGCCTCGCAGCGCCGGATCGTTCATGGCGTGCAGCGTGTTCTCGTCGGCGGGCCTGCTATCGGCGAGCCAGCGCTCGGCCAGGTAGGTGTGGCCGAGATTGAGCAACAGGAGTTTCAGGCGCAGGTAATGATCGAGATCGTCGGTGACGATCATCGCCTCGTGCTCGCACGGCAGCACCATCGCGTCCTGCCGCTCGATGGCCCAGAGCGCGTACGGTTCGGCAATGGCGCCCACGGGCTGGATCGGCTCGGACACGATGCGGTCGACGAGCGAGTTCACCCACACGCAACCGCGGCCGAGATAGTCGACGAAGTCCGGGCTCGCCTTCCACTCGCGCGCGAGTTCCATGACGAGCGCGCGCAGCGTGTCGCCGTTGCGGGTGAGGAGTTCGCACGGATAGAGCGTGAGCGGCGCAGCGCCCGCGTCGAAGCGCGCCTTCAGGAGCACCACGAGCTTCGCGACGAAGCCGCGCGGCACGCGCGCGCCGGGGCCGAGCAGATCGGCGCCGTCTTCCGCGAAGCGCGCGTAGCCGGTGTCGCCCGTGTTGGAAATCACCACACGCGCGTCGCGCGCGAAGCGCTCGCGCACGACGGCCCAATCGACGTTGGCATCGAGCGCTTCGGCAATCGCGTCGCCCTCGCGCGTTTCGTCGATGGACTTGCCCTGCTGGAGGCCGCGTATGCGCACGGGATAGCGGCGGTGCTCGCGCAGCGCGTCGATACGCGAGCGGCTTGCGGGGTTCGAAGTCGTCTGCACCACGGTGACACGCCCGAGCGCGCGCCCCTCGCGCAGTGCCTCGGCGATGAACAGATCGGCATGCGCCTGCAGAAAACGGCTCGTGCCGAACTGCAGGATGGGCGGGTTTTGCGGCGGGCGCTTCGTTTCGTCCATATCGCGCACTCCGCCTCAGCAGACGACGAGCGCCTTGATCACGCCCGCCTCCGGTTCGAGCAGCCTCGGAAACGTTTCGGATAACGAACCGGATTCGAGCCGATACGGGTTCGGCACCGAGGCGGGAATCTTTCCCGCGCGCCTCGCGTCCAGCACGCTCCCGAAGTCGACAGGCATGGCGTGGCGGCTCGCGAGCAGCGTGGTCTCGCGCTTGTGGAACCCGGGGCCGGGAAAGCCGATGCGGGCATCGACTATCGAAATCAGCGCATATTTGCGGCTGGGCGCGGCTTCCGGCTTCGGCCGCTCGATCACCTCCAGCCGGCCTGGCTTTTCGCAGATGACGGTTTTCATGGGAAATCGTGGCAAAACAGGCGATTGCAAGGCACCGGCGGACCCGCCTTGACGGGTCCATCCAGCAAACCGGCCGCTTCGGCCAAAGTGGCCTGACCAGCCACGAAAATACAAGCCATGGCAAAATTGGTCAAGCCACTTTTACCAGGAGCCCAAGCCGATCCCAAACCGCTCCCACAACCAGCGCCGAAAGCCCCAACCTTCGATTTACAATCGACCCTCTCCCCATTCCCCCTGCGCGCGGCCTCGCGCCCGCATGAACGACGCATCGACAGGAACCCCGCGTGGTCGCCAAATCCGCCGAAACCCGCCGCCTCTACTTGCAGATCGCCGACAAGCTGCGCGTGCTGATCGACGAACCCGGCTTCGCAAGCAACGGCCGGCTGCCCTCCGAGCGCGCGCTCGCGCAACGGCTGGGCGTGTCGCGGCCTTCGGTGCGCGAAGCGCTCGTCGTACTGGAGCTGGAGGGGCGCGTGGAGATCCGCATGGGGTCCGGCGTCTATGTCTGCGAAGCGCCCGGTGATACGGCCGGCGCGGCAACGCGCGCAATGCCGCAGGAAGCGGAACTGGGCGACAGCCTCGTCGATATCATGAACGCGCGGGCGGTGCTGGAGGGCGCGATTGCGGGGAGTGTCGCGGCGTTCTGCAAGCCGAGAGCGCTAAAGGCACTGCGCGCGATCTTCGAGACGATGGAACGCGAGGTACACGCGGGGCAGATTCCGGAGGCGGCAGACCGCGCGTTTCACGTAGCCCTCGCGCAGATGACGGGCAACGAGATTCTCGTGCAGACCGTGGAAGCGCTGTTCGACAAGCGCCACACGCCGCTTTCCTCGAAACTGCGCGATCACTTCGAGAGCGAGACCACCTGGCTTGCGGCACTCGACGAACACCGCGACATACTCGAAGCGCTCGAAGCGCGCGATGCGCTCCAGGCCCAGGCGGCAATGCAGCGGCACCTTAAGATTTCGCTGGAGCGCGTAATGGCGCGTCGCAAGCTGACGTAGGCCGGGTTTCCCGGCGCGGATTTCGTTGCGTGCTCAACGGCAAGACATGGCCCGCGCCATCGACAGAGGCAAAGCAGGAGTGCTTTCGCTTAAAGACTCGCGCCCGCCTCATGCGAACTTGCTCACCGCCTCCCACAGCCCGTTCAGATACACGGCGCCGAGCGCTCGGTCGTACAGGCCATAGCCGGGCTTGCCCTCTTCGCCCCAGATCATGCGGCCATGATCGGGCCGCACGTAGCCCGTGAACCCCACGTCGCGATACGCCTTGACGATGGCGGCAATATCGAGCGAGCCGCAGCTCGACAGGTGCGCCGTTTCTTCGAAGTCGCCTTCGGGCGAGACCTTCACGTTGCGAATATGGGCGAAGTGGATGCGCCCCATCGCGCCGAACTCGCGCACGAGCGATTCGACATGATTCTGCGGCCCCGCGCCGAGCGAGCCCGAGCAGAGCGTGAGGCCGTTGGCGGGATCGTCGACCACCTTGACGATGCGGGCAAGGTCGTCGCGGTTCTTCACGATGCGCGGCAGGCCGAAGATCGGCCGCGGCGGGTCGTCGGGATGGATGGCCATCTTGACGCCGCACTCGGCCGCAACGGGAATGATCGCCTTGAGAAAGTATTCGAGGTTGGCCCACAGGCGCGCTTCGTCCACCTCGCGGTACTCGGCGAGCAGCGCCTGAAGCGCCTGCGGCGCATAGCTCGAATCCCAGCCCGGCAGCGCGATGCCTTGTTCGGGGTCGATGCGCTCGACGGCTTCCGTAGTGAACGCGAGGCAGGTGGAACCATCTTCGAGCGTCTTCGCCAGCTCCGTGCGGGTCCAGTCGAACACGGGCATGAAGTTGTAGCAGATCACGCGGATGCCGGCGGCGGCCAGGTTGCGGACGGTCTGCTGGTAATTGGCGATCAGGCGCTCGCGCGTGGGCTTGCCGAGCTTGATGTCTTCGTGAACCGGCACCGATTCGACCACTTCGAAACTGAGCCCCGCGGCCTCGATGCGCGCCTTGAGCGCGGCGATCTTGTGCGGCGGCCAGGTTTCGCCCACCGGTTCGTCGTAGATGGCGGAAACGATGTGCGTGAGGCCGGGAATCTGGCGGATGTACTGCAGCGGAACCGGATCCGGTTCGCCGTACCAGCGAAAGGACATTTTCACGAGTGCGCCTCCTGAAACGCCATAGCGGAAGGATCGGGGCGAGCCGCCGCTATCTGCTGGTGCCGATTATATCGGCGCGCCGGGCAACGCGTGGCCCGCTTCGCGCAGGTGCGCCCGCATCGTTTCGAGGCTCAGTTCCGGGCCGAGATGCGATAGCTCGATCGCCGCCGCTTCGGCCGAGGCGCGCGCAATGTCCAGCACGCGCGCGAACATCGCTTCCTCGTAGTGTCTGACCGCTGCACGCCAGTCTTGCCCGGCCTCCCGCGCTTGCAGAAGATGCCGCGCCAGTTCCGCGGCATCCAGCAGCGCCGCATTCACGCCCTCGCCGCCGAACGGCGACATCACATGCGCCGCATCGCCGATCAACGTGATGCCCGCGCGGTTGGGCCAGTGGTGTCCCACCGGCAACGCGTGAATCGGCCGGCTGACGATCTGGTCGTTGCTTGCACGAATCAGGTCGAGCAGCGCCGGTGCCCAGCCTTCGAACTCGGCCGCAAGGCGCGCCCGCGCCGCCGCGGGCGCCGCAAAGTCGAAGGTCCTGCCGGCCCAGTCCGACGGCACGCGGAAGATGGCATAGCCGCGCAAATGCGCATCGGCATTGCGCTGGACGATCAGGGCGCGGCCGTCGCCTTCCGCGCCGAGCTTGCCGCGGCCCACCAGCGCCGCCAGCGCCGGGTGGTGCGTATCCACGGCGTCGATGCCGAACTCGATGAAGGTGAGGCCGCTGTACTGCGGCTCGTAGCGCGACACGAGGGGGCGCACCTTCGACCACGCGCCATCGGCGCCCACGACGAGATCGAACGGCCCGGCCCCTGTTGCGCCCTGCTCGAACGAAAGGTCCCAGGTGCCATCGCGATTCGCATGCACGGCCTGCAAGCCATGCCCCCAGCGCACCGCATCGGCCGGCAACGCCGCGAGCAGGAGCGCCCTCAGCGCCGTGCGATCGACTTCGGGGCGCTCGCGACCGGCAGCATCGTCGTCGGCGAAAATCAGGCGGCCCGTCTTGTCGTAGAGGCGGCTGCCCTGATCCTCATAGCGGGCAATCTTGAGGAACCCGGCTTCGAGCCCCGCGCGGCGCAGCGCGAGTTGGCCCGAATCGGCATGAAGATCGAGCGTCCCGCCTTGCGGCCGCCAATTCGCATGCGGTTCGCGCTCGAATACGGTGGCCGCGATGCCGCCCTGGCGGAGAATCCGCGCCAGGGCGAGACCACCCGGACCGGCGCCGACAATGGCAATGCGGGGATGCGCGCTCATGACTCCGCCCTCCGGACGATTTATATAGGCTCCTATGTATAGTAGCATAGGAGCCTATATAACCGGGTCAAAGACGATGGACTGGAAACTTTCGGACAACCCCGCCCCGCTCATCAACATGGCGTCGCGCGCGTTCATGCGCCTCGGCGACCGGCGGATGAAACCGCTCGGTCTCGGCATCGGCCAGATCCCCGTGCTCTATCTCCTGCGCGACGGCAGCGCGATCTCGCAGAAGGAACTGGCGCAGCACGCGAAGATCGAGCAGCCTTCGATGGCGCAGATGCTGGCGCGCATGGAGCGCGACGGGCTCGTGCGCCGCACGCCCGATCCCGACGACGGACGCAGCACGCTGTTCTCGCTGACGAAGCTCGCCTTGTCGAAGCTGCCGGCGGCGCGCGCAGCGCTGCTGGAAGGCAGCAAGACCGCGTGGGACGGCTTCAGCGCCGAGGAGATCGCGACGCTGCTCTGTCTGCTGCGGCGGCTGAACGAGAATCTCGACCGGGCCATCGCCGAAGAGGCCGCGTAGGCCGCCCTGCGTAAGCCGTTCGTTCGGCGCCCCGGCAGGCTGGAGAATTTTTATCTACGCTGGCCGCCCACGCTCCGCCAATTTGGAAGCAATTTCTCGCCTCGTCCAGGTAGGATTTTCTGCTTCGATTGGCGGAGCCCCTTATGACGACGAATACCGAACACCTGCATTACTTCGACTACGCAGCCACCACGCCGGCCGACCCGCGCGTCATCGCGGCCATGTGCGACTGCCTTGGCGTGGACGGGGTTTTCGGCAATCCCGCATCGAGTTCGCACAGCGCCGGCACCCGCGCCCGCGCGCTCGTGGAGCGCGCGCGCCGCGAAGTGGCGGCACTGATCGGCGCGAGCGCCGAGGAAATCGTCTGGACCTCGGGCGCCACCGAGTCGAACAATCTCGCGCTCAAGGGCTACGTGGAAGGCACCGAATCGCAGCCCCTTCCGCGAGCGCACCTCGTCACGAGCGAGCTGGAACACAAGGCCATTCTCGATACGGCCGCAAGCCTCGAGCGGCGCGGCACGCCGGTCACGTACGTGCGCCCCGGCGCGGACGGCGCGATCACGCCCGCGGCCGTTGCCGCGGCGCTGCGCGAGGACACGGGGCTCGTTTCGCTGATGCTTGTGAACAACGAGATCGGCACGCTCACCGACATTGCCGCCATCGCGGCCCTCGTCCACGAGGCGGGCGCCCTGCTCCACGTGGATGCGGCCCAGGCGCTCGGCAAGACGCCCATCGACGTGAAGGCGCTCGGCATCGATTTTCTTTCGATGTCGGCGCACAAGGTGTACGGGCCCAAGGGCATCGGCGCGCTTTACGTGCGCGAGGGGCTTGCCGCGCGCATCGCGCCGCAGATGCACGGCGGCGGCCACGAGCGCGGCTTGCGCTCGGGTACGCTCGCCACGCATCAGATTGTGGGCATGGGTACGGCCTGCGCCATCGCGGCCACCGACATGGAAGCCGACAACGCGCGTATCGCCCGGTTGGCAGCCAGGCTGCTGGAGGGCGTGGCCGGGTTGCCGGGCATCACGCTCAACGCGCGCGAAGCGCGCCGTATTGCGCACACCCTGAGCCTCACCATCGATCACGCCGGCTTCTTTCCGTTCCTGCTCGGCCCGGACTTCGCGGTCTCCACGACTTCGGCCTGCAATTCGGCAGCGGGAACGCCCTCGCACGTGTTGATGGGGATCGGCCTGAGCGCCGAAGCGGCGTCGCGCACGATCCGTCTGAGCCTCGGGCGCTTTACGAAGCCGGAAGATATCGACTTCGCGATTGCCATGCTGCGCGAAGTGGTCGAATCGCTGAGCCCGGCCACGGCCCAGGCGGTTTGAGCGACAGATGCGCGGCGCGTCCGGTCAGGCGTGCTGCGCGATGGCGATAATCAGCGTCGAGACGGACAAGGCAATCGCGACGAGCGCAATCGCAATGGCAGTGTTGTTCGGAAGTTTCATGCTCGATCCTGGTTCAGGCCGGTACGTTACCGTCCCCCGAGCGTTCCGGATGTTAGCAATTGTCAGAAACCGTATCCGCGCTTACCGCTTGCAGCGGCTCCTGCACTCAACAACGACAACGCCCCGGGGACCGCGAGGGCTCCGGGGCGCCGGGTACGCTAACGCATTCGGGCTCGCGCGGGCTTAGACCGTGTGCAGGTAGTGATAGAGCCCTGCCGCTGCCGCGCCGCCCACGAGCGGGCCGATCACCGGAATCCACGCATAGCGCCAGTCGCTGTCACGCTTGCCCGGAATCGGCAGCAACGCGTGCATGATGCGCGGCGAGAGATCGCGCGCCGGGCTCATCGCGTAGCCCGTCGGGCCGCCGAGCGAGATGCCGATCCCCAGTACGAGCAGACCCACCGGCAGTGCATCGAGTGCGCCGAGCCCCACTTGCGGCGAAGCCAGATAGAGCACGCCGAGGATCAGGATGAACGTGCAGATCGCTTCGGTCAGCACGTTGTGCTTCACGCTGCGGATGGCGGGCGCCGTGCAGAACACGGCCAGCTTGAGATCCGCGTCTTCTTCGCGTGCGAAGTGCTGGCGATAGGCCAGCCAGA
This sequence comes from Paraburkholderia ferrariae NBRC 106233, assembly GCF_000685035.1. Taxonomy (GTDB): domain Bacteria; phylum Pseudomonadota; class Gammaproteobacteria; order Burkholderiales; family Burkholderiaceae; genus Paraburkholderia; species Paraburkholderia ferrariae. Next base: position 17,943 of record NZ_BAYB01000058.1, read on the forward strand.
CAAGCGCCGCGCCGGCCATGCCGCCCAGCATCTGCGCGGCGATATAGCCGCCCACCTTCGACCATGCGAACTTGCCCGCGAGCGCGAGACTGATCGTGACGATGGGATTCAGGTGCGCGCCGCTGAACGACGCCGTGACGTAGACCGCAACGAACACGGCCATGGCCCAGCCGAACACGATGACGATGAGATCGGCGCCGTTGCCTTTGGTCTTGGCGAGCAGCACGTTGGCGACTGCGCCGTTGCCGAGCAGTACCAGAATGGCGGTGCCGATAAATTCTGCAATGTATGGTGACATGATGTTGTCTCTCTGACCATGCGGCAGGAACGCTTTTACGCGTGTCCCGCCTTATGGGAATTTATTTTTAAGTATGACTGACGAGTTTGAAATGAAAGCTCAGTGCGTGTCGTCCGCCCACGCCTTGGCCGCCCGTACCGCGCGCTGCCAGCCTGCGCGGCAACTGTCCACCTGCTCCTGGGCCATCGCCGCGCCGAAGCGGCGGTCGAGCTGCCACTGGCTCTTCACCTCGTCGATGTTCTTCCAGTAGCCGGTCGCAAGACCCGCAAGATACGCGGCGCCCAGCGCCGTGGTCTCGGTGATCTGCGGACGCACCACGTCCACGCCCAGCATGTCGGCCTGGAACTGCATGAGCAGGTTGTTCGCACTCGCGCCGCCGTCCACGCGCAATTCGCCGATGCTGATGCCCGAGTCGGCTTCCATGGCCGAAAGCACGTCCAGCGACTGATACGCGATCGAATCGAGCGCCGCGCGCGCGAGGTGCGCCGCAGTCGTGCCGCGCGTCACGCCGAAGAGCGAGCCGCGGGCACGCGCATTCCAGTGCGGCGCGCCGAGCCCGGCAAAAGCGGGCACGAGATAGACGCCGTCGGTATGCGGCACGCTGGCCGCCAGCGCTTCGATCTCCGCCGCGCTCTTGATGACGCCCATGCCGTCGCGCAGCCACTGCACCACCGCACCCGCGATAAAGATGCTGCCTTCGAGCGCATAGTTCACCTCGTTGCCGATCTGCCAGGCAATCGTCGTCACGAGGTTGTTCTTCGACTCGATCGGCTTCGTGCCGGTGTTCATCATCAGGAAGCAGCCCGTGCCATAGGTGTTCTTCACCATGCCCGAGGTCGTGCACATCTGGCCGAAGAGCGCGGCCTGCTGGTCGCCCGCGATGCCGGCAATGGGAATCTTCGAGGCGAACACCGTGGTCTTCGTCGGGCCGTAAATTTCGGACGACGAACGGACTTCCGGCAGCATGCTGCGCGGAATGTCGAGTGCTTCGAGCAGATCGTTGTCCCACTCGCGCGTATGGATGTTGAAGAGCATCGTGCGCGACGCGTTCGTCACGTCGGTCACGTGCAGTTCGTGCTTCGTGAAGTTCCAGATGAGCCAGCTGTCCACCGTGCCGAATGCGAGCTTGCCCTGGCGCGCCTTTTCGCGCGCGCCCGGCACGTTGTCGAGAATCCAGCGGATCTTGGTGCCCGAGAAGTACGAGTCGATCGGCAGGCCGGTCTTTGCGCGCACTTTCGCTTCGAGGCCCTGGGCCTTCAACTGGTCGCAGAAGTCGGCCGTGCGGCGGTCCTGCCACACGATGGCGTTGTAGATGGGGTGGCCCGTTTCGCGGTCCCAGACGATGGTGGTCTCGCGCTGGTTCGTAATGCCGATGGCGGCGATATTGGCGCCGTTCATGCCCGCGCGCGTCACGGCTTCGGCGGCAACGCCGGCCTGCGTGGACCAGATTTCCTGCGGGTCGTGCTCGACCCAGCCCGGCTGCGGGTAAATCTGCTCGAATTCCTTTTGCGCCATCGAAACGATATTGCCCTGGCGGTCGAACAGCATCGCGCGCGAACTGGTCGTGCCCTGGTCGAGCGCGAGAATATATTGATCCTGCATGTCTCTCATCTCCATCGTTGGTCGTTGTGATTCGCGCCGCGGGTAGCGGCGCGCGGGTGGGGCGAGGCCGCCGGATGCCCGGCTTTGCCCCGTTGGGCGCTTAGTGCGCGACCTTCGTGCCTTGATTCAGTGCGTCTTGCAGGCCCGGCGTCGCACAGCCAGCGGCAAACCATGCGTCGATGGCGGCCGTCTCCGCCTCCAGCGTGCCCGGCGCCACGTGCAGGCCGAGCTTCGAACGGCGCCACAGTACGTCCTGCGCGCACGTCGCCCATTCGGCATCGCGCAGGTAAAGCAGTTCTGCTTCGTAAATGCCCGGCGCAATCTCCTTGCCGAGGCCCGCGAGCGAGGTGGCATTGCCCACCAGGCGGCTTGCGCGCGTGCCGTAGGCGCGCGCATAGCGGCGCGCGAGGGGCGCGGGCAGCCAGGCGTGGCGTTTGGCGAAGTCGTCGGCAAACGGCGCAAAGCGTGCGCCGGCAATGTCGCCGCCGGGCAGCGGCTTGCCCGCCGTCCACGTGAGCGCATTTGAGCCCAGCGCGCGGCACAGCATGTCCGAAGCCTCTTCCGCGAGCTTGCGGAAGGTCGTGATCTTGCCGCCGAACACCGAGAGGAGTGGTGCGCCCTCGCCGTCGTCCAGTTCCAGCTTGTAGTCGCGCGTGACGGCCGAGGGGTTGTCCGCGCCCTCTTCTTCGAGCAGCGGACGCACGCCCGAATAGGTCCAGCACACGTCGGCCGGCGCGATCTTGCGCTTGAAGTAGCGGTTGATCGACTCGCACAGATAGCGCGTTTCGTCGCCGTCGATGGCGACCTTCGCGGGATCGTTGCGGTACTCCACGTCGGTCGTGCCGATCAGCGTGAAGTCGTGTTCGTACGGAATCGCGAAGATGATGCGCTTGTCCGGGTTCTGGAAGATGTACGCGTGGTCGTGGTCGAACAGGCGCTTCGTGACGATGTGGCTGCCTTTCACGAGCCGCACGCCATGCTGCGCACCGCGCCCGAGCGCGCCGTGCAGCACCTCGCCGACCCACGGCCCCGCCGCGTTCGCAAGCGCGCGGGCACGCACGTCGAGCGTCGAGCCGTCCACGCGCTGCAGCCGCGCCTGCCACTCGCCGTTCGCACGGCGGGCCGAAACGAGCTTCGTGCGCGTGAGGATGTCGGCGCCATGCTCCTGCGCGTCGAGCGCGTTGAGCACCACGAGGCGCGCGTCGTCCACCCAGCCGTCCGAATAGACGAAGCCGCGGCGGATCGAATCGACGAGCGGCGCGCCCGCCGCGTGGCGGCGCATGTCGATGCCGCGCGAGCCCGGCAGCAGTTCGCGCTTCGCGAGGTGATCGTAGAGAAAGAGGCCGACCCGGATCAGCCATGCCGGGCGCAGGTTCGGCATGTGCGGCATGACGAAGCGCAGCGGCCACATGATGTGCGGCGCCGCGCGCAAGAGCGTCTCGCGCTCCTGCAGCGCCTTGCGCACGAGGCCGAATTCCTTGTACTCGAGATAGCGCAAACCGCCGTGAATCAGCTTCGTGCTGGCCGACGAGGTATGCGACGCGAGGTCGTCCTGTTCGCACAGGAGCACGGAAAGGCCGCGCCCGGCGGCGTCGCGCGCGATGCCCGCGCCGTTGATCCCGCCGCCCACCACGAGCAGATCGTACCGATTCTGTTGACTCACCTGCTGTCCCTGAAAATAAGACGAACCCGAAATGTTCGAATACGAAATCTAACGAACAAAATCGAAAAAGTAAAGTTCGTTTTCTGACGGGGTTTTACCTGGGTGGGTAAGCGACCGGGATGGACGAAGCGTGGGAGTCCGCCCGGGCACGAGATAAGCGCGCAAGCGCCGCCGGACGGGGATTACAGCGGGGGAAGCGGCGGAAAGCGGCACCCTGTACCACGTCGGCTTGCGTGCCGCTCAGGCCCTTGAGCGACCTGGCGAAACACGTCGTGTCACGAACCTGGGCGTGGGGGAAATGTTCGAATCGCGCCGCCATCATGTTCAAACGAACACGAAACGCGCACGCCGCGAACGCGGCTCACCCGGCGATATAGACCTGCGTGCCGGCCGCCGCCACGGTCTCGCTCATTTCCGGCGGCAGCGGTTTGTCGGTGAACAGCGCATGGATCTGGTTCAGATGCCCCTGCCGCACGAGCGCCGGCCGGCCGAATTTCGAATGATCCGTCACCAGATAAACGGTGCGCGCATGCTGGATGATGGCCTCGGCCACGCGTACCTCGCGCGTGTCGAAGTCGCGCAGCGTGCCGTCCATTTCGATGGCCGAGGTGCCGATGATCGCGAAATCCACCTTGAACTGGCGGATGAAGTCGATGGCGAGCTCCCCCACGATGCCCTTGTCCCACGGCCGCACGATGCCGCCCGTGATCAGCACCTCGCACTCGGGATAGCCGGTCATCACGCTCGCGACGTTCAGATTGTTCGTGACGACGTGCAGGCCCCGGTGCCGGTTCAGCGCCCGCGCCACCTCCTCGGTGGTCGTGCCGAGGTTGATGAAGAGCGAGGCCTGATCGGGAATGTGCGAGGCCGCGAGCGCCGCGATGCGCCGCTTCTCGTCGTGGAACATGCGCTGGCGCGCGCTGTACGAGACGTTCTCCGAGCTCGTGGGCAGGCTCGCGCCGCCGTGGTAGCGGCGCAGCAGATTCATGTCGGCCAGCCAGTTCACGTCGCGGCGGATGGTCTGCGGCGTGACGTTGAAGTGCGCCGCGAAATCGTCAACGGTCACGAAACCGTCGCGTTGCACCCACTCGAGCAATTCCTGCTGGCGCGCATTGAGGGTGAGGCGGAGGTCTCGTGTCATGGTCTCTTGTCGGGGGACGCGGAATAGCTGTCCCTATTGTAAGGGGTGTCGCGGGCCAGGATAAATTTCGTCACCCCGGCGACGGATTTTCCGCGCACCCGCCGTTAAAGAGAAAACCCGGAAAAAAACCGGAGAAAAACCGGGGCGCGCGCCCCGCCCACCGCACGGAGAAACACAATGCACAAGAACACCATGAGGCGCCTCGCCGTAGCCGCGCTTGCCGCGCTCGCGACCACGGCGGCGCTCGCCCAGGAAGTCATCGTCGCCCCGCCGCCGCCGCGCGTGGAAGTCGTGCCGCCGCCGCGCGCCGGCTACGTCTGGGACCCGGGCCACTGGCGCTGGCAGCACGGCGCCTACGTGTGGATCGGCGGCCACTGGCAGCGTGTGCACGAAGGCTATCACTGGGTGCCCGGCCACTGGGTCCAGCACGGACCGAACTGGCGCTGGGTCGAAGGACATTGGGCCTGAGCGGGCCGCCTGCGCGCCGCTGGAGCATGACATGAGAACCCTTCTGATCCTCGCGTTGAGCGCGGCCATGCTGTCGGGCTGCATCGTGGTGCCCGAGCGGCCCGCGTATTACCATCCGGCGGTCGTCGTATATTGAACCCTCGCGACCCCATTTATACCGCCATGCACGGCTACCGGCTCCCTGTACTCGCCGGGGCCGCCGCAGCCGCATGGCCGCACGACAAGAAAAGCATGTGGCCCGACAGCGTCGCGCACGCGCCCAGCCGCCTCGCCCCCCGGGCGACGGCGGCCCTGCGCGCCGGGCCCCTCTTCAGCCAGGGAGTGGACGAACATGAACTACGCGCGGCAGGCACGACGGCCCGCCCGAACGAAGCAGCGCTCCCGGCCACGGCCGGGCGTGCTGCTTCAGAGCCGTCACGGTGCGCCTTGAGCGAGCGCGATCCCGACGCAGACCTCGTCGCCCGGGTGGGCGCGCGCGATCCCGGCGCCGTACGCACGCTCGTCATGCACAAGCTGCCGCGGCTGCTCGCACTGGCAACCCGCATGCTGGGGGACCGCATGGAGGCCGAAGACGTGGCTCAGGAGGCTTTCATGCGCATCTGGAAACAGGCGCCGCAGTGGCGCACCGGCGAAGCGAAGTTCGACACCTGGCTGCACCGCGTGGCGCTGAACCTCTGCTACGACCGCCTGCGCGGCCGCCGCGAGGAGCCCGTGGACACGCTGCCCGACGAAGCCGATCCGGCCGCCTCGCCCGACCTGCGCTTCGACGAACGCGCCCGCGACGAAGGCGTGCGCCGCGCGCTCGCCGCCCTGCCGGCGCGGCAGCGCGAGGCGCTGGTGCTCACCTACTACCAGGAGTTGTCGAACATCGAGGCCGCGGCCCTGATGGACATTTCCGTCGACGCGCTGGAGAGCCTGCTCGCGCGGGCCCGGCGTTCGTTGCGCGCGCAACTGGCCGGCGACGGCACAAGCAAGGACACAGCATGACACCCGAACGCTTCCACACTCTCGTGGCCGCCTATGGCGCCGACCCGCGCCGCTGGCCATCGCACGAGCGCGACGACGCGCTCGCCTGGGCACGCGCGCACCGCGCCGATGCCGAGACCGCGCTCGACGAAGCGCTCGAACTCGACGCGTGGCTCGCCCGCGACACCGTGGCGCCGCCCACGCGCGCGCTCTTCGAGCGCATCGTCGCCAGCGCGCCCGCGAACGCGGACCCGCGCGCCAAAGCGCCGCAGCGCCGGCGCCTCTGGTGGTCGGGCGCCGCCTTCGCGGGCGTGGGCCTCGCGGGCGCGCTCGCCGGGGCGCTGGCGGTGTCGATGGTGCTGCTCGGCAGCGCGCCGACTTCATCGCACGAATCGTACGACGCGCACGAGAGCAGCTATCTGAGCACGGGCTTCGGCGATTCGAGCGCCGACTGGGGTGACGAATGAACGGCCGTGGCTGGAAGTTTCTGGTAGCGGGCTCGGTACTGCTCAACGTGTTCCTGCTCGGCGCGATTGCGGGCGGTGCGTGGCGCTGGTTCGCGGCGCAGGGCGAGCATCCGGTGCCGCCCGCGCAAAAAACGGCGCTGCGCTTTGCCGCCGACGATCTCACGCCCGAGCGCCGGGCCCAGTTCGCCGATGCGCTCAAGGACGCGCGCCGCGAAGGCAAAGCCTACGCCCGCGAGGGGCGCGACGACCGGCGCGTGGTGCTCGACCTGCTCGCCGCGCCGCAACTGGACCGCGCGGCGCTCGACGATGCCCTCGCGCGCACGCGTGCCGCGGACACGGCACTGCGCGCGCAGGTGGAAAGCGGCGTGGCCGATTTCGCGGCCACGCTCACGCCCGAGGAGCGCGTGAAGTTCGCCGAGGGCCTGCGGCAGCGCGGTCAATGGCGGCTGCCCGCCGCGAAGCCCGCGAAGCCGCCGCAGGCGGCCAGCACGGCGCAGTAAGCCGGGCGCCGGACACGGCCTGGACGCTGCCCGGCTCCGGCCCGACTGCGGCCCGACTGCGGCCCGAATAACAATCAGTAACAACAACGTACGAAAAAGTCCGCAGGCGCGCGACGGATTAGCGAAAGGGCCGCCGTTTAACGCAAGTACGCAACGCCTGAAGGACTTCGCATGGAACACCTGCCGACTGTCAGCGCCGCGGCGATCGCGATGAACCGTTTCGGGCTTGGCGCGCGCGCCGACGAAACGCCGCCCGCCGATCCCCGCGACTGGCTTCTCGATCAGTTCGCGCACTACGAACCGCTGCCCGCGGCATGGAGCCAGCAGCCCGGCGCCGCCGCCATCGCGCAACGCTTTGGCGAAGAGCGCGAGCAGAAGATGGCCGACAACGCCGCAGCAGGCGGCATGACAAGCAGCATGACCGCCGGCAGCACGACAGGGCCTGCCGCTGGAGATCCGAAACAGGCAGCACGCCAGGCGATAAACCGCGACATTCGCCGCGAGGGCGCCGATCTGTACCGCAGCGCCGTGAACGCGCGCCTCGCCAGCGCACTTGCCACGGACACACCGTTCGTCGAGCGCCTCGTCCATTTCTGGTCGAACCACTTCGCGGTCTCCGTCGATAAAGGCCAGGTGGCGAGCCTTGCGGGCGCGTTCGAAATGGAGGCGATCCGGCCGCACGTGCTGGGCCGCTTCGAAGACATGCTCGTGGCCGTGGAGCAGCATCCGGCCATGCAGGTTTTTCTCGACCAGACAGGCTCGGTGGGCCCCGACAGCCGCGCCGCCCTGCGGGCCGACGAACGCGACCCGGCCCACAAGCGCGGACTCAACGAAAATCTCGCACGCGAGATCATGGAGCTCCATACCTTAGGTGTGCGAAGCGGCTATACGCAGAACGACGTGACCGAGTTCGCGCGCGCGCTCACCGGCTGGAGCGTCGCGGGCGTGCGGGGGCGGCAGCCGCCCGGTGCGACGCCGGGCGCCTTCGTGTTCCGCCCTGCCCTTCACGAGCCCGGCGAACGCACCGTCATGGGCCGCCGCTACGATCAGCCCGGCGAGGCGCAGGCGCTCGCGATCCTGCACGATCTCGCGCTCGCGGACGCCACGAGCCGCCATATCGCCCTGCAGCTCGGGCGCCACTTCGTCGCCGACAATCCGCCGCCCGAACTCACCGAGCGGCTCGCCGCGGCTTACCGGCAAAGCGGCGGCGACCTGCCGACGGTGTATCGCGCGCTCGTCGAATCGCCGCAGGCCTGGACAGGGGTCAACGCGAAGTTCAAGACGCCCTGGGAGTGGACGGTTTCGTCGATGCGCGGGCTCGGCTGGCGCGATGCCGGCGACCTGAACGCCGCCCCGCTCCTCACGCAGCTCGGCCAGCCTGTCTGGCGGCCCGGCTCGCCCGCGGGCTACGACGACATCGCCGCAAGCTGGGCCGCGCCCGACGCACTCGTGCGCCGCGTGGAAGTCGCGCAGCGATTCGCCGCGCGCACGGGCGACCGGCTCGATCCGCGCACGCTCGGCCAGACGCTCATGGCGGGCTCGCTGAGCGCGCCCACGGCCACGGCGGTGGCGCATGCCGAAAGCGCCCCCACGGCGCTCGCGCTGCTGCTCGTCTCGCCCGACTTTCTGAGAAGGTGACCCACATGGCTTCCCACTCGGCCTCTGCCTCCCGCCGCCGTTTCCTGAGCCTCGCCGCAGCCGGCGCGGGCGCGATGCTCGTCGCGCCGCACATGGTCTTCGCGAGCGTGGCCACCGACCGCCGCTTCGTGTTCGTGATCCAGCGCGGCGCGGCGGACGGCCTGAACATCGTCGTCCCCTACGCGGAGCCCGCCTACGCGACGCTGCGCGGCCCGCTGACGATCGACGCGGCAAGCGCGACGAAACTCGACGGCACCTTCGCCCTGCACCCCTCGCTCGTGCAGACCGCGCAGATGTACCAGTCGGGGCAGGCGCTGTTCGTGCACGCCATCGCCTCGCCGTATCGCGACCGCTCCCACTTCGACGGCCAGAACGTGCTGGAAACGGGCGGCCGCGCGCCCTATCAGGTGAAGGACGGCTGGCTCAACCGGCTGGTCGGCCTGATGCCCGCCACGCGCGAAAACGCCATTGCGCTCGCGCCCACGGTGCCCGCCGCGCTGCGCGGGCCCGCGCGCGTGACCTCGTATGCGCCTTCCGCCCTGCCGGCGGCGTCCGACGACCTGCTGATGCGCGTTTCTTCGCTCTACGAAGCAGATGCGCAGTTGCGGCCCCTCTGGGAATCGGCGCTCGGCGCGCGCGGCCTCGCAGGCGATATCGGCCCGAAGCAGGACCCGGCCAGCCTCGGCAAGCTCGCGGCTCAGTTTCTCGCGCGCCCCGACGGCCCGCGCATCGCGATGATCGAGACCGGCGGATGGGACACGCACAGCGCGCAGAACGCGCGCCTCGCCAACCAGCTGAAAGCGCTCGACACGATGGTCGCGGCGCTGCGCGAGGGCCTCGGCGCCGACTGGGACAAGACCACGGTGCTCGTCGCCACGGAGTTCGGCCGCACGGCCGCCGCGAACGGCACGGGCGGCACCGATCACGGCCAGGGGTCGGTGGCGATGCTGCTAGGCGGCGCAGTTAAAGGCGGGCGCGTGCTGGCCGACTGGCCCGGCCTGCGCAGCGCCGACCTCTACGAGGGACGCGACCTCAAGCCCACGGCCTCGCTCGATGCGCTCATCGCGGGCGCGGCCAGCGAAAGCCTCGCGCTCGACCCGCAGCGCACCGCGGCCACCCTTTTCGCTGAAGCGGGTGCGCCGCGGGCCACCACGGGCCTGATCCGCACCTGAGCGAATACACCGTGCGTCAAGCACAACGACGATAAATCAGCCTATAACCCGAAGGAGTACGAAACGTGATGAAGAGGACGATGCTTTCCGCCGCCCTGTGCGCCTGCACGGCGCTCGTTTCAGCGTGCGTGGTGGAACCGGCGCGGCCGCCCGAGCCCCCGCCGCGCGTGGAGGTCATGCCGCCTCCGCCCGCGCCCGGTTATCATTGGGTCAAGGGGCACTACCGCTGGGAAGGCAACCACTGGGAGTGGGTGCCGGGCCACTGGTCGGCCTACTGAGGTTCCGGCAGTTTGGTTGCCTGCGCCGCGTGACGGGAAACCGTCGCGCGGCGCAGGGGGAATCGAAGCACGAAATCGCAACACGAAATCGAAGCGGCCCCGCGCGGCGGGCGCCGCATTTTTGGCGTCAGCTCAGCGCGGGATGCGCGGCGCGCCATTCGTCGACGATGTCCTTGCCGCGATGCTCGACGGCGGACAACGCCATCAGCACGTCGATCTTCAGCTTGGGGATCGTCAGTTCGACGGGCGGCAGCGTCACGTCCTGCGCCTCGCCGGCATAGCCTTCGATTTTTGCGCTGCACACCCACTGCGTATCCGTCGCGTCAGCTTTCGCATCGGTTGCGATTCGAAAGCCACGATATTCGATTGCCATTTTTCCCTCCGATACCCGATAAAGCGCCAGACAAAACACCTGACAAAGCGTAAACATTCGCCGCTCGCGCGCAGCGAAAACACCGAATATAGCACTGCGCCGCAACATGCTCAGCGCGGTCGCCACGGCTGCTTTCGCCGCATTCGGCCACTCCGCGTTCAGAAGCCCGCGGCAAGCCCGTCACGCCGCGAATCGCTGGCCGCCACATAGCCCCGCTCGGGGTCGTTGCGCTCCAGCTTCCAGATGAACTGGCCCGAGCCGAAATCCATATACGGGTCGTCGATGCGCTTGATCTGGTGGCCGCGCTGCTGCAAAGCGAGCACCGTATCCGGATCGAATGTCGATTCGACGTCCAGCGTGAAATCCCGGTTGACCTTCCAGCGCGGCGCGTCGCAGGCGGCCTGCGGCTGCTGGCTGTAGTCGAGCATGCGCACCACGGTTTGCAGATGCCCTTGCGGCTGCATGTCGCCGCCCATCACGCCGAAGCTCATGACCGCTTCCTGGCGGCCCGCCACCTGCTGGGTGAGGAACGCCGGGATGATGGTGTGGAACGGCCGCTTGCCGCCCGCCACCACGTTGGGCGAAGCCGGGTTCATCGAAAAACCGCAGCCGCGATTCTGCAGCGCGATGCCCGTGCCCGGCACCACCACGCCCGAACCGAAGCCCATGTAGTTCGACTGGATGAAGCTCACCATCATGCCGCGCTCGTCCACCGCCGACATATAGACCGTGCCGCCCGCCTTCGGCATGCCGAAGCCGAAATGCGTGGCGCGCTGCGGGTCGATCAGCTTCGCGCGCGATTTCAGGTAGGCCGGGTCGAGCATCTGCCCGGGCGTGACGTCCATGGAACGCGGGTCGGCAACGTAGCGGTAGACGTCGGCGAATGCGAGCTTCATGGCCTCGATCTGCAGATGCTGGGCCTCTGCTCCATCGAGCGGGAGCGAAGCCACGTCGAACTGCTCCAGGATGCCGAGCGCGATGAGGGCCGCAATGCCCTGCCCGTTCGGCGGAATCTCGTGCACCGTGTAGCCGCGGTAGTCCTTGCCGATCGGCTCGACCCATTCGGCGCGATAGCCGCGCAGGTCGTCCAGCGTCATCGCGCCGCCGCACTCGCGCGAAAACGCCGCAATGCGCTCCGCGATCTCGCCTTCGTAGTACGCGCGCGGGCCTTGCTCCGCGAGCCGGCGCAAGGTCGCGGCGTGGCCCGGCAGGCACACGCGTTCGCTCACCTCGGGCGCGCGGCCATGCGGCATGAAAGTCTCGGCAAAACCGGGCTGGTTCTTCAGGTCGGGAATCGCGGCCTGCCACTTGTGGGCGACGATGCTGGCCACCGCGTGGCCGCGCTCGGCGATCTCGATGGCGGGCTGCATCAGGTCGGCGAACGGCAGCGAGCCGAACTTCGCATGCAGCGCCTCCCAGCCCGCGATGACGCCGGGCACGGTCACCGTGTCCCAGCCGCGCACGGGCTGCTTCGCGCGGCCCTGTTCTTCGCCGTAACGGCTGCGAAAGTAATCGACGTTCCAGGCCGCGGGCGCCGTGCCCGAGGCGTTCAGGCCATGCAGGCGGCTGCCGTCCCAGACGAGCGCGAAGGCGTCGCCGCCGAGGCCGCACGAAACCGGCTCGACCACGGTAATGGCCGCTGCCGCGGCGATGGCCGCATCGACGGCATTGCCGCCTTGCCAGAGCATGCGCAGGCCCGCCTGCGCTGCAAGCGGCTGCGAGGTCGAAACGATATTGCGGGCGAACACCGGCAGACGCAGTGTCGGATACGGGTTTTGCCAGTTGAAGCGTGTCATGGAACGGTGCCTCGGGAGGAAAGCAAAAATACTAATACAAGCGGCGCGCATGCTGTCGGATTGCGAGGGGTTATCCCCTATTCCCGCTAAATTGTCTATACAACATCATCTGGAGTGCTACCTCGTCCGCCTCTTTCCGGAGTTTCTCGTGGTCCAACCCGAATCCCTTGCCCAACTCGCACCCGACGGCCGCAAGCTGCTCGAAACGCGCTCGATCGACTACATCCCCGAAACCGAGCGCCACGGCAGCCTGCTCAGCCAGTTCACGCTGTGGCTTTCGGCCAACCTGCAGATCACGGCGATCATCACCGGCGCGCTGGCCGTGGTGCTGGGCGGCGATGTATTCTGGTCGCTCGTCGCCTTGTTGATTGGACAACTCGTGGGCGGCACGGTGATGGCGCTCCACGGCGCGCAAGGCCCGCAACTGGGCCTGCCGCAGATGATCTCCAGCCGCGTGCAGTTCGGCGTCTACGGCGCGGCGCTGCCCATCGCGCTCGTCTGCATCATGTACGTGGGTTTTTCGGCAAGCGGCACCGTGCTGGCGGGCCAGGCCACGGCGCAACTGCTCGACGTTTCCGATACCACGGGCATCTGCCTCTTCGCCGTGCTCATCGTCGTGCTCACGCTGCTCGGCTATCGCTCGATCCACTTCGTGGGGCGCATTGCGAGCGTGGTAGGCGTGGCGGCCTTCGCGTTCATGTTCGCGCAACTCTTCTCTCACCACGACATCGGCGCGCTGCTCGCCAACCAGCACTTCACGCTGCCGAGCTTCCTGCTTTCGATGTCGCTCTCCGCCTCGTGGCAGATCGCCTTCGGCCCCTACGTGGCCGATTATTCGCGCTATCTGCCGCGCACGACTTCCCCCGTGCGCACGTTCTTCGCCGTGGGCCTCGGCTCGGTAATCGGCGCGCAGGCGGCGATGGTGTTCGGCGTGTTCGCCGCCGCGCTCGCCGGCCACGCGTTCGCGCATCACGAAGTGGCGTATATCGTGGGGCTCGGTGCGAGCGGCGCGGTGGCCGCATTGCTCTATTTCAGCATTGCCTTCGGCAAGCTCACCGTGACCACGCTCAATGCATACGGGAGCTTCATGTCGATGGCCACGGTGGTGAGCGCGTTTCGCTCGAAGCGCGCGATCTCCACGCGCCACCGCTTTGTTTATATCGTCGCGATGGTGGGCCTCTCCACCGCCGTCGCATTGGCGGGACGCCATTCGTTCCTCAAGGAGTTCACGGCATTCATCCTGTTCCTGCTGGCGTTCTTTACACCGTGGAGCGCGATCAATCTGGTCGATTACTATTGCTTCACGCAGTCGCGCTACGACGTGCCGGCGCTTTCCGATCCCGATGGACGCTACGGCCGGTGGAATGCGAAGGCGATTACGATTTATGTGCTCGGCGTGCTCGTGCAAATGCCCTTTATCTCCAGCAGCTTTTACACCGGGCCGTTCGTCGATGCGCTGGGAGGCACCGATATTTCGTGGATACTCGGGCTCGTGGTGCCGGGCGTGGTGTATTACGTCGTGATGCGCCAGTCGCGGCAATCGATTCCGGATCGGCTGGTTTTGCCGGTTGAGAAACGCTGATTCCCGAAGTGCTGCGCGCTAGCGCACAAGGCTTTTAAAACGGATACGGCTCTGGATTTTTGTCCAGAGCCGTATCTTTTGACTGCTGCAGATCTTTCCTGCGCGCCCCTACTTCACCGCATTCAGCGCCTCGATGGCGGCAAGCGCACCCCCCACCATCCCCCGCAGCACAGGCTCGACCTTGCCCGCAAGCGCCGGCACATAATCGAACGGCGCCGTCTCGCTCATATAGGTGGATTGGCACATCTCGAGCTGAATGGCGTGCACGCCGTCCTGCGGCGCGCCGAAGTGGCGCGTGATATAGCCCCCCTTGAAACGCCCGTTCGCCACCCACGTATAGGCACTCGCCTGCGCCGCACTCGCCGCCGCTGCCTGCACTTCGGCCGCCGCCGTGCGGCCATCCTGCGTGCCGATATTCAGGTCCGGCAGCTTGTTTTCGAACAGCCGCGGCAGCACGCTCGCAATCGAGTGCGCCTCCCACAGCAGCACGTTCGCATGCAGACCGCGCAGCCGCTGCAACTCCGCGCGCAGTGTTTCGTGATACGGCTGCCAGTAAGCCGCGACACGCTGCGCGCGCGCCGCAGCGTCGGGCGCGCGGCCCTCGCGATAGAGCGGCTCGCCGCGGAAGGTCTCGGCCGGACACAGCGAGGTGGTCGTCTGGCCCGGATACAGGCTCTCGTCGTTCGGCGGACGGTTCAGATCGATCACGTAGCGCGACACGCGCGCGCCGAGCATCGTCGCACCGAGCTCTTTCGCGAACGCGTAGAGACGATCGAGGTGCCAGTCGGTATCGGCAACGGCGAGTGCGATATC
>NZ_BAYB01000057.1 GCF_000685035.1 Paraburkholderia ferrariae NBRC 106233
GTGGCCGCCGACGGCGGCCTTCGCTTGTCGCTACTTGGAGTCGCCTCAGAAAACGGAAAATAAAGCACGCTAAGGCGTAGTTCCCTCGGGCTACACCGCGTCCGCACTGCGCGGTTCTTTCTTCCCTTGCAGTGACGCAATCAGCGGGCAGGAAACGTTCCCCTTCCGCGCATGGCAGGCGCACACCAAATCAGACAGCACGGCCTCCATGCGCGCCAGGTCAGCCATCCTCTCGCGCACGTCCTTGAGCTTGTGCTCGGCCAGGCTGCTGGCTTCCTCGCAATGGGTGCCATCCTCCAGCCGCAGCAGCTCGGCGATCTCATCCAGGCTGAAGCCCAACCGCTGGGCTGATTTCACGAAGCGCACCCGCGTTACATCCGTCTCGCCATAGCGGCGAATGCTGCCGTAAGGCTTGTCCGGTTCCGGGAGCAAGCCCTTGCGCTGATAGAACCGGATGGTCTCCACATTGACCCCGGCCGTCCTGGCGAAAACGCCAATGGTCAGGTTCTCCAAATTGTTTTCCATATCGCTTGACTCCGTACATAACTACGGAAGTAAGCTTAAGCTATCCAATTCAGATTCGAAAGGACAAACGTATGTCTGAACCTCAAAACGGGCGCGGCGCGCTCTTCACTGGCGGGCTGGCCGCCATCCTCGCCTCGGCTTGCTGCCTCGGGCCGCTGGTTCTGATCGCCTTGGGGTTCAGCGGCGCTTGGATCGGCAACTTGACGGTGTTGGAACCCTATCGCCCCATCTTTATCGGCGTGGCGCTGGTGGCGTTGTTCTTCGCCTGGCGGCGCATCTACCGGCCGTCAGCCGCCTGCAAACCGGGTGAGGTTTGCGCGATTCCCCAAGTGCGAGCTACTTACAAGCTCATTTTCTGGGGCGTGGCCGTGCTGGTTTTGGTCGCGCTCGGATTTCCCTACGTCGTGCCATTTTTCTATTGATCACAGGAGTTCACCATGAAAAAGCTGCTTTCCGCCCTTGCCCTCGCTGCCGTTGTTGCCCCCGTGTGGGCCGCCACCCAGACCGTTACGCTGTCCGTACCGGGCATGACCTGCTCGGCCTGTCCGATCACTGTCAAGAAGGCGATTTCCAAGGTCGATGGCGTCAGTAAAGTTGACGTGACCTTCGAGACGCGCGAAGCGGTGGTCACCTTCGATGATGCCAAGACCAGCGTGCAGAAACTGACCAAGGCTACCGAGGATGCGGGCTACCCATCATCAGTCAAGAACTGATCATGAAAGACCCGAAGACACTGCTGCGGGTCAGCATCATTGGCACAACCCTCGTGGCGCTGTGTTGCTTCACCCCTGTTCTGGTCATTTTGCTCGGTGTGGTCGGCTTGTCCGCGCTGACCGGCTATCTGGACTATGTGCTGCTGCCTGCGCTGGCGATTTTCATCGGCTTGACCATCTACGCCATCCAACGAAAACGCCAAGCCGATGCCTGCTGCACCCCGAAATTCAATGGAGTAAAAAAATGACCGAAATCACCGTGAATGGCATGACCTGCACATCCTGCGCCACCCATGTCAAAGATGCTTTGGAAAAGATTCCCGGCGTGAATGCCGCTGTGGTGTCCTATCCAGAAAGCCGCGCGCAAGTCATGGCAGACACCGCCGTGAGCCACAACCAACTGCTGGCCGCCATCGCCGCATTGGGTTATCAAGGCTCGATCCGGGTTGGTGATTTCAAAGATGAACCAAAAATCCGTGATGCACTTGAGGGCGCCGGTTTGCATATCGCCATCATTGGCAGCGGCGGGGCCGCGATGGCGGCGGCGCTGAAGGCCGTCGAGCAAGGCGCGACGGTCACGCTGATCGAACGCGGCACCATCGGCGGCACCTGCGTCAATATCGGCTGTGTGCCGTCCAAGATCATGATCCGCGCTGCCCATATTGCCCATCTGCGCCGGGAAAGTCCGTTCGACGGCGGTATTGCGGCAACTGTGCCTGCGATTGACCGCAGCAAACTGCTGGCCCAGCAGCAGGCCCGTGTCGATGAACTGCGGCACGCCAAGTACGAAGGCATCCTGGGCGGTAATCCGGCCATCACCGTTGTGCACGGTGAGGCGCGCTTCAAGGACGACCAGAGCCTTACCGTCCGTTTGAACGAGGGTGGCGAGCGCGTCGTGATGTTCGACCGCTGCCTGGTCGCCACGGGTGCCAGCCCGGCGGTCCCGCCGATTCCGGGCTTGAAAGAGTCACCCTACTGGACTTCCACCGAGGCCCTGGCGAGCGAC
The DNA here is from genome assembly GCF_000685035.1 of Paraburkholderia ferrariae NBRC 106233. GTDB lineage: Bacteria > Pseudomonadota > Gammaproteobacteria > Burkholderiales > Burkholderiaceae > Paraburkholderia > Paraburkholderia ferrariae. Next base: position 2,245 of record NZ_BAYB01000057.1, read on the forward strand.
ACCATTCCCGAACGCCTTGCCGTAATCGGCTCGTCGGTGGTGGCGCTGGAGCTGGCGCAAGCCTTTGCCCGGCTGGGCAGCAAGGTCACGGTCCTGGCGCGCAATACCTTGTTCTTCCGTGAAGACCCGGCCATCGGCGAGGCGGTGACAGCCGCTTTCCGTGCCGAGGGCATCGAGGTGCTGGAGCACACGCAAGCCAGCCAGGTCGCCCATATGGACGGTGAATTCGTGCTGACCACCACGCACGGTGAATTGCGCGCCGACAAACTGCTGGTTGCCACCGGTCGGACACCGAACACGCGCAGCCTCGCGCTGGACGCAGCGGGGGTCACTGTCAATGCGCAAGGTGCCATCGCCATCGACCAAAGCATGCGCACGAGCAACCCGAACATCTACGCGGCCGGCGACTGCACCGACCAGCCGCAGTTCGTCTATGTGGCGGCAGCGGCCGGCACCCGTGCCGCGATCAACATGACCGGCGGCGATGCGGCGCTCGACCTGACCGCAATGCCGGCCGTGGTGTTCACCGATCCGCAAGTGGCGACCGTGGGCTACAGCGAGGCGGAAGCCCACCACGACGGGATCGAGACCGACAGCCGCACCTTGACCTTGGACAACGTGCCGCGTGCGCTCGCCAATTTCGACACACGCGGCTTCATCAAGTTGGTTATCGAGGAAGGCAGCCATCGGCTGATCGGCGTACAGGCGGTCGCGCCGGAAGCGGGTGAACTGATCCAGACGGCGGCTCTGGCCATTCGCAACCGCATGACGGTGCAGGAACTGGCCGACCAGTTGTTCCCCTACCTGACGATGGTCGAGGGGTTGAAGCTCGCGGCGCAGACCTTCAACAAGGATGTGAAGCAGCTTTCCTGCTGCGCCGGGTGAGAAAAAGGAGGTGTTCGATGAACGCCTACACGGTGTCCCGGCTGGCTCTTGATGCCGGGGTGAGCGTGCATATCGTGCGCGACTACCTGCTGCGCGGATTGCTGCGCCCGGTGGCGTGCACACCAGGCGGCTACGGCTTGTTCGATGACGCCGCCTTGCAACGGCTGTGCTTCGTGCGGGCGGCCTTCGAGGCGGGCATCGGCCTCGACGCGCTGGCGCGGCTGTGCCGGGCGCTGGATGCGGCGGACGGCGACGAAGCGGCCGCGCAGCTTGCCCTGCTGCGTCAGTTCGTCGAGCGTCGGCGCGAAGCGTTGGCCGATCTGGAAGTGCAGTTGGCCACCCTGCCGACCGAGCCGGCACAGCACGCGGAGAGTCTGCCATGAACAGCCCCGAGCGCTTGCCGTCCGAGACGCACAAACCGATCACCGGCTACCTGTGGGGCGCGCTGGCCGTGCTCACCTGTCCCTGCCATTTGCCGATTCTCGCCATTGTGCTGGCCGGCACGACGGCCGGCGCGTTCATCGGAGAGTACTGGGGTATCGCAGCCCTCACGCTGACCGGTTTGTTCGTCCTGTCTGTGACACGACTGCTGCGGGCCTTCAAAGATCGATCATGAGCGCTTCCCATTGAGACAAACCACGCTGTCGCTACGTTGCCTCATGCCGGCATCAAATTCGGCTGAGTAGCTTCTCGCCATCTGGACGTAGCTCACCCTTGGGTGAAACATGCCGATACAGGGTCTGCCGCGTGACGCCAAGTTCCTGGCATAGGTCGCCGACCTTGGTCTCTGGCTGACCCATTGCCGCCATCGCCAGCCGCAGCTTGGCGGCGGTCATCTTGAACGGCCGGCCGCCTTTCCGCCCGCGCGCGCGGGCCGAGGCTAGGCCGGCAATCGTGCGCTCCGCGATCAACTCGCGCTCGAACTCGGCCAGGGCGGCGAAGATGCCAAAGACCAGCTTGCCGGCGGCGGTCGTGGTGTCGATGGCCGCGCCGTGCCCGGTTAATACCTTCAAGCCGATGCCGCGCCCAGTCAGGTCGTGCACGGTGTTGATGAGATGTCGCAGGTCGCGTCCGAGCCGATCCAGTTTCCACACGACCAGTGTGTCGCCAGTTCGCAACGCCTTCAGGCAGCTCGTCAAGCCGGGCCGATCCTCGCGCATGCCGGATGCCTGGTCCTCGTAAAGATGTACTGGATCGACCCCGGCGGCAATCAGCGCGTCGCGCTGCAAATCGGTAGCCTGGGAGCCGTCCGCCTTCGATACCCGCATGTAGCCTATCAGCATGTCGTACCTGTCACATATACGTTCGATTATGTGACAGTGTGCGCCGGAAAGCTCAGGCCGTCAAAAGTTGTCACTTAACCCGTCATTCTGTCTAAGACATGCAAAGGGTCCATCAGGCTCGTAATGTGACAGAAATTCCGGCGGGATGCCTTCCTTCACGAAGGTGGCTCGCAACCGTTCCAGGGAAGCTGGGTCGCGCCGACCATAGGAAGCCAACGCGAACAGCGAGCGTGCCGTCTCGGGGTTGTGCCGCGCTTCAATGATGGCTTCATCGATGGCCTGGACTGCACGTTGCCAGTGATTGACGGGTTCGGGCTTCGGCGCTTTCGCCGGCAGGCCACTGGTGAACTCGGTTTGGGGCTCGGACCAGAATAGCTTTGCATGCTCGCCAGGCGGGCTTATATCCCTCACCTCGATCAAGCTGATTGCCGTTGCCGCAGCCTCCAGCATCTGCAACCCTACTGCTAGGTTCAGGGTTTCATACGGTCGCCACAGACTTTGCCCAGCACGCAGCGGATACCCACAGCGTTCCCAGATCAGGCGGAGATACCCCGCGTAGGTTCCGCACGCCGAAAGCGGGGTGTTCAGCTCATCAAGCAGCGTGCGTAGCAGCCGAAACCACAATCCGGCGTGGATGCGTCGGCGCGGCAGCTCAACATGGCCGGTCGTCAGTGCCTGCCAGGTACGCCGGTCCATCGTCGCAATCGCGTCGCTGGCCGTGCGTGGGTCGGCGTCGGCGTTTTCCCAGCCGAGAAACCGCCCAGGCACGCCCCAATACGATTCCAGCCAGCACCCATGCAGCGGGCAGCTCAGCATCAGGGGCAGCTTCCACGCAAGCAATACGGCTTGGTTTGCCGGATTGTTCAGGCAGAGTGGACAGGCGCGATGTAATGGCTGGCTGGGCAGCCAGGCGCGCCAGCTCGTGATAGATCGCGTCCTACGGCGGAGTTTCGGCAGCAACACCGAGAGCTGGAACGTATAGGTTTCTAAAGCGCCAGGAATCTGATCATCAAGGCTGTCCAGTAACCAAGGCACCCAGCCGGCGAAACTCATGCAACGCAGCCGATCCAGCTCGATGCCGCTCCGCCGGGAGAGCATTGTCAGCAGCGACTGTGGTGGCGCGGTATCCATGTCATCAGCCTGGCCGTGACCAAGATCGTGCTCCAGCAGCTCGGACACTTCCATGTGATAGCAAAGGGCCACGCGGTTGAGCCACGAAGACAAGGCTTCGCCTTCTCTGGGAGCCGGATGCAGCGGCCAGCGCGGCGCTGGCTTCACATCAGTTCCCGCTCGAACTGTCGTCGCCGCTCGCTTGGGCCGGTGTAGTCGGCCATGCTGAGCGTGCGGTGGTTGATTGCTTCCTCACCGCTTTCCACGGCAGCGACAGCCGCCGCCATCAACAGGTGCGCCAGTTCGCCGATGGTGCCCTCGCAGCGTGTGAGCAGGTAGCGAGCCATGTCTAGCGTGGCAATCGACGAGGGGCGGCGCAGCGGGAGCGAAGCCGTGAAGCTGGCCAGCAGCGAGCAGCAATCATCGTTGGCCTCCCACACCGGCAGCATCATCGGCTCGAACCGATTTTCCAATTGGTCATCCGAGCGGATGGCCAGGTAGGCGTCGCGCGTGCCGACTCCGACCAGGGGGATGCGTAGCTCGTTGCCGAGGAAGCGCAGTAGATTGAGGAATTCCCGGCGGTTGACGCTGTTACCGGCCAAGACGTTGTGTAGTTCGTCGATCACCAACATACGCACACCGACCTTACGTAACAAGGCCAATGCCAATTGCTCCATTTCCGGCAACCGTGGGCGTGGGCGCAAGGGCGCGCCCATCGCAGCGAGCAGCGCGACGTAGAAGCGGATCACCGACGGCTCGGATGGCATCTGCACGACCAGCACCGGGATGTGCTCCTGGTCGGCGTCGGCACTGGCCGGATGCGTGCGCCGGAATTTCTCGACGATCATCGACTTGCCGTTGTTGGTCGGGCCAACCAGCAGCAGGTTGGGCATGCGTTGTTTGTTCGGCCACGCATACAAGGTTTCCAGCCGGTTCAGAGCCTCGACCGCACGGGGATAGCCGATCCAGCGGTCGGCGCGAAGGCGTTGGATGCGCTCGTCCGCCGGCAGCCGGGCCAATCCCTGCGCCGCCTGTAAGAGGTGCGACAGGTCGATGATGGGATATTCGTCCACGGCTACCACTCCTCAATCTGGTCGAAAGGTTTTGCCGGAGGCTGCTTGTCTGCCTGCGGGTCGGAAACATCAGTTTCCGGCGGCGTCGGCTTGTTCGGCGGAACCGACGCCTTGAGATGCTGGCGTCGATCCGTGTCGCGCCGCGCCTTGCGCGTGGCCTTCTGCGCGGCAGTCACGATCTCGCGCATCTGGCCGATCATGCGGAACAGCGCCGATTCATCCACTTGCTCGCGCCCTTGCTGACGCAATTTCGCCAGAGCTTGTCGTTGTTCCCACAGCGTGACCGCCGGGTGCGACAAGGTGCGGTAGGGGATTTCCAGGTAGTGCTGCCCTTCCGGTTCCAACACCCAGATACGGCTGATGTCGCGCGGGTCGCGCCGGATCAGGAACGCAGGCAGGCGGTCGCGCCGAGCTATCCACGGCTTGAGCGCATCGGCGTAGTAGTGGATGTGGTCGATGACGAAGCCGGTGCGGGTCAGCGTACGACGGAGGATGGGCAGGAAATCAACCAGGAACGCCGTGGCGCGGGTGACGACGGCCGGCACGCCGACACGCGCCACGGCCTCGGCCCACCGCGCCGCCGGTGGTTGAAGCAGGCCGTTGTGCACCGAACCGTGGTAGGTGCCTACCGCCAATGTGAGCCAGCGCTCCAGCTCGCGCAGCGTCAGGGCAGCCTTGTTTTCGGAATCGTAGTCGCCGCGCTGGTCCGGGTTGGAGAAGGTTGTTCCCGGTAGATCGTCGTGGATCATCTGCATCGCCGTGCCGATGATCCGTTCCACGATGCCGCCATAGTGCGGCTGTCCCAGCGGACGATAGTCCAGCCGGATGCCATGCTGCTCGCAACCCCGGCGCAGGGCCTCGCTCTTGAACTCGGCCGCGTTGTCCAGGTAGAGCAGCAAGGGCTTGCCGCTCATCGGCCAATCCATTTCCACCTTCAGCCCTTCCAGCCAAGGACGCTTGTCGCAGGCGACATGCACGAGGCACAGGCCAACCGAAACGGCAGACGGTGCTTCCAGCGTGACGACCATGCCGAGCACGCAGCGGGTGAACACGTCGATGGCGAGGGTCAGGTACGGGCGGCCAATCGGTTGCCGATCGCGCTCATCGACCACGATCAGGTCGATGACCGTATGGTCGATCTGTACCTGCTCCAGCGGCGCGGTCACGGCAGGAGGCTCGCCGCCAACACCTTGTAGGTCACGAGCGGCATCCTGGCCTTCCCGCCGGCGAATGACCTTGCGCGGGTCAAGGCTAGCGATCCGTAAGGCCACGGTATTGCGCGCCGGCACTCGCAGTTTTTGAGCCTTGCACACCTGAGTGACTTCGCGGTGAAAGGCCGCCAGGCTGCGCTTCTGCTTGGTCAGGAACCGCCTTTGCAGTAGCTCGCGGATGATGCGCTCGACCGGTTCCGGCAAGCGCCCCTTGCCTTTCCCGCCACCGGACTGGCCGGGCACCAGATCCGTCACGAGGCCGCTGCCTTGCCGGGCACGCCGGATCAGAACGTACACCTGCCGCCGAGATAAGCCCAGCGCCTGAGCCGCCGTATCGGCCGCTTCGTGCCCGACCGTCTCCGACTGCGCCAACGGGCCGATGATCTCCGCACGACGGCGCGCACGCTCCCAAGCCTCATCAGGCAGAGTGGCCACGCCTTGCTCGGGAATCCGTGGGGTGTCGGTCGCCATGCTCACCTCGCTTTGGTGCACACGAGTATTGAGCATAGTCGAGATTGGTGCAGATCACTTCTGATATTGGACTGTCAGGAGCTGGCCGCACAACAGCCGCCACACCTAATTAACTGGTGCATTCGTCTTCTGAAAATGACAGCGCGGCACGGGAATCAAGGCATTGCGATTCTCGAAAATAGTTCTTGAAATTCTATTCTTGATTGCATATCATCTCAACGAGTTTCGATAAGAAAGGATGCCCATGCGACCGTCTGTTGTGCTTGACATGAAGCGAAGCGCAGTGCGTGAAGCGGTAGGCCGCTTTCGCGCCGCGAACCCGCGCGTCTTCGGCTCGGTGCTGCATGGCACCGACCGGGATGGCAGCGACCTCGACCTGTTGGTCGATGCGCTGCCCGGTGCCACGTTGTTGGACTTGGGCGATTTGGAAGAAGAACTGAAATCGCTGCTCGGCGTTGACGTCGATCTGCTGACTCCCGGCGACCTGCCGCCGAAGTTCCGGGCCAAGGTGCTCGCGGAGGCGCAACCGATATGAGCGAGAACCGCCTGCCCGATTACCTCGACCACATTCAGCAGGCCGCAACCGATGCGCGCAGCTTCGTGGAAGGGATGGCCAAGGACGACTTCTTGGCCGACAAGCGCACCCAGCAGGCCGTCATCATGAGCCTGATCGTCATCGGCGAGGCGGCCACAAAGGTGATGGATGGCTACGTCGAGTTCACCCAGGCGCATGCCGACGTGCCGTGGCGCAGCATGCGCAATATGCGTAATCGCATGGCTCACGGCTATTTCGACATCAACCTCGATGTGGTGTGGGAGACGGTACAGGAATGGCTGCCGGCGTTGCTCCAGCAATTGCCCGCCGTGCGTCAGGATGCCGACGATGAAGACCGTAACGACAAAGGCATGGAGCCATGACCAATCAAGCCGCCGATGTTCGGCCCCTCTGGCGTGTTCGATCCCGCGACCTATGAGCCGCGCTCGGGCAAGACCTTCTGGATGGCCGCAACGGACGTGAGTTCGCTGGTGGGCAAGGAGGCAGCAGCCGACACGCTCATCGGCAACTGCACGACCGCACGACCAGCCTCCCGTTCAAATTCGAGTTAGAACTCATACCCAGCCTGTCTGGGGGCACTGTGAAAGAGGGATCTCCGATGACTGTTGAATCGAGAATATTTTCTGTAGCCGAGTATGTTCAGCCGTCCGAAGGCGAGCCTATTCGTTCCGTTGTGCTTGAAACCCGAGACTCAATTATCGTGGTTTGGCATGTCCATCCCGGGCAGGAAATTGCGGCTCACATTCATCCTCACGGCCAAGACACGTGGACTGTTTTGTCGGGAATGGCTGATTACTTTCAGGGCAATGGGATTGTTCGTGCCCTCAGGGAAGGTGAGATAGCCGTGGCAAGACCGGGCCAAGTGCACGGGGCGCGAAATACAGGTACCGAGCCATTTGTGTTCGTCTCGGTTGTGGCATCAGCCAATGCCGGTTTCGTATTGGCTGAGCGATAGAGCCCAATCTCTGGAGTTGGTCCAATGAGCGGTCGGGGAGATAGGTAACAGACATGCAGCGGACACGGCTGCTAAACCAGGTCGCAAACCTCCTTGCGTCGCAGCGTGCCGCAAGCGACGCGATCAATCGAATGGGGTCGGCATGAGACTGAACACCATCCAGTTCCCGACCGCGTAGCCGCCTGTCCTGCCGATCAGGTCTTGACCATCGACGCCTGGGATCAGTCCTGAATGTTCTTGGAGACCACTACGTTATGAGCCGCAGCCGCCGCAAAACACCCATCGTCGGGCACACGACCTGCGGCAGCGAGCGCGAGGACAAGAAGCTCTGGCATCAGCGCTGGCGCACCCGTGAGCGCACGGCGCTGACCAGCGCGTCGCCCGAAGCCCTGAGCGCCCATCTGCCCCTGCTGGAAAACCAGGCCAGCAGCGTCTGGTCGATGGGCAAGGATGGCCGCTCCTACTGGCCCGTCAAGCGCCAGGCCGCCACGGCGGATCGCATCGCCAATCACAAGGGACGCAACCCGCAAGAACGCGCCTCCCTGAAAAAGCGCCTGCTGCGCAAGTGGATGAGCAAATGAAGCTCTCCTTCCATCAGCACATTGCGCTGTTCTGGATGATCGGTGCTCCGGGCGTCTTCGCGCCCGTGATCGAGAACGCCAAGCGGCCCGATGCCGGCGCCGTCATGGCGTGGGGTGTCGCGATCGTGGCGGTGATGATCCTCTTCACCCCTTTGCTGCTGCGCTGTCCACCATTCCGGCGCTGGTATGGCCGGACGGATGCGCTGTCGGAGCGGCAGCGCCAGGCGCTTGCCGAGCGCGGCCTGCGCCGCTACTACCAGACCGCTTTCGATGACGGCTACGTGCCCCGCGTGATGCCCTACGTGTGGCGCATCATCTGGACGGTCGGCGGGTTGATGGCTGTGACCGCCGTACTGCCTACCAACACCGGACGGCCAGCCTTCGATGCCTTGGTGGTCTTCTCGACCTGGTATCCGATAGGCGTGATGCTGCTGGTTTTCGCGTCGAGGCCCCTTGGCCGGTTGATTCGCCAAAGAGCACAGGAGCGGCGGAAATGAGCACGTCAACCATCGAGGCGCTGGCCAGCGCCTGGGCAAGGATTGCCGAGGAAGCGGAATTCCCCGCTGACTACGAGGGGACTGCCACACCACAAGCGCATCGGGCTAGCGAAGCTATTCAGGAGCAGATTCGGGAGCGCATCGTCGCCACCAACGACATGCGGCTGTTCAGCCTGCTGCACCTGCTGGGTCAGGCGTCGCTGCGCATGGAGCAAGCGCTGTGGCCGGAGGATTACGAGCGGATGACGCGCGAGGTTGAGGAAGCCCTGCGGCAAGCCACCGACGCCAACGCCAGATCGTACACCCACGAAGAAGTGATGCAGGCGATGCAGGAACGCATCGACCGGGCGCGAGACAAGCCATGTTGATTGGCTATGCGCGCGTCTCGACGCAGGATCAGAACCTGGAGCTGCAACGCGAAGCCTTGAGCAAGGCCGGATGTAAAAAGGTCTTCGAGGACAAGGTGAGTGGCACGCGGGCAGACCGGCCTGGCTTGGCCAAGACGCTCGAAATGCTGCGCGAAGGCGATACTTTGGTCGTCTGGAAGCTCGACCGGCTGGGCCGGTCGGTCAAGCAACTGGTCGATCTGGTCGGCGATCTGCACAAGCACGGTGTCCAGTTCAGGAGCCTCACCGACTCCATCGACACCGGCACACCATCCGGGCGGTTCTTCTTCCACGTCATGGCGAGCCTTGCCGAAATGGAGCGCGAGCTGACCGTCGAGCGCACCCGCGCCGGGCTGGAAGTCGCCAAGCAGCTCGGCCGCAAAGGCGGCCGCAAGCCGAAGATGACCGACAGCAAGATCGAGTCGGCCAAGAAGCTGCTGGCCAGCGGGGTGCCGCCCAAGGACGTGGCCAAGAACCTCGGCGTGTCCATTCCGACGCTGTACCGCTGGGTGCCAGCCTCCACGCACGCTTAGCGTGCTTTATTTTCCGTTTTCTGAGACGACCCCTACTTTGTAGAGGCGGAGCCTGAAGGATCGAGATGATGGTTTTTTGCTGTTCGAAGTGAGACGGTCGTTCTGCGATGACGGTGCAAGGATTGGAAGCGGCAGGGTCAAGGTCGCCCTCCCTTTTTATTGAATGCTTTTGGCCGCGGCACGGAGGTGCTTCACGGCAGGCTTGCCTGCCGCGTGGAAGCCTTGTTCGCCGCGGCCTTGGTCAACCTGCGCGGCTATGCCGCGCCACTTGTTGGGGGGATGCCGGGAGGGAAGGACGCGCGTAGCGCGGCCGGGGCGGAGCGCGCTTGAGCGCGCGTAGCGAGCCGGCGGGGGGCGCTTGCGCCCCCCAAGAGGCGGAGGCCTCTGCCGCGTTACTACTATGTTTTGTAAAAAAAGGAGGGTTAACAGCCGCGCGCGTGTTAGCGCTGTGGAAAACTCCTCAAACGCCTTGCGCGACAAGGCTCTGCGCGTTGCGCATGTCGCTGATGTACGAAATGGCCGTCGGCGTTATACGAGTCATTTGTCGCTGATATCCGAGGCTATCCATCGGCGATATACGAGCGCTTCAACAGCCTGTCCAGAGGCTTATCCACATTGTCGGCGATGTACGACCCTTGTCGGCGATGTACGAGCCTGTCGCATCTCCCCTCCTGTACCGCTCTCTCGTCCTAAATCCACCTCTTCCCCTTGTTTTTCGAGGCTTAGCGGGCAATCGGTGACGCCCTCAAGTGTCGGCGATATACGAAATCGGCCGGAAAACGTCGGCGATATACGAGCCCAAAGGGCGCCTCAGAAGCGCTTGCTTCCGTTCCGTATTCAATCCTGCATGGGAATTAACAATTACATCGACTGATGAAACCAAAAACCCCGACAGTCAGGCTTGCGCGCTCTTGTCGTTTTTTGCATCATGGTTATAATACGGAAAAAAGGAGGTGGTTCGATGACCGCACTGAACGAAGCAAACCAGGAACGGGCCGTAGCTGCCGGCCCGCTTCCCTCGAGAGACCAGGCCGTGTCCGATGCAGCAGAGCCGAATGCGGCGAGCGAGCAACTCGCGGAGCTCGCCGCTCAACTTCATCAAACAGCCGATGCGGTTGAGCCGGCGGTGCGGATGGAGAAGGACCGCAAGCACCTGCAATTCATTGCAGGCTCGTCTGTCAAGCTGAACTTCATTCTCGCGACAGCGCTTCTGATCAGTGTCGTCGCGAATGGTGCGCTCGGTTGGCGTGCGTTCAACCCGGACCGCCAGTATTTCGCCTCCGACAACGGCCGCATCTTCCCGCTGATTCCGATGTCGCAGCCGTATCGCAAAGCGGCCGACGTGATCCAGTACGCGAAGGACACGATGAACCGTTCGTTCACGATGGACTTCCTCAACTGGCGTCAACAGCTCGAGGACATCCGCGGCAATTACACGCGCGACGGCTTCAAGTCGTTCATCGCATCGCTGCAAGCCTCGGGTGTCTTGGCGACCGTGCGCGATCGCCGCATGAACATGTCGATCACTGCCGGCACTGGCGTTCTCACAAAGGAGGGCGTCGAGAACGGCGTCTACGTGTGGTACGTCGAGATGCCGATCGAGGTCAAGCTGTCGGGGCAGACGTCTGAGCTTCCTGCGCAGCGCTTCCTCGCAACGGTTCGGATCGAGCGAGTTTCCACGCTCGACTCCATTGAAGGCATCGGCGTCGGCCAACTGGTGACGAAGCCGCTTTGAGGACTCGAACGATGAAACGACTCGCCCTTTTGCTCGTTGCACCGTTGGCGGCCAGCACACTCGCTCCGGCGATGGCTCAAAACGCGCAACAGCCTCAACCCCAACCCCAACCGGCGCAGCAGCAAAGCGCGGCACCGGCCGCGCAAGGTGTCGCAGCGCCTGCACCGGCACCGCAGCAGCCGCAACAAGCGCAAGCCCCGCAGTGGGTCAATGCGGGCGCACCGGCCGGCGCATTTCCGCCGCCGCCTGGTCAAGCGCCGATGAGCTCGCAGCAGCAAATTCAGGCTGCGTTCCCGCAAACCAACTATGGAGCGGCGAATTATGCTGTGGCCGGACAAGCCCCGCAGGGCTACCCGCAGCAGTATCCGGCGGGAGCAGTACCTCAGAATGGCGTCGCGCCGATGCCCCCGCTCGCGCCTCCGAGCAATTACGAACGCGCCGAGCAGGTCGTTTCGCCCTTCAGCAACGGCGAGATCGTCAAGCTGCGTCAGCAGCTCGACGACTCGCGCAAGGCAAAGGCTTATCACCCTGTCAGGACCGTGCCCCGGATCAGCAGCATCTCGGTCGACCTCTCGCCCGGTGCCGCGCTCCCGATCGCGCGCGTGCTGCCCGGCGAGCAGACGACGCTGGTGTTCGTGGATTCGACGGGCGCGCCGTGGCCGCTCGCCGTTGCTCCGCGAGTTTCCGATGCCCGCTACTTCGATGTCGAATGGTTGCAAGGCACGCCGTCCGTCGTGATCTCGGCGTTATCGGCCTATGAAGACGGTAATGTGACCGTCTTCCTTCAGGGCATGGCGACGCCGGTCGTGGTCAAGCTCGCCACCGGCGAGCCCGATTCGAAAGAGAAGAGCCGCGTTGTCGACTATCGCCTCGATCTGCGTGTGCCCGGCCGTGGTCCGAACGCACAAGCCCCGTTCCTCGGAGCCGGTCGTATCGCGCTGTACGACGACACGATGCAGGGATTCCTCGACGGCATTCCGCCGAGTGGCGCGAAGCGCGTGACAGCGCATGGCGACGTACCGGCACGCACGCAGGTTTGGCAGTACGGCGACGCGATGTTCGTTCGCACGAACTACGACATTCAGACGGCATTCGATCAAAGCATGTCTGCCGCCGACGGCACGCGCGTTTATCGGTTGCCGCCGACCCCTTACGTCACGCTGTCCGAGATGGGCCGGTCCGTGACGCTCCAACTCGACATCAATTGAGAGGCAGAGCATGAGTACACAATCGGACGTCGGGCGCCAAAGCAAAATCGTCGCGATCGGGGTCATCGTGACGATCGCGGTTGTCGGCTATATCGCCGCGACCTACTTCGCCGACAGCTCGCGCAAGCAGTCGCAGATCAGCGCGGTGCAAACGCAAGGGCGCGGCACACCGACCAAAGAAAGCGAGCAGTATTCGCAGGTTCTCGACAAATACAACCGCACCAAGGCGACCGATGCCGAGCAGAACGGGCAGTCGTATCTGTCAGTGCTGTCGAGTCGCACGAACAACGTACCGGATCAGCCCGCGAGTGCGCCGCAGGCCCAGCCTCAAGCGCAGCAGGTCGTCTACTACCAGCAGCCGGCCCAGCAACAGAACCCGCAGCAGGACCAGCAGCGTCAGAAGGAAGTCAGCGACCAGATGCAGGGGTTGATGGCGAACTGGGCGCCGGTGCCGCATAGCACTGCGCGCGTTTCGACGGACAGCGCTGATTACGCGAAGTCGCTGATGCACGAGTCGGACACGCCGGCCCAGGTGCAACAGGCCGCCGCGGCGGCCGCAGCGAAAGTGAAGGTCGTCGAGGACTTCGCTCTTATCCCTGCCATGCTCCAGACGGCTATCGATACGGATGAGAATTCGGTCGTGCGGGCGTATATCCCGAACGGTCAGTACGCCGGTGCGGTGCTGTTCGCGATGGGCTACAAGCGAATCACCAACTCGGTCGACATGACGTTCTCGTACATGCAGTGGCAGGGCCACTCGTACAAGGTGACCGCGAAGGCTATGGATCAAACGACGATGCGCACGGCGTTGTCGGGCGACGTCAACAACCGTTACTTCTCGCGCATCATCATCCCTGCCATCGCGATGGGCATTGGGCGAACTGGTCAACTCTTTGAGCAGGCGGCCGCGCAGAACATCATCACGCCGCAAGGCGGTGTCATCCAGACCTATCCGTCGACGCCAAGCTGGAGCGCTGTCGGTGGAACGATTGCGGGCGGTATGGGCCAGCAAGCGGGGCAGGTGCTGGCCAACGACGCGGCGAACATGCCAGTGAAGCAGGTTCTTATCCCGAAGGACACGCCTATCTGGATTCAGTTCATCGGCCCGGTGCTCGCGAGCGACGACGTTGCCGCTGGTGCGACGGGACCGACCCAACCTCGCCAGCCGATGGCTCCCGGAACCGATCCGCTCAGCGCCGTGGGTCAGCCGGCATCGCAACCGCCCAAGCTGAACGTTTCTCCCGTGGCTCCGAGCGGCTACGGCGGCTACAGCAATACGCCGTACAACATGCCTGGGTACACGCCTCCGAGCTATTACCAGCCGCCGGGATCGGGCTACTATCCTCAGCAATAATTCCGTATAATAGACACGATACGAAAAGGTGCCCGATATGAGCGACCCGACAGGCAAGGATAAGCAGCCGGATTCCGGCGTAGACATTTTCAACATGAAGCCGGATGCGAAGAACGCGAGCGAATCCGGAAAAACGCAAGCCAGTGCAGCGCAGCCGAAGGCTTCCACGCTGCCGAGTTTCGTGTCGAAGCTCGGCCCGGTGCATTTCGCGATCGCCTGCGCTGTCGTCGCAGCGGCGTGGATCGGCTGGCCGTATGTATTCAGCGGATCGTCTTCGGACAAATCGACGACCGCGCGCATGCTCAACCCCGATCAGGCAATGACCGATGCAAGCCGGGCTCAACAGTATCAGCCGGTCGCGAATCAGCCCGCCACATCGCCGGCAGTCGCGGCCTCGAGCGTCACGGCTGCGACAGCAGCCCCGGCGAGCGACGTGACTGCGGTGGCTCCGGCAAGCGGTGCATCTGCGGCGACGGTAACCGCTGCGTCAGCGCCGGGTGGTGCGAGCGCGACCAGCACGCAAGCATCGCAACCGACAGCGAAGGAAACCGAGTTGCAGGCGAAGGTTGACGATCTGCAGGGCAAGCTCGCCACGGCCGAAGCGCAAGCGGCGAAGTGTCCTGCTCCGATCGCGACCGCGAGCACGAGCGTCAGCAAGCCGAAGCATCGGGTGCGTCACGTTTCGACCTCACCGCGTCGGTATGTAAGCACCACGCCGACGGCGACGACGCGTATTGGCGCCGGAACGACGAAACCGGGCGACTTCACGCTCAACACGGTCTACCGCGACCAGGCATGGATTCAGAATGCCGAGCGCACCTATGTCGTCCAAGCTGGCGATGTCATCGATGGCATGCGCATCGTTCGTGTCGATGCCTCGACGCGTCAGGTTGTGACGTCGCTCGGCACCATTCGATAGGAGCGCGACGCTATGGATCTGGCTCAGATGGTCGTCCACTTCGCCAGCGATTTTTCGGTGGCGATGTGGCGATTCCTTTGGGTGCTCGGCGTAGTGGTCGGCATCCTGTACGTCGGGAACTCGCTGCTGCGCATGCAGCGCGCGTCGCGACTGCCGGGCCAGTCTCCGGTCACGATCGGTGACATTCTGCCGATCATCCTGATCGGCGGCCTGCTGTTGAACCTGTCGCAGTTCATCAACGCGACGTGGAATTCGTTCGGCACCGGCTCAGTGAGCTACGGGCCGATTTCGTACAGTGGGGCGGCCGATTTCGGTCGCTTTGCGGACGCGATCAATGCAGTCCTAACGATCGCGAGTGTGGCGGGCGGCGTCTTCTTCTTTCGTGGCGTCGTTATTCTGAAAAAAGCATCGATGGACGGGCAGTCGTCACACGGTGCTGACGATTCTGTCTGGCGTGCCCTCACTCACATGGTGGGCGGGGCGATGCTGGTTCAGATCCCGGATGTTATCGAGGCGTTCCGGCAATCTTTCGGCCTCTACTGGTAGTTCCACCTTGATAGGAGAAGATGTATGAAAAAGGTAATGCTCAAGCCCATCGAGTGGCTCGGAGACCTCGGGCGTAAAGCGCACATTAGCGCGACGGCAAAGTGCGCGGACTATGTGGAATCGCGGACGCCGCGCGAGCGTCGCATCATGATGGCAAGCGCCGCGATGACCTTTACGGGTCTGTTCGTCGCGACTGCGGCACACGCTCAGGCCACCAATGGTATTGCCGGGATGGTCGACTCAGCCGCCCAACAGGGCGATTCAATCAAGACCAACCTCGGCAAGCTCTTCGCCGCCGTTGGGTTCGGCGGGGCAGGCTACGGCGGCTACAACTGGTGGCGCAAGGGTAAGGAAGGCGAGCATAGCCAGATCAAGGGCGGCCAGATTTTTGTTCCGATCTTGGCGGGTGCCGCTCTCGGCGCGACCGGCTTCGTGATGATCAAGGCCGGCGAAACGGTAGGTATCCAGAGCTCGTCGCAAGGCGCCCTGCCGCAGTAACCGCTCTCATACGGGGGAGGGCGGTCAACCGACCGCCTCTACTTAGCGATGACGACAGACCGAACCGATATTCACGACCCGGCCGACGTCGAGCTCGACAAGGTGCAGCCTAAGCCAAGCTTGGGCAGCAACTTCGAGAAGGCGGCGCACCCGGCTCTGCTCTTTTCGACGAAAAGCCGCGTTTGGGGCGACAAGCACCCGAGCGCGGTCGAGCCGACGGAACCCGAATTCGAGCAGCAGGATCTACGCCGCAAAACGCTCGTCGCCGACGGGCACCGTTGCATGTTCTGCGGCTTCTATTCGTCGCAGAACCAGGTTCACAACCTGAGCGACAACCATCGCGACGTGCGAGCAGAGAACCTGCGCGCCGCGGATCATCTGTGCCACGGCTGGAACCATCTCGGCGAACTCGGCGAAGGCAACGCCGTGATCGCCTATCTGCCGGGACTGAGTGGGCAAGATGCGAACCATCTCCAGCGCACGATCATCGTTGCGATGCAGTCGGACGATCCTGTCGTGCGGGAGGATGCGAAGAAGCTGCTGAACTGGATGGCTTCGCATCGCGACTACGCGAAGGACGCTTGGGGCACGAGTGACCCGGCTGTGTTCGCCGAGGCGATCGTTCGCCTCGAGGAGGAGGACCGGGAAAAGCGCGAGGTCGTCTTTCAAGACCTCGCCGTAGTTTTCAATCCTGGCCCGTACACGCAAGTCGCTGCGACGTGGGCGCGCGAATCTTACGGTACGTTGCCGGTCGGCAAGTGGGGCCAGGTGTATCACGACGTTATGAACGCGCCTGCATAAAAGGAACGAACATGGGCTTTCTGGACAAGGGTGTAACCGCGATCGAGGACACGCTCGCTTATCTCGCGCGTTACTGGATCGGCAAGGACTTCGCCGGATACTGCGAGCTGGCGACGGCCGTGGGCCTGACGGAAGAAGACATCAAGCGGCACCCGGGCCTGAAAGACCCGTACATCGTCGTCGACAACAAGCTCGCGCTGCTGACCGCGTTCGACGTGCAGGGCACGTATCAGATCCTGTCGGATCAAGACTTCGGGAAGATGATCGACAACCTGCGCGTGAAGATGAACGGCTATATGAAGCGCTACGGCCACTCGATCACGTTCGGTTTCGAGCGAGATCCCGATCGATCGCTCGACGAGCTGATGCGTCTTGCCGAGCCGCAGATCAATGCGGCTCGGCGTATCGGCCTGAAGTCGGAGGACATCATTCTGGACCGCGTGCGGCGTAATGCTCCGCTCGTCGCGTGGGAACAGAACCTGATGATCGTGTACACGCACATGAACGTCATGAGCCCCGAGGAGATGAAGCGGGAGCTCAAGGAACGGTCGGTGGATGCGCAGAAACACAATCTGCCGCGCATCGAATTCGGTCAGAATCCCGCGTCAGTGATAATGGCGATGAAATATCGTCACGACACGATGGTGGATCGCGTGCGTCATGACTTCGAGCGCAGCGGCTCGGAAGGGCGGCCGGGCATCATGCTCCGGCCGATCAGCGCGCACGAAGCGATCAAGCGCGTGCGGATCATGGTCAATCGCGAACGGACCTCGCAGAAGTTTCGGCCGGTGCTTCCCGGCGATCGCTTTATCCCGCGTGGCCGGGAAGACAAGCACGATCACTCGGACCTCTCGGCGCCGCCGGTCAACTATCAGGTTTGCACGAACGACGTGACGAACCATCGCGAGATCATCAAGACGGACGACCTCTGGCACGGCAACATGTCGATGGAGCTCGGGCCGCAGGAACCGCAGCCGTTTTCGTCGCTGTTCGCTTCGATCGACCGCGAAATCCCGTGGCGCGTTCGCGTCGATCTGAATCCCGGTGGCCTCAATGAGATGCGGGCTCGGCAAATGATGGTCGCGTTCGTGGGCATGCTGCCCAGCAACCGCCAGATCCGACAGTCGTTTATCGACCTGAACGAGCGATCGAAGGAAGACGCGATCTGCTCAATGAAATTCGCCGTGTCCACCTGGTCGCCTTCCGAGCGCGAAACGAAGCGCCGAATGGCAGCGCTCGAGAAGTCGATTCAGTCGTGGGGCATCTGCCAAGTGACGTCGGTACACGGCGATCCGCTGGCTGCGTGGGCGTCCACCATTCCGGGCTTTACGACGAAGAACATCGCGAACCGCATGGTGCCGCCGCTGCCCGATGCGCTGTATCTCTTGCCGTTGCAGCGGCCGGCGACGCCGTGGGGCGACGGCGGTTCGTTGATTGTTCGCACGCCCGACGGGAAAATCTATCCGATCCAGTTGGGCAGTCGCCTGCAGGACACGTGGATCGAGCTTATCAGTGCGCCTCCGGGCAGCGGTAAGTCGGTTCTCATGAACTCGATGAACAGCGCGACGGTTCACCGCGCCGGCAACGTTCGCCTGCCGTTGATGACCATTATCGATGTCGGCCCGTCTTCGTCCGGCCTTATCCAGTTGATCAAGGATTCGTTGCCGGAGCATCGCAAAAGCGAGGCTGTGTATCTTCGCCTGCAGAACTCGGTCGACTATGCGACCAATCCGTATGACACGCAGCTCGGCGCGCGCTCGCCGACGTCGCGCGAGACCGAATTCCTCGTCGATCTAATGACGCTGTTCTGTACCGATCCCGGCACCAAGAAAGCGCCTGCGGGTTGCTCGCAGGTGAACGAGATGCTGCTACGGATTGCCTACGAGGATCGTGCGACGAAGAACCCGCACATGTACGAGCCGCATATCGACCGGACGGTCGACGATGTGCTCGAGTCGTCGGGCCTGAAGGAACAGTATTCGGAAGAGTGGTGGTCGGTCGCGAAGTGGTGGGAAGTGACCGATATGCTGTTCAAGGCTGGCTACGTGCGCGAGGCTTCGCTCGCGCAGCGCCAAGCCGTTCCTGTGCTGCAGGATTTCAGCGCATATCTGAACGACGAGTCGATCCGCGACCTGTTCGGCGACGCTAGGGTCGAAGGCACTAACGAGCCGCTGCTCAAGTACATGTACCGTTGCTTCTCGGTGGCGACGTCGAACTACGCGCTTTTCGCCGGCCGCACGCGCTTCGAGCTGAACAGCGAGACGCGCGTCATTTCGATCGACCTGAACGACGTGATTGGCGGGAAAACGCCCGAGGGCATGCTTCGTACCGCCGCCATGTACATGTTCGCGCGGCAGATGGCAGCAAAGAACTATTTCCTCCGCGAGGAAGTGGTTTTGCCCGTGATCCCCGAGATGTATCAGGACTATCACCTGAAGCGGGTAGCGGACGTTCAAGACGAGCAGAAGACCATCGCTTACGACGAAGTGCATAACACTGGCGGTCAGCAGGCGTTCGTGCAGACGATGATCAAGGACGGGCGAGAAGGGCGTAAGTGGGGTATCCGTATCGTCAACGCCTCGCAGTACCTCGCCGACTATCCGGAAGAGCTGCTCAACGCGGCGACGGCAGTCTATGTGATGCGCGGCGGCAACGCGGCCGACGAGTCGATTCTGCGCACGCTCTACAACGTTTCCGAAGAAGCGATCCGACGGCTGCAACGCGAAGCCGTCGGTCCGGGCCCCGAAGGCGGCAACTTCCTCGCGCTGTTTAAGACGAAGGTCGGCTTCGTCGTGCAGCTCCTTACCAACACCGTGGGTCCGATCGAGCTGTGGGCGTTCTCGACGACGCAGGAAGACGTCGCGCTGCGCAACCGGCTTTACAAACGAATCGGGCCTTACGAAGCGCGCAAGCTGCTCGCTGAGCACTTCCCGCTGGGGACCGCGTTGGAGACGATTGAGCACATGCGCACCGAATCGTCGGAGAAAGAGGACGTGTCCGTCGTCGAGCGACTGGCGGGCAAGCTGGTCGAGGCGTACACGCGCAACATCAGGAAGCAACGGGAGTTGGCCGTATGAAGAAGAACATCGTAATGAAGCCGCTCGCCGCTGCGGCGCTGGTTGGCGGTCTGGTGGCGTCGACGCCGGCGTTCGCGATCTGCGACGGCTGCGTGGTGGGCGCAGTGAACATCGCCAACACGACCATCACGGGCGCGATCTCCGCAATGAACACGTCGGTGAGCACGCTGCTGTACAACCTGGGCGTGGCCGTGAATGAGAACGGCAGCAAGACGGCGAGCACGATCGAAGCCGCCGCGCGGGCGCAGCGCGAGAACGACGTCAACATGGAGATGAATCGCCGAGTCGAGGACGCGCGCCAACGCTATCAAGTGCCCGACAATATCTGCAGCGAGTCCGGCTCGGGCGGTGCTGTCCAGGTCGGTGCGGCCGCCGGCGCGGCGAAGGGTGGTATCCGGCCGGGTGGTGGTGGGTCGATCGCGAATGCCGCGATCGCGCAGGCGATCAACTCTCCACCGCCGGCACCGGAAATCGACGCGTCGCGCGCGGCGAAAATCCACGCTCAGTATTGCGACAGCGACGACTACTCGGCCTATGGTGGCGCTCCTGCGTGCCCGTCGGTGTCCGGCAACATGCCCGGCGCCGACAAGCGCATCGACTCCGTGCTGAGCGGCGCTGGTCCGAACGGAAAGGCACCGGAACTCACGTTCTCGCAGGCGCAGACCGATGCCGCGCGTATGTACACGCAGAACTCGATTCGTCGGTCGATCGGGCCGCAACTGCGCAAGGGTGAAGCGAACACGGTCGCGGGCGGTCAATACGTGGGCCTGATGAACCAGTACAACTCCGTCATCTCCGCAGCCTCCGATCCGCAAGATCAACTCATTGCCGACAGCCAGCCGAACTCGGCGACGAAGGATCTGCTGACCGATGCGCTGCAGGCGCCGTCGGCGGCGTCGTATTACAACCAGGTGGCGTCGTCGCAAGCGAAGGCAACCGGCATGATGTCCGCGCGCGAGTTTGAAGCCTTCGAAGTCGGCCGACGGTATGCGAACACGGCGTACCAGACGGATCTGCAGGCCATGAGCGGCGATAACCTGGTGCGCGAGCAAATTCGCGTCTCGTCGCTCAATAACTGGCTGCTGCTCAAGGTCGAAAACGAGATGCGCAAGGGCAACGTCATCAATGGTCAGATTCTCGCGAGCCTAGCGCGTCAGGAATACGAGCCGATCCTGACGCAGAAGTACCGGGCGATTGGCGGCCGTATGGGAGGTCAGTGATGGCTACGGAAGAGAAGAAGAGCGCGTTGCGCACGACGGGCAAGGTCGCATGGCGCGTACTGTTGCCGTTCGCGGCGATGCGGCGGACCGTCGCGCTCGCGAAAAAGGAAGCCGAACGGACGAAGGAAAGCCTCGGCGCCCTGAAGGAGCTGGGCGACGACGCGCGCAAGACGATCGTCGAAGGCATCAAGGGGCCGAAGGAGCAGCGCAACGACTCGTTCTCGGATGCGATGAGCAAGCGCTCTGAGAATGCGCTCAGCGAAGACGAGTTGTACCGCTATTTTCTCGGCAAGAAGCGCGTCGCGATCGGCACCGCAGCGTTCTTCGCATTGATGGCCCTCTACGGCATGCTGGGCGGGATCTGGTTCGGTCATAACCGCGGCATCGCACTCGGGGCAATTTCGCTGCTCGCGAGCCAGCCCGTGTTCTTCATGGTTGCGCTGGGCGCGCAACTCCGGTTGTGGCAGTTGCGGACGCACCGGCTCTCAAAAGAGGAGAAGGGCGGCCTCGGTGATTTCATGCGCGAAGTGAAGGGATGGTGGTGGGTCACGCTCGATCCCGAGTTTGGCCGCAAGGGAGGGTCGCGCGCATGAAGACCTCCCGCATTTTCGCCGGCCTCATGGCCGGCATAGCGGCCCTGCTGTCACTGCCAGCACTGGCGCAAACTACGTCGATCGGCGAGATCACGCAGGCCGCTCAACGCTCGGGCGACAAGTCCCGTGAAGCTCTGGTATCGATCTACGGCAACGTCGTCAACAACCCGCTCGCTACGGGCGGCGCCGGCGGCAGCGATACGATTCTGGCCGGAATTTTCCAAGTCGCAAACGGGGCGCTGCTCGTCGTCGGCGCGTTCTTCGCGTGCTACGTGATGTTCAAGAAGGTGTCGCAGACGGCCCATGATGGTGCCGTGTTCGACCGCGAGAAGCACACGATGTGGGGGCCGATTCGGATCGTGTGGGGTCTTGCCTCGCTCGTGCCGACCGCGAACGGCTGGTCGCTCTCGCAGTTGCTGATGCTGTGGGGTGCTTCGCTGATGGGCGTCGGGATCGCCAACCTCGGCGTCGACGCGTCGGTGTCGGCCTTCGAGAACGGCCAGTCGATGGTTGTGCAGCCGGTGATGCCGAGCACGATCAACCTCGCGCATAGCGTGTTCGAGTCGAACCTGTGCATGCACGCGATCAATGCCGGCTTGGCGCAGGCCGAGTCGAGCGGCGCGCTGGTGACTCAGGACGGCTACATCCAGCAGTCGCCGACCAACTCGGGTTTCGTGTTGAAGAACTCGAGCTTTGTCTGCGGTGGTGCCGACATCAACAACGATCTCCAGCCGCAGTCGCAGTCGACTAACTGGTTTAGCGGTACGATCGACACGTCGGATATTCGCCAAGCGCACCTGCAGGCGCTGCAAGCGATGCAGTCGAGCCTGACGTCATCCGCGCAGGGTTTCGTCAACGCTGTGATCCAGAAACAGAATGGTGGAGGCGGAGCGCTACCCGACGCGGAGATTGCGATCCAGTCGGCGGCTCAGCAGTACGAAAACACCATCAGCAGCATGGCCGCGACGAAGCAGGGCAACATTGCTCAACTGGCTAGCCAGTTGAGCACGTCGATCAAGGAAGGCGGGTGGTGGACGCTGGGCGCGTGGTATCAGACGTTCGCTCAGGCCAACACGAAGCTCTCCGACGCGGTAGCGGCAAAGGCTTCTGTGTACGGCATGTCGTCGGAAGGCGATCCGGCCATGCTGACGGTCTACCAGAGCTCGATGGCGGCGTACAAGGCGCAGCAAGCGACGTCGACGTACACGCCGACGCTGGGCACGTCGAGCACGGGTGACTATTCGAAGGGCGCGGCCGGCTCGGACGCGAACAAGATCATCGGCAGCTTCTTCAACGCGCCTGGTCAGCGGATCGTCAACTACATGATCGACATCAACGCCGGCGGGGAAGGGCGCGGGCAAGTCAATCCGCTCATTAAGATGAAGAATCTCGGCGACTACACGATGGCGGCCGCCGAGACGGGGCTGGGCGCCTACGTGACCGCAAAGGCGATCGCGCAGGTCAAAGAAGGGTGGAGCGTCGCCGGCATGTTTGCGAAGGTGGCTAACGCCGTGTCGTCGATCGGCGACGCCTTGCAAGGTGTGCTTGACGCGATGTCGCCGTTCATCGTGATGGCGATCATTGCGCTGTTCATCCTTGGCGGCACCTTGTCGACCTATCTGCCGATGGTTCCGTTCATCATCTGGTTCGGGGCGGCCGTGAACTGGCTCGTCGTGGTGGGCGAGGCGATCATTGCCGCTCCGCTGTGGGCGATCACGCACTTAGGCGGTGAGGGCGATGGCCTCGGTCATCGCACCGCACACGGTTACATCTTCCTGTTGAACGTGATGGTGCGTCCGATCTTGATGGTGATCGGGTTCTTCCTCGGCGGTGCCGGCGTCATCGCGGGCGGCACGCTGTTAAATCTGCTGTACGGCATCGCGGTGGCCAATGCGCAGTTCGACTCCGTGACAGGTCTGTTCAGCATCATCTTCTTCCTCGCGATCTACGCGTCGATGTGCCTGAACCTCGTGCATAGCTGCTTCAACCTAATCTTCATCGTGCCGGACCAGGTGATCAATTGGGTGGGTGGCCACGCCTCGGCGACGGTGGGACGCGACGACAACGACCGCATGCGCAACGCGCTCAACGTCTTCTCGAACAAGCTCGAGCACATGATGCCGGGCGGTCGTGGGGGCGGTGGTCGAGGACCGGGCGCCGGTGGCAACAAGCCGGGCGACGGCATCAAGGCGTGATGTGAATGGGGGCTGGCTCGCAGGAGTCGGCCCCTTATCAATAGTGCTGGCCCTTGTCAATAGCTCATGCTAGAATGACCTTGTAGAAATTCCGTATGCAAGACGTGATACAAAATCGCGGCATACTAAGGAGGACCAAAATGAACATCATCTGGTATGTGCTCCGCCCGTTCTACCTGCTTGGCCTGGTGCTGGCCGTGCCGCTTTTCTTCATCGTGGCCAACCATGCCGGCAAGGATCTCGAGGTGTCGGTGCCGCTGCTGGTTGGCTGCCTCGGCTATTTCGTGCTCGGCTACCTGCTGCTGAAGACGTTGCCGAATTTCCTGCGCGGCCGCGTGCTCGCCCGCGTCGCCAATTTCAAGGCGAAGGGCTTCGCGCCGCAGTGGGAGGTCGTGTCGGTGATCTACAACCGCTACGTCGGCTTCGATCCGAAGACGCGCAAAGCGCTCTACGTCGATGTCAACGACGGCACCGAGACGCTCGTGGACTTCGACAACGTGAACGCATGGGAGCTGGACGTCGAGAAGAACAAACCGGCGCTACTGAAGCTGCTGACGCGTGTGCCCGCGTTGCCGGTTGTGGGTGTGCGTATCGACCGTCGGAAAGCCGACGAGTGCAAGGCGAACCTCGTCACGATTTTCGGCTGAGAGCAGGCCGTATAGGCAAACCTGTGGGCATGTGTTGCTGTGAGGCGACCATGCCCATTTTTGCATGGAGACTGATGGATGACTTTGAAAGCTGGTGCGATGCTGTTGGCCGTTGGCCTTGTACTCGCCGGGTGCGATGGCAAGAAAGATTCGGTGCAGGCCAGCGCGGGGCAGACCAATGCGTCGCCCGCGTCGCTGCTGAACAGTCCGAAGCTGCCTGATCCAGCGCCGGCGCCGGCCGCCGCGCAGGTGCCGACGCTACCGAAGCCGGACCGCAGCGTGCCGGTGGCGAGCTATGTCGATCTGAACGGTGAACCGGCAGGCATGGCACTGACGTATATCGTTTCGGCGAAGACGCAGGGTGCAGTGAGCGATGAAGACAAGCTCAACCGCCTGTCGCCCTCGTACTACAACGAGACCGACGCCTTCAAGAAGAAGGATCTCGCCGCGACCGAGTTGCCGCGCATCAATGCCGCAATGGACGAATACCGGAAGCACGACTACTACGCGCTGCCGGTGTCCGGGTATTCGCAGAAGCCGCTGGGTCTGACGAACGTCACTGTGAGCCAGTACGACTTCAACACGAAGAGTTTCCCGCTGACGAGCTACGGCCAGTATTGCTGGGCAGGGATTCTGCGGAATCAGCAAGGCGCGACGCTGCGAATTTTGCCGTCGGATTTCCCGTGCAGCTTGCCCGTCTCCGATGAGGCGCAGGCGAAACTCATTGAGGCGGCACGCGTTCAGAACGCGCTCGCTCTGCAGGGCACGCTGTATCTGTACGTGCCGCGCGCGGAGAACGGCACGGCGCTCGCCGTCGTCTCGCGTGCGCACCTCGAGCTGGTGAATGCGCAGACCAAGGCGCCGCTGGCCAGCTTCGATCTTTAACACGCAGGGGACACGGCGATGAAGGCACGCTCGGGCGGCAAGGCAGTGCGAAATATCGGTTTGGGCCTGCTGTGGCTGCTTCTGGCGGCCGCGGCGGTGGTCGTGGCCACGCAGACCGGCATCGCGCGCTACTTCGTCGTCGCGACAGGCAACGCCGTGTGCGTCGACACGAACCCGGACGGCGGGATCTCGAACGACACCTGCAGGTGAGGGAGATGGCCATGCCGGCACTGATGAGTCGCGAACCGTGGTGGGAAAAGCCTCCGCAACCAGGACAATCCGAGCTCGAATGCGTGTGGGGTTGGCTTGAGCTGTACGACGATGGGACGTTCCGCTTCGATGCCTCCTCGAGGCCGAGCGATCGAGATATCCAGCAGCGGAAAGGGTGTCGATTGCCGGATTAGTGTACGCAATTACGTATGTATGTATTTGCGTTTGATTTGTGGGCATGTCAGACGGTCAAGGGGACGCCCGGAAGCCGCAGCGGAGCGCAGAGCTGGCCGCAGGCCAGGTCGAGCACCGAACGGGTGAGGACGGCAGCGCAGCGGCCCTTGACGGGCTGGCGTGCCGGTGTAGACGCTCCAGGCAAGGGTGTGGGGGTTGGGGCTTACCCCCGCACCCCTTGACGACAGAGGGCGACTCGCTCCTTCCCGCAGAGCGGGAAGGCGGGGGATGGGTGGGGATTTCGTGTAATTGAACAGCAAGGGCCATCGATGAATACGAAGGAAACCGATCAAACTTTGGAGCAACTGAGGAGCATCGCCAGATCTCTGGAAACGCTCTCCGCACTGCAGCTTTTGAAGACGTTCTATTCGGCGGAAGAACGTCAGAGTCTCATCGCGCGGCACCGACAACTCTACGATGAAGATGCGGCCGCATTTGCTGAACTTCGAGGCTCGCAAGATGCGCTGCCAGATCGAGGCTTGGGCTACGACGCCCGAGTCGAGAAACATGGCGAGGAAGTCGTCACCCAGCAAAACGCTCCGATGAATACGGCGCTCGAAAAACGCCGCGAGACGTTGAAAGCCATCGACCGATTCGAAGCCGAGCATCCGCTCATCAAGCAGTTGTCCGGATATGCACCAAAGATCGTTCGAGCGGCGGCTAAAACCTGAAATTTTCCATCAAAATCAACAACCTACAAAAATACCGATAATCTTTATTATGTTAAATTGCGTCTATCGGCGCGGGGAATTCGATAGCGCGAGCTAATGGAGAGCCTGATGAACCAGTTGCTGCTCAACCAGACGATCGTCTTCCTGAACCGACTTTCCCGCCTCGGGAAAATCGGTGTCGTCTTCGTGCTTGCCCTTGCTGTCGTGAGCAGCATCGTGCTGCACACGAAGGGTCTCAGCATGGATGACAGCATCGCGCAGTGGACGACGAAGCCGCTCATCGCATCGGCCGCGATTGCCGTCATCGCCGAGCTGGTGAGCTCTATGCTTCGCGTGCAACTACGACAGGTCGCGACTCGGGGGGTGAAGCGATGAATAGCGTGCTGACGCTTTCGCTCGAGCAATGCCAAGAGCTGCTGCAGGACATCCACGAAAAGCGACGGCATCGCCTGACGGGCAGCGAGTACAAGGCAATCATCCAAGCGGTCGACAATCATCGCGTCGATCGCGACGTGGCGCAGCTCGCGCGCCAGGTGGCCGCGCAACTCGCACAACACGAAGGGCCAGGCAGCAAGCCGCCCTTCGAAGATCCGACCATGAACCGTGTGTTCATGGTCGAGTGCCAGCCCGTTACGCCGGCCGATAGCGATCCGCGAATGCAGGAACACGTCGTCGTCGGCAAGACCGTCTTCCGATCGCGCGAGTACGACCACGTTGCGCGCGCGAACGTGCCGAACGATCGCGGCGATCCAGGGCGCGAGGTCACGGCCAAGCGCCTCGACATCCAGCACGAGGGTGATGGTGTCGTCGACCGCTACAACGTGTATCAGGTCATGGCGAGGACCCACACGACCTACGGCAGCGGTATTCCGTCGGCGCCGAAGGATGGCGACAAGGTGCTTAAGGGCACTTACGGCAGCTTCCAGGCAGCATGCGACGCGATCGACGCGCAGCTCGGTATGACGCCGCGTTCGCGGCTGGCCAACGAACAGATGCAGCGCCTGCAGGAGACTCGCGCGCGGCGCAGCAGCGCACCGCGGCCGGCGTGAAGGCGACGGCGATATACGAAAAAGGCCGGGGATTTCCCGGCCTTTTCTCTTGGTGCCTCGCGCGTGGATCTGCCCTACTCCTTGTCGTCGACGTCGGGGAACAGGATCTCGAAGTTCGGCACCGGGATGACGCGGCCGTCCTTCAGACACGCGGCGGCCGCGACCAGGTGCTCGCTCGCGGCACGCTGCGGGTGCGGCTTCCACGCGAGACTGTCCAGCGCCTCCTTGGCCTCTTCGGCGAAGACGGTGGCCACCTCCTCGGGAATGATCTGGTTCCCGCGGATGTGGGAGTTCACGAGGGCGATCAGTTCCGTGCGAAACGCCGTAGTGCGTTGTTCCTTGCTCATGGTGGTTCCTTACTGGTCAGTGGTGAACGACAGGCGTAGCTGGTCGCCGGCGGCCGGGCGCAGGCGCTCCTGCGCGGCCGCCATCCAGCGGCTCATTTCCGCAGAACGATGCGCGATGCTGTTGGACGCGCCGCGTTTGCGCGCCGTCATGCGCGCGCCGAAGTCGTAGGCCATCGAGTCGGCCGACGCGACGAAGTCGAACATCTTCAACTCCGACAGCGCACTCCCCTTCACGCCAAACATGTGCAAGCGCGACCCGGCCGGCAGATGCCCCTCGAGCGCCGCGAGGATCGCGAACAAGCCATGTGTCGGGTGGTGCAGGCTGCGTCGGCATACAGATCCGATGCCGATCAGCGCCGGCGGTGCATACCACGGCCGCCAACGCTCCCACACCTGCAGGAGCAGATCGAGGCTGCGCAGGTAATCGCTGGCCGACCAGCCCTGAATGACGGGCACGGGCGGCTGTAGGAGGTTCATCACGACGCGCTGGCTGCACGTCTTCGCGAGCTCGGCCTGCCAGTGATGGACAACGCGCAACGTACCTTCGAGGAGCGTTGCCGTCGCGTCGACGCGGTAGTCGATCTCGTCCTGATTCCGTGCAATTTCGGGTTCGCAGCAAAGGTCCGGCTGCGCCCACCAGGCCGCGCCGATCGACGTCGCGAACTCGATGTACTGCGCGTAAGTCCACGGGAAGATGCCGGCAATGCCCTGCTGGGCATCCCCGTGATTTCAATGCAGATCACGACGGTAGCGCGATCTAGGCGCGACAAGGGCTGGCGGACTGCCCCTAATATTTGATTGATATAAATCAAATAGTTGCTGTTTGGGTTTCTCACGACCAGCTGCGCTAGCAGGCTCCGACAATTGTCTGTTGATTTGCCGATTTTTTCCGGCTAGGCTGGTCAGCCCCGCTTTCGCTTTCGGAGTGGACGGCGATGGAACACTGGCGATTGGCTTATCTGGGCATGCGGCGGATGCCGCGCGACCTCAGCGAGTTCGAACTCGCCACGTTCTTCACGTTTTCATCCAAAGAGCGCGCACTCATCAACGCGCGCCGCGGTCCCCTTTACCGGCTGGCGCTCGCATTGCATATCGGCTTCGTGCGCATGACCGGCGCGACACTCGATGCTTACCAGTATGTGCCGCAGATCCTGTGGAGCCATCTGGGCAAGCACCTCGGGATCGAGCCGCCGGACCTCGGTACGCTACGGACCCTCTACGAAACCCGCGAACGCACGCTCTTCGACCATCAGGTGATTGCCTATCAGGCGCTCGGTTTCGTGCCGATGGCCGAACATCAGCGCCGCTATGTCGTGCGCTGGCTCAAGGAGCGGCTCGCGGGGCGCCCGAATCGCGCCGATCTCATGCAGGAACTCAAGCGATGGCTTTATGAACATCGCATCCTGATCCAGCAGGACCGCGCGCTCACGCCCCTGCTCGTACAGGCCGCGCGCGATGTCGAGACGACGCTGACCGGTAGCCTCGTCCACGCGTTCAGCGAAGCGACGCTTGATCGCTGGGGAAGCGTTCTGCCGCAGCCGCATGGGTCGGTTGCGAGCCTGCAGCAATGGCTGTGGTCGGTGCCGCTGCGCAACTCGACGCATCAGATGAGCGAACTGTTCCGCAAGATTGATCGACTGGTCGAGCTTGGCGTACACGGCAACTGGCCGACGACATGCAATGAAGCAAGCGTGCGACACTTCGCGCGGCGCTGTGCCCATCGCAAACCGTCGGTCAGCAAGCGAATCCAGTCGTCTCGCCGGCTTGAGGCCGCATGCTTCATGCGGTATGCGCTCTGCACCGCCACCGACCAGTTGCTTTCGATGCTCGGCCGCTGGATTCGCAAATCGCTCAACGAAGCGAACAGCAGGGTTTCGGCAGCGCGGCCAGACCTCAAGGCACAGATGCACGACTTTGCCACGGCCGTCAAGGCGATAGTCGCCGACGAAAGTCTGACGCACGACGAACTGGTCGAGCAGATCTCCGCCCTGGCGGATGCGGTGCTCAAACAGGAGACACCCAGCCGCGCGAGCCTGGTTCGCTCGCAACTGATATCCAAACGGCGCGTCGCTCGCGCCATGCTCGCCAGGCTGTTGACGCTGCCATTCGAAGCGCAGACCGCGCATCCGGTCATCGAAGCGCTCGCACTATTACGCGACCTCTACGCGAGCAGATCGGTCGAGCTGCCGCAGGACACGACCGTCCCGCTCGGTCGGGCCTGGCAACGCCTGATCGAGAACGAAGACCGAAACCAGGCGCTGCTCGCTTTCGAATGGGCGACGCTCTTCGCGCTCCGCGTCGCCTTGCGCAACGGCTCAGTCTATGTCGAGCACAGCTTCGAATTCCGCAGTCAGGCCACGCTGCTGATCCCTGACGACGAGTGGCAGGCCAGACGCAATCATTACTATGGTCACCTGAAGCTACCGCAGGATCCCAAGGAGTTTCTAAAGCCGGTCATCGAGCATCTCAATGCCGGTCTGGAACGTCTTCGCGAAGCAGTGGCGCGCGGCGAGGTGCGCGTCGATGATGCAGTCCATATTGGCCCACTGGGCGCCCAGCCACACGATGCCGCGCTCGAGTCACTGCGCCGGGCGATTTTTGCGCCCCGGCCGGATGGACAACTGCCGAAGATCATTCTCGAAGTCGACAGCACTGTGCGCTTCAGCTGGATACTGTTGGGTCGGGAGCCGCGCTCCAGCACCGAACTGCTGATGGTCTATGCCGCGGTTCTCGCACACGGCACGTCGATGTCCGCCGCCGATATCGCCCGCATGGTGCCGGAACTGTCGGCGACCGCGATCCGCCAGATGATGAGCCGTATCGCGGATGAGCGGATGCTGCGTCAGGCTGCCGATGCTGTGCTCGAATTCATGCACCGGCATCCGATCGCGCAGCACTGGGGCCGGGCGGACCTTGCGTCGTCGGACATGATGTCGCTGGAAACGACGAAAACGGTCTGGCAGGCGCGCGCCGATCCGCGGCGGCGCACTGCATCGATTGGCGTGTACACGCATGTGCGCGATCGCTGGGGCATCTTCTACGACCAGCCGATTGTACTCAACGAGCGGCAGGCGGGCGTCGCGATCGAAGGTGTGATCCGGCAAAGCAGTACCGACGACGTGGCGATGCTTGCCGTGGATACCCATGGGTATACCGATTTCGCGATGGGGCTGGCCCGCGCATTGGGCTTCGACCTGTGCCCCCGGCTGGCTCATCTGCGCGATCGCCGACTGCATGTACCGGTCGATTTCCTGGTACCGGCGGATCTTGCGGCGATCGCCGATTGCGACGTCCGACTCGACGCCATCGAAGCTATCTGGGATGACTTTGTACGCGTTGCCGCGTCCGTGCAAAGTGGCCATTGCACGGCTGTGCAGGCGCTTGCGCGCTTTGGCTCTGCCGCACGGGGTCAACCACTCTACGACGGCGGCGTTCATCTTGGTCGTCTCTTCCGGACAATCTTCCTGATCGACTACTTTACCGTGCCAGTATTTCGCGACGAATTGCAGCACGCGCTCAATCGCGGCGAGGCTGTCCACAACGTGCAGCGCGCCATTCACCAAGGCAAGATTCCCGTCGAGCTCACGCGTCACCGCCACTCGCTGATGGCTGTTTCCTCGGCGCTGACGTTGCTGACCAATGCCGTCATGGCGTGGAATACGCAGCACATGCAAAGCGCACTCAACACGATCGAGAAGCTGGGCAACCAGCCTGTCTTGCCCGAACACCTGCGCAGCATTTCGCCGACGTCGCTGGAAGGAATCAATCTGCGCGGTACCTTCGATTTTCCGATCGCCGACTACGTGCATCGGCTCATGCCGAGTCTTGTGGTGAGAGCGTCCACATCTTCACAGCGCACAGGTTGAGGT
This sequence comes from Paraburkholderia ferrariae NBRC 106233, assembly GCF_000685035.1. GTDB lineage: Bacteria > Pseudomonadota > Gammaproteobacteria > Burkholderiales > Burkholderiaceae > Paraburkholderia > Paraburkholderia ferrariae. The sequence goes on from NZ_BAYB01000057.1 coordinate 33,844, forward strand.
TTCGTCGACGGGGTATTCGTACCTTTCGTGCAATTTCTGGCGGTCATCGCTCGTAGAGCCCCGTCCAGAAAGGCTTCTCGTGCTGCAACATTTCCTCGAAACACGAATTCACCAAGTCGTTGATAAATAATAATTTTTAGAGACTAACCGCCAGAAATTGCACGAAAGGTACGAATACCCCGGAACACATCAACCGG
>NZ_BAYB01000056.1 GCF_000685035.1 Paraburkholderia ferrariae NBRC 106233
GTCGAGTTCGAACGTGAGGCAAATGGCAAAGCCTTCGCCCGGCGCGGTATCGATATCGACGGTGCCGTTGAGCATGTGCGCACGCTCGCGAATGCCAAGCAGACCGAACGATTTGTCGTGCCGGGTGCGATGCGGCGAGCCGCCGGCATCGCGCTCGGTGCCGCGGCCGTTGTCCACGATGCGCAGGGTGCAGCGCTGCCCCTCGACTTCGAGCGTGAGGACGACCACGCTGGCTTCCGAGTGGCGGGCGACGTTCGTGAGCGCCTCCTGGACGATGCGAAAGAGCGTGGAGGCCGCGGCGTTCGAGAAGGTCGTATTGCCGGTGTGGATGTGGCGCTGCACGGCGATGCCGTAGCGGCTCGTGAAATCGTTGGCGAGCCATTCGATGGCCGGCACGAGACCCAGGTCGTCGAGCATGACGGGCCGCAGGTCGGCCGCAATCCGCCGCACGGCCCGCACGGTGGAATCGATCAGCGTGCTCATGCCTTCGATACGCGCGGCGAGATCCGGCGTGAGGTTGCCCTTGAGCCGCTGTTCGAGCGTGGAGAGGTCGATCTTGAGGGCGGTGAGCTGCTGGCCGAGATCGTCGTGCAGCTCGCGCGCGATGCGGGTTTTTTCGGCCTCGCGCACGTTTTGCAGATTGGCCGAGAGTTCGCGCAGCTCTTCGCGCGAGCGCCTGAGCGAATTCTCCGCGCGCAGGCGCTCCGTGATGTCGCGCAGCATGACCGTGTAGAGCTTGCCGGAGCGGTCGCGGATCTGCGAAATCGACGCCTCGATCGGAAACTCCTCGCCACTGGCGCGCACGCCGTAGAGGACACGCTGCTGGTGGCCCATCTGGCGTTCGGTGACGCCGGTGGCGCCGAACTGGTCGACGTGCCGCTCGTGGGCCGCGCGAAAGCGCTCGGGAATGAAGCGCGCGAGGGGCGAGCCGATCGCCTCCATGGCGGAGAGCCCGAACACGAATTCCGCGGCCGGATTGAAGATCACGACGCGCTGGGTCTCGTCCACGGTGATGATGGCTTCCATCGACGAACGGATGATGCCCATCATGCGCGCCTCGTTCAGGCGCGCGTCGCCCTCGGCCGGGGTGGGGGCCGGCACGGCACGCGGGCGGGCCAGGCGAAACGCGAGCGCGGCGCACAGGGCGGCCACGAGGGCGCCGGCGAGCAGGATGGCGGCCGCGCAGGTGAAGGCGCCGGTGAGCAGGGGATTGGCGGCGGCGCTCGTCTTCAGGGTGAGCGTCGTGCCGCCGAAGGCGAGCGTGTCGGTGCGCTCGACGCGCGAGCCCGGCATGACCTCGTCGGTTTCGGCGGGCGCGCTCCGGTAGAGTTCGACGCCAGGCTGCCCGGCGCTTACGGTCAGCCCGAGATCCGGCTGGGTGGCGAGGATGGGCTCGAACAGCCGGCGCGGGTCGAGCAGGGCCACGGCGAAACCGGAGACGGGGCGCGTGGCCGCACCGGCCGCCGCTGGTTGCGCGTACAACGGCAGATAGAGGGTCAACAGGGGCGCCGCGTTGCCCGGAATCGTTTCCACGGCGAGCGCGACGCTGCCGGTTTGCGCCGCATAACGGCGCGCGGCCAGGGCCTGAGCCTGGTCGGCAGCGGTGTGCGCAACGACGTCCGGAGGCGCCGCGGCGAGTCCGGACCACAGGATTGCATCGCCGGTCGGTGCGGACGCACCCTTATCCGGCTCGGCGCGCGGCGCAACGTAGCCCAGCGCAACGACCGCGGAGCGCGAGCTTTCCAGGTCGAGCGCCAGCACATAGCGCTGCCAGCCCGCGGGATCGGGCGCGGGCGTTTGCGCCAGCCAGCCGCGCGCGCCGCGCAGCATGGCTTCGTCGGCGATGAGCGCCTGCCCGGCGGTCACGCGCAGGGCGGACGTGCGGCGCGCAAAGCGTTGCTCCGCGGCGGCTTGCCACTGCTGGACGACAAACGCGGCAGCGAGGCCCGCCAGCGCGAAAGCGACGATGAACGCCAGCGCGGCGGCCACAGCCGGCCTGCCGGCCAGGCCTGCGCGCACCGGGGCCGCGTCGCGCGCGGCGGAGCGATGCGGATCAGCGTCTGGACTCATGGCCTGAATCCGGGGCGAGATGCTTGCGCGGGACGGGTGCGTCAGCCATTCGCGTGTATAGGGTGGTGTCGAGGGAGGGCGCCCGGTGTCGGATGTGCCGTGTCACGCGGGTCGCTTATCCCGATTTTACGTGGATGGCCGCTCTGGTGGAGGGAAAACGCGCACGCAGACGTTCAGGGGTTGTGCTCCAGCGGATTCGGAAGGCGAGCCTGGGCAGTCCCGGACGGGCTGTCGCGGACCGGCGCTTCGGGCAACTCCACCGTTTCGCCGAATTCGGGCACGCAGCAGTCCCAGTGCAGCGTTTCGACAATGCGCCGGCGCAGCGCGTCGGCCGCCGCGGGTTCGCCGTGGGTGACGAACGTGCGTACCGGCGGACAGGTCATGCCGGCCAGCCAGCGCAGCGTCTCCCGGTAATCGGCGTGAGCGGAAAGCGAGGAGATCGAGGAGACCTCGGCGCGCACGCGCACATAGTCGCCGTGCAGCTTGATGGCCGGCGCATGCGCTTCCAGCGTCGCGCCGCGCGTGCCCGGCGCCTGATAGCCGACGAGCGCGATGGTGTTGTGCGGGTCGGACGCATAGAGGCCCAGGTGATGCAGCACCCGCCCGCCCGTGGCCATGCCGCTGCCGGCGATGATGATCATCGGCCCGCTGCGCGAGGCAATGGCCTTCGAGTCGTCCACCGTCCGCGTCATGAACGCCGCGTGGTCGAGCACGTGCAGTTGCGAGAGCGTCAGCCGGTGGTCGCGCATGTGGCGCCGGTAGAGATCGGTCACGCTGATCGCCATCGGGCTGTCCAGAAACACGGGAACGTTGGGCATGCGCCCGCTCTCCTTGAGACGCGCGATGTAGTAGAGGATCTCCTGCGCGCGTCCCACCGCGAAGCAGGGCATCACGACCAGACCGCCGCGCGCGAACGTGCGCGCGAACATCTCGGCCAGCTCGTCCTCGGGGTCGCGCGCGGCGTGAAGCCGGTCGCCGTAAGTCGATTCGACCACCAGATAGTCCGCGTGCACGGGCGGCGCCGGTGCGCGCATGAGCGGGTCGTCGGGGCGCCCGAGATCGCCGGAAAACGCCACCACCGTATGGCCGCAGCAGATCACGACGCTGGCCGCGCCGAGAATATGGCCGGCCGGCAGCAGCCGGAAGCTCAGGTCCTCGCCCAGAGAAACAGGCACGTCGAACTCGCGCGGGCCGATGAGCCGCAGCGCGGCTTCTGCGTCTTCGGAGGTGTAGAGCGGCAGGGCCGGGTGGTGCTTCGAAAAGCCATGACGGTTCGCGAACGCGGCATCCTCTTCCTGCAGGCGGGCGCTGTCGCGCAGCATCACCTCGCACAGATCGGCGGTGCCCGGCGTGCAATAGACCGGCCCGCGGTAGCCATTGCGCACCAGCACCGGCAGGTAGCCGCAGTGATCGATGTGCGCATGCGTGAGGATGACCGCATCGAGCGTTTCGGCCGCAAAGGGCAGCGGATCCCAGTTGCGCCGCCGCAGGTTCCGGGGGCCCTGAAACAGCCCGCAGTCGATCAAGAGCCGCTTGCCCCCGGCTTCCAGCAGGTAGCGCGAACCGGTGACCGTTTGCGCGGCGCCCAGAAAGGTCAGTTTCATCGTGGTCTCCTCAGCATGCGCCCCGATAGCGCCTGATGCCGATTGAAGCGCGCTTCGCGGCGGCCCCATTGACCTGAATCAGACAGTAGAGCGGGGCCGGGGTCCGATTGACGGGGGCAGATTCACCCTCGCTCCGCTGTCTCTTGATGCAAATCAATGGCCTGACGCCGCGAGATCCGATGATGGGCATAGACCAACGCGATGCGTACCGGCTATCCCCGGATGAGGCAAAGTATGTACGAGAGGATTCTGATAGCGTTCGACGGCAGCGACACCTCGAAGCGGGCGCTCGACGAGGCGCTGCAACTCGCGCGTTTGACTGGCGGCCAGGTTTGCGTGGTGCACGTGACCGATATCGTGGCGCCGCTCGGCCTGGGGCTGGGCTACGTCCCGGCGGATCTGATCGAGAAGTACCAGGACGAAGCCAGAAAGCAGCTCGAGGCGGTGCGCTCCGAAGCAAAGGCGGCGGGCGTGAACTGCGAGACCCAGGTGCTGATGCTCGAAACCGTCACCGACAGCGTTGCGCAGTGCCTGCAGCGGTGCGCGACGCGCTACGGAGCGCAACTCGTCGTGCTCGGCACGCATGGGCGGCGCGGCGTCAGGCGCGCGTTCCTCGGCAGCGTGGCGGAGGCGTTCGCTCGCGATTCGGAATGCCCGGTGCTGCTGGTGCGGGGACAATCGTGATGGTCTGCGCACATCCCCCAGGACCGCCGCGTGACCGAACTCGCCGGTGCGGGCAAGGGCGCGGGCGGGCGGCGGCAACCTCAACTCGAATGACGATGGAGAGAACATGAAAGCACTGGTCTATAACGGCCCGGGCCGCTTTGCGGTCGAAACGCGCCCGATGCCGGAATTGCAGGCGCCTGGCGACGCCATCGTCAAGATCTCGAAGACGACGATCTGCGGCACCGACCTGCACATCCTCAAGGGCGACGTGCCGACCTGCACGCCTGGCCGCGTGCTCGGACACGAAGGCGTTGGCGTGGTGCAGGAAGTCGGCAGCGGCGTGACGGGTCTCAAGGCCGGCGATCACGTTCTGGTGTCGTGCATTTCGAGCTGCGGACAATGCGAATACTGCCGCCGCGGCATGTACTCGCACTGCAAGACGGGGGGCTGGATACTCGGCAACCGTATCGACGGCACGCAGGCCGAGTTCGTGCGCATCCCGCACGCGCAGACGAGCCTGTATCCCATTCCCGCCGGCCTCGACGAAGCCGCGCTCGTGATGCTCTCGGACATCCTGCCGACCGGCTTCGAATGCGGCGTGCTCAACGGCAAGGTCGAGCCCGGCAGCACGGTCGCCATCGTCGGTTCCGGGCCGATCGGACTGGCCGCGCTCCTGACCGCGCAGTTCTATTCGCCCGCGCAGATCATCATGATCGACATGGACCCCAACCGGCTGGAGTGCGCGAAGGGTTTTGGCGCGACCGCGTGCATCGACACGCGTGCAACCGACGCAGTCGATGCGGTGATGAAGCTCACGGACGGCGTGGGCGTGGATTGCGCCATCGAGGCCGTGGGCGTGCCGGCTACGTTCGAGTTGTGCCAGCAACTGGTGGCGCCGGGCGGCACCATCGCGAACGTCGGCGTGCATGGCGTGAAGGCATCGATCTTCCTCGACAAGCTCTGGGACCGCAATGTGGCGATCACGACGCGCCTCGTCGATACCGTGAGCACGCCGATGCTGCTCAAGACCGTGTGCGCGGGACGGATCGATCCGGGGCGTTTGATCACGCATCGGTTTGCGTTTGACGATGTGCTCAAGGCTTATGAGACGTTTTCGCACGCGGCTAGTACACGGGCGTTGAAGGTCGTTATTGAAATGTGATAATTTATCTTATGTAAAATCAATCACATCGGATAAAACTGCTGCCTTTGAGTGACCGCATCGAAACTACATTCGCATGCCTTCGCGAATGCTCGAATCGATCAGTTGTTCGTATATTTCTCTTTGACCGGCTGGGATAAGCTCTCGCAGCGTTTCCCGGCGCTTATTTTTGCCAAATAGCGTCTCGACCACCCAGCCGGTCAGATACACGGCGGAAAGGCACCCGCCTGCCGTGGCAACGTTTCCATTGCATACCAGCGCCTGATCCAGGACGTCGATGCCCATTGCCTGAAGTCCTGACTTTGCGTCGGGATGGGTCGTTGCCGGGCCTCCTTTCAGAAGACCCAATTGGGCGAGGATATACGCGCCGGCGCAAATAGAGCCAATAAGCTGGCATGCCGGATCGAGGGAGAAGGCATGCATGAAAGCTGCATCTTGCAGCGCCGCTTTCACGCCTGCCTTGCCGCTGGAAAACAGGACGACGTCGGCATCGTTGGCTTCCGCAAGGCGTCCGTGAGTTTGCACCAGCATTCCGTGCGCGGAACGGTGTTGCTCCTGGGCGCCTAATAGCTTTACCTCCCAATCGCTGCGATTTCGGCCAAGGATGTCCCACATTAGAAATAGGTCTATGTCCGTAAAGCTGTCGAAAATGACGATGGCGATGGTTTTCAAGGGTATTGGATATCGGATGGCCGGGATGCGAATTCAGTGCAGGGAAATTTACTCTCGTCTAAAACTGAGAATACCGCGCGCCATTGATTTTCCGGATTCCAGGGGATTCGGCATCCAGGCCGTAGTGATTTCAAGCGTGTCTCCATCAAGCTTGTAGAACCGCTCCTGTTCACTACCGCTCCAGGCTTCATTCCAGGATGAATCCACCTTCGTGATGAGCCTGTCGCCGTCTATCCGATATCGACCTGTATAGGCCATCATTGTGCGCAGGAGTGCCGCCAGGATCTCATTCGTATTGCCCGGCTCCCGCGCCTTTGCGGTAATGAGGGCCATCATTCGCCCGTCAGAACCGAGGATAAGATACCCATTGGGGTCGGCGCCCCACGGTTGCGTGCGCTCCTTTGAGTCCTGGTGCTCTGTAACTAGAGAAACCAGCCGCCAGCTACCGTGCAGCTTATTGTCGTGCTCAGACATACTCCCTCCTGTGGTGTTTCGTTCGACCTACCTGGCTTCCGGAGACATGTTGCTACGCCAACTCACTGCCCGCTTTAGCAGCAAGCGGGACAGGAGCTTGTGAAACGGCATGATGATAATTAGATAGACCCATCCAAGGGGATGGTTGATCTTGACCAGGGTTGCAATCGTCACTTCAGCCCCCTTCTCCCCCGGTTGTATGCGGATCCAGATTCGAAAATCCAGGTGCTTGTCGTCACCGCCGACGACGACTTCCGTGCCCGATCTGGAAATAATCGGAAACACGTCGATCTTCCCCAGTCCGCGATCGCTGAAGTCGATACTGGCCCGCAGTCCGAATGGTGCCACGATTTTATTGCGCAAGGCCATCAGCCACCCGGCCATGGGTGGCTGATCGGCGAACACGGCACGCGCTGCTTGTTCGGCGTCGACGTAGATTCGATTCGCCCGACCGGAATAAGCATCGGAAAAATCAATGCGCGTCAATTCTGACGCACGAATTGCCGCCATCGGCGTGGGAATCAGCAAGACTTTGTTTGCCATGAGTCGGCTCCGAAACTATGCGGGTAAGGGGCAGCTGCGCCGCCGCCATGCCTGGGTCAACCCAACCGGTGGCCCAGCCAATCTGTTAGCGCGTGTTGAACGGCTTCGTGCGCGTGGTCTTCGATGACTGCGTTGTGTGCGACCAGCAGTCGCTCGGCCGGCCACGCCAGCAGCCGGGCTGCACTGCGTCGGGCCGCGGCCCGATCCCGCAAGAGCAACCTGACGGTACGTGGCACGCCAAGGCGGGCGCGGACGCCTGTGAGGCACGCGTAGAGCCGTGCCGGGAACGCCAACTCCCCCGCCCACCATTGCAACAGGTCGGTGACGATGAGCGTACGGGATCGCGGATGCCACCAGATGGTTTCGTTCGCGAATGGAATACCCTCAAACAATATCGACTCGAGTTCGCCCGCCCAGGGCGCCTGCGCGTCTGCCGGCATGTCTTGCAGGGATAACAGGTCGGGCCGCTTCTCGCGGAGGCCCGGCGCACCGAACAGGCTGGCCTCGGGATACGCACGAAGGCAGTCCGCCACGAAGAGATGGTGCGTCTTGCTTGGTGCGACGATGCAGCGTACTGGCCCGAGACGGTCGAGCGCGGCGTACTGCGATTCATTCATCGGCACCGGGGAATGGAGCCAGAGCCCGCCGTCCGGGAAACGGACAATCGTCATTCGCGAGGTGATCGGCAAACCATTGACGGAGAACGGATGTCGTAAATGCCAGATCTGGTCAGCAAGCGGTTCAATCATTGGAGAAACGGGAGGGTATCGAGATGCGTGAAGTATCGCGCAGCTTCAGCAGTCTGTATTGAACGATTCCGACACGAGGCATGGAATGCCGCTTCAACCATGGACCACATTACTTCTGCCGCAAGATTATCGGCAATCTTGCCGACGCCCTCTTCCGTCCGTTTTAATTAAAAGGTTCCGCGCTGGTACTCGCCATGCAGTTGCATTGCCGTCGACGATTGGAACAACGTATCAAGACGCGCCCGGGCGATCATCTGGCGAAACGCCCCGTGTCGTGTCGCATCGCCAGCATCGTGCATCGTTTCCGTCATCCACACGCTGAACTCCTGGTATCTCCAGATGTGTGGCAGGACAGTGTCCGAATAACGCTCCAGCCCGGTTTTGTCGCGATGGTGTACCGCGCCTGTCAACGCTTGAGCGAGGACGTCGACATCGTACAGCGCGAGATTCATTCCCTTCGCGCCGGTTGGAGGCACGAGGTGAGCCGCGTCGCCGGCAAGGAAAAGATTGCGGTATTGCATCGGGGCATACACGACGGAACGCAGAGGAACGAAGTCCTTGTCATGAACTGCGGCATTCGGGATCGTGTCGTCGCACAGTCGCAACCGGATTTCATTCCAGATTCGTTCATCGGGCCAGTCCTCGGGGCCCTCGTTTAGCGCACACTGGAGGTAATACCGACTTCTGCTGGGGCCGCGAGGCAGTTGCGCGACAAATCCGTGATCACTGACGCCCATGATCGGCTGTCCGGTCACCGGTGCCTCGACCAGTGCGGCCAACCAGGCGTAGCCAAACTCGTAGCTAAACTTCCTGAGAACGCCTTCGGGAATCGAGGATCGACTAACACCGCGATTACCATCGCAGCCAACGATGTAGTCGCAAAGGATTTCATGCGGACCTGTCGAATCGGAATAGCCGACCTTAGGGCGACAGTCCTCTTCGTTGTGGATTGAAATGTCGCCAACACCGAAGCGGACGTCGCCGCCGCCAAGGTCAATGTGTTCCCGCAACAAATTCCCGACCAGCATCTGCTGGGTACAAAACCGACCTTCGCTGCCATCGTCTCCGACGGTTTTAAAAATGCGGCTTGTGCCATTAACGCGGTAATCAATGGCTTGCGCAACCGGTCCGCCAAGAAGCTTATCGGCCAACCGCCATCGTTCGAACATGCGCACGCCGCGCGCCTCAACGACCCCGGCGCGTTGGCGTACCTCGATGTACGCACGATGGCGCCGCTCCAGGACTACGCACGCCACCCCGCTACTTTGGAGGAAGGTCGCCAACGTCAAACCTGCCACGCCAGCGCCGATGATGACGACCGAGGTCGCCTCCTGCATTGCTTCCATGATTTTTTCATCCCATCTCTGGTTTCGATGGGATCAGAATATAATTTTTCAGCTACATTCTCTAATCACATTACCAGAGACGATTGCGGCGTGAAGCAAAAGATAGATATCTCTTTGAAAAAGCAGGCGAAACAGGGGCGCTCTATCGCGACGGTTGCCGCAATTTCGGAGGCGGCCACTTACATTTTGCGACATGACGGGCCACGTGGTTTCACCGCCAACAAGGTCTGCGAAAAGGCTGGCGTCAACATTGCATCGTTCTATCAATATTTTCCGAACAAGCAGGCTTTACTCTTTCACGTCGTCAAGTCCGTATGGGAAAGGCAATTTGCAAGGCTATCGCCTATCCTCCTGCGGCCCGGCTCTGACCACTCAAGCAAGCTACGGGCATTCATTCGCGAATTTTTCAGAATCGAAGCGTCAGAAGCGGACCTGCGTCAGGCATTGAAAACCGCTGCTATTGATCTCAAGGACACGAAGGAATTCCAGGATCTCATTGCCGAGGGCGCTGCACTAACGAAGGCGTTCATTAAAGACGCGCTGAAAGTCCCGGATGCGGAAAATCTCGATTTCAACGTTAACTTCATTGTCCTGCTGGTCACAAGCTTCGCCGAGAGAACAACGGACGAGCGAGTCGCGCCTGCAAAACTTATACGTCAGGCCGATCTTCTCAGCGATATGCTGATCGCACACTTCGGAATTCCTTCTGGCTGAGAGGGTCTATGACGTGCGAGAGCGGCTCGTACGCGATTGCAACGGGTACATCAAGGGATGTACCCGTCATCAATCCATCGGACCTGGTGCCGAAAGAAGCTCAATGCGCAAGAATACCCATCGCCTGCTTCTTCAACTCAAGGAAATGCGGTTCGAACGCCACCGCCGACGTCCGCGGCCGCTCCAGTTCGATGGGTACGTCGAGCGCGACCCGCCCCGGCCGCGCCGAAAGCACGACAAGACGCGTACCAAGAAAAATGGCTTCGTCGATGTCGTGAGTAATGAACACCACGGTGCAGTGAAGCTGATCCCACAGCGCCGTCAAGAAGTTCTGCATCGAACTGCGCGTCTGCGCATCCAGTGCGCCGAAGGGCTCGTCCATCAGCAGCACCTTCGGCTTCATCACTAGCGCCCGCGCGATCGCCACGCGTTGCTGCATGCCGCCGGACAGTTCGTAGGGCTTGTGCTGCGCGAAAGACTCGAGACCGATGATCCGGAGGATGTCGGCCGAGTCTTTCCTGCGTTGCGCTTTGGGCACCGAATGCAGGGACGGCCCGAACTCGATGTTTTCCTGCACGCTGAGCCACGGAAACAACCCCGCCTGCTGGAATACGACAACACGGTCGGTTCCTGGCTGGTTCTTGACTTCGCCGTCGATGTAGATGTTGCCGCGCGTTGGCGATTCGAGACCGGCGAGCAGGTGCAGCAACGTGGTCTTCCCGCAGCCGGAGGCGCCGAGCACCGTGACGAATTCGCCACCCCGGAACTGCAGATTGATGTTTTCCAGTGCGGCGGTGGCGCCGAATGTCTTGTACAGGGAATCGATAACGATATTCAAGGTCGTCTCCTGCCTGGCGGTCGAACAGTCAGTGGGTCAATGCGCGAACGATTTCGAATACTGCGGTGCCACGTTCGAGTCGAAGTTCGCCGGCACCGAGGGAATGCGGCCGATCATGTTGAGCACCTTGGCGGTATTGACCAGCGTCAGATACGTCGCGGACGTTTTGACGCCTGCGTCTAGGCCCATCACTTTCGGCGTGGTCTGGTCGGCGCCGGAGAACAGTTCGTAGCCGGCAAGTTCGCTCGTCGCGACGGGCACGGTCACACCCGTTGCTTTCGCCATCTCGGCCAGGGCCTGGTCGCGGTTCTTCATCGTCGTCTGATAGCCCTGGTCGAGCGCCGCGACGAAACCACGGACGAGATCCGGGTGCGCCTTCGCCCAGTCCGAGTTGGCAATGCAGACGTTATAGCTGGAGGCTTCCCGCGGCAGATCGCCGTCGGTCTTGATCGCCTTGCCGCCGGCCGCACGCAGCGCGCTGAACACCGGGTCCCAGACAATTGCCGCGTCGATCGCGCCGGTCACCCAGGACGTGCGCATCTGCGGCGGCGCCATGTTGATCTGCGTGACCGACGAATACGGCACATGCGCAGCCGCGAGGAAGGTGGCCAGTTCGAACGAGGCCTGCGAGCCGGCCACGATCGCGATCTTCTTGCCTTGCAGCCCGGCGACGTCGTGAATGCCGCTATCGGGTTTGACCACAATGCCGGCCGCATCCGTATAGCGCTCCTGGTTGTACACGATCGCCATCGGCAGCCCCTGGGCGATCGCGGTGACGAGTGGCGGAACGCCGAGTCCGCACATGAACGTGAGACTGTTCGACGCCAATGCGCTCATCGCGGCCGGACCCGAACTGAAGAGCTTGTATTGCACGTCGGCGTTCATCTGGTGTTCGAACATATGCTCGGACATCGACACCATGTAAGGGTCGGCGCCGTTGTCCTCGTAGCCGATGATGACCTCGGGCTTGCTCTGCGAATGAACCGCGCCCGGAACAAGGCAGCTGCCGGCAAGCACCGCCGCGCTCGCGCCATAAACCCATTGCGTCTTTTTCATTTTCGTCTCCTCTGTAACCCGATCAGTTATGTCCGCTCCAGGGAACGACCCAATTCTCTATCTTGCGAATCACCAGTTCCATTGCATAGCCGATCAACCCGATGATCACGATGCCGACGATCACGATGCCGACCTGCAGGGCTTGTCCGGCGAACTGCACGAGCCAGCCCAGGCCGCTGCTCGCCGCGATCAGTTCCGCGGCCACGAGGCAGGTCCACGCCACCCCGATCCCCACGCGCATCGCGGTGAAGATCTCCGGCAGCGCCGAAGGCAGCACGACCCTGCGGAAGATTTGCGCGTTGCTCGCACCGAGCGTGCGGGCCACCGAGATGCGCAAAGCCGGCGTGCTTTTCACGCCCGACATGGTGCCGATGATGATGACCGGAATGGTGCCGACCAGGATCAGGATGGCCTTGGGCAGTTCGCCGATGCCGAACCACACGACCAGCAGCGGTATGTAGGCGAGCGGCGGAACCGGCCGGACGAACTGCAGCAAGGGATCGATGATGTCGAACACGACCTTGCTGCGCGACATCAGGAGTCCGATGGGAACGCCGATCGCAATCGCGCCCACAAAGCCGATGACAATGCGAAAGCAGCTGATCAGGATGTCGCTGACCAGCGTCTGGCCGCCGTATCCGTTGCGGGCGATCTCCAGGAAGGCCTGCCACACCGCCACCGGCGAGGGCAGCGCGAACGCCGGGAAAATCCCCGCCATCGACACCGCTTGCCAGAGCAGGACGGCGATCACCAGCACGGCGGTCGTCAACCACCATGAACTCAATTTCCCGCGGGCGCGGCGTATCTTGATCACCGGATCTCTCGGCGAGTTGACGGGATGCTTCATCGTTTTTACCAATCTGGGCAAGGCTCTCACCACCACCTCCTCGAGTTGAAAAACAATGAGCACGCGAGAGAACGCTCGTCGGCGGCGCGGTGTTCCGCGTCATCTACGAGTTGCCTGCCCGTTAAGTCTAGGATTCTCAATCAATAAAGCGGAGGGTAGTACCAGGCGGGAGCATCCGATGGGTCCAGCGCCCGGCGCGCGCCGCTACAATTTTTTTAAGGGTTTGGCAGGCGGAATCGATCTGATATCGTCCGAATATTTGGACGACGCGCTCGAAGCCCGCCAGCGCAGCGGCGCTGCGCCGCAGCAAGCGTGGAACGCGCGCACGCGCGACAAGCGGTCTCGCACCCATCCCTTCACCCGCCCTATCAATCGCAGGAGCCAGCATGCCGACCCGTACCCCGTCCGCCCTCTGGGCCCAGCAGTTCCGACGGTCACCGGAGTCGAAAACCAGTCTGCAGCATCAGATTCGCGAGATGCTGGTCGCCTCCATTCTCAACGGGCAGTTGCCCCCCGACTCCGCCCTGCCCTCCAGCCGGGAGCTTGCCGAGCAGCTCGGCGTCGCGCGCAATACCGTCGTGCTCGCCTATCAAATGCTCGTGGAGGAAGGCTATCTGGTCTCCCGCGAGCGCAGCGGCCATTTTGTCAACCCCGCCATGCTGGAGGGCCTGCATGGCGTGACGGTGCAGCCGCCCGATGTCGTCAAGGCCGAGAGATCGGGGGCGTTGGCGCCGCCCGCGTGGAAATCCCGCATCGTGCGGCCGCCCACGGCCCAGCGCAACATCGTCAAACCGGCCAATTGGCAGAACTACGCGTATCCCTTCATCTACGGCCAGTTCGATCAATCGCTCTTCCCCACCAACGACTGGCGCGAGTGCTGCCTGAAGGCGCTCTCGATCATGGAGATCCGCAACTGGGCGCCCGACCTGATCGAGCGCGACGACGAATCGCTCATCCAGCAGATCCGCACGCGTGTGCTGCCGCGGCGCGGCGTGTTCGCGATGCCCGAGGAAATCATCATCACGAATGGCTGCCAGCAGGCGCTCTATCTCGTCGCCGATCTGCTCTGCGGAAAGAATACGACGGTTGGCTTCGAGAATCCAGGCTATCCCGATGCGCGCAACATCTTCGTGAACCGCAACGCGCGTTTGCTCGAACTGCCGGTCGACAGCGAAGGGATCGATCCGGTTCGGCTCGGCGACTCGCTGGCGCGCTGCGACTACGTGTTCGTGACGCCCAGCCACCAGTGCCCGACCACGGCCACCATGCCGGTCGCGCGCCGCCGGGCACTGCTCGAACTCGCCCAGCAGCACGACTTCGTCATCATCGAAGACGACTACGAGAGCGAGAACACCTTCTCCGGCACGCCGCATCCGGCCTTGAAGAGCCTCGATACGGCAGACCGCGTGATCTACGTCGGCAGCCTTTCGAAGACGTTCGCGCCGGGCCTGCGCCTGGGTTACGTGGTCGGCTCGCAAGAGCTGGTTCGCGAGTTGCGCGCGCTGCGCCGCCTGATGGTGCGGCATCCGGTGGCCTATATCCAGCGCGCGTTCGCGACCTTCCTCGCGCTCGGGCATCACGACGCGCTGCTGCGCCGCCTTGCGCATGCCTACAAGGAGCGGGCCCGTACGCTGATGGCGGCACTCGACACGCATTTGCCGGAGGTCCGTTACGTGCCGGTGGCCGGCGGCGCGTCGTGCTGGGTGCAAGGGCCGGCGTGGCTCGACGCCGCGCGCCTCGCGGAAGACGCGCGCGAGGCCGGCATTCTGATCGAGCCGGGCGGCGTGTTCTTCGCCGACGAGGCCGAGCACAGCCCCTGGTTCCGCATGGGGTTCTCCGCCATCAAGCTCGAGAAAATCGAACCCGGCGTGCGCGCGCTCGCGCAGGTCGTGCGCCTGCAGCAACCCGCCTGACGCTTCTGCCGCCGGGGCCTGCTGGCCCAGGCGAAAGCTCCGCACTGGTGCTACCGCCCTCGACGGGCAAACCCTAACGTGTCGACATACCGTGCTGCGCGCGATCTCGCGCGCAGCACGACGCCAGCCTTTCAACTGGAGACACGCATGGCAGACACCCTCGGCGTCCACCCCGCCGTCACGGCCGACACGCTGGCCGCCTTTTCCGATGCCTTCAACCGCCACGACGCCAACGCGCTGATGGGGTTCATGACCGAAGACTGCGTGTTCGACGCGGCCGGCGGTCCCGAGGTCTACGGCGCCCGCCATGTCGGGCGCGAGGCGGTGCGCGCCGCCTTCGAAGCGGTCTTTCGCACCTTTCCCGACGCGCACTGGGGCCACGGACGCCACTACGTCGCGGGCGATCGCGGCGTGTCGGAATGGGTGTTCACCGGCACGCATGCCGAAGGCTGGCGCATCGAAGCCGAAGGGTGCGATCTCTTCGAGTTCCGCAACGGCCTGATCGCCGTCAAGCGCGCGTTCCGCAAGGAGCGCCCGAAGCAGCCCGTCTGAGCCGGGTGTTTTGAAACGAAACGTTCCATTCCATTTCAGATTCATCCATCAAGGACGGAATCCCTTGACCCGCATGGGGCGCCGAATAGCATTCGAAGCACGGCATTCCGTCACACGACAACCGGAGACAGTTGATGAGCGAAAAGACTTCAAGCCAGACGGCCAGCGGCCCGCAGGACATGACCCCCTCCGAAGCCTTCGTCGAGACCCTCGCGGCCAACGGCGTGACCGAGATGTTCGGCATCATGGGCTCCGCGTTCATGGACGCGATGGACATCTTCGCGCCCGCCGGCATTCGCCTCATTCCCGTCGTCCACGAACAGGGCGCGGCGCACATGGCCGACGGCTACTCGCGTGTCTCCGGCCGCCACGGCGTCGTGATCGGCCAGAACGGCCCCGGCATCAGCAACTGCGTGACGGCCATCGCGGCCGCTTACTGGGCGCATAGCCCGGTCGTGATCGTCACGCCCGAGACGGGCACCATGGGCATCGGCCTCGGCGGCTTCCAGGAAGCGAATCAGCTGCCGATGTTCCAGGAGTTCACGAAGTACCAGGGCCACGTGACGAACCCGGCGCGCATGGCCGAGTTCACCGCGCGCTGCTTTGACCGCGCGATGTCCGAAATGGGACCGACCCAGCTCAACATTCCGCGCGATTACTTCTACGGCAAGATCAAGGCCGAGATTGCGCAGCCGCGCCGGCTCGACCGCGGCCCCGGCGGCGACGAAAGCCTGAACGAAGCGGCCGATCTGATCGCCGCGGCGAAGTTTCCGGTCATCATCTCCGGCGGCGGCGTGGTGATGGGCGATGCGATCGAAGAATGCAAGGCGCTCGCCGAGCGCCTCGGCGCTCCGGTGGTGAACAGCTACCTGCACAACGACTCGTTCCCGGCGAACCATCCGCTCTGGTGCGGCCCGCTGGGTTACCAGGGATCGAAGGCCGCGATGAAGCTGATCTCGCGCGCGGACGTCGTGATCGCGCTGGGCTCGCGCCTTGGGCCGTTCGGCACGCTGCCCCAGCACGGGATGGACTACTGGCCCAAAGATGCGAAGATCATCCAGATCGACGCCGACCACAAGATGCTCGGCCTCGTGAAGAAGATCTCGGTGGGAATCTGCGGCGATGCGAAGGCGGCCGCGCAGGCGCTGACCGCACGCCTCGCGAACCGTACCCTCGCGAGCGACGCCACGCGCGGCGAGCGCGCCGACCAGATCGCGACCGAAAAGGCCGCATGGGAAAAGGAACTCGACGCCTGGACGCACGAGCGCGACGCCTACAGCCTCGACATGATCGAAGAGCAGAAGCACGAGCGCACCGCCACGGGCGGCGAGTATCTGCATCCGCGCCAGGTGCTGCGCGAGCTGGAAAAGGCGATGCCCGACGACGTCATGGTCTCCACCGACATCGGCAACATCAATTCCGTCGCCAACAGCTACCTGCGCTTCAACAAGCCGCGCAGCTTCTTCGCCGCGATGAGCTGGGGCAACTGCGGCTACGCGTTTCCGACCATCATCGGTGCGAAGGTGGCCGCGCCTCACCGCCCGGCCGTCTCGTACGCGGGCGACGGCGCGTGGGGCATGAGCCTGATGGAAACGCTCACCTGCGTGCGCCACAACATTCCCGTGACGGCCGTCGTTTTCCACAACCGCCAGTGGGGCGCGGAGAAGAAGAACCAGGTGGACTTCTACGACCGGCGCTTCGTGGCGGGCGAGCTGGAAAGCCCGAGCTTCGCGGGCATCGCGAAGGCGATGGGCGCCGAAGGCATCGTCGTGGACAGGCTGGAAGACGTGGGCCCGGCACTCAAGCGCGCGCTGGATCTGCAGATGAACCAGGGCAAGACGACCATCGTCGAGATCATGTGTACGCGCGAGCTGGGCGACCCGTTCCGCCGCGACGCACTCTCGAAGCCCGTGCGTCTGCTCGACAAGTACAAGGACTTTGTCTGACGCGCCGGCAGCAGCGCGCGCGTTCGCCGGCCGCAGGCGGTGCATCCGCCTGTGGCCGCGTTTCGTATGAACACGCCAGGCGCTGCCGCGAGCCAAACTCGAAGTCTATTCGCGAGTCGATTTTCGAACCCATGACACCATGAAAGCCCTGAACGGTATCGTCGAGCGCGCGCGCCTCGCGCCCATGCGCATCGTGCTGTGCGAAGGCGAGGACCCACGCGTGCTCGCCGCCGCGTCGCGCGCAAGCCTCGAGGGGGTCGCGCGCGTCACGCTCGTGGGCGACCCCGGCGCGATCCGGGCGGCCGCCGCGCGCGAATCGGTCGAACTGGGCGAGATCGCGCTGATCGACCCGCAAACCAGCGCATGGCGCGCCGCGTTCGCCGATGAACTCGTCGCGCTGCGCGGCAGCAAAGGCATGACCCGCCAGCGGGCGTGGGAGGACGCCGCGCAGCCGCTCGTCTTCGCCAACCTGATGGTGCGTCTCGGCCACGCGGACGGCTCCGTGGCCGGCGCCGTTCACACGAGCGCCGACGTCGTGCGCATGGCCATCCAGTTGATCGGCGTCGAGCCGTCGTTCAAGCTCGTGTCGAGCTTCTTCCTGATGATGCTGTGCGAGCCGTTTCATCGCTACAAAGGCGGCCTGATCTTCTCCGACTGCGCGCTCGTGGTGGACCCGGACGCCGCACAGCTTGCCGAAATCGCCATGGCGGCCGCCGATAGCGCGCGCAGCCTGCTGGTGGAGGAGCCGCGCGTGGCGATGCTGTCGTTCTCGACGAGCGGGAGCGCCCGCCATGCCAGCGTGGACAAGGTGATCGACGCAACCCGCCGCGTGCACGAGCAGCGCCCTGCGCTGTGCGTGGACGGCGACGTGCAGCTCGACGCGGCGCTCGTCGCGGAAATCGCCGAGCGCAAGATCGCGCATTCGCAGTGCGGCGGCCACGCGAACGTGCTGGTGTTCCCGAATCTCGATGCGGGCAACATCGGCTACAAGCTCGCGGAGCGCCTGGGCGGCGCGAAGGCCATCGGCCCCCTGCTGCAGGGCCTGAACCGGCCCGCCAACGACCTCTCGCGCGGCTGCAGCCCCGAGGACATCTACTACGTGATCGCCGCAACGGCGGTCCAGGCGCAGACGGCCCGCCAGCGTGCCGTCGCTCACTCGAAGGAACCCCACGCAGCATGACGCACGAGAAGGTCCTGGTGCTGATCGTCCTGATCGGCTTCGCCAGTTATTTTCAGACGATCACCGGCTTCGGTCTCGGCATGATCGTCATGGGCGCCACGAGCGGCTTCGGCCTCGCGCCGGTTGCAAGCATCGCCACCCTGATGAGCCTCGTCACGCTCGCGAACAGCGCGGCCGCGCTGCCGGGCAAACTACACCATATCGACTGGCGGGCCGTGGGCGCCGCGACGCTGGGCGTGCTGCCCTCCGTCGTGGTGGGCGTGCTGGTGCTCGAATATCTGAGCGCCTCGGCCGCCGGCATCCTGCAATTGCTGCTGGGCGGCGTGGTGCTGTACGGCGGTCTCAGCGCCGCATTGCGGCCCGCACCGCTCGCGCAGCGCTCGAACGACCGCAGCTTCTTCGTGAGCGGCGTGTGCGGCGGCCTGTTGAGCGGCATGTTCGGCGTATCGGGGCCGCCGCTCATCTTCCAGTTCTATCGCCAGCCACTCAAGCTGATCGAGATTCGCTGCGCGCTCATCCTTATTTTCGCGGTGACGTCGCTCACGCGCGTGCTGTTCAGCGCCTGGGAGGACCATCTCCCCTCGTCGATCTGTCTCGAGGCCGCGCTCGCCGCGCCGGTCGTCATGCTCATGACGGTCGCGGCACGCCACTACCCGCCTCCGCTCTCCTCCCTTGCGACGCGCCGGCTCGCGTTTGGCGTGCTGATGGCGATCGGCGGTTCGCTCGTTCTTTGTGCGGTGAAGGCGCTGGTTCGTTGAACGGGATGGAAGGGAGCCGGGCCGGCCCGCGACGATAGCGGCCCGCAGGCTGCCTCGTGCTAACGCCGCGCCCCGATCCAGCGCGCGATGCCCGCGAGCTGTCCCATGCCGGGCGGCTCGGCGGGGTCGAGCGCGAGGCAGTGCCGGTAGTACGGACTGAGGTCCAGCCCGACGCCCAGCCCGAGCACGTCGACATCGCGCATGGCCTCGTGGCGCGCCACGACTTCCTTCAGGTGATTGTCGAGATAGAAGGCGTCGTTCGTCTGCGCCGTCGCCGTATCCATCGGGCTGCCGTCCGAGATCACGACGAGAAGGCGCCGCGCCTCGGCGCGGCTCGCGAGCCGCCCGCACGCCCATTCGACCGCCTCGCCATCCACGCCTTCGCGAAACAGGTCGGCCTTGAGCAACGCGGCGATGGCCGGGCGGGCGCGCCGCCAGCTATCGTCGGCGGACTTGAACACCATGTGGCACGTCTCGTTCAGACGCCCCGGATGCGCCGGCCGACCCTCGCCCAGCCAGTCCGCGCGAGCGCGCCCGCCGTTCCAGGCGAGCGTCGTGAAGCCGAGCACCTCGGTGGCGATGCCCGCCTGCTCGCACGCGCGCACGAGCAGATCGACGCGCATCGCGACGGACTCGATATGCGCCTTCATGGACCCCGAGCAGTCGATCAGGAATCCCACCACGCAGTCGCCGCGCGGCTGCGTCCGCTCGCGCCTGAACACGCGGCGCTCGGCCGGCGAGCTGACGATTTGCGCGAGGCGTCTGCCGTCGATGCAGCCCTCTTCCTCGCCAAAGAGCCAGCCGTCACGCTTCGGCACGGCCAGCACCGTTTGCAGCACGCGTGCGAGCCGCGCAACGTTGATGCCATGCACGGCGATGCGTTCGTCGAGCCGCGCCCGATACTCGCGCAGCAGCGCTTCGCGCACGAGTCGCGCGGGCCGGATCTCGCGGTCGTACTGCGTCGTGTACGCGCGATAGCCTTCCGCCGCCTCGGCCAGCACGCGGCTTTCTCCGCTCGGTGCGAGCGCGGGCAGATCGACGCTCGTCTCGTCGAAGTCCACCCAGAGCGAGAACGCGGTCAACGCATCGTCGGGTTCGCGGGTTTCGTCCGCGTCGTCGTTGGCGCGTGCCGCGTGCGCCTCGTCGAGCATCAGCGCGATGCGGCGTCCCAGTTCGCGTGCGTGCTCCGCATAGGCGCGCTGATCCATGCGATTCGCCCGCAGCCCGGCAAGCTGCACGCCAATCGCCGGTACGATGCCGGCACGCGTTGCCTCGATCAGATCTTCGGTCTCGTCGAGCACGGGCCAGCCGGTCACGCGCGACCACACGATCTGCGCGACCGTATAGAGCAGGATGCCGAGATGGCCTTCGCCGAGGCCCGCGCGGCAATACGCGCGCGACCAGCTATCGAAACGATGCCGCAAATTCTGCGCGAGGCCCGGCATGCCAGGCGGCAAGCACGCCTCGCAGCGCACCTGCTCGAAGAGCTCGAATAGCAGGCGCTCGATCGGGTCGTCGGGACACAGGAGCCGGTGCAGCGCGGCATCGGAGTGAAGGAGCCGCTGCGCGGCGGCGTCGGCCGCGCCACGCAGCGAGGCGAAGTCGTCCTCCCGCGCGTTGCTGCGCAGATGCGGCGCGTAAAGCGGCAGAGGCCGCAGCTCGCGGCACAGCCGGCCACCGCGATAATGCAGCGCGGCGTCGCCGGTCAGCGCGCGCACGGCGGCCGCGCACAGCGCCTCCCGCCGCTGCGCGATGCGCTCGGCCTCGCGTTCCGCCGCGCGCCCGGTCGTCACCCGCGCGGCTCCTGCGCGTCGCTGCCGTCGCCTTCGTGGGCGTCGGCAGCGGCGTTCAGCTCGACGCCAAAGCAGCGCTGGTAATACTCGGCGACGACCGGCCGCTCGGCCTCGTCGCACTTGTTCAGGAACGTGAGCCGGAACGCCAGCGCGGGGTCGCGGAAAATCTGGCAGTTCTCGGCCCAGTCGATGACCGTGCGCGGCGACATCAGCGTGGAAAGATCGCCGCTCGCGAAGCCCTTGCGCGTGAGCGCCGCCATGCTGATCATCGAGTCGACCCGTTGCCGCCCCGCGGCGTCGGCCATCTCGGGCACGCGGGCCAGCACGATGCCGGCTTCTTCCTCGCGGGGCAGGTAATTGAGCGTGGCGACCACGTTCCAGCGGTCCATCTGGGCGTGGTTCAGCATCTGCGTGCCGTGATAGAGGCCGTTGAGATTGCCGAGCCCGATCGTGTTGGTGGTCGCGAAGAGGCGAAAGTGCGCGTGCGGCCGGATCACGCGGTTCTGGTCGAGCAGCGTGAAGCTGCCGTCGCGTTCGAGTATGCGCTGGATCACGAACATCACGTCGGGGCGGCCCGCATCGTATTCGTCGAAGATCAGCGCGACGGGACGCTGCAGCGCCCACGGCACGATGCCCTCCTGAAACTCCGTCACCTGGCGGCCGTCGCGCACCACGATGGCATCCTTGCCGACGAGATCGAGCCGGCTGATATGGCCGTCCAGATTCACGCGCACGCAAGGCCAGTTCAGGCGCGCGGCGATCTGCTCGATATGCGTGGACTTGCCCGTACCGTGCAGCCCCTGCACCATCACCCGACGGTTGCGCGTGAAGCCGGCGAGAATCGCGAGCGTTACCTCCGGATTGAAGCGGTAAGCCTCGTCGAGGTCCGGCACATGGGCGTCGCGTTCGCGGAAGGCCGGCACCATCAGGTTCGAATCGAAGCCGAAGCGCTCGCGCACCGACACGAGGCAATCCGGTCCCTCCATCGCACGTTCCGTCGTCATCGCGTACTCATGTTGGTTTTCACGGCGTTTTCACCGCTGCACAGGGGGGGCCTCAGGGCTTTTCGTCGTGCCTGAAGTACTGAAGATAGAGCATGCGCTGGCCGATGCGCCGGAACGGCGCGAACGGGTGGCCGGGCAGCGGCGTGGTGAAGATCGGCAGCGCGTGCTGCGCGCCCTTGCCCGCAATGCGCTCGGCGAGCCGCCGCCCCGCCTGCTGCGAATACGACACGCCGTTGCCGCCGTAGCCGAGCGCGTAGAACACCGATTGCCGGGGATCGGGCTGGCACACGCGCGGCATCATGTCGTGGCTCACGTCCACCCAGCCCCACCACGAGTAATCGATCTCCACGCCGCGCAGCGCCGGAAACTTGCGCGCCATGCCCTCCTTGAGCAGATCGAGATGGCGCGGATTCGGCGCATCCGCGCCGGTAATCGCGCTGCGGCTGCCGATCTGCAGCCGGCCATCGGGCAGGAAGCGATAGTAAAAGCGCAGCGTGCGCGTGTCCGTGAGCACCTGGGTCGTGCGGAAGTTGCAGGCGGCGATCTCGGCTGGCGTGAGCACCCGCGTGACCATCGAGTTCGAGAGGATCGGCATGACTTTGCTGCGCAGCGTGGGATGCAGCGTCTGCGCCGTATAGGCGCCGGTCGCGATGCCAACCGCGCGCGCCCGCACGACGCCGCCCGGCGTGCGCAGATGATGCACGCCGTTGATGGTCTCCCACCCCATCACCGGACTGCTCGTGTGAACCGTGGCCCCGGCCGCGCGCGCAAGGCGCAGATAGCCGAACGCGAGCTTCAGCGCGTGCACGCCGATCCCTTCGGGCTCGTGCAATGCGCCGGCAGCCTCGTGATCGTCGATGAATTCGCGGCGGAACGTCTGTGCGCTCAGCAGCTCCGACGGGTAGCCGAATACGTCCTTCCAGACCTTCGCCTCGGCGGCCAGCTTCGCCATGATGCGTGGCCGGTGCGCGATCAGGAAGTGGCCGCCCGGCTGCGGATCGCAATCGATTTCGGCGACGAGTTCCTTGAAGTGATCGAAACCCTGCTGGATCTCGTCGTGCATTTTCAGGGCGACGTCCTTGCCCCAGCGCTCGATCCACTGCGAGCGCGAGAGGCGTCCCGAGGCGTTCTGCCCCTGTCCGCCATTGCGGCTGCTGCAGCCCCAGCTCGTGCGGTTCGCCTCCAGCACGACCGCCTTGATCCCGTGCTCGCGCGCCAGGCAGAGCGCCGTGGCGAGCCCCGTGTAGCCCGCGCCGATGATCGCGACATCGACGTCGAGATCTTTCGTGACCGGGCCGTCGTCGGGCGGCGGGCTGCCCGCCGTCGCGACCCAGTAGGTGGGCGCGTAGTCCTTGCCGTGCCCCGGGCCCGGCGAGACGAGCGGATCGTAGGTGGGGTCGTACTTCGTGGAGCCGGCGCCGCTTGCGGCAAAACCGGCGGAGGCGGCGGAATCGATTGTGCTGTATCCCATCGTCAATACTCCACGGGCTTCGTCAAGACGGTTGCCCGGGCCGTTGCGAAAGCGGTTCCTGCCGACTGCCTGTTCGTCATGCCAGTCTCCTGTCGTGTGGAGTTGGCGCTTTGGCGCCTCACGCCGATTCCATGCAAAGCTTCGTATTGGTATGGCGCTTCGTTGGGGAAAATTCTAGGCAGACCAGAATGGCTCAGGTAGAGCCAGTGGCCCGGTTTCGACTGGTACAGCGGATGCCTTTATCCGGCGGGTGCAGCATGTGCGCCGCGCAGGGACCGGTGTGACCTGTCGGGGTAATCCGCTAGGTAGCCGCATGAACTTTTCGAGGGGGGCGATATGTGCTAGAAAACTCGAACAATTCGTTTCATTTTCCCGCGCGCCCCATTCGATGGCATGTCACGCAAGCGGGCTTGACGGAGGAGACCCATGCGCGACACAGCGCAAGAAGGCGCGCCCCACAGAGCGCAAAACAGGGCGCAAAACAGAGCGCAAAACAGTGCCCCCGTGCCGCAGGAAGTCTCGTCCGCCGACGACACGCGCGTGCTGCGCGCGCTCCTCGTGCTGGAGCAACTGGCGTCGGCGGGCCAGCCGTACACGCTCTCGCAGTTGTCCGCGCGGCTGCATATTCCGAAGGCGACCCTGCTGAGGCTCATCGATTCGCTGGAAACGCGCGGCTACGTGATCCACATGCCCGACTCGCGGGGACACGACCGCAGCATCGCGCTGGGTCCGCGCGCGGCGCAGTTCGCGCTCGCCACGCTCGCCAACAACACCTTCACGCGCTCGTGCCGGGTGCTGCTGCGCACGCTCGTGGAAGCGCTGGGCGAAACCTGCAATCTCACCGCCCTTGACGGCGATCGCGTGCTCTATATCGAGCGCGTCGAGACGACGGAGCCGTTGCGCATGGAGATGCGCCCGGGCATGCACGTTCCGCTGCACTGCACCGCGAGCGGCAAGCTCTTTCTCTCGCAGATGACGATGCTCGAACGCAATGCGCTGCTCGAACGTCTCGTGCTGACGAAGATGACGCACCGCACCTTGACCACCCCCAAGGCGCTTGCGGCCGAACTCGATCAACTGGCCGTGCGCGGCATCGGCATCGACAACGAGGAATTCGTGCGAGGCATGGTCGCGATTGCGGTGCCGGTCTGCGAGCCCGGCAGCAAACGCGTGCTCGCGGCGCTCGCGGTGCACGCGCCGACTGCGCGCGCCACGCTCGAGGAACTGCTGGAGTCCGTAGGCCGCCTGAAGCAAACGGCCAGCAAACTCGCCCCGCTGCTCCAGGGGCTCTCGCCGGTTTGAACGCAGGCCGGTTCGGCGGCATCCCGGTTGCAAGCCGGCCGCTCTTCCCAGGGACTTCTGATTCCGTTTCCGCAGTTTTCGTTTCACTTTCGGCCCGTACTCATGATCGGCGCTTGCAGTCGGCCTCCCCCTATCCGACATTGATCCGGACACGCGGCAGGTCATGCCGCTCCAGGATTTCGAGGAGACGGGATTCATGGATCATGAGGTCGACTACCTGATTGTCGGCGCCGGATCGGCCGGTTGCGTGCTCGCCAACCGGCTGAGCACCGACCCGCGCAACGCCGTGCTGCTGCTCGAAGCAGGCGGCGAAGACAACAATCCGTGGATTCACGTGCCGGTCGGGTACTTCAAGACCATGCACGACCCGGCGCTCGACTGGTGCTATCGCACGGAACCCGACGAAGGCGTCGCCGGGCGCCAGATCGACTGGCCGCGCGGCAAGGTGCTGGGCGGATCGAGCTCGCTCAACGGCCTGCTCTACGTGCGCGGACAACGTGAGGACTACGACCGTTGGGCCGCGCTCGGCAATCGTGGCTGGAGTTACGACGAGGTGCTCCCGTGGTTCAGGAAGTCCGAAGACCAGGAGCGCGGCGCGAGCGCCTGGCACGGCGTAGGCGGCCCGCTGAAAGTCTCCGACCTGCGCTTGCGCCGGCCCATCGCCGATCATTTCATCGCGGCCGCACAGGACATCGGCATCCCGCTCAACGAGGACTATAACGGCGCGGTCCAGGAAGGCGTTGGCTACTTCCAGCAAACGGCGTACAAGGGCTTTCGCTGGAGCACCGCGAAGGGCTTTCTCAAACCCGCCCGCAAGCGCGGCAATCTGATCGTGGAAACGCGGGCGCAGGCGTGCCGGATTCTTTTCGAGGGACGCCGGGCGGTGGGCGTGGAGTATCTGCAGGGCGGCGAGCGCAAGCGCGCGCGGGCGCGCGTGGAAGTGATTCTGGCTTCCGGCGCGATCGGTTCGCCGCAGATTCTTCAGCACTCCGGCATCGGCCCGGAGCAGGTGCTGCGCCACGCCGGCGTACCCGTGCTGCACGACCTGCCGGGCGTCGGCCAGAACCTGCAAGACCATCTCCAGGTGCGGCTCGTGTTCCGCACGCGCGAACGCACGCTCAACGACGAAGTCAACCATCCGCTGCGCAAGGCGTGGATCGGGCTGCAGTACGCGCTCTGGCGCACCGGGCCGCTCACGCTGGCCGCAAGCCAGGTGGCGATCTTCACGCGCTCGACTCCCGCGGTCGAACGCCCGGACATCCAGTTCCACATGCAGCCGCTGAGCGCCGACAAGCCCGGCCAGGGAGCGCATCCGTTCTCGGCTTTCACGGCGTCGGTCTGCCAGCTAAGACCCCATAGCCGCGGCAGCGTCGAAATCCGCTCGACGGACCCGCTGCAGTACCCCGCCATTCTCGCCAACTATCTCTCCGATCCGCGCGATCATCCGGTCGTGATCGGCGGCATTCGGGTGGCGCGGCGCATCGCCGCCGCGCCCTCGCTTGCGCCGCACATCGTGTCCGAGTTCGTGCCGGGCGAGCAGTATCAGAGCGACGCCGAATTGCTGGACGCGGCCCGCCGCTTCAGCCAGTCCATCTACCACCCCGCCGGCACCTGCAAGATGGGCCACGACGCGATGGCCGTCGTCGACGACCGGCTGCGCGTGCATGGCCTCGCCGGGCTGCGCGTGGTGGATGCGTCGATCATGCCCGAGCTCGTCTCGGGCAACACGAACGCCCCCGTCATCATGATCGCCGAGAAGGCCGCCGACATGATTCTCGAGGACCACTCGGCCGTCGCCGCGCCGCAACGCGAGTATGCCGAGGTGCACCCCTGACGCCATGCCGGCGGCGGGGTTCATGCAGGACATGCGGAACAGAGACCACCTGCAGTAAACAGAGGATACCTTACAAAAACACTTATTTTTGAGCGGCCGCACCACGCGAGGCGCGCCCTCAAAGGAGACAGCGATGAACGCATTGCCCCGTACAGACGCCCGGCAGATCAGGCGTGTGGTCGTTGCGAGCCTGATCGGCGCGACCATCGAGTGGTACGACTTCTTCCTCTACGGCGTCGTCGCCGGCATCGTCTTCAACAAGCTCTATTTCCCGGGCGGCGATCCCCTCATTTCAACC
Organism: Paraburkholderia ferrariae NBRC 106233; assembly: GCF_000685035.1. GTDB lineage: Bacteria > Pseudomonadota > Gammaproteobacteria > Burkholderiales > Burkholderiaceae > Paraburkholderia > Paraburkholderia ferrariae. The sequence continues at coordinate 26,793 of NZ_BAYB01000056.1, forward strand.
ATGCTCGCTTATGGCACCTTCGCCGTGGGATTCCTGAGCCGCCCGCTCGGAGGCATCGTGTTCGGTCACTTCGGCGACCGGCTCGGCCGCAAGAGCATGCTGATCATGACGCTCTCGATCATGGGCGTGGCCACCGTGCTGATCGGCGCGGTGCCGACCTATGCGCAGATCGGCCTGTGGGCGCCCGCGCTCCTGCTCATCCTGCGCGTGGCGCAAGGTCTCGGTCTCGGCGGCGAATGGGGCGGCGCCGTGCTGATGGCGTTCGAATACGCGCCGGAGGGCAAGCGCGGCTTCTACGCAAGCATTCCGCAAATTGGTCTCGCAATCGGGCTTTGCCTCGCATCGGGCGTGGTCGCCCTCCTCTCGTCCACGCTGAACAATGCGCAGTTTCTCGCCTGGGGCTGGCGCCTCGCGTTCTTTCTCTCCTTCGTGCTCGTGGCGATCGGCATGTATATCCGGCTGCGCGTATCGGAAACACCCGAGTTCGAACGCGTCAAGCAACAGGGCGCCGAGATCCGCGTGCCGATTGCCGAGGTGCTCGGCCGCTATCCCGGCAACGTGCTCGCCGGCATGGGTGCGCGTTTCATCGACGGCGTGTTCTTCAACGTCTTTGCCGTCTTTACGATCGCCTATCTCACGCAGACGCTCAAGCTCTCGCGCACCGACGCCCTGCTCGCCGTCATGGCCGCCGCCTTCACGATGATCTTCACGATTCCGCTTTTTGGCCGCCTCTCGGATCGTGTCGGCAGAACGCGCATCTACTTCTGGGGATCGCTCTTCACAGGCTTTTCGTCGTTCTTCGGCTTCTGGCTCATGAAACACAGCGGCGGCTCGCCCTTGCTCGTGTGGCTCGCCGTGATCATTCCGCTCGGCGTCATCTACGCTTCCGTGTATGGGCCCGAGGCGGCGCTCTTCGCAGAACTGTTCGACGCGAACGTGCGCTACACCGGCACCTCGTTCGTCTACCAGTTCTCCGGCATCTTCGCGAGCGGCATCAGCCCGATCATCGCGACGTGGCTGTTGCAGCGCAACGGCGGAGATCCGTGGCTCATCTGCCTCTATACGATGTTCGCGGGTCTGGTGAGCGCGCTGTCGGCCGCCTGGGTGGGACGTCGGCATCTTTCGCAGCAGCGCGTGGCCATGAGCGGGGTGCGCTGAGCGGTCTGTCGGGTTGCTGCTCAGCTTCCGTGCAGCACCGCCCGGCCTATCGCACGCAACATGCGGCGAGTCCGTCGCGCAAAATCTCTTCGGTTTCGTCATCGATGAATCCGATGAAGACGAGGACGGCCGCCGTGTCTTCCTCCGCATGCTCGCTCCGGGGAGGCGGTGTCATGCGCAGACGGCGCGCCGCGACCTGGCACGCGCGCGCGCTCACGCGGCCCTCGGCGTCCGCCACGCGCACGAAGCCCTTCGCGCGCAGGATCGTGCGCGGCAGCGCCTTGAGCCACGCACGCAGGCGCGCCTTGTCCAGCACGCCGGGCGCGGCCAGCGCCACGCTAGAGAACGCGGGGAACGCGCTTGCGCCCCCCGCAAGAGGCCGGTGCTGCTGCCAGCGGCCGGCATCGGCGAGCGCGCGCGTGAGCGGCACGTTCGCGTCGAAGAGCAGCGCGAGCGGCACGCGCCCGTGATCCGCCGCCACGACGATGTCGGTCGCCGCGAGCGCGCGCACGTCCGAGACGGCGCGTTCGCGCGCCTCGGGCGCAATCAGGTCGAGCTTCGTGACGATCACGGCGCTGGCGCTGTCGATCTGCTGCTGCGCCATCGCGCCGACCAGCGGATCGACCAGCGTGCGCACGACCTCCGGCGCATCCACGACCACGAGCACCGCCGTGAGGCGGAACGCGCCGTTGAGCAAGCCCACCTGGGCAATCTTCGCGGGATCCGATACGCCGCTCGCCTCGATCAGAAGCAGGTCCGGCCGCGCCTCGCGCGCGGCGAGCCGCGCGAGCGCATCGACGAGCGCGCCGCCTATCGTGCAGCAGATGCAGCCGTTATCGAGTTCGATCACGTCGTCGCTGCGCGCACGCACGAGCCGGGCGTCGATGTTGACGGCGCCAAAGTCGTTGACGAGCACCGCAATGCGCTTGCCGTGCGGCGCCTCCAGCAGATGGTTGACGACCGTGGTCTTGCCCGCGCCGAGGTAGCCGCCGATCACCGCGAGGTCGATCGGCGCGCGCTCGGGCGTCGGCGTGACGGTGGCGTGAGTCATCGCGGGGCGCGCATGATGCGGCCGCCGAGCACCGTGCCCCAGATCGGCACGTCCTTCAGGCGCTCGGGCGCACAGGTGCTCGGGTCTTCGTCGAGCACGGCGAAATCCGCGAATTTGCCCACTTCGATGCTGCCGATCAGGTGATCGAGGTGCAGCGTGTATGCGGCGCCGAGCGTGATCGCGTGCAGCGCCTCGGCCACGGTGAGCCGCTCCGCCTCGCCCAGCACGCGCCCCGACGCGGTCTCGCGCCGCACCGCGCACCATGCGGTGAAAAGCGGGCTCAACGCCGTGATGGGCGCATCCGAATGCAGCGCGTAGGGAATCCCCATGCGCTGCGCGGAGCCCGCCGGGTCCATGCGGTTCGCGCGGTCCGGGCCCATGGTCTGGCTATAGTGCGCGTCGCCCCAGTAATAGATGTGATTCGCGAACAGGTTCACACAGAGGCCGAGCGCGCGGATGCGCCGCAACTGTGCCGCGTCCGCCATCTGGCAGTGCTGGAGCGTGTGCCGGTGATCGGGGCGCGGATGGCGCGCGAGAAGCGTCGTCAGCGCGTCGAGCACGACCTCGGTCGCTTCGTCGCCGTTCGTGTGGATATGCAGTTGCAGCCCCGCGCAGTGGTATGGCTCGAACACCTCGACCAGCTGCTCGGGCGGTATCAGCCACAGGCCGTTGGGCTGCCCGCCCGCGTAGCCGGGCCAGCGCACGCGCGCCGTGAAGCCCTGGATCGACCCGTCGACGATGAACTTCACCGGCCCGAAGCGCAGCTTGTCCGTATTGCCGGCCATCGCCTCCCGCACGCCGGCCGCGCGCTGGCCGGGATTACGCTGCGGAGCGAACGCGGGCACGATACGCACCGGGTAGTCGGGGTCGGCGGTCACGCTGTGCAGGGTCTGGTTGCCCGCGGGAGAGAGGTCGTTCACGAGATCGGTCGCCGTCGTGACACCCGCGAGCTGCGCCACGCGCCCGAAATTCCAGATCGCATGCGGCTTTTCGCTGGCCGCAATCGCAAGCTTGCCGCCAAGCACCTGGTAGACCGGAAACATCGCTGCGAACTCCTGCAGCTCGCCCGTGGGGCGGCCTTGCGCATCGCGCGCGATACCGTCTATATCGGTGTCCTCGTCGATGCCGGCGAGCGCGAGCATCGCGCTGTTCACGTTCATCAAATGCACGCTCGCATGGAGGATCACGACGGGGCGACTCGCCGATACCGTGTCGAGTTCGCGCGTCGTGAGGCGCGACGTACCGAAGTAGATCGGATCGAAGCCCCATGCGAGCAGCGGGCCGTCGTCGGTCATGGCGCGTTCGGCTTGCGCGAGGCGCTCGAGCACCGCCTCGCGCGTGCGCAGGCCCGGCCACAGCGTACCGTCCGGGCCGCGCCGGTCGTAGTAGCCCACGTAAGCCGCGTCCCATACCGCGCCTTCCATCAGGTGGCAGTGCCCTTCCACGAGTCCGGGCATCAGCACCTTGTCGCGCAGCGTGTTCTCCAGGGTACAGGCGCCGAATTGCGCCTCCCACGTTGCGGCGTCCTCGCTCGTGCCGACCGCGAGAATGCGGCCCTCGCGCACGGCCACGTGCGTCGCCTCCGGCTGGCTGGCGTTGAGCGTGAGGATGCGGCGCGCGGCGAAGACCGTGACCGGCCGGGCCGGATCGCCCGCCCGAAGCGACGAAGAAAGCGGCGAAGAAGACGAGGCTTGATGATTCATCGAGAGGCTTGACTCCTATGAATGATGATGAAGCGGATCGGGCATGCCGTAGCGGCGCCCGGACGGGCGCGTCAGGATATGCCCGACACAGACCACGAGCACGTTCACGCCAAGGCACACGAGCCCCAGATTGATCCCGCCAAAGCCGATATGCAGCGCATAGCACACGATTGCGAGGCCCTGGCCGCACACAATCCCGGCCGCCACCGCACCCGCGCGCACGCGGCGACGCGTCAGCAGGATCAGCATGCCGGGCAGGAACTGCGTGACGCCATAGTAGGTCGTGTTGATCAGCGAAAGCATGAGGTTCGGCGTGAGCAGCGTAGTGGCGATCGACACCATCAGGTAAGCCACGATCACGAACTTCGCCGTGCGCTTCTGGCGTGCCTCGGGCAGGTTCGGTATGAGATTGCGCGTGACGATCGGCCCGATTGCGAGGCAGATGCCGGCCAGCACGAGCAGCCCCGAGAGCGCGGCGCCTGCCGCGACGAGGCCGAGCAGCCAGTCGGGCAGCAGATGAATGGCGGCGGCGAAGAAGGCGTCGTTGGGCGAGGCGAGCTTGAGGTTCGCGCTGATCGCGTAGTACGAGGCCACCACGAGGAACGGGTACATCATCATGTAGAGCGGCATCGCGATCTGGGTGCGGCGGATCGTGTTGGGCCCGCGCGCGGTGAAAAAACCCTGCGCCGCGAACGGCATCATATAAAAACCGAGCGACTGGAACAGCATCGTGCTCATGGAGAAGCGCAACTGCGGCGCGGTCATGGCGTTGCTCACCTGACGGCTCGCGGCCCGGAAGACCTCATGCGTGCCGCCCGCCGCCCACGCGGCCGCCACGCCCGTCACGACGATTGCGAGCAGCATCAGGATGTCCTTGAGCACGGCGATCCACGCGGACGCGCGCACGCCGGAGATGGCGATATAGGTGAACGCGAGCGCAGCACAGACGACGATCAGCCAGACGGGCTGAACTTGCCAGCCTAGCCCCTTGAGCGCGGCGGCGAGTCCCGTGAACTGCAGTTCGCCCCAGGGAATCAGGAACAGGATCGACGAACCGGCAACGATCAACTCGAGCGCGCGGCTGCGGTAGTGGCCCTTGAAGAGATCCGCCTGGGTGATGGCGTTGTGCTCTTTGCCGGCCTCCCAGATACGCGGCCCGATGAAATAGCCGATGGGATAGGCCAGCAGGATGTAGCCGAGGAACCAGACGCCGTAGGTCGGCCCTTTCGCGTAAATGCCGCCCGGAAAACCGACCATCGTGCCGATGCTGTAGATCTCGCCGGCCGTGAGGAAGAACACGAGCGCGACGCCGAACTGGCGCGAAGCGACAAAGAAGTCATGCATGCTCTGCTTGCCGTGGCCGCGCCGGGAGCGGATGGCGAGGTACAGCGAAAAGGCGATCAGCAGCGAGAAAACGAAAGTGGACATGCGCGGCTCTCCAGCGTGGAGAAGGTGGGAGGGGCGGCGGCACCGGTCAGCGCCGCTTTGCGCGGGGGGCGGGCGCTAGTGCCCGTTGGCGTAGCGATGCCGGTCGAAGAAGTGCCAGCAGACGAAGAGGCACCCGGAAGTCAGGAGGAACCACCCGAAGATCCACGCGTAGATGAAGGGCACGCCCAGGACGTAGCGGTCCTGCTGGGCGGCCACCCAGGGCAGCGCGCCAATGACGCCCAAAAAAGGAAGCCCGATTCCGATCAGATACCTGAGCATTCATGTCTCCTGTGCGGCGTTGCTCCGGTCCCGTCCGGACGCCAGCCCGCCATTGTCGTTTTGAGTATCGGCCGTCAAAAACACGCGCGGCTAGTGCCAGATGCGTTCTATCGTTGAGTCCAGGCCGGAACCGGCCTTGCGGCCCCAACAACTGAAGTCCCATTCTGCTGCCACCGGATCGATATCAGGGTTTTCCAATAGTTGACTCGTGCATCTATTGCCGACAGAATCAATTGGACGTTGGCTCTCTACGCAGGTCCTCCATGCCCAATACCGATCACCCTGTCCTCGAATACCTGACCTTTCGGATCGATCGACTCAGCGACCTCAGCAAGGAAGCGGCAACCCAGTATTACGAGCGCGAGTTCGGCGTGTCGGTACGCGATCTGCGCGTCCTGCGCCTCGTCAAGCTGGAACCGGGGCTGACGCTCGGAAGGCTGATCGAGTTGGCCATGCTCGAAAAAACTTTCGCGTCCAAGATCGTCAGTTCACTGGTCAAGCGCTCGCTGCTGCGTCGCGAAATCGGGCAGGAAGATGCCCGGCAGATCAATCTTTACCTGACGCCCGATGCCGAGGTCCTTGTGAAGCGAACCTACGAGCGCGGCAACGCACTCGAAAAGATGATGCTGAGCACGATTACCGAACAGGAACTGGAAGTCCTGAATCGCTGCATCGAGAAGCTCACCAGTAGCCTGGCGCATCACCTTGCCCACCAGAAGGAGGAAGCACTCCGGCACGAGCATGTCGAGTGAAGATATGAACCTCTACTGATTCCGCCGTTTCGCCGCCGCCTCCGGATCGCGGCGCGCTAATTATATCGGTGTACTAACGTAATTCGATACCGCACGTCAACACACAAGCGAGAATCTCTCCATGCCAGCGACATCGAATCCGGTCAGGGGCTGGTCTATCGTGGGCCTGTTGTTCATGTTCATGATGATCAATTATGCCGACAAGGCCGTGCTGGGACTCGTCGCACTTCCGATGATGCACGACATGAAGCTGAGCGCCACGCAGTTCGGTCTCGTCGGCAGTGCGTTCTACGCGCTCTACTCGCTGTCCGGCGTAGGCTTTGGCATCCTCACCCGCTATGTCAAAGCCAAATGGCTGCTGCTCGTGCTCGCAGCAATCTGGGCCACCGTGCAGTTCCCCATCGTCACAACGGCGAGCTTCGGCACCCTGCTCGCCTGCCGCGTGCTGCTCGGGCTCGGCGAAGGGCCGGCCTATCCCGTTGCCCTGCATGCCGCCTATCAATGGTTCGACGATCAGAAGCGCAACATTCCCACCTCCGTGATCCAGACCGGTGCCGTCGTGGGCGTCATGGTGGCCGCGCCCGTGCTCACGTGGGTCATGGAGCATTACAGCTGGCGGGCTGCCTTCCTCGTACTGGGCATCGTCGGCCTGGCCTGGAGTGTTCTATGGCTGCTGTTCGGCAAGGAGGGCCGTGAGCACCCTCTTCGGGTCCCTGCTCGTCCTGCGGCGCCCGCCCTCGACAAGGTTCCGTATCTCCGACTCCTGCTCGATCCGACTGTACTCGTCGTGACGCTGCAGTGGTTTCTCGCCACCTTGATTACCGTCATCGCGCTCACGTGGGGAACGGTCTACATACGTACGGGTCTTGGGTACAGCGCGAAGGAAGCCGGCTGGATCTATGCTATCCAGGTGGCGGTCCAGGTGCCGATCGGCCTTGCGCTGAACACGCTTTCCCAGTATCTCATCGCACGTGGCGTATCGACGCGTCTGGCTCGCGGCGCGTTCTACAGCCTGTGCTGTGCGATCGGTTCACTCGCCTATCTAGTTCTCCTTACCGATGCCGGTTCCGCAGCCAGACTGGCGTGGATGACGGTCGGCTTTACGTTGATCGCCCAGATCAACGCTTTTGGCCCGCAGTTGATTGCAGAGGTGACGCCGGATGACCAGCGAGGCACCCTGCTCTCCACCTCTCTTGCCGTCGCATCGACGGCCGGAGCGATCGGCCCTCTGTTGCTGGGCCACATCATGGATGCTATCGGCACAACCGGCAGTAGCGCAAACGTGTTCAACCTTGTCTATCTGATGATTGCTGCTGCAACGTTCGTTGGAGCGTTGGCGGGATTCGTCTGGCTGGACCCGCAGCGTTCGAGGCGGCGTATCGCCGAAGCAGTGGGCGATGCATTGAATTCGCGCACATCCGATCGTGTTACGTAGGCGACTTGTTGCCACGGAAGATCCACTACGTAACCGGACTGTCAGGCTGCCTCCGGATTGATACCTCATCGAATCAGTTTTAAAT
>NZ_BAYB01000055.1 GCF_000685035.1 Paraburkholderia ferrariae NBRC 106233
CCGCGCTCCTGCAGGACGACGAGCTCCTCAACGCCGCGTGGCTCTCGCTCAAGATCGGCCTCATGACCGCGTTCGCCTCGGTCATCATCGGCACGTGGTCCGGCTATGTGCTCGCACGCATGGGCCGCTTCAAGGGCTTCGCGCTGTTCGCCGGCATGATCAACGCGCCGCTCGTGATTCCCGAAGTGATCCAGGGCATCTCGCTCCTGCTGCTCTTCGTGGCCATGGAGCAGTTCCTCGGCTGGCCGAAGGGCCGTGGCGTGCTGACCATGTGGATCGGCCACGTGATGCTGTGCGTGTCCTACGTGGCGATCATCGTGCAGTCGCGTGTGAAGGAGATGAACAAGTCGCTCGAAGAGGCCGCGCTCGATCTCGGCGCCACGCCCTTCAAGGTGTTCTTCGTCATCACGCTGCCGCTCATCTCGCAGGCGCTCATCTCCGGCTGGCTCCTCTCGTTCACGCTGTCGATCGACGACCTCGTGCTCTCCGCGTTCCTCTCGGGACCGGGCTCGACCACGCTGCCGCTCGTGGTGTTCTCGCGCGTGCGTCTTGGCCTGAATCCGGAAATGAACGCGCTCGCCACGCTCTTCATCAGCGCCGTGACGATCGGCGTGATCGTGGCCAATCAGGTGATGATGGCCCGCGAAAAGAAGCGCATGCGCGACATGCAGATGGCTTTCGCGCAGCCCGATCCCGCCGAAGCCGAAAAGCCCGTTGCACCCGTGGGTGCCGTGGGCTCGCCGCTCGGCCGCAAGGCGGCTTGAGAAGCAACGCAACGACGCTCGAACCGGCCGGCCTGTGACAGCAGGCCGGCCGCCGGCGGAGCCTGAAAGACAGCCGGAACAGTATCAGCCTCAGCACCAACCTCAGCACCAAGCACAACCCGAAGCACAACCTGAAGTAGAACGCGAAGCGACAACGCGCGATCAACGTGAGAACGAATGGCGTGCGGACCGTGGGGACGGGCCGTGCGCCAACGGGGTTTCCGAAAACCACACGCCGATGTCTTTGCAAAAACGACCCACAAGGAGAATTTTGATGAGGAAGAAGTTAATCTGTCTGCTGGTGGCCGGGGCCCTGCCGGGTCTCGCGATGGCCGACACCACCAGCGATCAGATCAAGGCCCTGCAGCACGAGCTCAACGCGCTGCAAAAAGAAGTGAAATCGCTGAAGTCGGAGCTGGCCGAATCGAAGAGCACCAGCGGCACGGCCAAAACCGCGGCGGCGGCCACCGCCACGGCGGCAGCGCCTGCGCAGGAAGTGGATGTGTCCTCGCCCGACTACGGCAAGGCGCCGGCGCATCTGACGAACGACGAACTGGACTCGATCAAGCAGCAGGTTGCCAACCAGCAGCTGAAGGTGGACTCGCTCTCCGACGCGGCCAACACCGGTCCGATCGCCGGCCTGTCGATCACGGGCTACATCGACCCGAGTTACATCTACAACCGTGCGCCGGGCACGTCGTCGTTCCTGTTCGCGAACCACGAAAGCAATTACAACTACTTCAACAGCACGTTCGGCGACCTCTACCTCGACATCAAGAAGACCTTCGGTGTCGGGCCGATGGCGCCGTCGGCCGAAGTCACCCTCATGCCCAACCGCGGCAACGGCATCACGCTGCTGGCCAACGAGCATGGCGACATCGGCAACAACATCCTGAACACGGCGGTCATCACCGTGCCGGTGACGGCCACGGGCACGTTCGTGGCCGGCCTGATGCCGAGCTTCGGCGGCTACGAGGTGCAGCAGTCGAACCAGATGCTCACCCTCACCCACAACCTGCTCTACGACTTCTCGGATCCGGGCAGCTACGTGGGCGTGGGCTGGAACTGGTCGCCTGACGGCAGCAACTGGGCGTGGAAGTTCATGGTCGGCAACGAGCAGTACCGCACCTACGGCGCGGTCACGCAGACGGGCCAGAACGCGCTGGGCGACCCGATCACGACGAGCAACAAGATCCCGACCTTCACGGCCCGTACCGACTACACGTGGTCGAGCGCGCTGGATATCGGCGGTTCGGTCAACATCGGCCGCCAGACGCTGCCGAGCGCGTTCAACGCCGGGACGGGTACCACGAGCTACGGTATCGGCGGCCAGGCGACGGGTTCGGGCGGCTACTTCTTCTTTGGCGAAGCGGACGCGACCTACACGCTCGCGGACACCCAGTACAACGCCGAAGTGGACTACGGCCAGCAACAGCGTGCAGCGTTCAACGGCGGCAACGCGCAGTGGTACGGTCTCTCGCTGCTCGCGCACCACAAGTTCAACGCACCGGTGGTGGGCCGCATGGGCGTGACGGCGCGTTACGACGTGCTCTCCGACGGCAAGAACGGCGGCGGCGGCGGCGGCATTGCGCTCAACAGCAACGGCATGGACCCGTACAACGGCTTCGGCATCGGTTCGCAATGTATCGCGGATGCGCAGGCGGCCGGCACGTCGAGCTTCAACTGCAAGGGCGCGACGCACCAGGACGTGGCGCTCGACCTGCTGTTCTTCCCGACGCAGCAGATCACCGTCAAGGTCGAATACCGTCACGACTGGGCCACGCAGAAGGTGTTCCTGCGCGACGACGGCTCGTACACCAAGAGCAACGACCTGCTGGGTGCGCAGTTCATCTACTCGTTCTAATGAGGTCGCGGCGGACGGCGGCTTGTGCGGCGCCGTCCGCTTTTCATTTGCAATCCTATTTTTATGCTCAAATTCGCCAATCAGCCACACGCTCCGTCTTACTACGCCGCCACCGTCAACGACACCACCCGCCATCCGGTTCTGGAAGGCACGATCGACGCCGATGTCTGCGTGATCGGCGCCGGCCTCACCGGCGTCTCGGCGGCGCTCAACCTCGCCGAACGCGGCCATAAAGTCGCGCTCCTCGAGGCGTCGAAGGTCGGATGGGCAGCCAGTGGACGCAACGGCGGGCAGCTGATCGGCGGCTTCGCGTGCGACATCGATACGTTCAAGCCCTTCGTCTCCGATGCCGAACTCAGGCAGATCTGGGACATGGGCCTCGAAACGCTCGACATCGTGAAGGCGCGCGTCGCGAAGCACAACATCGAATGTGCGCTCACCCCCGGCTACTTCACGGCCGCGAACAAGCCGCGCGACGTCGATGCGCTCAAGGCGTGGCGCGACGAAGCGGCGTCGCGCTTCGGCTATGACAAATTCCAGTACGTCGACGGCAACGGCGTGAGCGAGTACGTGCAGTCGTCGCGCTATCCCGGCGGTCTCTACGATCCCGATAGCGGCCACCTGCATCCGCTCAACTACACGCTCGGCCTCGCGCGCGCGGCTGCCGAAGCCGGCGTGCAGATCTTCGAGGACAGCGGCGTCACGCGCGTGCGCGACGAAAACGGCGGCCACGTGGTCGAAACCGCACGCGGCAACGTGCGCGCGAAATTCGTCGTGCTCGCCTGCAATACCTACCTCGGCGCGCTCGCACCGGAGCTCTCGCGCAAGATCATGCCGGTGGGCACCTATGTGATCGCCACGTCGCCGCTCGGCAAGGCGCGCATGGACGCGCTCATGCCCGCGCAAACCGCCGTGTGCGACAGCCGCTTCGTTCTGGACTACTTCCGGCCCGCGCCCGACACGCGCCTGCTGTGGGGCGGCAAGGTCAGCTATTCGACGTTCGCGCCGCCGAACCTCGGCGAGGCGATGCGCCGCGACATGCTCAAGACCTTCCCGCAGCTCGCAGACGTGAAGGTCGATTACGCGTGGGGCGGCTACGTGGACATCACGATGAACCGCGCGCCGCATTTCGGGCGCCTCAAACCTACGGTGTATTTCGCGCAGGGCTTCTCGGGGCACGGCGTCAATACGACCGGCCTCGCGGGCAAGCTGATCGCCGAGGCGATCGACGGCCAGGCCGCGCGCTTCGACCTGTTCGGCAAGATTCGCCACCGCGATTTCCCCGGTGGCGCTACACTGCGCACCCCGGCCCTCGTGCTCGCGATGGCATGGTATCGAATGAAGGACCTGCTCTGATGACCGCTAATCTCGACGCCCAGGCGGACGCGCTCGCCCGCCACTCCTACTACGAAGCCACGGCCACGCGTCCCGCTGCGGACGACCCGGTGCTCGAAGGCGTGCAGGAGGCCGATGTCTGCGTGATCGGCGCGGGCTTCGCCGGCCTCTCGGTCGCGCTGGAATGCCGCGCGCGCGGCCTCTCGGTGATCGTGCTCGACGCGCACCGGCCCGGCTGGGGCGCATCGGGGCGCAACGGCGGCCAGACGCTCGTGGGCTTCGCCAAGGACGAGGTCCTCGAAAAGCAACTGGGCGCGGAGGGCGTGCGCGCCGCGTGGGCGCTTTCGATCGAAGGCGTGGGGCTCGTGCGCGAGCGCATCGCGCGCTACGGCATCGACTGCGATTTCACGGCGGGCTACCTCACGGTCGCGACGAAGGAGAAACGCGTGCCCGGCCTGCGCGCGTGGATGGATGCCGCGCGCACGCGCTGGGGCTACGACCGGCTCGAATGGCTCGACGCCGGGGCCACGCGCGAGCGTGTGGCCTCGGAGCGCTATCTGGCCGGCGTGTACGATCCGTTCTCCGGTCATCTACATCCGCTCAAGTATTGCCTTGGCCTTGCCGACGCGGCACGGCGCGAAGGCGCGCGGCTCTTCGCGCACACGCGCGCGGTGGAAGTCGTGCGCGGCGAGCGGCCTCTCGTGAAAACGCCGCGCGGCGAGGTGCGCAGCCGCTTCGTGGTGTCGTGCTGCAACGCGGTGCCGGGCGGCGTGCTGCCCGCTGCTGTCGCGGCCCGCATCGCGCCCATCGCTTCGTACATCATCGCCACCGAGCCGCTTGGCCGCGAGCGTGCCGATGCGCTGATCGCGCAGCGCGCGGCCGTGTGCGACAACAACTTCTTCCTCGATTACTTCCGGGTTTCCGCCGACGACCGCATGCTGTTCGGCGGCCGTGCCGATTCCACGGGCGCGGCGCCCTCGGAACTGGCCGAGGCCATGAAGAAGCGCATGATCGGCGTGTTTCCGCAGCTTGCGGGCACACAGGTGGAGTATGCGTGGGGCGGCTTCGTGGACGTGACGCGCAACCGCGCGCCCGACTTCGGCGCCATCGATCCGAACTACTACTACGTGCAGGGCTTCTCGGGCCATGGCGTGGCGCTGACCGGCATTGCCGGGCGCGTGGTGGCGCAGGCCATGGCGGGCGAGCCGGCTTCGTTCGATCTCTTTGCACAACTAAGGCATGCGCGCTTTCCGGGCGGCCCGGCGTGGCGCCGGCCTGCGCTCGAGATCGGCATGCTGTATCACCGCGTGCTGGAAATGCTGTGAGATTGCGCGGGGCGGGTTGCCCCGCCTCTGCCGCCCACCGGTTCAGCGGCGCCGGATAGCCTCGATCTCGCGGATGGCGGTTGCCGTACCTGTCTCCGCCGCCATTCGTACATCCAGGTCCGCGGCCCGTGCCTTTGTATCTGGCCGGCCCAGCCTGAGATCAGTGCAGCGTTGGCGCGGCCTGCAACCAGGCGTCGGCGGTGGTTTGCGCAACGATCCAGCGCATGGCTTCGGTGTCGTACACCATCCAGTTTCCGTCGCCAGCCTGATGGCGCTTGAGTGTCGCCATGTTGGGCTTCGCCGTCTGCAAGGCCGTGTCGAGGGTGCGCAGGAACGTGACGTTGTCCATGGCCTCCATGCGCCGGATCGACTGTTCGTATGTGTGCGCACCGATCTGTGCCCATTGCGCACGCATGTCTTCGAACACCCATTCGCCGAAGCCGAAGCTCGCCTCCACATCGCGGCCGGCCGCGCCCCGCTCAGGCAGGTCGAACGTGAGTTCGAAATACCGCAAGCACGGCGCGCCGCCCGTGATGATCAACGCGCCCTCTTCGTCGCAGGCCAGGCCGAAGGCCACGGCGCAGTCCACGGTGCCGTTCAGTTCCCGAACCAGGGCGTACAGGTCGAACAATTGCAGCGGCATGCACTGCCAGCTGTTCGGGCCGCCATCGGACCCATGCGCATTGCGCAACGTGGCGTAGATTTGCGCGTGCATGCGCGAGACGAACAGGGCAACGCCGCTATGTTCGCCAGTCCCAACCCATGCGGGCTCGAACAGACCCGAACCGTCGGGACGATGGTGTCGGCGAAGGACGACCCAAAGGGTCAGCGGTGCAGTGTAGTCTGTCGGCATGGAACCACGTGGAGAAGTTTGGGCAAAGACGTACCGGATGCGCGGCAATTGCTATGGATTGCGAATTATTCGAGTCGGAATCCGAAGTTGAATTCGACCTTTCATATCTCGTTTGAGATAAAAATAGCTACGCGCAAATTAACATGGATTTCACCCGGCGCACGCGCCTCGCGCACCATGTTTGATCTATGTCCAGGTTTTCTGCCTCCGGACCGGCTTTCTGCGCATCCTGGCCGGCTCGGGTACGCTTGAGGAACGTCTCGCTGCGGCCCGGCCGGCGTCACGCGGCGCCGGGCCGCAACATTCCGCACCCATCTGGCATCATCGGCTTTCGCACAAGGAGTAACAGCAATGGACTACGTCAGGTTCGGCTCGACCGGGTTGGAAGTTTCGCGTTTGTGTCTCGGCTGCATGACTTACGGCGTGCCCGAGCGCGGCACGCATCCGTGGACACTCGGGGAGGACGCGGCCCGCCCGCTCATCCGCCAGGCGCTCGACGCCGGCATCAACTTCTTCGACACCGCCAACACCTACTCGGACGGCACCTCGGAAGAAATCGTCGGCCGCGCGCTGCTCGACTTCGTGAAGCGCGAGGACGTGGTGATCGCGACCAAGGTGTACAACCGCATGCGTCCCGGCCCGAACGGCGCGGGCCTTTCGCGCAAGGCGCTCTTCGCCGAAATCGACAACAGCCTGCGCCGCCTCGGCACCGACTATGTCGATCTCTACCAGATCCACCGCTGGGACTACTACACGCCCATCGAAGAAACGCTCGAAGCGCTCAACGACATCGTGAAGGCGGGCAAGGCGCGCTATATCGGCGCGTCGTCGATGTATGCGTGGCAGTTCAGCAAGGCGCTCTACACGTCGTACCTGAACGGCTGGACTCCGTTCGCGAGCATGCAGGACCACCTGAACCTGCTCTACCGCGAGGAGGAGCGCGAGATGCTGCCGCTGTGCGCCGACCAGGGCATCGCCGTAATGCCCTGGAGCCCGCTTGCGCGCGGCCGCCTCACGCGCGACTGGAATGCCACGAGCGAGCGCGAGAAAACCGATGCGTACGGCCGCAAGCTCTACGAGGCCACGGCCGACCCGGATCGCGCGATCGTGGAAGCGGTCTCCGCCATCGCCCAGGCGCGCAACGTGTCGCGCGCGCAGGTGGCGCTCGCGTGGGTGCTGCAGAAGGAGGAGGTCACCTCCCCCATCATCGGCGCCTCGAAGCCGCAGCATCTGGACGACGCCGTGGCGGCGCTCTCGCTCGAACTCACCGACCAGGAGGTCGATGCGCTCGAAGCGCCCTACGTGCCGCATGCGGTTGCGGGACACGAGTAATCAGACGGCGCCGCCCGCAGGCCCCCGCATGTCCCGGATGATCCGGGCGAGCGTGGCCATCAAGGCATCGGCAACGCGCGGCGGCGTTTCCGCATAACCCAGCAGAAAACCGTTGTACGCCACCGCGTCCGCCGAAGGCAGGCAATACACGCTGAGCGGCGACAAATGCAGGCCATGCGAACGCGCGGCCGTGCTGACATCGACGTCGCGCAGCGGCGCGTCGAGGCGCACGCTCAGATGCATGCCGCCGGCATCGGCGGAAATGGTCATCGCGCCCGCGAGATGGCGGCCGATGGCCGCCACGAGACCGTTGCGGCGCTCTTCGTAGAGCTTGCGCATGCGCCGCAGGTGCCGCGCGTAGCGGCCGCTTTCGATGAACTCCGCAAGCGCCATCTGCTCGGCCACGCGACCCTGGCGTTCGAGCGTGCCGACGGCCATCGACACCTGGTCCGCCACGTCCGGCGGCACCACCATGAAGCCGAGGCGCAACGCCGGAAACATCGTCTTGCTGAAGGTGCCCAGATAGACCACGGGCGTGTCGTCGGCGAGCCCCTGGATGGAGGGCAGCGGCGGCCCGTCGTGGCGCAGTTCGCTGTCGTAGTCGTCTTCGACGATCCATGCGCCGCACGCCCGCGCGTGCTCGATCAGCGCGAGACGGCGCTCGAGGCTCAGCACGCAGCCGAGCGGATATTGATGCGAGGGCGTGAGATACACGAGGCGCGGCGGCGCTTCGTCCCAGTCGGTGGCGCGCGGCGCCATGCCGGCGGCGTCCACGGGCACCGGCACGAGTTCAAGCCCCGCCGCGAGCAGCGCCGAACGCGCGCCAGGATAGCCGGGATTTTCGATCCAGACGCGCTCGCCGTAATCGGCAAAAAGACGCGCGCAGAGGTCGAGGCTCGCCTGCGTGCCATTGGTAATGAACACCTGCTCCGCCCGGCATCGCACCCCGCGCGACACGCGCACGTACTGCGCAATCGCCTCGCGCAACGCCGGATGGCCCGCACTGTCGCCGTAGCCCAGATCGTTCGCGCGCAAGCTTCGCATGGCCCGTTCGAGCGAGGTGCGCCATTGCACGAAGGGAAACGCGTCGAGCGCGGGCACGCCAGGCCGCAGCGCGATGGCCCCGTCGCGCGTGCGGCGCCGCGGCGGCAGCGCGCGCACCCGGCGCGCGAGCGTGCGCGAAGCCGCGGCCTGTTGCGCCTCCTGCATGGCGGACACCTGCTGCGCGCCGCCGCCCGGCGTCACCGCATTGACGATGGAACCGTGGCGCGTGGCCGAAACGAAGCCCTCCTCCACCAGACGTTCATAGGCGTACAGCACCGAATTGCGCGCAATGCCCAGTTCTTCGGCGAGCGCGCGGCTCGCCGCCAGCCGCGTGCCGTCGGCGAAGTCGCCGTCGAGGATCGCGCGGCGCAGGC
Organism: Paraburkholderia ferrariae NBRC 106233; assembly: GCF_000685035.1. Classification (GTDB taxonomy): domain Bacteria; phylum Pseudomonadota; class Gammaproteobacteria; order Burkholderiales; family Burkholderiaceae; genus Paraburkholderia; species Paraburkholderia ferrariae. Next base: position 8,892 of record NZ_BAYB01000055.1, read on the forward strand.
TCTCGTAGAGCAGATCCTGCTGCGTGAGCCTGCGCGCCGCGCCGCGCGCGTACGTGGCCATCATCAGGGCGTAGTCCAAGCGGTGGCTCCAGATTTTTTCGCTGTCGTGGGACTAACAATGGTGCCACAGTTCGCTTACGCTGGGAGCCCGCATCGAGTGGAGAACGGCATCATGGCAACACGGCTCACGGCGGCGCGCCCATACACAGCGAGCACCGCGCGACGGTTTGGCGTGGCTGCCGCCCTCGTACTCGTGGCGGCCATCGCTGCCTTCGCGTACTGGCAGGCGAATCCCGTGAAAGCTGCGCGTGCGGCCTACGCCGCCTGTGCCGGGCACGCCGCCGCCGAACTCCACGCACCCGATCCGCGCGTGCGCCAGCAGGCCACCGACACGCTGGTGGAATGCGCGTCACGGTCGTGACACGGCTCGCGTAATATGCAGCTACCCTGAACAGAGGAGAACGAACTTGTCTGCAACGCTGGAAGTCCGCCCGGTCACCCCCGCCGACTACGACGCATGGCGTCCGCTCTGGGACGGCTACAACCGCTTTTATGGCCGCTTCGGGCCGACGGCGCTGCCCGAGGCGCTCACGCACACCACCTGGTCGCGCTTTTTCGACGGCATCGAGCCCGTGCATGCGCTCGTCGCGCTGCGCGGCTCGCGCGTGGTCGGGCTCGTCCACTACATCTTCCACCGCAGCACCACGCTCGACGCTCCGATCTGCTATCTGCAGGATCTCTTCACGGTCGAGGAGGAACGCGGCAAGGGTGTGGGACGTGCGCTGATCGAGGCCGTGTACGCCGCCGCGAAGGCCGCGAATTCGCCGCGCGTGTACTGGCACACGCACGAAACGAATCGCACGGCCATGCGCCTTTACGACAGCGTGGCCGAGAAGCCGGGCTTCGTCATGTACCGCAAGAACGTGTGACGCCGCGCGCGATCACGCGTGCGGCTCAGTCGAGATCGGCGACGAGCGAGGCGCGGGCCTCGCCGTCGATCGTCCGTGTCGGCACGCGGTAGTTCGGGTGATCGCACCCGAGGGTCAGCGCCGCGCCTTCGCGCAGGCGCGCCTTCATCGCGGGTGTCAGCTCGAAGCGCACGAAATGGACCGCCGAGGTCTTCTCGGCGTTCTCGCGTTCAAGGTCTTCGTCGGCGATCGCGTAGGCCGGCGCTTCGCCTTCCACCTGCACGAACACGCGGTCTTCGATGCCGATGAGCCGCGCCAGCGCCGCGCGGCGCTCGACCTCGTTTTCGTACTCGATCTGCAGCGTGGCCTTCAGGTTGCTGCCGCTCGGCACGAGCGGCAGATACGCGTCCAGTTCGCTCTGGATGCCCGCTTCGTCGAAAATCTTCTCGATGTGCAGCATCTCCTGGATCTGGTAGCGGATCGTCGCCTCGTCCTCGAAGAGGAACGTCAGGTGATTGCCGAGCGTGACGGCACGCCGCTTCTTGTGTTCGATGATGCGGTTGCGCATGTCGTTGCGCACCCTGGCGTACGCCTCCAGGGTCAGCAGCGAGTTTCTCGCGATAGTCATCGTCAGGACCTCTTGCAATGTATGGGGGCGTTGCTTCGTATGCCTCGGCGGTAACGCGGATCAAATACCGTAGGCCCGGCGCAGCAGCGTGAGCGGATGCGCAAGCGGCGGATCGCCCAACTGGTTTTCCGCCATGCCCTGCGCGATGTGGTGGCCCGCCAGCGCGCAATCCGAGGAAATGAAGCTCGGCTTGCCGTCCGCTCCGCTGCCCGCCATCTGCTTGAACACGGGCAGGCCGATCTTCATCGACATCGCGTGAAACTCCTTCTTCACGCCGAAGGTGCCCGCGTGCCCCGAGCAGCGCTCGACCACGTTGACCTTCGTTTCGGGCACGAGCGAAAGCAGATCGGAGGTCTTGCGGCCGATGTTCTGCACCCGCGCGTGACAGGGCACGTGATACGACACCTTGCCGAGCGGCGTGCGGAAGTCGGTCTTGAGCAGGCCGTCGCGGTGGCGCGAGACCAGATACTCGAACGGGTCCCAGAACGCTTCGCTCACGGCGCGCGTGTCGGGGTCGTCGGGGAACATGAGCGGCAGTTCGTGCTTGTACATCAGCACGCAGCTCGGCACCGCGCCCAGCAGCGCGTAGCCTTCGCGCGCGTACTGCGCGAGCACCGGCATGTTCTGCGCTTTCTTCTGCGCCACGCCGTCCAGATTGCCCTGTTCGAGCAGCGGCATGCCGCAGCACGCCTCGCTCTTCACGAGCACGTAGGGAATGGCGTTGTGATCGAGCACGGCCAGCAGGTCGTGGCCGATGCCCGGTTCGTTGAAGTTCACGTAGCAGGTCGCGTAGATCGCGACCTTGCCCGGCGTGCGCTCGCCGTCGCGCACCTCGGTGGCCAGCGCGCGCGGCGCCGCGCTGCGGAACCTGCGCGGCGCGAAGTCGGGCAGCCACGCCTTGCGGTCCACGCCCAGCGTGTCTTCCATCAGGCCGCGCATGGCCTTCGTATGGTTCACGGCATTGACCGTTTGCGTAACGACCGGGATGCCGGCGAGATGGCCCAGTGCGTCGGTATTCGACAGCACGCGGTCGCGCAGCTTCACCTCGCCTTTGCGGTACTCGATCGCCTTCGCGCGCAGCATGAGGTGCGGGAAATCCACATTCCACGGATGCGGCGGGACGTAGGGGCACTTCGTCATGTAGCAGAGGTCGCACAGATAGCATTGATCGACGACCTCGCCGTAGCGGGCCTTGTCCACGTCGTGCACTTCGCCGCTGTCGGTTTCGTCCACGAGATCGAAGAGGGCGGGAAATGCGCCGCATAGCGACACGCAGCGCCGGCAGCCCGCGCAGATGTCGAATACGCGGGTCAGCGCCTCGTCCAGTTTTTCCTGGTCGTAAAACGCTTCGGACTGCCAGTCGAGCGGATGACGCGTGGGCGCTTCGAGACTGCCTTCCTTGTGGGGCATGACGTCTCCCGTTCTAGTTATTTATTGAGGGCGCGAGCGTAGCCGCACAGGCACGCCCGCGCTGCGCGCCGGTTGTGGGTCCGGCGCGCGAGCGTCGTTGCGCTTCAGTCCACCAGCGCTTCCAGCGCCTTCGAATAGCGGTTCGCGTGGCTGCGCTCCGCCTTCGCGAGCGTTTCGAACCAGTTCGCGATTTCGTCGAAGCCTTCTTCGCGCGCGGCCTTGGCCATGCCGGGGTACATGTCGGTGTATTCGTGCGTTTCGCCCGCCACCGCCGCCTGGAGATTCAGGCGCGACGAGCCGAACGGCAGGCCGGTGGCCGGATCGCCCACGGCTTCCAGATATTCGAGGTGACCGTGCGCATGGCCGGTTTCGCCTTCGGCAGTCGAGCGGAACAGGGCGGCCACGTCGTTCTGGCCTTCGACATCGGCCTTCGCCGCAAAGTAAAGATAGCGGCGGTTTGCCTGCGATTCGCCGGCGAATGCATCCTTCAGGTTTTGTTCCGTCTTCGAGCCTTTTAGCTGTGACATCTGTTCCTCCATCCATCGTCTGATATGTGGGGACGCAGCGCAGCGTTTCGTGCGATGCAGCAGAACAAAGCAGGACAACAAAGCGGGCGCGCTGCATCTATCAATCTAGGAGGTGGCGAACGCCTTTCCCCAATTGTCATTTTCAATCCCCCCGATAGCCGGCGGCGCGCGCCCTACCGCAATTCGCATGCCGTCAACATATGCGTCGCGCAGATCCGGCGCAAGGCGGCATGCAAATTGCCGCCTTGCGTTCGCCCACAGGCGTTCTACAGTGAGGAATTGCCCCCTGACATGCTCTCGCGGAGCTGACATGCGACTTACGATCCTGATCAACGGTCCCGATCCCACCGTCAATCACGACTACGCCGTTCTCTGGCTGGACACCGATCAGCGGCGCTGGTCGCGCGAATCGCACGATGGCATCGAACTACCCGAATGGGGCGAACTGCACGACACCGACGGCGTGACCTCGCTGCGCGCGCCGCTAGGCGACGCGGCGGTCTGCACGCTGCGCGGCCTGCACGTGAACCGCCGCCAGGAAATCAGTTCGGCACACGGCGACGCCACCTGGTCGTGCGAGGCCACCCACGCACCCATGGAAGGCCAATGGCGGCTGCAAGCCGTGGACCGCCAGGCCGTGCGCGCCGAACACGCCTTGTTCGCAGGCTGAATACGCAGCGCGGCATCGGCGTCATTCGTCCTGCTTCGATTCCTCCCGGAATCGTTTTCTCCCGATTGCCCACGGTGCGGCGAACGCCGCGCCGTGGCGCGCCACGCTACGCCCCTGATCCGAACTGGGCGCTGCACTGAGCACTGAACCGGGCACCGAACCGGGCGCGCGCCGCATCGCTGGCTGCGCGCGAACGCGCCCGCTATACTTTCGGGCCGCCTACACCTGCCTCCGTTTTTCCTGTCTTGCCGATGAAGAAGCTGTTTGCCTCACTGCTCATGGCCGTGGCGAGCCATGGGTTCGCCGCGCCTGCCTGTTCCGGATTCGTCCCCGACGGCCAGTTCCCTACGCTCGCGAATCCGCGCATGGCGCCGCAAACGCGCATGCTCTGCTACTCGGATTTCGTCGTGCTGCATTCGGGGATCACGCACGGCCCGCTCTGGTCCGCCGAGCACCTCACACGCGATCACCTCGAAGCGGCGAAGGACATGACGCGCACCAACCGCTTCTTCGAAGACGACCGCCTGCCCGAAGGCGAAGGCGCGACGCTCGCCGACTACAAGCGCAGCGGCTTCGATCGCGGCCACATGAGCCCGGCCGGCAACCGCTGGAATCCGCAGGCGATGGCGGAATCGTTTTCGCTTGCGAATGTCGTGCCGCAAAACCGCGAGAACAACCAGCGGCTGTGGTCGCATATCGAAACGGCAGTGCGCCGTCTCGCGACCCGGTACGGCGAAGCCTATGTGGTGACGGGGCCGCTCTTCACGGGCGCGCAACTGCAAACCATCGGCCCGACGCGGGTGCTCGTGCCCACGCAGATCTTCAAGGTGGTGTATGTGCCCTCGCAGCAACTGGCGTTCGCCATCGTTGCCGACAACACGAGCGCCGACCATTACGAGGTGCGCTCCGTGCGCGCGCTGGAGGAGCAAAGCGGCATCCGCTTCCCCGGTATTCCCGCGGATGCGGCCGCCGAAACGAAGGTGTCGTTCAACGGCCGTGCGTTCTCCGTGCGCAAAGGGTTCTGGTAAGCGCGGCGTGGGCGCCCACGCGCGGCTGACTGAAGGCCGGGCGCGAGTTTCTATAATGCGGGGGCGCGGCCGCGTTGCCCGCGATGGCCGCTCGAGGAGGATCAGAAGGTGTTCAACGCATACGCAAACGACGACGATGTCCTGAACATTCAGGGCGACGCGTTCACGCTCGCCAACGGCACGACCCGCGTGACGCTCTCGGGCACGCTCGAACTCACGCGCGACAAGCGGGGGCTGGCAGCCGCGCTCGCGCTCAAGGCCGCGCTGGACGACGTCGTGCAAAAGCTCCAGGCCGACGCGCACCTGCCCGCGAAAATTGCCGGCGAGCCCGATCAGAAACCAGGCGTCGTCGATAACCCGTTCCGCTGAAAAGCGCGCTTACGGGCAGTCGCTCGGCGCTTCGTCGATCGAGCGGCCCGACCGAATAGATCGAGCCGCCCCCCATCTGCCCCCAATCCGCCTGTGTTCCCGTTATCTCAATCCCGCCTGGCGTGTTGTTTCGCCAGGTGAGGCACCCCGCCACCCGCAAGACTTTGCGGTATAGCGGGCGCGCACGGTTGCATGTTGTCGCCGGCCGACACCATCGCTCAAGCAACCGGAACGAATACCGACGATTCCCCTGCCTGCGCAATACGCAAACCCGGCCTGCCGCTCCGACGCCCCTTCTTTCGGTAAAGCCGCCCAACCTGAGCCCAGTGACAAAATGATCGATTCAATCATTTATAGGGGTTTTCACCACGCTTGAAATGACCGATTCAATCATATATTCTTCGCCAGGCGATCGAGGAATTCGGCCCGGCCCGCCTGGCAGTGCGCCTCAATGATCGATTCAATCAACGACAAACAACCACCCTGGAGACGAAACAGATGAAAAGATCGGCAGCCTTGCTGGGTTTGTGCGGAATCGCGATGGGCGCTCATGCGCAGAGCAGTGTCACGCTCTATGGCTTGATTGACACCTCGATCGTCTACACGAACAACCAGAAAGGAGCAGCGAACTATCAGATGTCGAGCGGCGTCGAGTCCGGCAGCCGCTGGGGCCTGAAGGGCGCTGAGGATCTGGGCGGCGGCTATGCGGCCCTCTTCCAGCTGGAGAACGGTTTCAGCAGCACGGTCGGCACACTCGGCCAGAACGGTCGGGAGTTCGGCCGCGCAGCCTGGGTCGGCGCGGCCACGCCCTTCGGCAGCATCACGGTCGGCCGGCAGAACGAGCCGTCCGCGGACTTCGTCGGTCCGCTTGTCGCTTCGAACCAGTGGGCGGGCGGTATCGGCGCGCATCCCGGCGATACCGACAACCTGTACATCAACTCGCGCATCAGCAACAGCGTGAAGTTCACGAGCCTCAAGTACGCGGGCTTCAGTGCGGGCGCATTGTTCAGCTTCGGCGGCACGCCCGGCGACTTCAGCAACAACCGTATCTGGAGCGTGGCAGCGGGCTATACGCAGGGGCCGCTCGCGCTCGGCGCGTCGTATATCGACACTTCGCGCCCGAATACCGCCCTGTGGGACGGCACTGCCGGCGCGGCGCCCATCTCGCCGAACACGTCGCCCATTTTTTCGGGTTATACGTCTGCGCGCACCCAGCGTGTGGCGTCCATGGGCGGCAACTACACGTTTGGCAGTGCAAAGTTCGGGCTTGTCTGGTCAAACTCGCGCTTCGAGAATCTCGGCTCGGGCGCGGCCTCGGCGCCCATCGCAGCGTACGCAGGCAAAACCGCCGTATTCAACAACGCCGAAGTCAACTTCAGCTATCAGTTCACGCCGGCATTCCTGATGGGCGTAGCGTATGAGTACACGGACAGCAGCGGCGCCGGTGACGCCCACTACAACCAGGTCAACCTCGGCGGCGACTACTTCCTGTCCAAGCGCACCGACATTTACCTGACGACGGCCTGGCAGCGCGCAAGCGGCATCGATTCGACCGGCAAGGCGGCAGTCGCGGCGCTCTGGCCGATCACGGCTTCCAGCGATTCGCATCAGATCGTCGCGGCACTGGGCTTGCGCCACCGGTTCTGACCGGTCCGCGCAAGGTAACAACGATGACGGAAGGCAGGCGCCAGCCGTCAGGCCGCCTGGCGCAGCAGACCGGCGCCGGCGGCTGCATGGAGATATTGAACATGTCTGTCACATTCAAGGGCATCATCCCTGCCCTGATCACGCCGATGACCGCCGACGAGGAAATCGACGAAGCCGGCCTGCGCACCCTGGTCGACCGCCTGATCGACGCGGGCGTGCATGCGCTCTTCGTGCTCGGCACCAATGGCGAATTCATTGCGCTCTCCGAGGCGGAGAAGCTGCGCGTCGCGCGCATCGCCGTCGATCAGGCCCGCTCGCGCGTGCCGGTGATCGCGGGCACCGGCGCCTACGCGACGCGCGACGTGATCGCGCTCAATCAGAAGATGCGGGACGTGGGCGTCGATGCGGTTTCGGTGATCACACCGTACTTCAACGGTGCATCGCAGCCGGAGCTGTACGCGCACTACGCGCGCATCGCCGCTGCCACGCCGCTGCCCGTGATGCTGTACACGATCCCGGCCAAGGCGGGCGTGACGCTGGCGATCGACACCGTGCGCCGTCTCGCCGAGATCCCGAACATTCGCGGCATCAAGGACAGCGGCGGCGACTTCGACCGCCTGCTGCAGCTCATCAACCTGCGTCGCGACGACTTCGCCGTGTTCACCGGCACCGACTCCATGATCCTCTGGACGCTGATCGCGGGCGGCGACGGTGCCGTTGCGGCCACAACCAACGCGGTCCCGAGTGTCGTGATGTCGATCTGGAACAGTTTCCAGGCCGGCGACATCGACCTCGCGCGGCGTGCCCAGGAATCGCTGCGCCCGCTGCGCGACGCCTTCGCGCTCGGCACCATGCCAGTCGTGCTCAAAACGGCCGCTGCGCTGCTCGGCATGCCGGCCGGACCGGCGCGCGCGCCCGCCCAGCCGCTCGACGCGGCCACGCGCGAGCGGCTCGTCAAGGCGCTCGAGATCTACCCGCGCGTGGCCTGACACGCATCGCTTCAAGACCGACCGAAACAGAGACTTCCGACATGAACGCCGTCTACCACTTCCAGACCGTCAAGCACATCGTGCACGGCGCCCACAGCCTCGATCAGCTGCCGGAAAAGCTCGCGCTGCTCGAGCGCCCCGTGCGCCGCATCGCGTTCATCACGCAGCCCGTGATGGAAGAGAAAGGCGTGGCCGCGCGGGTCGTGGCCGCACTCGAGGCGAAGGACATCGAGGTGCTGATCGTGCGCGACGTGCAGCCCGAGCCCACCATCGAAAACGTGGAAACGGTGTTCCGCGGTCAGATCGAACCGTTCGCACCCGACGCGGTGCTTTCGATCGGCGGGGGCAGCGTGCTCGACGCGGCCAAGCTATTCGCGGTTCGCCTCACCAATGCACAGCCGCTGCGCGAGTGGCTCGGCATCGACCTGATCAAGTCGCCCGGCGTGCCGCTGATCCTCGTCCCGACCACGTCCGGCACCGGTTCGGAAGTCACGCCCAACGCGATCGTCACGCTGCCCGACGAAGAACTGAAGGTCGGCATCGTGAGCCGGCATCTGCTGCCGCAACTCGTTATCCTCGACGCGACGCTCACGCTGGACCTTCCCAAACCGATCACGGCGGCAACCGGCATGGATGCCTTCATCCACGCGCTCGAATCGTATATCTCGACCAAGGCGAACCCCATCAGCGACATGTTCGCGATGGAATCGATGCGGCTCATTGGAGCGAACCTGATCGAAGCGTACGAAACGGGTCATTCGCTCGCGGCGCGCGAGGCGATGCTGCTCGGTTCGATGTACGGCGGACTCGCGCTCACGGCGGCCGGGACGGCGGCTGTGCATGCTCTCGCCTACCCCCTCGGCGGCATGTTCAACATCACGCACGGCGTGGCCAATTCGATGTTGCTGCCGCACGTGATGGAGTTCAATCGCGATGCGATCGTCGGCCGTCTCGCGACGGTTGCGCGCGCACTCGGTCTTGCCCGGCACGACGACGGTGACGATGCCGCGGCGGACCGGCTCCTCGCGCGTCTGCGCGAGTGGACCGCAGCGCTCGCCATCCCGCAGGATTTGCGCCAGTTCGGCGTGGCGGAGACGCATCTCGACGCGCTCGCCGTCGCGGCCTCGAAGGTCAAGCGCCTGCTCGGCAACAATCCGAAGCCGTTGAGCCTCGACGACATCAAGGCGATCTACGGCCGCCTGCTGCCATGACAACCGCACCGGAGCGCAGCACGCGCCTGCTGATACTCGGCGACGATCTCTCCGGCACGGCCGACTGCGCCGTGAAGTGCGCCCAGCGCGGGCGCACGAGCGTCGTGTGCCTCGATGCGGCCCAGACCGGAGCCGCCCGCGACGCCGACGTGCTGGCGATCGACACGGACACGCGTCGCGCCGCGAGCGCGGATGCGGCGCGCGCGAATGCTCGGGCGTGGCATCGGCATGGGGCGTCGCGGCGGCTGTACAAGAAGATCGACTCGACGCTGCGCGGCAATGTCGCCGCCGAAGTGGCGGCATTGGGCGCTGCGGGCATGGCCATCGTCGCGCCGGCGCTGCCCGCGGCCGGCCGGACCACGCGGAAAGGACGCCAGTTCGTGTCAGGCGTGCCGGTCGAAGCCTCGGAGGTCTGGCGCAACGAACAACTCGGCGGCACCGCCGACCTGGCGGCGATGCTCGAAGGCGCGGGCCTTCGCGTTGTCCGCCTCGATCTGGAGGCGGTACGCGAAGGCGTGGCGCCGTTGCGCGCGCGGCTTGCCCGCTGGCGAGACGCGGGCGAGCAGGCCGTCGTCTGCGACAGCGAGACCGACGCGGACCTCGCTGCGATCGCCGACGCCTCGGCGACGCTCGATGGCGTGTTCTGGGCCGGCTCGGCCGGCCTCGCGGAACCGCTCTTCGCCGCCTTGCCGAGCGATACGCCGCCGCGTGCCAATACCGATGCGGATGCCCTCCGACACGTCGGCACCGCCCATCCGCGAGGTGTGCTGGTTGTGGTCGGCAGCATGTCGAGCGTGTCGCATGAACAGGTCGCGGCCCTGCACGCAGGAGCCGGCGCCGCCCTCGACGTGTTCGACGTCGAAGCGGCCTCGCTGCTGGGTCCGGTCAGCCCGACCTCGCTCACGCTCGGCACGCGCGTCGCCCAGGCGCTGCTGCGCGGGCGCCATGTCGTCGTTGCGCTGAGCCAGGCCGAACGCCTGAGGGTCGCCGACGGTGACCTGCTCGCAAGACAGCTTGCCGAGCGGCTCGCGCCCGCGGCCGTGCATGCCGCCGCGCTTGTCGCGACGGGCGGCGAGACGGCGCGCGCGTTGCTCTCGGCCATGGGCGTGGCGTCACTGCGCGTCATTGAAGAAGTCGAAAGCGGCGTGCCGCTGCTCGCCGCCGCTCACGCGGCGCGCGTACTGCCCGTCGTCACCAAGGCAGGCGGCTTCGGCCGCCCCGACACCCTGTATCGCGCATGGCAGCGTCTCGCCGCCATGCCGCACGCGGATGCCCAGGCACCGCGCCACTCCAGCAACGAGGAAGCCATGACATATCGTCCTGTAATCGGCATCACCATGGGCGATGCCGCCGGCGTCGGACCGGAAATCATCATGAAAAGTCTCGCGCACCGCTCGGTCTACGAAGGCTGCCGCCCGCTCGTCATCGGCGATGCGAAGCGCCTCGTGGATGCGGGGCGCCGCACCGGCGCGACGCTGGCCGTGCGCGCCATTGCGGCGCCGAACGAGGCTCGCTTCGAGTTCGGCGTGGTCGACTGCATCGATCTCGGGCTGATCCCCGAAGCGCTGCCGTATGGCCAGCTCTCGGCCATCGCGGGCGACGCGGCCTACCAGTACATCGCGCGCACCGTCGAATTGACCTCGGCCGGCTCGCTCGATGCGATCTGCACGGCGCCCCTGAACAAGGAAGCCCTCCATGCGGGCGGGCACATCTTCCCGGGCCATACGGAAATGCTCGCTCACCTCACGGGCATTCCCGAGGTGTCGATGATGCTGGTCGCCCCGAAGCTGCGCGTCATTCACGTAACGACGCACATCGGCCTGATCGACGCCATCCGCAAGATCGAGCCGGGCCTCGTGCAACGCACGATCGAGCGTGCCCACGAAACGCTCGTGCGCGCCGGCATCCCGCAACCGCGCATCGGCGTGTGCGGGATCAACCCGCATGCCGGCGAAAACGGCCTGTTCGGCTATGGCGAGGAAGAGGAAAAGATCATGCCGGCCATCGCGGTACTGCGTGAGCGCGGCTGGGACGTCGAAGGGCCGCTGCCCGCCGATACGCTGTTCTTCCGCGCCGGCCGGGGCGACTTCGACGTGGTGGTCGCGATGTACCACGACCAGGGCCACGGCCCCGTGAAGGTGATGGGACTCGAGGCAGGCGTCAACGTGACCGTGGGCCTGCCGGTGATCCGCACCTCGGTGGACCATGGCACGGCTTTCGACATCGCGGGCAAAGGCATCGCAGACGAGCGCAGTCTGCTCGAGGCGCTCAGGCAGGCACAAGACCTCGCCACGCGCCGCGCCGTGCAGGCCGCGTAACGGCGTCGCCCGGGAACGGGCACGGCGCCGCCGGCATACAACCATCGGAGACATCAATGAACCGCTTCACCGTGTGGGACACGACCATCATCGTCGCGATGGTGGTCGCGTATATCGTCGTCACGGCCTGGATCAGCATCCGGCTGCGCAGCAGGACGACCGAGCAATTCATGGTCGCAGGGCGCTCTACGCCGGTGGTCGTGATCGCCATCCTGCTGATGTCCGAGTACATCGGCGCCAAGTCGACGATCGGCACGTCGCAGGAAGCGTTCAACGCGGGCATCGCGGCGGCGTGGTCGGTGCTCTCCGCCTCGGTCGGCTTCGTGCTCTTCGGCCTGTTCATGGCGAAGCGGCTTTACCGCTCCGGCGAGTTCACGATCTCCGGCTTCATTGCGCAAAAGTATGGGAATGCGGCGCGGGTCGTGGTCTCGGCCATCATGATCTATGCGCTCTTCATCGTGAACGTGGGCAACTACGTGAGCGGCGCCGCAGCGATCTCCACCGTCATGCGCGTGAACCTCCCCACGGCGGCATTCATCACGGCAATCGTGAGCACGATCTACTTCGCCTGGGGCGGGCTCAAGAGCGTCGCCTACGTGACCATCCTGCACAGCGCCGTAAAACTGCTCGGCATCGGCATTCTCGTGTGGGTCGCATTCTCCATGTCGGGCGGCCTCGCGCCGATGATGCAGACCATGCCCCCGCAGTATTTCACCTGGAGCGGGCTGCTGGGCGGCGGCACAATCGGCGCCTGGATCATCGGCACCGCGGGCGCGATCTTCTCGACGCAGTTCATCATCCAGGCGATCTCGGGCGCGAAGTCGGCCGACGACGCCCGCAACTCCACGCTGATCGCCGGCGCGCTATGCATCCCCATCGCGCTCGCGCTGGGCTTCCTGGGTGTCGCGGCAAAGTTCCTGTTCCCGCATATCAAGAGCCTCTACGCCCTGCCCATTTTCCTGCAGCACATGAGCCCCCTGCTCTCGGGCGTCGTGACCGTCTCGCTGGTTGCCTCGATCTTCGTGAGCGTAAGCACGGTGGCGCTTGCGATCGCTTCGCTGATCGTCAAGGACTTCTACGTTCCGCGTTACCGCCCGACGCCCGAGCGCGAGCTCCGGGCCACGCGGACGATATCGTTCGTGGTCGGCTTCCTGCCGCTCATTTTCGTGCTGTTCGTGCCGCAGATTCTCGCGCTCTCGTTCTTCACGCGCGCCTTGCGTCTCTCGATCACCGTCGTCGCCCTGATGGGCATCTATCTGCCCTTCTTCAGGAGCAGCCGCGGCGTGATCGCGGCGCTCGTCGTCGCCACGATCGCCACCACGCTCTGGTATCTGCTCGGCAATCCGTTCGGCATCGACAACATGTATGTCGCGCTCGTGACGCCGGCCATCGTGATGTGCCTCGACAAGCTCATGTTCCATTCGCCGGGCGGCAACGGCTCGTCAGTCGAGCACGGCCGCGTCGCCCACACAGATTCCTGATGGCCCCGTCGCGCGCGCCATCACGTTCCATCGCATCAGGATTTCATCATGACGACCCAATCGACCCTGCCTGCCGAGGCAACGACCATACCGGGCCAACTGCATGCCGCCTCCGGCGACGAAGCGCGCATCGACGCCTACCTGCCGTCGGCCACCGTGCAGAATCACGCCGCCAATCTGATCGCGCTCGACAACGGCGATCTGCTGTGCGCCTGGTTCGGCGGCACCCAGGAAGGCGTGCCCGATATCTCCATCTATCTCTCGCGGCTCGCCCAGGGCACTACCGTCTGGAGCGCGCCCGTGCGCCTCTCGGAAGACGCCACGCGCTCCGAGCAGAACCCCGTGCTGTTCGCCGCCCCCGACGGCAAGCTGTGGCTCGTCTATACCGCGCAGTTGTCAGGACATCAGAACACCTCGATCGTGCGGCGGCGCATTTCCGCCGACAACGGCCACACGTGGGGGCCGATCGACACGCTCTTCGACACGCCAGGCACCTTCGTGCGCCAGCCGATCGTCATCGCACCCGACGGCGCCTGGCTCTGTCCGGTCTTCCTGTGCCGCGTCGCGCCTGGCGAGCGCTGGTCGGGCAACGACGACATCAGCGTCGTCATGCGTTCGACGGACGCCGGCGCGAGCTGGCACGAGCACGAGGTCCCGGGCAGCGTGGGTTGCGTGCACATGAACATCCAGCCGCTTCGCAACGGCTCGCTCGTTGCCCTCTTCCGCAGCCGCTGGGCCGATCACATCTACATCAGCCGCTCGGACGACGGCCAGACGTGGAGCGAGCCGCAGCCGCTCGAACTGCCGAACAACAACTCGTCGATCCAGTTCGTCGCGCTCGCGAACGGGCATCTCGGCCTTGTGTTCAACAACAGTAGCGCTGCGCAAAGCACGGAGCGCCGTGCATCGCTGTATGACGACATCGAGGATTCGGAAGACAGCGGCGTGCTGGCAACGCAGTCGGCATCGGCACGCGGCACCGCCTTCTGGGGCGCACCGCGCGCGCCGATGACGCTCGCCATCTCGAGCGACGGCGGGCGCACGTGGCCTGTTGCGCGCAATCTGGAGACGGGCGACGGCTACTGCATGACGAACAATTCGACAGACAAGCTCAACCGCGAGTTCTCCTATCCGTCGATCGCCCAGTCCGCGGACGGCCGGCTGCATATTGCCTACACGTACTTCCGGCAGCGCATCAAGTACGTCTGCGTGACCGAGGCGTGGGCCACGGCGGACGGGCGCGGCGCGCGCTGATCGGGCGCACGGGCTCGGGACGGCGGGAGACGCGGGTATCGGGAATGGGTAAACTACGCTCGCATTCACGCCCGTCCCCTGCCGCACGCCCTGCGTGCAGGCGGCGTCCCGAACCCGTCATCGATCAAACCATGAAAGTTGCCCGCCGCCGCGAAGCCATGCTCCAGGCCGTCCTCGCCGGAATGACCGAGGTTGCCGAACTGTGCGAACACTTCGGCATGTCGGAGGCCACCGTGCGCCGCGATCTGCGTGCGCTGGCCGACGAACGCCTCGTCCTGCGCACCTATGGCGGTGCGGCATCGGTGAGCACGCACGCGCCGGAAGAGTCGCTCGACGAGCGCCGCCAAAGTTTTCAGGCGGAAAAAGAGGCGATCGGACAGGCGGCTGCCGAACACGTCGCGCCAGGCGACACGATCTTTCTCGACAGCGGCACGACCACCGCGGCACTCGCGCGTTCGCTTGTGCTCTCCAACCGGCACGACGTTCATGTGGTAACCAACAATCTGCTTGCGGTTCCGATACTCGCGGGCAGCAAGGTGCGCCTGACGCTGATCGGCGGCGAGGTGCGCGAATCCAGCATGAGCACCCTCGGCCCGATTGCGCAGCTTGCACTGGCTCGCATCACGGTCGACAAGGCCTTTCTCGGCGCAGATGGCGTCGTGCCCGGACGCGGCCTGTGCGAGGCGACTGCCGAGCAGGCTTACCTGAAGGAGTGCCTGATGCACCAGGCGGCCAGCATCTTCGTGCTCGTCACCGCCGACAAGTTGAACCGGGACAGCCAGCAGCACTGGGCGCCCATCGAAAAGCCGTGGACGCTGATTACGGATGCCGTCGCGCCGCACCCGGGACTGCATGAATTCGGGCACCTGACGGGCCTCATGGTCGAATCGGTTGCGGTCCCGCGCGGTCTGTCGAATTGAAGAACTGAACAATACGCAAAGGGAGCCGGGCGGCTCGACGAATTATGGTCAAGGAAGCGACAAGACGCATCGTGGTGACAGGCGCGAGTTCCGGCATCGGACACGCCATTGCGGCTCAATTGCTGAACGACGGCCATGCCGTCATCGGCATGAGCCGCAACGAGCCCGACTTCGACCATGAGCGGTTCACCCATGTCGGCGCCGATCTGGGCGACATCGACGCCATTGCCGCACTTGCCGCCAAAATGGGCGTCGTGGATGGGCTCGTGCACGCAGCCGGCTTCATGAAAACCGCTCCGCTGGGTGAACTCGACACCGCGAGCGGGGAGGCCATGTGGCGCATTCATGTCGCCGCCGCCGCCGCGCTCGCCGATGCGCTCGTACCCACCATGCGCCACGGCGGCCGCATCGTGCTGATTGGCAGCCGCGTGTCGGGCGGCGCCGCGGGCCGCAGCCAGTATGCCGCAGCAAAGGCCGCAATGGTCGCAATGGCGCGCTCGTGGGCCATGGAACTGGCGCCGCGCGGCATCACGGTCAATGTGGTCTCGCCCGCGGCCACCCAAACGCCCATGCTCGCAGATCCTCAACGCACGTCGAGCGCCCCGGTCATGCCGCCGATCGGACGTTATGTGACGGCGGAGGAAGTGGCATCGATGGTCGCGTATCTGCTCGGCCCGCAGGCCGGCGCAATTACCGGGCAGCAGATCTTGATCTGCGGCGGCAGTTCCCTATAGTTCGCTTTACTAATTAACGTGACAATATCTGGGATAGCTGCGAGGCATCTGTTATGGAATCCTTATTGCATTGCCTCGGCCCGACGTAGCACCACGGCTCCGGCACCAGGTTCGCGGTCTTGAAGAAAGCGCGTCGACCTGTTCATCAACCTCAACGCAGGGATAATCCTTTGAAACCTGTCGAATTATCGGTCAAGGCACGTCTTGCCATCGTGCTTGGCGGCATTTCATTTGTGGGCGGGGTCATTGGCGCACTGGGGTTGAGTGGATTGGTCGCTGCGAAGCATGCACAGGATGACACGTACCATAATCGTCTGGCTTCCTCGATTGCGATCAGCAAAGCCAGCATTCTCATGGTGCGTTCCGCTCTGGCGGTCGAGCAGGTCAGTGCAGATCCGGAGGCCACCAATGCCTCGCAATTGCTGACGGACTCCGAGACTTACCTCGATAATTCGAACACGTGGTGGGACCGGTATGCGGCGCTACCCAAACGCGACGAACATGAAGCGCAGCTCGCAGCCGCCACGCACGAACAGCGTGTTGCGCTCGAACACGAGGGACTGAAGCCAGCCATCGCTGCTCTTTCGGGTTCGCACGGTGCGATTATTGACAAGGCAGTTTTGCGCAGAATCGGCGTATTACTGCTGAAGATGAACGAGGCTAACACGGCGCTCAATAATTACCAGAATACGCTCGGTGAAGCCAACTACCAGCAGACCTCGGCGGCAGTCCGGCTCTCCATGACGAGCACGGCGCTCGCCCTCCTCGTCGCTCTGTCCGGTGCGATGTGGGCATGGTGGTGGTTAAACCGGTCTATTTCGATGCCGTTGGACGAAGCGCAACGGCACTTCTCGCGTATTGCCGTGGGCGATCTCACCACTGAGTTCGATGTCCATCGGCACGATGAGTTTGGAACGATGCTGCAGGCGCTGGCTGAAATGCGCAACGGCCTGCGCGATACCATGGGCCTGATGCTCGGCGGAGCCGATGCGATAGCGAATGGGTCGAACGAAATCGCTGCTGGCAATCAGGACCTCTCGGAGCGCACTCAGTCACAAGCGGCATCGCTGGAGGAAACCGCGGCCGTGATGGAAGAGCTCACTTCGACCGTCCAGCAGAACGCGGTCAACGCAAGGAAGGCCAATGATGCCGTGCAATCAGCGTCCGGCGTCGCGTCGAGAAGTGGCGAGATTGTGGCTTCGGTCGTCGATACGATGGCGTCGATCAACGGCGCATCGAGTCGGATTGTCGAGATCATTGGATTGATCGACGGCATTGCGTTCCAGACGAACATTCTCGCCCTTAATGCAGCGGTCGAGGCTGCCCGGGCAGGTGAACAGGGGCGTGGTTTCGCCGTGGTCGCAGGCGAGGTGCGCAGCCTCGCCCAACGCGCCGGTGCCGCGGCAAAAGAAATCAAGGTGATGATCGACGAATCGGTTGGCAAAATCCAGGCGGGCTCCGTACTCGCGGAGCGCGCGGGAACGGCGATGCGGGAAGTGGCGACGAGCGTGGAGGGGGTGGCGGCGATCATCGCCCAGATTGCCGACGCGAGCGAGGAGCAAGCTGCCGGTATCTCACACGTCAACGCGGCCATTGCGCGTATGGACCACGATACGCAGCGGAACTCGGCGTTCGTTGAAGAAGCGGCAGCGGCAGCACAATCGCTAAAGGAGCAGTCGGTCGAACTCGCAAGCGCCGCGATGCGATTCCGGATCAGTTAAGCGCGCAGCATAGGTGCCGGTATTCGCGTTCTCGATTGATCAGTGATCCGATCTAAACATGGCAATCGCAATGCACAGTTGCTCGGCGCTTCGTCGATCCTGCGGCGCGGCCAATGAGCTCAAGCCGCCCCAAATCCGCCCGTGGCCGCAAGCGGCGGCAGCGGCGCAGTACCGCGTATCCATGCGTGGTTCGCGAGTTCGGCCATTTCGCGGTCGCCGCGACTGTCACCGTAAGCATAGAGCGTGGACGGCGCGCGCTCGCCCCACCACGCGCGCAGACGCGCCACCTTTTCCGGGCCCCAGCAGTTGCGGCCCGCCAGCCGCCCGGTGTACACGCCGTCACGCCATTCCAGTTCGCTCGCGAGCACCGTCTCGATGCCGACCGTCGCGGCCCATTTGCGCAGATACAGCGAAGGCGAGGCGCTCACCAGCACCACCTCGTGACCCAGCGCCTGATGCTCGCGCACGCGCGCGAGCATCTCCGGGCGCAGCAGCGCGGGCAGCCCGTGCGCGACGAAACGCTGCGCCGCGGCATCGAGCGTCTCGTGCCGCACGGCCCCGAGCGCGGCGTACAGAAAGCGCGCCTTGGTGCGCCCCCGCTCGGACCATCCGGGCGCCACGCCCGCGAGCCATGGCAGGCAGCGCAGCACGGCAAACGCAAAGCGCGCGGGGCCGGCGGTCTCCAGCATGAAGGCGCGAAAGCTGTCCGAGGTGGTGATGGTGCCATCGAAGTCGAAGGCGGCAACAACGCGGTCGGTCATGAAGACAATCGGGGAAAGGAGGTGGGGAAAGGCGCTGCGGCGCGGCGGGATAAAACCGGCGTCATTGTGCGGGCAAAGGAGTGGCGGGGCAAATAAACAAGCAGATAAACAAGCAAATATATTGATCGATTCGATCAATATCGATCGACATTGAGCGATATTGATCCACTCAGATTTCAGGCTGCTGCGCGCTCCGCTCCAGCCGCGCGGCATCCGCAATCTCGATCTCGCCGTAGCGCAGCAGCACCAGTCCGTCGCGCTCGAACTGCCGCAGGATCTGGTTCACGGTTTGCCGCGAAAGCGCCAGCATGAGCGCCAGATCTTCCTGCGGCACGCTCACCACGCGGCGGCGCTGGCCGAAACGGGCCACGTCGGGCGCCCTTTCGTCGGGAACCCCGTAGCTCGCGAGCAGCAGAAGGCGCCGCGCCACGCGCGCCGCGGCAGGCAGCAGCGCCGCGTCCTCGATCGCCTCGAACGCAAGACGCAGCTTTTGCGTGAGCAGCAGGCCGAACGCGTGCCACCAGGCGGGTGTCTCGGCCAGCAGCACCGCCAGCGCGGCGCGCGGCACGTGAAAGAGCGTGGCGTCGCGCTCGGCGTGGGCGTCGTGCGTGCGCGGGCCGCCGTCGAACAGCCCGATCTCGCCGAACCAGTTCACCGGCCCCATCACCGCCAGCAGCGCCTCGCGGCCGCCCGGGCTCGCCGCGCCCACGCGCACGGCACCTTCCAGCACGCAGTAGAGGCCGTCGTCGGGATCGCCGCGCATGAAGAGGCGCTCCCCCGCGCGCACGGTGCGCACGCGGCCCGCCGCACGCAGGGCCGCGCGCAGCGGGTCGGGCAAGCGGTGGAACCACGCGCTGCGCTCCAGCGCCGCCGCAACGGCGGGCGGCAGCGAAGCATCGGCAGGCATGGAGGACGAAACGGGACGCACGAAGCAATTAAGGAATTAAGGAACCCAAGGAATCCGCAGCAAAATGGAAGCAAGCGCGAAGATTGTCGCCCAGGCGAAGGTTGGATCGCGGGCACCCGACGATCATAATGATTTTGGAGATACCGGGGCATCCATGAGAAACCTGACCGAGCAACTCACCCAATACGCGGCCTATCACCGCGACACCCGCAACATCGCCACGCATTTCGTGGGCATTCCGCTGATCGTGGTGGCGCTCGCGGTGCTGCTCGCGCGGCCCGCCGCAAGCGCAGGCGCGCTGCCCTGGCCGCTCTCGCCGGCCTGGCTGCTGTTCGGCGGGGCGACGCTCTACTATCTCGTCCTCGATGTGCCGCTCGGGCTGATGATGGCCGCGATTTCGGCGGCGTGCGTCGCGTTCGGCATGTGGGTCGCCGCGCAGACCACCGGCGTATGGCTCGCCAGCGGCATCGGCCTGTTCGTGGTGGGCTGGGTGTTCCAGTTCGTCGGGCATGCGGCCTACGAGCACCGCAAGCCCGCTTTCGTCGACGACCTGATCGGCCTGATCGTCGGCCCGCTGTTCGTGCTCGCCGAAGCGCTCTTCAGCGCAGGCTGGCGTCCTGCGCTGCGCGAAGCGATCGAAGCCAAGGCGGGGCCGACGCGGATCAATCCGCCGCGCGAGGCCGCCCAGCGGGGATCATAAGCGGCGCGCCCGTCCTTCGTCAGCACACCTTGGCGAGCCTCAGCGCGACAACCGCACGAGCCGCGCCCCGTGCACGGCGGTCAGGCCCACGGCGAGCCAGATCGGCGCGTAGGTGGCGAGTTCGCGCGCGCCCAGATGCTCGCCGAGGAGCGTCACCGATACGATCACCAGCAGCACCGGTTCGACGTAGCCGAGAATGCCGAAGAGCGCCATGGGCAGCAGGCGGCTCGCCTTGAGGTAGGACGCGAGCGCCACGGTGCTGAGCACGCCCAGCCCCGGCAGCAGCGCGAACGCGAGCAGCGGCCGGGCGTCCAGCAGGGCGAACGAGCCGCCCGCCCAGGCCTCGAACACGGCAACGGGCGTGAGCAGGATCATCTCCACCGCGAAGGTCACGAGCGAATCCGCATGAATCTTGCGGCGCAGCACGAAGTACGGCGGATAGCCGAACGCGACCAGCAGCGTCGGCCACGAAAACGCGTGCGTGGCCCACAGTTCGTGCGCGACGCCCACCGCTGCGCACGCCACGGCCAGCCACTGCAGGCCGTCGAGCCGCTCGTGATAGTAGAGGCGCCCCACCAGCACCATGACGAGCGGCAGCAGGAAATAGCCCAGCGACACCTCCAGCATGCGCCCGTGCAGCGGCGCCCACAGGAACAGCCAGAGCTGCAGGCCGAGCAGCACCGCGCTCCCCGCGAGCATGAGCGCCGTGCGCGGTGCCTTGACCATGCGCGCGACGAGCTCGCGCAACTGCGCGCCGCGGCCACGCAGAAACAGCAGGGCCAGCGCGCCAGGAGCGGTCCAGATCACGCGCCACGCGAAGATGTCGAGCCCCGTGAGCGGCTTGAGCAGCAGCGTATAGGCGGACAGCAGCGCAAACAGCGCCGACGCTCCCACGGAAAGCGCAATGCCGCGCCCGGGTTCGTACGGGTTCATTGCGCGGCGATCCCCGAAATTACGCGGTGTAAGCGGCAGGAATCGATCGGGCGGGAACGAAAGGCCCGGAATAAGCGCGAAGCGCGGGCAACCCGCACAATGGCGGGCAGCACGGGTAAAGACGTTGTCATCTGAATCGGTTATGGACTGAGAGGCAGCCGTTGCTCCGGTGCGCGAGGCGCCATTTTAGTCGGATGCCCGCGCCCGGGTGCGGCGGGCACGCCCGATGCTCGCCTCTGCCCGAACAGCGAAATACGCGATTTAGTCCGTGCAGATCGCACCGCCGTAGTCTAGAACGTAAGTCTCGCTACGGAACCGCCCTCCGGCCGCGCCGCCTTCGCCCTGCACCTTGCTGTGGGCGAACTGCGCGCCGCCGCCTGCCGTCCCACGCATCTGGAGCCCGCATGTCCCGCCCTGCGCACCGCCCCACCGCCCGTCCCGCAGCCGTCCCGCCACACCTCGCCGCCTTCGCCGCCGAGGTTCACGCGGGCCTCACACACACGCCGCAGAAGGAATTGCCGTCGAAGTATCTGTATGACGAAGTGGGATCGGCGCTCTTCGAAGTGATCACCGTGCTGCCCGAGTACGGCGTCACGCGCTCGGAGGAGCGCCTTCTCACGCGCTATGCCGCGGAGATCGTCGAAGCACTGCCCGCGGACGTGACCGTCGCCGAGCTCGGCAGCGGCAGCGGCCGCAAGACGCGCCGCATTCTCGAAGCCCTGTGCCGCAAGCGCCCCACCTCGTATTGCCCGATCGAGATTTCGCGCTCGGCGCTGCAACTGTGCCGGCGGGAGCTGGCCGACATCGAGCGCATTTCCATCGTGGGCTACGAGCGCGACTATCTGGCGGGCCTCGCCGAAGTGAGCCGCAAGCGCGCGAGCGGCGAGCAACTGCTGGTGCTGTTTCTCGGCAGCACCATCGGCAACTTCGCGCGCCTCGCGGCCACGCGCTTTCTGCGCGACATCCGCGCGATGCTCAAGCCCGGCGACACGCTGCTGCTCGGCACCGACCTCGTGAAGCCCGTGCCCACGCTGATCGCCGCCTACGACGACGCCATCGGCGCCACCGCCGCGTTCAACCTGAACCTGCTCGCGCGCATCAACCGCGAACTCGACGCCGACTTCGACCTCGCCGCCTTCGAGCACGTCGCGCGCTTCAATCCGGACGCGCGCAGCGTCGAAATGCACCTGCGCGCGAAGCGGCGCGTGGAGGCCCACGTGGGCGCGGCGCAGCTCCCGGTCGCGCTGGAGGCGGGCGAAACGATCTGGACCGAGAGCAGCCACAAGTACCACGCCGACGAGATCCCGGCGATCGCCGCCGATGCGGGCTTCACCTGCGCGCATCAATGGGTCGAGAAGGAATGGGGATTCGCGGAAAGCCTGCTCGCGGTGAAGTAAGGCGCAAGCGCGGCGCGCGCCCTCGCGCCGCTTCAGTGCTGCTCGAAACGCTCGTAGCGCTTTTCGGTGCGGCGTTCTTCGCTCACCACCTCGGTCACGCGCGCCGCGGGCGGTCCGTGGCGCAGCCACGACAACATGCGGTCCACCTGATTGGCCGTGCCCTGGATCACGGCTTCCACGGAGCCGTCTTCCAGGTTGGCCACATAGCCGCGAATACGCAGCGCGTGCGCCTGGCGCACCGTCGCGTGACGAAAGCCCACGCCCTGCACCGTCCCGCGCACGCGCACGTGATACGTTTCGAGGCGCGAATCCAGATCCGGTCCGGTCATCGTTCGATCTCCTGCTCTGTCCAAATAGCCGACACTCTGCGCGGCATTGTAGTCGCCGCGGCGCGCGAGCGTGGCAGAGGGCCCTGCGTCCGGTACGCCCCGGTACACCTCTGCACGGCCGGTGCGGCCCGCGCCACCCACGCCACCCGCACCACGTACAATCCGTGCCACGCCGGCGGTCTGGCCGCCGCCGACGCACTACCCTCATCGACACAACCCCCGGGGCGCAAGCCCCGCGCCACCGGACAGGAAATCCGCCCCGTATGACCGCCAACTCCCGCGACCTCGTGCTGATCACCGGCGCCTCCGGCTTTGTCGGCTCGGCCGTCGCCCGCATCGCGCAGGAAAAGGGCTACGCCGTGCGCGTGCTGGTGCGCCCGACGAGCCCGCGCACCAACCTCGCCGCGCTCGACGCCGAAGTCGTCACCGGCGACATGCGCGACGCCGCCTCGATGCGCGCGGCCCTCGCCGGCGTGCGCTATCTGTTCCACGTGGCCGCGGACTACCGCCTCTGGGCCCCCGATCCGCACGAGATCGAGCGCGCGAATCTGGAAGGCGCCGAAGCGACCATGCGCGCGGCGCTGGAAGCGGGTGTGGAGCGCATCGTGTACACCAGCAGCGTCGCGACGCTCAAGGTGACGAGCGCGGGCACCTCCGCCGACGAAACCTCGCCGCTCGCGGCCGAACAGGCGATTGGCGTCTACAAGCGCAGCAAGGTGCTTGCCGAGCGCGCCGTGGAACGCATGATCGAGCGCGACGGCCTGCCCGCCGTGATCGTCAATCCGTCCACGCCCATCGGCCCGCGCGACGTGAAGCCCACGCCCACGGGCCGCATCATCGTGGAAGCGGCCACGGGCAAGATCCCTGCGTTCGTCGATACGGGCCTGAACCTCGTGCACGTGGACGACGTGGCGCACGGCCACTTCCTCGCGCTGGAGCGCGGCCGCATTGGCGAGCGCTATATCCTCGGCGGCGAGAACCTGCCGCTGCAGCAGATGCTCGCCGACATCGCAGGCATGGTGGGCCGCAAGCCGCCCACCATCGCCCTGCCGCGCTGGCCGCTCTATCCGCTCGCGCTCGGCGCGGAAGCCGTGGCGCGCTTCACGAAGCGCGAACCGTTCGTGACCGTGGACGCGCTGAAGATGTCGAAGAACAAGATGTATTTCACGTCGGCGAAGGCGGAGCGCGAGCTCGGCTATCGCGCGCGGCCTTACCGCGAGGGGCTCGAAGACGCGCTCGGGTGGTTTCGCGAAGCGGGTTATTTGAAGGGTTAACGGGCACGTGCGGCGCGGGGCGGGCGGCGTCCATCCCTGCCTGGCCCCGCCTGTGCCAACCCGGTCCCGCCGGGCCTCATCGCGCGAAGTACCACGCGCTCCCGCTCAATCCGGCACTTTTTTCGCGGTTTTTCGCACAGGCTTCGCATTTTGTTACAACTTTTGTTGCGACATGCGTACAACGCCTAACCGGCAAGCCTCGCGCGCAGCGGGTAAAATCGCGGGTCTTATTGAGAAGCCTCGCATGAATCTACAAGAACAGATCGGCGCGCTCGAAGTGGGCGTCGATCAGCTCCTCCAGGCCGCCACCGTACGCGCGCCGCGCAACGAAGCCGCGCCGGGTGCGCCGGCTGCATCGATTGCATCGATTGCAGACCAGCCCGCCGCGGACCATGCCGACGCCCCGGGCGCCGCACCCGCGCACGAGCCGGCCCCGCAAGCCGACGAAACCCGCGTTGCGGCCACGGCACTCGCTGCGAGCGCTGAAACGGATGCCGCGACCGCCGACGCCGATGTCGCTGTAGCCGATACCCCGGCAGCCAGTGCCGCGCAAACGGCCCAGGCCGAAGCGGCCGTTGACGAGCCGCCCGCTACCGCCGCCGAACCCGTGCTGGAAATCAGCCGCCCGGTGCAAAACGCCATCACGGTGACGATCGGCGGCCAGACGGTGGCGCTCAATCCGCTGCAGATAGGCGAGCTGATCGAGCAGCTTTCGTTTGCGCGTGCCTCGATGCAGCCCGAGCCGCCGCAGGGCCTGCCGCCCAACTGGCGTTTCGTCTCGACGAAGAATCCCGTCATGGCCGTGCAGAAGCAGGGCAACGGCGACCGTCTGCTGGTGCTGCGCCATACGGGTCACGGCTGGGTGCCGTTCACGTTCTCGCCGGACATGGTCGTGCAGATGTACATGATGCTCACGCAGCGCTAAAAGCGCGGGGCGTCGAAATGAAAAAGCCGTCGCTTTCGCGACGGCTTTTTTCGTGGCGGCGGCTGCGCTGGCGGCCGCTCCGTCAGAAGACGATCAACGCGCAATCAACGCCCCTGCACCGGCGCCTGCACGCGCGACTTCCACTGCCCACCCTTGCCGCGCCAGAAGCGCCATGCCGAAGCGAACGTCGCGCCCACGTAGAACAGCGCCACGAGCGGCAGGAACGGCGCCCACAGCGGCGAGCGGCGATAGTACGCGAGCATGGGCGCATAGGCGCAGCACATGAGCGCCCAGGCCACCCAGGCGGGCCAGCCCGCCGGACCGAGCACGAGCGCGACAACGGGCGGCGCCAGATAGATCACCGTCATGCCGACAATCGTCCCCGCCAGTTGCCACGCCGAATAGTGGAGCTGCGTGAACGCCGTGCGCGCGATCATGTTCCAGATGTCCCTCCACGAATCGTACGGGCGCAGCGAAACGCTTTTCGCGGCCACGTCGAGACGGATCGGGTGCCGGCCGTCGCCGCGGTGCTTGATGCGCGCCGCGAGACTGCAATCGTCGATCAGTTCGGCGCGGATCGACTCGATCCCGCCCGCTTCCTCCAGCGCCTTGCGGCGCACCAGCATGCAGCCGCCCGCCGCCGCCGCCGTCTTGTTGCGCGGGTTGT
The DNA here is from genome assembly GCF_000685035.1 of Paraburkholderia ferrariae NBRC 106233. GTDB lineage: Bacteria > Pseudomonadota > Gammaproteobacteria > Burkholderiales > Burkholderiaceae > Paraburkholderia > Paraburkholderia ferrariae. The sequence goes on from NZ_BAYB01000055.1 coordinate 34,600, forward strand.
TGACCCACGAGAACGGGTAGAGCTTCGCGAAGAAGAACACGAAGGCCGGGATCAGCGCCTTCTCCCAGAACGAGTCGCAGCGCAGGCGCACCATCAGCGAGACGAGATCGCGCTGCTCGGCCTCGGCGCGCACCACGAGCTGTGCGAGCGCCTCCGGTGGATGGCCGATGTCGGCGTCGGTCAGGAGCAGGTAGTCGGCGGCCAGGCCCAGCGTGCGCACCGCCTCGATGCCCTGCGACTGCGCCCACACCTTGCCCGACCAGCCCGCGGGCAGCGGCCGCGCCGTAATCACCGTGAGCTTTTCCGGGCACTGCAGCGCGAGCGCGGCGGCCCGCGCGGCTTCGGCGGTGCCGTCGGTGCTGTGGTCATCGATCACGATCACGTGGAACTCGCCCGCATAGTCCTGCTGGAGCAGCGAGCTCACCGCCTCGCCGATGGCGTCCGCCTCGTTGCGCGCCGGCACCACGGCGCAGGCGGCAGGCCAGCCGCCGGCCGGTTCGACGAGCGGCAGCGGCGCAGCGGGCCGGGCGCGCCAGAAGCCGCCGCGCGCGAACAGCAGAACCAGCCAGATCAGCAGCGAGAGGCAGGAGAGAGCAAAGAGGATCGTCGTCGTCATAGATTGAGGCGGGTTCTTCAGGCGTTCATCAGGCGTTGTTGCTTTCGATCGAAGGCGTGGGCACGCTCACGCGGCGCGACAGCCACATGGCCGCCGTGCGCCACAGCACCACGGCCCAGTCGGCCGCGGCGAGCGCGGGCCGTTCGCGGAACACATCGTAACCGCTGCGCTCGATGCGCTCGAGCAGACGCAGCCCGCCATGCACGACACTGCACAGCTCGAGGCCGAAGCGGCCCGGCACGCGCAGCGCGAGCGGCGCGCCGCTTCTCATCAGCGAGCGCGCGAAGGCCACCTCGTGGCGCATCAGCGCGCGCCAGGCGCCGTCCGCCACGCCCGCGGCGATTTGCGCCTCGGTCACGTTGAAGCGTTCGAGGTCGGCTTGCGGCAGGTAGACGCGGCCGCGCCGCCAGTCCGCGCCGATGTCCTGCAAGAAGGTGATGAACTGCAGCGCGGTGCAGATCGCGTCCGAATCGGCGAGGTTCTCCGGCGACGCTTCGTCGATCAGGTGCAGCATGAGATGGCCGACCGGATTGGCCGAGCGATGGCAGAAGTCGAGCAGATCGAGCCGGTCGGCATAGCGGACCGTGTCGATGTCCTGGCCGAACGCCGAAACGAGGTTGTAGAACGGTTCGAGCGGCAGCCCGTTCTGCCGCACCACCTCCGCGAGCCGCGCGAACAGCATGGGGTGCACGTTCGCCGGCCGCCCCTGGGCCACGGCGTCCAGACCGGCGCGAAAATCCGCGAGGCGCGCGTGGCGCTCGGCGGGGCTCCAGTCGCCTTCGTCTGCTATGTCGTCGGCGGTGCGCGCGACATGATAGATCACGCCCACCGGCGCTCTCAGCGCCTTCGGCAGCAGCACGTTCGCAACGGGGAAGTTTTCGTAGTGGTCGGCTTCCATCCAGGGTGTCCAGATTGGGGTCGGGTCCGCCAGCGTCATCCAGTCCGCGCGCGAACCCCGCGGACCCGCTATTTTAAAGGTTCTGGCATCATGTTGCACCGCGGCAGAATCGGCCTTCCCGGCCCTGTCCAGGCGGCGCCCAGGCCACTTCGACGCAACTTCCGCGCAACTTCGCGCCCCGCCGGGCACGGCGGCCGGCGGGGCGGCGTCGCGCGCACGCCGCACCCCAGGTGCTTGCCGCAGCAAACGGTTGGCGAAGGGGTTAAAATGCGCGTCTAGTTTTAGTCTGGCTACGGTCAGGCCAGAGATGTGCACCTAATTAATATGATGGGCGCGGCGAGCAAGTCATTTTTACCGGCTTCTTCGGCAACCGCGTCAGTCGGAGTTCGCCACCCTATGCGAGTGATCCTTGCCCAACCCCGCGGCTTTTGTGCGGGGGTTGTCCGCGCTATCGAGATTGTCGATCGCGCACTGCAGAAACACGGCGCGCCCGTTTATGTGCGCCATGAAATCGTCCACAACCGTCACGTGGTCGAAAACCTGCGCAACAAGGGCGCGCGTTTCGTGGAAGAGCTCGACGAAGTACCCGAGGGCGCCGTCGCGATTTTCAGCGCGCACGGCGTGGCCAGGACCGTCGAGCGTGCAGCCGAAGAGCGCGACCTCGACGTGCTCGACGCCACCTGCCCGCTCGTCACCAAGGTGCACGTGCAGGGCCGCCAGTACGTCTCGCAGGGCCGCACGCTGATCCTGATCGGCCACGCGGGCCACCCGGAAGTGGAAGGCACGATCGGCCAGATTCCCGGCACGGTGCTGCTCGTGCAGAGCGAAGCCGATGTCGCGAAGCTCGACATGCCGCTCGACGCGCCGCTCGCGTACGTGACGCAGACCACCCTGTCGGTGGACGACACGCGCGGCATTATCGACGCGCTGCTGGCCCGCTTCACCGACATCGTCGGCCCGGACACGCGTGACATCTGCTACGCGACGCAGAACCGCCAGGCCGCCGTGCGCGAGCTCTCCACCGAGGTGGACGTGCTGCTGGTGGTGGGCGCGACGAACAGTTCGAACTCGAACCGCCTGCGCGAGATCGGCAGCGAGTCGGGCGTGCCGAGCTATCTCGTGGCCGACGGCTCGGAAGTGAAGGCAGAGTGGTTCGAAGGCGTGCAGACGGTTGGCCTCACGGCCGGCGCGTCGGCGCCCGAAGAGATGGTTGAGAACGTGATCGACGCGCTGCGCGCGTTGGGGCCCGTCGACGTGTCGACGATGTCCGGTCGCGAAGAGAAAGTCGAATTCAAGCTGCCGGCGAAGCTGTTGCAACCGCTCGTCGCACGCGAAGTTTAAGGAGGACACGTTTTGTCTATTCCGCTGTTACAAAAAGTCCGCGTTGGCGCGTACATCTTCCGCCAGCATTTCGGCGGCAACAAACGCTACCCGCTCGCGCTCATGCTCGAGCCGCTGTTCCGCTGCAATCTGGCCTGCAACGGCTGCGGCAAGATCGACTACCCGGATCCCATCCTGAACCAGCGCCTGTCGCTCGCGGAATGCCTCGAAGCCGTGGACGAGTGCGGCGCGCCGGTCGTTTCCATCGCGGGCGGCGAACCGCTCCTGCACAAGGAAATGCCCCAGATCGTGAAGGGCATCATGGCGCGCAAGAAGTTCGTGTATCTCTGCACGAACGCGCTGCTCATGGAAAAGAAGATGGACGATTACGAGCCGAACCCGTACTTCGTCTGGTCGGTGCACCTGGACGGCGACCGCGAGGCGCACGACCACTCGGTTTCGCAGGAAGGCGTGTACGACAAGGCCGTCGCGGCCATCAAGGAAGCCAAGCGCCGCGGCTTCCGCGTGAACATCAACTGCACGCTGTTCAACGACGCGCAGCCGGAACGCGTGGCGAAGTTCTTCGACACGGTCGCCTCGATCGGCGTGGACGGCATCACGGTCTCGCCGGGCTATGCCTATGAGCGCGCGCCGGACCAGCAGCACTTCCTGAACCGCGACAAGACCAAGAACCTGTTCCGCGAGATCTTCAAGCGCGGCAACAACGGCAAGAAGTGGTCGTTCAGCCAGTCGAGCCTGTTCCTCGACTTCCTGGCGGGCAACCAGACCTACCAGTGCACGCCGTGGGGCAACCCGGCGCGTACGGTGTTCGGCTGGCAAAAGCCCTGCTATCTGGTCGGCGAAGGTTACGTGAAGACCTTCAAGGAACTGATGGAAACCACCGACTGGGACAAGTACGGCACGGGCAAGTACGAGAAGTGCGCGGACTGCATGGTCCACTGCGGCTTCGAAGCCACCGCCGTGATGGACACGGTGGCGCACCCGCTCAAGGCCGCGCGCGTCGCCCTCTCGGGCCCGCGCACGACGGGCGCATTCGCGAAGGACATCTCGCTGGAAGGCCAGCGTCCCGCGGAATACGTGTTCTCGCGCCACGTCGAGATCAAGCTCGACGAGATCAAGAACGCGGCCAGGACCAAGAAGCCGGCCACGGTCGCGGCAAGCTGAAGGCGGCGTCCCAGGCGCCCTGGTGCGGCTGGGATGTGACGCGTCATCATGTAAAAGGGCGCAGCGGGTTGAACCGCTGCGCCTTTTTTCTTTGCAAGGCACTCTCACTGCGCTCAGAATTGTCCTAGTACCTGGAACCCCAGCGTCACGCGTGCGGTATCGAATCCGGTCGGCTTGTAGACCGGTGTGCCGGCGAAGAGGTCATACGAGAGTGCCGCATATTTCACCGGCACGCCGCCGCGAATGCCGATGACTGCGCCCGCCAGTTGCGTGCCGGCCAGCGCTGCCGTGCCCGGACCGAAAACGTGGCCGTAGTCGATGCCGGCATAGAGCGCGTGGCCCGTCTGCCCGATCGGCCATTGCAATTCGTTGCGCCAGTAGAAACCGCGTTCGGCAGCAAGCATCGTTTCGCCGTCGAAGCCTCGTACCGTGTAGCGGCTACCAATGCTCAGATCGTCGATGTAGAACAGCGTGTCGCCCGTGTACTGCCCATGCAGCGTGCCGACATAGCGCAGCGGCTGACCCGCAACTGCGAACGGCACCGAAAGATTGGCGTCGAGCGTCGCCACGTGGAAACGATAGGTAGGGCCGTCCGCGTACGGATCAGGCGTTGCGCCCAGGCCGCCGACGCCCTGGCGATACGCCAGCGTACCGTCGAACTGCGCGGCGCCGAAATAATGGCGGTCGGTCACGCCGCCTTCGATAAACGTGTTGTTGCGGGCCTGCTGCGAAATTGCGGTGTCCTCGATGAAGCTCGCGCCCCAGCGCTTGATAAGCTGGAACTCCAGACCGAGCACGTCGTTCTGGCTGCGGCTGATGACACGTTGCAGCTTCAGGCCGGCCGTCTGCGCGTTGCCGCTCGATACGAACGTCTGGTTCACGCCCGCGATCTGCTGGTAATACGTGTTCGTGTTGCCGTAGAGTGTGGCTGTCCAGTAACCCCATGGTACGGAGTACGAACCGTTGAAGCCATGCGAACCCAGTCCGTGATCGGCGAATTCCAGATCCTGGTTCGCGCCAACCGTGAAGATATCGTTCAGCCCGAGCGGATTGTCGATGCCGAGCGACACGTTGCCTTGCAGTTTGCCGGTGGCGCGCTGGCCAGAGTTATCGACCGAGGCGACGAACGTCCACGGCTTTGAGCGCTTTACGGTAATTTCCACGTCACTTTCGCCGGGCACGGTGCCGGGAGCGATCTGCATGGTGGCGTCCTGGCTCGCGGGGCGCTTCATCTGCTCGAGGCCCTGTTCGAGATCGCGCAATTGGAGTACGTCGCTATCGCGCGCGGGGAACGCGCTCTTCCAGGTGCCGCGCGTGGACGGGTCCACGAACTTCAGATGACGGATGATGCCGGGGATGAGGGAGAATTTCAGCGTTCCCTTTGACAGGTCTTGCGGTATTAGCAGAATGCGCGTGGTGATGTAGCCGCGGCTGAGGATTTCGTGTTGCAGACCCTTCGTTAGGATGTCGAGGCCCTGTTTGCCGACGCATTGCCCCTGGTAATGCCGGAGCCAGTCGTGCAGGAATGCGAAGCGATCCATCGACAGGTCAGAGGCGCCCATGGCACGCTGCGCTTCGGGCAGCGTATCGGGCACCTCGACCGCGAATGTGTCGATGCGGAAGCATGGCGTCTCGGCGGGCAGCATGGGCCATTCGCCAGCGACCGGTGCGGCCGAGCGCACAACCGGCGCAGCGACGTTGGTCGCGCGCTGCTGGGCGTCGCGTTGCTGCTGAAGTTGCTGGTTTTGCAGCGCGTTTGCGCGGGCCGCAGCTACGTCAGGCGGAGTTTCCTGTGCGTGGACGGCGAGAGGGATAAGAACCGCGAGCGGCAACCCCGTGAGTCTTTTTTTATTTTCCATTCCTGACTAAATCAATGCCCCGCTCTTTAAACAGGGCAAGACAAGTTACGTTACGTCCTGGATGCCTGTCGTAGGGTAGCGCTCGCTGCCCCGGCAATCTCTAATCACTCATAGATTGAAGGAAATGACAGGACATTTCTTCGACACATCAAGCAGAAACTCATGAAGCTTGGTCAATTCTTCAATCAAGTCACCCCTAGTTACCGTAGCAGTAACCGAAGAACCGTCACGTAAGCGCCGATAGACGAACTCGATTGATTGTTCTTGCCCGCATCGAATATGGTCGATTCTGACATTGATCGAGGTGGCGATTTCTTTTACAACGTCCTGGCCAACTTCGTCCTCTTCAAATTGATCGAACATCGTACCGTGCGATGAATTGAAATCACGCCAAAAATGTGTCGCAAACAGCCACTCAGACAATGCGCCGGAGAGCCGAAACTCTGCATCTTCAGCAACCTGAGATTCGGACAACCAGCCAACGATAGTCGATTCTTTCATCTGCATATTTAACACCACTCACCATCAATTCATGTAGTCATATTGGCAACTGAAATCGACCGGCAAACCATGAGTCACGGTTGCCGGTTTGCCATATGCCCTATTCAAAAAGACAAAAATAGCCTGGGAAATCAGTTTCTCAATAGGCTACGCATTAAAGACTGAAAATTTTCTTTTGAGTCGACCGACATAACAGGGTCTTCGTAGCCTTCGATGTTGTCACTCAGCCAGCGCTCACCATCGCGCCGGAGATGAAATCTAGCAACGACACTAAACTCGTCAGCACTGAGAATTGCAACAAGTGTGGCGACCGATTCCCTAGCATTCCAATGACGAAATACCTCCGTCACGAAGAGAATTGCCTGTGCAACTGGCGACACCGAGTCATAGTCTTCTACGTGAAATGAATTAACGAAAGCTTCGTAGCCTGTTCGATCCGGAAAGCTGGACATTGTGGGGGTCGTAACTTTCGAGACGCCACGAAAAACATAGCATCCGTCGTCAATGGCGAAGCCGTCGCTAGCAATTCGCGCAAGCGGCGAAGCCAGCGTACAGTTCACGCTAGTACCACCTAAAAGAGCTGCCATAGCCCGATTCATGTCCATCAATTACCCCCAAGGTATTTATTGAGACCCTTCTGAATTGCCGCACTAAAACTAGGGTCATTCAGTAATTTGTTCACAGAATTCGGTGCATCAGGGAACGAGTTTGTGCTTGGGTCATAAAGATACTTATTCCCTTGGTTGTCTTGATAGTGAATTTGTCCGGGGCGCTGTCCTGGATTAGGATTCTCCACATCGATGCGCTCGCTCCCATCACCCTTCCAAAGGGTTTTACTCGCGACTTGAGGGCCATTCGCTCCCAACATATCGCCGGATTGCTGATTGCCCCCTTTCGCAAGGGTAGCGTTATCCGGCACATATCCCGGCGCAGCATTTACCGACTGCCCCGCACTGTCCGCCATTGCCATACCTGGCGCAACCGGCGGCCCACCTGCCTCACCTGGCACTATGGCAGCCAGCCCGTTGCGTATGCCCTGCAAAATCAGGTCCAGCGGCGACTGCGCAAACGGGTTGCTGCTCTTGCTGTCCCCCGTCAATTGCCGCTCATCGTCAATCGACTGGTTATACAGTTGCACCGCCGAGCCGGTCGCGGCGCCTGCCGTCCCACCGACAATCGCTCCACCAAGCCCCGCAGCAAGATTGCCTGCGAGATTGCCAATGAATTGCGAGCCCGTACCTAACGTTACACCGTTTTCGATATCTGCCAGTCCCTTGGCTGCTCCCGACGCCACGTATGCGCCTGCTGCCCCACCAATCGTGCTGAACGCCGTTCCGCCACCCAGGGCGCCAATCAGTGCGCCACCCACAACATGCAGCGCCGTCCGGTTGTCACCGCCCTCATCCCATGCGTCATAGGTGGCCTGGTTGGTCGCCGTGTCGCGTTTGTTGTCCGCATACGCGCCAATACCCTGAGCCACAACCTGGCCCGCCGCCTGCGCCGCCTGCATCGTGTCGGCCTGCTGGTTAAGCAGGTTGTTCACATCGGGCGTTTGCGACACCGTACCGTTGGTGTTCGACGTGTCGCGGCTCAGGCCCGCCACGTCCTGCGTCTGCGCGGCCGGGTTGGTGATGTTGATCGTGCCCACGCTGATCGCGCTGCGCGTCGTCGCGTTCTGGTCGCCACTGTCGCTCTGCGAGATCATTGGCGAGACGCCAGGATGGCCACTGACTGAACCCGGCCCCGTTGCATTACCTGTGTTGCCCCAGCCCACACCCGCGCTAATGCCGTTGCTCCTCGCGTCGTAGTGCGACTGGTTCTGGATATCGCTCCAGGTCAGCGTACCGGTCGTGAGACTGTTCTGCGACGGATCCGCCGTACTGGATATCACCGCCCCCGTCAAACCCGTATTGCCCTTGACGTTGATATCAAAGCCGCCAGTACGCGCCGCGATACCTGCCTGCTCGTTGACCTGCGCGTAACTGCCATCCGCATGTCCGTTCTGCGCACTGAAACTCGCGCTGCCGCCTGCCGTGCTGATACTGAACCCACCACCCGCGCTGCTCTGGTGCGCCGCGCTCGTCGTCGTGTCCTGCACGCTCGCGATATTGAGGTCGCCACCCACGACCGCCGTCACCCGGTCGCCCGCAACCTGCGACCCGGTAATGTTCGTATCGCCGCCACTCACAATCGTCACGCTGTTCGTACCGGTGACGTGCGAGGCATTCTGGATCGCCGCATCGCTGTTCGCGTCGCCATGCGCGTTCTGCATCGAGGCCGACACGCCGAAGCCGTTCGTGGTGATCGACACGCCCACGCTCGAACCGGACGACGAATTCGAACTGCGCGTCGAATCGGTGTCGGTCGTGTTGACGATGTTCACCTGGTTCTTCGCGGCCAGCACCACATCGCTGGCACTCACGTTCGAACCGGCAATCGTCACGTTGCCGCTGCCCGGCGTGCCGTCGCCTGTCGCGATGAACGCAGTCGTGCCGCCTGCCTGCACATTGGAACCACGCTGGATCGTCTGATCCTCCGACGACTGGCTCTGGCTGTGGCTCGACCCGACGCTCACCTGCACGCCAATGCTCGGCGCGTTCGCCGCAGACGAGATACCGTTTTTCGCCATGTCGTAGGCACCATAACCGGCCAAAGCCGCGTCGCCGCCCGCCGCTATCGCGTGCAGCGCCTCCGCGCGGCCATTGCTGTTGCCGCTGGCAAGCGCCTGGCCCTGCTGGTACGCGCCGTTGACTGCATCGCCAATGCTGCCGCCCAGGCCAATCGTCAGGCCGCTGCTGCTCGTCTGCTGCGTCTGGCTCGTGTGGCTCGTATCCGTGGCCGAATTGATGGTGACGTTCGCCGCCGTGCCGGTGATGTCCTTCGCAGCGATCAGGTTGCTGCCTGTCACGGTCAGGTTGTTGCCCGCATTGATCGATACGCTGCCATTGAGCGAACCCACCACGCTGGCGTTGTTGGTCACGCTCGATTCCTGGTCGGTCTGC
>NZ_BAYB01000054.1 GCF_000685035.1 Paraburkholderia ferrariae NBRC 106233
CCGGCTCGGTGACTATCTGCTCGATCATAAGCCCCCTGTTTCTCCGCTCGATTTCCCATGAAAATCCGCAGCTCAGCCTGAGATTCGTGTGCAGTGGGCGGCAAAATCCAGCGCGCGGCAGATGAATCAGGCCTTTGCGGCCACAGTAGTTAACGCCGCAACCCTTTGCCACCCGAAAATTGCGGCTAACTGCCTGAATCAAAAAAACTTCCAGCAAATCTGGGCTTCCAGCTTACAACCCCAAAGTCGTTGTCGGCCGAACCGGCTCAGCGCGAACAACGTGCGTTGACTGCACGAATCGCGCTTGATTTTGACGGGCTGACGGTTCACATCGACTATCAGGTCGAGATCAACAAACACCGCCACAGCGTTCCGCATGAGCTGGTCGGCCTCAAGCTCGATGCGCGCATCACTGCCAGCGCCGTCGAACTGTTGCATCGCTCGCTGTGTCGCCAGCCACGCCCGTCACGATCGCGCGGGTGGCTACACCACCCGTAATTGAACCCATGCCGGCCGCACACCGCGCCCATCTCGAATGGACGCCACAACGGCTCATTCACTGGGGACTGCAGATTGGTGCGACAACCGGCGCGCTGGTTACCCGACTGCGGCAGGAGCAGCGTCATCCGGATGACGACAACCGCAATTGCAGTAATTTCTGTAAAAGACCCAATGCCGACCGCTAGCGTGTAAACGCAGTGTGATGCGTGCAGTCCAAGTCCATTAAGGATGGGACGGCTCAAGACATTTCAGGCGGGACTTTGCCATCATCGCCGGGGGCGGAGCTAGCCTCTCATCAGACAGCCCAAAATTCGAAGCTTCAAAACCTGAGCGTTTGCTCCAAATGGCGATCATTCACCTCTTGGGGAAGATGAGTCCACCGACAGCGGTCGGCTCGGCATGCTGAAACGTGTTCGCCGTGGATCGCACGGCGACGGAATTAAGGTCCCTGCCAATGCGCTCATCAGGGTGTGGAAGCTGATCGCAACCATTGCTTGAACTCAAGATACGCGACGATAAAGCGAGATCGATAGGGTTCGGAATGCGCGAAATGTCGATTCGAAAGCACTGCGCTTCGATAGATCTTCACCGTGGTGTGAACCCATTCGATAGCTGCCGGCAATCCGTCACGCGCGATGAGAAACTCGATACGTGAACGTTCTTCGATTGGTTCATCTCGTGATGCACGTTGAATTGCCACCTCAGCCCTCCTGCACGATCACAATGCATCAATCAGATAATTCTGCGTGCAAGCATGGTGCGGATCTCCCCGATTGCTTTTGCCGGATTCAGTCCTTTGGGGCAAACGTCCGTGCAGTTCAGTATCGTGCGACATCGGAACAGTCGGTACGGGTCATCGAGATTATCCAGCCGCGCGGCAGTTCCTTCGTCGCGGGAATCAACCAGAAAGCGATAAGCCTGTAGCAAGCCCGCTGGGCCGACGTATTTATCCGGGTTCCACCAGTACGAAGGACACGCGCTCGAGCAACATGCGCACAGGATGCATTCATAGAGGCCGTCGAGTTGATCGCGTTCCTCCGGCGACTGGAGCCGCTCTCGCTCTGGGGGCGGGGTATCGTTGATCAGGTACGGCGTGATCGAATGGTACTGCTTGAAAAATGCAGTCATATCGACGATCAGATCGCGTACGACTGGTAAACCGGGTAACGGTCGCAACACCGTGTGGCTGGGTAGATCGTTGAGATTGGTCGTGCAGGCGAGACCGTTCTTGCCATTGATGTTCATAGCGTCAGAGCCGCATACCCCCTCGCGACAGGAACGCCGGAAGCTGAGCGTCTCGTCCTGCGCTTTGAGGCGAATTAGTACATCCAGTAGCATCCGGTCATTCACCGTCCTTTCTATCTTAAAGACCTGCGAATGAGGCGTGGCATCCTTGTCTGGATCGTATCGGTAGATCTCGAATGTTTTTGCATCACTCATAACGTCTCTCCAATCGGGTGGCAGGCTGCGCAACACCGGACAGTTGGCCGACGTTGCTTTTGCGTCGATCTGCTACTCGCCATAGCATGCTTAGACGGCTATCAGCCGTGGAGCGAACATCTCGCAAAAATCATCGCATGCATCGTAATCCAGTTGCTGCCATCGTCAGCCCACACAGCAACTGTGATCGAAATCGTCCGCCTCGCTGCGGGCTCCGGTTTGACCGCCACCCAGATCAAGGTAGCTGCCCTGCGCTATCTATCACTGTATATCATACTGTGATATTGTCAGCGGATTTATCTGGTAGTGATGCCATCAATTACTGGCATGACCGGTAGAAATGACACTGCTCGCAGTCCGGACAGCCATGCAAGGGCAATCGGATCAAAGCAGTCACAGGTTTCATTCTTCAGACAGGCACGAAAGGACATCTCGCAAGACAACGGCCTGGTTATGATTCTCGTCCTTTGCGCCGTAGATGAGTGAGATCGAACGGCCACCTGAATCGCTCAAAAGGCGTCGCATCCGTTCCTGCTGCTCCTCAGAAGCAAGCTCGCTTCGGTAGCGCTGCTCGAATGCTTCCCATCGCTTCGGATCGTGGCCGAACCATTTGCGCAATGCTGTACTGGGTGCGAGGTCGAACGCCCATTGATCGAGGGCAAGCACAGCCTTGCTGCGACCTCGAGGCCAAACCCGGTCTACGAGGACACGATAGCCATCCTCCGGTGTCGGATCCTCGTATGCTCGTCTGATGAATATCTGCAATTTCTCGCGATTCGCCCGCTGCATATCGTGCTCCTTCCAGTTTAGCTTGCCGGCTCCGCTTCAGGCGCCAGAATCGCTTCAACTCTTGCGCGCAACACCGGAAGCAATTCCTTTTCGAACACAGATGCCGTTGAAACCAGGCTTGGTTGCGTGGTGACGGATGAGGCAATGGCATCACGGCCGGCCCATATTCTGCCCACGTGCCAACTGTTTCGGTCAGGGACCGCTTGCGGCAGCCACCGAGAAAATGGCGTTGCGCATACTGGCCGATCAACAGCGTCAGCTGGACGTGCTCCAGCTTTTCCAGGAGGCTGTCTAGCCAGAGCTGCGCACATTCGCGGCGCGGCGGTTTATCGCCACCGTTACCCCGCCCTGGATAACAAAACCCCATCGGGATGATTGCGAACCGCGACTCGTCATAAAACGAAGGAACATCGATTCCAAGCCCATTGCGCAGTCGATCGCCGCTTGCGTCGTTCCACGGAATGCCGGACGCGTGCACGCGGGCGCCGGGCGCCTGCCCAACAATGAGAATCCGCGCGTCGGCTCTCGCCCGCAGGACTGGGCGAGGGCCGAGTGGCAGATGCTCTGCGCACACGCGACAAGCACGCACCTCACTCAAAAGTACATCGAGAGAGGGGTATTGGCGCTTATTCACTGTGCAGGCAGCTCACTTCGAGATCGTAGTCATGGCTATTGCGTCTCGCCTGCCGCGATTCCCGGCATGTCCCGCGGATCCAGAAGAACGACGGTTACAAGCAGCGACGAATTCGTCATGGCGGTGAGTTCATGCCGGGCGCCGCCCGCCAGATAAATGAGGTCACCGACACGAAGGCGTCGAAGTGCATCGCCGATACCAATGTTTACTTCGCCTTCGAGACACTGCACCGTGATCGGTCCGTCTACCGCATGCGCAGGCATCCGCTTGCCGGCCGGCAGAACGATCCGCATGACCTCGAGGTGCTTTTCCTTGAACAACGCCGTGGTCGGCGTCTGTTCAAGCAGCGCGGCCAGCGGCAGCACACTCGCGACTCCTCCAGACGAAAGATGCGATATAGCCATACAACTTCTCCTTGATACGTACGCCGGCTCCGTCCACATCGATGCGGGTCCCCAGCCAGTCCGTTTTCAGTTTCATGGCAGCGTCCCGGGCATCGCCACTGGATTGCCCCACGGAACAGTAACCCTCGATCTCCCGGCAAATGGTTCAGTTTCTTCGCGTTCCCGTGTTCCCACATGGTCATACCGCTCGGCGCGCGAACATCGATCGGACCTGCCCGATCGCATCAACCGGATTGAGGTTTTTCGGGCAAATGTCCGTACGGTTCAGAATAGTGTGACAACGAAACAGACAACACGGGTTCTCCAGATTGTCGAGGCGGGCGCTAGTGGTCATGTCGCGTGAGACGACGATGAACCAGTATGCACGCAGAAGCCCGGCCGGACCGCCATACCTGCCAGGATTCCCCCAGAATTACGGCCTCGCCGACGAACAGCATTCGTACAGGCCATCCAGCTGATCGCGCTCCGCCGGGCTCTGCAGGTGCTCGCGCCCCGGCGGCGGGGTATCGTTGATCAGGTACGGCATCACGGAAGGATACCGCTTGAGGAGCGATATCATGATCGACGATCAGGTCCAGGCTCACGGGCAGGCCCGGTAGCAGCCGAAGAATGATTCGCGACGGCAACTCTTTCATGTTGGTCTGGCACACGAGCCGGTTGGCGCCATTGATGTTGATGGCACTGGATCCGCGGATGCCGTCGCGGCACGAGCGCGGCAGCGAAATCGACTCGTCGACCGATTTCAGCCTGACCAGCACGTCCAGCACCATGCGATCGTTCCGATCGATGTCAACCACGAAGCGCTGCACATAGGGCAGGACATCCTTGTCCGGGTCGTAGCGACAAATTCCGATGACACGTTCGGCGATCACGGAAAGCCCCCCTTCATGGTTCTGCCCGCTGGCCGACCGTGCGGCCCACGGTCAGACAACATGGTTCGGCCACGCCGTTCAGAGATTGCCTCCGCCGCAGCCGCAGCCCGCCTCGCTTGCAATCACGCGATGGAGCTGCGCGAACCGCTCGTCCACCGGCGTCTGGAGCAGTGGATCTGGCTGACCGTACACGTCGAGTAACGCGAGCGCGCGAAAATCATCCCCGTCAAGGTGCCGCACTGCCGCTGGAAACAGAATCGCCTCCTCGACGTCCATATTGCGCTGCAGCAGTTGCGCGTACTCGCGAATATGGATCTCGACGAGTTCCTGTGACATGTTTTCCTCACGCACCGCCGCCTCGAGATCCTGCAGGAGTTCGAGGCCCTGCCTGAACAGTGTCGCATGCTGAGCCTCGACTTCATGGCCGAAGCTCGCCGGCAACGCCTGCTTCGCCAGCAGGAGTTCGACGATGCGGTCCTCGAGCATGTGATGGCTGACGTCTGGAAAGCGCGTCAGGTAGTAAAGCGCGTCTACGAGAAGCGCGATGTCCGGTGCGCACGGGGCGGCACGCAATGACATCTCCCCGCCAAGGAGCCGCACCAGTCTTTTCAGCGTGACGTGCTCTGCCAGTAACCGTTCAATGAGCGTGGGCATCGGGTGTCTCCCCGGGATCCTGTTGCGCAGCGATCGTGTCGAGCGCCAGCGCCGAATGGGCATACGCGGCACCCGCTCGCATTTCGGCCGCGACCCAGATTGCCTCCATGATCTCCTGTCCAGTCGCGCCACTTTTCATGGCCGCCGCGGTGTGGCCGCGTATGCAGTAGGGGCATTGCGTGACGTGCGCGACCGCCACGGCGATCAGTTGTTTTGTCCTGGCCGGCAGTGCGCCGTCGGCGAACACGCTTTCGCTGAACGCCTTGAAGGCGGCCAGCGGTTGGGGCGCGAGCTCCTTGCGTTTTCTCGCGATGGCAGCGCCCGTTGCAGGATAGAGAGATTTGTCCATGATTCAGCTCCCAAAAACCATTCAGGGAAACGGCCGCGTCGCCTGCGGGCAGGCGCAGCCGATGACGAACCGTCACCGGATCGCGGAACCCGACCACGAGTGACTGGCCGCGACGCACCATTAGCGTTCGACTAACTTGACGTCGTATCCGGCGTCAGCGAACGCAACCAGAAACTCTTCGGCAAACAGCCATGAGTCAACTTTTACGGTCCTCGCATCGACATCAACGTCGACCTTTGCATCTGGTTCGACTGTGCGCATGGCCCGGGTAAGGACAGCCGCATCGTTGTCCCCCTTCATCTGCCCGACTCTGAACATCATGTCCTGCTCCGTCAATCGGTGAATTCAGACGCTGCGTGACTGCCGTTATGCCCCGTAGCAGTCAGCACCATGGTTCCCAGCCTTCCGGCAGAGAACACCCGTACCCGACGAATGCGAATGCCAGGGAAGCGTCTCTGGCACTCGCGGACTTCCAATGATCTGTTGCGATATGCTGTACATCATAACGTGATCTATTGGGGAATACACCTGGATTTCAGGTGAATTTCGTTGCAATCCAGATTGAGCAGGCGCGTTAGCTGAGTCATTGATCTGCATCAATCCGACCATGCCATTAATGGCTTTTCATACTACGATGGGATGGGAGGATGGCGCAGCGTGCACGATTCAACCTCGACGCTGTCTGCCACTCGCGAAGGCATGTTGCGATTCCTCAGGGGCGCATATTTGGGAGACCATGTTGAGGATTACAGAACCTGTCACGGACCCGCGACCAACAGCCGATTTGGGTCTTCCCGTTCTGCGCCTGGGCTTCCGACCGTTCTATCTCAGCGGTGCACTTTTTGGCTTTATTGCAGTAGCGCTCTGGCTGATCGCGTTGCGTGGCTACCCGATCGCAGGCTCTTCGCCTGCCATGAATGGTGTGCTCTGGCACGCTCACGAAATGATCTTCGGCTTCATCGCCGCGATCGTGGTGGGATTTCTGCTTACTGCCGTGCGTGCCTGGACAACCCTCGAAACGCCACGAGGCGTAGCGCTCGCGGGACTGTGGCTTCTGTGGGTAGCGGGACGCGTGCTGGTCTGGACAGGCCCGGAACCCATCGCAGCCATCGTCGATTGCACCTTCCTTCCGGTTGTCGCGATTGTGCTGTTACGGGTGCTGATCACGGCACGCAACCGCCACAACATTTTCCTGCCCGTGGCACTGGGACTCTTTGGTTTGCTGAACGTCTGTTTTCACTGGTGGGTGTGGCAGGAGCGTCCCGACCTTGCAATACGGGCGTCTTACGCAGCAATCGGACTCGTGGTGATGTTCGTCACCGTCATTTCGGGCCGCGTGGTACCGATGTTTACCACGAACGCCATTCCCGGATTCCGGATGACGCGCTGGAAGGTGATCGAGAAACTCGCGGTGCCGACTGTCATATTGGCATTTGTTGCGGATGCAGCAAATGCCGCGCCGTGGTTCGTCGTGGTATGCGCCTGCGCCGCCGCGACCGTCCATGGAATCAGAATCACCGGATGGCATTCGTGGCGAGTAGGGCCCCGGCCGATTCTCTGGATCCTGCATGTCGCCTATGCGTGGATTCCGATCGGTTTTGCGTTGCTTGCCCTGGCGTCCGCAGGCGCCGTCCCGCATTCGCTTGCGATTCATGCCCTGACGATCGGAGCGATAGGGTGCGCCATTATCGCGATGATTACCCGCACCGCGCTTGGACACACCGGGCGCCCGCTCGTTGCGGGACGAGCCGAGATAGCGAGTTACTGGCTGATGATCGCCGCGGCAATCGTGCGAGTTTTCGGCCCCTGGTTCGCCAGCGGCGCGACAGCTATCTGGATCGACATAGCCGGCATATGCTGGTCTGCCGCATTAATCGTCTACCTGGTCAAATACGTGCCCTACCTGAGCGCGTCCCGTATCGATGGCAAAGCAGGCTGACAGCTTAACGCTATGCAGAGGCAAGTTAGGTATGCGGCGAATTCTGGGGATTGTTGTTATGCAACGTGCATGAAGAGCGTGCCGGGCGTGGTCGAAAAAAATTGTCCCCGTTCCAGAGACCACAAGAATCCAGACGTAGGCTTTCCAAATTTCAATCTATCGGCGAGTGTCATGAAAACAATCAGAGTGCCCACAATTCTGGACAACCCGCGTAGACTTCGAGCATCGAGCGCCATGGAGTCGATCAGATGAGCCACTTTATCGATCGCCTGAAGTACTTCTCCACGTCGAGGCCAACCTTCTCCGAAGGCCATGGGATGACAACCCATGAAGACCGTGGATGGGAGGACGCCTACCGGCAACGTTGGCAGCATGACAAGATCGCGCGCTCGACCCACGGCGTCAACTGCACAGGTTCGTGTTCGTGGAAGATTTATGTCAAGAGCGGCATCGTCACCTGGGAAACCCAGCAGACCGATTATCCCCGCACCCGTCCTGATATGCCGAATCACGAACCGCGTGGGTGTGCTCGCGGCGCGTCCTATTCGTGGTATCTCTACAGCGCCAATCGCCTTAAATATCCGCTGATCCGAAGCGCACTGCTCAGACAATGGCGCGAAAAGCGCCTGACGCTCGCGCCGGTGGAAGCGTGGAGCGCGATCGTGAATGACCAGGAAGCCCGCGCTTCGTATACGCGTCGCCGCGGCTTGGGTGGGTTCGTTCGCTCAAGCTGGGATGAAGTGAACGAAATGATTGCGGCCGCAAACATCCATACCATCAAACGACATGGCCCGGACCGCGTCATCGGGTTCTCACCAATACCCGCAATGTCGATGGTGTCCTATGCGGCAGGCAGCCGCTATCTGTCATTGATCGGTGGCGTGAGTCTGAGCTTCTACGACTGGTACTGTGATTTGCCGCCCGCGTCGCCGCAGACGTGGGGCGAACAGACCGACGTTCCAGAATCGGCCGACTGGTACAACTCCAGCTTCATCATGTTGTGGGGGTCGAACGTGCCGCAAACGCGCACCCCCGACGCGCACTTCATGACCGAGGTACGCTATCGCGGCGCAAAGATCGTATCGATCTTTCCCGATTACGCCGAGGGCGCGAAGTTCGGCGACATCTGGCTGCATCCCAAGCAAGGCACGGATGCAGCGCTCGGTCTCGCGATGGGTCACGTCGTGCTGAAAGAGTTTCACGTCGCAGGCAAGAGCGAATATTTCTCGGACTACTGCCGACGTTATACCGACATGCCGCTGCTCGTGCGCATCGTCAAACAGGGCGAGCACTATGTGCCCGAACGACTCCTGAGAGCAGACGAGCTCGATGATGCATCCGGCCAGGAAAACAACGCCGCCTGGAAAACTGTTGCCTTCGACGAATTGAGCGGCAAGCGTGTCACGCCAATCGGATCGATCGGCTTTCGCTGGGGACAAAAGGAAGGTGGCGACGCCGGCAAATGGAATCTGAAAGAAGAGGATGTCCACGGCAATCCGATCCGTCCGGTCATGTCGTTCGTGGAGAAACACGACGAGACGATCGAGGTCGCCTTCCCCTATTTCGGCAACGTCGAACATACTCACTTCACGCACACCGGCCATGCGAGTGTATTGCCGCGCCGCATTGGCGTACGCAAGATCGCCACCCGCGCCGGTGAAGTTCTGGTTGCCACAGTCTACGACCTGTTCGTCGCCAACTATGGCGTGGACCAGGGACTCGGCGGCCCGAACGTCGCGGCCGATTTCGACGATGACGTACCGTACACGCCCGCGTGGCAGGAGAAGATTACTGGTGTCAAACGGCACGATGTCATCGCCGTTGCGCGCGAATTCGCCGATAACGCCCAAAAGACCGAGGGCAAGTCGATGGTGATCGTCGGTGCCGGTTTGAACCACTGGTTCAATATGGATATGAGCTACCGCTCGATCATCAATCTGCTCGTCATGTGCGGTTGCGTCGGCAAATCCGGCGGTGGCTGGTCTCACTACGTCGGCCAGGAAAAGCTCCGGCCGCAAACCGGCTGGCTGCCGCTGGCATTCGCGACTGATTGGTACAGGCCCGCGCGCGTCATGAACGGCACGTCGCTTTTCTATGCGCATACCGATCAATGGCGCTACGAAACGATGAAAGTCACAGAACTGCTATCGCCCCTCACCGATGGCAGCGGGTTCGCCGACAGCCCGATCGACTATAACGTCCGTGCCGAACGGATGGGCTGGTTGCCGTCCGCGCCACAGTTCAGGACCAATCCGCTCGAACTCGGCCGGGCATCAGTCGGCGCCGACCCCGCCGCTTATGTTGCGAAGGGTCTGAAGGATGGCTCGCTTGAGATGTCGTGCGGAGATCCCGACGCAGCGGAAAATTTTCCGAGAAACCTGTTTGTCTGGCGCTCGAACCTGCTGGGATCGTCGGGCAAGGGACATGAGTACTTCCTCAAGCATCTGCTCGGTGCCGAGCATGGTGTGCAGGGAAAGGATCTGGGCGCAAGCGCCGGCATCCTGCCCAAAGAGGTGAAGTGGCACGAGAAAGCGCCCGAGGGCAAACTCGATCTCGTCGTCACGCTCGACTTCAGAATGTCCACCACCTGCCTGTATTCGGACATCGTGCTGCCGACCGCCACGTGGTACGAGAAGGACGATATGAACACGTCCGACATGCACCCGTTCATCCACCCGCTGTCGGCGGCCGTCGACCCAGCGTGGCAATCCAGAAGCGACTGGGAAATCTATAAAGGCATCGCGCAAAAGTTCTCTGAACTGGCCGAAGGCCATCTCGGCGTGGAGCGCGACATTGTGATGTCACCGCTCCAACACGACAGCGCCGGCGAAATCGCCCAGACCGACGGCATTGCCGACTGGGGTCACGACGAATGCGATCCGGTTCCCGGAAAAACGATGGGAAGCATTGCGGTCGTCGAACGGGACTATCCCAATACCTGGCGCAAGTTTACCTCGCTCGGACCGCTGCTCGACTCGCTCGGCAACGGCGGCAAAGGCATTACCTGGCAAACCGGCGAGGAAATCGAACAGCTTCGAGAATTGAATTATCCGGTTGCTGACGCGGGCGTTTCGCACGGGCGACCACAGATTCTTTCGGCGATCAACGCAGCCGAAGTGATCCTGTCGCTGGCCCCGGAAACCAACGGTGCCGTCGCGCTTAAAGCATGGCAAGCGTTGTCGGCGCTCACGGGTACCGATCACACGCATCTCTCGCGCGCTCGCGAGGACGAAAAAATCCGGTTCCGGGATATTCAGGCGCAGCCGCGCAAGATCATTTCGTCGCCGACGTGGAGCGGGATCGAATCCGAACATGTGTCCTATAGCGCAAGCTACACGAATGTTCATGAGCTGATTCCCTGGCGCACCCTGTCCGGGCGCCAACAGCTGTATCAGGATCACGTGTGGATGCGCGACTTTGGCGAGTCGCTGTGTGTCTACAAGCCGCCGATCGACACGCGCAGCACCACCGGCATGGCCGGCAGCCACTCAAACGGAAACGCGGAGATCGCGCTGAATTTCCTCACCCCTCATCAGAAGTGGGGCATTCACAGCACCTACACCGACAACCTGTTGATGCTGACGCTGTCGCGCGGGGGCCCGATCGTCTGGATCTCCGAGACCGATGCCAGGAAGATCGGCGTGGTCGATAACGACTGGATTGAGGCGTTCAATCTGAACGGTGCGCTAACCGCGCGCGCAGTGGTCAGCCAACGCATTCCGGTAGGCGCCGTGATGATGTATCACGCGCAGGAAAAGATCATCAATACACCGGGCTCAGAAGTCTCCGGGGTCCGCGGCATTCACAATTCTGTCACGCGCATCATGCCGAAACCGACCCACATGATCGGTGGCTATGCGCAGCTCTCATACGGTTTCAACTATTACGGCACTGTCGGCTCCAATCGCGACGAATTCGTGATCGTCCGCAAAATGAAAACGATCGACTGGAAGGATGAGTCGACACCCGCGTCGGTGCTGTCGGCGGCCGAAGCTGCGCGTCATCAGCACACACTCGCTCACGGCGCGCCGACACTTGCGATGGCCGATGATGAGACTGGAGAGAAGCCATGAAAATCCGCGCGCAGATCGGTATGGTGATGAATCTGGACAAATGCATCGGTTGCCATACCTGCTCCGTCACCTGCAAGAACGTCTGGACCTCGCGCGAGGGCATGGAGTACGCGTGGTTCAACAATGTCGAAACGAAACCAGGCGTCGGTTATCCGAAGGACTGGGAAAACCAGGATCGCTGGAACGGCGGATGGAAACGCAAGACGAATGGCAGGATCGAGCTTCGTGCCGGCAGTAAGTGGCGTGTGCTCGCCAATATCTTCGGCAACCCGAACCTGCCGGAGATCGACGATTACTACGAGCCGTTCACCTTTGATTACGCGCATCTGCACGATGCACCCGACGTTAAGGTCGGGCCGGTCGCTCGACCGCGTTCGCTGATCACCGGCGAGCGTCTGGAGAAAATCCAGTGGGGCCCGAACTGGGAAGAAATTCTTGGCGGAGAGTTCGAAAAGCGTAAGCAGGACTACAACTTCGATCAGGTGCAGACCGACATCTATGGGGAGTTCGAGAACACCTTCATGATGTACCTGCCGCGACTCTGCGAGCACTGCCTGAATCCCGCGTGCGTGGCGTCCTGCCCCTCCGGCGCGATCTACAAGCGCGAGGAAGACGGCATCGTTCTGATCGACCAGGACAAGTGCCGCGGCTGGCGGATGTGCGTGTCCGGGTGTCCTTACAAGAAGATCTATTACAACTGGCAAAGCGGCAAGTCGGAGAAGTGCATTTTCTGCTATCCGCGTATCGAGGCGGGTCAGCCGACCGTGTGTTCGGAAACCTGCGTCGGCCGGATACGCTATCTCGGCGTGCTGCTGTACGACGCCGACCGGATCGAAGAAGCCGCATCGGTCAAGGACCCACAGGATCTGTACGAAGCGCAGCTGTCGATCTTCCTGGATCCGAACGACCCGGCCGTGCGTGAACAGGCGGCTCGCGACGGCGTGCCGGAGAACTGGCTCGAAGCGGCGCGTCATTCCCCGGTGTACAAGATGGCGATGGAGTGGAAGATCGCTTTTCCGCTTCACCCCGAATACCGCACCTTGCCGATGGTCTGGTACGTCCCGCCGCTGTCGCCGATCAACTCGGCCACCAATGACGGTCGGCTCGGCATGAAAGGCTTGCTGCCCGACGTCGATTCGCTGCGCATCCCGCTGCGCTATCTGGCCAATCTGCTCACAGCCGGTCGCGAAGCGCCGGTTCGGCTTGCCCTCAAGCGAATGCTGGCGATGCGAGCGTTCATGCGCGAGCGCCATGTCGAACGTCGCGAGAGCCCGGAATTGCTCAGCGAAGTCGATCTGACCAGCGCGCAAGTCGATGAGATGTACCGATATCTGGCGATTGCCAACTACGAAGATCGATTCGTGATTCCGACGGCTCACCGCGAATATGCAGAGGATGCCTTCGACCTGCGCGCATCGTGCGGTTTCTCGTTCGGTAACGGGTGTTCCGACGGCACCACGGAAACCAGCCTGTTCGGTGGACGCAAGGGCATCAACAAGGCACGCAAAACTATTCCCATTCGCGCGGCGGGTGAATAAATGGAAGACAACCGTCTGATTTTCAGCATGTTGGGCGCGCTGCTGGACTATCCCGATCAAACTCTTATCGCAGCACTCGACGAGATTCGCGCTGCGCTGGCCGGGCACGCCCGCTTGCCGTCCGACACACGCGTAGCCTTGATTGAACTGGTCGACCGACTGTCGGCGCGGCCGCTGCTGGATCTGCAGGAAGACTACGTCGAAATCTTCGACCGCGGCCGGGCCACTTCGCTCTATCTGTTTGAACACGTCCACGGCGAGTCGCGCGAACGTGGGCAGGCGATGGTGGATCTGCTCGCCATGTACGAAGCGAAGGGCCTGTTTCTCGGCGCTGGTGAATTACCCGACTACCTGCCGGTTTTTCTCGAGTTTCTGTCTCACGAAACGCCTGCGCAAGCGCATGCGCTGCTTGGCGAAATTGCCGATATCAGCCGGCAGATTGCGACCAGCCTGGCCGAGCGCGGAACGCCGTATTTCGCAGCCGTTGCGGCATTGTTGCCACTCGCCGGCGAGGCACCGCTGGCGAACGCGAACACGACCGTGAGCGACGCCGCCACGACGCGCGAGATCGATGCCGAAGCGCTCGATCGCGAGTGGCAGGAGGAGCCCGTGAGCTTCCTGGGTGCACAAGCGCCTTTATCCACGGCGCCCCAACCAATCCAGTTTTACGACAAAAGACCGTCACGTTAGCCGGAAACGGCGGAGTTCCGTGCTCACATTCCGCGCATTACCGAACAGGATCCTGGCTGGAGAAACCTCATGAGTCAGCACTTCGTCAACGCACTGCTGTTTGGCATCTACCCCTACGTGTGTCTCGCGATCTGGTTGCTCGGCAGCCTGATCCGTTTCGACCGCGAGCAGTACACCTGGAAGAGCGATTCGTCGCAACTGCTCAGACGCCGTCAACTGCGCCTGGGAAGCAATCTGTTCCACGTCGGCGTATTGATTGTGATCGGCGGCCACTTCGCCGGGTTCCTTGCGCCTCACTGGATGGTGTCGCCATTCCTGAACGCCTCCCAGCATCAATGGCTCGCGGTGATGGCAGGCGGCATCGCGGGCATCGTCGCGATCGTCGGCCTGTCGATCCTGCTGTACCGACGCCTGTCCGATCCGCGCATTCGCATCAATAGCGCTCATGCGGACATTCTGGTGCTGGTAATTCTGTGGCTGCAACTCGCGCTTGGACTGGCCACCATTCCGCTGTCCCTGGCTCATATGGACGGCGCGATGTTCGAGACCCTGAGTGACTATGTGAAAGGCGTCGTCACGTTTCAACCCGGCACCGCGGACCTCATCATCCAGGCGCCGCTCGTCTACAAAATCCATATCGCGCTCGGCTTCACGATTTTCCTCATTTCCCCGTTCACCCGCCTCGTCCATATCTGGAGCGGCATGGCCACGCTGGGTTTCCTGGTTCGGCCCCACCAGATCGTCCGTAAGCGCTAACTCGAGGAATCTTTTATGTCGGCAAACGACGATCTCTCACCAACACTCGCCACCATCGACGTACTTAGCGTCAATGGTGCCGTGATCGAAGCCGCCGCCATTGCAGCGGAGTCCGCATTGCACGCGGATGAGCCCGATCCGGACCACGCCGCGCGACGGACTCTGGTCGTGCGTGAACTGCTGGCCCAGCGCGCCGTTGCAACAGGGCTGCTTGCGAACGGCGCCGATCTTGACGATGGGACCGTTGACCGTCTGCTGGAACTGGAGTGCACGACGCCGGTCCCGTCCGCCGAAGAATGCCAGCGCTACTACGCAGCGAACATGCAGAAATTCCGCAGTCCGGACCTGGTCTTCGCGCGCCACATCCTCTTTGCGTTGACCGAAAAGGCAGCGATGACGCGGGTCCGCGCCCGCGCCGAAGAAGCGCACCGCGAGCTCGCGCAGCATCACGACCGGTTCGACGCGCTCGCCCGAACGTTATCCAATTGTCCGTCCGGGCAGGTCGGCGGGAATCTGGGGCAGTTGACCCGTGGCGAGAGCGTGCCGGAATTCGAGGCGGCAATTTTCGGCAGCCAGCACATCGGCCTGCTACCGGGGCTCGTCAATACGCGCTATGGCTTTCATATTGTCTGGGTGGAGCGTCGCATTGCGGGTGAGTCCCTTCCGTTCGAAGCGGTGCAAATGACCATCGAACGCTATCTCGCCGAGCATGTCCGGCACAAGTCGATTCAGCAATATTTGACTCTGCTCGCATCCAGCGCCGAACTGCGTGGCATTGCGCTGGACGTGCGTCCGGGCCTGTTGTTGCAATAGCGATTTGTCATAGTGTTTACAGGGAATCGGCATCTGTATTTGGTGTGCTCCCATCCCCCTGCACCGATCAATAACGCCCGTATGTAGACGCCATCCTTGTTGTCCTGCCCTGGAGTCGTCATGAGTTCACAAAGAAGTCCCATATTGGTTCTATGTGTCACGACTTTGGCATTTCTGGTCTGCTTCGTCGTCTGGATGATGTTCGGCGTACTCGGCATTGGGCTGCGAACCGAGCTTGGACTGAACAGTACGGAATTCGGTATGCTGACGGCCACGCCGGTTCTGACCGGCGCACTACTGCGCGTCCCGCTGGGCATCTGGACCGACCGTTTTGGTGGTCGCGTGGTGATGACGCTATTGCTGGTCCTCTGCGCCATCCCCGTATTCCTGATCGCATACGCGACGGCGTTCTGGCAGTTCCTCGCGATCGGCTTGTGTCTCGGTGCGGTTGGCGCATCGTTCGCTGTGGGTACGCCGTATGTCGCGCGGTTCTTCCCGCCCGAAAAACGTGGCTTTGCCATGGGATTCTTTGGCGCCGGTACGGTCGGCGCCGCCGTGAACCTGTTCATCACGCCTTCGCTGCAGGCTGCCTGGGGCTGGCGAGCTGTCCCGAAAATCTATGCTCTCGCCCTCCTCGTCACTGCGCTGGTGTTCTGGCTGGGCTCCGCGACCGACCCGGGCGCAGGTAAATCGTCGGGGCCATGGTACAAGCAGTTTCAGGTTCTGAAGAACCCCAAGATATGGAAGTACTGCCAGTACTACTCGATCTGCTTTGGTGGTTTCACCGCGTTATCACTGTGGATCCCACAATATCTGAAGGGTGAATTCGGCTTTTCGGTCGTCACCGCCGCGGCGTTAGCCGCCGGCTTTTCGCTGCCCGGATCGGTATTGCGCGCGCTGGGTGGCACCCTGTCCGACCGCTTCGGTGCGCATAAGGTGACGTGGTGGGGATTGTGGGTTGCGTGGGTATGTCTATTCCTGTTGTCGTACCCGGATACCTCTTTCGTGGTGAGCACGATCGACGGCCCGCGCAGCTTTCACATCCATCTGGGCGTCCCGGCTTTCGTCGGACTTCTATTCATTCTCGGCGTGGTATTCGCGTTCGGTATGGCGTCGACGTTCAAGTACGTCGCCGACGACTTTCCTGAGCAAATGGGCGTCGTCACCGGTATCGTTGGACTGGCCGGCGGACTGGGCGGCTTCCTGCTACCGATCCTTTTCGGCGTAATTCTTGACTGGCTTGGTGTTCGCTCGAGTTGCTTCATGTTCCTGTACGGCATCGTCTGGGTGTCGCTGATTCTGCTGTATCAATCCAGCGTGCGACAGGTCCGCATCGACGGAACAGCCCAAGAAGTGACTGAATGAACAGCCGACGTAATGTGCCCTCCCGACACGACACCACATGGACGATTGATGATGAGTATCTCGAGTTTTGATGAGCTGATTCGGGTCGCGCGGCAACAACCCGAACCTCAGCGTCTGTTATTCGTATTTACCACGGTAGAGTTGCCCGATGACTGTACGCCCGAACAGCGGGCCCGCTTCCAGGCTGGTCAGGGTGGCGCGTTGACGCCACTCATGTGCGTGGACAAAACGCCAGAAGAAATCGGTACGTTTAGCGATCTGCTCGACGAATCGCGACAGGTTCTCCAGGAATGGGCGATCGTCTTTGTCGCGGCTCTCTCAGGTAGTAACGGGTGTGTGCCGCGGACTGAAGATGCCGAAGCGCCGTTGAACAGGATGGTGGAATCGATCAAGGCCGGGACTATCGGCATGTTTATTCCATTCGATGCGCACGGTCAACCAGTGCTATTTGGTCCGCCCTGAACAGATCCGTCACTGACTGCGATCGCCGCGCCAATGACGCGTTCCCCATCAAGCTTGGCCAAAGTGCAATGGAACGGTTGCTTCCGCTGCGCGATTGCGGAATCGCGGGATACCCTGCATGCCGAGCGGGGTCAGGCCGCGCCCGGGGAACTTACGACACAGGCGGCAGCGATGCCGGGACCTGGCGAGGAATGAGCATGAGCGACAAGCTGACAAACGATTGGGATCCGAGGTCCGATGACGTCTTGCGCGATCAGGCTGCGGCGTATGATGACATGCGGCACCGCTGTCCAGTCGCGCACAGTGACTACCTGAACTTATCCCTGTTCCGCCATGAAGATGTCATTCGCGTGCTCAACGATCCTGAAACGTTCAGCAGTGCGGTCTCGAGCTATCTCTCCGTGCCCAATGGCATGGATCCGCCTGAGCACACCCAGTACAGAAGCATTATCGAGCCATATTTCAGCCCGCAGCGGATGGTGGTCTTTGAACCGGTGTGCCGGGAGATTGCTGCCAGTCTGGTAAAGGGACTTTCGAGAGGCGACGAAGTCGAATTTATCGCCCGGTTCGCGCAGGACTTTGCGATGAACATCCAGTGCGCATTTCTGGGCTGGCCAGAGGAATTACGCACGCCGCTTCTTCGCTGGATCCGCAAAAACCGGGAAGCTACACTGACGGGCAACAGAATGGCTCTCGACCGGGTGGCCGTCGAATTTGATACCTACATCAAAGGTTTGCTGGTGCAACGACGGGAATCGGGCGTGGGCGCACCAGACGACATCACGACCAGCCTGTTGCGCGAGCGGATCGGGGACCGCCTGCTGCACGACGAGGAAATTGTCAGCATCCTGCGTAACTGGACCGTCGGCGAACTCGGGACGATTGCGGCGTGCGTGGGGATTCTCGTTCATTACCTCTCCGAGCATCCTGATGTCCAGCAACGGTTGCGGGAGCAGCCGTCGATACTGCCAAAGGCCATCGACGAAATACTCCGGATCCGCGCACCGCTCATCGCCAACCGCCGCATCAGTACCAGGCCGGCGGAAATCGGCGGACGCAATGTACCCGCCAGTCAGCGTATCACGCTGATCTGGGCATCCGGGAACCGGGACGAGACGGTTTTTGGAGACCCTGACGAATTCCGGCTCGATCGAGATCCGGCCAGTAACCTGCTATACGGTTCCGGAATTCATGAGTGTCCGGGTGCGCCACTCGCCCGGCTCGAACTGCGTATTGGCATCGAAGAACTGCTCGCACAAACTACCTGGATTGCGCTCGTCCCGGGCAGCCTTCCCATGAACGCTGTGTATCCAGCGGCTGGCTTTTCTGCGTTGCCATTGCGCATTGAGTGAATACCTTATTGCTTGACCAGGCCCCCGCTCAAAGTTCCACCGCCCTTGAAGCGCCCAGGAGTAACATCATGGAAGAAACGTGCCCGCTCGCTGAATGGATAATCGAACAGACGGCTGACGCCGTCATCTATGCCGACAGTTCCGGTGCCATCGCGCGCTGGAACCATGCTGCAGCAACGCTGTTCGGCTACAGTGTCGCGGAGGCGCTAGCAGGCTGCGGAAATACCCGAAGCAATCACGAGCGACTTTCCTCCCGAAGGGGAAGCTGGAGTCGCTTTTTCCACCATCCGGGAATTGATCGCCCGATTCCCGTCTCTGGTGGCTAGTCGGTGCCGTTTTTAGTCCCGATTTAGCTTATTGCGCCACCTGCGTACGGATTTGTCCCAAGGTGCGCATACGAACCAGGTTGTACGCCGCCATCGTCAGCACAAACATCTGATCCACTTTCTTCAGGCCGCGCACCATCACCTGACGCATGCCCCCAACGGTCTTGGCCCAGCCGAATCCCTGCTCGATCAGCTTGCGCTTTTGCTGTGAGACGGCGTAGCCCTCGCTTTGGGCAATCGCATCCGGCACCGCAGATTGGCGTCCTGAATTGTTCTGCGCCACATGCGGCGTGACCTTCATGTCCACGCAGGCTTCCACGAACTCCTGGGCGTCATAGCCCTTGTCAGCTCCGAGCGTGATCTCACGCGTCGGGTCATCGAGCGCCTGTCTGGCATCGTTAGTCATGGCCCTGGCGGCTTCGCGCTCGGCATAACCATCAGCGATCGTCACCACGGCACTGGCCACCAAGCCGTGGCGGTTGTCGCTCAAGGTATGGCCCATGTAGCGCAATTCACTGGCCGTGCCGCCTTTGCGAAAGAGTCGTGCATCAGCATCGGTCTTCGACTCATGGGTGTCGTTGCTGCGCTTCTCGCCTTTGAAGTTGCCCCCATCGCCATTGGCCTGGTCGTCATCATCACAGCGCACAAAGCTCTTATGGCCGGCCCAGGCCTGGATCAGCGTACCGTCAACGCTAAAGTGTTCGCCTGATAGCCAGGCCTTCTGCTGTGCGATGGCCAGCACCTCATTGAAGAACTCGATGACCGCGTCATGTTTAATCAGCCGCTCCCGGTTCTTGGTAAACACGCTCGGCACCCACACGCTGTCGTCCATCGACAGCCCGATGAACCAGCGAAACAGCAGGTTGTATTGGACCTGCTCCATCAACTG
This sequence comes from Paraburkholderia ferrariae NBRC 106233, assembly GCF_000685035.1. Taxonomy (GTDB): domain Bacteria; phylum Pseudomonadota; class Gammaproteobacteria; order Burkholderiales; family Burkholderiaceae; genus Paraburkholderia; species Paraburkholderia ferrariae. The sequence goes on from NZ_BAYB01000054.1 coordinate 19,847, forward strand.
CCGCTCGGAGCGCACGCTGTACAGCACTTGCAATAACATCGCCCGCAGCAATTTCTCAGGCGCTACGCTCGGCCGGCCGCCTTTGACGTCAGCTTCATACATGCGGGCAAACAAGCCGTTCATCTTCTCCAACGCAGCGTTGGCCATCTTGCGAATCGCGCGCAGCGGGTGATCCGCTGGAACAAAGTCTTCCAGCTTACGCATCGTGAACAAACTCTCGGTGAAGGTGTCGGCGCCGCGCATCATTTCTCAGGGTAGTGGCTTCCTCTGCATAACGTTTCGTCCGACTCATCCGCTGACTTGCCGTCGTCGGTATTTCCGCAGCCTGCTAGGTCAGAATCTCGATCTGATCATCCCGGAACATCTGCGAGCCGCGCACTGGCGCGGCTTCGAAGCCGCGATGACAAGTGGTCGTACAAGACTGCATGGCCGCGCAACGTTGACCCGTGCGATCAGCAGGACAGGTCAGAAGCTTTACGTCGAAATGACGTTCGCGATGGTGAAGAATCACGAGGGTGAGGTGCTCGGCTCGGTTGCAATAGCCCGGGACGTTACCGCGCGTGTCGAGCAGGAAAAATCTGTTGCTCGCCACGGTGGCGAGAGATAGTGCTGGATGACGTCATCGGCGTCAGTCGCTTCGAACGAGGTAGATGTCTCAAGCCGCAACCGATCGCGTGTGCGGATCGTCAAGAAATTGCGACAATTGCCGATGCCGATGCCGATGCCGATGCCGATGCCGATCCCGATGCCGATCCCGATGCCACAGTCACATGCCACGTTACCGCGCATGTCCTTCTGACAGGTTGAGATGCGTTCGAGTCCGCTGTGATCGACCTCCAACTGAGCCAGGACCAACGCTGTATTGATTTCATCGACACCGGATCTCCGCGTTGACTCTTGAAAGCACATCAGGAGGTGTGAATTTCGCGCTTCGCCGGCAACCGGTCGTCGCGATTCGACGCAACGTGCAGAATCGATAAGGCGGAACAGTTGCCAGCTTCTGTGATCCCGCCTGCAGCAACAGATCTATGATGGTGTTCCCGCCGGCTCGATACACGTCGCCACGTTCGTCGTGACCGGCCAGGGTTCCGGATGGACAGCGGGGGGATCGCTTGCCGGGAAGCTCTCCGCTCCAGCCTCATCGATAAGGGCTTCGAGGTGATCTGCGCGCTGACGGGCAACGCGCTCAACTTCATGAGGGATTTGCATGGTGGGCCTCAATAATGCTCTCTACTGCGGTTAAGGTTTCACAAGGCATCTTTCGATGCCCGGCGCGTCGTTTTACAAAGCCGCACAACGAGAACTTCTCCCAACGGCGTCATCCGAGGTTTGACCCGGCATCTGCGACACCCGTCAATCTTTACCAGATTGCCGCTCAACAATGGCAGCAGGTCGGGCCGCTCGATGCTGACCTGTTCAGGGGCGTAAGCAACGAGCATGAGTGTGGCAATCTCGTGCGGCGTCAACATCGGGAAATTCGTGGCGCAAGTGCGAGACGCACCGCATTCCTGCACATTCCGGCTTGAAGGGCGTGCTTGCCCAACACGCTCGGTGTCGACATGTTTGACCTGCCGGGATGCGACGCCTTCGCCTTCGTAGTGAGTTTCCATCATTAACCTCCAGGCCAATGTTCCGTCAAGCGAGTCTCAGGCGCGTACCCGAATGCCTGCCCGTGTGGTTGGCCTCGAAAGGAAGCAGCGCCAACGTCTGTCGCCAGCTTCCTCAACCCGTCAATATCGAGAATCCGGAGATCCTTGCCGCACGCGTGGATCAACTGATGCCGCTGCAATTTCGTCAATGTCCGGCTGACGGTCTCGAGCTTCAGCCCGAGGTAGTAGCCGATTTCCTTGCGCGTCATCTTCAGCGTAAACGCATGAGCGGAGTAGCCGCGCGCTTCCCAGCGCCGCGACAGGTCGGCGAGAAAGGCGGCCACCCGCTCCTCGGCCGTCATGGTGCCTAGCAGCATCATGAGGGTGGACTCGCGCACGATTTCGGCACCCAGCATCTGGTGCACATGGTGCTGGATCGTCTTCACTTCCCGGCACAGGATCTCTAGCAGGTCGAACGGCATCACGCACACGGCACTGTCTTCCAGCGCGATCGCCTCGCAACTGTGGCTTCCGCTGGCAATGCCATCGATGCCGAGCGTGTCACCAAGGATGCCAAAGCCTGTGATCTGCTCGTGCCCTTCGCGATGCATGACCACGGTCTTGAACGAACCGGCGCGAACCGCATAGATGCTTCCGAACGTGTCGCCCGGCCGGTACAGGGCATGCCCGCGATGTACGGCGCGCACGCATTGCACGACATCGTTGAGCCGCTCGTGGGCCAGCGGGTCAATTGGGCTGCGGGTGCACAGTGCGGCCATTGCGCACGTCTTACAGCCGATGTTTGCCGTCCACCTCCCTTCATCGTCCGGCCGCGCGAGCGGTTCACCATAAGGGACAGGTGTGGAGCTTCTCTGGGGTACGGTTGTGGTCAACATGCTTTCCTCGGGCCATGAATATCCAGGTGACCGGTTGCGCAGGCGCAGCGGGTATTTCAGTCCGCAACCTTCACCGCGAAGTCAATTACGATGTTGCCTGGTTCGCGCGCGACGTATCCGATGCCGACGCGCGCCCCGAAGTGATGCTCGATCTGGGCCAGGAGCGGCAGTGGGTCGTGGTCGTTGACAAAGCGCATCACCTCGCCTGGCTCCAGCGCATCGAGCGCGCCGAAAATGGCCGCGTGGCGGAAACGTCTGGCAACGCCGCGCGCGTCGAAGACGTACGGCTGGGCAAGAACAGGAAGAACGTCTGCCGGATTTCGCATGATTGCTTCTCCTCAAAAGGTGGCCGCTCGAGGCCGTCACTGCGGTGTAATGGTGCGACGGGCCACCATGGCCGCGCTCAGCCGGGCCAGTTGCTGCCGCTCGAGGCACGCTTCGGCAAATGGAAAAATCCGACTCTCCTCGAGGGCAATGTGACCGCGGTAAGCTCCGACGAAGTCAGCGACCCAGACCTGTTCGAGCAGCCTTGTTTTCCCTTCGGCGATTTCGGCGAGCACGGTGCGCAAATGTGCCCACGACGCCTCCAGAGATCGATGCTCGTCAAGCAGGGATGCGATCCGTTCACCCACCGGTGAGCATTGACGCTGACTGATCTCTATCAGCATCGGAAAGAGATCCCGTTCCTCGTCGGCGTGGTGATGCGGCGCGGCAATGTCGAAATAGCGCATGATGTTTCTGGCTGCCTGCTGCGCCTGCGTATCCGCGCCGTGTGAAGGCAGGTGTGCCGCGAGCTTTTCCAGCGTCGCGCATTGCGCCGCAATGCGCTCATGACACGCCTTCAGCATTTCAACGGGTTCGTCGAAAGAAGGCGTGGGTTTGATCAGGAGGCTGTCAGACTTCATTTCGTGCTCACATCGTTTCGCTTCAGCCCGCCTTGCCGTCGAGTCGCGGACGTGTCAGCCAGGTCCAGTATTGACGTGCGTACAGTGCAAATGTCACGCACCAGCACAGGCCGGCGGCATCGATCCACCCGGCACTCCAGTGACCCGCGAGCAACGGGCCGAAAACGCGCAGGACAGCGGCGGCAATCACGAGGCAGTAACAGGCCATCTCAGTTGACCCGGCGACAAGTGTGCGGCCGGTATGTCCGAGCGCGGTCCACGTAATCATGGTGATGATCGCGCCTCCGAGCACACCGACGGTGAAGGCGTGGAGCGCAATGGAATGCGGCACCAGTCCGACGGCGCTCAGCATCAGCATGCCGAAGCCGAGTGGAACCCAAGCGTAGGTAGCGTGAAGAATGGAGAGGATGGGCCGGCAGCCGACCTTCCACGAACGCCATCCCGCAAGCCGGATGCCATGGATCACCGCCGTCGCGCCTGCCGCACTGCCGACAGGCCACGCGCTCGCGCCCAGCGCGTCGGGCGCAAAAGCCAGCAGCGGCAACGGCACGACCAGCGCTTCAATTGCGCGCCAGCGCCTGCATACGTAGCCGGGTACAGCATTAGCCGTGAACACCGGTGTGACGCGACCCGCGATGATGGTGACGAGCGTCACCAGCAGTCCAACGGCGGCGTCAGCAGAGCGCAATGCCAGATCGGCCCGTCCCTGCAATACCCAGGCGTGAAACAGGATGTTCATCAGGCCGAGCATGCCCAGCACGACGGGTACAAAGATATTGTGGCGGTTGCGTGCCGGGAGGAGCACGCGTAGCAGGATGATCATCAGGACGGGCAGAAACGCCGAATCCACGATCGCGACCAGCGGCTCCGGGCCAAACCATACCGCGATGCGCCCCGCGAGCCACAGAAGCCATAACAGGGCCAACGGCGCGCCGGATGGTGTTTCGAGCGAGGTCCAGGCCCGCACCGCCGTCAGCAGAAAGCCTGCGACGACGGCTGCGGCAAACCCGAAGATCATCTCGTGCGTATGCCACAGGATGCCGTTGAATGACGTCATCCGGCCTGCCGGCACAAAACCATGCAGCGCGCCAGGCCAGACCAGCATGGCGAGCATCCCGAACAGCGCGCCAGCGAGATAAAACGGCCGGAAGCCGAGCCTCAGGACGGGCAGATCCGATGCCGGAGTCACAAAAGAAGAGCGGTGCGGGAGATGCGTTTTCATGACCGGACTCCTGCCCGGCGGCCCGTAGCGCCATGCGCGCGCGACACGGCCACTGGCACCAGTTCGCGACGGTCGGCCACGCCTAGGACCGACGCCGCCACGGTGGGCGCTGCAATGGCCTCCCGCAACGTCATCGTGTCAAGTTCATGGAGGAAGGCATCGACCGCCCGGTACAGCCTGCGCCTGAGGTTGCAGGCCGGAAAAATCGCGCAGCCGTGCGCGACGCTCATGTCATGGCAACGCACGACGGAAAAATCCTTCTCGGCGACGCGCACGATTTCACCCACGGAAATCTCCCCGGGCGCGCGCGCCAGACGGGCGCCACCGGCCCGGCCGCGAGTCGTCTCGATGAGACCGACCTGACTGAGTTCGTGAACGATTTTCGTCAGGTGGTTGCGCGAGATCCCATAGGCCGCCGCGATTTCGTCGATCGTTGCAACGTCACCATCCGGGTACTTCAGAGCGAGGTACATCATCACCCGAAGCGTGTAATCGGTGTAGACGGTGAGGTGCATGATGGCTCCATCCTTGAAGCGGCCTGCTGGGAGCTAGGCGCGGGGCCAGTCAACTTCGATTCGCGCTTAACATGCATTTACAATACATCATTAAAACCGGATTCACAATGACACCGGGCCGTTGATTTCATTGACCATCGAGCGATCCGCGCTGATCTCTGGATGACCTCGCGCGCCCGCGCCACCGCCGTTCCGAGGTGACCGGCCATTTGAAGCGTTGTCTACGTTGTCATCGTGCGACCAATTGACCCAGATCGAATTCGGGTGTGGGCCTCTGTGCTAAAACATACATAGGAAATGCATTTTAGCCACCCGGCAAGCGCGGCGCTGGGCATCCACCTCTTCTTGGTGGCCTCGAAAGGAGCGCGTCATGCGATTGACGACCCGGCGTGCATCTCAATGCCTCAACTCACGCGTCCACCTGTGGTGGCGTCCTGCGCTGTTCCAGCTGTTCCTGAGCGTTCGCTTGATGGCGCCCCCAGGCCGCGGGCCATTCGCGAGTAGCAGTGCCATCCCGCGTGGTCGCCCGCCATGCTGGGCGACGCCGCTCGCGAGCTTGTCTGCTGGCGCGAACATTGACGCTCTTCGTTCAGTTTATTGTGGCTGTAGTTTACTTCGGAGTACGAACATGTCTACCTTTGCCATCCCTGCCTCCGTGATTGTCGTCGACGTCGGTACTGTTGATCCGCATGAGCGCCATTCAATGGTTTTCGACACGTTTGCGGGACTGGCCCCTGGCCAGGCGCTTGAGCTCGTGTCGGACCACAATCCGGAACCGATACTCGAAGAGTTCGTTGCCGAACTGCCGGACGGGTTCTGGTGGCGGGGTGAAAAGGGTCCCCACGACCTCTGGCGCGTGTTGATTGTCAAACCGGAGACGGCGCTCGATTGACGGCAACGACCATGCGTACCAAAGCCCTGTTGCGATTTGCACCGGCCGCCACAGGCATCGCCGCGGTCCCGCTGCTCGCCTGCGCCGTGCTGACCGGTTTGGCACGCCTTGGCGTGAAGGTGCCGACGTTCGCACTGACACGCGCAGCCTGGCACGACATGCTGATGGTTCCGGTGTTTTTCGGCGCCGTGATCAGTTTGGACCGGACGGTGGCGATAACAGCGGGTGGCGCCTTATCTCGGACCGACGGGCACGGTGGTTGCCGGAGCCGCGCTGCTGGTCGGTGCGCCAGCGCCGGTCGTGCAGGCGTTGCTTGTGATCGCTGCTGGTATCCTGCTGGCTGTCAGCATCAAGCTGGCCTGGCATCAACCCACGTTGTTTCTGGTCGTCCTGGCCGGCGCTGCAGTCTGCTGGGCGGTCGGCAATGGCGTGTGGCTGATCGTCGGTGACATATTGGCCGCAGTACCGTGGTGGCTGTCATTCCTGATACTTACTTTTGCAGGCGCACGCCTCGAACTGACGCGTTTGCTACCCGAATCAAGATGGGGACCGCGACAGTTCGTGATCATCGCCGTGGTCATCCTTGTCAGTGCAACCGGTGCACTGTGGTGGCCCGACGGCTCCTTGGGGTATTCGTACCTTTCGTGCAATTTCTGGCGGTCATCGCTCGTAGAGCCCCGTCCAGAAAGGCTTCTCGTGCTGCAACATTTCCTCGAAACACGAATTCACCAAGTCGTTGATAAATAATAATTTTTAGAGACTAACCGCCAGAAATTGCACGAAAGGTACGAATACCCCGATAGGCAAGCACAAGCCGCACGGCGCGCTCAGCACGGCCTCGATCAACGGTCGCTGAACGTCTGGTCCACAAAGGTACGTAACTGCGACAGGTCGGTTTTTGCGTAGCCGGCGGTCGTTTGCACCGACGCGTGCCCGAGCAGAGCCTGTGCGGCCGGCAATGGTACCTGATGGTCCACCACGAGTTGCCTCGCATAGCCGTGTCGCAGCCAGTGCGGTGATGCCGATCGCAGGCGCGCAGCGCCCGCATGATCGGTTTTCTCGATGCGGTCGGCCGCCGCGATGAAGATTGCCTTCACCTCATCGTAGAGGCCGGAGCTGTGCAGCGAGCCGCCCTTAAGTCCGTGAATCAGCGCCGCGTGCTCATAGGGACTGGGCTGCGGCGGCAGCCCGCGCAGTTGCCGGTACGTTTTCAGGATCGGCACGCAGAGTCCCGGCAACGGAACCGCACGCGTCTTGCGACCCTTGCCCAGCACGTGCAGCGTCCAGCACTCGCCGTCATCAACTTCGAGCTTCGGCAACTGCGCGTCGTCGGACCACACGAGTTCAACCAGGCGCACGCCGGCGTACCGGTACAGCGCCCAGATTGCGCGGCGCCGCGCGACGACCAGCGCGTCATCGTCCTTGAAACCTTCAGCGACCCAGGCGTCGCATGCGGCAAGCAACGCGCCCGGCAGCATCCGTTGCGGTGCGAAGCTCGTGCGCGAACGTCCGCCACGCACGAGCCCTGCAGCCGGATTGGCGGTCAGATAGCCGGTCTCGGTCCAGTAGCGGAACAGGCTCGCGACGACCGCGAGTGCCCGTGCCTGGGTCGCTTCCGCCACCGCCCGGTTGTTGTTGTTGTCGTCGACGGCGTCATAAGCGGGCTTGCGCAATGCCTGCCGGTACGCGAGCAGGTCGTGGCGCGTGAGATCCGACAGCGGACCGAACTGCTGCGCTTCGCACCACGCGACCAGCCGCCGCAGTTCGGTCCGGTATGCACGCAGCGTATGCGGCGAGCGGCTCGCGCGATCGCGCAGGAAGAGCGCGACAGCCTGCGCGTCGTCGCCCACGCCGAGCGTGTTGGTTGCGCTCGCCACATTCGCGAAGCGTCCAGCCCGAGCAAGCCATGCGATCAAGGGTTGCGGCACCGTGACCAGCGCTGTCGTATCCCGTATCGGCTCACCGGTCGCCGCCGGCAACCCGGCTTCGGGTGAGACCTTGAAGCGCCGCCGGTGCGTGTGCAGAACGCGTTGCAGCACCACCTCCGGTGTCGGCGCATCGTCGATGGCCGCGGTGCGTACCCGGCCGCGATCCCAGTACTCGATCACGACCGCGTGATCAAGCAACTGCCGCATGACCGCCGGATGGGCGACCTTCGCGTCGGCGAGCGACGCGTACCGGCCCCTGATCGCTGCCAGGGTCCAGCGCGTGTAGACGACGTGGCCGAGCGTGTCGGCCAGATACGCGAGCGCCGCGCCGGTGTCCGCCGGCAGCCGCCGCGGTGGCGTCATGCCGCCATCGATCCAGTCGGCGGGATTCATTGTTTTGCTCATGATTTCCTGGGCTTCGTCGTGCCGCTCTTCAGGGTGCCCGCGGTACGCCTCGCGGTCGCGAGACCGCTGGATGCCGCTGGTGTACGACGGGCCCCCTGTGCCGATACGATGCGCAGCAGTTCGTCGAGCTGCGCATACTGGCTCGCGTTGATTGCCTTGAGGGCCAGCGCTTCGCCGACCGCCTGCTGGCGGGCCTCGCGCTCGCTCGCGAGGTCGCCTTCGAGCCGTTCGCGTTCGCCGTCAAGCGTGGCAACACGGCGCTCGGCGAACTTGAGTTGCGACGCGGCGTTTGCATGCTCTTTTTTCAGGGCCTCGCGCTGGTGGGCGGTTTCCTGCAGCAACTGTTTCGACAGCGCCTCGTAACGATGTTGCACGTCCGCCAGTGCGCCCGCGTGAGTGCGCTCAACCGTAGCCCGCTCCGCTGTCGCGGCGTCGAGTTGCGCCTGGCGTTCCTGGGCCGTCGCATCGAGTGCCGCGCTCCGGTCGAGCAGCATCGTGTTCTGGGCCCGCAGATCGGCCAGTTCGGTATCGCGTGTGGCGACGGACGCTCGAAGCTCGGTCAGTTCCTGGCGCAGCAGTTCGACGCGCAGTTCGGCATCGGTGCGCGCCGCATCGGCCGCCGCGATCGCCCGCTGTGCCTCGGCCTTCAGGCGCACCACGTCGTCAAGTTGCACGGCGACGGCCGCCTGCCACAGCGCGCGCATCAGCTCGGCGATTTCGACGGGGATGCCGGGCATCGCGATGTCGGCGAGTCCCGCGCGCACGACCTCGGCCTCGATGGCGTTCAGCGTCCGCGCAAGGGTTGCCGGATCGCCCGCACCAAGTCGCGCGCGGAGTTTCCGTACCGACACGACCTTGCGGAAGCGTTCGCCGGTGGGCGGCTCGGCATCGCCAGCCTCGGCGAGCATCGACAGCACGGTGGAGCGGATCTGTTCGGGGGTAACAACGGCCGGACGGGGCATGGCGGGCTCCTGGCGGGAAAAATGATCATTTCCGCCAGATTATTTCACACATGTATAACGCTATAGAACCGCTTCTTTGATGCTGCAAACATAAATATCAAGGATAACTACTATTATCACCGCCAAACACACCCCGTATCGCCCGTCAAGGCATCTGACGCCCGGATAGGGGTCGCTTGAGAAAACGGAAAATAAAGCACGTTTAGCCGGCGACGCCCTGTCGGAAAGGGCGTGGGCTACGGCGCGGCGAACGCTTCGTCCATCTGGCGGGAGCGTTTAGCCTCGTCGCTTAGCAGGTAGATCGAGGTCGTTGCGATAGAGGCGTGGCGCAGGTTGTCCCGCACGGTCGTCAGCTCCGCGCCGCGAGCAAGCGCATGGGTGGCGTGGGTATGGCGCGTCCAGTGGGGGCTGGCGCGATGCAACTTTTCAGCTAGTACGGGATAATCGGTGCCGATGACATCGGCGGCCAGGCGGAAAAAACCGCGCATCACGAACCACAGACGGGAACGGGTGATGCCCGTTGCTCCTTCCCCATCAAAACTCGCCAGTAGCGGGGCTTTCGGATCCCAGCGCCGCGGTGTCACTGGCAGATGCCTCTGGACGAGGTACTGTTCGAGTGCAACGCGCGCGAGTGGCGGCAAAGCCACCTTGCCGGGCTTGCCTCCCTTGCCCACGAGATTGAGCCAGTGGGCACCGCGTTCATCTATCCGGATGTCGCCAAGCCTCGCGCCGACAAGTTCGCTCGCACGCAGACCGGTTGCGTAGGAAAAGTCGAGCAGGAAGCGCAGCCGCTGCGCGGCGGGTGCTTCCCAGCCGTAGGACCATTCCAGTCCGTTGGCGATCGTGCGAAGCAGCCCCCATTCGCCTTCCGTGAAGCCGCGCGCCGTGTCAAGTGGCGCGACACGCGTTTTGCCACGCACCTTGATACCGGCAAACGGATTGGTAAGCACGTAGCGTTGCTCGATCAGCCAGCGAAACAGGGCGCCCAGCACGGAGAGTGCGTAGGCGGTCGAGCGGCCCGACAGGTTTCCAGAGAACGGGCGCCAGTCTGGGGCGCTGCGCGGCCGCGGCGGCCCGACCCACCGCTCGCGCGGACCGGGATGCCGCAGAAAGCTCCGATACGCGATCGCATCCTCTGTTGTGAGCGAGGACAGCGCCCGTCCACGTTCGACGATGGCCCAGAGAATCAGGCGTTCAGCCTCCTTGCGGTAGGCACGCTGCGTGGCAGGAGTTTCGTGCAACGCGAGCCACGCGTGAACCGCGTCATAGTCGTTGTTCGCGTCAAGCGCGCAGGCCCGCCTGGGCGCCCGGAAGCTGCCGTGCGAACCATCCACCTCGTGCGGCACCCTCACCTGCTCCCATGGGACGACGACGCCCGACGTGGTCACGGCAACCAGCGCGTGAGCGCGTTCCGTCAGTTGCGGATGGGCGGCAAAGAATGCCTCGATCTGCCGGGCACTGGTCTGGCCAAGTCCGCGCACCGTGCTCCACCAGCGGCGTCGACGCGGCACCCGCACGGTCAGGTCCGCGAGGGTCGCGATGCCATGCGCACGCAGCACGCGCGCCGCGCGCGGCGTCAGCCACAGGCCGATGTCATCGGCGATCTGCGGTTGTGGCATCGGCAACGCACGCAGGATTTCGATCGCGTGTGCGACCGCGCCTGCCCGGGCGAGCCGGTCACCAACAGGATGTTGCAGCAGATCAGCAAGATCGGCGCGCTGGCGTTCAACGGCAAGGTTGACAAGCTGACGGCGGATCGCGCCGATGATGCCGCGCGCCGATGCGCCCGGCGCGCGTGCGTGAGACAGGTAGCGGTCCACGGCGGCCCGCGAAGACAGGCCGGCATACCAGCCGCGCAGCGCCGCAAGCTGGTCGGCATCCGGAAACGCCAGCGGTTCGGTGGAGGCCGGGTGCGAGGCAGGCCGGGACTGACGCGTTTTCATGTTTGTCAGTTTAGTGCAAAAAGGCATCCATTGCGATAAGAAGGATTATGGCAATGGATCGTATTACACTGCTGTTTTTCTGAACCGTCAGTCCAGTGGAATCGGTGCTGCAACCCGCCGTCAGCGCCATCCCCATCCTCTGTCGAGCCCACCATGCCCCGTCGTTCCATTCTCTCGCCGGCCGAGCGAGACAGCCTGTTTTCGTTCCCTGACAGCCACGATGATCTAATTCGCCACTACACGTTTAGCGAGCAGGACATGTCGCTGATCAGGCAGCATCGAGGAACGGCCAATCGCCTCGGATTTGCCGTCCAGCTCTGCTGCTTGCGTTTTCCGGGCTTCGCTTTGAGCGCTGGTGTCGAGCCTCCGCCCGCGCTGCTGCGGTACGTTGCCGGGCAACTCGGCATTGCACCGTCGCACTGGGAGGCGTACGCGCAGCGGGACCAGACGCGCCGTGAGCATCTGCTCGAACTGCAGGCGGCGCTGCAACTGCGTCCGCTTACGGTGGCCGACTACCGTCCGGCGGTACTGGCACTCGTCGACCTGGCAATGCAGACCGACAAGGGCTTCGTACTCGCGCAGGCGCTGCTCGAATATCTGCGCCGGCAGGCAATCCTGTTGCCGGGTTCGAACGTGATCGAGCGGATCTGTGCTGAAGCGGTCACCCGCGCGACGCGTCGCATCCACGACGTGCTCACGGAATTGCTGTCGGACGGTCACCGGCGAAGACTCGACGAGTTACTGAAGCGTCGGGACGACGGCCGCATGACGTGGCTGGCATGGTTGCGGCTGCCGCCGGGCAAGGCGAGTTCGCGACAGATGCTGCAGCACATCGACCGCCTGAAAATCCTTCACGCCGTCGACCTGCCCGCGGGCCTCGACCGGCTGGTGCACAGAAACCGTTTGCTCAAGATTGCGCGCGAAGGCGCGCAGATGACGCCACACGACCTCGGGAAGTTCGAAACACAGCGCCGTCACGCAACCCTTGCGGCCATCGTCATGGAAGCGACGGCAACAGTCACCGATGAAATCGTCGACCTGCACGACCGCATCATCGGCCGGCTTTTCAATGCCGCGAAAAAGAAACATCAGCAGCAGTTCCACCGCTCGGGCAAGGCGATCAACGACAAGGTGAGACTGTACGGGAAGCTCGGCCGCGCCCTGCTGAAGGCCAGGGAAAATGGCGGCGATGCCTTCAAGGCGATCGAGTCCGTCATGTCGTGGGAGGTATTCACGAAAAGTGTCAGCGAGGCCGAGCAACTGGCCCAGCCCGAAGCGTTCGATTTCCTGCATCAGATCGGCGACCATTACGCGACGCTGCGTCGCTACGTACCGGCTTTCCTCGAAATCCTGAAACTGCGCGCGGCGCCGGCGGCGACCGATGTGCTCAACGCCGTCAACATGATCAAGGCCATGGACAATGATGGCGTGCGCAAGATGCCGGCGGACGCGCCGACCGCCTTCGTCAAGCCGCGGTGGAAACAACTGGTCTTGACCGACACCGGTATTGATCGTCGTTACTACGAGTTGTGTGCGCTGGCCGAGTTGAAGAATGCGCTGCGATCAGGCGACATCTGGGTGCAGGGCTCACGCCAGTTCAAGGACTTCGACGACTATCTGCTTCCGGCGGAAAATTTCCAGGCGATCAGGCGGGACAATGCGCTGCCACTACCCATCACCACCGACTGCGACCGTTACCTGAACGAGCGGCGGCAGTTGCTGGAGGAGCGGCTGGCAACCGTCAACCGGCTCGCGGCCGAAAACGGACTGCCCGATGCGATCATTACGGAATCGGGCCTGAAAATCACGCCACTCGATGCAGCGGTTCCCGAGGCGGCCCAGGCGCTGATCGATCAGACCTCGACCATACTGCCGCGCGTGAAGATCACCGAACTGCTGATGGAGGTCGATGCGTGGACCGGATTCACTCGCCATTTCATGCACCTGAAGACCGGAGAGACCGCAAAAGACAAGACATTGCTGCTCACGACGGTCCTGGCCGATGCGATAAACCTCGGACTGACAAAGATGGCAGAAGCATGCCCGGGGACCACCTACGCGAAACTGTCGTGGCTGCAGGCGTGGCACATCCGTGACGAGACGTATTCGCAGGCGCTGGCCGAACTGGTCAACGCACAGTTCGCCCATCCGTTCGCTACCCATTGGGGTGACGGCAGCACTTCGTCATCGGACGGGCAGCGTTTTCGGGCCGGCGGACGCGCCGAGAGCACCGGACATGTGAACCCGAAGTATGGCGCCGAACCGGGCCGCATGTTCTACACGCACATCTCCGACCAATACGCTCCGTTCTACCCGAACCTCGTGAACGTCGGCGTGCGCGATTCGACCTACGTGCTCGACGGCCTGCTATACCACGAGTCGGATCTGCGCATTCAGGAACATTACACCGACACCAACGGTTTCACCGACCACGTTTTTGCATTGATGCACCTGCTGGGCTTCCGGTTCGCGCCCCGCATCCGCGATCTCCACGACATGAAGCTGTACGTGCCTGGCAGCGTGAAGGACTATCCGGCGCTTCAGTCGATGATTGGTGACGCGTACAACGAGAAGGCAATCCGGCGGAACTGGGACGAGATCCTGCGCCTGGCGACGTCGATCCGGCAGGGTACCGTCACCGCTTCATTGATGCTGCGCAAGCTCGGCAGCTATCCGCGGCAGAACGGCCTCGCCGTTGCGCTACGCGAGATCGGTCGTATCGAGCGTACACTGTTCATCCTCGACTGGCTGCAGAACGTCGAACTGCGCCGCCGCGTTCACGTCGGCCTGAACAAGGGCGAGGCCCGCAATGCACTTGCACGTTCGGTCTTCTTCTACCGGCTTGGCGAAATCCGCGATCGCAGCTTTGAGTCGCAGCGCTACCGTGCAAGTGGCCTGAATCTGGTCACTGCCGCAATCGTTCTGTGGAACACCGTCTACCTCGAACGGGCTGTCCACGCGATGGTCACACGCGGTACCCCGCCCGATGCAGTTTTGTTACCGTATCTCTCACCGCTTGGCTGGGAGCACATCAACCTGACGGGCGATTACGTGTGGCGCGAGGACCAGAACGTGCGGCGCGGTGGATTCCGGCCACTGCGTCCCGCCCGGGACCACTAGCGTTAGCCTTTCCTGGTGGAGTGTTATGCGCGGCAACTGTCCTAAGTAAGCTGGCCGAGCGGTAGCAGTGCGGCCACAAGGAGACAGTCGACCTGGTGACGTAGATCGGTAACCATCTGTCTGCGTCGACTGATCAGGGAGCATCGAACGTGTTGATAGCCTTCGGCGGACTACCGGGCACCGGGAAGACAACAGTAGCGCAAACACTTGCACGCAAGCTCGGTGCCGTTTATCTACGCATAGATACGTTGGAACAGGCGATCAAGGCGTGCGAACGCAGCGATGCGGATATCGGGGCTGCCGGTTATGTGGCCGCATATGCGGTTGCCGGCGATAATTTACGGCTTGGGTTGACTGTCGTCGCGGACTCGGTCAATTCGTTGGAGATTACGCGTAACGCCTGGAGAAATGTGGCGATCAACGCAGGCGCGCGGATTTTCGAGATCGAATTGGTTTGTTCGGATGCTGTAATGCACCGGCATCGGGTAGAGGGGCGAAAGTCCGATATCCCCGATTTTCAATTGCCGACATGGCAGAGCGTGCTCGAACGTCAATACGAGCCATGGGAATCCGCGCACCTCGTCGTCGACACCGCAAAGTCTTCGGTTGAGCAGGCCGTCGAAGGAATCATGCAACGACTGCCGTTGACCCCACTTGGGAATCGGGTCGTTTAGCGCAAAGTACGCCGAACATGCTGGTTGTATGAGGCGACGTTCGACCAATTCCGATCACACATCAGTGAACCAGGATCGCCGACAAACGGGCCGGGGGTACTCAGGTAGACTTCGGTTCTTGCCAACCTCGCGGCGACAACATGGACACCCAGCTTTTGGTCATATGCGGGCTTACATTCGTAATCCATGTGATCGCGACACTTGCGTATGCAGTGCGGATTGCTGGTGTTCGCACGCGCCGCATCGCCGTGTCATTTTCTCTATTCGGGATCATCGCCTTGGTTTCCCGAACGGCAAATTCCTTTCAAGGACCATTCATAGCGAAGCGGGTTGAGCTTGATATTGCTCGTCACATGGAGCATGGTCTGCTCGGCGACTTTCGGCTTTTCCTGCTTACCGCCACGGTGGCAAGCACTGCGGGCGCGTTTCTCATTCCCACGTTCCAGCGTTATTTCAGCCGCGCTGTCGATCACTTTCAAGCAAACCGCTCGATCCCTCGTCTGCTACTCCATATCTTTAGCCGCGGGGGCGTCAGCTATATTCGGCTTGGAGCACGACTTCCGTCCCGGCGCAACGTCACTCAACTGGCAACTGGCGCGGGCGTTTCCTGGAGGGTTATAGGATTGAACGTAATCGCGATGGCGATCTGGACGGTGGGCGTTTTCGCGTCACTATATGCTGGATTCTTGAAACCCGACTTGCGAGTTACATGCGCGAACCTGTCATCCGTTATCAATGGCTTCGCGACCGTGATATTGGCAGTCGTCATCGATCCGCAAGTTTCAGTGATGACGGACGATGTAATCGAAGGTCGGATCTCCGAAAATAGCTTTCGACGGGCCATTACCACTCTCGCGGGCGCACGCGTTCTCGGGACACTATGCGCACAGGCGGTGCTCGTTCCAGCGGCGTTGATCATTGTTCGCATCGCCGAACTCATTTAGCGGCGCGTTTTTTCATTTCGAAGACTCCTTAACGGAGATTTGAGCGATGGCCTCGAAAAGCATCCGCCGGGCAACGGGAGATGACGTACCCGTACTTACACAGATTCGAAACGATGCGCACGCTAGGAAGGTCATGTACGGCGACTATGCGTGGGGGAAGGACGGGGACGGGTTTTCGGAAAACTGGGTACGAAACAATGTCTCTCAAAAGGAAGTGTACGTAGTTGAACTGGAAGGCACTCCAGTGGCAACGTTTTCGCTGGTTCTCGATGAGGACAAGCATTGGGGGCCTAAAGAACCGATTGCCGGTTACGTCCATGGCCTTTCTGTGCGGAAGGACTTTAACGGACGCGGACTCGGCAGCTTTATGCTTGATTGGTGCGGTGACAAGATTAGCGCGTTGAATCGGCGTTTTATTCGACTCGACTGCGCTGTCCACAACGCAAAGCTGTGCGCTTATTACGAGTCGCTTGGATTCATCCGCGTAGGGCAGTACGCCGAGCCAGAAGCCGGCGGCTATGTATGGTCGCTCTACCAGAAAGCAGCGAATCCGTTGCGCGAGCGGCCATCGGCCAGGCTTCTAATAACCACTCCAAAGAGGCGCGTGTTGTTATTCCGTTTCGCCCATAAATCTGGCGCGCTCGCTGGGAAGGCCTATTGGGCAACGCCGGGCGGCGGTGTCGAGCAGGGCGAGACGTTTGCAGACGCGGCGATACGCGAGCTTCGCGAAGAAACAGGCATTCGCAAGGCGCGGTTATCACAGCCGGTGGGACGACGCGAACTGCTCTTGCAGTTGCCGGACGGCGAGCATGTGTTCGCCGTCGAGCAGTATTTCGTCGTGGATACCGACACGGAATCCATTTCACGCGACAGTTGGACCGCCGAAGAGAAGCAAGTGATGGCGGATCATCAATGGTGGAGCCGGGAGGAACTGTCCAGCACCACCGAGACTGTCTATCCTGAAGAACTAATTCAGATGCTCGATAACGCCGGAGTTTTCGCCGCTGAACGCCCGCTATGAAGCAAACCAGACGACCGGAATGGGTCGCGTGCCGCCGACCGCCCTTCGGCGGCTATGCGAGCTGGATATGCGATTTGCGTGAGCTACTGATCGGCCAATTGAGGCGTTCGACACGGCTTTCTGGATCGTCGACAATCGCGAAACCAAGCGGCTTTCAGTTCACGCGACAACGACGATCAACGCCGGGAGCATCCATGCAACGTATCCTAGCAGTAGGCGGTGGCGGCTTCATGATGGAGGACGCGCCATCGCCTATCGACAGGCATATCACTGGCCTCACAGGAAAGGCGCGACCGCGTATCTGCTATGTGGCGACGCCCAGCGGAGACTTGCCCGCGCATCTCGACAAGTTCCACGCCGCGTACGGTGACTTGGGCTGTGAAACGTCTCATCTTGCGTTCTTTCGGCAACCCGACGCGAGGTCAATTCGTGTCTCCGATTTCCGCCCGAGGCTGCTTGAGCAGGACGCTATTTTTGTCGGTGGCGGTAACACCAAGTCTGCACTTGCCGTCTGGCGGGAATGGGGGCTTGATGCGGTTATGCGAGAGGCATGGGAAAGCGGCGTGCTGCTCGCGGGCATGAGTGCAGGCGCAATGTGCTGGTTCGAGGCCGGGCTCACCGATTCGTTCTGGGGCTCAGCGTATCGTCCGCTCGACTGCCTGGGATTACTGCCTGGTGGCTGTGCCGTTCATTACAACAGCGATCCGAAGAGACGGGAGACGTTACATGCGGCGCAACAAGCCCCGTCGATCCCATCTTCGATTGCCATCGATGACTTTGCGGCCGTTATGTACGTGGGCACATCGATCAACAGCGTGTTTTCGTGGCGAACGGGATCGACCGCGTATCAAACCTATCGCGAAGGCGGCACGGTCATTGAGACGGCGTTATCGGCCAAACAGATTAGCCTGTAATGCACACAGTGTAGATTGCACTCCGATGATACAAAGGGCCGCCCAAGCTCAGGCGCAGCCTGTCGCGTTGGGCGGCGGTCGGCCATGAAGGGACGCTCGCTTATGTTTGTCGGACGTCGGCAATGCGGCACATTTGCGACGGCCATCGTTATCTCATGCGACTGCGAAGATGGTGCGACCCTCAACGCTTCACTTTCAAACAATCAGAGTGCCGCACGAGGCCAAAAAAATTGACCTGAGCCTGGGAGAGCGGGTCCGCCGCTCCTTGATCCCGATCTCTCACAGGGTGTCCCGGTTCCACTAGAAGTACGTTCGTATACCCACCCCGAAGGTATTGCCGGAACTTAACGCGGTTGCCCGGTCGTTCAAGTACGCGCCATAAACGTCGGTCCGCTTGGACACGCTGTAGTCGTATCCGATCGACCAGGTGTTTCTGGTGGAGTCGATGCTCCCGACCATTTTCGTGTATGCATAGGATGCGAGGGCCTTGCCCGCACCGAGCGGCACCGACACGCCAACCTGCCCGCCATTACTGTGAGCGCCGACCGGCGCGATGGCATCGTTCATGTACTGATACTGCGCATACAGCTTCGCAAGGCCGAAATCGTACGTGACGCCCAATTGTGCCGCCTGCTGACTGGAGAAGCCCGGCGCGACGGTTCCGAGGTCGTTTGGCGTGAAGTTAAACTTGACCTGCTGGTATGCCGCCATGGCGGCGAACGGTCCGTGCGTATAGCCGACTGTCCCACCCCATTTGTTCTGGCCGGTTTGTCCCGCGGCGTTTCCGAAGGCGTAGATTGCAGTCGCGTTCAGCCCGCTGAAGTCGGGTGTCTGATACTGGATTGAGTTGTTCCAGCCAGAGTCACCCACCAGGCCCTGTCCCTTCAGACCCAGGAACGTATGCAGCACGACTGGCGAGAAATTGTAGGAGTCGACGAAGGGGTTGAACAGCACGGTCGACACGAAATACGGTGTCGTGTGCCGTCCTGCTGTGACCGTGCCATAAAGACTTTCAAGGCCGACGTACGAATTACGGGAGAAGAAGGCATCCCCCTTGTAGGCGCCGTATTGACCGTTGTTGGCGGAGAAAAAGCCTTCTATCGAGAAAATCGCCTTGAGGTTATTCCCGAGGTCTTCCTGTCCTTTCAAACCCCAATATGACGTTTGCATGCCACCGCCGCTTACGCCCCAGGCTCGCTCGGCACCCGGCAACTCCTTTGCGCCTATCCACTGGTCCACTTGCCCGAACAATGTGACGCTTGACTGCGCGAAGGCTTGTGTTGCGCCTAATCCGGACGAGGCGGCCACGGCAGTTCCGATTGACAATAATCCCCAAATTTTCATTTTAGTAGTCCTATTTTATGTGGGTAGATGTGGTGAATTCGTCAGCGCCTACCAACGCTGGCTTATAGAAAACCGTGAGGGTTACCTTTGCTGCGTCAGTCAGGCTCGCTTGCGGCCGACGCCAATTTGCATCAGGTCTTCGCCGATGATGAGCTGGCCGGAAAACTTGCGTTGCGCTCGCATCAGATTTGTCCGTGGAGCGTGGCCTGGGGCGATGTGAGACAACACCAACGTCTTCGCGCCGGCGGCTTCGGCAACCTTGCCCACATCGTCGATGGATGTATGTGAGCTGAGCAGGTGCTGCCTGAAGGCGGCTTCCTTTTCTCCCACGGGTGGCGGAAACAGCGCGTCAACCCATGTGGTGTCGATGACTTCGTGGACGAGCACGTCACTATTGCGTGCGAGCCTGACCAGGTTCTCGCATGGCGACGTATCGCCGGAGAACGTCACAGAGCCGTCGTCTGTGTCAAAGCGGAACGCGAACGCAGGCCAGATTGGAAAGTGATTTACCAGCGTAGCTGTGACACGGACGCGTTCGTCCTCGTGGACCAGGAATGGCTCCATCTTTGGAACCGGCGTCTCGTTGGGGCTTCTGAAACCATTGACCGGCGGGATGGCGATGTCGTGGACTTGCATCAGGGTGCGCAAATCCGGGCGATGAGCATCGCGGAGGCGGTCGTTGATGTCGAGCGCGTATGCCTGATAGAGGTAGTTGGTCATATCGACCGTGCCTGGCGTCGGGTTCTCCGGGTTGACGATTGGAGGAGGCGCGGATGCCGGCTGCCCTGGGACGTTGAAAATCGGTTCCATCTGACCGCGTCGGCCGGGACCATAAATCTGGACTGGCTGCTTTACACCTGCCAGACCGTCGTACCAACCGTACAGAAACAGGTTGAAGTAATCGATTGTGTGGTCTGAGTGAAGGTGTGTGAGAAAGATGCCACGCAGGTTTTCCATTCCCGTCATGCCTGACACGGTGTTGATGGGACCGAGTTCGGCTTGCTTGTAGCGCTTGCCGACGCCATCGCCACAGTCGACGACATAAACTGCGTCGCCCACGACGAGCGCAGAAGAGATACCCTCGCGGTCACAGTTCGGCCACCAGACGGGACCTCCTGCCGTACCTAGAAGCACCAGGCGTGTGTCGTGGCTTTGCGCCTTGGCGCGGGATTCAGCCATCGCCTGATTACGCTGGTCTACTTCAGCTCCGCTCGCCGGCACGCCCATTAGCAGCGGCAGTCCGGCGCCAGCCATTTTCCAGCCCGCGCCCAGAAAGCCGCGTCGCGACATGCCCAGCTCAAGGGCCTTGCCAATGCAATCACACATCTCCGTCTGCCTCAGATGTTTGAACGAGCACAGTCTCACCGCGCGGAGCGCGGTGACCCGGCTTCATTTTTTTTGGGAACAAACAGCCGGGACTGGAGCGGACGTCCCGGCTGCACTTCAATGGACTTCGGCGTCCATGGCCTTCTTGACGCCTTCATCCCTCATCGGCTCGTTGCCGCCAGTGACGTGGATAGCACCTTCTGGGGCCTTCATGTCATAGCAACTCTTGATAAGCTCGCCATCTTTCATGACCAGGGAAATCTTCGCGGGGTCCTGCAGCACCTTCAGGTCTTCGAGCGGGTTACCGTCGACCAGCACGATGTCTGCGTAATAGCCCTCGGCCAGTTTTCCGATGCTCTCCGGCTGCATCATCAGTTCGCCGCCGAGTTGCGTCGCTGACAGGAGTGCTTCCTTCGGCGTCATGCCAATGTATTTGACGAAGTATTCGAGGTCGCGAGAGTTGGTACCATGCGGCATCCATGCGAAGCCGTAGTCGCCGCCAGGCAGGATCCTGATGCCTCGCTTGTGCATCTTGGTCAGCGTTTCGGCTGCAACCTCCAGCTCACGTGCATAGCCCATCTTTGTCGCGACTTCCTGGGAGATGCCCCACTTCTCGGCGTGGTAGAGCGTGCTGACAAGCCAGCCGATTCCAGGAGCCACGAAGTGCTGATCCTTGTTCGCTTCCAGCATGTCCAACGCTTCTTCATCCGCGAAGCTCGCGTGGAATACCAGTTCGAGACCATGACGCACGCACTGCTTGACTGACTCGCTAGAGCGGGCGTGCGCTGCCACGCGTTTGCCGGCACGTTTGGCTTCCGCCGCCAGCATCGCGATTTCTTCCTCGGAGAACGGAGAAGCTTCTGCCGGGATGCCTGCGATGTATTCGCCAGACAGGTTGATTTTCAGATGGTCGACGCCGTATTTGATGAACATACGGGCCGCGCGCCGGACTTCTTCCGGGCCGCTCACCACCTCGCCGAAGTTCAGTTCACGGAACGGCAGGTGGGGCAACGTGTTGTCACCGAGGCCACCGAGGGTCGTAATTTCCTGGCTGCCAGCGAGATAACGCGGTCCGGGGAATTCGCCCGCATTGATGGCGTTACGCAACACGACATCGAGACGAGCCTTGGCAGCCGCCGCACCGAGCGCAGACGTGAAGCCCATTTCCAGGTAGCGCTTGGCCACCCTGACGCACCACAGGATGTGCTCCTCTGGCGGCATGAACTGAATGGCTGACAGCGAAGGCTGGTCATTCCACGAGAAGTGCGTATGCGCTTCGGTCATGCCCGGCATGATGAAACGCCCGCGACCGTCGATGGTATGCGCACCGCTTGCATTCACGCTGTCGCCGTTCTTCGCTACCTTGGTAATCCGGTTTTTTTCGACCAGAATTTCACCGATGTACGGGTCTGCGCCAGTGCCGTCGAAAATGTTGACGTTGGTAAAAGCGATTCTGTTCATGTCTCCTCCGATAGGTGGGGGACTTACTGCATTGACTTATAAAATGCCTTGAGCTCATCGGCGCATTCGGCGGGCTTTTCGAAGGTCGTCCAGTGGCCGCAGCCGGAGAGGACCGTGACCTTGCTGCCCGCGATGCGCTCGCCGATTGCCTTCACGGCGACCGGTTGACCGACACCGTCTTCATCGCCAGTGACCAGCAACGTGGGCGCTGAAATCTTTTCGACCTCGGCCGCCTGTGCGCCAGCCAGTGCTTCGCAGCTTTGCGCATAGCCTTCCGGCGACTGACGCATCACGCTTTCGCGTACGAGAGCGATGGTGACCGGGCGCTGCGCCTTCGTTTCAGCGCTCGTCGCGCCCTTGACGATAGCGTCGGCAATTTCCTGCACGCCTGCGATTCCCTTTTCGCGAGACAGGGCCGCTCGCGCCTGAATGCCGGGGCGACCTTGCTCTGGAGGCGCCAGCAACGGCCCGAAAAGGGCAAGACTCTTTACCAGTTCGGGATGTCTGATGGCCAGGTGTTGCGCGACGATGGTGCCCATCGAGTGCGCAACGACGTGCGCTTTCGAGACGCCCAATTCACCCAGCACACCAGCGAGCGTATCGACGTAAAGGTCGATGGACAATCGTTCGGAAGGGAGCACCGAGCGGGCGCTGCCGGGCAATTCGGGACGAACGACTTTCATGCCTTCGAACGCTGAAAGAACCGGCGTCCAGTTGTTCGACGAACCGCCGAGGCCGTGAATACACACAACAGCCTGTCCATCGCCCTCGACTTCTACCGCGACGTTCCTGATTACGTGTGTGGTCATTCGCCCACCTCGTTTTCCAGCACGCCGACGTTTTCAATTTCAATGCGAATGACGTCGCCCTTCTGAAGGAACTTCGGCGGATTGAAGCCGATACCAACGCCGGCCGGTGTGCCAGTCGCAATCACGTCGCCGGGTTGCAGTTCAATGCCTGCCGACAGCGTTTCGATAAGCGTCGGAATGTCGAAAATCAGTTGTTTGGTGTTCGAGTTCTGACGCAACTCGCCGTTGACCCAGCACTTCACGTCGATGTTCTGGCCGTCCACTTCGTCAGCGGTCACGAGGTACGGACCCATCGGGCAAAAGCCGTCGAGCGATTTGCCGATGAACCATTGGCGATGGAGCTTCTGCAGGTCGCGTGCGGTGAAGTCATTGATAACCGTGTAGCCGAAGACGTAGTCCATCGCGTCGGCCTTCTTGATGCCGCGCCCCGCCTTGCCAATAACGACACCGAGTTCTGCTTCGTAGTCGAGCTGGCTGGTCACATCGGCGTGGCGTGGAATCTTCACGCCTGGGCCGATGACCGTGCTGGCCGGCTTTGTAAAGACAACAGGTGCTTGAGGGGCGTGTTCGCCGTCCTTGGCGCTGCTGTCGAAGCCCGACTTCTGGAATTCAGCCGCGTGCTCGTGATAGTTCTTGCCCACGCAGAAGATGTTCCGACGCGGCTGGTCGATAGGCGCCAGCACTGTTGCTTCGCTAAGGGCACGGCCCTCTCCGCGAGGCCGGAGGTCGCCTTTGAATTCGCCAAAGGACTGGACCAATTGGACCATGTCTCCATGGAATTCCGGGACCAGCGCGGACACGGGCCAGAACACCGATTTATCAGTGTCCACGATAGCGATCAGTGCGGCGCCGTCTACGCGGAGGTTTGCAAGTTTCATAAAAAAGCTCCTGAGTAAGTCCAATTGGTTTGCGTAGGACGTACTGTAGAACCAAATTGGACGATTAACAAGTGAGGGTTAACCAATATCGCTACCAATTGGTACTTCTCATGGTATGATTCGCTCAATGGATATGGGGAGCATCACGATGGGCGATGTAGAGGCAAAGAGCCCTGTACGGGCGGTTGGCGCAAAGGCGCTGGCGGCATATCTTCAGGACGAGATTGCGTCCGGTCGCATGCGTGACGGGGTCAAACTTCCCGCTGAACGCCAGTTGAGCGAGCAATTCGGTGCGTCGCGTGGAGCGGTCAGGCGCGTTTTGCAGGACCTGAAGGATCGTGGCCTCATTACGCAGGCCGTAGGGAGCGGAACCTTTGTGCTTCCCGGCGCGGCGAAAGCGTTGCCGGCGCCGGAAATCGTCATTGACGAGCTTTCCGAGACGCAGACGAGCCCGGCTGAGTTGATGGAGGCCCGGCTCCTCATCGAACCGTTGATGCCGAAGCTCATTGCACGCAACGCGACGTCATCGGACTTCGCGCGGATGATGGAATGCATCGAGCGGTCGGAAGCGGCGCAGACAGTGGAAGAATTTGAGCATTGGGATGGCGAGTTGCATCGCACGTTCGCTCTAGCGACTCATAACTCGTTCTTCCTCAAAGTCCTTGAGCTGACCAATCGCGTTCGCGAGCAGGGCGAATGGGGGCGGCTGAAGCGCCACTCGCTCACGCCAGAGCGGCGCAAGGAATACGAAGCGCAGCATCGGGCAATTGTCGAAGCATTACGCGACCGCGATGCTGAGCAGGCTGGCGAGGTCTTGACAGGGCATCTGCGTCAGATTCAGCGCAACTTGTTCGGTATCTGACGGCCTTAGCCAAGCAAGCGGGCGCAAGCCGAGGGGTGCCACGCCTCATGCTCTAGCGGTGTCGAGGCTCTGTAATTCACCTGGCTAGAACTGATGGGCCACTCACGTCGGCGGCCGTCTGCAGTACGTCAGTTATCCGCCGTTCGTGCGGTCAACCTGAAGGACCGCAACGGGTCGTCTGGCGACGTTCGCCCGCCGCTAACGTGCTTTATTTTCCGTTTTCTCAAGCGACCCCGGATAAGCCTCGTCAGACCGTTTCTTAGGTAACGCAGAAAGACCAGACAGCAAGTATCTGATTTTATTGAATATAATATTGGGGGCTGACCGCTATCACTTGTCGCGCCTGGATCGCGCTATCGTCGTAATCTGCATTGAAATCACGGGGATGCCTGCTGCTGCCCCTTGCTCTGCCAGAGCTTCATCGCGGTGAAGCCTGCGCTGTCGACGGCAAAGTCGAGCTCCTCGATGTCGCTGGCCTGCGGCAAGTGAAAGCGACGAGTGGCCGGATTCCAGAACGCGTTAGCGCTCACCATTACCGGATAGTCGTTGTTGAAAGCGTGGAAGGCGAGCTTCCCGCCTCGATGCGGCAGGCCGACGCGCATCACGAGGCCCGGCTCCGGCCTCGCGTTGCGCTGGTCGACCGGCATGTTGCGGATGGACATGCCGGCCTCCCCTACTCAGTGACGCGTTGCAGGCCCGCAGACAGGCTGCGGACGGCTGCGGCGAGATCGCCCTTCTCCCACGAGTCGAGAACGGCTTGTGCGGCTTCTACGAGGCCGCCAAGCGCCTCAGCGTGCTTCACGGCAAGGCAGAACAGTGCGGCGCATGCCTCGCTCTCTGCGTCGCCGTGCGGGCCGAACGGTGCGACCAAGCTGGTGTCGTGGAACACGGCGACGTGCTTGCCGTCGTTGCCGTCGTAGGTCTGCCCGCTCAGCGTGCCCGTGATCGAGCCTTCCCAAATGCCGATGCCGACCTGGCCGTCGATCTTGCTGGCCAGCGTGCGCATCGCGGCCGCTGCGTCGGCCGCCGTCATCGCACGGATCTTCACGCAATCGAGGAGGTTGCTCATGCCGGCACCTCCTCGAGCACTTCGGCACGTTGACGGGTGACGATGACGACCGGCACCGGCAGGACGTGCTCGTCGAGGATCAGCAGCGCCTTGCGCTGAGAGAACTCGCGGGAGGCGAGTCCCTTCTTCGCGTACAGCGATTGAATGGACGACTGGACGGATTGCACCGTGCGATCGTTGCACGGAACCAGCAGGCTTTCGCCGTAGCCGAGCTCGGCGAGGGCCATGCCCTTCTGCACCGGAAACTTGATGTGCATGGTTGCTCCTAGACGTGGGTGTTGCAGGAACCGATCGCATCGGTAGCCGCCAATGCGATCAGTGAAGTTTTTGTCTGGTTAGCACCAGACGACGCGGCCGTAATCGACCGTGCGGCGGTAGTAGTTGCGACCGTTCCACGGCGTGTACGTGTACTCCATGTACGCGCAACTTAGGACTACGATCCAATGATGCAGTGTGAACAGACTCGCGCTCATGCCAATGCTCCTAGACGGGACGGTGAACGACGTAGCCGGGGACTGGTAGCCGCCAGTGGTTCCGGCCGGGATGCGGTGAGGCGTGGCCGTCACTGCATGGGATCTATTATAGTCTGCTTACGTACATACGTAAATACGTAATTGCGTAAATATTTGGATGGGTGTTGAGGCATGTCAGACGGTCAAGGGGACGCCCGGAAGCCGCAGCGGAGCGCAGAGCTGGCCGCAGGCCAGGTCGAGCACCGAACGGGTGAGGACGGCAGCGCAGCGGCCCTTGACGGGCTGGCGTGCCGGGATAGACGCTCCAGTCGAGGGTGTGGG
>NZ_BAYB01000053.1 GCF_000685035.1 Paraburkholderia ferrariae NBRC 106233
CCCACGCCCACGGCGTGCGAGAGCACCAGGTTGCGCTGCAGGAGTTCAAGCTGGTCGGCCGGAATGTGCGTGCTGGCAAGGCGGCCGAAGCCCGTGTTGATGCCGTAGGCGGGCTCGCCCTTCGCGGCGATCGCGGCAACGGCCTGCGCGCACGCGTCGATGGCGGCAAAGCTTGCCGGATCGAGTTCGAGCTTTACCGGATGCTGGTCGGTCTGGCGCGCGATCTGGCGCAATTGGTGCAGGGTCAGGTGGCCGGGCGTGAGTCGCATTGTCAAATCCTGTCTATACAAGTAAGCCGAACGTGGCCGAAGTCTAGCCTGGCGAGCTTGTATAGACAACAGATTCCGCGCATCTGCCGCCCTGGGACTATCCACGAGGCGCCTGATGCCTACCGTTCCAGCCTGCCCCCAATAAAGGAGAGGAAGCACTGCACGCGCGCCGCCAGCGCCTCGCTGCGGTAGTAGACGGCGTGAATGGGCTGGCGCTCGTCGGCGAGCGCCGCATCGAGCACCGTCACGAGGCGCCCGTCGCGACGATCCGCTCCCGTCATGAAATCGGCGAGGCACGCAATGCCCGCGCCGCCGATCGCCAGTTGGCGGATCGTTTCGCCGCTGGACGCCGCCAGCGAAGGCTCGACCGTCAAACCCGCCGGCCGGGCCTCGGCATCGTCGTGGCCTTCGCCTGCGTGCATCCGCGCCTGCAAGGGCCACCGGTTCAGATGCGCGGGGGCCGTGAAGCCGATCAGCCGGTGCGCGGCCAGTTCGTCCACGGCATGCGGCGTGCCGTGCGCCGCGAGATACGCAGGGCTCGCCACCAGCCGCAGCCGGCTCGAACCGAGCGCGCGCGCATGCAGCGTCGAGTCCTGCAATGCGCCAATACGGATCGCGATATCGACGCGCTGCTCCAGCAGATCGACGATGCGTTCGTTGTTGGTCAGTTCGAGCTGGATCGCCGGATACTGCGCGGCAAACGCCGCCATGTGCGGCACGATGCAATGGAGCATGAACGGCGTGGCCGCATCCACGCGCAGCCGCCCCGAAGGCGCCTCGCGACGGCGCGCCACGGCCTCCTCCGCATCCTCCATGGCCGCAAGAATCGCGCGGGCGCGGTCGAGGAACAGTTCGCCCTCGCTGGTGAGTTGCAGGCGCCGCGTGGTGCGCAGGATCAGCGCCACGCCAAGCTGCTTTTCGAGCCGCGTGAGCGCGCGGCTCACCCCCGAGACGGTCTGCTGGAGCTTTTCGGCGGCGGCCGTGATCGAGCCCGCGTCGATCACGGTGACGAACACGAGCAGTTCGTCGGTGGATGTCTTCATTGTTGATCCGCAGTCAAGATTGATTTGAGGCTAACACGGTTTGTCCGCCTGCCGAAGCGGCGGATACTCGCCCGCATCGACAGAGCAACGGGAGCCATTCCATGAAGATTTTCGTAACGGGCGCAGGCGGTTTCATCGGCGGATCGATTGCGGCGCATCTGGCGCGCGCGGGCCACTCGGTGCGTGGTCTCGTGCGCCGGCCCGAACAGTTTGCCGACCTCGAACAGCTCGGCATCGCGCCGGTCGCGGGCGATCTCGACGAGCGCGAATTGCTGATGGCCGAAGCGCGCGCCGCCGACGCCGTGATCAACGCGGCCAGCAGCGACCATCGCGGCGCCGTCGAGGCGCTGCTCGACGCGCTCGAAGGCTCGGGCAAGGTGTTGCTGCACACGAGCGGATCGAGCATCGTGGGCGACGCTTCGGGCGGCGAGCCGGCCGATCGCGTCTACCGCGAGGACGCCCTGCCCGAGCCGACTGCCGACAAGGCGCCGCGCGTGGCGATCGACAACCTGGTGCTCGCGGGCGCGGCGCGCGGCATTCGCAGCGCGGTGCTCTGCAATACGCTGATCTACGGCGAGGGCGCGGTGCCGGGCGCGGCAAGCGTGCAGTTGCCGCGGCTCGTGCGCCAGGCGCAGAAGAGCGGCATCATGCGCCACGTGGGGCGCGGCGCGAACGTCTGGTCGAACGTGCATGTCGACGACGTGGCCGAGCTCTACCGCCTCGCGCTGGAGAAGACGCCTGCGGGCACGTTCTACTTCGTCGAGAGCGGCGAGGCGGCGTTCAACGAGATGAGCACGGCGCTCGCCGCGGCGATGAAGCTGCCCGCGCCGCAGGACTGGCCGCTCGACGACGCGATTGGCGAGTGGGGCTACGAGATGGCCTCGTATGGACTCGGGTCGAACAGCCGCGTGCGCGGCGAGCGGGCGCGCACGTTGCTCGGCTGGCAGCCGCGGCGCACTTCGGTCATGGCGTGGATTCGCGACGAAATGCGCGTGCCGCAGAAATAAGCGCGGGACACCGCCTGACTGTTGCGTATCCGTAAGGTCGATTCGCTAGAATCCGGGCCATTCGTACGACTCGTCCCGACGCGCCCGTCACGGCCCGCGTCGCGGATACGCCCGATGATCCTCGCGCTGAACTTCGACTGGCTCACCAATCTGCTTGCCATCCTGTTCGTGATCGCGTGTCTCTACGACGCGCGCTACGACGAATATGGCACGCTGACGCTCGCCGCCGCGGCGATGGGCCTCATCGTCATGGCGATCGAGGTCCTGCTGCGGCCGACCTTCGAGATGTCGCTCTAGGCGGGCGCCGACGCCTCATACATTGCGTTTCTGCTCGCGCTGCGCGTGCTCCCCGTGCGCACGGCACGCTGCCTGCGGCGCGCTGCCGTAGCGGTCGTGGCGCCGCACCCGCGGGTCGAATACGTGCGATAGACCTCGCCGCGCCCGTCGCGATAGAACCCGCTCACGCCCGGCAACGCGTCGCTCACTTCGCTCTCCTCACCATCCGGGCCGCGCATCAGCACGCGAGCGAGGCGGCACGCAAAGGTGCACCCGTTTGTTCGAACGTGACGAGCCCGGCTTCGACGAGAACGTCGAGGTGCTTCATCACGGCGGGCAGCGAGATCGCGAAGGGCTCGGCAAGCGCACTCACCGAAAGCGCGCGCCGCGTGGGATCGGAAAGTGCCGCGAAGGTGCGGTTCAGCGCGTCGTCGTCATGCTTAACCCTGTGGTGAAGCACAGGAGACTCGCGGGGGGAAGCCAGGCGGGCGCGAACGAAGGAGAACAATGCGCAAAGGCGCCCGGCAAAAACCGGCGCAAAAAGCCGCACGGCCCGCGCCGCCGTGAAGCGACGCGGGCCGTGCAGCCGGCCGGGCGAGCCGCCGGGTCCGCCTGGCCGAATGACCGGGCCATCAACGTGCCGGAGCACGCATCAGATGGCCCAGCCGCCCAGGTAGAACGCAACCAGCGCCACGGCGATCACCACGGTGCCCACGTTGAGCTTGCGGTACTCGCCGCTCACGATGCGGCCGATCACGAGCGTGCTGAAGCCCAGCATGATGCCCGTCACGATGTTGGCGGTCAGCACGATGAACACGGCGCAGACGAGGCCCGACATCGCATCGACCATGTCGCTCATGTCGAGGCGCGAGACGCCCGAGAGCATCATGATGCCCACGTACATCAGCGCGGGGGCCGTGGCATACGAAGGCACGAGCCCGGCGAGCGGCGCGAAGAACATCACCACGAGGAACAGCACGCCGACCACGGCGGCCGTCAGCCCCGTCTTCGCGCCGGCCGAAACGCCGACCGCCGATTCGATGTAGGCCGCCGCCGGCGCGCCGCCGAAGAAGCCCGAGAAGATCGAGGACAGCGAGTCGGCCGTCAGCGCGCGGCCGCCGTTGACGATGCGGCCGTTCTCGTCGAGCTGGCCGGCCTGGCCCGCCACGGCGCGGATCGTGCCGGTGGCGTCGAACACGGCCGTCATCACGAGCGCGAGGACGCTCGGCAGCACGGCGAGCGAGAGCGCACCCTTGATGTCCATCGCGCCGATCAGCGAGGCATGGCCCGGCGTGGAGAGCGACGGCCATGCGAACACGCCGTGAAAGCTCACCTCGGGATCGACTGCGAAGCCGAACGCCGAAATCGCGACGATCACGATCAGGATCGAGCCCGGCACGCGGCGGCGCACGAGGCCGAAGATCGCGGCGAGGCCCGCCACCGAGAGGATGGCCGGCAGCGACGTGATGTGGCCGAGCGAAACCGGCAGGCCCGCGCCCGGATTCTTCACCACGAGGCCCACATCGTTCGCTGCGATGAGCAGCAGGAAGAGCCCGATGCCGATACCCGTGCCGTGCGCAATGCCGTGCGGCAGATTGCGCAGGATCCAGGAGCGCACGCCCGTCACCGAGATGGCGGTGAAGACGAGGCCCATGAGGAACACGGCGCCGAGCGCGACTTCGGGCTTGAGGCCCTTGCCGAGCACGAGGCCGAACGCGGTGAACGCCGTGAGCGAGATCGCGCAGCCGATGGCGATGGGCAGCTTCGCCCACAGGCCCATCAGGAGCGAGCCGAACGCCGTGGTGAGACACACGGCGACGAACACCGCGCTCGTGTCGAAGCCCGCCTTGCCGAGCATGCCCGGCACGACGAACACCGAATAGACCATCGCGAGGAAAGTGGTAACGCCGGCGATGCCCTCCTGGCGCAGCGAGCTGCCGCGCGCGGAGATATCGAAGTAGCGGTCGAGAAAGCCGGTCGAGCCGATCGGCTCGACTTCCGTGCCGGCCGTCTCTGCGAGCGGCGTGGCGTGGGGTTCCATCATGGTGAGTGCCTCCTTTATCAGCGTGCTGAAACACGCCCCTGGCGGGGCCGTCATCAGGTTCGTCTCTTTGGAATAGTCGTGCCGGCGCGATGCGAGGGCCGCCGGCACGCTTGAAGCAAAAATGCCGTTACGGCGTTGTCTCCGGACCGTCTTGCCGGATAACCCGGATTCGCGATCCTCATCGTTTTGACATCTTTTTTTGCTGATTCGAAGGTTAGGCCAACACAATCGGGGCTCCCATCGCAGGAATCGCATTCAGGTCATGCCACGATCCTTATAGTTACGCTCTCAGGGCTCGGCGGGCGGCCCGCCCCCGCGTTTACACCTGGCCCCCTCACCGCCCGGGTTACACTCTCACGCACCCGACCCGGTTTTCCCCGCCGCGCGCCATGAGCGCCGGCCGCTTCAAGGAGTCTTCGTTGATGAGAGGCGGTTTCGCACGTCCCGTTGCAACCCTCCCGTACGCCCTGCCCCTGCTGCTTCTGCTCATGCTGTCGGGCTGCAGCCTGTTCCGCACCCCCGCGCCGCCGCCCGAGCCCGAGGCGCCCGTCGCCGCGAGCGAGCCCGAGGCCCCGGCGAGCGAGCCCGAAGCCGCTTCCGCGCCCGAAATGGCGAGCGCGCCCGAAGAAACGGCCGAGGCCAAACCGTCGCCGAAAAAGCCGCGCCCCGCGCCGATTCACCGCCGCCGTCCGGCCCCGCCGCCGCCCGTGCCGGCCTCGGCGCCGCCCGCGCACGCGCCCGCACCGCTCGTGACGATGCGCACGATCGAGCGCGGCACCTATCGCACGCTGCTCGACGCCGAGGTGCAGAAGACCGACGGCAAAGTGGTGGGCCGCGCGGTGGACCTCGTGGCCGGCCCCGGCGGCAAGCCCGCGGAGGTGGTGGTGAACCTGCAGGGCTTCATGGGCGTGGGCGACCGCAAGGCCACCTTCCCGTGGAACGTCGTGCGCGTGAACCCGCAGCCGAAAACGCCCGCCATCACGCTCGCGCTGGCCGCGGGTCAGCAGCCGCTGCCCGAGCGGCCGAAGTCCGGCGGCAGCGGTGCGCAGCCCGGCCCCGGGGAGCCGGGCCCGACGCGCCTGCCGATGCTCGACGCCACCGTGGAGCGCACGAACGGCGCCAAGGTGGGCCGCGTGGTGGACGTGCTGCTCGACACCAGCGCCGACCCGCTCGCCGTCGTGCTCGACGTGAGCGGCACGCTGGAAAAACGTCATACGATCGCCGCCGACTGGGCGGCGCTGCATTTCGTCCGGAAGAACAACGAACTGACGGCCCAGCTCGACATGAGCGACCAGCAGGTGGACGCCTCGCCCGAGTACGAGACCGATCAGCCCGTGCGCGCGGTCACGCCCGCGGTGCCGAGGCCCCCGGCGCCACCGGCCGTGGCGTCCACGGCTTCGGCCGCCCCCGCTCCTGCAGCTTCCGCGCGCGGTGACAAATGACAGGAGCCACCCTGCGTACGATGGCCAGCACGCGAAGTTTGCGCGCGCTCGACTGGCTGAACTTCTTCGTCGCGAATGTGCAGACCGGCTTCGGTCCGTTCATCGCGTCGTATCTCGCCTCGCATAAATGGACCCAGGGCGAAATCGGCCTGGCGCTTTCGGTCGGCACGATCAGCGCGATGGTGAGCCAGGTGCCGGGCGGCGCCGCCGTGGATGCGCTGCGCAACAAGAAAGCCGCCGCCGCGTGGGCGATCATTGCGATCATCCTTTCGGCGGTGCTGCTCGCGAGCAGCCCGACCGTCATCCCGGTGATGGCCGCCGAGGTGTTCCACGGCTTCGCAAGCTGCATGCTGACGCCTGCCATGGCGGCGCTCGCCCTCATGCTGGTGGGCCGCCAGAACCTGGGCGACCGGCTCGGGCGCAATGCGCGCTGGGCGTCCATCGGCAGCGCGGTCGCGGCCGGCCTCATGGGCCTGTGCGGCGAATACGTCTCGCCGCGCGCCGTGTTCTGGCTGACCGCCGCGCTTGCCCTGCCCGCGCTTGTCGCGCTCGCGATGATCGAGTACGACCGACGCACCGCCGGCGCGTCCGCGCCGGGCACGCCGAAGCCGGCCACTCCGGCCACCCCGGCCGGCGGCGAGCCGCGCGAGACGATCTTCGACCTGCTGCGCGACAAGCGCATGCTGACGTTCGCCGGCTGCGTGATGCTGTTCCACCTCTCGAACGCCGCGATGCTCAATCTCGCGGCCGGCGAAGTGACGGCGGGGATGGGCGACAACGTCCAGCTCGTGATTGCCGCGTGCATCATCGTGCCGCAGGCGATCGTCGCGATGATGTCGCCATGGGTGGGCCGCACGGCCCAGCACTGGGGGCGCCGCCCGGTGCTGATCCTCGGCTTCTCCGCCCTGCCGGCGCGCGCGCTGCTCTTTGCCGCAGTGCACAATCCGTATTTCCTCGTGCCGGTGCAGATGCTCGACGGGCTGTCGGCGGCCGTGTTCGGCGTGATGCTGCCGCTCATTGCGGCCGACGTCGCCGGCGGCAAGGGGCGCTACAACCTTTGCATCGGGCTCTTCGGGCTGTCGGCGGGGATCGGCGCGACGCTCTCGACGGCCGTGGCCGGCTTTATCGCCGATCACTTCGGCAATACGGTGAGCTTCATGGGCCTCGCCGCCGCCGGCGCGGCCGCCGTGCTGATGGTCTGGCTCGCCATGCCGGAAACGCGCGATGCGCTGGAGGAAGAGGAAACCCGCGACGTGGCGGCCTGAGGGCGGATCGAGCCGGGATTGAGACGTATCGAGGGGGCGGGCTGCGGCCCGCTGTCCCGGACTCGCAGCACCTAAGCGCGGCATCTAAGCACGGCACCTAAGCGCCGCACCGAGGCGCGAGCAGACACAAACGCTCGCCCCCACCTGAACCTTCAAGGTTCGGACCGTAGCGAGCGTTTCATCTGGAGAAAGCCGCCGGCGTGGCCAGCGGGGTGCATCGAACGCGCGACGCTCAGGCCGCGAGAGCCTCGTCGAGGCGCGCGGCGATCACGCTGTTGGGCAAGTTGTCGATCTTGCTGGCGAGGATCATCGCGTCGGCATTGGCCGGGCGGTGACGCCGGTTGGGACTCGGGCGGAACACCGCGTCGCCGCGGCGGATCTTCTCGCCGGTCAGCGCGCACACCGAACTGCGCCTCGCCGTGCACACGCGCCAGAGCTGGTCGGAATAACGCCCGTAAGTGGCGTCGCTCCAGCAGACCGTGATGCTGTCCGGATCATGACGCCGGATCAAGGTAATGCCCTGCGCATCCCACGAGCGTACGGTGGCGCGGCGCCGGTTGGCCGCCTCCGAAGCACTGCGTGTGATGGGTACCGGCTTGCAACTCCTGCCGCCCGCGGGCTCGGCCACCATGGTCAGGGGCTCCGACGCTGCGGACAGAAGGTCGATGGTTTGTTGCCAGACGCTGCCGGTATCTAATTTCGTCATAATGCACCTCGTGCACGCGGAAACGATTCGAATATGCCGGTCGAATAAGCACTCTGCCACGAACGGATTATAGCGTGTCCCTCTCGCGATCCACAGGGAAAACTCAATTTTCACACGATAAATCAAAACAGCAAAATGCCGGACGGCCAGCCTTTCCGTTCCGACTGATGAGAAACATCAAGAGTTTCTTTACCTTGTGAACACTTTTTTCCGATTTCACGATCTTTGTCATTGACAGACCGGAAAAATTAACCGAAATCCGCCTGGAAGCCCGATAGCACGGGATAGACGGATCAGCCGAACTGGTTGCGCGCCCGCTGCGGTTGATTGCCGCGGGTGCCTCCGGGGCAAGCATCGGCGGCCATCGGCGGGCGCTCTCCGGTCGTTGCGGCCCACTTGCATGTTCTCGCCCAATGATGACCAATCAATGAAACGCAATACGCGGCGAAGGCACCGTTCCCGCGCGTTTCGCATACAAAACATCAGGAGAAAAGGCGCGAAATTGCCGCCCGACAAGGCCGGCAGCCTGACTGCGGCCAATACCGAGACTATGCTCTATATCAAAGTCAATTAATCCAGAGTGAATCGCGTTTTAGTCATTTTGTCATGAGGCATTGGGCGGAGATTGCACCGAAATGGACAACCGGGCTTCTCTAAATAGTTCGACGATTTCACCGGACGCAAAGAAAAATCCTGCACGCCGCATAAGTCGCGCGGCTAACTCTCGCCAGCCGTTGCACAGCGCTAGTCGAGGAATTCGGTGCACCGCCGCCTGAGCATGGCACCGAATTCGTCGAGCCAGCCGATCGAGAGCCGCCAGCTCTGCCAGTACAGATCGACGTCGAGCGCCCGGCCCGGGATGAGTTCGACCAGTTCGCCGCGGGCCAGGTGTTGCGCGATCATGCGCTCGGGACACATGCCCCAGCCGAGTCCGTTGAGGCAGCAACGCAAGAAACCGGCCACGTGCGGAATCCAGTGCAGCGGCGCGTCCACCTGCGCGCGCGTGATACGCCTCACGAAGCGCTTTTGTAGCTGGTCTTTCGGATTGAACTCGATGCACGGCGCGCGCCGCAGCGACTCGCGCGTCACGCCCTGCGCGAAATAGCGCTCCAGAAACGCGGGCGAGCAGACGGCCAGATAGCGCATGCGGCCAAGGCGCGTGGAGCGGCAGCCTTGCACCGGCTCGGCCTGGGTGGTCACGGCGCCCTGCACGCTGCCATCGCGGATGCGCTCGGCCGTGTGGTCCTGGTCGTCGATCACGAGGTCGAGCAGGATGCCGCGCTCCACGCAGAAGTCGGCCACCGCGTCGATGAACCACGTGCCCACGCTGTCGTCGTTCACGGCGATCCGCAGCGTGGGCCGCGTGCCGTCCGACGCGCCGGTGAACGTGGGCATCGCGCCGCCCAGTTCCGCTTCGAGCAACTGCACGCGTTCGGTATGGCGGCACAAAAGCGCGCCCGCGGCCGTCGCCACGCACGGCTGCCCGCGTTTCACGAGCACGGTGCCCACCCGCTCCTCCAGCAGCTTCACGCGCTGCGAGACCGCCGAAGGCGTGACGTTGAGCGCACCGGCCGCGCGGTCGAACGAGCCGTGGCGCACGACGGCGGCAAGCGCATCGAGCAACGCATAGTCGAGCATTAGCGTTCCTTAATCGGGTTTAAGAAAATCAGCTTCTCTTAGGTCGCCGATGGCCGCAGACTAGCGCCATTCCCCCTGCCGTGCAACGTGTACGGCAACCGGCAGCGAAGACTGCCGCACCTCGGCTCCCGACTATGAACTGGCTCGCTTTTTCTCACGGCGCGGCGCTCTGCGCCTCGCTGATCGTCACCATCGGCGCCCAGAACGCCTTCGTGCTGCGCCAGGGCATCCTGCGCTCGCACGTCGCCAAGATCGTCGTGCTGTGCACGCTCTCGGACTTCATCCTCATCGGCGCGGGCGTGGGCGGAGCTTCGGCGCTCGTCGAGCGCTATCCCACCTTCGTCCATCTCGTGCTCTACGTGGGCCTCGCCTGGCTCGTGTGGTTCGGCATCGGCGCGCTGCGGCGCGCCGTGCGCCCGGGCCACGCGGTGCTCGACGCGGCGGCGCAAAAGGAGGCGCCCGTGCAGCGCGCGTGGTCCATCGTGCTCATGACGCTTGCCTTCACGTGGCTCAATCCGCACGTCTATCTGGACACGTTCCTGCTGATCGGCACCGCGGGCGCGCGCGAGCCCGAAGGCGGCCGGCTGGCGTTCGCGCTCGGCGCGACGGGCGTGAGTGCGGTGTGGTTCGTGGCGCTGGGCTATGGCGCGCGGGCGCTCGCCCCGCTCTTTCGCCGCGCCGGCGCCTGGCGCGTGCTCGACGGCGCCATCGGCAGCATGGTGTTGCTGATCGCCTTCACGCAGTTGCGCTGAGGTGGGCTGCGCTGCGGGCTGCAAGCGCTCAACCGGCGCGGGGCCTGGCTGGCTGCCCCCGTGCCCCTCTAGTAGCGCTGCATAGGGGTTATGACAGTTTGGGTGGGTTGCAGGACGGGCAGGCAGCTATGGTCAATGAGCAGTTTGTCCTGCGAGCGATGCCTGCTTGCCAGCCGATCGAGCTCTGCGAAAAGGGGACTACTCGCCGAGAAGGCGCTTCAATTCGTCAAGAAATGAGGCCGTAGTGTGGCCCCATAGAGCGGGATCGCAGTCACCGCCAAAAAGGCTAGCAAACGCTGTATCGAGGCAGCCCGAGTTGACCTGCCGGAATCGGTCTATCTCATCCAGCATTGCGGTCCGTTCGCCGGGTGTCATGTTATACGAGCGGACGAGTTCAGGAATCGAATTTCCATAGATCGCATGATCCTCATGGAATCGCCCCATGAGCAATTGTTCGAGATTGTCGTATGTGCCGTAGTTCATAAGTGCGGAGTGTTACGCCAGAAGCATCGCTGTCAATACGTAGTAGGGCATACCATTGTATGTCTGATAGCGGAGAATTACCCTGACTCTGCTCGCGGGTCGATACTCGCCTGATTGTCTGATCACGATTTTTCCAACGTCTCTTCCAACGTCCGTGACCAATATCAGGTCGTTATGCGGTGCAACTGTCCATGCCTTGATTTTCATTGCATTGGCTTGCATCGTTTCCGAGATTGCCCATTCTGCAACCCTGATATCTGTGAACGATGACGCCCCCCGTATATGCGGTTCGCACTTCAACCGTTCCCTGAGCCACGTTTCGTTCTTGCCAACGTGCTTTTCGAATGTATGGCCGCCGATCCGGCTCCCCGGTTTCGCTTCATGCTGCATCAGGTTGATCCGGCCCAATGTAACGCTGGCTGCCCGCGCGGCCTTGATCGAGCCAGCGAAGCCGAACGGCACGACCATATCCAGCGACAGGCCGATATTGTTCGCCATCTCGGGACTGGCCTTTCATCGCCTCGGCCAGCTTCGTTGTGCCCTGCCGGGTCAATGTGGCCGTATCCCGGGCTGTCCAGACCTGACGGAGTCCCGCCGCCACCGTATCCTAGCCATGCACGCCAAATGCGACACACCCGGCTTTGCTGGCCATCGTCGGTTCCGGCAGCGCGCACAGCGCCCCCGCGCCGACCATCTCCAGCACCCCGCCGACAACCTGCAGGCTGCCCCATAGCCGGTTGGAAAGCATTTCGGAGTGGCTAATCGACTGGCGCGCAAGTACGGCCGCCAGTTGCGGCGCACTGAGTACCACGCGCACGCCGTCTGAATCCTCTCGGTATGACATCTGAAACTGTCTCCTGGTCGTTAGGACTTCCAGGCTAACAGTCACCTTCGTACTCTGAAATGGGCGAAGGATGATTCCTGCATCCAGTCGGTCAATCGATATTAAAAAAAGCGTATGCCCGGCGAGCCGAGAGCTCCCGCCCCTACTGCCCTTGAGGCTTCAACTGCTGCAGAAGTCCATCGACGAGCGCCGGCGACATGTAGTGCGGCCCGTCGAAGACGGTAGACGCGGTAGCCGTGATACGCCTCGAGTTGCGGGGCGAGTTCCTCGGGCGTGGCGGCGCGAAAGCCGCCACCCTCTTTCGGCCTGAACGCTTCTGCGATGATGCGCACGCGCTTGCTGCCGAGATGTGCGGCCAGCGTGTCGGTATATTCGCGCGCGGCGGCTGACTGGCGTTCGCGCTCGGCGCGGGGAGCGTGAGCGCGGTGTGGTTTATGACAGTTTGGGGGAAATGCGAACATCGCCGCGTGTGTGCATGCGCCGGGCAGCACGAAACCGCCCGGACGCGGTGAAAAGCACGCTACTCGCCCAGGAAGCGCCTTATCTCATCAAGGAAAGAGGCGGTTGTGTGGCCCCATAACGTAGGATCAAGGAAAAGTCCGTAGGCAGCTTCAAAGGAAGCATCCAGGTCGCGGGAATTGTCGCGACAGAATCTGTCAATTTCATTTCGCAATATTGAACGCGATGCTGGATCGCTTTCGCTTCTATATAAAGCAAGGATTTCCTCTATGGTATTTCCCCACAGAGCAAAATCTTCTCCGAAGTAAATCTGAATGAAATTTGACAATTCCGGATATTCGTTCGCCTGTTCCATGAGAATCTATTTAATCAAATAAGCGGTGATGATGTAATACGGCATACCGTTATATTGTTTCCTTTGCAGGAACATCCGAACCTTGCTGAGGTCAATCAGCTACCCAGTTCTCCGGACCAGGCCGTATCCTACAATACGTCCGGTCTCACCAACCAAGGGAAGTCTGTTCGTACCATTGCTCGCCTGTGCCCATGCACCGATCCTTGCTGCGTTTTGTTGCATTACTTGAGAAATAGCCCATTCCGCCATTTCCTGATTACGGAATGATGTAACTATTGCAAGCTCGGTCTCGCGCGCAAGTCTTGCTTGTAGCCAAGCTCTATCCTTTCCGACGTGCTTTTCCAGCGTATGCCCGCCAATCCCGCCAAGCATCTTCGCCTCATGCATATCCAGGTTGATCCGGCCCAATGTAACGCTGGCTGCCCGCGCGGCCTTGATCGAGCCAGCGAAGCCGAACGGCACGGCCATATCCAGCGACAGGCCGATATTGTTCGCCATCTCGGGGCTGGCTTTCATCGCCTCGGCCAGCTTCGTTGTGCCCTGCCGGGTCAATGTGGCCGTATCCCGGGCTGTCCAGACCTGACGGAGTCCCGCCGCCACTGTATCCGAGCCATGCACGCCAAACACCACGCACCCGGCCTTGCTCGCCATCGTCGGTTCCGGCAGCGCGCACAGCGCCCCCGCGCCGACCATCTCCAGCACCCCGCCGACAACCTGCAAGCCGCCCCATAGCCGGTTGGAAAGCATTTCGGAGTGGCTAATCGACTGGCGCGCAAGTACGGCCGCCAGTTGCGGCGCACTGAGTACCACGCGCACGCCGTCTGAATCCTCCTGGTATGACATCTGAAACTGTCTCCTGGTCGTTAGGACTTCCAGGCTAACAGTCACCTTCGTACTCTGGAATGGGCGAAGGATGATTCCTGCGTCCAGTCGGTCAATCGATATTAAAAAAAGCGTATGCCCGGCGAGCCGAGAGCTCCCGCCCCTACTGCCCTTGAGGCTTCAGTTGCTGCAGAAGTCCATCGACGAGCGCCGGCGACATGTAGTGCGGCCCGTCGAAGAGGTAGACGCGGTAGCCGTGATACGCCTCAAGCTGCGGGGCAAGTTCCTCGGGCGTGGCAGCGCGAAAGCCGCCACCCTCCTTCGGCCTGAATGCCTCCGCGATGATGCGCACGCGCTTGCTGCCGAGATGTGCGGCCAGCGCATCGGCATATGCGCGCGCCGCGGCGGGCCCGCGCGCATACACGCCGCAGCCGTCCTGCAACAGCACGCCCACGTCGTTCGGCAACCAGCTATCCAGCCACTTCGCAAACGCCTCGCCGCCGATATTGCTGGTGTCGTACACGCTGATCCAGAGCGGATGCGGCAGGCGTTCGAGCAGCGGCGCCATGCGCGCGGCGTCCTTCCAGGTGGGATCGGCTTCCACCGGGAAATACCAGCCCGTGACGTGCACGGGCGGGCGCACCTTCGCGAGCGCCAGCGACCGCTCGACCAGTTCTTCCATGTTCGCGCGGGCCTTCTGCTCGTTCGAATAGCCCGCGAGGCCGACGATCACGCCGCGCGCCCACGGCTCGTTGGCAATGCGGACCCAGTCGGGCACGCGCGGCGCGGGCAGGCCCGCACCGGCCATGTACGCGACGTCGTCCACGGCGATCCATTGCACGAGCAACTCGTTCACGCCGAGCTTGTCCCAGTTGCCGTGCAGGTCGAGGTGTTCGTTATCGGGCTGCCAGACAATGCCCTGCGCGAGCGAATCGGCATGCGCGGGCACCTGGAGCGTGCAACCCGCGGCCGCGAGGACACACATCGCAGCGGCAAACGCACGGGCCGCCGTCTGCACGACAGCGGCACGCGCCATGCGGGGGCTCGCGAAACGCTCTGGCATGATCGACACTCCCTCCTCAGTAAGACAGCACCGTGCCGAAGAACACGCCGCCCGCGCGGTTGTCTCCGGTGAGGCGCCAGCGGTATTGCACCGACACGTCCACATACGACTTCGGCGAATCGTAGAAGCCGTCGCGGAACCAGTAGCGCGACGAAATGCCCACGCCCATCCCCACCGGGATGCTGTGGTCGATGCTCGAATCGTAGTCCATGCCGACCACGGCATACGGGAACACGGTGAGCTTCGGGCTGATGGTGTCGAGCCGCCAGGTGCGGCCCGCTTCGATATAGCCCGTGCCGTAGTTCCAGCCGTTGCTCACGTAGTGGCCCACTTCCGCGTAGTCCTGCACGGTCCACCACGAAGGCACGTCGAGCCGGAGTTCGGTGCCGAAGCCGCCCGAATACGCGAGGCGCAGGAGCCAGTCGGCTGGCGCGCGGGAACCGATGGGAATGAGCCGCTCGAACGCGATGATTGCATTGACCGACTCGAAGGGCTTCGCCCGCGCGCCCACGGCTGCAAGCGCCGTGGAGATGCCGCTGGGCGCATCGCCCTGAGCGCCGAAGTCTTCGTAGGCGCGCGCATAGACTTCGAACATGCGGTCGCCGAGCGAGCCGAACGGCCGCCAGTAGCCTTCGAGTCCGGTTTGCCAGTTGTTGTAGGTGCCGGGAACCGAGCCCGTCGTGACGCCCGGTTGCAGGCCCGCGCCGCGATAGTTGAGCGAGGCGATGAAGCCCCAGTCGCGCGTAACGTCGGCGTGCGCGTTGCGCAGGTCCTGGAGCTGCTGGAGCGTGGCGGGTGCCGCGCCGTCGGGCGGTGCAGTGCCATAGTCGATAGCGCGCTCGAAGTAGCGCGCGGCCAGTTCGTCGAAATGCGCGCGGTACGCGCTGTAGCCCACGTCGCCTGCGGCTTGCGGCGGCAACTGGCCCGCCTCGTCGGCACGCGCGAAATAGGCATACGCGCGGCGGTCGTCGCCGGCGCGCTGTGCGATGTACGCGGCCTGCAGCGGCGGCATCGCATCGAGCAGTCCCGCATCGAGTGTCGCCCGCGCTTCGCGCTTCGCACCCGCCGTGTCGCCCGCATCGACGAGCGCGTTGATGAGTTCCACCCGGTGCTGCGGGTTGCGCGGATCGGCATCCACCGCCCGGCGCGCGTAGTCGAGTGCCGCGGCCTTGTCGCCCCGCCGGGCGGCCAGGATCGAGGCGCGCCGCGCCGCAAAGCCCGGGTCGGCCGCATAGACGTCGCAGGCCGGGCCGTAGCGGTCCACTGTGCAGTCGAACACCGGGCGCGCCGCACTTGCCACGCGCTCCGCTGCCGCGCCTGCGGCGGGGTGCGCCAGCGCCACGCGCGCGTAGTAGCGGCGCGCTTCGATCTGCGCGTCGGTCGCATCGCCCACGGGCTTGAGCGGCTCAAGCAGGTCGAGCGCGCGCTGCGGCTGCCCTTCCTGCGTCCACACGTCCGCCACGATCACGCGCGCCACGCGCTGGTCGCGCTGCGTGGCGTCGGTGGACTGCAGGGCCTGGTCGAAGTCCTGATCGGCATCGGCGAAACGGCCCTGCGATGCCCGCGCGTAGCCGCGCATCACGTAGGCCATCAGTGCGGGCTTCATGCCGGCGTCGATAGCGTCGGTTGCCGCCCGTTCGAGGCCGGCCTCGTCGTTCTGGGCGGCCAGCGCGTCGAAGAGTTGAAGACGATAGCCCGCACGGTCGGGCGCGTAGCCAATCGCCTCGCGCAGCAGCGCGACAGCCTGCGCCGTGTCGCCGCGCTCGCGGGCCGCCTCGGCATCCGCGGCGAGCGGCGGCGCGAGCCGCGCTCCGATATCGCGGCGCCGGCTGCGCAAATCGGCGCTGCTGCCGAAGCGCGGCGTGGCGTCCTGCGCCGCCTGCCATGCGTCGCGGTCGTGGCCCGCGGCGCTCGCGGCGTCGATGGCAAGCAGACGCAGGCGCAACACGTCGGGCCGCAGTGCGATGGCCGCGTTGGCGTCGCGCCATGCGTCGTCGTAGCGGTGGGCGTCGTAGGCCCGATAGGCCTGCTGCGCGAGTTCATAGGCGCGCCCGGTAAGATTGTCGGGCGACCCCGCGCCCGGCACTGCCTGCCGCCCCGCACGCGCCCCGGCAGGTCGCGCCGAAGCCGCCGTGACCTGCGCATCGATTGCACGCCGGCGCGCGACGAGCGACGGATCGGGCCCGATCCGGCGCTCGGCTTCTCCCAGCGTGCGGCTCGCTTCGCCAAGCTTGCCTTGGGCCGCCTGCGCGTTTGCGAGCAACAGGCGCAGCGAGGCCACGTCGGGCCGTTGACGGATCGCCTTGCGGGCATAGGCCTGCGCCGCCGCATAGTCGCCGCGCGTATAGGCGTCGTAGCCCTGCTGCGCCACGCGTTGCGCCGGTCCGCTCAACGGCAACGGCAGCGTGCCGGCGGGCACCGCTTCGGCGTGCACCGCGCCTGGCACGAAGAGGCCGGCACAAAGCGCCGCACACGCCGCGGCAAGCGCGCGTCGCGCCCCATGCCGCGACGACACCGAGCCCGGCGTACGCACGCTCAACAGTTTCGGAATCCTCTTCATAGGGAAGCCGCCTCGTCGCGCTGACGCCGTTGCGCCTCGATCGCATCCGCCAGCGCCTCGCGCGTGATGACGCCCCGCGCCACCATATAGTCGCCGATGCGTCCGTGCTCCTGCGGCCGGTAGCGCTGCAAGGCGGCGTCGAAGTCGGCGCGCCGCACCGCGCCGCGCTCGATCAGCAGGTCGCCGAGGAGCGGCACGCTCGTTGCCGCGTGGCCGCTCTCCTCGTGCTGCGCGCTCGCCTCATGCGCCGCGCGCGCTTCGGGCACGGGCACGCCGCGCAAGAGCCGCAGTCCATCCGCGATCTCGCCCTCGCGCACGATGCGTTGCACGAACGGCAGCGTCAATTGCGCCTGAAGCGCGCGCGCGGCCTCCTCCGCCAGCGGGCTCGCACACAGCAGCACGGCGTGCCCGTTGCCGTCGTCGCCCTGCGGCAGCACGCGGTAGCGCACCGCGAGTTCGAGCGGCACCTGCTGCGCGTTCGCTTCGAGCTTCGCGCGATTGAGCCGCCCGCGCGGCAGGTCCGACTGAAACGCGATCGCCTCGGCCAGCGTCTCCTCGTCGAGCCAGCCGTGCGCCATGAGCACGCGGCCGAGCGGCGCCTCCTGCGCGTGCTCCTCTTCCAGCGCTTTGGCAAGCTCCGTCTCGCCGATGGCCTGCCACGAGAGCAGCAGTTCGCCCAGCCGCTGGCGCCGGTCGGCAAAGCCATCCGACGACGGGAAGTCGTGCATCGTCTTGTCCCACACGAGGCGCTTGCCGGTGACGAGATAGCTCAGGTACATCTTCCACGCGCGCGCCACCGCCATGAAGTTCACGAAGTTGCCGATCACCATGCGCGGCACGGACAGCACGCCATGCTCCCAGCCGTAGAGCCGCGACACGAAGAACACGCGCTGCACCACGCGCATGAGCAGCGCGATACCGTTGGCCCACAGCACGAAGGTCAGAAAGCGCGAATCGGCAAACGGCGAGGCAATCAGGCTGGGGCGAATGCCGAGCAGATCCGCGAAGGTGAACAGCAGGAACTGCACCAGCAGCACATAGGCCAGGATGCCCACGAACGCCGTAACGATGCCCTTGCGGTCGCGCGCGAGCAGATAGCGGTTGGCGAGCGAGCCCACCCAGCCCGTCTGCTCCCAGCCTTGCAGGCCGATGCCGAGCGTCCAGCGCGCGCGCTGCCGGTAGGCCGTGCGGAAGGTGTCGGGGAAGAACTCGCGCACGCACAGCGGCATGGTGAGCGTGACTTCGCGCTCGGGCCCGAGGCCGAACCACGACTTGCGGCGCGTGGCGAACTGCACCGGAAAGCGCGCGAAGATCGAGTGCATGCCCATGCGTCCCAGCCGCTCGCCTACATCGTAGTCCTCAGTAAGCGTTTCCGTGTTGAAGGGCTGGTTCTGGGTCTGCTCCACGAGTCCCGCCAGCGCGCGGCGCGAGAAGCAGGTGCCC
This sequence comes from Paraburkholderia ferrariae NBRC 106233, assembly GCF_000685035.1. Classification (GTDB taxonomy): domain Bacteria; phylum Pseudomonadota; class Gammaproteobacteria; order Burkholderiales; family Burkholderiaceae; genus Paraburkholderia; species Paraburkholderia ferrariae. The sequence continues at coordinate 18,472 of NZ_BAYB01000053.1, forward strand.
ACGCCCGCCGAAGGCACCGTGCCCGCCAGGCTCTCGCGCACCACGAGATCCTTCGCGTGCCATTCGGCGAACTCGTCCATGTAGGTGCCCGCCACGAGTTCGTACCAGTTGCGCTCGAGCGAGGCCACCGGCAGCTGGATCATGTCCTTGCGCGGCAGCAGATAATTGAAGAAGCGCAGTTCGAGCGGATGCAGCACGTCTTCGCTGTCGTGCAGGATCACGCCCGCGAACTGGATGCCCGTCTCGCGCTCCATGCGGAAGATCGCCTGCACGATCCAGTTCAGGCAGTCGGCCTTGCAGGTGGGACCGTCGTGCGGCACCTCCACGCGGTGGAGCTGCTTGTAGCGCCGCCGCATGCGTTCCACTTCGGCAATCGTCGCGGCGTCGTTCTGATAAGTGCCGACGAACACCACGTAGTTGGTGTAGTCGAGCACGCGCACGAGGTCGGACACCATCGAAGCGATCACGTCCTCCTCGCGCCAGGCAGGCACCATGATCGCGAGCGGCTGCTGCTCGCGCGTGTAGAGCTGCTCCGCACGCAGCGGCGCATAGCGGCGCTCGACCGTGAAATGGCGGTAGGTCTGGCGCACCCAGAACCAGGCGTCGATGAAGAGATCGTCGAGGCTCGAGATCAGGATGATGACCGCCACCACCGCGGCAAGGTACTCCATGCCCTGGTAGTAGCGGCTCGCCAGATAGCCGAGCCACCATTCGAACGCGGCGAGGCTCACGGTCAGCCCTGCGGATTGGCCGGGCCGTGCGGATCGCCGCTTTCCTGCGCCTCCACCTTCGCCGCCGCGGCGGCAGCGGTGCGCGCCCGCGCGCGGCTGCGCGCCATGGCGGCCGCGAGCAGCAGCAACAGCAGCACGACGATTGCGACGGTCGGGATGCCCCAGCCCGCCCAATGCCGCGTGAGCCACGCGCGCTGGTCGTCCACCGGCGGCACGCCGCCCGCGTACTGCGTGTCGAATTGCTTGAGCACGCCCGTGTCGTCCACGATCGCCACGTCGCCGCTCAGCAGTTGCAGGCTCGCCGGCAGCACCGGCGGCGTGGCGCCCACGCTGCGCCAGACGATGCCTGGCGTGCCGCCCGAGCGCACCACTTCGATGAGCCCGAGCCTCGTGAGGCCCGTCATGTCGACGAGCGTGGCGCCGCCGCGGCCCTTGAGCGTGAGACGCTGGTCGTTGAAGCTCGCGTGGCCGTCTTCCTTGTCGAGCGCCACGTCGAGGGCGAGGAACGGGCCGGAGGGCTGCACGGCCTGGCCGCTGCTCACGACCTGCGTGGCGGCACGCGTCGGCGCAACGCCCGTTGCGTTCGCGAGGCGCGCGACGCGCGGCAGCGTGGCGAGCGGATCGGCAAGATAGGCGTCGGGCACGAGCACGTTCGCCTCGCGCGAGTAGCGCGCCACCATGCCGGCGAAGTCCTCGCCGAGCGGCCCCTCGCCCAGCACGAGATAGCTCGTGGGCAACACCGCAGCCGGATAGCCGTCTTCGCGCGGCCGGCAGCCGCCTGCGGGCTGGCGCTGGAACAGCACGCGCAACGTGTTGACGGAGGCGAGCGCATAGGCGGGAATATCGGCGCTCACGCGCTGCGCGCGGCCGTCCGCGTCGAGCAGATGCGCGCCGATCAGCACGCCGTTGAAGAAGATCGACGCGGTCTGCCCGTTGCGGTCGGCCGAAGGCGCGGCCGCCAGATCGAGCACCACGCGGCGCGGAATCTTGCCGTTGCCCGAGACCGCCGCGAGATCGAAGTTCGCCTCCCACGCGGCGCTCGTCAGCACGTTGAGCGTGCGCGGCGTGCCGCCGATCAGCGAGAGCGCGACCTTGTCGCTGTCGCCGCCCGCGCTCAGATTGGGCGAGGCCGCGACCTCGTGCACGATAAAGCGGTTCGCCACGTCGATGGGCGTCCACGTGCGCGAGAGCGCGCTCACGCCAAGGCTGTCGCCCACCACCACGGCCGGCAGGCCGCCCAGGTGCGCAAGCTGCACCTCGCCCTTCGCAAACGGCGCCGCAAGCGGGCCCGCTGCGCGGGTGCGCCAGGCGTCGAATGCGCTCGCGGCGTCGGCCGATACGGCGGCGACCTGCGCCCGCAAGGCGTCGAGCGCCGCGTTCGCATGCGCGCGCAAGGTGTCGTCGGCCACCACCACGTTCGGCGCGAAAGCGCCCGCGGGCGCCAGTGCGATCAGCGCACCCAGCTCGGCCGGACTGGCGATCTTGTGCTGCCCGCCCGCCGCGAGTGCCGCGAACGCCGGCACGGCCTGCAGCGCGCCCGGCACGCTCACGCTGCCGAGATCGACGGTATCGCCCACCGCCGGCATCACCTGGGTCACGGGCGTCGCCCCGCCGCGCATCAGCAACGCTTCGAGACGCCACGCCACATCGTATGCATTCGCGTCGAGCTTCGCACTGCTAATCACCACCACGGGCTTCGCGGGCAGCGCGCTCCAGGCCGTGCGCACGTCGTGAACGGCCGATGCATCGAACTGATACGTCAGGCGCGTGGTGGGCGCGACCCGCCAGAGATTGCCGATGGCCGTCTGGTCCGTGCAGTACGTGTCGTTGAGCACCGAGGACCATTGCAGCCCCACGCGCACGAAGCCCGAAGGCCGCGGTGCATCGTCCACGCCGAGATTCACGGAGCCGTCGCCCTGGGCGTCGGTGAGGTTGCGCGCCTGCACCGGCGAGCCGTCGAGCGAGAGCACGAAGGTCGTGCGGCCGCCGTTGCCGCGCAGATAATTGGCGTCGAGTTGCAATGCGGCGTTGGCGATCGGCAGGCCCACGGGCACCGGGAAATAGAGCTCCTGCACGGCATCGGGCGCGCGCAGCACGAGCGGCTCGCGTACGCCGAGATCGGCAAGCGAGATGCTGCGCGATTCCACGCGCCCCGCCCCGAGTTGCGCAAACGCGCCGGCGAGGTCGCCGGGCGCCGCATGCGCGACCCCGCAAAGCGCGGCGAGAGCAATTGCACCCGCCAGACCGGTGCGGGAAAGCGTGCGCGGGCGCTTGGGCGCGGTGTCGTCGCAATGCGAAGTCAGCTGAAATCTCACGTGTTACTCCCCATGGGGTCGGCACGGTGCAGGCCTTGCGGCAAGCGGGCAAGGTCGGGGCAAATACAGCGCAACAGCCAAGGCAACAATCAACGCAACAGTCAACGCAACTTCGGAGAAGCTTCGAGAAACCCTGGAGCGAACTGCACAACAACCTCAGGAAAACCAGGCGGCCGCGCTGCGTAATCCGTAGCGCCGGTACGCGAGCTTCGCATCAATCCTGCGGCTCCGGCGGTTCGCCCCGCCCGGCCAGCACCGGATGCCGATAGCCCGGCAGCGCACGGCTCGAAAACTCGCTGAACGGCTTGCCGGTCAGCGCCGCAACGATGCGCTCCGACGCATGCCCGTCGCCATACGGATTCACGCGGCGCGCATATGCACGGCGCTCCTCCTCGTCGTCGACGAGTTCGAGCACCGCCCGCTCGATGGCCGCGCGGTCGGTGCCGATCAGCTTGACGGTGCCGGCCGCCAGCGCTTCGGGCCGCTCGGTCACGTCGCGCATCACGAGCACCGGCTTGCCGAGCGCGGGCGCCTCCTCCTGCACGCCGCCCGAATCGGTAAGCACGATCGCCGCGCGCTGCATGAGGCGCACGAACTCGGGGTAGTCGAGCGGATCGGTGAGATGGACATTGGGCGCATTGCCGAGCGCGGCGAGCACCGGCCCGCGCACATTCGGATTCAGATGCACCGGATAGACGATCTGCATCTTGCCGCTATGCGCGAGCGCGGCAAGCGCCGCGCAGATATGCTCGAAGCCCTCGCCGAAACTTTCGCGCCGGTGGCCCGTGACGAGCAGGAGCGGACGGCCGCCCTCCTGCGGTTCGAGAAAGGGAAACTGCGCATCGATCCCTTCGCGCAGCGCGGTGTCGCTATCGAGCCGGGCGCACATGAGGCGCAGCGCGTCGATCACGGTGTTGCCGGTAATGATGACACGGCCCGTGAGCGCTTCGGCCTGGAGATTGGCCTTCGAACTGGCCGTGGGCGCGAAAAGCAGATCGCTCACCACGTCCACCACGCGCCGGTTCATCTCTTCCGGCCACGGCTCGTACAGGTTGCCGGTGCGCAACCCAGCCTCCACGTGGCCCACCGGAATGCGCCGGTGAAAGGCGGCGAGCGAGCCCGCCATGCTCGTGGTGGTATCGCCGTGCACGAGCACGCGGTCGGGGCCGACCTCGGCCAGCACGTCGTCGAGGCCGGCGAAGAGGCGCGCCGCGAGGCCATTGAGCGTCTGGTTCGCGGTCATGGCCTGGAGGTTGTGCGCGGGCACGATGCCGAACAGGTCGAGCACCTGCTGCAGCATGGTCTGATGCTGGCCCGTGACGCAGACGATGGACTCGACGCCGGGCTCGGCTTCGAGACGCTTGACGAGCGGCGCCATCTTGATGGCCTCGGGCCGCGTACCGAATATCGACAGAATGCGCACGTTCAGGCTTCCTTGACTCGTCCGGCGATGAGCGCCAGGCACAGCAGCACCGCACGAACCGGCGGTCCGCCAGCCCATGCACCGCGCCTCCCGTTTCCTTATGCACTGCTTACCGGCTGCTTTCGCGCCTGCTTACGCAGCTTGCAGGACCGGTCGGGGTACTCTACACGGTTCGCTTACATCGGGCCGCCCACGTGCCCGAACGCATTCTAGTGTGCGAGATGCGCAATGCACACCAGATTGCGCCGCGGCCCGAGGCATTGTTCAACGTTTCAGTATCGATCAGGGCGATTGTTACGTCTTACGCGTTACGCATTGCGGGCATTACGAGCGCTTTCACGCCGGTTTATCCGCTGCCCGACCCTGCACCGCCCCACGCGAGCCCATCATGCCACTCGCCGCGCGAACCGGCCACCGTTCTGCCCCTTTCTATGCGTTTCGCGTTACGCTCTGCGCCATACGATCACCTTCCGGAACGCCTTCCATGACCACCAGCCAGGCTTATTCGCGCCCCGCGCGCCTGCTCCAGATCGCTTCATGGATCATCGCCGTGCTGTTCGCGGTGTTCCTCAACATGCTCGGCGCGCTCGTGATACGCGACCTCATGTTCGCGCCGCGCGGCGGGCCGCCCGAGCCACAGCAGTATGTCGATCAGAGCGTGACCGCGCCAATCGAAACGAAACTGCGCGACCTGCAGCGCGAGCACGAAGCACTCGACGACAAGCTGCAAACCGTGCGCGCCGCTCACGGGCGCGCGAGCACCGATTATCGCAACGCGCAGGACAGCTTCCGCAACTGGATCGCCACCCGCGAGGCCACGGGCGACAGCCGCAACGATCCCGAACTGCTCGCGCGCACGCACCAGCTCGACGCCTTGCAGGCCACAGCCATGGACTGGCAGCGTCAGCTCGACGCGCTAGCGGACCAGCAACGCGCGCTCGATACGCAAACGACGCAGCTCCGCACGCAACAGGACGCCGCCCAGGCGGCGGCCGACGCGCGCTATGCAGCGGCCGGGCGCCATTACGAACTCGTCGTTTTCGCGTGGCGCGTAGCGCTCACGCTGCCGGTGCTGCTCGTCGCCGTCTGGCTCGTCGTGCGCTACCGCAAGAGCCGCTACTGGCCCTTCGTCTACGGCTTCGGGCTCTTCGCGCTGAGCGCGTTCTTCATCGAGCTCGTACCGTATTTGCCCGACTTCGGCGGCTACGTGCGCGTGCTCGTGGGCATCGCGCTCACCGTATTCGCGGGCGTGTACATGCTGCGCGCCTTTCAGCGCTATGTGGAAAGAAAGCGGGTGGAGATGCAGCAGAGCCAGAGCGAACGGGCCCGGGCCATTGCGGACGAAAAAGCCATCGGCGCGTATCAGAAGAAGCTCTGCCCGTCCTGCGACAAGGCATGGAATCTCGGCGGCGAAGAGGTCTCGTTTTGCAGCCAGTGCGGGCTCGGACTCTTCACGGTATGCGCCTGCGGCGGGCGCAATTTCGCGTTCTTCCCGTTTTGCAGCCAATGTGGCGAGCCGGTGCAGCGCCCGCGCGAAGGGGTGGAGCCCTGAGCGCCGGCACGACAACCACTGCACGGTGAATGGCGCGCAGGCGGTGAGCGGTGTCGATATCGGCGTGACCGAACGGATGCGCCTTTGTCTCGCCGAAAGCGACCTGTACTTTTCCGGCTACGACACGCGCCTCTTGCGCCCCGAGACGGTGCCGAAGCTCGTGCGCTTTGCGCTGCCATTCATGAGGATAACGAAATTGCAAGTGAGAACGGCTACACAGCGGTAGCCGTTCGAACCCGGTCTAGCGCGACGGAACGAGCCGCCAGCGCGCCGTCGATGCACCCGGACGCGCGCACAGGCTCAATGCCGCACGCCCGTTCATCTCCGCCGTCATGCTGCCGCCCGCGCCACGCCGATGCCCGTGCTGGCGCCGCGCGCCGCACAGCGCGGCCGCGCGCTTGCGCGAGCGCCAGTCACTCCACCTGCGCCGCCGCACGGCCGCCTCCCTGTGCCTCGTGCGATGCGCGACCCTGCGCGTAATGGATCGCGACGATCCCGGCCAGCGAGACGCACGCGGGCACGGCTGCGGCCATGAAGAGCGAAGCCGAAGACCACTGCAGATGCATCAGCGCCCCGCCCAGCACCGGCCCGACGACCGAGCCGATACGTCCCACACCGAGACTCCAGCCAATGCCGGTCGAACGCAGCGAGGTGGGATAGTACGTAGCCGCCAGTGCATTGAGCGCGGGCTGCCCGCCGATGATCGAAAACCCGGTAAGAAAGATCGCGACGAACATGGCGACCACCGAGACCATCACGGCCGGATTGCCGATCGCCGCCGTGGCGACGATGGCGATCACGAAGGTCGTGGCGAGCACGCGTGTGAAGCCCGCGAGATCGATGACACGGCCGAGCAGCAGCGTGCCGATCACGCCGCCGCCCCAGAGGGCGGTCCCGGCCAGCACGGCGGTCTGGGTCGAGTAGCCCGCGTCGCGGATCACCGTGGGCAGCCAGTTCGAAAGGAAGTACATGTCCAGCAGATTCGCGAAGTTCACGACCCACAGGAGCAACGTCACGCGGGCGCGGCCTTCCTTGAAGAGTTCGACGAACGGCACGCCGCGGGCGCGCGTTTCGGTGGTCGTAAACGTCGTGTCCGCGGCGAGCGGCAGCGTGGGCGCCACGCGTGCGAGGTTGCGGCGCACGCGCGCCGTGGCGTCGCGGCCATTGCGAAAGAGCAGGAACTGGATCGACTCGGGCAGCGCGATCCACATCAGCACGCCCATGACGAGCGGAATCGCACCTCCCACGAAGAACACGGCGCGCCAGCCGAAGGCCGGGATCAGCGCGGCGGTAATGAGGCCGCCCACCACGCCGCCCACGGTGAAGCCGCACGAGACGATCATCATGAGCGTCACGCGCACGCGGCGCGGGCTGTACTCGCCTGCAAGCGCCATGGCGTTGGGCATGATGCAGCCGAGCCCGAGCCCCGCCACGAAGCGCCAAGCCACGAGTTGTTCGATCGACTGCGCGAACCCCGTGGCCAGCATGCAGACCGAGAAGAACAGCGTGGCGCCGATCAGCACGGGGCGGCGGCCGATCTTGTCGGCCAGCGTACTGAAGGTGAGCGAGCCCACCAGCATGCCGAACAGGCCCGCACCGAACACGGGCGCGAGCGTTTCCCTGGCGATGCCCCATTCGCGGATCACCACGGGCGCGACGTAGCCCATGGCCTGGACGTCGAAGCCGTCCATGACGAGGCACATCGCGCACAGCGCAACCACCAGCAGTTGATACGGCCCGAACCGGCTTTCGTCGATAACGCCGGTCACCTCCACGGTCTTGCTCATGAAAAAGTCTCCATTCCCGCCATGTTGTTTTCGTTTCGATCCCGGCCAGCGCGCCTAGAGTTCGAGCGTCAATCGCCGGCCCTTCGCGCGCGAGCAGCAGGTCATCATGCGCGTGTGCGTCTCGCGCTCGGCACGCGTGAGCACCACGTCGCGATGATCGATCTCGCCCGCGAGCACGCGCACTTCGCACGAGCCGCACAGGCCCTCCTCGCAGTCGCTCTGAACGTCGATGTTTGCCCGGCGCAGCGCATCGAGCACGGTCTGGCCCGCCGCTACGTTCAGCACGAGGCCCGAGTCCTTCAGCTCGACTTCGAACGCGTGCTCGTTCGCGGGATCGAGCTTGCCGGCGCTCGCGGCGAAATGCTCGACGCGCAGCGCGTCTTCGGGCCATGCCGCGCTGCATGCGGCGAGCGCGTCGAGCATGCGCGCCGGACCGCAGGCATAGACGCGCGTGTGCGCATCCACGTCGAGCGTACCGAAGTCGTGCCGTGTACCTTCATCGGAAACATGCAGATGCAGCCTGTCGCCATGCAGTTGCGCGAGCTCGTCGATAAAGGCCATCGTGGCGCGCGAACGGCCGCTGTAGTGCAGCGCGTAGTCGATGCCCAGTTCCTTCGCACGGCGTGCCATGGCGCTCACCGGCGTAATGCCGATACCGCCCGCGACGAAAATCGCGCGGCGTCCTTCCTCGTCGAGACGAAAATGATTGCGTGGCCCGCGGATTCTGAGCCGCATGCCTTCGCGCACCGCATCGTACATCCAGGCAGAGCCGCCGCGGCTTGCCGCTTCGCGCAGCACCGCAATCTCGAACGCCTGCGTGTGCGCGGGGTCGCCGCACAGCGAGTACTGGCGCGAGAGGCCTGTGTCGCCGCATTCCACGTCGATATGCGCGCCCGGCGCCCAGCGCGGCAGCGATGCGCCCTCCGGCGCAACGAGCCGCAGCCGCACGATGCCGTTCGCCACCGTACTCACGCGCTCCACGATCACGGGCCGGGCCAGCGCATGCGCGGAGGGTTCGCCGATGCGCACGGCGGCCTGCGGCGCGGCCAGCGCGGGCTGCCTGCGCTCCGGGTTCTGCGCCGGATCCCACTCCACCCAGAGATGCTCCGGCCCGCGAAACGAGGTGTTCGGCACGTAGCTGAACGACTGCCCGGCGAGCCGCATGTGCGGCAGCCGGCGCGTGAACGCTTCGAGAAAGATCTGCATCTCCATGCGCGCGAGGTTCTTGCCCATGCACTGGTGCGAGCCATAGCCGAACGTGACATGGTCGCTCGCGTTCTCGCGGCGAATGTCGAAGAGATCCGCGTCGGCGAAATGGCGCTCGTCGTGATTCGCCGACGACGTGACGATCAAAAGCTTCGCGCCCGAGGGAATGTCGATGCCGCCGACCTGGGTGTCCTTCGTCACGAGGCGCCGCCACGCCGCCACCGAGCCGTTGTGGCGCAGGCATTCCTCCACGGCGTTGGGAATCAGGCCCGGGTCTTCGCAGAGTTCGCGCCACGCATGCGGATGCTGCAGCAGCAGCTTCATGGCATTGGCGGTGGCGTTTGCCGTGGTCTCGTGCGCCGCCACGATGCCCGCCATCATCATCGAATGCAGATAGGAGTCCGTGACGATTTCCGGATGCTCCTTCTGCTTGCGAATGCCGTACTGCATCCAGCCGGGACCGTCGGGGTTCTGGCGCATCTTCTCGAGCACCTTGCCCGCGAACTGCCAGAAGTTGCCCACCGCGTGCGCGACCGCCACCTGCTCCTCGGGGCGCGGCCGGCCCCACGTATTGACGGTGTGCGCGATCGAATACTGGCGCAGCAGGTCCATGTCTTCCTCGGGTACGCCGAGAAAATGCAGCGCCACCGTAAGCGGCACTTCCCAGAGCATCTGGTCGACGAGATCGGCGCGGCCCGTGTCGATGAAGCGGTCCACGTATTCGCGCGTCAGGCGCCGCACCATCGGTTCGTGATGCTTCAGATGCTCCGGCGTGAACGGCTCCATCAGCACGCGGCGGCGCGGCATGTGCGCGGGTTCGTCCTCGTTCACGAGCGTGCGGTTCATCGCGTAGCCGTACGAGGCCAGCACCGCGTTCGCCTCCGGCCCCGTGGGCGTGATCTTTTCGAGCGCGATGGAAGGACTGAAAGTGAGGTTGTCGCGGAAGATCGCCTTGATGTCGTCGTAGCGCGTCACCACCCAGTAGCCCAGTTGCGGGCTGTAGAACACCGGCTCCTGCTCGCGCGCCCAGCGTACGTATTCGGGCGGGTCCTGCTGGTAGCCGTCGCTGAACGGGTCGAACGCCGCGGCGTTCGCGCTCACCGGGCAACCGCCTGCGACCGCTGCCGCGCCATGGGGAAAGGGGCAGCCCCCTGCCCGCGCCGCGGGGGTTTCGGTGGCTTCGCTCATGGACTTCCTCCTCCTGCCTGCGCAATGCATTTTGCGTAACTCTAGTACGCATTGCGTAATTCAGAGATAGGGGTTAACCTGCAACGACCCTGGTGCCGCGTGGCTCGTCCGGCCACTTAGAATCGCTCCATGAAAACCGCCCCCGTCCCCGCTTCAATCCCGGAATCCCTGGCCGTTGCCGACCCCGCTTCGTCGCCCGCGTCCGCCATGGCGTCGAAGCCTGGCCGCACCGCGAAAAGCGCCACGACAGCGGCGACGGCCACGCGCGAGCGGCGCCAGCGCGTGCAGTCGGCGCAGACCGGCATGGCCGTACTCAAGGGCCTGGCGCGCCTGGGCGGCCGGGCGAGTCTCACGGGTCTCGCCGCCTACGTGGGCGAGAGCCCCGCGAAGGTGCACCGCTATCTGGTGAGCCTGATCGAGGAAGGGCTCGTGACGCAGGACGCGCTCACGCAGCAATACCGGCTCGGACCGGAAGCGATGATGATCGGCGCGGCCGCGATGCGCCAGGCCGATCCCGTGCGGATTGCCGAACCCGCCCTCGTGCGGCTGCGCGAGCAGCTTGAAGTGACGACGTTCGTCGCGGTGATGGGCAACAAGGGGCCGACGATCATCCGCTTCGAGGAACCCGGGCTGCCCGTGACCGTGAATGCGCGCGTGGGATCGGTGATGCCGCTGCTGTGGTCGTCCACGGGGCGCGTGTTTCTGGGCCTGCTCGAAGACACGCGCGTGCTCGCGCTCGCCGAAGAGGAACTCGCGCATGCGGATGCCTCGCTGCGCGCGCAGCTCGACGCCGCCGATCCGATCGGCGAGTTGCGCCGCCGCGTGCAGGCCATGCGCTGCGCGTCGGTCAAGGACACGAATTTGAAGGGGATCAGCGCGGTGTCCGCGCCGCTCTTCGATCACACCGGCAAGGTGTGCGCCGTGCTCACCGCGCTCGGCGCCACGGGCGGCTTCGACGCCTCGCCCGACGGGCCCATCGGCGAGGCGCTGCGCCGCGAAGCGGCTACGGCGAGCGCCCTGCTCGGCTATCTCGATGCCGCGGCGGCGCATGCGCCGCCCGCGGCCACCGGCGGCAAGCGCTAGCGCGCCGCCTGGGTCAGCGGCGATCTCGCCGGATCGGCTGGATCGGCCGGCTTGGCCAGGCCGGCCGCCTGCGGCTTCGGCTCGTAACCATCGTTGAGCGTCTTCAGGAATGCGATCACGTCGTCGATGTCGTGCTCGCTCCAGACCGGCTTGTCGCCCTTCTTGTAGGTGAGCGGTGCATCCATGGTGTCCACGTTGCCGCGTTCGGCAGCCGGCAGGTCGTCGAACTTCACGACATGGCCCGCGCGGTCGTGCGAATACCACTTCTCCGGATTCGTATCGCGCTGCACGTAGAAGCGCAGCGCCTCGCGCAGCGTGTGGAAGCGGCCGTTGTGGAAGAATACCTGGCGCGTGGCCGTGTTGCGCAGCGTCGGCGTCTTGAAGAGGCCGCACAGCGTCCTGTCCTTCGCGAGATCGGTGCGCAGCGGTCCGCACAGACCTTCATCGTAGTACGAAGGATCTCGATTCGCGCTCAGTTCCGGATTGCGCGGCACGCCCAGCGCTTCGAACTGGAAGTCCGTGAAAAGCGGATGCGCGCCGTTCACGCCCGGCTGGTCGATGTGGCAGGACGCGCAGTTGCCGCTGTTCGGGTCGTCGAAGAGCTTCTTGCCGTGCAGCTCCGCCGCCGTGAGATGGACCTTGCCGTCGAGGTAATAGTCGAACTTGCTCGTGTACGGATGAAAGTCCGGCTCCTCCAGTTCGTAGCGCTCGACGGCCATCATGGCGTCCTTCAGCGCCACGTCGGGCGCATCGAACACGGTCTCGCCGAACACCTGCCGGAAGCGCGCCGCGTAGGGTCCATGCGCGAGCTTCGCGACCACCGAAGCGGCATTGCGGTTCGCCATCTCGTTGGCATTGAAGAGCGGGAACGTGGCCTGGTCGTGCAGATGATTGAAACGCCCGTCCCAGCCGAATCCGCCCGAGGGCGAGCTGTCGTCCTCGAAGCGCTCGCCGAGGCTCGCCGCCTGCACATGGGTCCAGACCGGCGTGCGGTTGAGCACGTAGCGCAAGGTGGGCACGGCGCGCGTGCCCTGCGAATGCAGATCGGGGCCGCCTGTCTGGGCCGCGAGGCCGTTGGGCGGACCATAGGCATGCGCGGGGCTATGGCAGCTTGCGCACGACATGCGCCCCGAGGCCGAAAGCGATTGATCGTAGAACACCAGCTTGCCGAGCGCCGCCGTGTCGCTAAGAACAGCGGGCGCGGCCGCGTGCGAGGCAGGCTGCGGCTGTGGGGCAGAAGACTGCGCGAGCGCGGGGGCAGCGCCCGCAGCGCAAAACGCCGCCACCGAGGCGGCGGTGGCGGCGAGCGCAGCCTTGACGGCGCGGCGCGCCGTCGTGGTTGCAAAAAACGCGGACATGATTACAGGTTCGTGAAGATGTCGTTGCCGAAGCCCACAAGCCCGGTTTGCCCGGCGTAGCCCAGGTGGCCGAGGCCGAAGATGTCCTCGATGCTCTTGAGCATCGAATAGTGGTTGTACTGCACCGTCGAGACCGTGCCCGGCTTGATGAACTTCGAGATCATCACGGCGCCAGTCTGGTCGCCGCCGTAGTTCGCCTTCGTCATCACGAGCGAGATCGTGCCGAGCGAGGACGGCAGGCCCGGAATCGCGCTGGCCGGCAGCGTGCCGTAGGTCGAGGACTGCGGGAACGCGGCGAGGTTCGGGCCAGGCTGCTCGCTGCAGCAGGTGCTGCCCGAATACGTGAGCGTGAGCGTGGGCGGCTTCGAACTCGTGTTCAGCGATTCGCTCGCGTAACTGCTCTCGTCGAAGTTGATGATCAGGAGGCCGTCCTGCTTGAACGCCGCCGACGACGTGATGATGGGCACCCACTTCTGCAGGAAGGTGTTCGCGCTCGTCAGGCCGCCCGGCTGGCCGTTCACGCACGGCGAATCGTGGCCGTCGTCGCAGAGGTTCGGCGTGATGAAGTTGAAGTTGGCGGTCGTCGCGACCGACTGCAGGTCATTTTGCAGGTTGTTCAGGCTCACGACGTTCGTCAGGCAGTCCGACGAATCGATGATCGAGTGGAAGTACATGAACGGGTCGTGACGCGTGGCGTACTGGTCGCCCAGCGGCACGGCCGCGCTCGGCGCCTCGGCCTCCTGCGTGAGGTCCGTGGTGTTCAGCGTGGGGTGGCCGCAGGTCGCGGCTTCGCGCGACGGGTCGTTGCCCATATCCTCTTCGTAGCCCTTCCACGTGAAGCCGGCGGCCTTCAACTGATCGGGCAGCGTCTTCACGCTCGCCGGAAACACGCAGCCCGTGCCGATTGCCTGACCGTCCGAGGTCGTGCCGCTCATGCTGTAGTCTTCATAGGTCGTACAGTCGTTGTCGGTCTGCGGGGTCGGCGCCTGGCCGCTCAGCATCGAGATGTAGTTGTCGAGACTCACGTGGCCGGTGCCGTAGTAGTTCTGCACGAGCGCGCCCTGAGCCGCAAGCGTTTGCGCCAGGTACGGCGCCTTCGTGCTGGAGCCGAAGGTGGTCGCGTAGTTCTCATTTTCGAGCGTGATGACGAACACGTGGCGAATCTGCTGCTGGCCCGTGAGCGCCGTGGACGAACCGCACGCGCTCACGAAAAGCGCAGCGCAAAGCGCGGCAAAGAGGGTCGCGAAAAGCGCCCAGACCTTGCCTGAAAAGCGTACAGCCATGGAAGTCCTCTGGAGTGTCGAGTCGTTATGGAGAGTGTTATTTATGGTTGCCCGCCCCATGCGCAGTGGATGGGGCCGCGCAAGCTTAGGGACGGGATGTGACGGACACATGAAAAATCGGGCCCAAATACCCGAAATATCGGGCAAACGCGAAACATCAGCATGTTTGCGCACGCAACCTGTTCGTTTGCCCATGGGCGAAACAATATGGGCGGCATGCGCCGTTCTCGATGAGTGCGGGACTCGCCCTGGTGCGCGTTTTCTCCCCCACCCGCCGCGGGGGGCTATCATGTGCGTTCGAATCCATCTATGAAACCAGCGAATCACATGGCCTCTCCCCAGGAAAACGTCAGCATGGCGGTGTTCTGCGACTTCGAAAACGTCGCGCTCGGCGTGCGCGACGCGAAGATCGACCGCTTCGATATCAAGCCCGTGCTCGAGCGTCTGCTGCTCAAGGGCAGCATCGTCGTGAAGAAGGCCTATTGCGACTGGGAGCGCTACAAGGGCTTCAAGGCCTCCATGCACGAAGCGAGCTTCGAACTCATCGAAATTCCGCACGTGCGCCAGTCGGGCAAGAACTCGGCCGATATCCGTCTCGTGGTGGACGCGCTCGACCTCTGCTATACGAAGTCGCACGTCGATACCTTCGTGATCGTGAGCGGCGACTCGGATTTTTCGCCGCTCGTTTCGAAGCTGCGCGAGAACGCGAAGAAGGTGATTGGCGTGGGCGTGAAGCACTCCACCTCCGACCTGCTCGTGGCCAACTGCGACGAATTCATCTTCTACGATGACCTCGTGCGCGAAGCCGCGCGCGGCGCGACGAGGCGCGAGCAAGCGGCGGGCGCGAAGCGTCAGGGCGGCGAGGAACGCCCGGCCAGGGCCGAGAACGACGAACGCGACGAGCGGGACGACCGGGACGAGCGCAAGGCCGAGGAGCGCAAGTCGAAGGCAATCGCGCTCGCCGTGGAAACGCTCGATGCCCTCGTGCTGGAACGCGGCGACAGCGGCAAGATCTGGGCTTCGGTACTCAAGAGCGCCATCAAGCGGCGCCGGCCGGACTTCAGCGAAACGCGCTATGGCTTTCGCGCGTTCGGCAACCTGCTTGACGAAGCCCAGGCGCGCGGACTGCTGGAAGTGGGCCGCGACGAGAAGTCGGGCACCTATGTCTCGCGTACCAGCCAGCCTGCGTCGGGCGACGCCGCCGAGCCGGCTGCCCCCGGCGTAGCGGAGGAAGCGGCCGCCCCGCGCAACGACGAAGCGCGCGGACGCGGCAAGGGTCGCAGCAAAGGCCGGCGCGACGAGCGCAATGCCGCAGGCGGTGCAAAGCGTGGCGGCAAGGGCGGCGAAGCCGCGGGCGACGCGCAGGAGGACGAAGCGCCGCCCGTCGAGGCCGTAGTCGCAAAGCATGGCGACACGTCACCGGCACACGCGGAGCACCCGCCCTTGCCGCTCTTCAGTGAAGCGCCGTTTGCTCCGGCGGTGGAGGAGACTGTCTCCTTCGAACACGCCGAATTCGGCGTGCAGCAGGAAGCGGTCGAGGAAGCGCGCCCGGCCCCGCGCCGCGCCCGCAAAACGGCTTCGCGCAAGAGCCCCGCGCGCAAGACGGCGACCGCTGCGCCGGCAAGCGACGACGCTGCATCCGCTGCATCCGCCCTTCCCGCCGCAACGGCAGACACAGCCGAAGCGGTGAAGAAACCCGCGCCGGCGAAGAAGACCGCATCGCGCGCGCGCCGTCCGCGCGCCAAAGCCGCCACGGCTACCACTACCGACGAAAGCTGATCGCAAGATCGGCCCGCGCCGCCGCTCGCGAGATCCGCAGAGGGTCCGCGAGCGGCAGTGCGAGGCGGGGAGATTCAGGCGTCGCCGAACGGATTGCCGAAACGCTTGGGCGCCGGCGCGGCAGGGGCCTCGCCGCCAAACGGATCGCTCTGCCCTGCGGGTTTCGCGTCGCCGAAGGGATTCGACGCTTTCGCCCGCTCCGCCGGCTCACCAAACGGATTCGTCTTGTCCTTCGATCCTGCGGTTTCGCCAAACGGATTGGCCTTCGCGGCCGTTGCCGTCGCGCTGCCGAACGGACCGGTTTTGCCAGCCGGCAGCGTGTCGCCTGCCGCGTCGTCGTCTTCCACCGCGAGGTTGTATTCGGCCTGAACGCGGGCCATCACATCGGCTATCGCGGCCTCGAAGCCCGCCGCATTGCCGAAGTGCTTCATCGTCCAGTTGCAGCCGGTACGGTCCGCCGGCTGAAGCTGCGGACGCGGCACGACGAACTTCACGCCGTCTTCGATCACTTCCTGGAGCTTGTGCAGGCGCCGGCTCACTTCCTCCTGCAGCCGCGAGGCGTTGAGTGTCTTGCGCAGCATCGGGGCCTCCTCGTTCCGTTACTTACAGCACCGCTTCAGGAAGGCGCTTGCGCGGGCGCCACGCTCATGTGTTCGAGCGCATTGCGCATCGACGCACTGGGAATCACGATGACCCCGGTAAAGGGCGTATCCAGATCGACGATCACATAAACCGCCGACGAAATCGACAGCGCCCCCAGCAGAATCGTCACGATGGCGAGCGCATTGCGCGGCGCGATCAATCCGAAGCTCAGAAAGATCACGATCAGCCAGAGCACCAGCATCGCGAAGAAGGGCCGCGAGATCGAGCTGTGCGCCTCCTCGATGAGCCGCCAGCGCGTATCGGTCACGCGGGCGAAATGCTGCTGGATATCCGCCGCGAGCACCTGCTGAAAGCGGTCGCGAGGCGCGAGCGCATCGATCTGCCGCCCGACCGAATTGAGCAACGCACCGAGCGGCCGGCTCTCCAGTTGATCGGGATCGAGCGCCGGCACGCGCGGGTAATCGTTCCCCGGCGGCGGCGTTTCGGCCGGCCACGTGGAAGCGATCGCCGCCGCCGTATAGGCGCGCAAGGCGTTGCGCGGGCCGGCGGCATCCGGGCCGTACTCGCGCAGGCGCGTGTCGAGCTGGATCAGTTCGGCGGAATAGGCGCGCATGTCGTTGGACGCCGTATCGAAGCTGGCCTTTGCGGAAGCCGTCAGGAGTCCCAGGACAAGCGCCGCGAAGGTTACGAGCATGCCGATCACGAGCTGCACCAGCTGCACGGTTTCGTGGCGGCGATGCTCCTCTGGCAAGAGCGGCCGCAGCAGGATGCCAAGGCCGGTCCCGCCGAGGAGCAGCACGAAAACCAGGATGGCGGACTGGATCTCGGTCATGGCTGCGAGGGTCCTTCCGGTGGTTGCGGAGGCTGCGTGGACAGCCCGGGTGCTGCCTGGGGCTCAGGCTCCGGCGCCGCCTCCTGGCCGCCCCTCGCCTCCGCGGTCTCCTGCGCCTCCTTCACCCGTGCGACGATGGCAGGATGCGCGCGCCGGACGGCCAGCTTCCACGCGTCGCCCAGTTCGCGCGAAATCGAATCGTAGACTTCCTTCGAGATCGAACGCTCCTCGTACATGGCCACAATGCGCTCGCGGCCCTCGCGCAGCGCGTAGAGCAGCAGCATGCGCTGTTCGAGCACGTCCGCCGCGCGCCCGAAGCACTGCCGCAGCTCTTCCAGCGCCTTGTCGACGAGCGCAATGCGCGACTTGAGAATCGTCGTGAGCAACGCGCAAAGGCGCTCGCCCAGCAGCGGCTTCAGGCTTTCGTCGTTGAACGAGATCAGTTGATGCAGCACCACGCGCCGGCACATCAGCAGTTCGAACCGATCGGCGAGCGCATCGGCATAGGGCTGCTGGATATGCAGCCAGCGGCGCGCGAATCGGGCGAGTTTCATGCCGGGCGAATAGTCGAGGATCAGCCGCGCCGCGCGCTGATAGCCCACCCGGCCATTCAGGCGCGATGCCTCGATCATCGACTCGGTGTTCTGCATCATCGCGTCGAGATTGCGAATCGTGATGATCCCGCTGCCGTACTGCGGGATCAGGTCGCGCTCTTTCGCCGCGAGCGTGACGAGGCCGATGGCGAGGCGCTCGCGCTCGGTGAGCGCCGCTTCGATATCGAAGGCCGTCGTGCTGAGGTCGATGCTGCGCCGGTAGGTCTCGCAGGCCGCCGCGGCGTCCTCGGGCGCGATGCGGAACGTGCGCGCCGCGGCATGGACCCGGGCCGAAACGGCGATTGCCGAAAGACGCACGGCCTGTTGCTGCAACGCCTGCTCCTGCGGCGAAAGCAGGTCGAGCTTCAGCCGCCGGATCAGGAGCTTGAGCGAAGAGCCGTTCACCACCAGGCTCACCAGCACGAAGCCCGTCGCGAGTATCGCCACGAAGCGGCGCGTGCTCTCGGGCAGCGCCGTGTTCTGCGCGAGGCCGAGCGCGAGCACGAGCGTCACCGCACCGCGCAACCCGCCCCATGCGATCACGAGCTTGTACGCGGCGCTCACGGGCTCGGTCAGGCGCAGCCGGGAAAGCAGCGGCAGCATGCCGAACACCACCACGAGCCGCGCGACGAACGCCGTTGCCACGACCACGGCAAGCGCAACGAGGTCGAGCCAATGGGCGTCGCGCAGCGTGCGCGGAATCTGCATGGCGGCGAGCAGGAAGATGGCGGCGCCTGCCATGGCGGCAATCTGTTCCCAGATCAGTTGCAGATGCGACCAGTTCGAAGGCGAGAGGCGCGTGCGCCCCAGGCCGCTGATCACGAGTCCCGCGGCTACCACGGCCACCACGCCGGACACGTGCAGCATCTGGTCCGCAAAAAGATAGAGCGGATACGGCAGCGCGAAGCTGAGCGAAACCTCGGCCTTGCCCTCCCCGCCCAGCAGCGGCAGGAGCCACGCAAAGCAGCGCCCGGCGAGCGCGCCCGCCAGCAGCCCGCCGCACAGGCCAATGCCGAGCGTGCGCAACGCGGCACCTGCGCTCGCCGCTGCCGCGTCGCCCGTGATGGCCGCGATCAGGACGCTCGCGATGGCGATGGCCGCCGCGTCGTTGAGCAGGCTCTCGCCTTCCACGAGCCGCACGAGCCTCGCAGGCGCCCCCACCTCGCGAAACACGGCCAGCACCGCCGAGGGATCCGTGGTGGCGATCATCGCGCCCAGCAGCAGGCCGTCGGTGAGCGGGCCGAGTCCCGTCAGGCGGATTCCTTCGCCCACCATGCCCGTCGTAACGAAGACGGCCACCACGGCGAGCAGCAGAATGGGCGCCGCGTCGCCGAGCATTTCGCGCACATTCACGCTGAGCGCCGCCTGGAAAAGCAGCGGGGGCAGGAAGATCCAGAGGTAGGCTTCGGGCGCGAGCCGCGGCGAAAGCGCGGGCGTGACAATGCCGGACACGAGATCCGGCCACGCCTCGCCGCTCAGGAGGTACGCGCCGCCCAGTGCGAAGCCCCACGCGGCCAGCAGCACCGATTCGGAGATCGCCCAGCGCAGGCTCATCGCCTGCACGAAGGCGATGCTGGCGAGCAGAAAACCGCTCAGGAGAAGGATCTGAATGACCATCGTCGGCGCGTCGATGTGTCCATGGCAACCGTTGTGTTCAACGCCGGCGGCGAAACGGGCCGGCACGTCGTGGCAGCGCAAGTCCCCCGCAATATGCTGGCCGCCGCGAGATCGCGCTTACGCCACCGGCAGCCAGACCACCGTCAAGGATTTCACGCCCTGCGCGCCCTGTATCAGCACGCCTTCGATATCGGCCGTTGCCGACGGTCCCGTTACCAGCGCTGCGTAGCGCGCGCCGCGAAAATCGTCGCGACGGTACGCGTCCTGCAGTCCCGCCACGATCTGGGCGGGGTCGAGCAGCACGACCAGATGCTGCACGATATAGCCGAGCGCGTTCACCACGTACTCGCGCTCGCTCAACCATACCGAACCCGTCTCCGCGACGCCAAAGCGCGCCCGTACCACCCCCACATCGACCTTCTCCAGCGCTGCGGGCGGCATCTTCGGATCGAGCGCAAACGTGCCGGCCACTTCGGGCACCGCCGAGGCGATTACCGCCTGTGCACCGAAGCGCTCGTGAATCAGCGGCAAAACCGCATCGGCCGAAGCGACCTGCGCCTCGCGCCCGCCCATCAATCCGAGCGATGCGACAAAGCGCTCGCGCAGATCGCCGGACGGCGTATCGAAGTGCGGCACCTCGGGCAGATCGAGCGCGGCGGGCTGGGCGGCGCGCACACGCGCAATGAACGCTTCACGATTGGCCACGGCTGCCTCCCTGGCGGTTCTTCTTGTACCACGCATGGAAAGTCGTAGCCGGCGCCTGCGGCAGGTCGCGCTGGCGTCCCCAGATATTGAGCGGGTTATAGAGCATGAAGTTGGGCAAGCGGCGCAGCGCACCTTCGAGCGACGCCACCGCGCCGCGATAGAGCGTAGGACTGCCTAGCAGTCGCCCTGCCATCTTCAGTACCTCCTGCTTGACGAAGGGCACTTCGTGCTGCGCGGCAATCACCTGGCGCCACTGGTAAATCTGCTCGTGAATGTTGATCTTCACGGGGCACACGCTCGTGCAACTGCCGTTGAGCGTGGAGGCGAACGGCAGCGCGCTGAAGCGCTTGAGGTCGAAGGTCGGATTGATGATCGCCCCGATCGGCCCCGCGTAGGTGCTGCCATACGAAAGGCCGCCGCTGCGCCGGTACACGGGGCACGTGTTCATGCACGCGCCGCAGCGGATGCACTTGAGCGAATGCCAGAAGTCGGGCATGGCGAGCCGCTCCGAACGGCCATGATCGACGAGGATAAAGTGCAGTTCCGCGCCCTCGCGCGGCGCGCGGAAATGCGACGTGTACTGCGTGATGGGCGAACCGAGCGCACTGCGCGACAGCATGCGGATGAACACGCCCAGGTCGGAGAGGCGCGGAATCAGCTTCTCGATGCCGAGCGAAACGATGTGCAGCGGCGGCATGTTCGCGGAGAGATCGGCGTTGCCCTCGTTCGTGCAGACGACCACCGTGCCCGTTTCCGCCACGGCGAAGTTGCAGCCCGTCATGCCCGCGGTCTTCTCGCGCACGAACCACGGCCGCGTGTTCATGCGCTGGCTCTGCGCAAGGTAGTGAATGTCTTCGTTGTGCGGGTCCGTGCCGATCGTGCGGCTGAAGACTTCCGCCACGTCGCCGCGAAGCTTGTGCACGGCCGGCACGACGATATGGCTGGGCGGCTGCCCGTCGAGTTGCTGGATGCGCTCGCCGAGGTCCGTTTCCATCACCGCGATGCCGCGCGACTCCAGATACGGGCGCATGTCGCACTCGTCGGTGAGCATCGACTTGCTTTTAACGAGCCCGGTCATGCCGCGCTCGCTCAGCAGCCGGTACACCGTTTCGTTGTGCTCTTCGGCCGTGTCGGCAAAGTGCACCCGCACGCCGTTCGCCTCGGCCTGACTCACGAACTGCTCGAGGTAATCGGCGAGCTTCGAGAGCGTATGGGCCTTGATGGCCGAGGCGAGCGAGCGCAACGTTTCCCACTCGGGAATGGCGTGTGCCTGCGCATCGCGCTTCGAGCGCAGATCCCACAGACGTTTGTCGTGAAAGGCCACGTGCTCGGGGTGCGAGAGGAAGCCGCTCGCGAGCTTCGCATGTTCGACGCGTTTCATTCGCGCGCTCCGTTGAGCACCTGGGCAATATGGATGAAGCGCACGTCGGCGCTCATGCGCTCGGCGCAGCCCTGCTGGTGCATGAGGCACGACATGTCGCCCGACACGATGTACTGCGCGCCCGCACCGACATGATCGACCACCTTGTCCTGCCCCATGCGCACCGAAACGGCCTCCTCCGTCACGGCGAAGGTGCCGCCGAAGCCGCAGCACTCGTCGGGACGTTTGGGCTGCACGAATTCGATGCCCTTCACGCCGGCCAGCAGCGTGCGCGGCTTGGAAAACGCCGGGCCGGCGATTTCCGATATCGAAGCTTCGTGCAGATGGCGCAACGCGCTGCAACTGTTGTGCAGGCCCACGCGCCAGGGGAATTCGGCCCACGGGAAATCGCGGGCGCCAAGCACGTCGTGGAGAAATTCGACGAGTTCGTAGGTCGAAGCGCGGACCTTGCGCACCTCGTCGGTCTGCTCGATGGCGGTGAGATGGTCGCGCACATGGTTCACGCAACTGGCCGAAGGCCCGACGATATAGTCGTAGCCCGCGAACGCGCGCACGAACACGCGCTCCGCGCCGGCGGCTTCGGCCTGCGCGCCGCTGTTGGCCATCGGCTGGCCGCAGCAGGTCTGCTCCTGCGGATAGTCGACTTCACAGCCGAAGCGCTCCAGCAGTTCGAGCGTCGCGATGCCGACTTCGGGGTAGAACGCGTCGATAAAACATGGAATGAAAAGGGCGACTTTCATGCGCGGGCTCATACCGGACGGGGACGCGCCCATTCTACTGCCGATCGCCACGATTGCTACCCCAGGCTGCCCGCGCGCCGCGGCGCCCTTTGCCGCGGCGCGTCATGCCGCTCTGCCGGCCCCCACGCCGGGCCAGGCTCAGAAGTTATGGCGGATGCCCGCGATCACGGCAAGCTGCTTGCCGGTATCCGAATTCACCAGGTTCGGGATCTGCGCGTAGTTTCTGCGTGGCACCGCTCGACGCGTCGATGCCGAGGCTCGCGCCGGACGACTTCTGCCCGATTGCTACCGCATAGAGCCCCGTGCGCTTCGAGAGGTTGTAGACCGCCCCCAGATTCACCTGATGCACGCGCGTAGAGGACTCGCTGCTCGGGGGCGCGTCGTTGAAGATATACGCGCAACGCCGGAGAGACCTGCCACGTCGTGTCGAACTCGGCGATGTCGAACGAAATGTCTACGCCCTGAGGCTCGGCCGTGGAGGAAAGGTAGAGGCTTTGCGAGAGGCGCGTGTGCGTGTAGGTCAGCCCCACCGTCACCGTGTCGAAGGCATACGATCCGCCGACGCCCCAGATCGCTACTTTCTGTGCGTTTTGTAGTTCGTAGTACGAAGCATTGGCATTGCTGAAGCTAAAGTCGCCGATATAGCTGCTCTTGCCCGCCCAGCGCCGTCTGCAACGGGTTGCGCAACGTCAGGTAGCCCGCCGAGAGCGGCACCGACCCGTTCGCGTAGTTGGTCGCGAGCGACCAGCCGCGGTTCGGGGTACGGGCGTGGGCAGGCCGGCGCTCGGTGCTAAACTCCGTGTTCAATACGGAGCCTGCGCCGTGCAGGCCTTCATTGCGCCTTCAACCTGTTCACACCATGTATCTGTCCATATTCGCCATCGGCATCGGCGGCGCACTTGGTTCGCTGCTCCGCTGGGTGCTCGGCCTGCGCCTGAATGCACTCTTTCCCTCGCTCCCGCTCGGCACGCTCGCAGCAAACGTGATCGCGGGCTACGTGATCGGCGTGGCCGTGGCGTTCTTCGCGCGCATGCCTGAGATCCCTGCAGAATGGCGCCTTTTCGTCATTACGGGGATGATGGGTGGTCTCTCCACGTTCTCGACCTTCTCGGCCGAAGTCGTTTCGCACCTGCAGCAAGGCCGCATTGGCTGGGCGCTCGGCGAGATCGCGATACACGTGGGCGCTTCCGTGCTCATGACGATCCTCGGCATTGCGACCGTCACGGTGGTAATGCGCTAAACGCGCGGCGTGTCGTAACGAAGCGAGGGCGGCGCGAGCGCACCGCCCGTGCGCATGCGATTCAGCCCAGCGCCGGACGCCGGTAGCCGCCACGAAGCCCCTGCTTCGCGAACACCCACTGCCAGAGCTGGATGTCCCGCGCGCGGAACGCGCCGGCGCACGACAGCAGGTAGTAGCGCCACATGCGGTAGAAACGCTCGCCCATCTGCGCTTCGAAGCGCGGCCACGCTGCTTCGAAATTCGCGTGCCAGGCCATCAGCGTGCGATCGTAGTCGGCGCCGAAATTGTGCAGATCCTCGGTGACGAAGAGGCCGCCCGAAGCGTCCGCGATCTGGCCGATGGTCGGCAGCTCGCCGTTCGGGAAGATGTATTTGTCGATCCACGCATCGGGCGTGGTTTCGCGGCGGTTCTTGCCGATCGTGTGCAGGAGGAAAATGCCGTCGTCCGCGAGGCAGCGCTGCGCCACCTCCATATACGTGCGGTAATTCTTCGGGCCCACGTGCTCGAACATGCCCACGCTCGCGATGCGGTCGAACTTCTCGTCGAGCAGCCGGTAGTCCTCCAAGCGGAACTCCACCGGCAGTCCCTGGCAGCGCTCGGCGCCGAGCGCTGCCTGCTCCTTCGAAATCGTCACGCCCACGCACGACACGCCGTAGCGTTCCGCGGCGAACTGCATGAGACTGCCCCAGCCGCAGCCGATGTCGAGCAGGCGCATGCCGGGCTGGAGCCCGAGCTTGCGGCAGATCATGTCGAGCTTGGCTTCCTGCGCCTCGTCCAGCGTCTTCGCGCCGCCCGACCAGTAGCCGCAGGTATAGGTCATGCGGCGGTCGAGCATGGCCTCGTAGAAGGCGTTGCCGATGTCGTAGTGCTTTTGCCCCACCTTCCACGCGCGGCGCGTGGTCTGGCGGTTCATGAGGCGCGCTTTCAGCGCGTGAAAGACCAGACGCGCGGGATCGATGCGCTCGTCCAGATGCGAGCGCAGCACGCGCGCGAAGAATTCGTCGAGCCGGTCGCAGTCCCACTGGCCGTCCATATAGGCCTCGCCGAGACCGAGGTTGCCCAGCGCGAGCACCCGTTCCGGCACGTGCGGATCATGGATGCGCATGTCCCACTCGCGCGTGCCGTTGAGCCTCACGTCGGCATGCGCCAGCAGGTCTGCGGCGAAACGCCAGGCTGCCGAACCGGTGGCCTCGCGGGCGGAATGAACTGCTTCGAGATCGGGCGTTGCCATACGTGCTCCGTGTCAACTGGACGAACCCTGCCATCAATCGTGCTGCATACCCTGCTGCATCCTCTTATGATGCACCTAGTCGAAAAATCCTGCAGGAAACCCGCCCGGGCCCTTCGGCCCAGGCCATAATCGTCGATTGACCGATCTGCGCTGCACGCGCAGCCCCCCTCACCCGGGAGACCCCATGGCTTACGACCCGAACAATATTTTTGCGCGCATCCTGCGCGGCGAACTCCCCTGCATCAAAGTCTGCGAGAACGAGACGACGCTCGCGATCATGGACGTCATGCCCCAGGCGGACGGCCACGTGCTGGTGCTGCCGAAAGCGCCGGCCGGGGAGATCTACGAGCTTCCGCTGGAAGCCGGCGCGGCGGCCATGGAGATGGTGCAGAAGGTGGCCGTGGCGGTGCGCACGGCGCTGGCGCCCGAAGGCCTGCTGATCGCGCAGTTCAACGGTGCGGCGGCGGGACAGACCGTGCCGCATGTGCATTTCCACGTCATTCCGCGCCGCGAAGGGGAAACGTTGCGTCCGCACGCACGTGAAATGGCCGATATGGCCACGCTCGAAGCCATCGCCCAGCGCATCCGCGCGGCGCTCTGAAGCGACGCGGGCCAAAAGGCTTCCTGCCCGCGCCGGCCGGAAGCCGGACGCTCAGATGCCATCGAACCCGGCAAATGCCTCGAGCGGCACGCGCGCCGAGCGCCACTGGTTGATGGGCGCGGCGCTGTCCTCATAGCCGATCGCCATGCCGCAGAACAGCATGCGCTCCGGCGGCAGCGCGAGAAACTCGCCCACCGTCTGCGGATAGCGCGCCCAGCACTCCTGCGGGCAACTGTGCAGACCGGCCTCGCGCAAGAGCAGCATGACCGTCTGCAGGAACATCCCGAGATCGGCCCACTGCGGCGGCCCCATCTGCCGGTCCACGCTGCAAAAGAGCGCGAGCGGCGCGTCGAAGAACGCGTAGTTGCGCGCGAACTGGCGCAGCCTGCCGGGACGATCCTCGCGCGTCACGCCGATGCTGCGATACAGATCCTCGCCGACCTGATGGCGCCGCTCGCGATACGGAGAAGAAAGCTCGCGCGGATAAACATCGTATTCGGCCTGCTCGCCCGCGGGGGCCTCCGCCACGCGGGCGGCCATGATGGCCTTGAGCCTCGCGAGCGGCTCGCCGCCCGTCACATGCACGCGCCAGGGCTGCAGGTTGCCGCCCGAAGGCGCACGCGCGGCACGCGAAAGCACATGGCGGATCACGGCCGGGTCCACGGGATCCGACAAAAACTGCCGCACGGATTTGCGGCTTTCGACTGCTTCGCTGACCTTCAAGCGCACCCTCCCCTGTTCCAGGCATAAAAACGCCGGGCGAACCCGGCGTCTTGCATTATGAAGGGCAGTCGCTGCCGTTGCCGGCGCTCAGCGAAGGCGCATCAGAACTTGTGGCGGATGCCGACGGCCACGAGTTCCTGCGTATCGGTGCCCGAACTCACGCCGAAGTCGCCGATCGACGCCTGTGCCGCCACCGCGTGGCCGTTGGTGCCGAGCGTATGGCCGCTTGCCTTCTGGTAGCCGGCGAGCGCATAGAGCTCGGTGCGCTTCGAGAGCGCGTAGTCGCCGCCGAGGTTCACCTGGTTGTAGTGCGCCGAAACCGGGCCCGTGAGCGACGTGTAGTTGTAGCCGAGGCCCGCGCGCAGCGCCGGGGTGAACTGGTAGTTCACGAACGCCGAACCGTTGTTGAACTTCGCCGTCTCGTGGAAAGCCGAGAATGCGTCGCTGCCGTACTGCGTATTCGAATACGCGAGACCGAACGTGACCGCGCCGATCGCATACTCGCCGCCCGCGCGCACGATCTGGATGGAGTTCGCGCTGGCGAAGCCCTGGTTGATGACGGTGTTGAAGAGGCTGTCCGAACTGCTGGTCCAGGTGCGCACGCCGGACGTGAGCGTGTTGCCGCCGTTGGCGAAGAAGTAGCCCGCGGCGAGCGAGAGCGGGCCGTTCGCGTAGCCTGCGCCGAAGCTGTACGTCTGGCCGTTGCCGGTCGCGCCCGCGACGCCGCCGAGGGCGTACAGGGCCTCGAACTGCAGGCCGGCGATCAGCGGGCTCGTGTACTTGAGCGAATTGCTCACGCGCAGGCTGTTGTCGTAGTTGTCGAGGTCGCCGGGCGTGCCGAACACGCCGCCGAACGGACCGTCTTCCGTGAGCGGCTGCACGAGATCGACGAGCGGATCGTACTGGCGGCCGAGCGTGAGCGTGCCGAACGTGTTGCTGGCGAGACCCACGATCGCCTTGCGGCCGAATTCGCGCGAACCCTGGCCGAGCGCGCCGGTGCCGACGTTGAAGCCGCTTTCGAGCTGGAAGATCGCCGAGAGACCGCCGCCGAGATCTTCGGTGCCCTTGAGGCCCCAGCGGCTGCCCGAGAGATTGCCGCTGCTGAACTTCACGAGCGTCGCCTGGTTCACGCCGCCCGTGCCTTGAGCGTTGTGGACGTAGGCGATGCCGGCATCGACGATGCCGTACAGGGTGACGCTGCTTTGCGCGTGGGCGCCGGCGGCGGCGAGCGCCAGTGCGGTGGGGACGGCGAGACGTGAGAGCGCTTTCATGCGGGTTCCCGTAGTGTTTGTGTTGTTGGGCCAATCAGGCGGCAACGATACGGGAAGGCCGCGCGGGGGCGGAACAAAGGAATTCTGCGTTGCTTATATGGGCGGGGGATTTTGGTTGTTTGCGGCGAGGTTTTGGCGCTGGAGGCGGAGTACCGATGGGCCGGTTTCCCCTCGCGCGCGGACTCTGCTATAATTCGCGTCCCGCTGGAGAGATGGATGAGCGGTTTAAGTCGCACGCCTGGAAAGCGTGTATAGGTTAATAACCTATCCGGGGTTCGAATCCCCGTCTCTCCGCCAAAAGATGTGGAAAACCCCGCAAAATCAATGATTTGCGGGGTTTTTTTTGACCCACAGCCCGGCTATCCAACACCCAGAACGAACGGCAGCAGGCGCGCTGCGCTCAAGTCGTGGCGCGCCGAAGTAACCGACTGTTCTACTCCGGTCATCTCAGATGCGATAACGCCTATTGGGACACTTGCGGCGTCTGCATCCGCTGTGGAGTTGACGGTATTGGCAACGCATATGTGCCTGGCTTCACGAGACCTTTCTGCTCCTTCGTATAGAGATCAAGGTCTCTCGAACCGCTTTCGGGATGGCATGACAATCAGATCAGCACGGGAAATTTCAACTCCACCAAATCTTGTTCTTCCGTGCTCATCGATATGTGACCCACCTACGCTAAACCGGCCAGCGAAAGCGTCTACCATCAAGATAAAGCACCGCAAATGAACTTGATTCAGGCCGCGAATAGCCCATTGTTCTTCTAAATACATTCCAGAACACGGCCGGCCCACCATCACAGCCGACTAACCCAACGTTAATCCGCCAACGTTAATCCGGCTTCGCATAAAGCAACGCCCGCGTCCGCGGGCGTCGTCACTTCCTGGGCAAGCATTTCGGCAAAGCCGCTAGTCGCAGTATTCCTCCGCAAATCCTCGAATCCCTCACATCCCCGCAGAGTTAAGCGCTTTCACAACTGCAAGCGCGCCCCCCACCATCCCCCGCAGCACAGGCTCGACCTTGCCCGCAAGCGCCGGCACATAATCGAACGGCGCCGTCTCGCTCATATAGGTGGATTGGCACATCTCGAGCTGAATGGCATGCACGCCGTCCTGCGGCGCGCCGAAATGGCGCGTGATATAGCCCCCCTTGAAACGCCCATTCGCCACCCACGTATAGGCGCTCGCCTGCGCCGCACTCGCCGCCGCTGCCTGCACTTCGGCCGCTGCCGTGCGGCCATCCTGCGTGCCGATATTCAGGTCCGGCAGCTTGCTTTCGAACAGCCGCGGCAGCACGCTCGCAATCGAGTGCGCCTCCCACAGCAGCACGTTCGCATGCAGACCGCGCAGCCGCTGCAACTCCGCGCGCAGCGTTTCGTGATACGGCTGCCAGTAAGTCGCGACACGCTGCGCGCGCGCCGCAGCGTCGGGCGCACAGCCCGCGCGATAGAGCGGCTCGCCGCGGAAGGTCTCGGCCGGACACAGCGAGGTGGTCGTCTGGCCCGGATACAGGCTCTCGTCGTTCGGCGGGCGGTTCAGATCGATCACGTAGCGCGACACGCGCGCGCCGAGCATCGTCGCACCGAGCTCTTTCGCGAACGCGTAGAGACGATCGAGGTGCCAGTCGGTATCGGCGACGGTGAGCGCGATATT
>NZ_BAYB01000052.1 GCF_000685035.1 Paraburkholderia ferrariae NBRC 106233
CCAGGGCAAGCTCGACCCGGTGCTCGGGCGCGCGCAGGAAATCGAGAACACCATCGAAGTGCTTGCACGGCGCAAGAAGAACAACCCGGTGCTGATCGGCGAGCCGGGCGTGGGCAAGACCGCAATCGTGGAAGGCCTCGCGCAGCGCATCGTGAACGGCGACGTGCCCGAGGTGCTGCGCGGCAAGCGCCTGGTGGAAGTGAACATCAATTCGATGGTCGCAGGCGCGAAGTATCGCGGCGAGTTCGAAGAGCGCGCGAAGCAGTTGATCGACGAAGTCACGGCGAAACAGGACGAACTGATTCTCTTCATCGACGAGCTTCATACGATTGTCGGCGCCGGACAGGGTGGCGGCGAAGGCGGCCTCGACATCGCGAACGTGCTCAAGCCCGCGCTCGCGCGCGGCGAACTGAGCCTGATCGGCGCCACGACGCTCAACGAATACCAGAAGTACATCGAAAAGGACGCCGCGCTCGAACGGCGCTTCCAGCCCGTGCTCGTGCCGGAGCCGACGGTGGATCAGACCATCGTGATCCTGCGCGGTCTGCGCGACAAACTGGAGGCGCACCACCAGGTGACCTTCGCCGACGATGCATTCGTTGCCGCCGCCGAGCTTTCCGATCGCTATATCACGTCGCGGTTTTTGCCCGACAAGGCCATCGACCTGATCGACCAGGCTGCGGCACGCGTGCGCATTAGCGCGACTTCGCGCCCCGCCGATATTCAGGAGCTCGAAGCCGAGATCGTGCAACTGAAGCGCGAGCAGGACTACGCCTCCTCGCGCAAACGCTTCGACGAAGCCAAAAATTTCGAAGAGCGCATTACCGACAAACAGAAGCAACTCGACGAGAAAATGGAGGCGTGGCAGCGCAAGACGGGCTCCGAAACGCTCGAAGTCACCGTAGCGTCGATTGCCGAAGTGGTCTCGCGTCTCACCGGCATTCCGGTTGCGGAACTCACGCAGGAAGAGCGCCAGAAACTGCTCAAGATGGAAGACAGGCTGCGCGAACGCGTGGTGGGCCAGAGCGACGCCGTGGTCGCCGTGAGCGATGCGGTGCGCCTCTCGCGCGCGGGCCTCGGCCAGGAGCATCGCCCGATTGCCACCTTCCTCTTCCTCGGACCGACCGGCGTGGGCAAGACCGAACTCGCCAAGGCGCTTGCAGAAAGCGTGTTCGGCGACGAGCAGGCCATCATCCGCATCGACATGAGCGAGTACATGGAGCGTCACGCGGTGGCGCGGCTCATTGGTGCGCCGCCGGGATACGTGGGCTACGACGAGGGCGGCCAGTTGACCGAGCGCGTGCGGCGCCGCCCGTACAGCGTGATCCTGCTCGACGAGATCGAAAAGGCCCACCCGGACGTGTACAACGTCCTGCTGCAGGTGTTCGACGACGGCCGCCTTACCGACGGCAAGGGCCGCGTGGTCGATTTCAGCAACACGATCATCATCGCCACGAGCAATCTGGGCGCGTCGATCATCATGGAGAACCTCGGGCAGCCGGAGGCGCAGCGCAAGAGCGAAAAGGAAGTCCGTGGCGAACTGATGAAGGT
>NZ_BAYB01000051.1 GCF_000685035.1 Paraburkholderia ferrariae NBRC 106233
CTCGCGTGGGCCGTATTGCTCCAAAAGACTTGCGGGGGTCATTAAAGCTCCTCTTGCCATTAGAATGCTTTTTTCGGGTTCGTATTGTCGGGTAAGGCTCCCCGGGCCGCAACCCAACGAGCCAACTTTAGCACGACCGTTCTATTTTATGCCAGAATGGCACCCTCTCCGCGGAAAGGGCCGTCCGGCGAACCCTCATACCTGAACAGGAAGCGCACATGGGCCGTTCGATCAATCTGGAAGGCAAGGTGGCGATGATCACGGGCGCGTCGAGCGGCCTGGGCAAGCGTTTTGCCCAGGTGCTTTCGCAGGCCGGCGCGAAGGTGGTGCTGGCGAGCCGGCGGGTGGAGCGGCTCAAGGAACTGCGCGCCGAGATCGAGGCCGAAGGCGGCGCGGCGCATGTCGTCTCGCTCGACGTGACGGACTACCAGAGCATTCGCTCGGCTGTCGCCCACGCGGAAACGGAGGCGGGGACCATCGACATCCTCGTCAACAACTCCGGCGTTTCGACCACGCAAAAGCTCGCGGACGTCACGCCCGCCGACTTCGAATACGTGTTCGACACCAACGCGCGCGGCGCCTTTTTCGTCGCCCAGGAAGTGGCGAAGCGCATGATCATGCGCGGCAACGGCGGCGGTCCGAAGCCCGCGTACCGGATCATCAACATCGCTTCGGTGGCGGGGCTGCGCGTGCTGCCGCAGATCGGCCTCTACGCGATCAGCAAGGCCGCGGTCGTGCACATGACGAAGGCGATGGCGCTCGAATGGGGGCGCTACGGCATCAACGTGAACGCGATCTGCCCCGGCTATATCGACACCGAGATCAATCACCACCACTGGGCGACCGAGCAGGGCCAGAAGCTCGTCTCGATGCTGCCGCGCCATCGCGTCGGCACGCCCGAAGACCTGGACGGCCTGCTGCTGCTGCTGGCCGCCGACGAGTCGTCGTTCATCAACGGCTCGATCATCGCCGCCGACGACGGCTTCGGGCTCGCCTGAACGGCGTGCCCGGCGCCTCGGGCGGCGTCCCGTTTTCATGCAAAAAAGAAGTGCAATGAGCGATTACCACCCCGTTTTTGAAATGACCATGCCGATCCGCTGGGGCGACATGGATGCCTTCGGCCACGTGAACAACACGGTCTATTTCCGCTACATGGAGCAGGCGCGGATCTCTTGGTTCGAGCAACTGGGCGTGGCCGGCGGCAATGGGCAAGGGCAGGGGCCGGTGATCGTCAATGCGTCGATGGAGTTCCTCAAGCAACTGCACTATCCGGGCGATATCGTGTGCACCATGACCGTGGGCCAGCCCGGGCGCAGCAGTTTCGACACGGGCTTCGAACTGCGCCGCGCCGACGATCCGCAAACGCTCTATGCGCGCGGCGGGGCGCGCTGCGTCTGGATCGACTATGCGGCCGGCAAATCGGTGCCGATTCCCGATACGCTGCGCGATACCCTCGAGCACGCGCCGCTCGTGAAGGCCAGCCGGCCAGGTTGAGCCGCGGCGCCCGCGCCCGCTGCGCGCCCCGGCGCAGGCGCCGCTTCCCCGCGCGAGGCGCTACTCCCCAAGCAGCCGCTGCACGAGTTCGGTCGCGTTGCCGGTGTCGTACTTGCGCATGAGCCGCGCGCGATAGACGTCCACCGTGCGCGAGCTGATGTCGAGAATCCGCCCGATCTGCTTGCTCGTCTTGCCCGTGACCAGTTGCGCGGCGATCTCGCGTTCGCGCGGCGTCAGCTCCACGGCAACGCGGCGTGTCGCGCTCAAGTCTTCGAACGTCCACACGCCTGCCGCGTGGGGCGCCGCGCGGTCGAGCGAGCGGCCCGTCACGTGGCACCAGAAGAGCTCGGCGTCGGCGCGTTTCATGATGCGGTCGTCGGCGTAGCTGCCCTGGGCCGTCATGATGGGCGGAATGCGCTCGCCGATGCGCTCGAATTCGTCCGCCGACGGGTACAGCACCTGAAACGACTGGCCGATCAGCGCCTCGCGCGGGCAGCGGAAGATGGCCGCAACCTGATCGTTGCAGTCTTCGATCATGCGTTCGCGCGAGAGCACGAGGCCGATGGGCGCCAGATGGAAGGCGGTGCGGTAGTCGAGCGCGGAGCGTTCGGGCGCGACGCCGGCGGTAGCGGTGGCGACGTTGGGCTTGGCAGGCTTGGGCGTAGGCGGCATGGCGGCGGTGCGGGTATTGCTTTATGTAGTTTTGCGTATTGTGCCGTATCGCGCGGCAAGCGTACGCTTTGCACCCATTGGAGGGACGGTTCCAGGGCGGCGAGGCGTCGCGGCCGACTGCGGTGGCATCGGGCGCGGCATCGGGCAAAGGATCTGGCCGCTTCGCGGCAACGCCGCCGCGCTCGTGGATAAAATAAGGCTTTGCCCGGGCGCGCTCGCCTGGCTGCCGCACACGCCACGCGCGCTGCGCTTGCGATGCCCGCACGCGAGGCCGGAACGAACCGGATCGACGGATTTCCATTCGAGGAAGGGACACACTGATGAACAAAGTCTATGCAAGCGCGGCTGCCGCGCTCGACGGCATCGTCAAGGACGGCCAGACCTTCGCGGTCGGTGGGTTCGGGCTGTGCGGCATTCCCGAGGCGCTGATCGGCGCGCTGCGCGATTCGGGCGTGAAGGGCATCACCTGCATCAGCAACAATGCGGGTGTCGATGGCTTCGGTCTTGGCCTGCTGCTCGAAACGCGCCAGATCAAGAAGATGATCTCGTCGTACGTGGGCGAGAACAAGGAGTTCGAGCGCCAGTATCTCTCGGGCGAACTCGAGCTCGAATTCACGCCGCAAGGCACGCTGGCCGAAAAGCTGCGCGCGGGCGGCGCGGGCATTCCGGCGTTCTTCACCAACACCGGCTTCGGCACGCTGATTGCCGAGGGCAAGGAAACGCGCCAGTTCGGCGACAGGCACTACGTGCTCGAACACTCGCTGACCGCCGATGTCGCGCTCGTGAAGGCCTGGAAGGCCGACAAGTCGGGCAATCTGGTCTATCGCCGCACGGCGCGCAACTTCAACCCGATGTGCGCGATGGCGGGCAAGATCACGGTCGTGGAGGTCGAGGAAATCGTCGAGAACGGCGAACTCGATCCGGATGCGATCCATACGCCGGGTATCTTCGTGCAGCGCATCGTGCTCAATGCGCAACCGGAGAAACGCATCGAACAACGCACTGTGCGCGCTGGCAACTGAGGGGAGACCGATCATGGCATGGAATCGTGATGAAATGGCCGCACGCGCAGCGAAGGAACTGCAGGACGGCTTCTACGTGAACCTCGGCATCGGGCTGCCCACGCTCGTGGCGAACCACGTGCCCGCGGGCATGGAGGTGTGGCTGCAATCGGAAAACGGGCTGCTCGGCATCGGCCCGTTCCCGACCGAAGAGCAGGTGGACGCGGACATGATCAACGCCGGCAAGCAGACGGTGACCACGCTGCCGGGCTCGTCGATCTTCTCCTCGGCCGATTCGTTCGCGATGATCCGCGGCGGCCACATCAACCTGGCGATTCTCGGCGCGATGCAGGTGAGCGAAAAAGGCGACCTCGCGAACTGGATGATCCCGGGCAAGATGATCAAGGGCATGGGCGGCGCGATGGATCTCGTGGCGGGCGTCGGCCGCGTGGTGGTGCTGATGGAGCACGTCGCCAAGGGCGACCAGCACAAGATTCTCGAAGCCTGCACGCTGCCGCTCACCGGCGTGGGCGTGGTGGACGTGATCATCACCGATCTCGGCGTGATCGAGGTGTCGGACGCGGGCCTGAAGGTGACCGAACTCGCACCGGGCGTGAGCGTGGAGGAGATCAAGGCCAAAACGGGCGCGCCGCTCGACGTGAGCGCCGTGAGCTGATTGCTTTCGGGTTGGGCGCCGGCACGCACGCCGGCGCAACCGCTTCAGGCCAGGCGGGCGGGACTTCGGTCCCGCCCGCCTTGTTTTTGCAGGCTCGGTTCTGGCGCACCGGCGCCCACGCCGGTCCCGCGGCACAAAGCCGTTTACAATCGCCGCACAGCCTTTCAACGAGGATCGAGCGATGAGCGTACCGTCTGCCGTGCCGCGTCAAAACCATGTCCAGTGCCTGAGCCCCTCGGGTCTGCATCGCCTCGCCTATACGGAGTGGGGCGATCCTGCCAATCCGCGCGTGCTCGTCTGCGTGCATGGGCTCACGCGTTCGGGCCGCGATTTCGACCGGCTCGCCGCCGCGCTCTGCGGCACGTATCGCGTGGTGTGTCCCGACGTGGTCGGGCGCGGGCTCTCGTCGTGGCTCGTCGATCCGCGTGGCTACGGTGTCGCGCAATATGTGGCCGATATGGTCACGCTGATCGCGCGCACGGGCGCGCAGACCGTGGACTGGTTCGGCACCTCGATGGGCGGCTTGATCGGCATGGCGCTCGGCGGCCTGCCCGACACGCCGATTCGCCGCATGCTGCTCAACGACATCGGTCCGCACATCGAGCCCGAGGCGCTGGCCCGGATCGGCGAGTACGTGGGACGCGACCAGCCGTTCGAATCGCTGCAGGCCGGCATCGATCACGCCGCGCTGCT
Organism: Paraburkholderia ferrariae NBRC 106233; assembly: GCF_000685035.1. GTDB lineage: Bacteria > Pseudomonadota > Gammaproteobacteria > Burkholderiales > Burkholderiaceae > Paraburkholderia > Paraburkholderia ferrariae. The sequence goes on from NZ_BAYB01000051.1 coordinate 4,537, forward strand.
CGCGGCTTCGTTCGGCCCGCTCACGCCCGGGGAGTGGCGCGAGATCAATACGCCGCTGCTGCACGAAGTGGATGGCGCCTGGCGCTTTCGTTACGACCCGCGCATCGGCGAGCCCTTCAAGTCCGTCACGCCGGAGCAGAACGAGCAGGGCGAGCAGTTCCTGTGGCGCTCGCTGGCCGCGTTCAAGGGGCCGTTGCTGGTAGTGCGCGGCGCGCAGTCGGATCTGCTGTCGCGCGAAACGGCGGCGAAGATGGTCGAAACGGGGCACGACGTGTCGAGCGTCGAAATTGCCGGCACGGGGCACGCGCCGGCGTTTCTGGCCGCCGACCAGATCGAGCTGGCGCGGCGCTTCTTTTCCTGAGTGCGCGCCGAGGCGTCATAATACGAGATTAGACGGCGTGGCCCGGATCGCGAATCCGCCCGCGCCGGCATTCAACTTCTACGGGAATGTTCATGGCAGTCATTCGTCATCACGTCGGTCCGCGTCTTTCGGAAACGGCTATCCACAACGGCACGGTCTATCTCGCCGGCCAGATCGCGGAAGATACGAAAGAGGACATCGTCGGCCAGACGCGCGAAGTGCTCGGCCATATCGACCGCCTGCTCGGCGAAGCGAACAGCGACAAGTCGCTGCTGCTCTCGGTGCAGATCTATATCGCCGACATGAAGGACTTCGCGGGCATGAACGCCGCATGGGACGCCTGGGTTGCGCAAGGCGCCACGCCGCCGCGCGCGACGGTCGAAGCGAAGCTCGCGAATCCGGAATGCCTCGTGGAAATCGTGGTGGTGGCCGCGCAGCGCGACTGAGCGGCGCGCCGACGTTGGCTCTTTGCGTTGGCGCTTTGCGCTGGTTCTTTGTTGCGTTGCCGTTTCACCGATGTTCGACAAGTTCTGCCGTAGCCTGCCAGCCTGCCCGGCGGGCCCCGTCTCATGAGTAGCGATACCGTTCCGCACCCGCCCGCCGTGCTGCCGTCGATCGAAGATGCGCTCGCCTTCGTGCGCGAGCACGCGGGAGACGCACGCCTGTCCACCGGCGAGTTGCTTGTCGACCACGCGATCGGCACGGCGTCGATCATGGGGCTGTTGAACGTCGATCCGCCGGCGGTGCTCGCGGCGGCGCTCTTCAATCTCGCCCCGCATCTGGACGACCCGGAAACGACGCTCGAAGCCCGCTTCGGCGCCGAGGTGACGCGGCTCGTCTTCGACGTGCGCAAGCTGCTCAAGCTCGGCACCGTGAGCCTGCGCGCCGCGCAGAACGCCGCGGCCGACACCGGCCGCGACGCGCAGTCCGAGCGCCGCGCCCAGGTCGAGTCGCTGCGCAAGATGCTGCTCGCGTTTGCGCAGGATATCCGCGTGGTGCTGATCCGGCTTGCCTCGCGGCTGCAGTCGCTGCGCTACTACGCCGCCGCGAAGATCACGCCTGCCCCCGAAGTGGCGCGCGAGACGTTCGAGATCTACGCGCCGCTCGCGAACCGCCTCGGCATCTGGCAACTGAAGTGGGAGCTCGAAGACCTCGCGTTCCGCTTCGAGGAGCCGGCCACCTACAAGCGCATCGCAAAGCTGCTCGACGAGAAGCGCGCGGAGCGCGAAAGCTATGTGACGGGCGCGATCGAGCGGCTCGAGCGCGAGCTTGCTGCCGCGCATATCCAGGCCGAGGTGAGCGGGCGCCCCAAGCACATCTACAGCATCTGGAAGAAGATGCGGGGCAAGGACCTCGACTTCTCCGAACTCTACGACGTGCGCGCGTTTCGCGTGATCGTGCCGGACATCAAGGACTGCTACACGGTGCTCGGCATCGTGCACAACCTCTGGCAGCCGGTGCCGCGCGAGTTCGACGACTACATCTCGCGGCCGAAGCCCAACGGCTATCGCTCGCTCCATACGGTCGTGATCGGCGACGACGGCCGCGCGTTCGAAGTGCAGATCCGCACCCAGGAGATGCACCAGTTCGCCGAGTACGGCGTCGCCGCGCACTGGCGCTACAAGGAAGCCGGCTCGAAGGGCTACGGCGGCCAGGTGAGCGCGAGCGGCAGCTATGACGAGAAGATCGCGTGGCTGCGCCAGTTGCTCGCGTGGAAGGACGATGTCGCCGACGGCCAGCAGTCCTGGGAGCAACTGCGCAACACCACGCTCGACGACGACCACATCTACGTGCTCACGCCGCAGGGGCGGGTGATCCCGCTGCCGCAGGGGGCGACGCCGCTCGACTTCGCCTATCACCTGCACAGCGACCTCGGGCACCGCTGCCGCGGCGCGCGCGTCGACGGGGCGATGGTGCCGCTCGACACGGCCCTGCACAACGGTCAGACCGTCGAGATCATCACGGTGAAGGAGGGCGGTCCGTCGCGCGACTGGCTCAATCCGCAGCTCGGCTACCTGCACAGCACGCGCGCGCGGCAGAAGGTGCGCGCGTGGTTCAACACGATCGACGCGGCGGAGAACGTTGCGAACGGCCGCGCGATGGTCGAAAAGACGCTGCAGCGCGAAGGCAAGACCTCGGTCAACCTGGACCAGCTTGCCGCGAAGCTCGGCTTCAAGACGACCGACGAGTTGTTCTCCGTGGTCGGCAAGGAAGAGTTCAGCCTGCGCAACGTCGAGGCGGCGCTGCACGAGGCGCCCGCGGCGGAGCCCGAAGCCGAGGCCACGCCCGAGCAGTTCACGAGGCGCGCGAGCGGCGCGAACGTGGCGCACGGCGGTTCGTCGGGCGTGCTCGTGGTGGGCGTGGACGCCTTGCTCACGCAGCTCGCGCGCTGCTGCCGGCCGGCGCCGCCCGACGAGATCAGCGGTTTCGTCACGCGCGGCAAGGGCATGTCGGTGCACCGCAGCGACTGCCCGACCTTCCTGCGCATGGCGCACCGCGCGCCCGAGCGCGTGCTGCAGACCACCTGGTCGGCCGACGTGATGGGCGGGCGCGGCCAGTCGGTTTATCCGGTGGATATCTCGATCGAGGCGAGCGACCGCCAGGGTCTGCTGCGCGACATCTCCGAAGTGTTCGCGCGCGAGAAGATGAACGTGATCGGCGTGAAGACGCAGTCGCGGCGCAATGCGGCGTACATGCTGTTTACCGTCGAGGTGTCGAGCTCCGCGCAGATCCAGCGCGCGTGCGTGCTGCTCGGCGAAGTAGGCGGCGTGGTGAGGGCGGCGCGCAAGGGCTGATGCGGCGGTTTGCGGGCATGCGGGCGCGGGCGCCTTGCCGGGGCAATGCCGCACCGCAAAATAGGGCTTGCCAAGGTCGCCGGAACATCGTATAGTCTCACTTCTTCAGGCTCGTAGCTCAGCTGGTTAGAGCACCACCTTGACATGGTGGGGGTCGTTGGTTCGAGTCCAATCGAGCCTACCAACGAAATCGAAGTCGCGATGGCAGGGCAACGGCATCGAGGCTTCATGTGCAGTAAGGCGCAAGGCGCTCAAGGCGAATACGGTTATGACACCGCGAACGTTCACCGAAACCACTTCGGAGCGACGCTAGTCGAGGACCTCTTTCGCCCTGCAATCTGGTTTGAAAAGTGAATGCGGCCCCTCGAAAGCGGGGCCGCATTTTTTTTCGCCGCGAGATTTGCGCAGGTTGTTCCCACGAACGGATACGACGTGCCTTCAGGGCACTTCTGGAGAAAAACATGGTTGCGATACGTCTGCCCGATGGTTCGGTTCGACAGTACGATCATCCCGTCACGATTGCCGAAGTGGCGGCGTCGATCGGCCCCGGTCTCGCCAAGGCGGCGCTCGGCGGCAAGCTCGACGGCGAGCTGGTCGATACGTCCACGCTGATCGATCGCGACGCATCGCTTGCCATCGTCACGGACAAGGACGCCGACGGCCTCGACATCATCCGCCACTCCACGGCGCACTTGCTGGCCTACGCGGTCAAGGAACTGTATCCAGAAGCGCAGGTGACGATCGGGCCGGTGATCGACAACGGCTTCTACTACGACTTCGCCTACAACCGCCCGTTCACGCCCGAAGATCTCGAAAAGATCGAAAAGCGCATGCAGGAGCTCGCGAAGAAGGACGAGCCGGTGTCGCGCCGCGTCGTCTCGCGCGGCGAGGCGGCGGACTACTTCAAGAGCATCGGCGAGAAGTACAAGGCCGAGATCATCGAGTCGATTCCGGGCGATCAGGACATCAAGCTCTACTCGCACGGCGGCTTCACGGATCTGTGCCGCGGCCCGCACGTGCCGTCCACGGGCAAGCTGAAGGTCTTCAAGCTCATGAAGGTCGCGGGTGCCTACTGGCGCGGCGACGCGAAGAACGAGCAGTTGCAGCGCATCTACGGCACGGCCTGGACGAAGAAGGAAGACCAGGACCAGTACCTGCACATGCTCGAAGAGGCCGAAAAGCGCGACCACCGCAAGCTCGGCAAGCAGCTCGACCTGTTCCACATGCAGGACGAGTCGCCGGGCATGGTGTTCTGGCACCCGAAGGGCTGGACGCTCTGGCAGCAGGTCGAGCAGTACATGCGCGCCCGCTTGCGCGTGGCCGGCTACGACGAGATCAAGACGCCCATGATCATGGACCGCTCGCTGTGGGAAGCGTCGGGCCACTGGCAGAACTACCGCGAGAACATGTTCACGACGGAGTCGGAAAAGCGCGACTACGCCGTCAAGCCGATGAATTGCCCGGGCCACGTGCAGGTGTTCAACCACGGCCTGCGCTCGTACCGCGACCTGCCGCTGCGCTACGCCGAATTCGGCTCGTGCCACCGCAACGAGGCGTCGGGCGCGCTGCACGGCCTCATGCGCGTGCGCGGCTTCGTGCAGGACGATGCGCACATCTTCTGCACGGAAGGCCAGATCATCGCCGAGTCGATCGCCTTCAACACGCTCGCGATGAGCATCTACAAGGATTTCGGGTTCGATCACATCGACATCAAGCTCTCGCTGCGCCCGGATTCGCGCGCGGGGACGGATGAAACGTGGGATCGCGCCGAGCAGGGCCTGCGCGACGCGCTGACGGCCTGCGGCCTGCGGTGGGAAGAGCTGCCGGGCGAGGGCGCGTTCTACGGCCCGAAGGTCGAGTACCACATCAAGGACGCGCTCGGCCGCTCTTGGCAATGCGGCACGCTGCAGCTCGACATGGTGCTGCCGGAGCGCCTCGGCGCCGAGTACGTGGCCGAGGACAATAGCCGCCGCCGCCCGATCATGCTGCACCGGGCGATTCTCGGTTCGATGGAGCGTTTCCTCGGCATTCTGATCGAGCACCATGCCGGTGCGATGCCTGCGTGGCTCGCGCCGGTGCAGGCTGTCGTGATGAATATCGCGGAAAGTCAGGCCGAATATGCCGCCAATCTGGTCCAATCGTTGCAAAAACAAGGGGTTAGAGTGCAGGCCGATTTGCGCAACGAGAAAATTAGCTATAAAATACGCGAGCACACGCTTGAGAAGGTCCCGTACCTGCTTGTCGTCGGCGACAAGGAGCGTGAAGCACAGACGGTAGCCGTGCGTGCCCGTGGCGGCGTCGATCTGGGTGTCATGCCCCTCGATGCCTTCTCCGAGCGCCTGCGCGAGGACGTGCAGACGTTCCGGTGAACCACTCCGGCAGCGCGGCTTGTTTTTTTAATTTTTAGAGGAAACGTAACATCGCTACTGAAAAGTCGCATCGCATCAACGGCGAAATCACTGCGCCCGAGGTGCGTCTCGTCGGAATCGAGAACGAGCCGCTTGGCATCGTAAAGCTGGCCGAAGCGTTCCGCATGTCGGAACAGCAGGACGTCGATCTGGTTGAAATTGCCCCGCAGGCGGTGCCCCCGGTCTGCCGTTTGATGGATTACGGCAAATTCAAGTACCAGGAGGCGAAGAAGCAGCACGAGGCCAAGCTCAAGCAGAAGGTGATCCAGGTGAAGGAAGTCAAATTCCGCCCGGGTACCGACGACGGTGATTACAACGTCAAGCTGCGCAATCTCGTCCGCTTCCTCGAAGACGGCGACAAGACGAAGATCACGTTGCGTTTCCGGGGCCGCGAAATGGCCCACCAGGAAATCGGCATGCGCATGCTCGAACGTCTGCGTACCGACCTCGAAGAGGTGGGCCAGGTCGAGCAGATGCCGAAGATGGAAGGGCGCCAGATGATCATGGTGCTCGCTCCGAAGAAAAAGAAGTAAGCATGCGAGGCGCGCAGGCTTCGATCGCTGATCGGACTGCGCCTCGGGTGAGAGCGGTTTGAAGTACGCCACGGCGGCATTGGCAGCCGCGGCGGGAAGCAGGTTCCGGAACGGCGCCCGCGCAACCAGCGGGCGTTTTTCCTGAAAGCGGCGGCGAGCTTGTTCTTTTAAAAGCCGGCCAGCTGCCAAAACAAGTGGAGTGGGTTTCGAAGGGCGGTCTGAGGGCAAGGTGTCCTGAACACTGAGCCAGCCGCACACCCATGTCCATCAAATAATGGAGTTTTTGTCATGCCGAAGATGAAGACCAAGAAGAGCGCTGCGAAGCGCTTCGTGGTCCGTCCGGGCGGTACCGTCAAGCGCGGTCAAGCCTTCAAGCGTCACATCCTGACCAAGAAGACCACCAAGAACAAGCGTCATCTGCGTGGTGCAACGGCCGTTCATGAGGCCGATCTGAAGTCCGTTCGCGCAATGATGCCGTTCGCGTAATCCTCAACCGACAACTCACAGGAGCTAAACATGCCTCGAGTCAAACGTGGGGTTACCGCACGGGCCCGTCACAAGAAGATCATCAAGCTGGCCAAGGGTTACCGCGGCCGTCGCAATAACGTCTATCGCATCGCCAAGCAGGCGGTCATGCGCGCGGGCCAGTACGCCTACCGCGATCGCCGCAACAAGAAGCGTGTGTTCCGCGCACTGTGGATCACGCGTATCAACGCGGCGGTGCGTCAGCACGACATGACCTACAGCGTGTTCATCAACGGCCTGAAGAAGGCTTCGATCGAACTCGACCGCAAGGTTCTGGCCGACATGGCAGTGTTCGACAAGCCTGCATTTGCTGCGATCGTCCAGCAAGTGAAGGCCGCCGTCGCCGCCTGATCGTTACCCCGTCAAACGGGTATTGCGCAGGTTCGTTGCAGCAGACACTCCGGTTGTTTCGGTGATGCTGCAACAAAAACGGGGCTCCTCACCGAGCCCCGTTTTTGTTGGTCAATACGTTTGCCGCGCACGCTTCATGCCGTGCTTCGCCCGTTTCGCGAGGCATGGCGCAAGACTCAAACACTGACGCCGAAAAAGATGGGATCAATGGATCTGGACCAGATTGTCGCCGACGCGCAAAGCGCCTTCGCCGCCGCCCCTGACGTCAACACGCTCGAAAACGAGAAGGCACGCTTTCTCGGCAAGTCGGGCGCGCTGACCGAATTGCTCAAGGGGCTCGGCAAGCTCGATCCCGAGACGCGCAAGACCGAAGGCGCACGCATCAACGCCGTGAAGCAGCAGGTCGAAGCCGCGCTCACCGCGCGCCGCCAGGCGCTGGCGGATGCGCTCCTGAACCAGCGCCTCGCCGCCGAAGCGATCGACGTCACGCTGCCGGGCCGCGGCACGGGCACGGGCAGCCTGCATCCCGTGATGCAGACGTGGGAGCGCGTCGAGCGGATCTTCGGCTCGATCGGCTTCGACGTGGCCGACGGTCCCGAGATCGAGACCGACTGGTACAACTTCACCTCGCTCAACAGCCCCGAGAACCATCCGGCGCGCTCGATGCAGGACACGTTCTACGTGGACGGCAAGGACGCCGAAGGCCGGCAGCTGCTCCTGCGCACGCACACGAGCCCGATGCAGGTGCGCTACGCGCGCACGCACACGCCGCCCATCAAGGTGATCGTGCCGGGCCGCACGTACCGCGTGGACAGCGACGCCACGCACTCGCCGATGTTCAACCAGGTCGAAGGCCTGTGGATCGAGGAGAACATCAGCTTCGCAGACCTGAAGGGCGTCTACAGCGACTTCCTGAAGAAGTTCTTCGAGCGCGACGATATCAAGGTGCGCTTCCGTCCGTCGTACTTTCCGTTCACGGAGCCTTCGGCCGAAATCGACATGATGTTCGAAGAAGGCAAGAACGCCGGCAAGTGGCTCGAAATCTCGGGCTCGGGCCAGGTGCACCCGACCGTGATCCGCAACATGGGACTCGACCCGGAGCGCTACATCGGCTTCGCCTTCGGCAGCGGTCTCGAACGTCTGACGATGCTGCGCTACGGGGTGCAGGATCTGCGTCTGTTCTTCGAAGGCGACCTGCGCTTTTTGCGGCAGTTCGCTTAAAGAAGCCACGCATCCGCGGTTCGCGTTGCGGACGCAGCACTGAAGTGCCAGTGCGCGGTCATCCGCAACGCGACGGTCTCAATCTGTCTGGAACGTAAAACGAAATGCTATTTCCCGAATCCTGGCTGAGAAGCTTTGTCGATCCGAAGCTCACGACCGACGAACTGGCCCACGCGCTTACGATGTCGGGCCTCGAAGTCGAAGGCCTGCGCCCGGCTGCGCCGCCCACCTCGAAGATCGTCGTCGGCCGCGTGCTCGAAGTCGCCAGGCACCCGGACGCGGACAAGCTCAACGTGTGTCAGGTCGATGCCGGCACGGGAGCGACGCTGAACATCGTGTGCGGCGCGCCGAACGTGGCGCCCGGCATCAAGGTGCCGGTGGCGCTCGTCGGTGCGGAACTGCCGCCGGCCGAAGAGGGTGGCAAGCCGTTCGCGATCAGGCTCTCGAAGCTGCGCGGCGTGGAAAGCCAGGGCATGCTGTGCTCGGCGCGCGAACTGAAGCTCTCGGAAGACCACAGCGGCCTCTTGATCCTGCCGGAAGACACGCCGATCGGCCAGGACATCCGCGAGACGCTGAACCTCGACGACACCATCTTCGAAATCAAGCTCACGCCGAACAAGGCCGATTGCCTTTCGGTGTACGGCGTCGCGCGCGAGACCGCGGCGATCACGGGTGCGCCCCTGAAGGCGCCCGCGTTCCCGAAGGTCGAAGTGAAACTCAACGAAACGTTGCCCGTGAAGATCTCGGCGCCGGATCTGTGCGGCCGCTTCTCGGGCCGCGTGATCCGCGGCGTGAACGCGCACGCGAAAACGCCGCAGTGGATGGTCGAGCGTCTCGAACGGTCGGGCCAGCGCAGCATCTCGGCACTCGTCGACATCTCGAACTACGTGATGCTCGAACTGGGCCGCCCCTCACACGTGTTCGATCTCGACAAGATCCACGGCTCGATGGACGTGCGCTGGGGCCGCAAGGGCGAATCGCTCAAGCTGCTCAACGGCAACACCGTCGAAGTGGATGAAACGGTGGGCGTGATCGCCGACGACCGCGAGATCGAGAGCCTTGCCGGCATCATGGGTGGTGACAGCACGGCCGTCTCGCTCGATACGAAGAACATCTATCTCGAAGCCGCTTTCTGGTGGCCCGACAGCATTCGCGGCCGCTCGCGCCGCTACAACTTCTCGACCGATGCGGGTCATCGCTTCGAGCGCGGCGTGGACTGGTCCACGACCGTCGAGCACATCGAGCGCATCACGCAGTTGATCCTCGACATCTGCGGCGGCGCGGCCGGCCCGATCGACGACCAGAGCGTGAACGTGCCCACGCGCGCGCCGGTGACGATGCGCGTCGCGCGCGCGGCTCGCATCATCGGCGTGCAGATCGGCGCGGACGAGATCGCGCAGATTTTCACGCGCCTCGGCCTCGCGTTCACGCGCGACGGCGACACGTTCAGCGTGACGCCGCCGCCGTACCGCTTCGACATCGAGATCGAGGAAGACCTGATCGAGGAAGTCGCGCGCATTTACGGCTTCGAGAACATTCCGGCGAACCCGCCCGTTGCGCGCAGCGAAATGCGCGCAACCCACGAGACGCGCCGCTCGATTCACGCGGTCCGTCATGCGCTTGCCGCCCGCGACTACGCGGAGACGATCAACTTCAGCTTCGTCGATGCCGAGTGGGAGCAGGATTTCGCGGGCAACGACAAGCCGGTGCAACTGCTCAACCCGATTGCGAGCCAGCTTTCGGTGATGCGCACGACGCTCTTCGGCAGCCTCATTAACGTGCTGCGCCATAACCTCAACCGCCGCGCGGATCGCGTGCGCGTGTTCGAAGCGGGCCGCGTGTTCCTGCACGACCGCTCGATCAAGGCTGGCGAGATGACGGTGGAAGGCTTCGCCCAGCCGAAGATGATCGGCGCGCTGGCCTATGGTCCCGCGCTCGAAGAGCAGTGGGGCGCGGCCACGCGTGGCGTGGACTTCTTCGACGTGAAGAGCGATCTCGAAGCGCTGTTCGCCTCGCTGGGTCCGGCCAGGGCGGCGCGCTTCGTGAAAGCGGAGCACCCGGCGCTGCACCCGGGCCGCAGCGCGCGCGTGGAAGTGGATGGCAAGGCGGTGGGCTGGATTGGCGAATTGCATCCGCGCTGGATGCAGAAGTACGACCTGCCGCACGCGCCGATCCTCTTCGAAGTGGAGGCCGATGCGCTGATGGCGCGCGAGTTGCCCACGCCCGCCGAGGTCTCGAAGTTCCCGCCGGTGCGCCGCGATATCGCGCTCGTCGTCGATCAGAAGATCGAGGTGCAGACACTGCTGGACGAGTTCCAGAAGGGCCTCCAGGACGAGGCCTGCAAGATTGTCCAGAGGGTTGCGTTGTTCGATGAATTTCGTGCAAAATCAAATACTTCCGGACTTGGCGAGAACGAGAAAAGCCTTGCCTTCCGGGTGACCCTGCAAGATACTGGCGGAACCCTTCAGGACGAGACGGTCGATGCGGCCATCAAGTCCCTGGTGGATCGCCTGGCTCGAGTGTATGGCGCCCGGCTGCGTGGCTAAGGTCTGACAGGCCTGGAGACAGGCCTCAAAAAAGGCCGAGGCTCACGCGTACCGTTGACAGGCTTCCGGCTTGCGACGCCGTTGCATCCGGAAGCGCGCCATTTCAAAGATAGATGAACGAAATGAACTCGAGTGATTTCGAAGCCCTCCTTGCGGCACAGCGTAGCGCCATGATTCGCGACCTTCCTGCCTCATCGGCGAACGCCACGACGGACACGCCCACGCTGACCAAAGCCGAACTGGCGGAGCTGCTGTTCGACAACGTCGGGCTCAACAAGCGTGAAGCGAAGGACATGGTGGAAGCGTTCTTCGAAGTGATCCGCGACGCGCTGGAAAGCGGTGACAGCGTGAAGCTGTCGGGCTTCGGCAATTTTCAGCTGCGCGACAAGCCGCAACGTCCCGGCCGCAATCCCAAGACGGGCGAGGCGATTCCGATTGCCGCGCGCCGCGTGGTGACGTTTCATGCGAGCCAGAAATTGAAGGCGCTGGTGGAAAGCGGCGCCGAAGCGAGCTTTACCCGCTAAGCACGCACCGGCGCCCCCGCCGCGGCGGCAGCGAGGCGGGCAGCGTGACGAAGCGGCACCGCGATATTGCGCAACCACCACGACGGCAACCCGGCGATGACATCGACAATCGAAAAGGTCGTCTTGCCTCCGATTCCCGCCAAGCGCTACTTCACGATTGGCGAGGTGAGCGAGCTGTGCGGCGTGAAGCCCCACGTGCTGCGTTACTGGGAGCAGGAGTTCACGCAGTTGAAGCCGGTGAAGCGGCGGGGCAACCGCCGCTATTACCAGCATCATGAAGTGCTGCTGATCCGGCGCATTCGCGAACTGCTCTACGAGCAGGGCTTCACGATTAATGGCGCGCGCAACCGTCTGGATACGCATGGCGGCGCGATCGACGAGCCGGCGCCGCCCGATGCGGAGCAGGCTACCGCTGTGCAGGGGACGACGGCGCTGGTGGATGTCGATCAGTTGCGCAAGGAATTGCTGCATGTGCTCGATCTGCTCGGGCGCTAAAGCGGGCGCGGGCGAATTTTCGTGTGAGCAGTTCTAATTGGTCAAAGGGTCTGTTATACTTTCTAGCTCTTTCGGGGCGTAGCGCAGCCTGGTAGCGTACCTGCATGGGGTGCAGGTGGTCGGAGGTTCAAATCCTCTCGCCCCGACCAGATAAACCCTTGAATTCTCTAAAAATTCAAGTGGATCAATGGCTTAAAGCAGGGTGTAGCCGGTGTCATATACACTTGTTACACTCTGCACGCCATGACAAACAATCTCGAAAAGCGCGGCAACGTCTATTACTTCCGCCGCAAAATTCCCGTCGATCTTCAAAGGCACTTCCAGCGAGCGCAAGTCATGTATTCGCTGAGGACGCGCGACTACGCTGAAGCCAAGCGCCTTGCTGCCGAGCACACGGTAGCGATAAACGTGCAATTTGAAGACGCCCGCAGGAGGCTCGGTGAGCCTGCATCGCCACCTAAGCGGGAGCCGGTGGTACTGCGCGAATACGTCTTGGACCCTGACACGCTCGACGGCCTGCCATCGGGGCAGAAGGTGCTTTTCGACCCCACCAATCCGGGCGACCATGTAGAGGTCACGCTTGCCGGCGAACCTGCGGCGCTCCTGTATGAGGACGCCGTGCTAAGGGGTAGCGGGGAGCCCTTATCCAAAGGATATAAGCGGCAGGTAAAGGACGCGCGCAAGTACAAAACTGCCTTACTCGTCGCGCGGGCGGTGGACGCAGAGCGCGTGACTCCTGCATCACCCCCGGCCAAAACAACGTATCCGAGTGCCATCAAGGGGTCAGCGTCCGAGGGGCATCTCGCCGCGCTGGCCGAATCGTGGGCTAAGGAGCGCAAGCCCGAGCAGCAGACCGTAGCGATCATGGATCGGGTGGTAGGGCGCTTCTACGAATACGTAGGCCGTGTACCCGTGAATGCGATTACTAAGGCCCATGTAGTCCAGTTCAAGGACAAGATGCTGGAAGCGGGACAGTCTAGCGCGAACACGGACGGCCATCTGACCAATCTCCGCACGCTCCTTAACTTCGCGGTCGCAAACCTTAAAGCCGAGTATAACGCTGCGGACGGCATCAAGGTGGGTGATCGACGTAACGCCAAAGCTGCGCGTCTGCCATTTGATTTGCCTGCCTTGAGGTCCATTTTCGAGAGCCCTGTTTATTCCGTAGGCTACCGGCCCGATGGCATCGATTGGGAACCCGAGGCGGCGTATTGGTTGCCCCTCATCGCCTTGTATTCCGGCGCGCGCATTGAGGAGATCGCGCAGCTTGCTCCAGGGGACGTCTACGAAGAAACCTATTACGCGGATGACGCCGAGGATACTGCTCGCTCCGCTTGGGTGTTCCGCTTTACCGACGAAGGGGAGGGGCAGGGAGTGAAGAACGGGGGCAGCGTGCGACGCATCCCGGTTCACCTCGCGCTGATCGAGCGGGGCCTAATCGAATTCATCCGGAAGCGGGTGGGCCAGAAGCGCATCTTTGCAATGGCTCTCGACAGCAGGGGCCGGGAGGGGGCGAACTTCGGCAAGTGGTTCGGTAAGTACCTGCGAAGGTCGTGCGAGGTTAAGAACGCTCGCATGACGTTTCATAGCTTTCGCCACACATTCAAGGACATCTGCCGCGCACGTGGAATAACCGAAGAGGTGCACGACGCGTTGACGGGCCACGCCTCGGGCAAGGTTTCGAGGCAGGTCTACGGGGGTCTCACATACCCGCTTGCGCCACTTGTTGAGGCCATGGACCGATACCGTGTGCAGGGGCTGGAACTGCCCACGCCTGTTATGCAGACCCCTTAGATACCGGAACCGCGTAAACCGCGCTATTATGAATTTGGCGGACCCGTAGGACTGAATCCGCCTCCGACAGGGCGAAACTCGGGATGGGCTGCCGCTGCGGGGTTTGCCGGTTCCCGACACAACAATACCGGCCCACCTCATCACCTCATGGCTTTCCGCCTCGCGGTTTGCGCCGCCGGTAATTCACGGTCGGTCTCGCCCTGCTGCTCCTGGGTCGTCGCCCGTGCCGCCGACTCTCGATACACGGCTACGCTCGGCCGCGCTTTTACATCCTCGTAAAGATGATGCTCCGGCCAGTTTTTCGCGGCCATGATCTTCTCTTGAAGGACATTTTTGGACTTGGCCGGTACGATCACCTCGCCTGTCCGTGCATCCTTCTGTTCGGGATACTCGCCCGGTATGTAGATGGAATCCCACGCCTCCCTGTCGGCGAACTCCCACAGGAACACCTTGAGGTCCGTCGAGGATGGTGGCACAGGTACGTCGAATTGCTTACCGCTTACCGGGTCTTGTACGGTTGTGCCCTTGACGTTGTAGCCATTTGGCCCACGCAGATTCGCGTAGGTTCGTTTGCCGTCCTTGCTCTTGGAGTGGAAAATCTCTACGAGGTACGGCTCGCCCAAAAGCTCGGCCATGTGTTTAGCTTTGCCCGAGTAGTTCATCTGCCGGAACAGCTTGTAGAAGTGTGCTTTCTCGTTCAGGACGAGGTTTTCCCATGCCGCGATACGCTGCGGTTCCTTCTCGCCGTTTGCATCGCGCGGCGGATGGTTCGGGCCGGAAAGCTCAAAAACGAGGCCCACCTTGTCGCGGACTTTCTTCTGTCCTTGAAACTCTTCCTCGTGCTTGCCTACCTCGTAGTAGCCAACGAACCGGGCGCGGGCAATCCCATCAGCAGGGACTTCGTGGCCGCCTCCTTGTACTTTGCTAATGTGAGGACTGCGCTTGGCGGCCTGCGCGATCAAGTCCCAGAAGGATAATTTACCTGTCATGCTGCGGGTGCTCCGGTTCAGGATAGGAGCGGGTATATTGCGGGGACACGCCGTCACGGGCCAGATAGGATACACGCGGGATGCAACAAGCCACCGACATATATACCCATATGATTAGCGAAGCAGCCAACCGGCTTGCCGCTGCCTCAACGTTCCTCGATTTGTTCAAGGACGGTAAAGGTGTTGCCTATCTAGAAGCGTCCGCGCTGCAATTGCGCAAGGGGTTAGAGGCAATCGCATTTGCTGCCATCGCACCCAATCACTCGGCGTATGCAAAGCATCGCGCCAAGGCTGAGAAGAGTCCCGACTACACCAAGGACTACCACGCTAAGCGGATACTAAACGATCTGGCGCGAGTCAACCCCGACTTTTATCCGCTACCTATTCTGCCCGGTAAAAACATTGCCCCCGTGAGTTCGCCTAACAACCTCTTTCACTACGACTGCAAGGAATCGGGCTACCTCACAAAAGACGCATTTACCGACATTTACGACCGCCTTGGCAAGCATTTGCATGCGCGCAATCCTTGGAGCACAGGGAGCGCACTGGCGGGCTTACCTGAGCTTATCGCCAGCACGGTGGAGGCTGCACACGGCCTTATTGAACTACACGTCGCATTTATTCGTACCCCCGAAGTCTCAGGGGTGTGGCTGGTAGAGATTCCGCGCGGCTCGCTAGTGCCAAAGATGATACTGGCCCAGGCGGAAGGCCCGTATGTCGTTCTGAGGCACCCTTAAAGGGCAACACCATGAGCGAGCCTGTTACGAGCCTAAACAGGCTTTCTCCTCTGCTGCGCGACGCTTCACGAGGCCGGCCAGTTTCTTACCTCCGCTATACACCCATGCGGCGAGGCCCTTACAGGCTTGCTCATGGCGTCCTGCATTCAAGTCCCGCAAGATGGTCGAGCGGGCGAAATTCCCCTGCCCCACGTTGAAAGTGAAGTCCGTATAGGCCAAGTCCTCGCCCGCAGTCAGAGGCACCTTTGCGAGCGATTTAACGGCCCTCTGTGCCGTCGCGATATCCTGCCCTAGCAGGTAGCTACAAACGTCGTCCGAGTACGTAGCGCCGGCTTTTAGTGGCTTTCCGTCCGGTCCTGTGTAGGCGTGGCCGGCGCATACCGTCGAGATTCCTGCCGGGTCTTTGTAGACCGTGTTGCGGATGCCCTCATAACCCGAAGTGAAGAGGGCAATAGCCACCGCCGCCGAACCTGCCGCCCTGGCGACGATAGCCGTATTGATTTTTGCTATATAGTAGTCCTATTGGGTATAGATGGAAGAAAGGCCGCTTGTGAACCGCGATAGATTGCGCGCCATGGGATCAGCCGCTTCGACCGGGCATTAGTAGAGACGAGCGATTCAGGAGTCCCGCGTTCGGTCTGGAGGCTTGATGCGGCCACCTGTTCTATCACGTCCTCCATCCCATAGAAGTCGCGGAACGCGGGACATACTTTGATGACCTTATTCGTAAAGATGTGCGACAGGCGGGGATCGTTGCTGGTGTCGCGCTGCTGGGGTTTGCCAACCCGCCGCTTCCGGCAACAGGGTCAATAACTCACAGTCATTCGATCCCAAAGACGGTCTCCTCTCTTCCGCATGACTATCCCAAGTAATCAGACACGGACTTGCAATCGCGCTAAGATACAGGTCGGCGGACCCGTAAGCTGCATCCGCCTCCGACAGGGCGAAACTCGGGATGGGCTGCCGCTGCGGGGTTTACCGGTTCCCGACACAACAATACCGGCCCACACTGTTTCTGCGTGCCGCCCATACCGGGGCAGATGCCCCCCGGTAAAATAATCTTATTAGAATGCGAAAAAATTATTTTGTTGTTTTATCGTTAATCTTGACGATAAGTTCCATCCTATTGTCAGCAAGCACGGGAAGCACGTATCTTTATCATGATCTAGCATTTTATGTCGCCTCCATTACCGGTGTGGCGTTGCTCGTCCTGCTGTTATTTCGCATGACGCAGATGAAAATCGCGGACGACGAAATAAAAGGTCAGGACTGGGGAATTCCTTTTATATACACAATGGGCTTCGTCCTGCTTGTCGTGTTTTACATTATTGAATGGTACTTTCTTGGTTGCTACGGGCCACCCAATCCAAGTGATCGGAAGCAATTGTTGAGTGAGCTAGCAAATCATCCCGGATTGCAGGATTCAATTTACTTCTCAATAATTACGTCAACCACATTGGGATATGGTGATCTCGCTCCACTTACAGGTGGGGCAAAAATGCTGGCATCCACTCAGGCGCTAACCTGTTCGATTTACATGGCTACTGGCTTGGCCATTCTTTTAACCAAACGCCGAGACCCTGTTAAGCAATGATCGGGGCAGATTGCTTCGTCCTCAACGCCTGTCGAACCGGCAATACAAGTGTCGCTTTGCAAGCCTCCCCAATCCGTTCCCGCTTGGTTGTCCGCGAGGACACCTGAAATTCGCGCGTCAGGGTCTGGTCATCGGCCAAGATGCCGCGCTTGTACAGAATGGCCTTCAATGCCTTACGCTTGCGTGCCTTGTGGTTCGGTAGGATGCAGGCGCACGTATATGCAATCCATCTGTCGAGCAAATCGGCCAGAGGTTCCAAGAGACCGCCCCGACTGTTACGCATCTTGAGCACATACCGGATGAACTCTCGCTCGGTTGGCGCACTGGCGGCGATCAAGCCGTGAATGCGAATAGCGCGGTCGGATGGCGAGTCCGCAACGTATGCACCACGTTTGCGGGCCTCTGTGCTGGTCAGAATCTCGCCGGTCTCGGCATCGGCCCAAGTATCCGGCTGTACCTGCGTCACCTTGCCGAGAACGGGCCTCGCACGCCAACCAATCGCGTTCAGTTCGATTTTGCTACGCGTCCGATGAATGCCGCTGATAGGTACGCATCGCGGCGGCGGGTAACTCCCGGCGTACTGTTCGTCATCGTCCAGCGTGCTTCTACGGCTGCCCCATCCATACACGGGCCGAGGCTGGTAGTTGGCCTGGTGTTTAGCGATTTCCTCATCGGTAAAGCGGCGCTTCTTGAAAAGATGCGGATAGTTGATCGTGTCGGGATCGTGTACAAGCTGCCCCGATGCAGCCAGATTTTGTATCAGGCGGGATACGTCAAAGCTGATCTTGAATTCTCCAAAAGTGGTGGAAAACACCAGATTTCAAAAACTGAAACCCTTGCGGGACGGGGCTTTTCGGACCCGACTATTATTAATATACGGCGAGATACCGGAATGGTTCTTTGGGATGACGATTCAGGCATCGTACTCGCTCTGCCCGGTCTGCTATCGCAACCCGAACATAGCTCGTCCTGAATCAACGGTTCCAATGATGACTAGCATCAAGTGGAAATCCATCAGGTCCGTAAGCACTCTTGACCTTGTATCCGTTATCTTTGTTGGTCTTGTCTACATGGCAATCATGGCAGAGCAATTGCAAGTTCTCATCTGCATCTGTTCCGCCTTGTTCAACCGGGATGATGTGGTCTACTTCTCCGGTACGGACAGCAATGCCGCAGCATTGACAGGTGTACTTATCCCGTAGCCGGATACGCTCTCGTATGGTCTGCCATGCACCACCCGACAGGTCACTGAGGCGCTTACCCTCGGACTGTCCGGCCCGCACAGCACGCCGCCCATTCCTCGGTCTACGCTTAGTCCCAGTGCTGGACGATGCAACACAGAACGGACAGCGCCATTCAAGCCCTGTTGGTTGCCATTCAGGATGCTTGCTACATTCTGACAATAACGCACTCCTTATTATAGGCCCGTAGAGCCGTTGCAATGATTTGGGTATACCGTGCCATACCCATCGCGCTGCAAGGGTTTCAGAGAGGCCGTACGACAGTCGTAGAGGTATTCGCATACGGGGGGGGTATCGGAAATTGCGGAGGTCGAAGGCCGAAGCACCGACTGGTCAAAGTCAAAATATCGCTAAGTCCAAAAATTCCTGACCGAAACTGACCACCGCTCTTGAAAGCTCAAGGAAGTCCTTAATTCCGGCAGGAAATCTCCCGAGAGGCGCTTGGCTAGCCCTATGGATACCCCGCCTGGCACACTCTCGAATAAAATAAGGCGTCCATTCGACGGGAGAGGCCATGAGCGATTTTGTGACGGCTTTAGTAGCCTTTGCCGGGGTAGTTGCAGGCGGCTACTTTAACAATTTCATAGGCGAGGATTACCGCCGCTTCCGAGACGGGCAGGCTCTGGCCGGGGCGCTTGCTGGTGAACTGAAATCTCACGGCACTGCAATCCCGACCCTCAAGACCACACTTGAGAACCTGCTCTCCAGGCTGGAGGGGCCAAACGGTAGCCTCCAGGTTGTGCAGCGTGATTTTGAATCGGCCAACAGCCCCGTATTTGACGCGAACGTGGGCCGGATAGGGTTGCTTGGACCGCAATTGGCGGAGGAGGTTGCGTACGTCTATGAGGCAATCCGAGCCTTTCGAATGACCACAAAGACGCTTGCAAAGTTCGCCCACGAGGTTGAGCCGGCGCATTCGGCCATGATGCTACGAAACGCGTTGCAGTTAGTCGAGAACGCTGACAAGCGGGGAACCGATCTCGTCGTCGCCCTGCGGGCATTTGCAATCGAGCGATATCGATTTCCGTGGAGTAGGTAGGTCCCGATGTTGTGCGCGCACGCGTGCGTGAGGGAATGACGGCCCCTACAGAACCGCCACTACCTACGCCTTACCTACTATGTAGCGTCCTGCGTTCGGTACATTTGGAGCGGCAATTCCCGGGCCTTCGTTATCCATAGACCCCGGGCATTCCTACTCATTCCCCGGCCCTGCATTTCCGCAAGGGTCATACATCGCCTATCGTGCGGTAGATACTTTCCATCTGGCCCGACTCGACCGTAAGCGCCTGTCCGGTGCATGTCGAATGCTCGCGAGGACTTGAAGCGTTCTTCGCAGGACGGGCAAACGTTATTATCGTTAGATAGCCTCATTCGCTACCCCGTGCTGGTCGTGTAGCTTCATCGCCTGTCTCACTTCGCACTGGATCACGCGTATTAGCACCTCCTCGGCTGCTACATCACGATTCGACAGTTGTTGCCGGCTGCATAGCTGATGCAGGTACCTCGCGGCACTCCGTAGATGCGCCTGGGCATCCCGTAACGACTCACCCAGTTCGCCCGTCGCCGTCCGTGCTGCCGTCAGACACGCCGTGTCAGCATCGGCGGGAGACGTGTAATTGCACGTAAGTCCCGGTCCGTAACATCGGGTGAGGATGTCGCTGCGCAGCCGCATGTTGACGCGTGCGCGTCGCTTCCCGTCACGCCATTCGTCAGTTGGCAGGTACAGCATATGGGCCGCCGTGAGAAGGTGACTCCGGCTCATATTGCTCCCTCCGGCGCATTCCAGCAGGCTACAAGCTCGCATATAGTGCGGTGAGGTACGCGCAGATTATCTGCGACCGAGTGAAGCTTGCTAACGTCGCTGGGGTGGATACCGGCGCGGAACTCTCGATCCAACGAAGCGCCCCTGACGGTGAATTGCGGGCCGACCGATTGGCCGAGGGCGCGGGCTTTGCGTCGGAAGTATTGCGCTGCGCTCATGCCGCACGCCTGCGACTCAGACATGAGCCGCCATGCACCATACCCGCTGACACGGAACGCACGATCCGGATACGGACGTGGCGCCTTCTGGCTGGCTACGCTATCCATCCGCACCCGAACATACAAACAAGATTATCAATTTAGATATCCTAATAGATAGACCCCGCTTTGCGCGGGGCAACAGGGGCATTATGCTGCCGGGGCTTCGGACACGTAGGCGCAGCCGGTAACTTGCGAGGCCGCACCGGCCGAGCGGCGAAGCTGCCAGTTAATCATCTGCGTGACCCGGATTGCTACTTGGCCGGTTTGGAACATCGACACGGGGGCAGACGAGGCCGAGGCCGGGGCGCTGTCCATGATGATCGACGCTTCTTTCGATAGGTCGATTTGCGGCGCTGCGTCTTCACTCAGGTAGATTTCATCCTGAATGAAGAGCGTCATCGTGCCCGGAGCAGCGTTGTTCGACGTGATAACGCGGATGCCGAGCAGCGTGCCGCCCTCCATATCCAGGTTCGGGAAGCACTGGCCACCCAGTGCGTTACGGAGTTGCCCAATGGACAGGGCAAGTGAAGGCTGCATGACGATAACAGCGCTCGTCACGTCATAGTTAAGCGCGATGAACGGGGCCAGCAGCGCCTGTACGTCCGTGATGACGCTGAGCCAAGTCGTGCCCGAAGCGGCGAAGGCGGTAACGCCATTTAGCATACCGGCAGGCGACACGTTAGCGACTGCTGCGGCGTTACCGAGGAACGACAGGTCGAGACCCTTAGACGCGGCCTTGAGCAAGTCCGCCTGCACCATGGCCTCCGCCGCCGGATTCGAGAATCGGATAAGCTCCTCCGAAAGGACTGCCAGTGCCGCAATCTTCGTGTGCGTCAGGTAGATGCGATTGAAGGCTGCTGCCGTAACCGGCATCGGGCTCGCCTCACCGACCCAGCCGACCGAAGTACCGCCCGTCTGTCCTGCCACCGTCACATTAAACGGAATCTTGCGGAGATTGAGGCGGCCGAGAACCGTCTGCGGGTACAGAAGTTCGATAAAGTCCGACAAGTACTCTTGCGGATAGATCAGCGAGCCTGCCCAATCGGCTACGCTCGCCGTACCTGCTGCAACCGCGGCCTTTACGAAGGCCTGCAACTTGTCATCATCCTTATAGTGCTGTTCTGCGAGATTACCGACAAGAGTAAGGTTGCCCTTCGCCTTAGCTTGCAGCATGGCAAAGCGCGTCATGATCGAACCCTTCGGGGCGTTGCGCTCGACCGAGACGCGGGAAGTACCCGTGATATTGATATTTGCGGCCGCTGCGGCTTCGCTCCTCGGAATTGCTACGGCTTGTGCCGCGAGCGACTTTTCAACGTCGCTCAACACAGCGAGTTGCTTTTTACCTGCCTCCAGTTCCTGCGTAATCGCTTCGGCGCGGGTAACCTGTTCTGCCGTAAGCGCCTTGCCTGCGGTCGCCGACAGCATGACCATTTCGTTACGCTCGGCTTCGATTTCCGAGAGCTTGATCGTCAGGGCCTTGATTTGAGCGGAAATTTTCATACTTTATAGTCCTTATTTAGATGATGAGAAAAAGAAGTAAGCCGCGATTAAAGGCGGTCTCTGGTGTTTACGGGGTGCTACGATTTAGACGAAAGATCGATTCGCGCGGCTCACTCGCGCTCCGCTTCCTCAGGCTGCGCACGGATCAGGGAGAGTTGGCACGCTGCCTTGATTTGGTCGTTACGTGCGATGCGCGCGCGGCACTCCGCGCTATCACGGTCTGCGGCCTTCACAAGCGCGCTCAGGTGAGCCGCGTCGCGACTCCCGGCGAGGTCGTACAGGCTCAAGCGGCCACCGCCTCGGCATTGTTTTCGTGCGCTTCGCCCGCAATCTCCGCGAGGGCTTTGCACGCCGCGAAGTACTCCGTATTTAGTGCGATCAGATAGAACATGACCGCCTCCGCTACGAGGCCTCCGCCGAGCGTAGGCAAAGCGGATTCAAGTGTGATAATGCGTCGGTTCTTCGCGGCCAACATGGCGCGGATGGATTCGAGCGTGGGTACGGCTTCCGTCGCCAGAATTTTTTCTTGCATTTATATGCATTCCTAATGTTATGGGTCCGATTACGGCCCCGGTTACGATCGGTGAATTACGACGCGGGCGGCAGAGCGATTTGCACGGCTGCGCCCGGAACGAGTTCCCAATCAACGTACTGCTGCGCCGCCATGGCCACTTGGGCAGTTTGGAACATGTTCACCGGTACGTTAGCGGCTACACCAGCAAGGCCGTAAATATCTGCGTGTTCCATGGCGTCTACAACAGCGTCCCCGATGTAGGCGAGGATACGACTTGCATCAACAATGAACATCTGACCGACCGGGACACCATACGAGCAGATCGCCGGGAGACCGCCATAAACACCGCCGCGCGCCGTAACTTGCGTTTCGGTCGGGCTGCGCAACGTCACGGCGGTAAGCGGGTTCACGAGAACGTGGGCTTGCGTGAGGTCGCCCGTGAAGGCTTCCACGCCTGCGTTAAAGCTGGCATTGACCGTAGTGCTTGCCCCGATCTGGACAGCGGCGTTGGCGAGGCCTTGCGGAGAGACGACATCCCGCGCTTGCGAGCCGAGCAGCGCCGCATCGATACCCCGACTCAGGGCGCGAACAAGGACGCCCGTAATCGTGGCCTCTGCACTGTCGTTGGTCAGCATCACGAGTTCCCGTGACAACACAGCAATGATGCCGGCCTTACGCTTGTCCACAAGATAGACGCCGATATCGCCCTGGGCGAGCGGCGGCCGCGTGGCCTCGCCAAAGAACGCACCGGATACGGGCGATACCTCCGTATTGATGCGGGTGATTGCCGGAACCTGGACGATTCCCGCCATCTGTCCGAGGATCGACTGACTAAACACCGCCTTCACGAACTCGGACCGGCTAATCGTACCGACTGCAAGGCCCTGCGGGGCTGCGTCCGTGCCGGCCAGCATCGGCGCTACCGCCGCTTTGGTGTACGCCGCTGCTGCGGAGTGCTGACCCCATCTCTCGGCGGCGTAGCCTCCCGCATTGGCTCCTCCTACAGCAGCCTTGGCAATGGCAGCGCGGATAAAGGTGTTGTCTTTCAGGCGAATCGGTTCAATCATAGGCATGTCCTTTTGGTAGTGGAGTTCGGTGGATTTGAAGGCGGTGATACGCGCGTCCGGATTGCACGGGATCGAGGTCAAGCTCAGCTCGTGAATTGCGGCCTTGGCGAAGTGAACGCCGCCACTCGGGAGGGGCTTTGCCTCGCTCGGGATGAACCCAATGGAGACGCCTTTGATAAGCCCATGCTTCACGCTGTCCCAAGCTTCGTCAGTTCGGTCCTTGATCGTACCGGCTTCCGTAACCTTGGCGATCTTCGCTTTGAACGGTAGGCCCTTCGACGTAGCTCTACCGAATCGCACCGTGCCTACAGGTAAATCGTGCTTATGATTCAGGAGGAGCGGAACTTCCGGCGCAAATGTGAGGCCCATCGGGTCGATCACATCTTTGACGCGATCCGGGGTAGGCGTAGAGGCAACACCCTCGATTTCGCGCTTTTCTTCATCGAGAGATTTAATCTCAAATGTCGAAATTGATTTTTGCAAAGCAGTCCTTATTAGGATGGCGGGACAGACCAAAGCCCCCGCGTTGTTTGAATGGTGCGAATCGTCATCGGCTAGGCCAGTCGCACCCACAGACGGCCTAACCTACGTACTGCTGTTACTGTGCCCCTATCAAATCTGGCCGTAACGAATCTGCTGCGCGTAGCCGCCCTGGCGCCGCATCTGGTAGGACAGGCGCTGATCCACAAATGACTGCACGAGCTTATGCAAGTCCTTCGCGTCCTGGTCCGTCATATTGCCGCCACCGCTGTTATGCACGACGATGGACACAGGGCTGCTGCCACTACTGGAAGATACCGCCGAGGACTGCACCGAACCGACCGCGCCGCCTGTAGCGAAGTGCGAGAGCTTGCCCGTATTGATCGAGTCCAAGAGGCCCCGGTACTTCTTCGTCGCCGCAGCGTTGATGACGTACTCGCCATTTGAGAGCATCGCCGGAATGCTGTCGGACGTTCCCGTGCCCGGCCCGGTAATGTGTCCGCCCGTAGCGAAAGCACCCGCACCTATGAAGGGGTCTCCGGACGTAGCCGGCGTTGTACCGCCGGTGAAGTTCCCCGCACCGCCGAGGCCAAACAGGGAGCCGACTCCGCCCACAATCGCATTGAACATAGCCATTTCGGCCTGCTGCAATGCGATCTTTGCCATGTCCGCGAGAATCGCTGCCGTGAACTGATCGAAGCTACCTTTGCCCGTAGTCAGGAAATCATTGAGTGCATTCGAGGAGTCCTGCCACGCAGTCGTGAAAGCCTCCGCCGTAGCCTGGGCATTCGTGATACCCGCATTGCTAACATCGGATATGGCGCTACGCATCTGGCCCGTGTAACTATTGAGCCGCGTATTGTCAGCGTCGATAGCTTGCTGACGAGTCTGTAGCAGTTGAGCGTAATACTCCTGAGCGTTCTTGAGCTTGTCCGCGTACTCCTTCTGATCAGACGCGGGGTCAAGCCCGTACTGCTCGTAAAGCTGCTCGACCTTTTGCGCATACTGCTGCCTGATCTGGAAAAGCTCGTCGTACTGCTGCTTCTGCACGGCGGACATGTCGCGCGTATCGTCAGTAGCAGTCATGCTGGCACGAAGCTGCGTAAGCTGGAAAGCATTACCGGCCTGCTCGCGGCGGTTCGCCAAACCCTCGTTGAAATCTAGCGTGCCTGTCTGCTGGCTGTAAGTCTGATCCAATCCGGCGCGCTGTTGCTGCAAGACAGCCAATGAACCCTGTGCGCGCTTGTACGCTGCGGTATCCTTCGAACCCTTCAAGAGATCGGCTCGCTTCTGTGCGTCCGCAACCTCCTGATTCAAGGCGTCAACCTGAATCTGGTGAAGTTGCGCGTAGTACTGCCGCTCAGACACAAGACCAAGCTCCCGCTGATATTGCAGCTTTTGTTGCTCTTGCTGCTCGATCAGCCGGCGCATTTCGAGGGAGCTTTGCGTATCCGCATTGATAGCGGCCACCCGGCTCTTGTCCGATTTGTGCGCTGGCGTAATACGGTCCGTGTCGAAGCCGATCATCTGCTTACGCTGCGCCTCTAACTGTGCCCGTGAGGAGTCCGTCAACTTGCCGGCCTGGGAAAGCAGCTTGATCCGCGTATCGATCACAGCGTTATCACGCGTAATCGCCTCTGTCAGCCGTTGCTGCGGGCTAAGCGTCCGCTCGTACTCCGCCTGGACAGTCGTAAGAGAGTCGGCCAGCAAGGCGTTCTGTGCGGCATTCTCGGAAGCTTGCTTCTGCTCCGCGCGATTCCCGTCCACGAGCTTCTGCTGTGCGGCAATTAACGGGCCGTAGTCCGTGTAGTCGCCCGTTGTGCGCCCGCTCTGCTGTGCAGATTGCTTCGCCTTTAGATCGTTAAGGATGTCAAGGTCGGTAGACTTGCCTGCAAGCGCGCGGAAATATCGCTGAATACCCGCCGTCGCGTCATCCCAAAATCCAGCCAGATGCGACGTACTCTCTTTGGTTGCGCGCTCTACGTCCGCCAGTTGCTGCTGAATGAGGACCGTATATGCTGCGTGAGCTTGGCCCGCCTTCGTCAACGAATCGATAAGCGACATCTGCGCATCTGTCATCGAATGGTGGGAAGCCTGGTATTCCGCTGCGGCCTTCTTCACATCCTCTTGCTGACGGAGGAGAGACGCCAGTACCTTATCGAACGCCTCGCCAGTCGATTTAGCCATTGCGGTAGCGACCGTGCCGACTTGAGGAAATATATCCGCAGTTACCTTGCCCGTTGCAACAAGCTGGTTAAGGTCGTCGGTAGCCTGACCAACGCTTACCCCGAATCGCTGTGACAGTCCCTCTGCAAGCTCTTGAATAGACTCCCGCGTTTGTCGTGCGTAGCCCATCGTGTCATTCATCGCCGCGTCAAATGCTCCGACACGAGAGTTAGCCGCCTGAATACCTTCGACAAACTCATAGACGGCGGCTCCGGCCGCAGCCAACGCACCAACTGTAGCCAGTCCACCCACGGCGGCGAGCTTACCCATAATGTCGATACGCTCACCAAGCACCATAGCCGAGCCACCAAGGCGCGAGAAATTACCGGTAATGGCTTCGTGACTCATCACCAGAAGCTCTCGGCTAACGCCCGCCATACCACTATGCGCGCCTTTGGCGGCCTGCTCAAGCTCCTTGAGTTCAACAATCTCCGACGAGAACGCATTACCCAAACCGAGCTTACCTAGCTTGTCGGAGAACCGTTCTACCTGCGTTTTAGTCATGGCGTCGCGCATGCGATCCATCTGCGCGATCACGGCGTTTAGCTGCCGCGTCGTAGCAGACAGGCCCTGGTCCGCAAGGGCTTGCTCGGCCTTATTCAGTTTCGCCGCCCGGTCCGCAGAATCCGCCATAGCTTGATTCACGCGAGTCTGTGCGGAGACAAGTTTGCTTACTCCGGCCTCGACACCCGAAGCATCGACGGAGTACTTGATTGTCTGGTTATTGGTATCGCTCAAGCGACGACCTCACCGAGAGTTCTCTTACGTATGATGTAGTCCTAAGTTGATTGATCGGAAATTGATTCCGACTGCATCGGCTTGGCCAGAGGATCGGCGGCCTGCCTGTCTGGTGTTGCAGTTAGCTCCCGGTAGGTGCCGTAGTCGTCGGCACGTAGTTGTTACCCACGAGTTGCGCGGTGCCATCCTCAGCAAGCAAGCCTTCGCTAATCACGGTCGAACCAACGCGCATTTCCCCATAAAGCAGAGACACAGGGCCGCCTTGGTCCGTGGTGTTCTCGGCACCGTTGAAGTTGTAGGATCGAAGGTTCTGCGGGGTCTGCTGATGCGGGCTAATCATTTGCGCTACGCCCCCGAGCGTGACGCCAAGGCCGAGGCCAAACAGCATCCGGCCGAAAGGGGCCATGCCTGGGCTGGCGAACATCATGGCCGCCCCTGCGATCATCATTACGCCGCCTAAGATGGTCTGGAAAATGCCGCCGTGCTTGCTGCCGGCCAGGATCGGAGCTATCCGAATGTCCGACGAGCCGCTAGGGTGTTCTAGCTGCTTATCCCCGATATTCCGCTTACCGACGAACACGGCATAGCGAATGCCCCGCCCCTCGCTCGTCATTAGCTCCTTGCCGAAGCCTGGAACCATCGCCGCAAGCGCGCCGATAGCCTCGCGCGGAGAATTCACCACATATCGATGCACGCGCCCGAACTGCGCGCCTAGCTTTCCGTAGAGTCGGATCGTGCGGACCTGATCCGCAAGTTGGACGGCCATTAGGCGGCACACTCCCGGTACTGCACGAGGTACTGCGCCAAGGCATCCTTAAATACCGCCGCTACGCTGCAATCGCGCTGCGCAGCCACTTGCCGTAGGGCCTTGTGGGTCTCCGGTTTAATTCGCGTACTGACGACCCGCTCAAGCTCATACGGCTTGTCGGGGACTTCGTGTTTATTCAAAGTATCTCCAAGTTGTAGACAATAAAGAAAGAACAGGTAGCGGGTACGCCCGATCAAGGCGCACGGCGCTAACTGCTCGCGGTGGGAATGCATGCGGATTCGCTCGTCTCCCTATAGCCCGGGACTAACTTTCGGGCCGCGCCCTACAGCAGTGGCGTAACCCGATCACGGCTCACGCAGTCCGTTCTAGGAGGCAGCAAGCGAAGGCTTGAAGGTGCGAACCGAGGGTCTGCGCCGACACTTACCGGAGTCTCGTCTCCCTATAGCGCAATACTAACTTTCACCAAATTGGTGAAAATCAGATTAATCAATGGTTTATCACGGGTGCGACAAACGGTCCGAACAACCCGTCCTGCCAGCCTGCAATCGGCGTGTGGCTCGCATGGTCAAGCGCAAGCCAGCTTCGCATGAGCGCGTCCAGTTCTTTCGCAAGCTGGATAGCGCGCCTCGATAGCTCGACCTGCCGTACCGCTACCGCGCTCCCCCAAGCGTCGTATGCCTCATCTTCATCCCGGGGCGGCTTGTTCGATGCGAGGACCTCCGCTATAGGATCGATGGGCAATGCGTCGCCAACGTCGCGGGCCATATCGGAAATTTCGAACCCGATTCCGGTGTTCGAGAAAGCGATAGATGCGAGGACAAGCTTGATGTGTTCACCGTGCATGTTGCTTCTGCTCCTGTTCTTCGATTGATGAAACAGGCTCCGGGAGGGGAGGGCGTGACTGCTGCGCCGCCTCACCTGAAACCTGCTTTACGAATCGATTACCTCGTCGGCCCGCTCGCGTTCCTCACGCGCTGCGCTGCCGTCGATTCATGCCGGGTGCGTTTCTGTATCCCGGCGTCGCATTGTTCCGTGGCGTCTCGCTTTGCTTTGGATTCCCTCCGCGACTCCGACTCTTTATCCCGTTCTTGCCTCCGAGGAGGACTTACGCGCCGGGCTGGTAGGCCGTAACCATGTCGCTTACTACTCGCCCCGGTCGCTGTGCCGAGCGGATGCCGATCCTTGTCGATCAGCATGGAGCGAATATTAAAGCCAACCTTCACTACAAGTAAACAAATATTTTTGGTTTGCCTTGCTCTCTGTGGAGTAGAATCCATGCATCCTATTGAAGCATCTATAAAAATGTCGGCCACTATCACCAACGGCTCCCGGAGCAATCCGGAAAATTTGCCAGTTCAGACGCGCATGACGCCGTTTCAGATCGCGGCGCTTAAGGCGATTGCGTCCCTGGATGGGATCAACAGTGCTGCCCTCTTGCGCCGTCTGGTGGATCAATGTATCGAGTACAACCTACTTGATGCCCCCGTCCAGGATCGGGAACTGGTGCTCGGTTTGCTTAAGCGGGGCGGTTTTGACGAGGATCTGCAAAAAATTCTAGACGTAGCTGTCTTCCGGCAGAGTGCCCGCGAAGCTGCCGAGGAAAGCGCCCGCGAAGCTGAAGCATTGGCGGGCCGTAGCATCCTCGCAGGGGTTGACGCTAGGCGTAAGAAACAAGGTTCGGCTTAGGCCGGAGAGCGAGCGTTTGCGACCAAGCACAGCACGTCCGATATTGTTCGGAACTTGCGGAATCGCTATATCCTGACGCACGGCGAACTATTGCAGGCGGTCGAGCGGCTATCGTGGGCCGTCTGGCGCAGCTTGCTGGCCTTTTACCCCGCTGGTAAACTGTGACACTCCGGCTTGTCGCCGACTGCATTTCGCTTTGTAGGTCATTGATTGGTAAGGGTTTGATGCTTTCAAATCCTCTCGCCCCGACCAGAAAAATAAAGCCCGCGTAATCGCAAGATTGCGCGGGCTTTGTTTTTATGTGTTTCGATACTCTATACCCCTCCCTGGCGTAAAGCGTGCCGGGTAATCAGGCGTCAATCAATCAGGATTGCTACATAAAAGACGCCTGCGAGCCCACCTGAAAGACCCTGCTGAACCCCATCCCCCTCGAATGACAGCGCAAGATCCGGCTGCCAATTTTTCTCACATATCGGTGAAAATACATCGCTATGAGGCGCGCACCGCACGCCTTACGATACCCGCACGCGCCCGCCCGGGACGCGTCCGGCCAGCCTATCCCGAGCCCCAGTCATGAATCCCGTCGATCTCGCGCAACTGCTCGTTCTTGCCGCCCTCTGGGGCGGGTCGTTCCTGTTTATCCGCATCGGCGTGACCGACTTTGGCGTGGCGCCCCTCATGGCGCTGCGCGTGGGCATCGGGGCCGCGTTCCTGCTGCTCGTGCTGTTCTCGCGCCGCTCCCCGCGGGAAGCGCTTGGCACGCTGCGCGAGCGTGCCGTGCCGCTCTTCGTGGTCGGTATCCTCAACTCCGCGGCGCCGTTCTGCCTGTTCGCCTGGGCCGAGTTGACCCTTTCGGCGGGCGTCACTTCGGTCATCAATGCCACCACGCCGCTGTGGGGCGCGGTGGTCGCGTATCTATGGCTCAAGGACCGCTTGAGCGGCCTGCGTGTGGCGGGGCTGGCAGTCGGGTTCGCGGGCGTGCTCGCACTCGTGGGCGACCAGATCGCCACGCATGCGGGCGAAGGTGCGTCGCCCATGACCACCGCTCTGGCGGCCGCCGCGGCCCTCGGCGCGACGCTGCTCTACGGCATTGCCGCGAGCTACACGAAGCGCAACCTCACCGGGGTCGATCCGCTCACCGTGGCTGCAGGCACGATGACCGCCGCGACCGTCGTGCTGCTGCCGTTCGCCGTTGCCACCTGGCCCGCCACGCCCGTCTCCCTGCATGCGTGGGGGGCGGTGCTGGGCCTTGGCGTCGCGTGCACCGGGGTGGCCTATCTGCTGTTCTTCCAGTTGATCGCATCCATCGGGCCTGCCCGCACGATCACGGTGACGTTCGTGATTCCTGTGTTCGGCATCCTGTGGGGTGCGCTCTTTCTCGGCGAGCGCGTGTCACCGGGCATGGTCGCGGCGTGCCTCACCATTCTGGCCGGCACTGCGCTCGCAACGGGCTTCATCAAGCGTTTGCCCGGCATGGGCGCGCGGCGGGACGGGGCCAGGCAGTAGTCGCGCACCTCAGTTCCCATGGCTTTCGCCGCGAGAGGCATGGGATGCGCGCGCGGCGAGCCAGCGTTTTCGCTCGCGCAGTGACCTTTCTCAGTGACCTCTCGTAGTGCTCTCTCGCAGTGATGTCCTGCACGGTTGTTCTGTCGTGATGTGCATTACTGCAGCGTTATTACTCTGATTAAAAAAGCCGCAAAAGCATAACCGGCCATCCCGTAACGCGTATTGATATCGATGCGATGTGCGGAGCAATATCAGCTCGCGAGATTCAATGAAAGCAATCGGTAATTCGCTGCGTAATGGCGCGATTCGTGCGAAAAATATACCGACACTCCTCCAGGCAATAAACGAATACCCAGTGCCTGGTTGCGGCTTTGAAAGCAATCAGTCAGCCGCCTGTGCGCGCGACTCCTCCTGACTCCCTTGTCTCCCGCGCCCCATAAGGGTCACGATGGCACCGTACCCGGCAGGTTCGTTAATTCGCGTCTAAACTGGCGGCGTTTGACCTCGGGTCTTCCTTCCCTTGTTGCAAGGATAAGGATGGGCGACGTATTCATCCGCGCTTTGAAAGTTCGCATGTCCTGTCGATTGAGTCTTGCATGCGGCCATGGTGTCAAAAGCGTAACGATGAATTGCGTCATTTAACGTTTATCGGCCGTAGAAGAACCGGTAGTTTTAGCCCCGCGCTGCGCAGGGGACCTATCGTCTCTTACGCGCAGTGCGAACCATTGAAGCAACGCACGACGGTCCGCTGCCATGCGACCGTGCGGCAAATGAGCGCGGTACCGGCTGCCCATGCGCGGGGCGGCCGAGGCAGCGTGCCGCACTCGGTGTTCAGTACGCCGGCGTCGTGCAATGACGTTCGTATCGGGGACTTATATGGCAAAGAAGAAATCGGCCTGGCAGGGACATGCTGTGCGAGGGGCGCTAGCGGCGTTCCTCGCGCTGGGAGCCGCCGGCGCGCAGGCGGACCAGTTCGGCATACAGCTTGCGCCCGGCGTAGCCGATCACGACGTGAAGAAACTCGATCTCGGCCTCGTGTGGGATCCGGGCCTCCAGTGGTGGCATTTCGCGGGCTTCCATTTCACGGTGGTCGGCGAAGCGCACGTGGCGTACTGGGATCTGCAGGCGCCGGATGCCGTGCATCCGAACATCTGGGAATTCGGCTTGACACCGGTGTTCCGCATCATCAAGGATACCGGCTGGTTCCGGCCGTTCTTCGAAGCGGGCGTGGGCGTGCGCATGCTTTCCCATGTGCGGCAGACGCCCGATCGCACGATGTCGTCGTCGTTCCAGTTTGCCGATATGGTTGGCGTGGGCGCCCAGTTCGGCGAACATCAGAACTATCAGGCCGGGTTCCGCTTCCAGCACCTCTCGAATGCGGATATCAAGGAACCGAATCCCGGCGTTGATTTCAGCGAGATCTACGTGCAGTACAACTTCTAGGATTCGTGGCGCGGGGGCTGCGCCCGAAGAGGAGCTTTCATGGCAACAGGCAGTCAACTCACGCTTTACGCAAGCCGCAACCTGAAGCACGGCCACCGGTCCGCCATCGACTGGATACTGGAGGTCGCCAAAGCCGCGGGTGTACACGGCGCGACTGTGATGGAAGGCAGCCAGGGCGTGGACGCGCAGGGGCGCGTGCATGCCGCGCGTTTCTTCGAACTGGCGGACGAGCCGGCCATGGTGGTGGTCGTGGCCGAAGACGCCGCCATCGACGCCTTGCTGGTCACCCTCGGACAGGGCGGCGTCCCGCTCTTTTACACGCGCACGCCGCTCGAGTTCGGGCATATCGGCGCCCCCTGAACGCTCGCCCGACACGGACGGCCCGCCACTTTTCCCTAACCCGCTACACTGTCTGCAGTTGATGCGGCGCAGCACGCGCCGCGGCCGGCATCCCGACATGCGACAGGCCGGCATCGCAGACCAGTGGAGCGAGGACGCAGCATGGCAATCGAAACGGTAGGGATCGTGGGCGCGGGCACGATGGGCAACGGCATTGCCCAGGCGGTCGCGGTGGCCGGCCTGAAGGCGGTAATGATCGACGTGAGCGACACCGCGCTCGCGAAGGGCGTGACAACGCTCACGCACAGCATGGAGCGGCTCGTCTCGAAGGGCAAGCTCGACGCGGCCGTGCGCGATGCGGCGCTGGCGCGCATCGAAACGTCCACCGATTATCAGCGGCTTGCCGCCGCGGACCTCGTGATCGAGGCCGCCACCGAGAACGCCGAACTCAAGGCGCGCATTCTCAAGCAGATCGAAGCGGCCGCCCGGCCCGACGCGATCATTGCATCGAACACCTCGTCGATCTCGATCACGGCGCTCGCCACGACGCTGGCCGATCCGTCGCGCTTCATCGGCATGCACTTCTTCAATCCGGTGCCGATGATGCCGTTGGTGGAAGTGATACGCGGGCTGCAGACGCGCGCGCAGGTGGCCGCGGACGTGCGGGAGCTTGCGCAGCGCCTCGAAAAGACGCCGATCGACGTGAAGAATGCGCCGGGTTTCGTGGTGAACCGTATCCTCGTGCCGATGATCAACGAGGCGTTCTTCGTGCTGGCCGAAGGCACTGCCAGCGCCGGGGAGATCGATGCGGGCATGAAGCTGGGCGCGAATCACCCGATCGGGCCGCTCGCGCTGGCGGACCTGATCGGCCTCGACGTCTGTCTTTCGGTGATGGACGTGTTCCTCAAGGACTTCGGCGATTCGAAGTACCGCGCCTGCCCGTTGCTGCGCGAGATGGTCGCGGCGGGGCAGCTCGGCCGCAAGACCGGGCGCGGCGTTTACCAGTACGACAAATGATGCGCGCGTGAGCCCGGTCTTCGGCGCCGGGCTCAGGCCCGCACGCCCACGCGGTACTGCGTCACCTGTCGATAGGTTGCGCCCGGACGCAGCACCGCGGCTTCGTGCTCGGGTTCGCCCATGTTGATCTGGTTCGGGAAGCCGCCGGCTTCGAGACACAGGCCCGCATGGCGCACGCAAGGTGTGCCGTGGCGCCCCGGCATGCCCTCCAGATAATTGCCCGTATAGCACTGCAGGCCGCGCTGATCGGTCGTCACAACGAGTTCGCGTCCGCTCGCGGGCTCGTACACGCTCGCGACCGTGCGCGGCGCCGAGCCGCCGGATTCGCGCAAGCGGTAGCAATGATCGAAGCCGCCCGCGCGCGCGAGCTGCGCATGCGGCCAGTCGAGGCGCGCGCCGAGCGGCGCGCCGTGGCGGAAGTCGAACGCGCTGCCCGAAACGTCCGCCACGCCCAGCGGGATCATCTGCGGATCGACTTCGAGAAAGGCATCGGCGTCGATCGTCAGCACGTGGCCGCGGATATCCGAATGCGGCTCGCCCGAAAGATTGAAGTAGGGATGGCTCGTGAGATTGAGCGGCGTCGGCGCATCGGTTTGCGCTTCGTAGTCGAGCGTGAGCGTGCCGTCTTCGTCGAGCGTGTAGCGCACCTGCACGCTGACGTTGCCCGGAAACCCGCCGTCGCCCTCGGGCGAGTCGAGCCGCAGCGTGAGGGCGCCGCGGTCGTCCACCACCTGCCAGAGCGCGCGATGAAAGCCATTGGCGCCGCCGTGCAGCAGATTGTTCTTCTCGTTGCGATCGAGCGTGTAGTCGATGCCGTCGAGCGTGAAGCGCGCACCGCCAATGCGGTTGGCCCAGCGGCCGATCAGCCCGCCCATGTAGGTGCTGGCCTCGCAATAGGCCGCGGGCGTGTCGTGGCCGAGCAGGATATCGGCGAGGCGCCCGGCGCGGTCCGGCGCGAACCATGAGACCAGCGTCGCGCCGAGATCGCTGATCGTCACTTTCATGCCCTGCGCGTTGCGCAGCGTGTAGAGCCGGACGGGGTCGCCGCCGGGCAGGGTGCCCCACGGTTCGGAAGGCAGACGGGCGAGGCTGTTCATGGGGC
The DNA here is from genome assembly GCF_000685035.1 of Paraburkholderia ferrariae NBRC 106233. Lineage (GTDB taxonomy): Bacteria > Pseudomonadota > Gammaproteobacteria > Burkholderiales > Burkholderiaceae > Paraburkholderia > Paraburkholderia ferrariae. Next base: position 39,060 of record NZ_BAYB01000051.1, read on the forward strand.
GCAGTTCGGTGGAAGTCGTGGGCGGCCTGGGCCGGCGCGTGGGTTCGGGGCTTCGGTGGCGGGCTTCAGGTTCGCAAGACGGTGTCGGGCGCGGCGGCGGCCGGTGCTGCGCTGTCCTGATACTCGCGCGGCGTGCAGCCCAGTTCGCGCTTGAATACCGCGTACATGTACTGCACGGACGTAAAGCCGCAGCGGATGGCCACCTCGGCGCTCGCGGCGTCGCGGTTCGCGAGCATGGCCTTCGCGGCATCGAGCTTGTGGCGCAGGATTTCCTGGTGCACGGTGCAATGGCGCTCGCGCCGGAAATACTCCTCCAGCGAAGAGCGCGAAATGCCGACGTAATCGGCCACCTGTTCGGTCTTGATGCCCTGGCAGGCGTACTGGCGAATGAAGTGCCGCGCACGCATGACGTGCGGGCTCGAAAGCGGCTCGTGTTCCGTCGATTCCAGCACGTTGATGCCCACGGGCGGCACGAGGATGCGGCGCCCCGGAAAGCGCGCGCCGCGCAGCATCTGGTGCAGCAGGTGCGCGGCCGTCTTGCCCATTTCCCCCGTGCCCTGGATCACGGACGAAAGGGGAATGCGCGTGAGCGCACGCATGAGCGGGTCGTTGTCGATACCGATGATCGCGACCTGCTCCGGCACCGCAATGCCGTGGATGAGGCACGCCTGCAGCAGATGGCGCGCCCGCGCGTCGGTTACGGCGATCACGCCTACGGGCTTGGGCAAAGCGTGCAGCCATTCGCTCAACTGCTCGATGGCCTGGTTCCAGGCGGGGGCGCTCGTCGCGAGCCCGCGGTACACGGGCGCATCGAGCCCCTCGTCGTGCGCGAGTTTCTGGAACGCGTGCTCGCGCTCCTGCGCCCAGCGGTTCTCCTGCGCGGCGGGCAGGCTGTACATCGCGAGATGCGGCAGCCCCGCGCCGATCAGATGGGTCCAGGCGAGCGAGACGAGCTTGGCGTTGTCGGTGGCGATGTAGGGCACGTCGGGCGGGTACTGCGCCGCGTCTTCGAACGAGGAGCCCACGGCCACGACCGGTAGCGGGCAGCCGGCCAGCGCCTCGGCCACGGCCGGATCGTCGAAGTCCGCGATGATGCCGTCGCCGTCGAAGCGCTCGATGCCCGCGAGGCGGCACCGGAAGTCCTCCTCCAGAAAGAGGTCCCAGGCCACGCGCGTGGAGCTCAGATATTGGCCGATGCCCGCGATGATTTCGCGGTCATAGACCTTGTTCGCGTTGAAGAGCAGTGCGATGCGGTGCGACGTCTGGGAGGCGGGGGCGCGGTTCATGAGCGGTCGGGGGCCGTGGGCGCGGCGGGCGGTGTCTCGTTCGGTCCTCAGGGAACACCCAGGGGCACTCGGTGAACGCTTAGGGACCGGTGTATTAAGCGTGCGGTTATTTTAGGCCGACATGGCGCCGCGCGTGCGGCGCTCGCGTCCGGCTGGCAGGAAACATTATCCGGCTCCCGCAATTTCGCAATTGCCGCGCTTTGGCCGGGGCGGGCAGTATGGCGTCACACAGAACGGCGCGTATCGTTGCGCCGCAACATGACTGGAGACGCCATGTCGTATTTCGAATCCATCCCCGCCATTCGCTACGAAGGTCCGCAGTCGGACAATCCACTCGCTTTCCATTACTACGACCGCTCGAAAAAGGTGCTCGGCAAGACGATGGAAGAGCATCTGCGCGTGGCCGTGTGCTACTGGCACACGTTCGTGTGGCCCGGCATCGATATTTTCGGGCAGGGCACCTTCCATCGTCCGTGGCACCAGCCCGGCGACGCGATGGAGCGGGCACGCCAGAAGGCCGACGCCGCGTTCGAATTTTTCTCGAAGCTCGGCGCGCCGTTCTATACGTTCCACGACACCGATGTAGCGCCCGAAGGCAACGATCTGAAGGACTACACAGAAAATTTCGCCCGCATGGTCGATTACCTGGGCGAGCGCCAGCAGGCGAGCGGCGTGAAGCTTCTGTGGGGCACGGCGAATCTCTTTTCGAATCCACGCTACGCGGCGGGCGCGGCGACCAACCCGAACCCCGAGGTGTTCGCCTATGCGGCGACCCAGGTGTGCCACGCTCTCGACGCCACGCGCAAACTGGGTGGCGAAAACTACGTGCTGTGGGGCGGCCGCGAAGGCTATGAAACGCTGCTCAATACCGACCTCGTGCGCGAGCGCGAACAGTTCGCGCGCTTTCTTTCGATGGTGGTGGAGCACAAGCACAGCACGGGCTTCACGGGCACGCTGCTGATCGAACCCAAGCCGCAGGAGCCCACCAAGCATCAGTACGACTACGACGTGGCGACGGTGCAAGGCTTTCTCACGCAGTACGGCTTGCAGAACGAGATTCGCGTGAACATCGAGGCGAATCACGCGACGCTCGCCGGCCACTCGTTTCATCACGAAATCGCCATGGCCTACGCATTGGGCGTGTTCGGCAGTGTGGACGCCAACCGCGGCGATCAGCAGAACGGCTGGGATACCGACCAGTTCCCGAACAGCGTGGAAGAACTCACGCTCGCGTTCTACGAGATCCTGCGTCACGGCGGCTTCACGACCGGCGGCATGAACTTCGACGCGAAGGTGCGGCGCCAGAGCGTCGATCCCGAAGACCTGTTCTACGGGCACGTCGGCGCGATGGACGTGCTGGCGATCGCGCTGGAGCGCGCCGCCGTCCTGGTCGAGAACGAGCGCCTCGACCAGTTGCGCAAGCAACGCTATGCGGGCTGGGATACGGAGCTCGGCCGCAAGATTCTGGCGGGCGGCTACTCGCTCTCGTCCCTTGCCGCCGATGCCACTGCGCATGGTGTGAACCCGCATCACGCAAGCGGGCAGCAAGAACGGTTCGAAAACATCGTCAATCAGGCGATCTACGGGCTGCGCTGAATCCGACGCAAAGAAAACACAAAGAAAACAGCGCGCGTACACACGTACGCGCGGCTGACAAGGACGGAGACATGTTCATCGGAATCGACCTCGGCACGTCCGGCGTCAAGGCCGTGCTGCTCGACCGTGCGGGCGACGTGCTCGGCAGCGCGAGCGCGCCGCTCACGGCAAGCCGGCCGCACCCGCGCTGGTCCGAACAGGCGCCGCAAGACTGGTGGGAGGCGACCCGCATCGCGCTACGCGCGCTGATCGCGCAGGCCGCCGGTGCCGGCATCGGCGCTGCACAGATCGAAGCAATCGGCCTCACGGGGCAGATGCATGGCGCCACGCTGCTCGATGCAAACGGCGAAGTGCTGCGCCCCGCCATCCTGTGGAACGACGGCCGCTCGGACGCCGAATGTCTCGAACTCGAACGCGCGGTGCCCGAACTGCATGAAGTGGCGGGCAACCTGGCCATGCCGGGCTTCACGGCGCCCAAGCTGCTATGGGTGCGCAAGCACGAACCCGAGGTGTTCGCGCGTATCGCGCACGTTCTGCTGCCCAAGGACTATCTGCGCTATCTGCTGACGGGCGACTTTGCGACCGACGCCTCCGACGCCGCCGGCACGCTCTGGCTCGACATCGCGAAGCGCGACTATAGCGATGCCTTGCTGGCCGCATGCGGACTGACGCGCGAGCAGATGCCACGCGTTTTCGAGGGTAATCAGATTACCGGTACGCTGCTGCCGGCCCTGGCGCGCGAATTCGGTTTGCGCGAAGTGCCGGTGGTGGCGGGCGGCGGCGACAACGCGGCGGGCGCGGTCGGCGTGGGCATCGTGCGCCCCGGCGACGCCATGCTCTCGCTCGGCACGTCCGGCGTTTATTTCGCGGTGTCCGACGGTTTTCGCGCCAATCCCGATTCGGCCGTGCACAGCTTCTGTCACGCGCTGCCGCATACGTGGCATTTGATGTCGGTGATGCTCAACGCGGCCAGTTGTCTCGACTTCACGGCGCAACTGAGCGGCTACGAGAGTGTAGCGGCGCTGCTGGCGGATGCCGAAGCCAACGCGAACGAGGAACGCGATGCGCGGCGCCCGTGGTTCCTGCCTTATCTGAGCGGGGAGCGCACGCCGCACAACAACGTCAACGCCAAGGGCGTTTTCTACGGCATGACGCCGCAGACCTCGCGTGCCGATCTCGCGAACGCAATGCTCGAAGGCGTGGGCTTCGCGCTGCTCGACGGCATGGATGCGCTGCATGCCGCCGGCCTCGTGCCGGACTCGATCACGGTGATCGGCGGCGGGTCGCGCAGTGCGTACTGGACGCAGATGCTTGCCGACATCAGTGGCCGTGCGCTCACGCTGCGCGCGGGCGGCGAGGTGGGGCCCGCGCTGGGCGCCGCTCGCCTTGCTCACCTCGCGCTCGAGCCTCAGGCGGCGCTCGAAGCCGTGTGCCCGCAGCCGCCCGTCATCGCGGTACGCGAACCGGATGCCGTGCGCCATGCCTGGTATCGCGAGGCACGCCGTCCCACGTTTCATAGGCTCTATCGTGCATTAGAACCTGTTTTTGCCACCGGCGCCTGACTGTACCGGCGCCGGTTACGCAAGAAGCCACGCGACCCTTCGAGTCGCTCTTACATAGTAGTCCTGTTGATATGCCGTTACGTCGTGCACGCGGATGCCCGTTCGCGCGCCTGCGTTTCGCAACCCTGGCAGTGCCGCTTTGCCGCACAGCGCGCAAGCGGCTTTCGACCATCAAGAGGAGTGGAGACATGAAATTGACCAAACGTCGTTCGGTTCTGGGTTCGCTCATATGTGGGGCCGTGCTTGCGAGTCTCTCGCTTGCCGCTCCGCTCGCGCATGCGAGCAAGGATCATCCCGAGATCGGCTTCTGCATCGACGACCTGCGCGTCGAGCGCTGGTCGCGCGATCGCGACTACTTCGTCGCCGCCGCGCAGAAAATGGGCGCGACCGTTTCGGTGCAGTCGGCCGACGCGAGCGAGGAGCGCCAGATCTCGCAGATCGAGAACCTGATCTCGCGCGGTGTGGACGTGATCGTGATCGTGCCGTTCAATTCGAAGACGCTCGGCAACGTGGTGGCCGAAGCGAAGAAGGCCGGCATCAAGGTGATCTCGTACGACCGCCTGATCCTCGATGCCGACATCGACGCCTATATCTCCTTCGACAACGAGAAGGTGGGCGAACTGCAGGCGCAGGGCGTCTATAACGCGCAGCCGAAGGGCAATTACTTCCTGCTGGGCGGCGCGCCCACCGACAACAACGCCAAGATGCTGCGCGAAGGCCAGTTGAAGGTCCTCAAGCCCGCGATCGACCGCGGCGACATCAAGGTGGTGGGCCAGCAGTGGGTGCCGGAGTGGAGCGCTTCCACGGCGCTGCGCATCATGGAAGACGCGCTCACGGCGAACAACAACAAGATCGACGCGGTCGTGGCCTCGAACGACGGCACGGCGGGCGGCGCGATCCAGGCGCTCGCCGCGCAGCATCTCGCCGGCAAGGTGCCGGTTTCGGGCCAGGATGCCGACCTCGCGGCCGTGCGGCGCGTGATTGCGGGCACGCAGACGATGACGGTGTACAAGCCGCTCAAGCTGATCGCGGGCGAGGCCGCGAAGCTCGCGGTGCAACTCGCGAAGGGCGAGACGCCGGCGTATAACGCGCAATACGACAACGGCAGGAAGAAGGTCGATACGATCCTGCTGCAGCCTACGCTGCTCACGAAGAGCAACGTCGATATCGTGGTCAAGGACGGCTTCTATACGCAGCAACAACTGGCAAGCCAGTAACGTCGGGCGGCCCGCGTGTGCGGCGCGCTGGCGGCGCCGCGCACCGGGCCCTTTGCAGCGAGGCGGAATGCGTATGACCGAACCATTGCTGACGATGCGCGGCATCGTCAAGTCTTTCGCGGGCGTCAAGGCGCTCGACGGCATCGACCTCACCGTGCGGCCCGGCGAATGCGTGGGCCTGTGCGGCGAGAACGGCGCCGGCAAATCGACGCTCATGAAAGTGCTCTCGGGCGTGTACCCGCACGGCACCTGGGACGGCGAGATCCGCTGGGAGGGCGCGCCGCTCAAGGCGTCGAGCGTGCGCGACACCGAACGCGCGGGCATCGTCATCATTCACCAGGAACTGATGCTGGTGCCCGAGCTGACCGTGGCCGAGAACATCTTCCTCGGCAACGAGATCACGCTGCCGGGCGGGCGCATGAACTATGCGGCCATGTACCGGCGCGCGGACGAGTTGCTGCGCGAACTGAAGATCGACGCGATCAACGTGGCGCAGCCCGTGATGAACTACGGCGGCGGCCACCAGCAACTGATCGAGATTGCCAAGGCGCTCAACAAGCGCGCGAAGCTCCTGATACTCGACGAGCCTTCGTCGTCGCTCACCGCGGCCGAAACGAAGATCCTGCTCGACATCGTGCGCGATCTGAAGCGCCGCGGCGTGGCCTGCGTGTACATCTCGCACAAGCTCGACGAGGTCGATGCGGTGTGCGACACCGTCACGGTGATCCGCGACGGCAGGCACGTGGCCACCGAACCGATGGCTTCGCTCACCACCGATCGCATCATCGCCATGATGGTGGGGCGCGAGATCCGCAATCTCTTTCCGCGCGAGCCGCACGCGATCGGCGAGGTGATGTTCGAGGCCCGCAACGTGACCTGTTACGACGTGGCGAACCCGCGCCGCAAGCGCGTGGACGACGTGTCGTTCGCGGTGCGCCGCGGCGAGATCCTGGGCGTGGCGGGACTGGTGGGCGCCGGGCGTACGGAGACCATGCAGGCGATCTTCGGCGCGTATGCGGGCACCTGTTCGGCGACGGTGCTGCTCGACGGCAAGCCCTTGAAGATCCGCTCGCCGCTCGACGCGATCCGCGCGGGCATTGCGATGGTGCCCGAAGACCGCAAGCGCCACGGTATTGTTCCGCAACTGGGGGTGGGGCACAACATCACGCTTTCGGTGCTGGAGCGCTATGCGAAGGGCGGCCGCATCGATGCCGCCGCCGAACTCGATACGATCCGCACGGAAATGCAGCGGCTCTCGGTGCGCGCGGCCAACCCCATGCTTTCGATTGCGAGCCTTTCGGGCGGCAACCAGCAGAAAGCCGTGCTCACGAAGATGCTGCTGACCAACCCGAAGGTGCTGATCCTCGACGAACCGACGCGCGGCGTGGACGTGGGCGCCAAGTACGAAATCTACAAGCTGATGTTCGAGCTCGCCAAACGCGGCGTGGCGATCGTGATGGTGTCCTCCGAATTGCCGGAGGTGCTCGGTATCAGCGATCGCGTGCTGGTGATCGGCGAGGGCGAGCTGCGCGGCGACTTCGTCAACGAAGGCCTCACGCAGGAACATATACTCGGCGCGGCGATCCAGAGCACGCGCCGTCAACCTGAAAGAGCGAGTGCAGCATGACCCCCGACGTCACGACCCAACCCGCGCGCGAGGGCGCGCCGCACGGCGGCAGCGGTTTCGCCATGCGCTTTCAGCAACTGTTCGCGCGCTACAAGATCCTCGCGCTGCTCATCGCCGTGGCCGCGATCTGGGCGTTTTTCTCGGTGCTCACGCACGGCGCGTTCATCACGCCGCGCAACGTCTCGAACCTGCTGCGGCAGATGTCGATTACGGGGATGCTCGCGTGCGGCATGGTGTTCGTCATCATCGCCGGGGAGATCGACCTCTCGGTGGGCTCGCTGCTGGGGCTGCTCGGCGGTGTGGCGGCCATACTCGACGCCAATCGCGGCTGGCCCATCGCTGCGACCGTACCCGCCGTGCTCGCGCTCGGCGTAGTGGTCGGGCTCTTCAACGGCTGGTGGTCCACTTACCGGCGCGTGCCGTCGTTCATCGTGGGGCTGGGCGGCATGCTGGCGTACCGGGGCATTCTGCTCGGCATTACGGGCGGTTCGACCATCGCGCCGGTCTCGGATAACTTCGTGTTCATCGGCCAGGGCTATTTGCCGCGTTTCGTGGGCGACACGCTGGCGGTCGTGCTGTTTGCGCTGCTCGCGCTACTCACGGTGCGCCAGCGTGCGAGCCGGCGCCGCTACCAGCTTCCCGTGGTGCCGCTCTGGCAGGACGGCGTGAAGATCGCCGGCGCGGGCGCGCTCGTGCTGGCGTTCGTGGTGGTGCTCGACAGCTATGGCGGCATTCCCGTGCCCGTGCTGCTGCTTCTCGCCCTGGTGGGCGTCTTTACGTGGATCGCGACGCAAACCGTGTTCGGGCGCCGCATTTATGCGGTGGGTTCGAATCTGGAAGCGACGCGCCTCTCCGGTGTCAACACGAACCGCGTGAAGCTCGCCATCTTCGCGCTGATGGGGCTCATGTGCGCGTTCGGCGGCATCGTCAACACGGCGCGCCTTGCGGCGGGGTCGCCTTCGGCGGGCACCATGGGCGAGCTCGATGCCATCGCAGCGTGCTTTATCGGCGGCACCTCGATGCGGGGCGGCTCCGGCACGGTGTATGGCGCACTCATCGGCGCGCTCGTGATGGCGAGCCTCGACAATGGCATGTCGATGCTCGACGTGGACGCTTACTGGCAGATGATCGTGAAGGGCGGCATTCTCGTGCTGGCGGTGTGGGTGGATGTGGTGTCGGGGTCGAACCGGAGGTGAGGGGATGTGCTTGCAGCGCGCGCAGCATCCCGGCTACGGTTGTGCGGTGCTGCCGCGCGCGGGATTGGATATTGGTTTCATCTGGTCCAGGACTTCGATATTGATCCGGGATGCCCTTCTGGACGTTGTCCGGGTCGAGGATTGGCTTGAGACGTGAGCAAGCAAGTACGCTCGGCGCTGATTCGCTGGTATGTCCGAAGCGCTATCAAGAGGGGCTTTGAGGTATCGCAAGCAGCGCACGTGCAAGATTGCGATGTATTTCGAGAGGCCACGGCGGTACGGTAAGGTAATCAGATTACCGTTCAGAGTGGCGATACGACTGCCTACCATCGCGAAGGCTGGCGCGGGAGGACTGCGAATCGCCATGACCCGCAGTCTGGGAGCGTTTGTGGGCCGGACTATTCCGGTAGTCGGGATAGTCATGCTGGGCTGGGACGCATTCTTGATCATGCAGAAGACGATTTTTACGTACAACCGCCTCGCGAAGGCTGAAGACAGGGTTCCTTGACATGGCAGACCAGACCTGGGAAGCGCTTGAGGCTTTCGCACGTGAAGAACTGGGCTGCCCGTTGTTTGGGCGCCTTGAGCTCAATCCGCGGTCACGCATCGAAGAAGATTTACGGCTGACCGGTGTGGACGCCGTTGAATTCATCGACAAGTGGGCTGAAAAGTTCAACATCGAGGCTCCGGATGGTTTTCCGTATTCCCGGTATTTTGGCCCGGATTCTCTGGACGTTGTGCGTGCGGTCGCAGGGCTATTCTCGAAGAAGTTCCGCGATGTTCCGCTCGTGCCAATCACACTCGGGATGCTGGCTGAGGCCATGCGGCGCGGCAAATGGAATACGGCGGAAATCGAAGCAGCGAGCGCGCGCAACTAATTTGCGAAGGCGGGACGCTTTGTGACAGTCACAATCAGATCAGGTCCTCACGGCGATTTTGTATTCGCGTAATCGAAGGCCATGCCAACGCCACGATTGCAAACGAGTCACGTATGAGGTATCGGTAGCGGCCCATTCCTGCCATGTCTGTATGGCCCGCTGCCACGCTCCCCGTGTTCTGCCCGCGCGCTTTGATGTTCACGTGTGAGCGCGCACTCGGGACGGGGCCGCCATCCCGCCCATTTTCCCCGCGCGCGCAAGCGCGTTGCACATAGCGCGCGAGTCTCGCCAATTCCTGCCACAATGTTTTCGACCTCTGCCGTCCGGCTCATGCGCACGCGCGCAAGCTCGCCGCCGGCATGGGGCTCGTCCGCCGCAGCGCCGCGTTGCTCGCGCCGCCTGCCGCTTTGTCGCTTTTCCGGCGCACCTACGTGTCGCGCCGAGCTTCACGGCCGTGCGCCGTGCGGCTCCGAACTGGAGACAAGTCGACCATGCCAGTCCTCTGTGAAATCTGTAATGCCCGGCCTGCCGTTGCGCGCGTGACTGTCGTGCAAAACGGCCAGCGCAAGTCCATGTCGATCTGCGACTACGACTACCGGCAACTGATGCGTCATCAAAGCATGCTCAACCCGTTCGATTCGCTGCTGGGTGGCGGCGGACTGTCGCGCTTTTTCGGCGGCGTGGGCGGCGAAGGCGAGCACGACGACGAACTCGCGGGCCTCGCCGCCGAAGTGCCGCGCGAATCCGTCGATGCCACCGACGCGTTCAGCGAGCAGACGATGGAACTGCTGCAGCGCGCGGCGGAAAAGGCGCACGAGTTGCGCCGCAACGAACTCGACACGGAACATCTGCTCTACGTGCTGGCCGATACGGATGTATGCGCAGCACTCCTCAAGGAGTTGAAACTCTCGCCGCAGGACATCAGAAGCTACATCGACGAGCACGCCAAGGAAGGTAACGCCGCTCCCGATGCGCCCATCGACAAAATGACGATCTCGCCGCGCCTGAAAAAAGCATTCCAGTACGCGTTTCAGGCTTCGCGCGACCTGGGCCATTCGTATGTGGGCCCCGAGCATCTGCTGATTGGCCTCGCGGCCGTGCCTGATAGCCTCGCGGGCACGCTGCTCAAGAAGTATGGCGTGACGCCCGAAGCGCTGCGGCA
>NZ_BAYB01000050.1 GCF_000685035.1 Paraburkholderia ferrariae NBRC 106233
GGCGCGGCGGCGCTCCGCGCATGACCTGCGGCACCCGCGGCCCCCACGGCGCCCGGCCGCGCTGCCGCGCCCGTATCGCGCGGCGCGGCAACCGTCATGGCGAGTTCGAAAAGACCGTCCCAGGCATCGGGCGGCAGCGCATTGCGCCATTCGCCGCGTGCCTGCGCGGAAAGCCCCTTCACCTGGCGGTCGAGGCGCGCCGCCAGCGTCAGCCCTCGCTCCAGCGTCGCTTCGGTGAGGCGCGCCAGCGCCGGGCCGATGAGCCGCTCGCGCGGCCCCCAGACGCGGTTCTCGCGCAACAGCACGGCAAGCGGCTTGCCCGCGCCGACGCCGCGCTTGACGCGCAGCAGCGTGCGGATTTCCTCGACCACGGCCCACAACACCAGCACCGAAGCCTCGCCCTCGCCGCGCAGCCCGTCGAGCATGCGCGCGAGCCGTCCGACATCGCCGGTCAGCATCGCTTCGTTGAGCTTGAAAACGTCGTAGCGGGCCACGTTGAGCACGGCATCGTGAATCTGCTCGAAGCTCAACACGCCCTGCGGATACAGCAGGCCGAGTTTCTGGATTTCCTGATGCGCCGCGAGCAGATTGCCTTCCACCCGCTCCGCCACGAACTGCAGCGCACGCCGGCCGTCTTCGCCGGGCGCCACGCGCTGCCCCTGCTGCGCGAGACGCTGGCCGATCCAGTTGGGCAGTTGCGCGCGCTCGACCGGATCGACCTTCAGCGCAACGCCGCTTTCCGCGAGCGCCGTGAACCAGGCCGACTTCTGCGTGGCCGCGTCGAGCCGCGGCAGCGTGACGAGCGTGAGCACGTCGGGGTTCGCCGCGGCGGCCGATCCGGCAAGCGTCTTGAGCGCCTCCGCGCCTTCCTTGCCGGGCTTGCCCGAGGGAATGCGCAGCTCGACCAGTTGGCGATCGCCGAAGAGCGACATCGACTGGCTCGCGCCGAGGAGCGAGCTCCAGTCGAAGCCCCGCTCCACCGTGAACACCGAGCGGTCGGTATAGCCTGCCGCGCGCGCAGCCGCACGAATGCGGTCGCACGCCTCCTGGGCGAGCAGATGCTCGTCGCCGTAGACGACGTAGAGGCCGGCAAGGCCCTTCGCGAGGTGCGGTTCGAGTGCGTCGAGTCGCAGTTGCATGGAGGAATGGCGCCCGTTCGGGAATGCTGCGGATCAGAGCGGCGGCGGCGGCAGCGGCGCGCGCGGCGCGACGCCCGGCACCACCTGGTCCGGCGTGGGATGCAGGGTCTTCACGACCGCCAGCCGGCGCGTGAGCTGATCGACTGCGTCGTTCTGCATGTCCGCGAACAGCAGGTCGGATTCGGTCACCTTCGCCGTGGAGTACTGGTCGCTATAGGTCATGGCGCGATTGAGCGCGATCGTGCTCGGGCGGATCAGCACCGAACCGTCCTGCGCAGTCAGCGTGTAGTTCAACGAGTAGTTGACCTGGTATTCCTCGACCACGCCCAGGTAATTGAGCGTGAGCGTGCTGAAGCCGCGCGCTTCCGAAACGTGCAGCACCGCGTCGGCATTGGACGGCGATTGAACGACAACCGAGTCGCTGCCGCCCTCGATCATGCGCGTGAGGCGCGCGGCAACAGGCGCCGCCGCGCCGACGATGGCAAGGCGCTTGAACGCGTAGTTCTGCTCGCCGCGCAGCTGGAATCCGCACGCGGAGAGCACCAGCGCACTGCCTGCCAGTAACAGAAACGATCTGCGAATCACATGAGCTCCCGGGTTCGCGACAGGTTCGTGGCGAGAGCGGGCCGCCGTGGAGGCCGCCCTCGCCGCATCGGATCACACCGCGTCAGACCACCACGTTCACGAGACGGCCCGGCACGACGATGATCTTCTTCGGCGCACGGCCTTCGGCAAACTTCGCGACCATCTCGTGCGCGAGCGCAGCCGCTTCGATCGCGGCCTTGTCCGCCTCCTTCGCGACCGTCACGGCGCCGCGCACCTTGCCGTTCACCTGCAGCACGAGTTCGATCTCGGCCTGCTCCAGCGCCTTTTCGTCGACCTTCGGCCAGGGCGCGTCGAGCAGCGTGCCGAATTCGTCCGCATAGCCGAGTTCCTGCCAGAGCTGGAACGTGAGGTGCGGCACCACCGGATACAGCGCGCGCAGCAGCACGCCAAAGGTTTCGCGCTGCACGCCTGCGCCGGCTCCCCTGGCGTTTTCGATCGCGTTGAGCATCTTCATGGCCGCCGAAACGACGGTGTTGTACTGCAGACGCTGATAGTCGAAGTCGGCCTGCTTGAGCACGCTATAGACTTCGCGGCGCAGCGCCTTTTCGACGTCCGTGAGCGTGGCCGCGTCAAACGAGGCGCGCGACTGGATCGCCCCGGCGTTCGCGTAGCCGAAGGCCCACACGCGGCGCAGGAAGCGGCTCGCGCCTTCCACGCCCGCGCCCGACCATTCGAGCTGCTGCTCGGGCGGCGCCGCGAACATCGTGAACAGACGCGCGGTGTCCGCGCCGTACTGATCGATCAGCACCTGCGGATCGACGCCGTTGTTCTTCGACTTCGACATCTTTTCGATGCCGCCCAGCACCACGGGCTGGCCGTCGCCATTGAGCGTGGCGCCGACCGGGCGGCCCTTGTCGTCGTGCGTGACGCTCACGTCGGCCGGGTTGTACCAGGTCTTCTTGCCCGACGCGTCTTCGCGATAGAACGTTTCGTTGAGCACCATGCCCTGGGTAAGCAGGTTCTTCGCCGGCTCGCCGAACTTCACGAGGCCGAGGTCGCGCGAGACCTTCGCCCAGAAGCGCGAATACAAGAGGTGAAGAATGGCGTGCTCGATACCGCCGATGTACTGGTCCATCGGCATCCAGTAGTCGGTGCGCGCGTCCACCATGGTCGCAGCGTCGGGCGCCGCGTAGCGGTAGAAGTACCACGACGAATCGACGAAGGTGTCCATCGTGTCGGTTTCGCGCTTCGCGTCGGCGCCGCATTTCGGGCACTTGCAGTTCAGGAACGCCTCGGACTTCGCGAGCGGGTTGCCCGTGCCGTCCGGCACGAGGTCTTCCGGCAGCACCACGGGCAGATCCTGCTCGGGCACCGGCACGTCGCCGCAGCTCGGGCAATGGATGATGGGGATCGGCGTGCCCCAGTAGCGCTGGCGCGAGATGCCCCAGTCGCGCAGGCGCCACGTGACCTGCTTGTCGCCGAAGCCGTGCGCCTTCAAGTCCGCCGCGACCGCGTCCACGGCCTGCTGGTAGTGCAGGCCGTCGAACTTGCCGCTATTGATGCAGACCGCGCGCTCCTTGTCGCCGTACCACTCCTGCCAGCCGTCGAGCGAGTAGGTCTCGCCTTCCACCGCGATCACCTGTTTGATCGGCAGGTCGTACTTCTTCGCGAACGCGAAGTCGCGCTCGTCGTGGCCCGGCACGCCCATCACGGCGCCTTCGCCGTAGCTCATGAGCACGTAGTTGCCGATCCACACCGGCACGGCTTCGTTCGTGATCGGGTGCGTCACGGTGAAGCCCGTGGCGACGCCCTTTTTCTCCATCGTCGCGACGTCGGCTTCGGCCACGCCGCCGCGCTTGCATTCGTCGATGAACGCCTGCAGTTCCGGCCGGCCCTCTGCGAGACGCGTGGCGAGCGGATGCTCGGCGGCGATCGCGGCGAAGGTCACGCCCATGATGGTATCGGCGCGCGTGGTGAACACGCGCAGCAGCTTCTGCTCGCCGTCGAGCTCATACGGGAAGCCGAAGTTCACGCCGAAGCTCTTGCCGATCCAGTTCTGCTGCATGATCTTCACGCGCTCGGGCCAGCCGAGGCCGCCGAGGTCGTTCAGCAGTTCGTCGGCGTACTGCGTGATGCGCAGGTAGTACATCGGGATTTCGCGCTTTTCCACGAGCGCGCCCGAGCGCCAGCCGCGGCCGTCGATCACCTGCTCGTTGGCGAGCACGGTCTGGTCGACGGGGTCCCAGTTCACCGTGCCGGTCTTCTTGTAGGCGATGCCCTTCTCCAGCATCTTCAGGAAGAACCACTGGTTCCACTTGTAGTAGTCGGGCTTGCAGGTGGCGATTTCGCGCGACCAGTCGATCGCGAGACCCATCGCCTTCATCTGGCCCTTCATGTACTCGATGTTGTCGTAGGTCCAGCGGGCCGGCGGCACGCCGTTGGCCATCGCGGCGTTTTCGGCGGGCATGCCGAACGCGTCCCAGCCCATCGGCATGAGCGTGTTGTAGCCGTTCATGCGCAAATAACGGTACATCACGTCGTTGATCGTGTAGTTCCGCACGTGGCCCATGTGCAGCTTGCCCGACGGGTACGGCAGCATCGAGACGCAATAGAACTTGGGCTTGTCGGCCTTCTCGGCCGTCCGGTAGGCGTCAGTGGCGCGCCATTCGCCTTGCGCGGCGGATTCGACGTCGGAGGGAACGTATTTTTCGAGCATGGTGTGGATGGGGAATCGCAAATTCGGGCGGATTCGGCGCCGGACGCACCGGACGGCGATTCGTGGAACCGGCTGGTGGCAGTGGCCTTTCTGGGCCCTTTTTACAGGGAAACGCTGATTATACCGTTGAGTACCGTTGAGTCGGCCGTGCTTTCCGCCTGGCGGGATTCGGGCGCGGCTCAAGGCGCCATGCGGCACGGCGCGGGGCCCGCGGCGCCGCTCAAGGCTTGCCCGCGGCGGGCGGCTCGGTCACGAAGCCGATGCGCTCGAGTCCCGCCTGCTGGGCCGCCCCCATGACCTGGGCGATCACCTCGTAGCGCGTTTCGCGCGCGGCGCGCAACTGCAGATCGGGCTGGGCGTCTTCGGCGGCTTTGCCGGCCGCCGCGAAGCGCGCGCGCATCTCGTCGAGCGAGATCGGCTGGGCGTTCCAGTAGAGCTTGCCGGCGGCGTCGATGGAAAGCGTGACGGTTTGCGGCGTCTGCCGCGCCGGCTCGGCGGCCACCTGCGGCAGATCGAGACGGATGGCGTGCGTGAAGAGCGGCGCGGTGATGATGAAGATGACGAGCAGCACCAGCATGACGTCGATGAGCGGCGTCATGTTGATCTCGGCCATGGGTGCCGAGTCGCGCTTCCTTTCGAGTCCGCCGAATGCCATCGGATGCTCCTTCGCGTGACTGCCGTGCCGCGTTCAGTCGGGGTCCGACTCGAGCGCGGCCTCGCGGCGCGGCGCGGCGCCGGCGGCCGGGCAGACGTAGGCGTGCAGATCGTGCGCGAAGCCGTCGAGGTCGTCGCCGAGCTGGCGCGCAAGCCGGCCGAGCACGTTGTAGGCGAGCACCGCCGGAATCGCCACGACGAGGCCGAAGGCCGTCATGATGAGCGCCTCGCCCACGGGGCCGGCCACGTTCTCGATCTGCGCCTGGCCGCTCGCCGCGATGCTGCCGAGCGCGTGATAGATGCCCCAGACGGTGCCGAGCAGCCCCACGAACGGCGCCGTGCTGCCCACCGAGGCAAGCAGCACCTGGCCGAATTCGAGGCGCCGCTGCGAGGCCTGAAGCGCGCCGCGCAGCGCGCGCAGCACGCGCTCGCCGCGCTCGACCTTCGCGAGCATCGCACCGGACGGATCGGCCTCGGCGGCCGCAAGCGCCGCTTCGGCGAGCGGCAGGAACACGCGCTCCCGGTCGGCGCGGCGCATGAGCGCCACGCCGTCGGCGAGCGTGCGGGCCTGCCAGAACTGCGCGAGCGCGCGCGGCCCCTGGCGCTTCGCCCGCGCGAGCACCCAGCTCTTGACGATCAGGAAGCACCAGCTCGCGATCGACATCGCCAGCAACACCCACGCAACCGCGTGCGTGACGGCGTCGCTCGATTGCAGATAGTGGATGACTCCGGTACCCGCTGCCATCGGACCTCGCTATCCGGTTTTCCGGCTGTTGTGCCTGAATGCCGCCCGAGCCGGCCTGAGCCCGCTCGGGCGCCGGGCTCAGCGCAGGCCGAGCACGTCCTGCATATCGTACAGCCCGCGCGGCTTGTCTTCGAGAAAGCGCGCGGCGCGCACGCTGCCTTGCGCGTAGGAGAGGCGGCTCGACGACTTGTGCGTGATCTCGATGCGCTCGCCCGTGCCGGCGAACAGAACCGTATGGTCGCCGACGATGTCGCCGCCGCGAATCGCCGAAAACCCGATCGTCGAGGGATCGCGCTCGCCCGTCACGCCGTGGCGGCCGTACACGGCGCAATCGTCGAGGCTGCGGCCGAGCGCGTGCGCCACGGCTTCGCCCATCGCGAGCGCCGTGCCCGAAGGCGCATCGACCTTGTGGCGATGGTGCGCCTCGATGATCTCGATGTCGTAGCCGGTTTCGAAGAAGCGCGCCGCGTATTCGAGCAGCTTGAGCGTGACATTCACGCCTACGCTCATGTTGGCCGCAAAAACGATGCCGATCTGCTCCGCGGCGGTGGCGAGCTGGGCCTTCTGCGGCGCGTCGAAGCCCGTCGTGCCGATCACCATCTTCACGCCGTGCCGCCGTGCCGCTTCCAGATGGACGAGCGTGGCTTCGGGGCGCGTGAAGTCGATGAGGCAATCGCTTTGCGCGAACACCGCTTCGATGTCGTCGGTGATCCGCACGCCCGCGTCCTTGCCGAGGAACGCGCCCGCGTCCTGCCCGACGGCCGCCGAGCCCTTGCGCACCAGCGCGCCGGACAGTGTCGCATCGGGCGAGTTCAGGACGGTTTCGATGAGCATGCGGCCCATGCGGCCCGACGCTCCGGCGATTGCGATTTTCATGGATCTTCCCGAAACGAAAGCGCGGCCCCGGCAAAACCGGCGCTGCGAAAAAAATACGGCGGCCCGAAGCCGCCGGCGAGGCGCGCAGCGGGAGCCGGACTTCAGGCGGCTCGCGCGTTGCGCGACAGGCTTAATCGATGGACAGCCGGATCAGCTGCCCATTCCCGCGGCACCCGAGGCGGGCACGGTCGGCGGCGCGGTGAGCGGCGAGTTCAGCGAGGGCGACGGCGGCGCCGCGTTGGTGTCGCCGGTGCCCTGCGCGCCCGGCGCCGGGCCGACCGGGTTCGACTGCACGCCCTGGATCTGCGGCGGCGGCGGACGGCGCAGCTGGACCTGCGACGGCATCGAGCCCACGTTCGGCGGCAGTGCCGTCGAAGGCGGCGTGTTGGCGCGCACCGAAGGCGTCACGCTGGACGGCATCTGCACGGCTTCCGTGGCGCGGTTGGCCGCCGCGGCGGCCTGCACGTTCGGATCCTGCGGGAGCGCGGCCGTGGCGGCGCCCAGTTCGGACGTGGGCGTGCGCGCCGTGTCGGGAACGGCCGGGCGGGTTGCCGTGGTGGCGGCGGTAGCTCCCGACGCTGCGGCAGCCGATGCTGCGGCAGTCGCAGAGGCGGCGGCGGCCGCCTCCGCAGCGGCCTTCTTCCTGCTGCCGCGGTCGCCGTCGATTTCGGCCAGCAGCTCGAGGTTCGACGGCAGATCTTCGCCGCCCGACCAGCTCGCCACGGTATCGCCCTCGAACAGCACGACGAAGTCGCGCTGCTGAACCACGGCCGTCGAGCCGCGCTTGAAGTAGAAAACGTAGTCCCAGCGGTTGGTGTGGAACATGTCGGCGAGGAGCGGCGTGCCGAGCAGCTGGCGCACCTCGGCGCGCGACATGCCCACACGCATCTGCGCCGCGGCTTCCTTCGAAACGAAGTTGCCCTGCACGATCGTGATCCGGTACGGCGTAATGCTTTGTGCGATGCGCTGCGTCAGGCTGTCGTAAGTCGAGCAGCCGGAAAGCCCCGAAAGTGCTGCTGCGGCCAGCAGGGTGCAAGCCAGGGCGCTCGAAAGACGGCCGCCCCGGCCGATCGTTTTGGATTCTGGAATCATTTCCCTCACCGTGCGGGCTAGTCTCGAAGCCGCGCTAGTTTTCCGTCGAAGTTCTGTCAAAGATGACCGGAACAGCAAACCGCATTAACATTAGAACCCAGCATTGTACTCCAGGGACTTATAGTCATGACCAATCCAGCCGATCTCAAGAACATCGGACTCAAGGCGACGCTGCCTCGCCTCAAGATCCTGGAGATTTTTCAGCACAGCCCAGTACGCCATCTCACGGCCGAAGACGTGTATCGCAACCTGCTGAACGAGGATCTCGATATCGGGCTCGCCACCGTGTATCGCGTGCTCACGCAGTTCGAGCAGGCGGGGCTCCTCACGCGCAGCAACTTCGAATCGGGCAAGGCGGTGTTCGAGCTGAACGAGGGCAGCCACCACGACCACCTGGTCTGCCTCGACTGCGGGCTCGTGGAGGAATTCTTCGACCCCGAAATCGAAAAACGCCAGCAGATGATCGCCAACGAGCGCGGCTTCAAGCTCCAGGAGCACGCTCTGGCGCTGTACGGCGCCTGCACGAAGGAAAACTGCCCGCACCGCAAGCACTGAGCGCGGCGCGGCTTTTCCCGCACGAAAAACGCAAGACGCCACGGCCATGCCGTGGCGTCTTGCTATGGGAAACCGCTGGACTAGCTGCGCGGGGCTTCGATCACCGCTTCGGCCATCGTTTCGGCCATCGTTTCGGCCATCGTTTCGGCCATCGTTTCGGCCATCGTTTCGGGCATCGTTTCGGGCATCTTTTCGGGCATAGCGTCGGCCACTGCATCGGCCGCCCCCGCGGGTTCGAGCCGCCAAAACTCATCCAGAGCGATCTCGTCGCAATTGTGACCGGCGCCGCCGCGGTCGATCACGACAAAGTCGCTCACCCCGCCAAAGGCGAGCAGCGGATGGTGCCAGACCCCGCGCGCGTAGTTCACCCCCTGCCCCGCCTCGGCCCAGAACGCCCGCAGGCGCGCCGGATCGAATTCGCCCGCGGGCGCGACCACTACGGCGTAGCCCGCGCCGGCCAGCGGCACGAACGCCTGGCTGCCCAGCGGATGGCGCTCCATCATGGCGATCTCCACCGGCCACGCGCGCGGCTGGGCGCGGAACACGTTCACGATGGGCCGGCCGCCCGACTCGCTCACGTCGATCGTGGCCAGGTCGTGATAGCGCTCGGTCGTGCCGCCGTTGATCGGATAGTGGCGCGCGCCGGCTGTCTCGATCACGTCGCCGAACGGTGCAAATGCCGCGCGCGTAAGCGGCTCAAGACACAGAATCTTCATCGCCGTCTCCTTTGTATCAGCGCGAAATCCATCCGGGATCAGTGCGCGTGCGCCGGGTTGCCGCCGGCGGCGAAGCCGTCGGCCTCCGCATCGCCTTCGCCCGCGGGCACGTAGCGGAAACCCTCGTCGAAGTCGAGCACGCGTTTCGCGCGGACCCGGTCGATGTCGTGCTCCCACACCGCCACCACCACGGTCGCGACGCAGTTGCCGATCAGATTGGTCAGCGCGCGGGCAATGCCGACGAACCAGTCCACCGGCAGGATCAGCACGAGACCCAGCACGGGGATGGCGGGAATGGCGGAAAGCGTCGCCGCGAGAATCACGATGGCCGAGCCGGGAATGCCGTGCGCGCCCTTCGAAGTCACCAGCGAGACGAGCACGACCACGATGAGGTCATGGAGCGACAGCGGCGTATTCGTGGCCTGGGCGATGAAGATCACCGCGAGCGTGAGGTAGATCGAGAAGCCGTCGAGGTTGAACGAATAGCCGGTGGGGATCACGAGGCCCACCGTGGAATCCTTCACGCCCATCCATTCGAGCTTGCGCATGACCTGGGGCAGCACCGCATCCGACGAAGCCGTGCCGAGCACGATGGAAAGCTCCTCGCGCAGATAGCGGATCAGCTTGAACACGTTGAAGCCCGCCAGCCGCATCACGATGCCGAGCACGACGGCAACGAACACGATACAGCTTGCATAGAACACCACCACCAGCAGGCCGAGCTGCTTGAGCGAGGCGACGCCGTAGGTGCCCGTGGTAAAAGCAATCGCGCCGAGCACGCCGAGCGGCGCCAGCTTGATGATGAAGCCCATCACGCGGAAGAACACCTGCGCGAGTTCGTCGATGAGGTTGTTTACGCGCTGCGCCTTCGGGCCGAGCAGCGAAAGCGCGCTGCCGAAGAGCACCGAGAACACGAGAATCTGCAGGATGTCGCCCTTCGCGAAGGCGTCGATCGCCGTGTCCGGAATGATCTTGAGCAGGAAGCCGGCGGTGTCCTTGAGGTTCTTCGCATGCTCCGTGTAGGTGGCGAGCGAGGCGGCATCGAGCGAGTGCAGGTTGACGTTCATGCCCGCGCCCGGACGCGTGGCGTAGGCGAGCACGGCGCCGATCACGAGCGCAACGGTCGTCATCGCTTCGAAGTAGACCACCGACTTCAGGCCGACGCGCCCCACCTTGCGCAGGTCGCCCGCGTGAGCCATGCCGCTCACCACCACGCAGAACACGATCGGCCCGATGACCATCTTGATGAGTTTCAGGAAGCCATCGCCAAGCGGCCGCAGCGCCTGCCCAAAATGGGGAAATATCGCGCCGACCGCGATACCGACCACCAGCGCGATCATCACGCGCCCGAACAACGAATTGAAGAACTTCGACACGTCTTTCTCCCGGTTGCAGGCTAACTGTTCATACTGGTCTGACCAGTGATGTTATGGTGGATAGTAGGAAGCCGATATACCGGCGTCAAGAAAGTCCAATTACTTGTTTACCCGCAGATCCGGCCCCATCGGACCAGTCGCCCGATGCATCCCCGCTGCCGCGGACTACAATACCGGTCAGACCACGGGAGCCAGCTCGCTCTCACGAGCCCTCATGAAGAACGTTCCGCACACCGTTACCGACGCCGCCGTTGCCACGATCCGCGAGCGGATCGAAGGCGGCCTGTACCCGGTCGGCAGCCTGCTGCCCGCCCAGCGCCAGCTATCCGAAGAACTGGCGATCAGCCGCGCGTCGCTGCGCGAGGCGCTCTCCACGCTCGAAGCGTTAGGCATGCTGACGATCCGCGCGGGCAAGGGCGTTTATGTGACGAGCGCCGAGGCGTCGAGCCCGCACCCGTGGCGCTTCGCCGACCAGTCCTCGCCGCCCGACACGTATCAGATGCGCTATGCGCTCGAAGGGTTCGCCGCGCGCATGGCGGCGCTCGCGATCGGCGACAGCGACATCGTGTGGCTCGAGCAGAATCTCGACACGCTGCACGAGGCTCTCGCCTGCGACGAACTGGACGAAGCCGCGCAACTCGACTTCGACTTCCACATGCGGATCGTGAACATTGCCGGCAACGCGGCCATCGAATCGATTCTGCGCAGCAGCGCCGACATCATGAAGGAGAGCCAGCGCATGCCGTTCTACCGGCGCGAACTGGTGCTCTCTACGCATCGCGAGCATGGGCTCATCGTCGCGGCGCTGAAGGCGCGCGACTGCGCGGCGGCTGGCGAGGCGATCGAACGGCATATTGCCAACGCGGCGCAGCGTGCGGGGGTGTATTTTCCTACGCCGCCGCTGGCCGGTTCGCGAAGTCTCCATCCTTGATGCAGCCTGGCGAAACACCCTCAAATTAGACGCTTTCATTAAAATTTAGTTATGCTATCAATTGATGAAGCGACCTGGGCGAATGGTGTTCAGCGCGCGCAGTTCCGATTGCATCCGGGAGGTATCACCTGGCTAGCAACACTTGCCCGTATCGTGAAGCTATGGCCGCGGTATCGCGCGAAGTAGACAGAAGCCCAGGCGACGGGCCAATACTGTTCAGCAAAGCCCTTTCCGAAGATATCGAACGGCATAGCAGGTGAGATGCCAACCCCAAAAACAAAAATGCCGCCCGGTGTTTAACCGAACGGCATTCACCCCGCCCCGCAGGGCGGTTTTTCCGAAACTGCGCGTGCTTACCTGGCGTTCGCGAGCGCGACAGCCGTGTCCAGCATGCGGTTCGAGAAGCCCCACTCGTTGTCGTACCAGCTCGACACCTTCACGAGACGGCCCGACACCTTCGTGAGCGTTGCGTCGAACGTCGACGAAGCCGGGTTGTGGTTGAAGTCCACCGAAACGAGCGGTGCCTCGTTGTAGCCGAGGATGCCCTTGAGCGCGCCTTCCGAAGCTTCCTTCATGATGGCGTTGACTTCTTCCACCGTCGTGTCGCGCCTGGCGATGAACGACAGATCGACGATCGAGACGTTGATGGTCGGGACGCGGATCGCGTAGCCGTCCAGCTTGCCGTTCAGTTCCGGCAGCACGAGGCCGACGGCCGAAGCCGCGCCCGTCTTCGTCGGGATCTGGCTGTGCGTGGCCGAGCGCGCGCGGCGCAGGTCTTCGTGGTACACGTCGGTCAGGACCTGGTCGTTCGTGTACGCGTGGATCGTGGTCATGAGACCCGTTTCCAGACCGATCTTGTCGTTCAGCGGCTTGACGAGCGGTGCGAGGCAGTTGGTCGTGCACGATGCGTTCGAGATGACCGTGTCCGACGCCTTCAGCACGTGGTGGTTCACGCCGTAGACGATCGTCGCGTCGACGTCCTTGCCGCCCGGCGCCGAGATGATGACCTTCTTCGCGCCGCCCTTGATGTGCGCGCTCGCCTTTTCCTTGGTCGTGAAGAAGCCCGTGCACTCCAGCACGACGTCGACGCCCAGCTCGCCCCACGGCAGTTCGGCCGGGTTGCGGTTGGCCAGCACGCGGATCTTGTCGCCGTTCACGACGAGGTAGTCGCCGTCCACCGAAACTTCGCCCGGGAACTTGCCGTGGGCCGTGTCGTATTGCGTCAGATGCGCGTTGGTCTTCGCGTCACCCAGGTCGTTGATCGCGACGATCTGGATGTCGTGCTTCTTGCCGTTCTCGTAGAAGGCGCGAAGCGTGTTGCGGCCGATACGGCCGTAGCCGTTGATTGCGACGCGAATGGTCATGGTTTATCTCCTGATGGCTGAAAAATCTGATACCGGTGCCGCCTGTGCCATGCCCGCCGGGGCAGCGGGCGGGCGCATGCGGCAGCGGGCCCGCGCATCGGTGCCTCTTCAGGCGGGCCCGCAAAGCCTGTTTAGTTGTCGAGCGCGGCCTTCGCCGTGGCGACAACGTGTTCGACCGTGAAGCCAAAGTGCTTGAACAGCACGCCGGCCGGGGCCGACTCGCCGAACGTGTCGATGCCCACCACGCCGCCTTCGAGGCCCACGTACTTGCGCCAGAAGTCGGTCTGCGCCGCTTCGATCGCCACGCGGCGCACGCCCTTCGGCAGCACGCGCTCGCGGTACTCGGCGTCCTGGCGGTCGAACACGTTGGTCGAGGGCATCGACACCACGCGCGCGCCAATGCCTTCGCGCTGCAGCGACTCGACGGCCTTCATCGCGAGTTCGACTTCCGAGCCCGTGGCGATCAGGATGATCTTGCGGCTCGGGATGTCGTCGTTCCAGTCCTTGAGGACGTAGCCGCCCTTCGCGATGTTCTCGATCTGCGCGTCGGTGCGCTCGTTGAACTGCAGGTTCTGGCGGCTGAACACCAGCGACGACGGGCCTTGATGCGCAATCGCCTCGGTCCAGGCCACCGCGGTTTCGACGGTGTCGGCCGGACGCCACAGCGTCATGTTCGGGATCAGGCGCAGGCTCGGAACCTGTTCGATCGACTGGTGCGTCGGGCCGTCTTCACCCAGACCGATCGAATCGTGCGTGAACACGAAGATCGACGGGCACTTCATCAGCGCGGCCACGCGCAGCGCGTTGCGGCTGTAGTCCGAGAACGTGAGGAAGGTGCCGCCGAACGGGCGATAGCCGCCGTGCAGCACGATCCCGTTGATGGCCGCGCTCATGCCGAACTCGCGCACGCCGTAGTTGATGTGGTTGCCCCACTGGATGCCCGTCTCGCCGGCCTTCGGTGCGCGCACCGGCTTCGAGGCCTTCCAGTTCGTGAGGTTCGAGCCGGTCAGGTCGGCCGAGCCGCCCAGCAGCTCGGGCAGCACTGCCGCGAGCCCTTCGATGGTCTGCTGCGAGGCCTTGCGGGTCGCAACGGTTTCCTTGCGCGCGTCGGCGCCGGCGATGATTTCCGCGGCTTTCTGCGCCCAGTCGGCCGGCAGCCTGTCGGCCATGCGGCGCTCGAATTCGGCGGCTTCCTGCGGGTACTTCGACTGGTACTGCGCGAACACTTCGTTCCAGGCGCCTTCGAATTTCGCGCCCGCGGCCTTCGCGTCCCAGTCGGCATAGACTTCCTGCGGCACGACGAACGGCTCCCACTTCCAGCCGGCCGCCGCGCGCCATTTGGCGATTTCCTCGCCGCCGAGCGCCGAGCCGTGCACGTCGTGGCTGCCCTGCTTCGTGGGCGCGCCCTTGCCGATCACGGTCTTGCAGCAGATCAGCGTGGGCTTGTCCGAAGCCTTCGCCTTCTGGATGGCCGCATCGACCGCGTCCACGTCGTGGCCGTCCACGTGCGGGATCACGTTCCAGCCGTAGGCTTCGAAGCGCTCCGGCGTGTTGTCGTGGAACCAGTTCACCACGTCGCCGTCGATCGAGATGCCGTTGTCGTCGTAGAACGCAATCAGCTTGTTCAGCTTGAGCGTGCCGGCGAGCGAGCAGGCTTCGTGCGAGATGCCCTCCATCAGGCAGCCGTCGCCGACGAACACGTAGGTGTGGTGATCGACGATCTTCGCGTCGGCCTTGTTGAATTCGGCCGCGAGCAGCGCTTCGGCCAGCGCCATGCCCACCGCGTTCGCGAGACCCTGGCCGAGCGGGCCCGTGGTCGTCTCGACGCCCGGCGTGATGCCGTATTCCGGGTGGCCCGGCGTCTTCGAATGCAACTGGCGGAAGTTCTTCAGCTCTTCGATCGGGAGGTCGTAGCCGGTCAGGTGCAGGAGCGAGTACAGCAGCATCGAGCCATGGCCGTTCGACAGCACGAAGCGGTCGCGGTCGTTCCAGTGCGGGTTCGCCGGGTTGTGGCGCAGATGCCGCGACCACAGGGCGACGGCGATCTCGGCCATGCCCATGGGCATGCCGGGGTGGCCGGAGTTCGCTTGCTGAACGGCGTCCATGGACAGCGCGCGGATCGCGTTGGCCATCAACGAGGTGGTTGCGGGGGAGGCGGAGGACGGGGTCGTCATGTCGAGTCCGGGGAACGAGTGCAAAAAGCGGCGTGGAGGCCCGTCAAACGGCGGGGCGCACACAGCAGCGCGGTGAATCCGGAGGCTCGGCAAAACGGCTGCTCCGGCGCACGGTGCGGCGCCAGGAGACGCGGTACGGCCAGAGCAAACGGAAGGGGCTGCAAAGCGCAATATTCTAGCAGATCGTGGGGATTATCCCTGGCTGTCAGAGCGGCGCGCGGGGGCCGCCGGACTTCGCGCGGCCCGGGGTCGCTTCGTGTGTCGCGTTGGGCGGAGCCCCGGATGTGGCCGGGCATGTGGCCCCGGATCGCCTCGTATAATGCGGCGATCGCCCGATTCCCCTCATTACACGCGCCGCCCCGCCCTCGCTCCGTGAACGTCCCGCTCCTCTTCCGCCCCGCCCCCGACGCCGTGTACGGCTTCCCCGGCGCGCGCCGCCTCGCCGGCGTCGATTCGGCGTGGCAGCGCATCGAGGTCTGGGACACGCCGCAACTCGGCTGCCTCTTCGCACTGGACGGCCGGCCGATGACGTCCGCAGGCGACGAATTCGTCTATCACGAGTGCATGACGCACCCGGCCGCGCTCACGCACCCGGCGCCGCGCGCGGCGCTCGTGCTGGGCGGCGGTGACGGCGGCGCCGCGCGGCAGTTGCTTCGCCACCCCGGGATCGAGCGCATCGTCGTGGCCGAACTGGACCCCGAAGTCGTGCGGCTGACCGGCGATTACCTGCCCGAGGTGCGCGGCGGCGCTTTCGACGACCCGCGCGTGGAACTGGTGATCGGCGATGCCGCGGCCTTCGTGGCGCGCACGCAGGAACGCTTCGATCTGGTCGTGTTCGATCTGACCCCGCCCGATTCGCCGGCCGCCGGCCTGTACACGCCGGCGTTCTACGGCGGGCTCAGGCGCGCGATGACCGACGATGCGCTCGTTTCGCTGCACCTCGGCTCGCCCTGGCACCACGCGGCGCGCATCGAAACCTTGCTGGAAAACCTGCGCGGATCGTTCGCGCACGTGCGGCCGCTCGCCGCCTACGTGCCCCTGTACGGCTCGCTGTGGCTCATGGCGGTCGCAAGCGACCGGCTGGACCCGGCGGCAATGGACGCCGCCGCGCTCCGCACCCGCATGGCCGCGCGCAGCATCGCAGGCTTGCGCTTTTACGACGCCGGTCTGCACGCGGCGCTCTTCGCCCTGCCGCTCGCGGTTCGCGATAAATTAGACCAGGTTCTGGACCGGTCCTTGACCGTCAGGCGGGGCGACGCGGCACAATGACCGGCTGGCGGCCACCGTCTTCGAAGCACAACACCGAAAACCTGGAGAAACCCGATGACCCCACCCCGCCCCGCCGGCGTGCCGTGGCTCACTCCGTATCTGACGGTGCACGACGCGCGCGCCGCCATGACGTTTTACGAAGCGGCTTTCGGTTTTGCCGTGCGCGACTGCGTGGAAGACGACGGGGCTGTGATGCACGTCGAAATGACCTGTCACGACCAGTTGATCGTGATGTTCGCGCCCGAGGGCGCGTTCGGCTCGACGGCGCTCACGCCGAAGAGCGCCGGGGCCGTCGCCCCGCAATCCTTTTACCTGTATGTCGACGACGTCGATGCGGTTTATGCGCGAGCCCTCGAAGCCGGCGGCAAATCGCTGAGCGAGCCGCAAGACCAGTTCTGGGGAGACCGTTTCGCGCAGGTCGAAGACCTGGACGGCTACCGCTGGGCACTGGCTCGCCACCTGTCATGATTGAATGGGAAACCGTCTTATGCCCCGTTTTTTTGTCGCGACTCCGCTGCAATCCGGCGACGTCGTCACGCTGCCCGACGAGGTCACGCGCCACGTTCAGGTGCTGCGCCTGCAACCTGGCGACAGGATCGCGCTCTTCAACGGCACCGGGGGCGAGTACAGCGCGGAAATCGTCGACATGGAGCGCCGCGACACCAAAGTGCGCGTCGATACGTTCGTCGATATCGATTGCGAGCCGCCGTACCGGCTCACGCTGGCCCAAGGCATTGCCGGCAACGACAAGATGGACTGGCTGATCGAAAAGGCCGTCGAACTGGGCGCGGCGAGCTTCGTGCCGCTCACCGCGTCGCGCAGCGTCGTGCGGCTCTCGGGCGAGCGCGCCGTGCGCCGCCAGGCGCACTGGCAACGCATCGTGCAGGCCTCGTGCGAACAGTGCGGGCGCAACCGCATGCCCGAAGTCGCGGCGCCGCGCGAGCTCGGCGCCTGGCTCGACTCGATGCCCGCGGCGCCCGCGCAAGGCGAGCTGCGCGTGCTGCTCTCGCCGCGCGCGAGCGTCCCGTTCTCGTCCTTGCCGGCCGACCCGCCGGGCGGCGAGATCACCGTGCTGGTGGGACCGGAAGGCGGATTGTCTTCGCAGGAGGAGGCCGCGGCGCTGGCGTGCGGCTTTGTCGCGCTGGGGCTCGGGCCGCGCGTGCTGCGCACCGAAACGGCCGGCATCGCCGTGCTCTCGGCGCTCGCCGCGCGCTGGGGCGGCTGGTAAAAATGACAAGGCCCGCCGATGGGCGGGCCTCTCAGGAATCTGTCGCGCGGATGCTACGGACAAGCCCGGTCGAGCACAACCGGACCACAACCCGCGTACGACATTCCAACGGACTGCTGACGACAAGCGTCAGGCGAACGAATAAAAAACGCGGAACGGCACCTTGCGCTCGGCCCAGTATTCGGAGGCCTCGCGGAACACGTCCAGCAGCGTCTCGCGGCCGTCCTTGTCGAACTTCTGGGCGATCGGCAGACCGTCCAGCACGACCACGAAGCCGGGCTGCTCGCCGGCCTTCTGCACCAGGTCGGTGAGGCAGTCGTACAGGCCGTCGTAGTTCTTGCCGAAATGCTTCGGAAACAGAAACGACGTGGAGATGGTTTCGAGCACCTCCTGCTTGCTCTGCGCCGTTGCGCAGTAGGCATAGAGGAAATGCTGCTGGAGGCGCTGCGCCTCGTCGTGCAGATCCTGCACGCGGAACGCACGGATCGACTGGACGATGTTCGGCGGAACGGTCGAGAACAGGCTCATGCCTCCCTCGTTTGAGAGTTGCGCGCCGCCCTCGCCGCGCGCGGTTTCAGGCTGCTCGTTATGCTTCATCTGCATGACGCGCTGGAACAGGTTGCCGTCCCCGGACGCGAACAGATCGCTCGCGACCCGCGGGTCGTGCGCGTAGATGTTATCGCTCATGCCGCTCTTCCCGGTGTCATTCAACAATTCGCTTAAAACTGGCGTAGTGGTCGTCGGAGTAGTAGCAGTTGTCCGTCTGCCGCAGCGGACCACCACAAACGATGCGTCTCGCGCCGCGGTTGCGGGCGCGGGGCGTGGGCACCGTGTACTCGTGGTAGTAGCCGCGCCGGTGCGGCGGCAGGACCCGCTCGAAGTTGCCGAACACCACGCCGTCCTTCTCGTACGGGTAAGGTCCGCCCGCGCCGATCAGGCTGAGCGTGCTGGCCGCTTCCGGCGGCAACTGGCCAACCGCGATCGTGCCGACGCCGGCTGCGGCGTAGTCGCTGGGTGTGCTTCGCGCCTGCGCGCAGTCGCTGGCTACCGTTGCAAACGTTGCCAGGGCACAGAGCGTTGCGACCGTCGCCACGCGGCGAATACTGTCAAAACAACGACTTAGGCGGGCAGGTTCAGCCACCCCATCGTGCCCCAGATTACGCAGCCCCATGCGCGCCATCGACTCGATTCCCGCTCGTTGGTTCCTGCGTTCGACGACCATGAAAGGTGTAAGGGTATCGCTAAAGCCCCCTGGAAGCAACGTTCGCCGGGCCGGAATATAGGGGTATTGACGGTGCGCGATGGCCGGATTGGTAAATTTTACAATGGTCAGGCACCGCGAAAATGGGCCCGCAACAACGGCGGCCGCGGGCTCCGCCAACCTCTCATTGCGGGGAAATGGCGGCCCGACCGGCGTGCCCATTGCGGGCACGCCTCTTTTTTCAGAGCGATCGAATGATTGCCGGGCCTGCGGCCCCTTCGGCGGCACGCAACCGTGCCGCCAGCTCGGCCACCGGCGCGCCGGCCCTTACCTTAGCGCGCCGCGTTCACGTCCGTGACCAGAAGCGCCGTCATGTTGACGATACGGCGCACCGTGGCCGAAGCCGTCAGCACGTGCACGGGCTTCGCCGCGCCCAGCAGGATCGGGCCGATGGCGATGTTGTTGCCCGCGGCCGTCTTCAGCAGGTTGTACGAAATATTCGCCGCATCGATGTTCGGCATGATGAGCAGGTTGGCGTCGCCCTCCAGCGTCGATTCCGGCAGGACCTCGCGGCGCAGGTTCGCGTCGAGCGCCACGTCGCCGTGCATTTCGCCGTCCACCTGCAGGTCGGGCGCGCGCTCCTTGAGGAGTTCCAGCAGGTCGCGCATCTTCTGCGCCGAAGGTGCGAGGCTCGAACCGAAGTTCGAATGCGAGCACAGCGCGACCTTCGGCTCGATGCCGAAACGGCGCACTTCTTCCGCCGCCATGATCGTGATTTCGGCCAGTTGCTCCGGCGTCGGGTCGATATTGACGTGGGTATCGACGATAAAGATCTGGCGGTTGGGCAGCACGAGCCCGTTCATCGCGGCATACACGCTGCAGCCTTCCCGCTTGCCGATGATCTGGTCGATGAAGTGCAGATGGCGGTGCGTCGTGCTGATCGTGCCGCAGATCATGCCGTCGGCCTCGCCCCGCTCCACCAGCATCGCGCCGATCAGCGTGGTGCGGCGGCGCATTTCGAGCTTCGCCATCTGATGCGTGATGCCCTTGCGCGCCATCAGCTTCGCGTAGCTTTGCCAGAAGTCGCGGTAGCGCTCGTCGTGGTCGGTGTTGACGACCGTGTAATCCTGCCCCGCCACGAGGCGCAGGCCGTAGCGCGCGATGCGCTGCTCGATCACCGCCGGGCGGCCGATCAGGATAGGCTTCGCAAGCTTTTCGTCGACGATGATCTGCACCGCGCGCAGGATGCGCTCCTCTTCGCCCTCGGCGAAGACGATGCGCTTCTTCTCCGGTTCGACGGCGCGCGCGATCTGGAAGATCGGCTTCATCGTCGTGCCGCTGTGGTAGACGAACTGCTGGAGGTGCTGAACGTAAGCGTCCATATCTTCGATCGGACGCGTGGCCACGCCCGAATCCATGGCTGCCTGCGCCACGGCCGGCGCGATCTTGACGATCAGGCGCGGATCGAAGGGCTTCGGAATCAGGTAGTCGGCGCCGAACTGCAGGTCGTGGATGCCGTATGCGGTCGCCACCACGTCGCTCTGCTCCTGGCGCGCCAGTCCCGCAATCGCATTCACGGCCGCGATTTCCATCTCGCGCGTGATGGTGGTGGCGCCCACGTCGAGCGCGCCGCGGAAGATGAACGGGAAGCACAGCACGTTGTTCACCTGGTTCGGGTAATCGGTGCGGCCGGTGGCGAGCACCGCGTCCGGGCGCACTTCCAGCGCGAGTTCGGGCAGGATTTCCGGCGTGGGATTGGCGAGCGCGAGGATGAGCGGCTTCGCGGCCATCTGCTTGACCATTTCCGGCTTGAGCACGCCGCCGGCGGAGAGGCCGAGGAAAATGTCCGCGCCTTCGATCACTTCGGCGAGCGTGCGCGCGTTGGTCTCGCGTGCGAAGCGCTCCTTGTCCGGGTCCATCAGTTCGGTGCGGCCCTTGTAGACCACGCCGGCCAGATCGGTGACGACGATGTTTTCGAGCGGCAGGCCGAGATCCACGAGCAGGTCCAGACAGGCGAGCGCCGCCGCGCCCGCCCCCGAGGCGACGAGCTTCACGTCCTTGATGTCCTTGCCCACGACCTTCAGACCATTGGTGAACGCTGCCGCCACCACGATGGCCGTGCCGTGCTGATCGTCGTGGAAGACCGGAATCTTCATGCGCTTGCGGGCTTCGCGTTCCACGATGAAGCACTCGGGCGCCTTGATGTCTTCCAGATTGATGCCGCCGAAGGTGGGTTCGAGCGCGGCGATCACATCGACGAGCTTGTGCGGGTCCGACTCGTTGAGTTCGATGTCGAACACGTCGATGCCCGCGAACTTCTTGAAGAGCACCGCCTTGCCCTCCATCACCGGCTTCGAGGCGAGCGGGCCGATGTTGCCGAGCCCCAGCACGGCCGTACCGTTCGAAACCACCCCCACGAGGTTGCTGCGCGCCGTGAAACGCGCCGCATTGAGCGGATTCTCGACAATCGCCTCGCACGCGAACGCCACGCCCGGCGAATACGCGAGCGAAAGATCGCGCTGGTTGATCATCTGCTTCGTGGGCGCGATGGCGATCTTCCCGGGGGTGGGAAACTCGTGATAGTCGAGTGCGGCTTCGCGGAGTTTGTTCGTGGCGGGATTCGACATGGGCGGGGAAGTGTGAAGTGCAGATTAGAATGGGGACTCCAAAGCATTGTAGCGCCATTCCGGGGCACGATTCCTTACAGTTCGGGCGCAGGTGCCACGACTGAAATGGCGCCAAAATAGTGCCGCACGCGGCGGTGTCCGCGGTGCCGGGGGTGTCGGTCATTTCGTGCCCATCGTGCTCGCCTGACGCCGCTGCGATCCGGGCCCCGGCCCGCTTCTTCCATCCCTCACCCTTTCGACATGCTTTCCGAGTTCTCCCTGATCGACCGGTATTTCGCCAGGCGCGCCCGCGCGAACACGCGCCGCGCCGCACTCGGCATCGGCGACGACTGCGCGCTCCTCGCGCCGCCGCCCGGCGAGATGCTCGCGATTTCCACCGACATGCTCGTGGAAGGCCGCCATTTTCTGCCCGATGTCGATCCTCACGCGCTCGGCCACAAGGCGCTGGCCGTGAACCTCTCCGACCTCGCCGCCATGGGCGCCGCGCCGCTCGGCTTCACTCTTGCATTCGCCTTGCCGAAGCCGCGCGAGGACTGGCTCGCCGCCTTCAGCGCCGGGCTCTTCGAACTGGCCGACCGCTACGGCTGCGAACTGATGGGCGGCGACACGACCGCGGGGCCGCTCAACCTGTGCCTCACGGTGTTCGGCTCGGTGCGGCAGGATCTCGCACTGCGCCGCGATGCGGCCCGGCCCGGCGACGACATCTGGGTATCCGGCACGCTCGGCGACGCCCGCGCGGGGCTTGGCGTGCTGCGCGGCGAGCCCGGCATGGCCCACGCGGATGCCGCCGACGCGGCCGTGTTCCGCGCGGCGCTCGAACGGCCCGAGCCGCGCGTCGCGCTCGGTCTCGCGCTGCGGGGCGTCGCGCGCGCGGCGCTCGACATCTCCGATGGCCTCGCCGGCGACCTCGCGCACATTCTCGAACGCTCGAACGTGAGCGCGCGCGTGGACGTGGATGCGATTCCGCGCTCCGCGGCGCTCGCGCGCCTGCCGCTCGCCGTGCAGCGGCAATGCACGCTGGCGGGCGGCGACGATTACGAACTGTGCTTCACCGCGCCGGCCGCGGCGCGCGACGCCGTGGAGGCAGCCGCGCAACAGGCCGGTGTGGGCGTTACGCGCATCGGTACAATAACTTCCCTCGACCCGGCCGATGTATCGCGCGCGGCAACGACGATCGCGTGGCACGACGGCACCGGCGCGCCGCTCAACCTGACGTTGCAAGGCTTCGACCACTTTCATGCAGACTGAACCCACGCCGACGCCCGCCGACGATCTCGCCGCGGCGGCGCACCCGGCTGCCGCCGCTTCGACACCCGGCCCGGCCGCTCCCAAAGGCCCGCGCCGGGCGGACGCGCCGTTCATGCTCACGCACCCGCTCCACATCGTCTCGCTCGGCTTTGGCTCGGGGCTCTCGCGCCTCGCG
Source organism: Paraburkholderia ferrariae NBRC 106233 (assembly GCF_000685035.1). GTDB lineage: Bacteria > Pseudomonadota > Gammaproteobacteria > Burkholderiales > Burkholderiaceae > Paraburkholderia > Paraburkholderia ferrariae. The sequence continues at coordinate 22,633 of NZ_BAYB01000050.1, forward strand.
CCCGGCACGGCCGGCACCTTGTTCGCATGGGCCGCGTTCGAGGTGCTGAACCGCTACTTCACGGTGCTCGACTGGGGTCTTCTGATCGTCGCGGGCTACCTCGCCGGCATCTTCATCACGGATTACACGGCAAGGAAACTGCGCGCCGACGACCCCTCCTGCATCGTGTGGGACGAGATCGTCGCGTTCTGGCTCGTGCTGCTCATGATCACGCCCGTCGATTTCACGGGCAAGCTGTGGTCGTTCGTCGTCTTCCGGTTCTTCGACATGGTGAAGCCCCCGCCCATCCGCTACCTCGAACGCCGCTTCAAGGGCGGCTTCGGCATCATGCTCGACGACCTCGTGGCCGCGTTCTTCACGCTGCTCGTGATTGCGCTCTGGCGCATGTCGGTTTGACGGGACGGCTGCACCGCCCCGCTCCACGCTCACTGGATTACCTGCAATGCCTACCGATTCCGTCGTCCACCAACTCGCCATCCGCGCCGGCAACAAGCTGCGCGACGCCCGCCTGATGCTGACCACCGCCGAGTCCTGCACGGGCGGCATGGTCGCCACGGCGATCACCGACATCTCGGGCAGCAGCGGCTGGTTCGAACGCGGCTTCGTCACCTACTCGAACCAGGCGAAAAGCGAAATGATCGGCGTGCCGCCCGAGCTGATCGACAGGCACGGCGCCGTGAGCGAGCCCGTCGCGCGGGCGATGGCCGAAGGCGCGCTCGCCAACAGCCGGGCACAGGTTTCGCTATCGATCACGGGCGTGGCCGGGCCGGGCGGCGGCACGCCCGAAAAGCCCGTGGGCATGGTGTGCTTCGGCTGGAGCAACCGGCTGCACACGAGCGTCGAAACGCTGGTTTTCAAGGGCGATCGCGAGCAGATCCGCGTGCAGGCCGCAACGCACGCCCTGCGCGGGTTGCTCGCACTGATCGAAGAACAGGAACGCTGAACGCGGACGCGGCCTGCCGGGCGGCGCCCGCACACCGACTGAAGAGGCTGTCGCCATGGCAAACACGAACACCGCCGTCGAAGCGCTGATCCGCCGCTTCGGGCTCGAACCGCATCCCGAGGGCGGGTATTACAGCGAAACCTATCGCGCGGACAAGTTCGTGCTGCGCGAAGGCGCACCGGCCGCCGAGGGGACGCGCGCCGCCTCCACGGCGATCTACTTCCTGCTTTCGGACGGCGCCTATTCGGCCTGGCACCGCATCCGCTCCGACGAACTCTGGCACTTCTATGCAGGCTCGCCCATCGAGATCCATTCGATCGACGGGCGCGGCGTGCTCTTCACGCGCAAGCTCGGCCACGCGCTCGATCATCCCGGCACGGTCTTCCAGGCCGTGGTGCCGGCAGGGCACTGGTTCGCGGCGCGCTGCTGCGATCCGTCCACGTGGGCGCTCGTGGGCTGCACGGTGGCGCCGGGGTTCGAGTTCGGCGAATTCGAAATCGCGGATACGGAGAAGCTGGCCGCGCAGTTTCCGCTGCATCGCCCGATCATCGAACTGCTCGGCAAGCCCGCGGCGGTGACCAGGCGGGATTGATCAGCAGTCCATATGAAAAAACGGCGTGCCCGAAGACACGCCGTTCGTCGGATTAACGATACGCGTTGATCCTGTCGCGCGTCTCTCTGGCAGCCGTTGCAGCCGCCTGCGCGTAGTCCTCACCCTTGCCCGCGTAGAGGATGGCGCGCGAGGAATTGATGAGCATGCCCGTACCGTTAGCCGTGCGGCCCGCGCGCACGGTCGCCTCGACATCGCCGCCCTGCGCGCCGATGCCCGGAATCAGGAGCGGCATATCGCCCACGATGCCGCGCACGACCTCGATCTCCCTGGGGAACGTTGCCCCCACAACGAGGCCCAGGTCGCCGCTGGCGTTCCACTGGTTCGCCGCGAGGTCGGCCACGACCTGGTAGAGCGGCCTGCCGCCCGTGTCGAGAAACTGCAGATCGGACCCGCCGGGATTCGACGTGCGGCACAGCACGATCACGCCCTTGCCCTTGTGCGCGAGCCACGGCTCGATCGAATCGAAGCCCATATAGGGGTTCACCGTTACCGCGTCCGCCTTGAAGCGCTCGAATGCTTCGCGCGCGTACTGCTCGGCGGTGCTGCCGATGTCGCCGCGCTTGGCGTCGAGAATGACCGGCAGGCCAGGATGCTTTTCGTGCACGTGGGCAATCAGCGCTTCGAGCTGGTCTTCGGCGCGATGCGCGGCGAAGTACGCGATCTGCGGCTTGAACGAGCATGCGTAAGGCGCCGTGGCATCCACGATATCGCGGCAGAACTCGAAAATCGCGTCGCTGCGGCCGGCCAGTGCGGCGGGAAATTTCGTGGGCTCGGGATCGAGGCCGACGCACAGCAGCGAGCCGGAGCGCTGCCAGGCAGCATCGAGGCGTTGGGAGAAAGAGGTCATGGTGGAGGGTCGCGGCGAGCCGTTGAGGAGAAAACGGCGCGTATTTTACCCGGCTTGCTTGCGCGGCTTGCGGAACCGGGCGGCGCGCCGTCGCCGGACCGGCACCCGGCCACCGCTCTCCCGGGATGAATTCAGGCGCGCGCTTCGCGCGCCTGCCCCCAGGGAGGCCCTCAGCGCGCTTCCGCGCGCAGGCGCGCACCCTTGCCGTCGCGTGCGCCGGCGGCCTGGCCCCGGCCCCGGCCGCGCGGGGCCTTGCGGTGCGCACCGGCCGCCGCCCGCATGTCCATGCGCTCGACGCTGAAGCTGAACTCGCGCACGAGCCGCTCGCCGCGCGCGAGCACGGTCATGCCGTGTGCGCCGCCCCCGCCCGAAAGATTCACCGCGTTGATCGGATGATCGACGGGCTCGAAGCAGAAAAAGTCCTGGCCCGGCGGCGTGTAGAGCACGTAGTAGTCGGTGTTCGCACAGATCGACAGCGAGAGCCGCCGGCGCTCCCACACCACGGCCGCGCGCCCGCTCCAGCCGCTGAAGGCGTGGTTCACGAGGGTCTCGGGCAGCGGGTACGCCACGCCGAATTGCCACGCGGGCGGCGCCGGCACATGCCGCACCGGCAGCCAGTCCTGGCCCGAGAGCCACAGGCCGCTTGCCGGGGCCGAAAGCTCGGTGCTCGCGTCGCGCGCGAGGAAGGGGTGCACGCCCAGCCCGAACGGCAACGCGTCACGCCCGGTGTTCTCCACTTCGAGCTTCATGGTGAGCGTCGCGCCGTCGAGCGCATAGGTGATGGCCGCGCGATAGGCATAGGGCTCGCCCCGGCTGTGGTCGAGCACGAGCCGCACGTGCTCGCGGTCGGCCTGCTCCACCTGCCACGGCACGAGCCAGCCGTCGCCGTGAATCGGCAGCGGTTCGCCAGCGCGATTGCAGGGCACCTCGATATCGCGGCCGCCGAAGTGAAAGCGCCCGGCCGCGATGCGGTTCGACCACGGCAACAGCGGATAGCACGCGAGTTCGTTGGGGTCCATGCGGGCGCTCACGTGTTCGCAGCGGCGAAACACGGGTTCGAGAGCCCCTTCGCTGCGCCAGTCGAAGCGCGTGATGCCCGCGCCGAGCTGCGGTGCGACGTCGAGCCTCAGGTATGCATTGGCAAGCGTCACGCAATCCACTTCCCCGGTGCCGGCCGCGCCGATGGCAACGGCCGAAGTACTGGGCCCGGGCATGACAGGATGGGTGGCGGCCTCCAGCCGCGCACGGCGCGCAGCGGCCGGCGCGCCGGTGGAACGCAGAGATTGACGCAAGGCGGAATTCGGGACGCTCATTGGATGCTCCTCGAGAGGCATGGATTGTCGCCGCCGGCGAAGGCGGCTCACGGGCGGTCTGCCGATGCGCCGATCCAATCTCATGGCGCGGGCGACCGCTTCTTGTGTTCACCCTTCTTGTGCCCTTCTAGTGCTCTTTTTTACCGTCTTCTTACGCTCTTCTTGTGCTTGTTCTTTTACTCGTCCTGGCAAAGTCGGCTGCGGACCGGCCATCTCCTCCCACCGCTGCAACTGTTGCCGTACCGCAACGTCCATCCCTTGATCTGCACAGCCCACGAAGCGTGAACCCGCATGCGGCGGGGCGCAAACGATGCACCAGAAAGGCGCACCGCCGCCCCTTCAACCGCGCCGCCGGCTGCCCTGAAAGAGCGGCTCGGCAACGCCTGTGCGGCCGGCCGGCGCAGCGTAGACGCCGCCCGCATGCACGTCGCGCGCAAGCGCTTCGGCCGTGAGATCCGCGCGCGCGCTCGTGACGTAAAGCGTGTCCAGCAACGCACCGCCGAGCGTAACGCAGCTTGGCTGCGCTGTGGGAATCTTTACGCGCGCGGTTTCCCGGCCCCCGGCGTCGTAGCGCACCACGCGCTCGCCGCCCCATTGCGCGTTCCAGAGACCGCCATCGGCATCGACGGTCGAGCCGTCCGGCACGCCCGTTTCATCCGCAAGCGCGACGAACACGCGGTCGTTTGCAATCGTTCCATCGGCGCCGTACTCGCAGGCGCGGATCTGGCGCGTGGGGGAATCGCAGTAGTACATCGTCGCGCCGTCCGGGCTGAACGCGATGCTGTTCGAAATGGCCGGCGCCGGCAGCGGCAGGCGCTCCAGCGTCAAGTCGCGGTTGAGGCGGTAAAAGCCGCCTATCGTCTGGACCAGCGCCGCCTCGTCCTTGGTGCCGAACACGAAGCGCCCCTGGCGGTCGCAGCGGCCATCGTTCACACGCGTATTCAGGTCCGGCTCGATTGCGACGATCGTTTCCAGATCGCCCGTTGCCAGATCGAAGAACGCCAGCCGCGAGGCGAGCCCGAGCAGCAACGTGCCTTCGTCCTCGCACAGCGCAAAGCACCCCAGCCGCTCCGGCATCTCCCACGTGACGTGCGAACCGTCGCGCGGGTCGTAGCGTGACAGGCTGGCGCCTTCGATATCGGTCCAGTAAAGGCGGCCGCTTCGCGCGCACCAGGTCGCGCCTTCGCCCAGCAGGTTGCGGGCATCCACCAGCAGCGCCGCCGTGGCGGCGGCGTCTGCATTTGCATCTGCATCGGTCTTTGCGTTCATGCCCAGCCTCCGTCCACGACGATGTCCTGCGAGGTAATCATGCGGCTGTCGTCGGCGGCGAGGAAGAGCGCCATGCGCGCGAGATCCTCGGGCAGCAGTTCGGCGCCGATGCACTGGCCGCGCCTGATGGCCTCGCGGCCTTCGTCGTCAAGCCACAGGCGCCGCTGCTTGTCGGTCATCACCCAGCCGGGCGCAAGCGTGTTCACGCGGATGCCATAGGGCCCGAGTTCCTTCGCGAGGCCCCGCGTGAGGCCCTGCACCGCCGACTTGCTCATCACGTACACGGGATAGTCGCTGTTCTTCAGCATCCAGCTGATCGACCCCATGTTGATGATCGAGCCCGCGCGCGCGGCCTTCATGTCCTCGACCACCGCCTGGGTGGCGAACAACTGATGCCGCACGTTCACGGCGATGCCTTCGTCGAACGACTCGGGCGTAACGTCCGCGAGCGCATGGCGGCGGTCGTTCGCCGCGTTGTTCAGCAGCACTTCGATGGGGCCGAACGCCGCTTTCACGTCGGCAATCGCCGCGCGCAGCGCGCCGATATCGGTGAGATCGCAGGTGACGAAAAGCGGCTTGTGGCGCGAGTCGCCGAGCGAATCCGCCAGCGCGACGCCCGCGCTCGTATCGATGTCGAGAAAGCCCACGCGCGCGCCCTGCGCGGCGAAGTGCTCGACGAAGGCCGCGCCGATGCCGGTCGCGCCGCCCGTCACGAGGACGACGCGATCGACGAGGCTCGGGTAGCGCGCGTAAGGCTCGTGCGCGTGGCGCGCGACGGCATTGGCGGGAGACGACATCGTTCGGATTCCTTGAGAGTTAGTCGCGTGCGCCGCGGTTCTTCAACTGGTCGAGCAGCACCGCCGCGAGCAGGATCGCGCCGCGCACGAGGTACTGGTAGAACGCGTCGATGTTGAGCAGGTTCATCACGTTTTCGACCGTGCCCATGATCAGCACGCCGATCACCACGCCCGAGATCGTCGCGCGGCCGCCCAGCAGCGACACGCCGCCCAGCACGCAGGCCGAGATCACGTTCAGCTCGAAGCCTTCGGCCGCATTCGGCTGGCCCGAGGTGATGCGCGAGGCAAGAATCACGCCGGCGAGCGCGGTGACGGCGCCCTGGATCAGGAAGATCCAGACGCGCGTGCGCTCGACGTTGATGCCCGCGAGACGCGAGGCTTCCGGATTGCCGCCGATGGCGAGCGTATTGCGCCCATAAACCGTGTGATTGAGCATCACGCCGAACACGATGAAGCAGATGAGCGTGACCCAGATCGGCAGCGAAACGCCGAAGAAGGCCATCGTGCCGAGCGCGATGAACGCATCCGACGACACGCCCACCGCCTGGCCATGCGAGACGATGAAACCGAGACCGCGCACGATCTCCATGGTGGCGAGCGTGGTGATCAGCGCGTTGATGCGCAGGTAGGCAATCACCGCGCCGTTCACGAAGCCGATTGCAGCACCCGCCGCCACGGCGGCGATGATCGCCACGAACGTGCTGTTGGTCGCGTTGAGCACCATCGCGCACAGCACGCCCGCGAACGCCACCGTGGAGCCCACGGAGAGGTCGAAGTCGCGCGAGGCGAGACAGAACATCATCGTGCAGGCCACCATGCCGATCTGCGAGACCGACAACGCGAGGCCCAGCATGTTCTCGATCGAAAAGAAGTGATCGACGGTCAGCGACATCACGACGAACATGATCACGAAGATCACGATCAGGCTGTACTCGGTGATCTGCTGCCACCACTTCTGCTTGTCGCTCGCCTGCGGAATCAGCGCGTCGGCGACACTCTTCGCGGCCTCGGCCGCCAGGTTTTCTCTCGCTTGCATTTCAGTCACTCCTCCCCGTCCACTCATGCAGCCATGGCCTGCGCGCGCTTAGGCAGCGCGAGGTCCAGCACCGCGTGTTCGCTCGCCGCGCCGCGCGGCAACTCGCCCGAAATACGGCCTTCGCGCATCACCACGATGCGGTCCGACACGCCCAGCACCTCGGGCAATTCCGATGACACCATCACGATCGCGCAGCCGCGTGCCGCGAGCTGGTAGATCACGTTGTAGATTTCGTGCTTCGCCCCCACGTCGATGCCGCGCGTGGGTTCGTCCAGAATCACGACCTTCAGGTCCGGCTCCGCGAGCCAGCGCGAAAGAATCGCCTTCTGCTGGTTGCCGCCCGAGAGGAAGCGGATCTTCTGGCGGCGGCTCGGCGTCTTGATCTTCAGCAGCTTGATGAAGCGGTCCGCCGTTTCGGCTTCCTTCTTGCGGTCGAGGAACATGCCCGCGCGAAGAAAGTGCCGGCGGCAGCTGATGTTGATGTTCTCCGAAACCGAGGCCATCGCAACAATGCCCTGCTCCTTGCGGTCCTCGGGGCACAGCACGATGCCGTTGCGGATCGCGTCGCCCGCGCTCTTCACCTTGATGGTCTTGCCATCCAGCACGATCTCGCCGGCGCTGCGCTTGTGCGTGCCGTACACGAGCTGCATGAGCTCGCTGCGCCCGGCGCCCACCAGCCCAAAGAAGCCGACGATCTCGCCCGCCTTCACCTCGAAGCTCGCGGGCTCGGCAAGCGGATGGCCCTCCACGCCGCGCACCGCGAAGCGCACGTCGCCCAGTTCGCGCGGCGTGTAGTTGTAGATGTCGCTGATCTCGCGCCCCACCATTTCGGCGACGATGGTTTCGCGCTTCACGCCGTCGAGCGTTTCGTGCGAGGCCACCTTGCGGCCGTCGCGGAAGATCGTGCAGGCATCGCACAGCTCGTAGATCTCGTCCATGCGGTGCGAGATGTAGATGAGCGCGCGGTTGTCGGCACGCAGTTCGCGCACGAGCTTGAAGAGCACTTCGGTCTCGCGGTGCGAGAGCGAGCTCGTGGGCTCGTCGAGCGCGATCACGCGCGCATTGCGCAAGAGCGCCTTGCAGATTTCCACCATCTGGCGCTGCGCGATGGACAGCTTGCGCAGCTTCGCGGCCGGGTCGAGGTCCACGCCCATCGCCGCGAGCCGTTCGCGCACGAAGCGGCGCGCCTCGCTGCGCTTGACCCAGCCGAGCGCATTCGGCAGCGCGCCCAGCAGCAGGTTTTCGGCCACGGTCAGATCGGGCACGTACTGCAGTTCCTGGTGGATCACGGCAATGCCCGCGCCAATCGACGCGGCGGCATCGGCAAAGCGTACTTCGTTGCCGTCCACGAGAATGCGGCCCGAGTCCGGCTGGTACTCGCCGCCCAGAATCTTGAGCAGGGTGGACTTGCCGGCGCCGTTTTCGCCCATCAGGCCGTGCACCTGGCCCGCGTGCACGTCGAACGCCACGCCATCGAGCGCACGCACGCCCGGAAACACCTTGCCGATATTGTCAAAACGCAGCGTCGCTGACACTTCGGTTTCCTCTCAATCGATACACCCCAGGCACCTGTTCTGCCGTGCCGCACTGCCGGTGCGCCTCACATACGACACCGGCAGCCGACGGCAGGAAATGGCCGGCCCGAACACCCGCGAACGTCTGTCCGGACCGGGGTTCAAGCGCTTACTTCGACGCGAGACCCATCTGCTCGCGCACCTGGTTCACGTTGTCGCGCGTGGCCAGCATGCCCGTCGTCAGCGTGAGAAGCGGCGGCTCCTTGCCTTGCGTGATCCACGCGTACATCAGGTTCGAGGTTTCCTCGCCGTGGCGCTTCGGGCTGATGATCACGGTGCCGTAGAAGCCCGTGGGCTGCGGCTTCTTGAACTCGTTGAGCGCCGAGTCCGAACCGCCGATGCCGATGCCGATCATGTTGTCGGCCTTGAAGCCGCGGCCTTCCGCTGCGCGCACGGCGCCCAGCACGGCTTCGTCGTTCAGGCCGTAGGCCACCCAGTGCTTGAACTGCGGGTTCTTCGTGAGCGCGATGTTCGCGGCGTTGAAGGCGTTTTCCGTGTCGGTCTTCGCCTGCGGCGCCTCGATCACGTTCGCCTTCGGGAAGCCGGCGGCCACCAGCGCGTCGGTCGCGCCGGTCGTGCGGTCATGCGCCGTAGGCAGTTGTTCGTAGGTCACGTCGATGGCGCCCACGTCCTTCATGTCCCAACCGCGCTTCTTGATTTCGGCGGCAATGCCGTCACCCACCTGCTTGCCGATGTTGTAGGCCGAAATGCCCATGTGCGGCACCGACGCGATCGGCTTGCCCGCGCCGTCGACGAGACGGTCGTCCACCGTCATCATCTTCAGGTTGTCGGCCTTGGCCTTGGCGACGATGCCCGGCCCGAGCTTGACGTCAGGCGTGCAGATGATGAAGCCCTGGGCCTTTTGCGCGGCCAGGTTGTCGATTGCGCTCATCACCTTCTCGCCCGAGGGCGCGCCGATCTTCACGAGCGTGAAGCCGTCCTGCTTGGCCGCCATTTCGGCGAACTTCCATTCGTCCTGGAACCACGGCTCCTCGGGTTGCTTCACGAGAAAGCCGATCTTGACCTGATCGGCGGCCTGCGCGATGGGCGCCTCTACGAGCGACGCGCTCGCGGCAACCGCGGCAGCCATCAGCGTCAAAAAGATACGTCGTTGCATGGTGTCAGTCTCCTGTCTTCTTCATTCACTGGAAGGGTAGGCCGCCTCTTCTTCTCCCCGCCGATGCGCGCGGCCAGCGCTTCGGCGGATTCCTGCGTATTCGTGCTGACTGCTGCGTATTGCTATGGACTCCTTTACGACTTTCCGGACTCCCTCAATCGTGGTAGAGCGCCGTGCGCCCCCCGTCGATCGTAATGCAGCTTGCGTTGATGAACGGTGCTTCGTCCGAGGCGAGAAACACCGCCGTCATCGCCACCTCCTCCGGGCGGCCAATGCGCTTCATCGGCGAAAGCGCCAGCGTCTCGAGGCGCGCCGCTTTCGGGTCGGGCTGCGAATCCCACCAGTCGCGCGTGAGCTGCGTTTCGATGTAGCCCGGCGCGATGGCGTTCACCCGTACGTTCCGCGGCGCGTATTCGATGCCGAGCGCGCGCGTGAGGCCCAGCACGCCATGCTTGGCCACCGGGTAGGGAAAGCAGCCCGGAATGATCTGGAACGCGTGCGTGGACGCAATGTTCACGATGCTGCCCGCGCCGCGCTCGACCATGCCCGGCAGCACCGCGCGGCAGCCGTTCCACACGCCGTCCAGATCGACGGCGAAGCAGCGGCGCCAGTCGTCGTCGGTCATCGTGAGCGGGTCGGCAAACACGTTGATGCCGGCGTTGTTCACGAGCACGTCCACCGGGCCAAATGCGCGCGCGGCCTCGTCCACGGCTGCGCGCACCGAGGCGGCCTGGGTCACGTCGGTCGGCACGGCCAGCACCTTCGCTGCGTCATGCTGCGCGGCGATTTCGCGTGCCGTTGCCTGCGCCGTCGCGCCTTCGAGTTCCGCGAGCACCACCGCCGCGCCTTCCGCCACGAACGCACGCGCGATCGCCGCGCCGATGCCGCGGCCGGCGCCGGTCACGAGTGCGACCTTGCCCGCCAGACGGTTCATGCCCCGGCTCCCGCGTTCGCGTTCTTTGCGCTCTTTACACTCGCCAATGCGTCTTGCGTCGCGCGCCAGCCTGCGATGAATGCCTCCGCATGCGCACGCGTGGCGGCCACGTCCTGGCCCGGCTTGTAGAGCGCGGAGCCAAGTCCGAAGCCGCTCGCGCCCGCGGCAAGCTGCGGCCCCATGTTCTCGGGCGTCACGCCCCCCACCGGCAGGAGCGGCACCACAGCCGGAATCACCGCGCGCCATGCCTTCGTCACGGCCGGTCCCAGTTGCTCGGCCGGAAACATCTTCAACGCGTCGGCGCCATGCGTGAGCGCGGCGAAAGCTTCGGTCGGCGTGGCGACGCCCGGCACGCACGCCATGCCTTGCAGCTTCGCGGCGAGTATCACGTCGGTGTCGGCGTGCGGCATCACGATCAGTTCGCCGCCCGCGCTCTTTACGTCGCGCACGCGCGCTGTGGTGAGGACCGTGCCGGCGCCCACCATCGCATCGGCGGGAAGCGCCGCGCGCAGCGCCGCAATGCTGTCGAGCGGAGCCGGCGAATTGAGCGGCACTTCGATCAGGCGAAAGCCCGCGTCATAGAGCGCGCGGCCGTGATCGGCGGCTTCGGCGGGCGTGATGCCGCGCACGATGGCGACCATCCGGCAAGCGGCGAACGCCGCCACGAACCCCGGATGCGGCGTGTAGGGAGCGGGCAGATTCAGTTCGGATTCCATATCGTATTCCGGGATTCGGTTGCTCGGTTCATGTCGCTTCACTTCGGCTCAGGTCGGCTCAGGTCGGCTCAAGCGCGCGCTCATTGGGCGACGGGCGGCACGGGTGCTTTCGGCACGACGAGGCCCGCCTTCACCGCGATGTGCCACAGTCCGTGCTCGGTCGCCCGATGCGCGAGCCGCGCGCCCTTGCAGCCGAACTGCTCCAGCGCGAGCCGATAGCGCTCGCAGAGCGCATCGGTGCCAATCAACTGCGGCGCGCACGCGGCCAGCGACACATCGCGTCGCGCGAGGGAGGCCTCCAGCCCCAGCAATTCATGACCGATCACGAGGCCCGAGAGATAGTCGGGCTGCTCGTCGGCGGCGAGCTGGCCCGTCAGGCCCAGCGTGCGGGCGCTGAATGCTGTCGCCAGCAGACCCGCGCTGCCGTGCTCGCGCGCCACGTTCACGCCGCGCACGAACGCGGGCGTATCCGGATCGACGGGGTGCTTCATCGTGCGGCCCAGAATCGTATGGGCCGTAAGCGCCGCGTACACCTCGCCCGTCATGAAGGTGTAGAAGCGCGCGATGCGCCCGCCCTCCACCACCACCCATTTCGCGTGCGTGCCAGGCAGGCCGATCAGCGCCGTCTGGGCGTCTTCCGGCGCCCCGGCACTGCGCAGCGCACCAAAAACCTGGGTTTCCTCGCCGCGCATCACGTTCGGAAGCGCCCCCTGTTCCAGCACGCCCGGCACGACCGCGAGCTCGACGCCGCCCGCCGTGCGCACCCGCACAATGCCCGCCACCAACGCATCGGCGCTCGCCGGCGTTTCGACATAGGGCGCCTGCACCCAGCCCTGCGCGCTGCCCACCATGCCCGCCGCCAGCACGGGCAGCGAGGGAGCCGCGGCGAGCCAGATGCCGCACGCTTCGTCGAACGCGGCATCGAACCCGCCGGCTTCCGCGGGAACCGGCAGGTTCATGATCCCGGCCGTGGAAACGCGCGTGGCCAGCACCTCGCCCGCTGCATCGAACAGATAGGCGCGCAGCGACGTCGTGCCCCAGTCGAGGGCGATCAGCGCGGCGCGCGCGGCCATGTCCGGCGCGCCCTGAGCGAGCGTTGCGCCTTTCTCCTGTGCCTTCATCGGCGAATCCTGCGCGTGGCCGGTTGCGGAGCGCGCCAGCCGAGCTCCTGGGAAATCGCGCGCGCTTCGCGCTGCACGACGGGAATCAGCTCGTCCATGCGTTCGAGCGGCATGTACGGAATCGTGCTCGCCACCGAAAGCGCCGCGACGATCGCCCCCGACGCGTCGCGCACCGGCGCCGCCACGCAGCGGATGGAAATTTCGTTCTCCTCCAGATCGAAGGTGTAGCCGCCTGCCGAATAGGTCGCCATGCGCCTCATGAAGGTATCCGGGTCGAGACTGTGGTCGGGGCGAAAGCTCACGCCCGCGAGCGTGCGGCGCGAAGCGTCGAACAAGGCGCGCCACGAGGGCGGCTCGAGGTCAAGCATCATGGCCTTGCCGATGCCCGTCGAAGCGAGCGGCATGCGGTGCCCCACGCGCGAGCGCATTTCGAGGCCGCGCTGGCCGGGAATCTTGTCGATATAGAGCACGTCGTCGCCGTCGCGCACGCCCAGGTGAATCGTGTCGAGCGTGGCCTCGGCGAGCGCCTGCAGGTGCGTGCGGGCAACGGCCGTGAGCGGCATCTGCTCGAGCGCGATGGTGCCGAGTTCGATCAGCTTCGGGCCGAGCAGGTAGCCGCCCTGGACCTGGCGCAGGTAGCGCGCCTGCACGAGGCTGGAAACGAGACGGTGGGTCGTGCTGCGCGTGGTGCCGAGCACCGCGCCGAACGAGCGCAGGTCGCGCACGCCGGCCGCGGCGGCTTCGAGGATGGCGAGACCGCGCAGCAGGGTTTGCGTGCCAGCCTGCGTGGAGCCGTCGAGGAGCGTCCCCGGCAGGCCGATCTCGTCGTTGCCGGCGCGCGGCTTTTGCGCGGCGGCCTTGACATTCTCGGGACCGGCGTCGGCGGTATCGGCGGTATCGGCATCCGCGTCGGGCAGGCTCGCGGCGAGTGAGTTGGACATCGCTTTGGTCATGGCGGGGCGATGAAGGAGCGAAAAGGTCGGATTCGGGAAACGGACCGCGCGTCGTCAGACGCCGCGGGAGCCCTGGCACAAGGCGCAACGGGGCGCGAAAGCGCGGCGGATCGGCCTGGGCGGCGCAGCGCCCAACGCTGGCAGGTTCATGGCGATGTCTCCGAATCTTGTGTGGCTTGCCGCGGGCGGCAGGCTCGTCTTTGTCGATAGCCGGGGCGCGGCGATGAAGACGCTTTCCGGTTGGTCTGGATTGTAGGTCTGTTTTTTCGAGATCTCCAATATGTGAATGTAGTGCTCATATATTGGGAATGCCGTGTCTGGCTGACCACGAGCGCCTGCGCCCCGGTTCCCGCCAAACAAAAAGGCGGTCCCCTTTCGGGAACCGCCTTCGCGTACCGCCTCGCGCCGCCCCCATCCCGGGGACCATGCGCTTACCTCCCTGCGGGCGCCTTGTAAGCCACGCAGTCCACCTCGACCTTGCAGTCCACCACCATGCTCGACTGCACGCAGGCGCGCGCCGGCGGATGTTCGCCGAAGTATTCGCGGAAGACCTTGTTGAACGACTGGAAATCGCGCGCATCGTCCAGCCACACGCCGCAGCGCACCACGTGCTCCGCGCCATAACCGGCTTCCTTCAGGATAGCGAACAGATTCTGGATGGCCTTGTGCGACTGCTCGACGATGCCGCCGTTGATCACCTCGCCGCCTTCCATCGGCGTCTGGCCGGAGACATACAGCCAGCCGTCCGCTTCCACGGCACGCGCGAACGGCAGATGCTGTCCGCCCTGGCCCTTGCCGCCTTCCGCTCCAATTCGTTTCATCGTTTTGCTCCTTGCAGATCGTTCGGCGCGCAGTACGCGACTGGCACGCCGAGGGTCAAAATTCGGGTTTGATTCAGAATGCTGAGGCTTCGGCGGCGGCTTCCGCGTCCGCCGCCGCGTTGCGCGCGCCGCGCGCCACGAAGTGGCCCGCGCGCTCGCCGGTGGGCGTGCCGTCGCGATACGACAGCACGCCGTTCACCCACACCGCATCGATGCCGTCCGCCACCTGCTGCGGCTTGTCGAACGTCGCGGTGTCGCGCACCGTGGCCGGATCGAACAGCACGAGGTCGGCGTGCCAGCCCACGTGCACCTCGCCGCGCTGCGCGAGGCCGAAGCGGCGCGCGGAAAGGCTCGTCATCTTGCGCACCGCCTCTTCGAGCGGGATCAGCGCCGCGTCGCGCGCGTAGTGCCCGAGCACGCGCGGAAACGCGCCCCACAGGCGCGGATGCGGCAGCGGGTCGTTCGGCAGACCGTCCGATCCCACCATCGTCGCCGGGTGCGAGAGGATGCGGCGCACGTCGTCCTCGGACATGTTGTGATACACCGCGCCCGCCGGCTGCAGGCGCTTGCCCGCCTCCTGCTGCGAGACGCCCCACTCCGCGGCGATGTCCTTGATGAGCTTGCCCGCCTGCTCCGGATGCGGCGTGGACCAGGTGATCGTGATGTCGATGTCGCCCGTTACCTGCTTGAGGTCGAGGGTCGAAGAACTGCGGCTGTACGGGTAGCAGTCGCAGCCGACCGGCTGATACTTGCGCGCGCCCTCGAGCGACGCCAGCACTTCGGTGCTGCGCCCCCAATTCGAAGGGCCCGCGCATTTGAGGTGCGAGATGATCACCGGCACGCGCGCGTGGCGACCGATGTGATACGCCTCGTTCATGGCGTCGAGAATCGCATCGAACTCGGTGCGCATGTGCGTCGTGTAGAGCGCGCCGGCCGCCGCGAGCGGCTCGGCCAGCGTGGCGACCTCTTCGGTCGAGGCATCGTAGGCGGAGCCGTAGGCGAGGCCCGTCGACAACCCCAGCGCGCCATGTGCGAGCGCCTCTTCGAGCTGCTCGCGCATGCCCGCGACTTCGCCCGCCGTGGCGGCCCGCTTGAGGTTGTCCATGTGGTTGTTGCGCAGCGCCGTATGGCCGATCAGCGCGCCGACGTTTACGGCCGGCTGCGCCGCATTCACCGCATCGACATAGGCGGCGAAGGTGGGATAGCGGAACGCGTCGCGCTCGCCCAGCAGGTTCATCGGGTCGGGCGGGTCGCCCTTGAGCGTCACCGGCGAAGCGCTGATGCCGCAGTTGCCGACGATCACCGTCGTCACGCCCTGGCTGATCTTCGGCAGCATTTGCGGCGAGCGGATCACGTGCGTGTCGTCGTGGGTGTGGACGTCGATGAAGCCCGGCGCGAGCGCGCGCCCGTTCGCCTCGATCACCTCCTCGGCCAGCCAGTTCGAGAGATTGCCGATCGCCGCGATGCGGCCGTCGCGCACGGCCACGTCGCGTTCGACGGGCGGCGCGCCGGTGCCGTCGTAAAGCATGGCGCCGACAATCAGCGTATCTGCGGCTTCAGGGTGCGAATGCATGAATGTCTCCTCTGGAACTCAATCGCCGAGCGGCTGGCGCTCGCCGCCGCCGCGGTGCGCGTCGAGCGTATGTTTCATGCGGCGCAGCAGCTCGCGGGTTGCCTCGGGCTGCGTCAGCGCCAGTTCGGTCACGAGCACGTCGAGCGCCATCATCATGGCGTAGCGCGACGACGACGGCTTGTAGATGAAATCGGTTTCGCTCGCGACGATCGGCACGAGCCAGTCGGCGAGCGCGGCAAGCGGCGAGGCGGGCGCCGTGAGCGCGATCACCTTCGCGCCGTAGTCGCGCGCCACCCGGCAACTGTCGAGCAGCTCGGGCACGCGCCCCGTCACGGAAAGCGCGACCACCACGCACTCGGGCGACATCGTGCTCGCCACCATGCGCTGCAGCAAACTGTCCTGATACGACGCGACCGGCCGGCCGAGCCGCACGAGGCGAAAGCGCATTTCGTCGGCCAGCGCCGTGGAGCCGCCGCCCATGCCGAACACGTAGATCATGCGGGCGCCCGCGAGCGCGGCAGCGGCCTCGGCAAGCGGCGCCTGGCGCAGCAATTCGTGATTGCGCGCGAGCGCCTCCTCGATTTCGTCGTAGACGCGCGTGGCAAGCGAGTGCGGCGCGGCTTCCGGGCTGCGCTTTGCTGCACTGCGCTTGCCGGCGCCGCGCGCGCGGCCCGCCGCGCCGCCGCGCAGGAAGCGCTCGCCCACCGCCGCGGCCTGCGCGATGCGCAGCTTCAGTTCGCGCACATCGGCGCAGCCTACGGCCTTGGCAAAACGCGTGACGGATGCCACGCTCACGCCGGCGCGCTGCGCGAGTTCGCCGATGCTCGCGCGCGCGGCGCCCGCGAGATCGTCGAGAATCAGCGCGGCGACTTCGCGCTCGGCCGGGCGCAGCGCAGGCACACAGCCCGCAATGCGTGCCACGATATCGAATCGGCCGGCAAATGCACCGGGTTCGGCGGCTGAGTTCATGGGGACGGACGAAAGACGATCACCGGGCCGGCCGCCAATCCGGAGGAAACACGGCCGGGCTTTGTTAGTAAATAACAATTCACGCGGAGATGGTACTTTGTGTACTATCTCCCGGTCAATGCCAAACCATCAGCCAGAAGCGCAATGGAGCGAATGGAAATGAAAGTTACAAACTATCAGGGGGCGACGATCGACCCGTACAGCAAGGGTCTTGGCAACGTGCCCGGCACGAGCGTGCAGCTCATCGACGCCGGACGGTTCGAATGGAATCTGCTGAACGAAGACGTGAGCCTGCCCGCCGCCGTGCTCTACGAAGACCGTGTCGAGCACAACCTGAAATGGATGCAGGATTTCGTCGCCCGCTATGGCGTGAAGCTCGCGCCGCACGGCAAGACCACCATGGCGCCGCAACTCTTTCGCCGCCAGATCGAAACGGGCGCCTGGGGCATCACGCTCGCGACCGCGCACCAGACGCGCGCCGCGTACCGTGGCGGCATCTTGCGCGTGCTGATGGCCAATCAGTTGGTGGGCCGCCAGAACATGACGATGATCGCCGAACTGCTCTCCGATCCCGACTTCGAGTTCTTCTGCCTCGTCGATTCGGTGGCAGGCGTCGAACAACTGGGCGAGTTCTTCGGCTCGGCCCGGCGCACGCTGAACGTGCTGCTCGAACTGGGCGTGCCGCGCGGGCGCACCGGCGTGCGCGATGCCGAAACGCGCCGCGCCGTGGTCGAGGCGATCGGCCGCTATCCCGACTCGCTCAAGCTCGCGGGCGTCGAGATTTATGAAGGTATCCTGAAGGAAGAAAGCGAAGTGCGCACCTTCCTGCGCGATGCCATCAACGTGACGAAGGAACTCGCCGCGCAAGGCCGCTTCGCGCGCACGCCCGCGCTGCTTTCGGGCGCGGGTTCGGCCTGGTACGACGTGGTGGCGGAAGAGTTCGCGCCATCCTCCGAAGCCGGCGTGATCGATGTCGTGCTGCGCCCGGGCTGCTACGTGACGCACGACGTGGGCGTCTACAAGCAGGCGCAGTCGCAGATCCTCACGCGCAATCCGGTGGCGCGCGAAATGGGCGTAGCGCTGTTGCCCGCGCTGCAGCTTTGGGCCTACGTGCAGTCGATTCCGGAGCCGGGCCGCGCGATCGTCGGTTTCGGCAAGCGCGATGCGGCCTTCGACGCCGGCTTCCCCGAGCCCTCGCGCCACTACCGCCCCTCGCGCGACGGCAAGGCCGGCGCGGCACCGCGCGAGATCGCGGCGAGCGAAGGCTGGGAAGTGTTCCAGATGATGGATCAGCACGCCTACCTGCAGATTCCCGCAGGCGCCGATATCCAGGTGGGCGACATGATCGGCTTCGACATCTCGCACCCTTGCCTTACGTTCGACAAGTGGCGCCAGGTGCTGCTGGTCGATCCGTCGTATCGCGTGAAGGAAGTGATCGAGACGTTCTTCTGATTCTTCCGTTCGCCCCGAGGCGCCGCCCGATGCGGCGCTCCGCGCCGGTTGCCGGAACCGCCCGCTCAGGCGCGGCCGCTCGCCTGGCGCTCCTGGCGCTCCTGACTTTGGGCCGGCGCGGCGCAAGACTCGCCGATGCGCTCCTCCATCATGCGCAGCGCGCCTGAGAGCGCGGTGAGCGCCTCGTCGGGCAGCGACATCGTGATGTCCAGAAACGCGTTGCGGCGCGGCAGGCTCGCTTCGGTGGCCGCGCGGCCGCTTTCGGTCAACCGCACGTTCGTGATGCGGTTGTCGCGCTGGTCCGCGCTGCGCGCGATCCAGCCGAGCGATTCCAGCGCCTTCAGTTGCCGCGTGAGCGCGCCCGGGTCCACGCGCAGGCGCTCGACGAGGCGCTTTTGCGACGACTCGCCCGCCTGGTCGTAGAGCGCGAGCAGGATGCGCCAGCGCGGCATCGGCATGCCCACCTGGGCCTCGAACGCCGCCATGAAGGTGCGGTAGGTCCGGCCGAACTGCTGGACGATGGCGATGCGGTCCTGAGTATCCATAGCGTGTTTCGAGTGAGAGCAGTCGAGTGCGAGCCGGCCGTCAGTCCGCGTGGACAATGGGTTCGACCTTGCGGTGCAGCTTGATGGGCGGCACCCGGCGAGTCTGCCAGATCGACACCAGTGCAATCGCCGCCGCCACCGCAATGCCCAGGTGAATCGCGCCCACGAGCGCCTCGCGCGCCGCCTCCAGCAGCGCCGCGCCGTTGTGCCCCGCATGCGCGAGGTCGCCGAGCAGCGCGGCCTGCGCGTCGCGGTTGATGAGGATCTGCGGATCGGCCAGTTGCGGCAGCCAGCGGGTGGCGTGATCGGCGTCGAGCGCGCTGCGCACGCCGCGCCCGTACAGGTACGTGACGAGCGTGCCGGTGAGCGCCGTGCCCATCATCCCGCCGATCATCCGCAGCGATTGCAGCAGCGCCGTCGCGATGCCCAGGTGCTCGCGGCCCGCCGTCTGCTGCGCGAACACGGTGAGGTTGGGCATCACGAAGCCGAGCCCGAGGCCGCCCAGGATCATCAGCGTCAGCAGGAGCGAGCGGGGCGTGCTGCGCGTTGCGATCACCACGGCGAAACACGCGGCCGCGATCATCGCGAAGCCGATATAGAGCATGAGATTGGGATTGCGGATGCGCGAAACGATGCGGCCATTCGCAATGCTGCCGATCGTGATGAACACCACCAGCGGCGTGATGACGACGCCCGCCTCCTTCGGCGACATGCCGAAGCCGCCCTGGAACAGCAGCGGCGCGTAGAAGAGCAGCGAAAACATCGTGAACCCGCCGAGCACGGCCAGCGTGAAGAGCGCGTTCAGACTCGGGTTGCGGAACATATCGACGGGCAGGATCGCCTGCTCGCAGCGCCGCTCCCACTGCCACAGCGCCCACGCGGCCGCGACGGCCGCAGCGAGCAGCCCCAGCGCGGAGAACGTCAGGCCGTGCCGCGGCAGCAATTCGACGAAAAGCTGCAGGCAGCCGAGCGCGACGGCGATGAGAAGCGCGCCGGGCCAGTCGAGGCGCATGCGCGTCTCGTGGACGACGTGGCGCAAATGCGGCAGATAGCGCCAGACGAAGAAGAGCGAGAGGAGCCCGACCGGCAGGTTCACGTAAAAGACGGAGCGCCAGCCGCAATACTGCGTGAGAAAGCCGCCCAGCGAAGGCCCCACCGCGTTGGCAATGCCGAATGCGGAACTCATGAGCACCTGCCAGCGCAGCCGCACGACGGAATCGGGAAAGAGGTCGGGGATGCAGGCAAACGCGGTCCCCACCAGCATGCCGCCGCCGATGCCCTGCAGGCCGCGCGCGATCACGAGGAACAACATGCTGTTGGCCGCGCCGCACAGAACGGAGGCGCCCGTGAAGACGACGATCGAGGCGATCACGAACGGCTTGCGCCCGTAGTAGTCGCCGAGCCGGCCAAAGATGGGCACGGTGATGACCGAGGTGAGCAGATACGACGTGGCGACCCACGCGTAAAGCTCGAAGCCGTGCAGTTCGGCGACGATGGTGGGCAGCGCGGTGCCGACAACGGTCTGATCGAGCGCGACCAGCATGGTCACGAAGGAAACGCCGAGCATCGCGAGCAGCGACTCCCGGAACGGCAGAACCTGCCCGCTTGAATGGTGGGCGGCAGTATGAACGGCCATTTTTTGATCCAGCAACAGTTGACTCGTCAAAGAATTAACATCATAGCATGGCGCAATCCTCTACACTGGGCGCTCAGGGCAGCCAGCGCGCCGGCCGCCCGGTCCGAAACCCACGCATCGCCACCGGGAGATTTATGGGGACACAGCCCGACACCACCGGCATCCCGGGCATGGCCGGGACCCTTTCCGAAGCCGATCTGGCCGCGCTGCGGCACGCGAAGCACGAGCTAGAAAGCCCGCCGCTCGGCATGAAGCTGGCCGCCATCGTCGGCGCCCCCGTGGAGAAGATGATCGAGCGGCTGCCCGCGCTCGCCAGCGACAAGGTGAACGAGGCCACCCAGGCGGCCCTGCGCAAATGCCTGCAGATCGCGCTGAAAACGCTCGGCAAAGGCGGCCATGGCGCCGCCGGAGAAGCCGGGGCGTCGGTAGCCAGGCCGAACAATCTGCTGCACAAGTTCGCCGTTGCGACCACGGGCGCCGCCGGCGGCGCGTTCGGCTTCTTCGCGCTGCCCGTGGAACTGCCGGTGACGACCACGCTGATGTTCCGCTCGATCTGCGACGTCGCGCGCAGCGAGGGCGAGGATCTCGCGCACCCGGACACGCAACTGCAATGCCTGACCGTCTTCGGCATGGGCGGCCGCTCGACGGCCGACGACGAAGCCGACTTCGGCTATTTCATCGTGCGCGGCGCGCTCGCGCAGGCGGTGTCGAAGGCGTCGTCGGAAATGGCGACGAAGGGCTTCGCCGCGCACGGATCGGCGGCGCTGCTCAAGCTCATGCAAACCATCGCTGCGCGCTTCTCGGTACAGGTGAGCAAACAGGTGGCCGCCAAATCGATTCCGGCGATTGGCGCCGTGCTGGGCGCGATGGTCAACACCGTGTTCATCGACCACTTCCAGCACGTCGCCCACGGCCACTTCACCGTGCGCCGGCTCGAACGCCGCTACGGCGAGGCTGCCGTGCACGCGGCCTACGATGCGATCGACGTCTCGCTCGACTGAGGGCCGGGCCGCGATCCGGCGACGCTTGCCGCGCCGGTGACGCGGCGCACGAAGCGCGCGGTCTGGTCGAGTGCGCGCCGGGCCTCCGGCATGAACGGCGCGAAGATGGGCCAGACGTGCGGCAGACCGGGGCCGATCTCGCACTCCACGCTCACGCCGGCGGCACGGGCCTGCCCGGCCACGCGCAGCGTGTCGTCGAGCAGCGTTTCCGTGCTGCCCGCCAGTATGAACAGCGGCGGCAGACCGCGCAGATCGGCATACACCGGCGACGCATAGGGATGCGTCGCGCTCTGCGTGCCGAGATAAAGCGGCGCGACGCGGGCAAACACTTCGCCGCAGAACATGGGATCGCGTCCGTCGTTGGTCCGGATCGAGGCGCCTGTCGATGCCAGGTCGGTCCACGGCGAATAGAGCACGGCGCCGGCGGGCAACGCGTCGCCCGCGTCGCGCAGCGCGACGAGCGCGGCGAGCGCGAGACCGCCGCCCGCCGAATCGCCGGCGATCACGATCGATGCCGGGCGGTGTCCGCTCGCCACTAGCTGGCGATACGCGGCCAGCGCGTCGTCGAGCGCCGCCGGAAACGGATGCTCGGGCGCAAGACGGTAGTCGAGCGAAAACACGTCGGCCCCGGCCCGGTGGGCGAGGCCGAACGTGATCGCGCGATGCGTTTGCGGCGAGCAGAAGTAGTAGCCGCCGCCGTGCAGGTAGAGGATCGTGCGGGCTTCATCGCGGACTTCACTGCGCGGTTCACCGGGCGCTTGCGCCCTGCGTACGAGCCATTCGCCGCGCAAAGGCGCATCGCCGGCGGCGTAGCGCTCGCGCAGATCGAAACCGGCGGGTGGGCGCGGCGACCACACCCGCTGCGCCGTGCGCGCCCGCACGCCCGCGACATCGACCGGTGCGCGCGTGGCGGGCAGAAAGTAGCGCCGCAAATACCAGCAGATCAGCCTGTTTTGCCAGCTCATCGGCCCGCCCTCTCACGCGCCAGGGGCAAGACGCCCGTGCAGCCCCATCAGTTGGCCGGCAACACCTGGCCGCGAATTTCGCCGGACGGATTCTGCTCCGTATGAATATTGAAGTACCACTGGCCGGCCATGAGATCGGCGGCCTGCTTGTCGTCGAGCGTGGCCGCCCCCTTGATCGGGCTCGCCAGATCGGACTTGCCGATCGGCACCTGCACCTTCGCGTTCTGCCCGACAGGCGCGGGGCCGTGGAAGTGAGCGGCTGTCACGGGGCTCGACAGGTCGGCGTAAGTGATGGTCCACCGCAGCGACTTGGTGGACGTGTCGTAGGTGGCGTCGAGCTCGCCATGGCCGTGGCTCACGCGCGGCGGGACTTCGCTGGACGGCTGGAGATTGGCCTTGAGCGCGACGGTGTCGGCGAAAGCGGCACTCGAAGCGAGAACACACAGGGCGAGAGCGAACTGCAGCGGACGAAGGGCAATCATGAGAATTCTCCGTTGTTGTGGTGCGCTGCATCGTCTGGCCGACGCGGCGCACCCACATGCTAGAGCAAATCCCCGGTTGGCGTCCGATGCCTTCCGTGACGGGAAGCCTGTCGAAAGGCAAAGCGGGAGCGGCGCGCTTCGAGATAGTCAAAGCGCATCTTCCGCATTGATTACCGACACTTCCCGTAATAGTTAATTGATGGTTTTTGTCTCGATTTTTTTCGAGACAGTGACTAACCTACGAAGTGCGAGAAGTGACTCTTCATCGAAGGGTCTCCAAGCTTGAACGCGGCTTCGGCCGCGTTTTTTTTTCGCCTGCTTCCGGCAGCCGGAACGCCGATCATGGCAGCGAATTCACTGCGCAGGCAAGCATTGCGATGGGCTTTTCGATATCGGCCTGGAATCGTGCCGCCGTGTGACGGTTCATGTGACGGCGCCAGGTCTCCTGCAGGCCGAGCCCTCGCTTCGCCAGCCGAGACCCGGCACCCGGATCGGCACGACGCAAGGGGCAGGTGCCGCGCGGCACAGTAACGCGTCCGCCTCCAATTGCCCAGATCGTCTATTTAATAAGTTATGCCATTCAATTACAAGCTCGCCTGATTTCATCCCGTTGCCTTCGGGCGGCTCCGTAATCGCGGACTTTCGGAACCGCCCCCTCCCGACAACAAGCGCCTATACCGCCGCCCGCGAAGGCGCCCTCCGTTCCTGTGCAGCCGTCGTGCGCGGAACCGGCGAAGCACACGCACCAGGAAAGACCCGCCACGCCAGGGCGGCACATGCGGCGGCCGCGACCCACACCGCGGGCCACGCGAACGCGGACAGCAGCAGGGGAATCGCAGAAGGCGCCACCCAGAAGGCGATGAACGCCCCCGTGTTGCCCATTGCGAGCGCCGTGCCAACGCGCCCGTTGCCGGCCAGCGTCGCGAGCTCGGTAAATGCGACACCGTGCCAGGCCGACGCGCTAACGCCGCCCAGGACCAGCAGCACGGTCAGCGGCACGATGAATGCCGCCGCATCGCGCGCGCCGTGCCCCGTCCATGCCGTGAGCGCGGCCAGCAGCGCGAACAGTACGACGGTGATCGCCGCACAGGCGCGCAGGTAGGCGTGACGGTTGCCGTGACGGTCGGTCCAGCGGCCGCTCCACACGCGCATGACCGCAGCGCCGCCCTGCACCGTTGCGAGGGTCGCGCTGACCGCCACCGTGCCCGCGTGCCCCACGTCGTGCAAGAAGATGCTCGCAAACGAGAGCACGGCCACCTGCGGCATGCACAGCGCCGCCATGCCCAGCACCACGCGCCACACGGGCATGCTGCGCAACGGGGAAACGGCACGCGCTGCCGCCATCGTCGGATTCGCCGGATTCACCGGATTCGGCGCCCCGTCTGCATGGTCCGCCGCTTCGGGCTCATGCAGCCAGATAATGGTAAGGAATGCAGACAACAGACACATGGCCGCCAGGACGGCGTACACCCACGCGAACCCCGCGTGCATCGCCACGACCGGAAGCAGCAGCGCGCCGATGCCCGCGCCCGTCGGCACCGCGGTCTGGCGAATGC
Source organism: Paraburkholderia ferrariae NBRC 106233 (assembly GCF_000685035.1). Classification (GTDB taxonomy): domain Bacteria; phylum Pseudomonadota; class Gammaproteobacteria; order Burkholderiales; family Burkholderiaceae; genus Paraburkholderia; species Paraburkholderia ferrariae. Next base: position 46,866 of record NZ_BAYB01000050.1, read on the forward strand.
TCATGGCAAGGCCGCGCTCGCCGGCACTGAACCACACCATCACCGCCCGCCCGCTCGAACCGTTGACGCTGCCGCCCAGCAGTCCGATGGCGAGCAAGCCTGCCGCCAGCGTCGCGACGGCGGGCACCCGCGCGCCCTCGGGCGATCCCCAGCAGGCCATCGCGAGCAACGCCGCCGCGGTCGCACCGAGGCCCGTGAGCAGCACGCGCCGGTCGCCCCAGCGGTCGGTGAGCAGCCCCCACGGCAATTCGCTCAACACGATGCCAAGGCCCAGCATGCCGAGCACGAAACCCAGTTCGCCGTTGCCGATCCGGTAATCCGAACGCAACAGCACCGCCGTCGCGGGAATGCCGGCGAATGCCGCGGCAAAGCTGGCATTGGCGGCAACGCCGACACCCAGTACCTTCCAGCGGTGGCCAGCACCGCGAACCGTAATGCGCTTCATGACAGCCTCCAGAAAAAGATTGACTGAAGGCATCGTACGAGCGCAGCATCTATCGGAAAAGCAGGAAATTCCAATCAATCAAATCGGAAATTCCGAATCATGAATGCACGTGGTTTCGATCTGGCGCAGCTTCGGACCTTCATCGCCGTCACGGAAGCGGGCAGCGTGTCGGGCGGGGCGGAGCGCGTGTTCCTCTCGCAGTCGTCGGTGAGCGAGCAGTTGAAGAAGCTCGAAGAGCGCATCGGGCAGCCGCTCTTCACGCGCAGCAAGCAAGGCGTCGCGGCCACCCCGGCCGGCGCGAAGCTGCTCGAGCACGCGCGCCGCATCGTCGCCCTCTGCGACGCCGCCTACGACGACATGCTCGGGCGCTCGCTCGACGGCGAACTGCGCCTCGCCATCACCGACTACTACCGGCCGCACGACGTGGCGGAGATCCTGCGGCGCTTCGCGAGCCAGCATCCGCGGCTGCGCCTGCACGTGACGGTCTTGCCGAGCGCCGTGATCGACGGCAGCATCGACGACAACGCCTACGACATCGGCCTGTCGCTGCGCATCGTGGACGATTCCGCGAAGCGCCACGCCACGGGCGCCGACGCCGGCGGCATGACGGGACGCAGCACGGTGGTGCGCCGCGAGAAGCTCGTCTGGGTGGGCGCCACGCAGACGCTGCGCGAAGACGGACCGCCCGCGCCGCCGTTTCCGCTCGTGCTGCTGCCCTCCACGTGCCAGTTGCAGCGCTATGTCGTGAAGCTGCTGGACGCGAAGCGGATTCCCTACCTGATCTCGCACTCGGCTTCGGGCGTGGCCGGGCTGCAACTTGCGCTGAAGGCGGGGCTCGGGATTTCGTGTCTGAACGAATCGTCGCTGGGGGCGGGGCTGCTCCCATGCCCGGCCTCGCTCGGGCTGCCCGCACTGCCCGCCGCCGAATTCCATCTGCTGCCCGCGCGGCCCGGCGAAGCCGAGCACGTCACCAACGCACGCGCGGCGCTTGCCGATCTGCTCGGCTGAGCGCCGCGGGGACCGGGACGCGGATAAGCGGGCGCCGGTCCCGGCGCCCTCGCCCGGTCAGTTCCTATCAGTTGCCGGTAAGCTCCGCGAAGCGCTGCAGATCGACGTTGCCGCCCGAGATGACGATCCCCACGCGCTTGCCGCGCACGTCCAGCTTTTGCGAGAGCACGGCGGCGGCTGCGAGGCAACCGGTGGGTTCGACCACGATCTTCATGCGGCTCGCGAAGAACTTCATCGCTTCGACGAGTTCGGCGTCGCTCACCGTAACGATCTCGCGCACGCGCTCGCGGATCACCGCGAAGGTGTCGTTGCCCAGGTGCTGCGTTTGTGCGCCGTCGGCGAGCGTTTTCGGCGTTTCGATATGCACGATCGCGCCCGTCCGCAGACTGCGCTGACCGTCGTTGCCCGCCTCGGGCTCCACGCCGATCACCGTGCAGGCCGGCGCGAGCGCGTGCGCCGCGGTCGCGCAGCCGGAGAGCAGGCCGCCGCCGCCCAGCGGCACGAACAGCATGTCGAGCGCCCCCGCTTCCTCGAAGAGTTCCTTGGCTGCGGTGCCCTGCCCGGCCATCACGTGCGGATGATCGTAGGGCGGAATGAGCGTGAGCCCGCGCTCCGCCGCGAGACGCTTGCCCAGCGCTTCGCGGTCTTCCGTGTAGCGGTCGTAGAAGATCACCTCGCCGCCGTAGCCGCGCGTCGCCTCGACCTTGATGGCCGGCGCGTCGTTCGGCATCACGATCACGGCCTTCACGCCCAGCAGCTTCGCCGAAAGCGCAATGGCCTGCGCGTGGTTGCCCGACGAGAACGTGATCACGCCGCCCGCCCTCTGCTCGGGCGTGAACTGCGCGATGGCGTTGTAGGCGCCGCGGAACTTGAACGCGCCCATGCGCTGGAAGCTCTCGCACTTGAAGAAAAGCTCGGCGCCCGTGCGTTCGTTGGCCGTGGTGGAGGTCAGCACCGGCGTGCGATGGGCGATGCCGCGAATGCGCTCGTGCGCGGCGACGACGTCTTCGAAGGAAATCGGCAGGGTACTCATGATCGGTCTTCCGTGGGCAGGTAGGTGTAGACGGTCGAACGCGCGACGCCCAGCGTGCGCGCCACTTCGGCCAGCGCGTGGCGCAGGTTGAGATGGCCGCTTTCGGCAAGCTCGCGCACCGCTTCGCGGCGCTGCGCGAGCGTCATGCCGATGGGCGTGGTGTTGCGCGCGGCGGCAAAGCGTTCGAGCGCGCTGCGCACATCCTCGCTCGCGCGCGGGCCGAGCGATTCGGCCACCGGCGCCGCCGCGCCGGTGCGCATGAGCTGGCCGAGGCCCGCCGTCACGGCGCCGAGCAGCGAGACATCCATGTTCAGGCAGATCGCCGCGACGTACTCGCCCGCGGTGTTCTTCAGGCCGATCGAGGTGCTCTTCACCGGACGGCCATCTGGAAACGTGTTGGGATAATTCGGCACGACCTCGGGAAAGCCTGGGTCGGTAATGCGCGCGAGGCCCAGTTCGGTGGCGGCGTCGCCGACCTGCCGACCGGACAGGTTGTTCGCGATCGCGACGACGGAATGCTCCGGCTTGGCGAGATCGTGCAGCACTACCTCGACGAGCGGCGCGAGCGTCTGGCCAAGCGCCTCGACGATCTTGCGCCCCTCGCGCAGGAGGAGCTGGTTTTCGCGGGCGGACGGATGAGGGTGGGCGGGTTTGGCCATGAGTGACATTTTGACGGTTTACGACAAAATGTCAATTTCTGGAGGGCGGGCCCTCTACTCACAACGTGCCAATAGCAACCGGCGCAACCGACGCAACCGACTTCTCACTAGTGGGAGGCAGCAGGCGTTATTTACAGCGCCGGGTCCCGCTCCCACCATCCTCGCTTCATCGCTGCCTCCAGCATCCCCAGGGTCAGGGAGTGCCCACCGAGCGATTCGCGCGCCTTTGCACTGAACGGTGACTTGAGCGCAGCCAGCAATACCTCGCGCTTGCGCATGTTCGCTGACGGTACATAGCAGGCAACGTCGAAGTCCCGCAGATCTACGTGGAAACGCTCGCCCCATGCCCGCATGGCCGTCACGATTTTGGGCGGCTCCCAATCGAGGTCATGGTAGAGATCCATATCCCGGGTTAGTTGTTCGTCTATGTTGAACGCTCCGGGAGCGCGTACTTCACGTATAAACCGCTGGAGTTGAAGCCACGCATCGTCCATTACAGTCGGTCCTCCTGCTTCCACACGTCGGTTGTATTTCACGACTGTTTTGTATCCGGTTATTCCCACGTCGGCAGCGGTATCCGTTCTCCTGAGACTAACCCCGTGTCGGATGGCCCCAAAATTTAACGCGACATCCGCGGTTCCGCCTATCACGCAGATACAAAAGAAGAAGGCCGGATAAACCGAACGTAACCATTTGATTACGTTTAGTTTTCCGGCCCGGATTTAACAGCCGATCAGCAGGTTCTGGTTAGAACGGAATATCGTCATCCATCTCGTCGAAACCGCCGCCAGCCGGCGCGTTCGAACGGCCGCCACCACTGCCGCCGCCGCTCGCGCGCGGCGCACCGCCACCGCCACCGCCACCCGCCGCACGGCCGCCGCCGCGCTGCTCGGCCGGTTGACGGCTGTAGCCGCCGTCGTCGCCCATGTCGCCGCCGCCCATCGAGGCGCCGCCGCTGCGGCCGCCCAGCATCTGCATCTGGTCAGCGACGATTTCCGTCGAATAACGGTCCGTGCCGTCCTGCGCCTGCCACTTGCGCGTGCGGATACGGCCTTCGATATACACCGACGAGCCCTTCTTGAGGTACTCCGAGACGATCTCGGCAAGGCGGCCGAAGAACGACACGCGGTGCCACTCGGTCATTTCCTTGAAGTCGCCCGACGCTTTGTCCTTGTAGCGGTCGGTCGTGGCGAGGCGGATGTTGGCCACCGCGTCGCCGCTCGGCAGATAACGCACTTCCGGATCGGCGCCGAGATTGCCGACGAGAATCACCTTGTTCACGGATGCCATACAAATCTCCTGTGTATTCCGTTGCGAGGAGCGGCCGCGCGGCGCGCGTGCGGGCCGTTCGTCGCCGCGCGCGGACCGCCTCCGCGAAAACTGTTCGACCGATATCAGGCGCGCTTGACGGGCGCCTTCATACTGGCCGCGATTATAAGCCAGCAAAACACCAGCCCAGAGCATGCA
>NZ_BAYB01000049.1 GCF_000685035.1 Paraburkholderia ferrariae NBRC 106233
GGGCGCCGGCCGGTCTGGCGCGGTCCCCGGTGGCGGCGCCGGCTTTACCGTAAGGTTTCGAGGCCGGCCGGGCCGGACGCTCGCCGGGCGCGGTCCGCGCCGGGCGGCTGTTCGCGTTGCGTTCGCGAGGCGGCGTGGATTTCGCGCCCGTTCGCTCGGACGAACGCGCCGCGCCTTGCGCACCGGCGGGCTTTGCCGCTCGCGGCGCGGGCTCGGCCGGGGCGGCCGGCCGCACGGGCTTGCGCGCGGTCGTGGTCCCGCGGCGGACGGGGGCGCGCTCGGGCGTGGCCGGTCGCGGATGTTTGGCGGTGAGTCGGGCTCGGGTGGACATGGTTATTTCACACGGCTATCGCGCGCAGCAATTCGGTTTCGAGGCGGATCTGCTGGCGGTTGTCGGACAGACCGGTGCCGTCGAGCAGAAACACGTCTTCGACGCGCTCGCCGAGCGTATTGATCCGCGCCGCATGGACGCCGACCCGGTGCTCGGCCAGCACGCGCGCGATGGAATAAAGAAGGCCCGGCCGGTCGTTGGCCGACACGGACAGGATGTAGTACTGGCCACGCTCGTCGGCCCGCAGGTCCACGCGCGGCGTGACCGGGAACGTGCGCGAGAGGCGCGACAGACGGCCCTTCGCCGGTTCGGGCAGCGGGCTGTCGGTGGCGGTGAGGCGCTCCGCGAGTTCCTGTTCGACGAGGTTCGCGATGTCGCGGTAATGCACGTCGCCCTCGGTGTGGGCGACGATGAAGTTGTCGAGCGCGTAGCCGTGGCGCGTCGTGCTCACGCGGGCGTCGAGCACCGAGAGGCCGCTGCGGTCGAAGTAGGCGCACATTGTGGCGAAGAGATCGGGACGGTCCTTCGCGTAGACGAGCACCTGCAACGCTTCGCCGATGGGCGAGGGACGCGCCCGCACGACCGGCGTCGGGGTCTGCACGTGACGATACAGCACGCGCGTTTGCCAGGCGATATCGGCGGCGTCGTGGCGCAGGAAATAGCCCACGTCGAGCTGGTTCCATAGCGCGTCGTGCGCGTTTTCCGGCACCGTTTCGAGACGCAGCAGCGCGATGGCTTCTTCCTGGCGCGTCTTGAGTTCGGAATGCGTGTCGGGCCGCGCGCCGCCCAGCACGGCGAGCGTCGAGCGGTAGAGGTCCTCGAGCAGCTTGCCCTTCCAGTTGTTCCACACCTTCGGGCTCGTGCCGCGGATGTCGGCGACGGTAAGCAGATAGAGCGCCGTGAGGCGCCGCTCGGAGCCCACCAGATCGGCAAAGCGCTTGATGACTTCGGGGTCGCTCGTGTCCTGCTTTTGCGCGACCTGGCTCATCGTCAGGTGATGCTGCACGAGCCAGACCACGAGCGCGGCGTCGTCGCCCTCGATGCCGTGCTCGCGGCAAAAGCGCCGCGCGTCGGCCATGCCGAGCTCAGAGTGGTCGCCGCCGCGCCCCTTGGCGATGTCGTGGAAGAGGGCGGCGACGTAAAGCACCCAGGGGCGCTCGAAGTTCGCGATCAACTGGCTGCAGAACGGGTATTCGTGCGCGTGCTCGGCCACCGCGAAGCGGCGCATGTTGCGCAGCACCATCAGGATGTGTTGATCGACCGTGTACACGTGGTAGAGGTCGTGCTGCATCTGCCCGACGATGCGGCGGAAGTTCAACAGGTAGCGGCCCAGCACGCTGGTCTGGTTCATGAGCCGCAGCGCGTGCGTAATGCCGGCCGGCTGCTTCAGGATCTCCATGAAGAGGCGCCGGTTCTCCGGATCGCGCCGCCAGTGCTGGTCCATCTTTTCGCGCGCGTTGTAGAGCGCGCGCAGCGTGCGCGCCGAGAGTCCCTTCACGCCCTGGACCTGCTCGTAGAGCAGGAAGGCTTCGAGGATCGCATGCGGTTCGCGCTCGAACACGTCGTCGCTGGCGATCTCGATCATGCCCTGCTTCTCGACGAAATGATCGGAGAGCACGCGCGTGACGCCGCTCGTGCTCGGGAAGAGCTGCGCCTCGATGTTCTGGATCAGGATCGTCGCGAGCTGGGTGACCGCCTTGGCCGCCCAGTAGTAGCGGCGCATGAGCTGCTCGCTCGCGCGGCGTGCCGCGGTTGCCTTGAAGCCGAAGCTCTCGGCCACGGCGGTTTGCAGGTCGAAGACGAGGATGTCCTGGCGACGCCCCGCGATGACGTGCAGGCGCGCCCGCAGTGCCTTGAGGAACGTTTCGTTGCGGCGCAGTTCGCGCGCTTCGCGGCCGGTGATGAGCCCGCGCTCTTCGAGCTCGCGCCAGCTGCTGCCGAACGCCGCGGCTTCCGTGATCCACAGGATCAGTTGCAGATCGCGCAGGCCGCCGGGGCTTTCCTTGATGTTGGGTTCGAGCGCATAAGGCGTGTCCTGGAACTTGGCGTGGCGCTGGCGCATTTCCAGCACCTTCGCCTGGAAGAATGCGCGCGGGTCCATCGCGTCGCGGTAGCGCTGCGTGAAATCGGCAAAGAGGCTCGCGCTGCCCGTGATGCGGCGTGCTTCGAGAAGCGAGGTGCGCACGGTGACGTCGTTGGCCGACTCTTCGAGGCATTGCGACACGCTGCGCACGCTGCTGCCGATTTCGAGCCCGAGGTCCCACGCGAGCCCGATGAAGCGCTCGATGCGCGCTTCGAGCGGGGCCAGCGGCTCGCTGTCGGGCAGCAGCACGAGGATATCGACGTCGGAGTACGGCGCGAGCTCGCCGCGCCCGAAGCCGCCCACGGCGACGAGCGCGACCGAAGCCGGCAGATCGCAGGCGTGCCAGGCGCGGCGCAGCGTCTCGTCGGTGACGCGGGCGAGGGCGCGCATCAGCGTATCGACGTTGGCTGCGGTGCGAAAGCGCTCGATCAGCGGGACCTTGGCGGCCCTGTAGTCGGATTTCAGCGTCGAGGTATCGGTGATGGCGACGGCGGGAACGCTCATGGGCTCGGGTTATCCGTGCGCGGGTTGGAAATCGGCCGGCCGAGACGCTGCTCTGGCCGGATCTGCCGGTTTGCTGCCGAGGGCTGGCGGCAAACCGCAAGCGCCGGCGCCGGGGCATGCGCTTGGCGCCGGCGCGGGCAATGACCGTCTGCGATCAGGGCCGCGCGCCTGTGTTGTCGCTTTTACAACGGGATTGTCTCGCGGCCGCGGCGGCCTTGCCAGCCGCCGAAATACTGACCGGGGGCGATGGCCTTGCGGTGACGTTGAGGGCTCCCGCTTGATGATGGCCGCCCGCCGGAACCGGGCGCCTGCCTGAGCGCCCGGGCCGCTCAGGCCACTAGATCATTCAGGCCGCCGTGCCCGCCGCCTGCGCGACGATGGCCGGCTTGGCCGGCGTGCCCGCGGAGACGGTCAGCACTTCGTAGCCGGTCTCGGTGACGAGCACCGTATGCTCCCACTGGGCCGAGAGACTGCGATCCTTGGTCTTGACGGTCCACTGGTCCGGCATCGTGCGGATCTCGCGGCGCCCGGCGTTGATCATCGGCTCGACGGTAAACATCATGCCGGGTACGAGTTCGATGCCCGTGCCGGGGCGGCCGTAGTGCAGCACCTGCGGATCTTCGTGGAACACCGTGCCGATGCCGTGGCCGCAATACTCGCGCACGACGCTGTAGCCCTGGGCTTCGGCGTAGCGCTGGATGGCGTAGCCGATGTCGCCCAGATGGGCGCCGGGGCGGATCTGATCGATCCCGAGCCACATGCACTCGTAAGTCGTCTGGACCAGGCGCTTCACGAGGATCGAGCCTTCGCCCACGATGAACATGCGGCTCGTGTCGCCGAAATAGCCGTCCTTGATGACGGTGACGTCGATATTGAGCGCGTCGCCGTTCTTGAGCGCCTTTTCGCCCGGAATACCGTGGCAGATCACGTCGTTGACCGAGATGCAGGTCGCCTTCGGATACGGCGGGTAGCCGGGCGGCTGGTAGTTCAGCGGCGCGGGGACCGTGCCCTGCACGTTGGTCATGTATTCGTGGCACAGGCGGTCGAGCTCGCCCGTCGTGATGCCCGCGGCGACATGCGGCGTGATGTAGTCGAGCACCTCGCTCGCCAGCCGGCAGGCGACGCGCATCTGCGCGATGTCGTGTTCGTTCTTGATCGAGACTGTCATAATCTATCAACCCCTTGATTTTAAAGGGCTTGGTGTCCGGCCCGGCTCGCGAAGAGCGCGCTTGCTGCCAGTTTTCCCACCATTCATGAAGGCGTAGCGGGTAGACGGTTCAAGGTATGGCCCAAATGAAAAATGGGTCACTGCGTGCTCCGTGACCCATCTACTCGCCGTTAACAGCGTAATTGTACGCGCTTAAACCGTCTCGCGTTGAACTATGGGGGACGATGGGCGGGCTTCGGGGATCGCAAGCATTACCCGTAGAGAGGATTCGGGATAGCAATCTTGACGTTCCTTGACGCCTATTTATCGGGCGCGTTCATCTGCCGCTTTTCATTCGAAATGCCGTATTGGCTCGACGTTTCAATACGTGAGCTTCTCCACCTCGCGGGCCAGCAGGAGCCACTAGACCCCGGCGATATCGAAACGATGGGCCTGCTCGCGCTGTTTCTTGCGTGCTGCCTTGCCGTTGCCATTGTGCTGGGTGCGAGCCTCCGGGTATTGCGAGGCAAGTTGAGAAAGCGGCACGTGTGACTGAGCGTGCCGGATCAAGCTACCCCCGCGCCCGGGCGCGGCTGCCGAGCCAGAAATCTCAAAGCCGCCCAGACCAAACCGCTCCTGAACGGCCGACCCACCGCCAGATCCATCCCGGCCAAAGACCCCCACCCATTCCCGAGGGTAATAGCTGGCTTGAGCGAGCCGCATTCCGCATGCTATAATCATCGGCTAAGTCGATCCCCGTATTCTTTCAAAGTCTGAAGGAAAAACGGCGGGTTGGCGGTGTGTCCGCTGCTGTCGCGGGCACAGGAAGCGCAGGAGCAGGCAACAACGCCGGGGGCGGATGAATCTCCGGCGGTGGCAGTGCAGTAAATACGCGGCGGGCAGTCAAGCCGCGCAGCGTATCAGATTTGACTCGCGAGCCGGCGCATCCAGGGTGTCGCGCGTGCCAGATCCTTTCCTCGGGAAAGGGCGGTGCGAACGATGCGGCAGCCGGCTTCAGACCCAACCCTCACGGAGAATTCAACATGGCAGTTACCATGCGCCAGATGCTGGAAGCAGGTGTCCACTTCGGTCACCAGACGCGCTTCTGGAACCCCAAGATGGCCCCCTTCATCTTCGGTCATCGCAACAAGATTCACATCATCAACCTCGAAAAGACGCTGCCGATGTACAACGACGCACTGAAGTACGTGCGTCAACTGGCATCGAACCGCGGCACGATCCTGTTCGTCGGCACGAAGCGTCAATCGCGCGACACGATCTCCGAAGAGGCAAACCGCGCCGGCATGCCGTACGTGAACGCGCGCTGGCTCGGCGGCATGCTGACCAACTTCAAGACGCTGAAGGTTTCGATCAAGCGCCTGAAGGACATGGAAGCGTCCGTGGAAGCAGGTGAACTCGAAAAGATGAGCAAGAAGGAAGCGCTCCTGTTCGAACGCGAAATCGCCAAGCTGCAAAAGTCGATCGGCGGCGTGAAGGACATGGGCGGCATTCCGGACGCGATCTTCGTGGTCGACGTCGGCTACCACAAGATTGCCGTGACGGAAGCCAACAAGCTGGGCATCCCCGTCATCGCCGTGGTCGACACGAACCACTCGCCGGAAGGCATCGACTACGTCATCCCGGGTAACGACGACGCCAGCAAGGCAGTCGCGCTGTACACGCAAGGCGTGGCCGACGCAATCCTCGAAGGCCGTGCGAATGCGGTGAACGAAGTGGTTGCAGCCGTGCGCGGCAACGACGGCGACGACGAGTTCGTCGAGGTCAATTCGGAGGCGTAAGCTGCCCCGTGTCCGGCAAGAAAAGGGGGCTTTCCATAGGCCCCTTTTTTTTAAGCCGCGACTTTCGGCCGCCCGGTGCGAGGCGCGAGATTTCGCGTCATGTCCGTGTCATAGGGGCGGCACAGCGAGACTGTAAAAAAGCATGTCTCGCGGAAACGAATTCCTGCCGGCTGCATCGAATGGCGGTCGGCGTGTACCAGACAGACTCAAGGAGCGAATGATGGCGGCAATTACCGCAAGCATGGTGGCAGAACTGCGCGCGAAAACCGACGCGCCGATGATGGAATGCAAGAAGGCGCTGACGGAAGCCGACGGCGACATGGCACGCGCCGAAGAACTGCTGCGCGTGAAGCTCGGCAACAAGGCGAGCAAGGCCGCATCGCGCGTGACGGCCGAAGGCGTGATCGCTTCGTTCGTCGGCGGCAATGCCGGCGCCGTGGTCGAGCTGAACTGCGAAACCGACTTCGTCGCGAAGAACGACGACTTCCTCGCCTTCGCGAACAAGGTGGCCGAACTGGTCGCCACGCAAAACCCGGCTGACGTCGCCGCCCTCTCGGCGCTGCCGTTCGAGGGCTCGACGGTTGACGCAGTGCGCCTCGCACTCGTCGGCAAGATCGGTGAAAACCTGTCGATCCGCCGCTTCTCGCGTTTCGAAACCTCGAACAAGCTGGCTTCGTACCTCCACGGCACGCGCATCGGCGTGCTGGTCGAGTACACGGGCGAGCAGGAGCAGGTCGGCAAGGACGTGGCGATGCACATCGCCGCAATGAAGCCGGTCTCGCTCTCGTCGGACGACGTGCCGGCCGACCTGATCGCCAAGGAGCGCAGCATCGCCGAGCAGAAGGCTGCCGAATCGGGCAAGCCGGCTGAGATCGTCGCGAAGATGGTCGAAGGTTCGGTCCAGAAGTACCTGAAGGAAGTCTCGCTGCTGAACCAGACGTTCGTGAAGAACGACAAGCAGACGATCGAGCAGATGCTGAAGGCCGCCGGTTCGTCGGTCCAGAAGTTCGCGCTGTTCGTGGTCGGCGAAGGCATCGAGAAGCGCCAGGACGACTTCGCCGCCGAAGTGGCCGCGCAAGTGGCTGCTGCAAAGCAGCAATAAGGTCCGCGCGAAAGTACGGCCGTAGCAGCCGTCAGCGCAGCAGTTGCAGTACCAGCAGCATTGCAGTAGCCGCGGCGGAGCGTCTCCGCCGCGGCGGGCAGCGTAGCGGCACCTGAGCGCGAGCCAGCCCTCGCCGCGCAAGGTGGCGCTTCTGGCACCGTCATTTCTGACAGTGCTTGCCCGAAGCCGTATTTCACCCCTACAGTTTCAAGTTATTGCCTTTCCGCGCGATCTGGATACCCCATGCCCACACCCGCCTATAAACGTGTCCTGCTCAAACTCTCCGGTGAAGCCCTGATGGGCGACGATGCCTTCGGCATCAATCGCGCCACCATCGAACGAATGGTGGCGGACGTGGCCGAGGTGGTGCGGCTCGGCACGCAGCTCGCGGTGGTGATCGGCGGCGGCAACATTTTCCGCGGCGTCGCGGGCGGCGCGGCCGGCATGGACCGCGCGACCGCCGACTACATGGGCATGCTCGCCACGATGATGAACGCGCTCGCGCTGCAGGACGCCATGCGTCACGCCGGCATCGAGGCGCGCGTGCAGTCGGCGCTGCGCATGGACCAGGTGGTCGAGCCGTACATTCGCCCCCGCGCGATTCGCCAGCTGGAAGAAGGCAAGGTCGTGATCTTCGCGGCCGGCACGGGCAACCCGTTCTTCACGACCGATACGGCCGCCGCGCTGCGCGGCTCGGAAGTGGGCGCGGAAGTCGTGCTGAAGGCGACCAAGGTGGACGGTGTCTATTCGGCGGACCCCAAGAAGGATCCCACGGCCACCCGCTACTCGACGATCAGCTTCGACGAGGCGATCGGCCGCAACCTGCAGGTCATGGACGCGACGGCGTTCGCGCTGTGCCGCGACCAGAAGCTGCCGATCCGCGTTTTTTCGATCGTCAAGCCGGGCGCGCTCAAGCGCATCGTTCAGGGCGAAGACGAAGGTACGCTCGTCCACGTGTAAACTCTCGCCGTACGAGAGGCTCGAATGCGGCCTCGCGGCTCCCGGGGCACCCCGGGGCGCCCGCGGGCTTGTACCGTCTAGAAGTTTCGGAGGTTTCAAAATGGCTGTGGCTGACATCAAGAAGGGCGTCGAGCAGAAGATGCAGCGCTCGATCGAAGCGTTCAAGGGCGATCTGGCCAAGATCCGCACGGGCCGGGCGCATACCGGTCTGCTCGATCACATCCAGGTCGATTACTACGGCTCGCCCGTGCCCATCTCGCAGGTCGCGAACCTGACGCTCGTCGATGCGCGCACCATCGGCGTCCAGCCGTGGGAAAAGAAGATGGTCCAGGCCGTCGAAAAGGCGATCCGCGAGTCGGATCTGGGCCTGAACCCGGCCACGCACGGCGACATGATCCGCGTGCCGATGCCCGCGCTGACCGAAGAGCGCCGCAAGGAGCTCACCAAGATCGTCAAGAGCGAAGGCGAAACGGCCAAGGTGGCCGTGCGCAACCTGCGCCGCGACGCCAACGAGCAGCTCAAGAAGCTCGTGAAGGACAAGGAAATCTCGGAAGACGACGAGCGCCGTGCGGGCGACGACGTCCAGAAGCTGACCGACCGCTTCGTGACCGAGATCGACAAGCTCGTCCAGACCAAGGAAGCGGAAATCATGACGGTCTGAGGCCGCAAGGCTCTCAGTCCCGCCAGGGTTTCCTTCCTTATTGCAGTTTGAGTCCGACGGCCATGACCTATACCAGCTCAACCGTTCGCGTGCCCGACGTGGCGGCCGTGCCGCGCCACATCGCGATCATCATGGACGGCAATGGCCGTTGGGCGACGCAGCGCCGCCTGCCGCGCGTCGCGGGGCATACGCGCGGCGTCGACGCCGTGCGCTCGGTCGTCGAAGCCTGTGTCGAGCGCGGCGTCGAGTATCTGACGCTGTTCGCGTTCAGCTCGGAGAACTGGCGCCGTCCGACCGACGAGGTGTCGTTCCTGATGCGCCTCTTCGTCACGGCGCTCGAGCGCGAGGTCGGGCGTCTGCACGCGAACGGCATTCGCCTGTGCGTGGTGGGCGACCTGTCGATGTTCAACGAGCGCATCCAGGACCTGATCCGCCGCGCCGAAACCAAGACGGCCCGCAATACGCGTCTCACGCTCACGATCGCCGCGAATTACGGCGGCCGATGGGACATCATGCAGGCCACCCGCAAGCTGGTGGAGGAGAGCGCCCGCGCCGGCGAGCCGGTGGCGGTCACCGAGGACACGCTCGGGCAGCACCTCGCCATGGCCTATGCGCCGGAACCGGATCTCTTCATCCGTACGGGCGGGGAGCAGCGCGTCAGCAATTTCCTGCTGTGGCAGCTCGCTTACGCCGAATTCTATTTCACCGATACGTACTGGCCTGACTTCGACGCCGCGGCCCTCGGCCGCGCGATCGATTCTTATGCCGAGCGCGAACGCCGCTTCGGTCGCACGAGCGCCCAGCTCGATACCCAGAAACAATCCCAGAACGCCGACTCGCTTTCATGCTAAAGACCCGTGTCATCACGGCGATCGTCCTGCTGGCCGTCTTCCTGCCGGTCACGCTGTTCGCGCCGGTGGCGGCGTTCGGCGCGCTGATCGGCGTCGTCGTGGTGTTTGCCGCGTGGGAGTGGGCGCGCCTCCTGAAGGCCGGTTCGACCGGCTCCCTCGTCTATGCCGCGATCGCGGCGGCCGTCGTCGCGCTCTCCACGCGGCTCGATGCGCCGCGGCCGCTCTTCCAGGCCGCGGGCATTTTCTGGATCGTGGCCGGCCCTTACGTGCTGCTGCGCAAGCCCGTGCTCGCCGCCGGCGCCTGGCGCACGTTCCTGCTGGCCGCGGGCCTCGTAATCTTCGCCGCGTGCTGGCATGCCCTTGTTGCGGCGCGCACGGCGGGCGTGGCGTTCGTGCTGTCGCTGCTGCTGGTCGTCTGGCTGGCCGATATCGGCGCATACTTTGCCGGTAAGGCCTTCGGGCGCCACAAGCTCGCGCCCGCCATCAGCCCGGGCAAGACCTGGGAGGGCGCGGCGGGCGGCTGGGCCGCCGTGATGGCGGTGTCGGTGGCCGCGATCGTGCTGCACGCGTTCGAGCCGACGCTGTATTCCGCGCTGGCGGCCGCCCTCGGGGTCGGCCGCGCGCTCTTCGTGCTTTCCGTGCTGGTCGCCTTCAGCGTGGTGGGCGACCTGTTCGAGTCGATGATGAAGCGCCAGGCCGGCGTGAAGGATTCGAGCGGCCTTTTGCCGGGCCACGGCGGGGTGCTCGACCGCATCGACGCGCTGTTGCCGGTGCTGCCGCTCGCCATGCTGCTGCTCGGCTAGAAGCGCTCGGCTAGAGAATTGAATATGCAAAAACGACTGACATTGCTCGGATCCACGGGCTCGATCGGAGACAGCACGCTCGACGTCGTCGCGCGTCATCCGCAACGCTTCTCGGTGTACGCGCTCACGGCGCACCGCAACGGCGACAAGCTCGTCGAGCAGTGCCTGCGCTTTGCGCCCGAAGTGGCCGTGGTCGGCGACGCCGCAACGGCCGCGCAGGTCGAGAAGAAGCTGCGCGAGGCGGGTTGCCGCACCATCGTGACCTACGGGCCGCAAGCGCTCGTGGACGTTTCGAAGAGCGACGGCTGCGACACCGTGGTGGCGGCCATCGTCGGCGCGGCGGGTCTTGCGCCCACGCTCGCGGCGGCGCGCGCCGGCAAGCGCATTCTGCTCGCCAACAAGGAAGCGCTCGTGATGTCGGGCGACATCTTCATGGACGCGGTGCACGATCACGGCGCGGTCCTGCTGCCCGTGGACAGCGAGCACAACGCGATTTTCCAGTGCCTGCCGCTCGACGCGGCCCAGCACGGCGGCGTCTCGAAAATAGTCCTCACCGCGTCGGGCGGCCCGTTTCGCACGCGCGAGCCGGCCACGCTCGTCGACGTGACGCCCGAGGAAGCCTGCAAGCATCCGAACTGGTCGATGGGCCGCAAGATCTCGGTCGATTCGGCGACGATGATGAACAAGGGCCTCGAGGTGATCGAGGCGCACTACCTGTTCGATTTGCCGGGCGAGCGGATCGAGGTGCTGATCCATCCGCAAAGCACGATCCATTCGATGGTGTCGTATGCGGACGGTTCGGTGCTCGCGCAACTGGGCAATCCCGACATGCGTACGCCGATCGCGCACGCGCTGGCGTTCCCGGATCGCGTCGATTCGGGCGTCGCGCAGCTCGATCTCACGCAGGTGGCCACGCTCACGTTCGAGAAGCCCGATTACCAGCGCTTCCCCTGCCTCGCGCTCGCCATGAAGGCGCTCGCGGAAGGCGGCGTCGCGAGTGCGACGCTCAATGCGGCCAATGAGGTCGCGGTGGAGGCGTTTCTCAACCGCCGCATCGGTTTCATGGCGATCGCGCAGACGGTCGATGCCGTGCTCAACGCACTCGGAAACACGAGCGCGTCGAGTCTCGACGTCGTGCTCGAAGCCGATGCCGCCGCGCGCCGTGCGGCGCACACCCTCATCGACAGCTTGCCGGTGCCGGCCTGAAGCGCTTTCAGGAGCACGGGCGGGGGCGCCGGCAAGGGTGTCCGCCGAGGCTCGCGCCCGGGCCTCGCGAGGACTGGCACGCTGTTAGCAGGAGATACGGATGAACCTGCTCACCGAACTGGTGGCTTTTGTCGTGGCGATCGGCGTGCTCGTCGTCGTGCACGAATACGGGCATTACAGCGTCGCGCGCCTGTGCGGCGTGAAGGTCCTGCGCTTTTCGATCGGCTTCGGCCGGCCGCTCCTGCAGTGGGTCAGCAAGAAGAGCGGCACCGAGTGGACCATTTCGGCGCTGCCGCTGGGCGGCTACGTGAAGATGCTCGACGAGCGCGAGTCGCCCGGCACGATTGCGCCGGATGATCTCGCGCAGGCGTTCAATCGCCAGTCGGTGGGCAAGCGTATCGCGATTGTAGCGGCCGGCCCCATTGCCAATTTCCTGCTGGCCATCGCGCTGTTTTCGCTGGTTTTCGCGACCGGCGTGAACGAGCCGGCGGCGATCGTCGCCGCGCCTGCCGCACAGAGCGCGGCCGCGAGGGCGGGTTTCCAGGGCGGCGAGAAAATCGTTTCGGTCAGCGATGCAAACGGCAGCGATACGGAAGCCGTGCGCTCGTGGTCGGATCTGCGCTGGAAGCTGATGTCTGCGGCATTCGATCGCAGCCGCGTCGTGCTCGTTGCTCGTGACGGCGGCGGGACCTACGACTTTCCGCTCGACCTCTCCAACCTGAGCGGCAAGGATCTCGACGACGACTTCATGTCGCGCCTCGGCCTCGAGCCGGGCGGCGGCACGCTGCAGGTCGCGGGCGTCGAGCCGGGCAGCGCGGCTGAGCAGGCGGGGCTGCAGAAGGGCGATCGTCTGCAGGCGATCGACGGGCGTCCGGTCGATAGCGCGAACACATTCATCGCATATGTGAAGGGCCATGCGGGCAAGCCGCTGCACATCGAGGTGCTGCGCGGGCAAGCGGACGAAGGGCAGCAGGGCGGGCAGGCGCAGCAAGGCCAGCCGGCCCGGAGCGTCACGCTCACAGTCGTGCCCCAGGTTCAGACCGACGACGAAACGGGCGAGCAGGTGGGCCGTATCGGCGCGGCGCTCTCCGCGCAGGCGCCTTCGGTGGACGTGCGCTACGGGCCCGTTGAAAGCCTGCGCCTCGGCGCGTATCGCACGTGGGACATCGCGGCGTATTCGCTGCGGATGTTCGGCCGCATGATTACGGGCGAAGCGTCGCTGAAGAATCTGTCCGGCCCGGTCACGATTGCCGACTATGCGGGCAAGAGCGCGCGGCTCGGGCCGTCGGCGTTCCTCTCGTTCCTCGCCCTTGTCAGCATTAGCCTGGGGGTGCTCAACCTGCTCCCAATTCCGGTTTTGGACGGGGGGCATCTGTTATATTACGTGGTTGAAGCCGTAACGGGCAAAGCCGTTTCGGATCGCTGGCAGCTCGTGCTGCAGCGGGCAGGGCTGGCCTGCATCGTCGCATTGTCAGCGATCGCATTGTTCAACGATCTGGCCAGGCTAATCCATTTTTAAAGTGTCTGGCGGCGTCCTCGGGCGGCCGGATGCAGCTATACATACTTGGGGAAGCACGTTGTTTAGACCTCATCGCCTGGTTCCGAAGTCGGTTGCAGCAGCGGCGGTTGCCGCACATGGACTGGTTGTTCACGCAGCAACCACGCCTTTCGTGGTTCAGGACATCCGCGTCGAAGGCCTGCAACGCATCGAGCCGGGCACCGTATTCGCCTACCTGCCCATCAAGCAGGGCGACACGTTCAACGACGACAAGGCTTCCGGGGCGATCCGCGCGCTCTACGCAACGGGCTTCTTCAACGACGTGAAGATCGCGGCGCAAGGCGACGTGGTGGTGGTCCAGGTTCAGGAGCGTCCGGCGGTGGGCTCGATCGACTTTTCGGGTCTGCACGAGTTCGACAAGGACAACCTCACGAAGGCGCTCAAGTCGGTCGGGCTCGCGCAGGGCCGCTATTACGACAAGGCGCTCGTCGATCGCGCCGAGCAGGAGCTCAAGCGCCAGTACCTCACGCGCGGCTATTACGCGGCCGAAGTGACGACCACCGTTACGCCGATCGAGCGCAGCCGCGTGGGCCTGCTGTTCTCCGTCGTGGAAGGTCCGAGCGCGAAGATCCGCCAGATCAACTTCATCGGCAACAAGGTGTACAGCACCGGCACGCTGCTCTCCGAGATGCAGCTCTCCACGCCGAACTGGTTCTCGTGGTACACGAAGGCCGACCTGTATTCGAAGGACAAGCTCACGGGCGACCTCGAAAGCCTGCGCTCGTACTACCTGAATCACGGCTATCTCGAGTTCAACATCGACTCGACCCAGGTTTCGCTCTCGCCCGACAAGAAGGACATGTACCTCACGATCGGGATTCACGAAGGCGAGCCCTACAAGGTGTCGGCCATCCATCTGTCGGGCAACCTGCTCGACCGCGGGGCCGAACTCGACAAGCTGATCACGATCAAGGCGGGCGAAACGTTCTCGGCCGCGAAACTCACTGCGACCACGAAGGCGCTCGTCGACAAGCTCGGCGAATACGGCTACGCATTCGCGACCGTGAATGCCGTGCCGCAGATCGACCGGGCGAACCATACCGTCGATCTCGCGCTGCAGATCGATCCGGGCCGCCGCGTCTATGTGCGCCGTATCAACGTGGTCGGCAATACGCGTACGCGCGACGAAGTCGTGCGTCGCGAAATGCGCCAGCTCGAAAGCGCGTGGTTCGATTCGAACCGCCTCGCGCTTTCGAAGGACCGCGTCAACCGCCTCGGCTACTTCACCGACGTGGACGTGAGCACGGTGCCCGTGGAGGGCACCGCGGACCAGGTGGACGTGGACGTGAAGGTGGCCGAAAAGCCGACCGGCGCGATCACGCTCGGTGCGGGCTTTTCGTCCACGGACAAGGTCGTGCTGTCGGCCGGCGTGTCGCAGGACAACGTGTTCGGCTCGGGCACCTCGCTCTCCGTGAACGTGAACACCGCAAGGTCGTACCGCACGCTGGCTGTCACGCAGGTGGATCCGTACTTCACGGTGGACGGCATCAAGCGCATTACCGACGTCTACTACCGCACGTACCAGCCGCTCTACTACTCGACCGATTCGAGCTTCAAGATCGTCACGGCCGGCGGCGACCTGAAGTTCGGCATTCCGTTTTCGGAGGTCGATACGGTGTACTTCGGCGCGGGCTTCGAGCAGGACCGCCTCGACACCGACCAGTACACGCCGCAAAGCTACCTCGACTACGTGGCCGAGTTCGGCCGCGTGTCGAACAACGTGCCGCTCACGATGGGCTGGTCGCGCGACGCGCGTGACAGCGCGCTCGTGCCGAGCCGGGGCTATTTCACGCAGGCGAACGCCGAATTCGGCACGCCCGTCGGCAGTACGGAGTACTACAAGGCCGACGTGCAGGCGCAGTACTATTATTCGTTTGCGCGCGGCTTCGTGCTCGGCATGAACGTTCAGGCCGGCTACGGCAACGGCCTGGGCGGCAAGCCGTATCCGATCTTCAAGAACTACTACGCCGGCGGCATCGGTTCGGTGCGCGGCTATGAGCCGAGTTCGCTGGGTCCGCGCGACAAGACGACGGGCGACCCGATCGGCGGTTCGAAGATGGTGGTCGGCAATATCGAACTGATGTTTCCGCTGCCGGGCACGGGCTATGACCGTACACTGCGCGTCTTCACGTTCCTCGATGGTGGTAACGTCTGGGGGACCGAAGGCAACAGCGTCGGCGCGAATGGCCTGCGTTACAGCTACGGTGTGGGTCTTGCGTGGATTTCGCCGATCGGGCCGCTCAAGCTGAGCATGGGCTTTCCGATCACGAAGCACGAAGGCGATCAGTACCAGAAGTTCCAGTTCCAGATCGGGACGGCGTTCTGAGCGGTGCCGCGCGAAGGCGTGGCACGGCAGGAACGGGAATCCAGAGAATCGAGAGGATGACTTTGCTAACGGGTATGTTTTCAAGACGGATGTTCGGGGCCATGGCGCTGTCGCTGGCGGTATTCGCTTTCGGCGCGGGCGCGGCCCAGGCCCAGGAGGCGAGAATCGCGGCGGTCAACTCCGACCGCATCCTGCGCGAATCCGCCCCCGCGAAGGCTGCGCAAACCAAGCTGGAAGCCGAGTTTGCCAAGCGCGACAAGGATTTGCAGGACATGGCGCAGCGCCTGAAGGCCATGTCCGACGCGCTCGACAAGAACGGGCCGTCGATGTCGGCGACCGATCGCGCACAGAAGCAGCGCGACCTGTCGCAACTCGACAGCGACTTCCAGCGCAAGCAGCGCGAGTTTCGCGAGGACCTGAACCAGCGCCGCAACGAGGAGCTTGCGGCGGTGCTGGACAAGGCCAACAAGGTGATCAAGCAGATCGCCGAGCAGCAGCACTACGACCTGATCGTGCAGGAAGCAGTCTACGTGAGTCCGCGCATCGACATCACCGATCAGGTGCTGAAGGCGCTCGCTTCCGCAAACGGCGCGATCCCGGCATCGGGTGCCAGCAGCACCAATTGACGCAAAGAACAAGGCAGGAGCAGCACGAGCATGGCTTTCACGCTTGAGGAACTCGCCGGGCGTTTTGGCGGTGAAGTGGTCGGCGACCCGGCGCAGCGCGTCGGCTCGCTTGCACCGCTCGACCAGGCCGGTCCGCAACAACTGGCGTTCCTCGCCAATCCGAAGTACCTGGCGCAGGTCGAAACGACCCGCGCCGGCGCGGTGCTCATCAGCCCGGACGATCTCGCGAAGGTCGCTTCGAGCGAGGCCGATGCGCACGGCGCCCGCAACTTCATCGTCACACCCAATCCGTATGCTTATTTCGCGCGCGTCGCGCAGGCGTTCATCGACCTCGCGGCGCCGAAGGTGCAACCCGGCGTGCACCCGGGCGCGAATGTCGACGCCACGGCAAAGGTCGCTGCGAGCGCGGTGATCGGCCCGAACGTGACGGTCGAGGCGGGCGCCGTGATCGGCGAGAACGTGCGCCTCGACGCGAACGTGTTCGTCGGCCGCGGCACGCAGATCGGCGCGGATTCGCACCTGTACCCGGGCGTGGCCGTTTATCACGGCTGCCGCATCGGCGAGCGTGCGATCGTGCATGCGGGCGCCGTGATCGGCTCGGACGGCTTCGGCTTCGCCCCCGATTTCCAGGGCGAGGGCGAGGCGCGCACGGGTAGCTGGGTCAAGATCCCGCAGGTGGGCGGCGTGTCGATCGGTCCCGACGTGGAGATCGGTGCGAACACGACCATCGACCGCGGCGCCATGGCCGACACGATTATCGAAGCGTGCGTGAAGATCGATAACCTGGTGCAGATCGGGCACAACTGCAAGATCGGTGCGTACACCGTGATCGCGGGCTGTGCCGGTATCGCGGGCAGCACCACGATCGGGCGGCATTGCATGATCGGCGGCGCGGTGGGCATTGCAGGGCACGTGACGCTTGCCGACTACGTGATCGTCACGGCGAAGTCGGGCGTCTCGAAGTCGCTGACGAAGCCCGGCATGTACACCAGCGCGTTTCCGGCCGTGGATCACGCGGACTGGAACAAGAGCGCCGCGCTTTTGCGCAATATCGACAAGCTGCGCGACCGCATCCGGGCGCTCGAAGCGGCGCTCGCCGACAAGCCGCAAGGCGGCGCCTGAGTCGCAAAGGCGCATTAACAAAGGCATTTCCGGGGTACTTGGGGCGAGACGGCTGTGGCCGGCGTGCAGTGCAGGACGCTGGTTTTCGCGGCCGGATCGCGCTCCGGGCAGATCCGCATGCCCGATTTCGCGTGCGTAGCGCATACTGCGCGCAAGCGCGCGCGGCGTCGGCATCGGCACCGCTAGTCATCGCGCAACTCCTGCGTGAGCAGAAACACCATGAACATCGAAAAACTCAACTTCGACATCCACAAGATCCTCACGCTGCTGCCGCATCGCTATCCGTTCCTGATGGTGGACCGGGTTCTCGAGCTGGAGCCGCACAAGAGCATCACGGCGTTGAAGAACGTGACGGTCAACGAGCCCTTTTTCACGGGCCATTTCCCCACGCGTCCGGTCATGCCCGGCGTGATGATCCTCGAGGCGCTCGCGCAAACCGCCGCGCTCCTCACCTTCTCGGAAGAGCAGCAGGACTTCACGAACACGCTCTACTACTTCGTCGGCATCGACGGTGCGCGCTTCAAGCGCGTGGTGGAGCCGGGCGACCAGCTGATCCTGAACGCCACGTTCGAGCGCTACATGCGCGGCATCTGGAAGTTCAAGGCGCGTGCGGAAGTGGACGGCGTCGTCGCCTGCGAAGCAGAGCTGATGTGCACCGTGAAGAAGAACGACGCGCCCGCGCAATAACGCGCGTCGCGTAGTGTCCGCGCGCGCCATGCGGTGCGCCGGCACGCAACTGAAATCGAAGCGAGGGCGAATGAGCAGGATTCATCCCACTGCAATCGTCGAAACGGGCGCGCAGGTCGACGAGACGGCCGAGATCGGCCCGTATGCCATCGTCGGCGCGCACGTGAGCATCGGTGCGCGCACCGTGGTCGGGTCGCACAGCGTGCTCGAAGGCCATACGACGATCGGCGAAGACAACCGCATCGGTCATTACGCATCGGTGGGCGGGCGTCCGCAGGACATGAAGTACCAGGACGAGCCCACGAAGCTCGTGATCGGCAACCGCAACATGATCCGCGAGTTCACGACGCTGCATACGGGCACGGTGCAGGACACCGGCGTCACGATCATCGGCGACGACAACTGGATCATGGCCTACGTGCACGTGGGCCACGACTGCCGTCTCGGCAACAACGTGATCATGTCGAGCAATGCGCAGCTCGCGGGCCACGTGATCGTGGACGACTACGCCGTGATCGGCGGCATGACCGGCGTGCACCAGTACGTGCGCATCGGTGCGCACGCGATGGTGGGCGGCGCTTCGGCGCTCGTGCAGGACGTGCCGCCGTTCGTGATCGCCGCCGGCAACAAGGCGGTGCCGCACGGCATCAACGTCGAGGGCCTGCGCCGCCGCGGTTTCTCGCCCGACGCGATTTCGGCGCTGCGCTCGGCCTACCGCACGCTCTACAAGAACGGGCTTTCGCTCGAAGAGGCGAAGGTCCAGCTCGCGGAGCTGGCGGGCGCCGGCGGCGACGGCGATGCCTATGTGAAGGCGCTGATCGACTTCGTCGAGCAGTCGCAACGCGGCATCATCCGCTAACCGATGGCGCTCTCGACCCGCCCTCTGCGGCTCGCGATGGTGGCCGGCGAGCCGTCCGGCGATCTGCTCGCCGCGTCGCTGCTCAGCGGACTCGCGGGCCGTCTGCCCGATACGACGCAGTACTACGGAATTGGCGGCCCGCGCATGATGGCCGCCGGTTTCGACGCGCACTGGCCGATGGACAAGCTCACGGTGCGCGGCTACGTCGAGGCGCTCAGGCATATTCCCGAGATCCTGCGCATTCGCGGCGAGCTCAAGCATCAGGTGCTGGCCGATCCGCCCGATGCGTTCGTCGGCGTCGATGCGCCGGACTTCAATTTCGGCCTCGAGCATTCGCTGCGCGCGGCCGGCATTCCCACGATCCATTTCGTCTGCCCGTCGATCTGGGCGTGGCGGGGCGGCCGCATCAAGAAGATCCAGAAGTCCGTGGATCACATGCTGTGCGTGTTCCCGTTCGAGACGGCGATTCTGGAGAAGGCCGGCGTGGCGGCGTCGTACGTGGGCCATCCGCTCGCCGACGAGATTCCGCTCGAGCCCGATGTGCCGGGTGCGCGCCGCGCGCTGGGCCTGCCCGAGAGCGGGCCCGTGATCGCGGTGCTGCCGGGCAGCCGCCGCTCGGAGATCAACCTGATCGGGCCGACGTTCTTCGACGCGATGCAGATCATGCAGCAGCGCGAGCCGGGCCTGCGCTTCGTGATGCCGGCGGCGACGCCCGCGATCCACGCGCAGTTGCAGGAACTCGCGAATGCGCACCAGGGGCTTGCGCTGACGATTATCGACGGCCAGTCGCAGCTCGCGATGACGGCCGCCGATGCGATTCTCGTGAAGAGCGGCACGGTGACGCTGGAAGCGGCGCTGCTCAAGAAGCCCATGGTCATCTCGTACAAGGTGCCCTGGCTCACGGGCGAGATCATGCGCCGCCAGGGCTATCTGCCCTATGTGGGTCTGCCGAACATTCTCGCGGGCCGCTTCGTCGTGCCCGAAATCCTGCAGCACTTCGCGACGCCCGAGGCGCTCGCCGACGCCACGCTCACCCAGTTGCACGACGAGGCGAACCGGCGCACGCTGACAGAAATTTTCACCGAGATGCATCTGGCGCTGCGCCAGAACACGTCGCAGCGCGCCGCGGAAGTGGTGGCGGGCATCGTGGAAAGCCGCAGAGGACGGGCATGACGGGCGACGGGTCGAATAGTGCAGCGAAGGGCGCGGCCCGGCGTGGCCGCGCCAGCGCGCCGGCAGCGGGTGCGGGTGCCGGCAAGGTGCCCTCGAAAGCCCCTTCGAAGGCGGCGGCGAAGCGCGCGACGCGCCATGCGTTCGCGCAGCAGGCCGGCTTGCTGTTCGAGTCGCCCGAGGACGTGATTTGCGGCGTGGACGAGGCAGGGCGAGGCCCGCTGGCCGGTCCCGTGGTGGCGGCGGCGGTGATTCTCGATCCGGCGCGCCCCATCGAGGGGCTCGACGACTCGAAGGCCCTGAGCGCCAGGACGCGCGACGTGCTTTACGACCTCATCGTCGAGCGTTCGCTCGCCTGGTGCGTGGCATCGGCGACGGTCGAGGAGATCGACACGCTCAATATCCTGCACGCGACGATGCTGGCCATGCGGCGCGCGGTCGAGGGGCTTCCCGTGACGCCCACGCTCGCGAAGATCGACGGCAACCGCTGCCCGGTGCTGCCGGTGCGCAGCGAAGCCGTGATCGGCGGCGACGCGCTGGTGCCGAGCATTTCGGCGGCGTCCATCATCGCGAAGGTGACGCGCGACCGCCTGCTGCTGGACCTGCACGAGGCGCATCCGCTCTATGGGTTCGACGCGCACGCCGGCTACGGCACGCCGCAGCATCTGGCGGCGCTGCGCGAGCATGGCCCCTGCGTGCACCATCGCCGCTCGTTTGCGCCGGTGCGCGAAGCCTATGCGCTGCAAGGCATCGTGCTGACCGGCATGGCGTCGGCGGAACGCGCGGCGGACGGTTTCGAGGCCGGCGACGCCTGC
This sequence comes from Paraburkholderia ferrariae NBRC 106233, assembly GCF_000685035.1. Taxonomy (GTDB): domain Bacteria; phylum Pseudomonadota; class Gammaproteobacteria; order Burkholderiales; family Burkholderiaceae; genus Paraburkholderia; species Paraburkholderia ferrariae. Next base: position 20,611 of record NZ_BAYB01000049.1, read on the forward strand.
GCGTCGTCAGGCTCAAGCGCGCCGTTCTGACGCGTTGGCGCGATATGGCGCGATATGGCGCCGCTACGCGCGGCGCCTCTTTTCCTTCATCTTTGATTCCATCGGCAGGCCGCCCGTGAAAGCCATTACCTCACGCGACAATCCGCTCTACAAGCGCCTGAAGGCGCTGGCCGGCTCGACGCATCAACAGCGCAAGAGCGGCCAGGCGCTGCTCGAAGGCTTCCACCTGGCGAGCGCCTGGCTCGACGGCGGCGGCCAGCCCGAATACTGCATCGTGACCGACGGCGCGCTCGCGCACGAAGAGGCGCAGGCCATCGTCGCGCGCATCGACGAGCGGCGCGTCGTGACGCTGCCCGACGCGCTCTTCGGCCAGCTTTCGAACGTCGTGCATGGCGTCGGCATGCTGCTGCTCGTCGATACGCCCGAAGCCGCGCTGCCGCACCGTGTGTCGTCCACCTGCGTGATTCTCGACGGCGTGCAGGACGCGGGCAACGTCGGCTCGATCCTGCGCAGCGCGGCGGCCGCGGGCATCGACCGGGTCTTCTGCACGCCGGGCACCGCTTACGTGTGGTCGTCGAAGGTGCTGCGCTCGGCCATGGGCGCGCACTTTCTGCTGGACGTGTTCGAGAACGTGGAACCGGCGGCGCTGGCGGAACTGCTGGGCGTGCCCGTCGTCATCACCGATTCGCACGGAGCCGTGGCGCTGGACGAATGCGACCTGACCGGGCCGCTGGCCTGGGTGTTCGGCAACGAAGGGGCTGGCGTGTCGCAGACTTGGCGCGACGCGGCCGCGCACCGCGTGACGATCCCGCAGCCGGGCGGCATGGAGTCGCTGAACGTGGCCGCGGCGGCGGCGGTGTGCCTCTTCGAGCAGTGCCGGCAGCAGCGTCACGCACGCTGAGTGCTTAGCGCCTCTGAAACAAAAAACACCTGCCCGGTTCAAGCCGGGCAGGCGTTTTCGCTTTGAAGTCCGGATTCCGGACCCGGGCGTCAATGAGCGGGCCTCAATCAGCGGGCCTCAATAAGCGGGTTTGTCGATGCGGATTTCCTGGAGGATCGTCGTGGCGATTTCCTCGATCGACTTGTGCGTGGAGGACAGCCACTTGATGCCCTCGCGGCGCATCATCGCCTCCGCCTCGTTGACTTCGTAGCGGCAGTTTTCCAGCGCCGCGTACTTGCTGCCGGGGCGGCGCTCGTTGCGGATTTCCGTGAGGCGCTGCGGGTCGATCGACAGGCCGAAGATCTTCGAGCGATGCGACAGCAGCGAATTGGGCAGCTTGCCGCGCTCGAAATCGTCGGGGATGAGCGGATAGTTCGCCGCCTTCACGCCGTACTGCATCGCGAGATACAGGCTCGTCGGCGTCTTGCCGCTGCGCGAAACGCCCACGAGGATCACGTCGGCGTCGGCGAGATTGCGGTCCGACTGGCCGTCGTCGTGCGCGAGCGAGAAGTTGATCGCCTCGATGCGGTTCTTGTACTCGTCGGTGTCGGCGTTCTGGTGGCCGCGGCCCATCGCGTGGCTCGACTTGAGCTCCAGCTCCTGCTCCAGCGGCTCCACGAAGGTCTGGAACATGTCCAGCACGAGGGCGTTCGAGCGTTTGACGATCTCGTTCGAATGGCTGTCCACGAGCGTCGTGAAGACGATCGGGCGGCGGCCTTCCTGCACGGCCGCTTCGTTGATCTTCTCGGCGGTCGAGTAGGCCTTGTCGGACGAATCCACGAACGGAACCCGGATCAGGCGGAACTTCTGGTCGAACTGGGAGAGGATCGAGTGCGCGAAGGTCTCGGCGGTAATCCCGGTACCGTCGGAGACGATGAATACGGTGGGCGGCATCGTTTGAAGCTGGGTACGTGCGCTGCTACAGGCGCTGGAGGAGGGGCGGCGCGCCCGGGCGGCGCGAGGTGCAGCGTTCCGAGGCGCGATTCTCACCGACAGACACATTTTCGAGAGTCGGCACGGTAGAATAGCGGCAACCTGTTGGATAAGCAATTGCAGTGCAACCACGTCAAACGGCAGCCCATCGTGGCTCATTCTGACGTCAACTTGCAGCGATTCCGCCTAACTTCGCGTAATCGTTTGCATCTTCGTGCTTTTCCTTTCATTGGATGCAAGCTTCGAAGGTGCTGCTCGGGCCCATTGAGCGGCTTGAGCCGATTGCGATTGCTTCTCCAACAGGTTGCGCAAGACGCGAATCCGCTTCCTGTGAGCGGACCGCGTTCGAGCCCACTTGCGCAATCGTGAATTTTTTTCACACTTAGGGGCTTGTATGACTAACACCGTTGCAAAGGATCAGGCGTATGTAGTGCCTTTCGAGCAGTTGCGGATGACCGATGTCGAGATCGTGGGCGGCAAGAACGCCTCGCTCGGCGAGATGATCAGCCAGTTGGCTGAAGCCGGCGTGCGCGTGCCCACGGGCTTCGCCACGACGGCGCTCGCTTTCCGCGACTTCCTGAAACACAACAACCTGACCGAACGGATCGCCGCTCGTCTGGAGACGCTCGACGTCGACGACGTGAAGGCGCTGGCCGAAGCCGGCAAGGAAATCCGTCAATGGATCATCGATGCGCCGCTGCAGGCGAAGCTCGAAGCGGACATCCGCGCGGGCTTCCAAACGCTGCAGAACGGCTCGCCGGCTGAACTCTCGTTCGCGGTGCGTTCGTCGGCGACCGCCGAAGACCTGCCCGACGCCTCGTTTGCCGGTCAACAGGAAAGCTACCTGAACGTGGTGGGCGTCGAGGATGTGCTCGACCGCCTCAAGCACGTGTTCGCGTCGCTCTACAACGACCGCGCCATTTCCTATCGCGTCCACAAGGGTTTCACGCATGCCGAAGTCGCGCTTTCGGCCGGCGTGCAGCGCATGGTCCGCTCGGACTGCGGCGCCGCGGGCGTGATGTTCACGCTCGATACGGAATCGGGCTTCAAGGACGCCGTTTTCATCACGTCGAGCTACGGTCTTGGCGAAACGGTCGTGCAGGGCGCCGTGAATCCGGACGAGTTCTATGTTTTCAAGACCACGCTCGCCCAGGGCAAGGCCCCGATCATCCGCCGCTCGATCGGCTCGAAGCTCATCAAGATGGAATTCACGCAGCCGGGCGAGCCGGGCCGCGTGAAGACCGTGGACGTGTCGCACGAACAGCGCAACCGCTTCTCGATCACCGACGAGGACGTGATCGAGCTGGCGAAGTATGCCGTCATCATCGAGCAGCACTACCAGCGTCCGATGGACATCGAGTGGGGCAAGGACGGCCGCGACGGCAAGATCTTCATTCTCCAGGCGCGTCCCGAGACCGTGAAGAGCCAGGCCGCCGGCAAGGTCGAACAGCGCTTCAAGCTCAAGGGTCAGTCGCAGGTGCTGGCCACGGGCCGCGCCATCGGCCAGAAGATCGGCGCGGGCCGCGTGAAGGTGATTCACGATCCGTCCGAAATGGAACGCGTGCAGCCGGGCGACGTGCTCGTGGCCGACATGACCGACCCGAACTGGGAACCGGTGATGAAGCGCGCTTCGGCGATCGTCACGAACCGTGGCGGCCGTACCTGCCACGCCGCGATCATCGCGCGCGAGCTGGGCGTGCCGGCCGTGGTGGGCTGCGGCGACGCGACCGACGTGCTGAAGGACGGCGCGCTCGTGACCGTGTCGTGCGCGGAAGGCGACGAAGGCCGCATTTATGACGGCCTGCTCGAAACCGAAGTGAGCGAAATCCAGCGCGGCGAACTGCCGCCGGTGCCGGTCAAGATCATGATGAACGTCGGCAACCCGCAGCTTGCGTTTGACTTCTCGCAGTTGCCGAATGCCGGCGTGGGCCTGGCGCGCCTCGAGTTCATCATCAACAACAACATCGGCGTGCACCCGAAGGCGATTCTGGAGTACCCGAACGTCGATGCGGACCTCAAGAAGGCCGTCGAGAGCGTTGCCCGCGGCCATGCTTCGCCGCGCGCGTTCTACGTGGACAAGCTGACAGAAGGCATCGCGACGATTGCGGCGGCGTTCTATCCGAAGCCCGTGATCGTGCGTCTGTCGGACTTCAAGTCGAACGAGTACAAGAAGCTGATCGGCGGTTCGCGCTACGAGCCGGACGAAGAGAACCCGATGCTCGGCTTCCGCGGCGCCTCGCGCTACATCGCCGAGGACTTCGCCCAGGCGTTCGAGATGGAATGCCTCGCGCTCAAGCGCGTGCGCGAAGAGATGGGTCTTACGAACGTCGAGATCATGGTGCCGTTCGTGCGTACGCTCAAGCAGGCGGAACGCGTGGTGGGCCTGCTCGAGAAGTTCGGTCTCAAGCGCGGCGTGAATGGCCTCAGGCTCATCATGATGTGCGAAGTGCCGTCGAACGCGATCCTCGCCGAAGAGTTCCTGCAGTTCTTCGACGGTTTCTCGATCGGCTCGAACGACCTTACGCAGCTCACGCTCGGCCTCGACCGGGACTCGGGCATGGAACTGCTCGCCGTCGATTTCGACGAGCGCGATCCGGCTGTGAAGTTCATGCTCAAGCGCGCGATCGAAACCTGCCTTCGCCTGAACAAGTACGTGGGCATCTGCGGCCAGGGGCCGTCCGATCACCCGGACTTCGCCCAGTGGCTGGCCGAGGAAGGCATTGCCTCGATCTCGCTGAACCCGGATACGGTGATCGAGACGTGGCAGGCGCTGGCAAGCGCGCAGGGCAAGTAAGGCTGCGGCAGACGCCGCCTTGACGAAAGTCGGGGTGGCCGAGGCCGCGGCGGCACCGCACGGAAAAAAGTGTCAGCTTCGTGCTATAACACCCCGGTCAAGCCGGGGTGTTTTACTTTGGGAGACTGACGTGGGTCCACATGGTTTGTTCTGGTGGGTCGGCGCGGGTGTGCTGGTTGTCGCCGAGCTGATGACGGGCACGTTCTACCTGCTGATGATCGCGCTCGGCTTTCTCGCCGGCGTGCTCGCTTACGAACTGGGCGTGCCGCTCGACTTCCAGCTTGCGATTGCGGCCGCTGTCGCATTGATTGCGGTGATCGCGCTGCGCCGCTCGCGCTTTGGCCGGCGCCGGCGCAATACCGACGCCTCGCGCGATCCGGGCGTCAATCTCGACATCGGCGAATCGCTCAGTGTGGCGGGTTGGCACGAGCGCCGCGCGCGGGCCATGTATCGCGGCGCCGAATGGGATGTCGAACTCGCGCCCGGCGAGCCCGAAGACGCGCATCTCTATGAAATCAAGGCGATGCGCGGCAGTTGCCTCATCGTTGGGGTGCGCCGCCACGCTGCGCACGGCGGGGCCCGGCACGCCTGAGTCTTGTTTGCTCGTTGCGAGCGCTGCGGGGCCGCGCGATTGCCGTGGTTGTTCTGCTGCCGCCACTGTTACTCCGATTACACCGAAGAGAAGAGAGGCCATTCATGCAAGTTCCAGTCGTCGGGTTGATTCTGCTGGTGATCGTCATCGTGCTGATCGCGCAGACCATCAAGATCGTGCCGCAGCAGCACGCGTGGGTGCTCGAGCGGCTCGGCCGCTATCACGCCACGCTCACGCCGGGGCTCTCGATGGTGCTGCCATTCGTGGATCGCGTCGCGTACAAGCACGTGCTCAAGGAGATTCCGCTCGACGTGCCGAGTCAGGTCTGCATCACGCGCGACAACACGCAGTTGCAGGTGGACGGCGTGCTGTATTTCCAGGTGACCGACCCGATGAAGGCGTCGTACGGATCGAGCAACTACGTGTTCGCGATCACGCAGCTCTCGCAGACCACGCTGCGCTCGGTGATCGGGCGGCTTGAACTCGACAAGACCTTCGAAGAGCGCGACTTCATCAACCATAGCGTGGTGTCGGCGCTCGACGAGGCGGCCTCGAACTGGGGGGTGAAGGTGCTGCGCTACGAGATCAAGGATCTCACGCCGCCCAAGGAGATTCTCCACGCCATGCAGGCGCAGATCACGGCCGAGCGCGAGAAGCGCGCGCTGATCGCGGCTTCCGAGGGCCGCAAGCAGGAGCAGATCAATCTCGCGGCGGGCGCGCGCGAGGCCGCGATCCAGAAGTCGGAGGGCGAGAGGCAGGCGGCGATCAACCAGGCGCAGGGCCAGGCGGCCGCGATTCTCGCGGTGGCGGAGGCCAATGCACAGGCCATCCAGAAAATCGGCAGCTCGATCCAGACCCAGGGCGGCATGGACGCCGTCAACCTCAAGGTCGCGGAGCAGTACGTGAATGCGTTCAGCAATCTCGCCAAGCAGGGCAACACCCTGATCGTGCCGGGCGACATGGGCGATCTTTCGACGATGATCGCCTCGGCGCTCACGATCGTGAACCGCTCGGGCATGCGCGAGCAGCAGGTGAAGGGCGCCTGAGCCGCGGCGAAACGGCGCACGCTCCTCCGTCGATTGTCGATCCCAAACGAGAACGGGCCGCGTATGCGGCCCGTTTCTTCATGAATCGGGGTGAAGCGGCGCGGCGTCAAGCCGGCATCAGGTCGGCGAGCGCATGAGGCGCGCCTTTTCCCGCTCCCAGTCGCGCTTCTTCTCGGTTTCGCGCTTATCGTGCTGCTTCTTGCCCTTGGCGAGGCCGATTTCGCACTTCACGCGGCCATCCTTGTAGTGGAAGTTCAGCGGCACGAGCGTATAGCCGCGCTGCTCGACCTTGCCGATCAGCTTGTCGATCTGGTCCCGGTGCAGGAGCAGCTTGCGCGTGCGAACCGGGTCGGGATGGATGTGAGTCGAGGCTTCCGGCAATGGGCTGATGTGCGTGCCGATCAGGAACAGCTCGCCTTCCTTGATGACGACGTAGCCCTCCTTGATCTGGCCGCGGCCCGCGCGCAGCGCCTTGACCTCCCATCCTTCGAGCACGAGCCCTGCCTCGTGGCGCTCTTCGATGAAATAGTCGAAGAACGCTTTTCTGTTGTCGATGATGCTCATAGAAAAATGGAAAAGGCCCAACTCGTTTAAAATTACGATTTTAGCAAAGCGGGCCCGCGAACCAGCAAAGCCGGCCCGCGAGCGCTTTCCTCACCTTGTCACGCGTTGCCACCTTATGGCGGATGTCCAGAAAACCGTGCTGATTCGCCATTCGGCGGAACAGATGTTCGACCTCGTGACCGACGTGGCCGACTACCCCAACTTCCTGCCGTGGTGCGGCGGCATCGAGATTCGCCGCCAGGACGAAAACGGCATGGAGGCGAAGATCGACATCCACTTCAAGGGCATCAAGCAGCACTTCGCCACGCGCAACACGCAAAAGCGGCCCGAACGCATCGACATGGAATTCGCCGACGGCCCGTTCCGCAAATTCACGGGCTACTGGCGCTTCACGCCGCTGCGTGCCGACGCCTGCAAGATCGAGTTCGCGCTGCACTACGAGTTTTCTAACATCATTCTGGAAAAGCTCATCGGGCCGGTGTTTCATCACATTGCGAGCACCTTCGTCGATTCCTTCGTGAAGCGCGCCGACCAGCGCTACGGCAAGCCATGAGCACGAACCTTTCCATCGACGTCTGCTACGCGCTGCCCGACACGCAGACGCTCATTGCGGTCGAACTGGCGCCGGGCGCCACGGTCCGGCAGGCTATCGACGCAAGCGGGATTCTGCGGCAGCACCCGGAAATCGACCTCGAGAAGCTCAAGGTGGGCATCTACGGCAAGATCAAGCCGCTCGACGCCGTGCTGGCCGATCACGACCGGGTGGAGATCTACCGCCCGCTGATCGTCGATCCGAAGGCCGCGCGCCAGCGGCGCGTGGACAAGAGCCGCAAGGCCGGATCCGTGGAAGGGCGCAAGTGGCTGAACAAGGATTCGCGTTAGCCTGGCGTCGGCCTGGTGTTGACCTGGTGTTAGCCCGACATCGACCTGGTTGATCTTACCTTAGCCGCCGACGCTACCGAACGCCACGGGCCAAAGCAGCAGATGCGCTGCTTTGGCCCGTTTACTTTTCCGCTGGGAGAGAGCCCTTACGCGGCCGTCTTGCGCCGTTCGCTGCGGCCTGCGTCGCCGATGCCGGGCAGATCGCCCTCGGGCACGAGGCCGTCGCCGTGCGCGGTGTCCTCGGGGCCGCCCGAATGCTGGCGCACCGACCAGCTCACGCCCGCCACGAGCAGCACGATGGCCGCCACTTCCAGCACCCGCGGCAGGCGGTGGTCGTAGATGAAGCCGTAGAGCAGGGCAAAGAGCGTCTCGAACACGATCATCTGGCCCGAGAGGGTGAGCGGCAGGCGCTTGGCCGCGGCGTTCCAGAGGCCGTTGCCAAGCCACGACGCGCCGATGGCGAGGACGAGGTTGAGCTGCCAGAACGTCGTCCAGCGCGACGCCGCCACGCTGTCCTGAACCACGCCGGCAGGCAGCACGAGGATCGCGAGCCACAGCAGGCCGCCGAGCGCGCCCGTCACCACGCCCCAGAGCACCGACCATTCGTTGCCGCTGAAATGCGCGTTGCGATGCAGATAGCGCGCGTTTTCGACGGCGAACCACGTCCAGCAGACGAGCGCCCCCACCGCGCAGCCGATGCCCGCGATCTTCGTCGCCACGCTCACGCCCGAGGCGGCGCTGCCGGCGGCCGTAAAGACATCGACGTTGATGCAGACGATGCCGGCCGCGATCATGGCAAGCGGCCAGACGAGGCGTGCGAGCGGCACCGCGCCGTGGTCGCGCCGGCCGAGCAGCGTCACGGTCACGGGCAGCACGCCGACGATCAGCGAAGCCGGTGCGATGCCGACGAGGTGGATCGCAGTGGCAAGAAACAGGTAGTAGAGCAGGTTGCCCATAAAAGCGAGCTTCACGAGCGCGACGAGGTCGGCGCGCGTGAGGCGCGGCCATACGCGGCGCAGCATCGGCAGGAGCGCCGCCAGCGAGACGAGGCCATACATCACGTAGCGCCCCGCGCTCAGGAGCAGGGGCGAAAACTCCGGCAACTGGCGCGGCACGACGAACACGGTGCCCCATAACGCGCCGGCAAGCACGCCGTACAACACTCCACGCTGCATTTTCGAATGCTCCCATCGATCTGACTGGCCGCGAGCTTAACGGGGCGCCGGCCGGGTGTCTTGTTTCATCCTGCACCGGCATGCAAAGGGCCGGACCCTGGGGGGCCGGAAAGGGCCCGGAAAATCCCGCGCGCGAACGGCCGCGTTTACCGAAATCGCCGCTAAGCTACTGTTGATACTGATGATTTCCAGGGCGCTATCCCGTATAATCTGCTTTTGCGCCTATAGGATTTGCCATGCGTCTGATCCAGAAAGCACTCACGTTCGATGACGTGCTCCTCGTCCCCGCCTTCTCCGACGTTCTCCCGCGCGATACCAGCCTGAAGACCCGGCTGACCCGCAATATCTCCGTGAACATTCCGCTCGTCTCGGCCGCCATGGATACGGTGACCGAAGGCCGTCTCGCCATTGCGATGGCGCAGCAGGGCGGCGTCGGCATCGTCCACAAGAACCTCACGCCCGCCGAGCAGGCGCGTGAAGTGGCGAAGGTGAAGCGTTTCGAGTCGGGCGTGGTGCGCGATCCGATCACGATTCCGCCGCAGATGAAGGTGCGCGACGTGATCGCCCTGTCGCAGCAGCATGGCATTTCGGGCTTCCCCGTGGTGGAAGGCGCGCAGTTGATCGGCATCGTCACGAACCGCGACCTGCGCTTCGAAACGCGCCTGGACGAGCCGGTACGCACCATCATGACGCCGCGCGAGCGCCTCGTGACGGTCAAGGAAGGCACGCCGCTCACCGAAGCCAAGGCGCTCATGCACAGCCACCGCCTCGAGCGCGTGCTGGTCGTCAACGACGCCTTCGAACTGCGCGGCCTCATGACCGTGAAGGACATCACCAAGCAGACCGAACACCCGGCCGCCTGCAAGGACGAGCATGGCAAGCTGCGCGCGGGCGCGGCCGTGGGCGTGGGCCCGGACAACGAAGAGCGCGTCGAGTTGCTGGTGCAGGCCGGCGTGGACGTCATCGTGGTCGATACGGCGCACGGCCACAGCAAGGGCGTGCTCGAACGCGTCCAGTGGGTCAAGCGCAACTTCCCGCACGTCGAAGTGATCGGCGGCAACATCGCGACGGCCGACGCCGCGCGCGCGCTCGTGGAGTACGGCGCGGACGGCGTGAAGGTCGGCATCGGCCCGGGCTCGATCTGCACGACGCGGATCGTCGCCGGCGTGGGCGTGCCGCAGATCAGCGCGATCGCCAACGTGTCGGAAGCACTCAAGGGCACCGGCGTGCCGTGCATTGCCGACGGCGGCGTGCGCTACTCGGGCGACGTCTCCAAGGCGCTCGCGGCCGGCGCGAACGCCGTGATGATGGGCAGCATGTTCGCGGGCACCGAAGAGTCGCCGGGCGACGTGTTCCTCTACCAGGGCCGCCAGTACAAGTCGTACCGCGGCATGGGCTCGGTCGGCGCGATGAAGGACGGCGCCGCGGACCGCTACTTCCAGGACAACTCGGCGAACATCGACAAGCTCGTGCCGGAAGGCATCGAAGGCCGCGTTGCCTACAAGGGCTCGGTCAACGCGATCCTGTTCCAGTTGATCGGCGGCGTGCGCGCCTCGATGGGCTACTGCGGCTGCCGCACGATCGACGAAATGCACGAGAAGGCGGCGTTCGTCGAGATCACGTCGGCGGGCATGCGCGAGTCGCATGTTCACGATGTCCAGATCACCAAGGAAGCGCCCAACTACCACGTGGACTGATCGCCCATGAAGCCGCTGCTGCGCGTTGTGCTGATTGTCGATGCGTTGATGTTGCTGGGTTTCGGAGTGCTGTTCCTGCTGACTCCGTGGGCCTCGCTCTTCGACGCGCTGCAGCTGGTGCAGCCGCAGCCGGCGTTCGTCGGACAGGTGTTCGGCGTGGTGCTGCTGGGTTTTGCGTGGCTGGCCGCGCGCGCGGCGTTCGACGGAGCGATGACCGCGCCGGTCGGCCGGGTGGCGGGCCATCTCGACTGGATTGCCGGCGTGCTGCTGCTGGTCTGGCTGATCGGGCTGCATACGCCGCGGCTCACGGGTTTCGGCCAGTTGCTGGCGGGTGCCCTGGGCGCCTGGTTGATACTGGTGGGGTTCGGGCTGGCGCGCCTCGCCGCGGCGGTCAGGCGGCGCGAGAAGGCGCTTGCGGCCGAAGCCGCAGCAGCGGAGCGCGACGCACGCGACGCAGCAAAGCGCGAGCGCCGGCAGGAGCCCGTCACTTACGCGGCGCCGGTATTCGCCGGTGTGGCGGCGCCTGCAACCTCTGCGGTTGCGGCGCCAGTAGAGCCGCCCGTCGAGCGCGCTGCGCCGCCTGTGCCAGCGTCAGTATCGGAACCCGCGTCGTCGCCTGCATCGCCCGTGGCGCCCCTCGCAGGGAGCCACACCACGGTGGAAGCCGAAGCGGCGCGCCGCGCGGCCCGCGACGAGGCTGCCGGCGCACCGAGGCCGCCGCTTCGTGGCTGAGCGGCCCTGGATGCCCCGACAGCCCGCTGCCCCAGCCGCCTTGCGCCCGCACCCTGGTCTTGACTGCCGTTCGAAGGGCGGCCGTTCGCTTTCCTTATTCACGCTGCGTGCCTTAAGCGCGCGGCTTTCCGTATCCGTTCTTTTTAGGTCTCGTCCGCTGCCATGCACGACAAAATCCTGATTCTCGACTTCGGTTCGCAAGTCACCCAACTCATCGCGCGCCGCGTGCGCGAAGCGCACGTCTACTCGGAAGTGCATCCGTACGATGTGGATGACGCGTTCATTCGCGACTTCGCGCCCAAGGGCATCATCCTCTCGGGCGGCCCGAACTCGGTCACGACCTCCGACACACCGCGCGCCCCGCAGGCCGTGTTCGAACTGGGCGTGCCGGTGCTCGGCATCTGCTACGGCATGCAGACGATGGCCGAGCAACTGGGCGGCAAGGTCGATAACGGCCACCTGCGCGAATTCGGTTACGCCGAAGTGCGCGCGCGCAACCACACGAGCCTGCTCGAAGGCATCGAAGATTTTCAGACGCCGGAAGGCCACGGCATGCTCAAGGTCTGGATGAGCCACGGCGACAAGGTCACCGACATGCCGGAAGGCTTCAAGCTCATGGCCTCGACCGAGTCGTGCCCGATCGCCGCGATGGCCGACGAAGCGCGCCACTTCTACGGCCTGCAATGGCATCCGGAAGTCACGCACACCGTGAAGGGCCGCGCGATGCTCGAACGCTTCGTGCTCGGCATCTGCGCGGCGAAGGCCGACTGGGAGATGGGCCACTACATCGAAGAGGCCGTCGAGACCATCCGCAAGCAGGTGGGCGACGAGCATGTGATCCTGGGCCTTTCGGGCGGCGTGGATTCGTCGGTGGCGGCGGCGCTGCTGCATCGCGCGATTGGCGACCAGTTGACCTGCGTGTTCGTCGATCACGGCCTCTTGCGCCTGAACGAAGCCGAGCAGGTGATGAAGACGTTCGCCGAGAACCTCGGCGTGAAGGTGATTCACGTGGACGCGAGCGGGCCGTTCCTCTCGAAGCTCGCCGGCGTAACGGATCCGGAAGCGAAGCGCAAGATCATCGGCGCGGAATTCGTCGAAGTGTTCCAGGCCGAAGCGGGCAAGCTCACCGACGCGAAGTGGCTCGCCCAGGGCACGATCTATCCGGACGTGATCGAATCGGCGGGCAAGGGCAAGAACGCCGCGCACACGATCAAGAGCCACCACAACGTGGGCGGCCTGCCGGAGACGCTGAATCTCAAGCTGCTCGAACCGCTGCGCGAACTGTTCAAGGACGAGGTGCGCGAATTGGGCGTGAAGCTAGGCTTGCCGCACGAGATGGTGTATCGCCATCCGTTCCCGGGCCCGGGCCTGGGCGTGCGGATTCTCGGCGAAGTGAAGCGCGAATTCGCCGACCTGCTGCGCCGTGCGGACGCGATTTTCATCGAGACGCTGCGCAACACCATCGACAAGGAAACGGGCAAGTCGTGGTACGACCTGACGAGCCAGGCGTTCGCGGTGTTCCTGCCGGTGAAGAGCGTGGGCGTGATGGGCGACGGGCGCACGTATGAGTACGTGGTGGCGCTGCGTGCGGTGCAGACGCAGGATTTCATGACCGCGCATTGGGCACATCTGCCGCATGAACTGCTGGGGCATGTGTCGAACCGGATTATTAATGAGGTGCGTGGGATTAATCGGGTTGTGTACGATATTTCGGGGAAGCCGCCGGCGACGATTGAGTGGGAGTGATTGGACGTCCGGCATCGGCCGGCACCCACTGGCAGTAAAATACCCCTAAGCCCGCGATTTTGCGGGCTTTTTTGTGCTTGTGTCTGGCAATGGCTGGCACCTTTCGGCATCCTCAAGCACGGTTTTTTTATGGCATAGATGGTGGTATCGTTTCGACGTGATGCCATGATGTGCCGCTGATACCATGTGCCCGCCTCACGGGGAGGCATGGTATTGATTCTGTATAACGTATTGATTTTATGCGTTTTTGCTCCAGAATTGGACGGCGCTCGGATCATGGTATTTGAACGGAATCTGAGCACGGATCATGCTGACCGATACCAAGTTGCGCAACATCAAGCCGAAGGACAAGCTCTACAAGGTGAATGACCGTTACGGCCTCTATGTGGCCGTAACGGCGGCCGGGGCGATCTCGTTCCGCTACAACTACTCGATCCACGGCAGGCAAGAGACCGTCACCTTCGGCCGCTACGGTGCCGGCGGCATTACCCTGGCGGAAGCCCGCGAGCGGCTGAGCGAGGCCAAGAAGATGATTGCGGCCGGGAAGTCGCCAGCAAAGGAGAAGGCGCGGGACAAGGCCCGCGTCAAGGACGCCGAGACATTCGGAGCCTGGGCGGAAAAGTGGCTGCGGGGCTACCAAATGGCCGAGTCAACTCGCGACATGCGTCGCTCGGTCTTCGAGCGGGAGCTGAAGCCGAAATTCGCCAATCAGAAGTTGATAGAGATCACCCACGAGGATCTGCGGGCGCTGACCGATGCTATCGTGGAGCGAGGCGCACCGGCAACCGCGGTGCATGCGCGTGAGGTAGTGTTGCAGGTCTATCGTTGGGCCATAGAGCGCGGCCAGAAGGTCGAGAACCCGGCAGAGCTGGTGCGACCAACATCCATCGCCAGGTTTGAGCCGCGCGACCGTGCGCTGATACCCGAAGAAATCGGCTTGATGTACCAGTACATAGAGCGCATCGGCACGACGCCATCCATCCGAGCGGCCGCCAAGCTGCTGCTGCTGACGATGGTGCGCAAGAGCGAACTGACCAACGCGACGTGGAGCGAGATCAGTTTCAGTGACGCGCTTTGGACGATCCCAAAGGAGCGGATGAAGCGACGCTATCCGCACTTGGTGTTCCTATCCCGGCAGGCACTGGATATCTTCATTGCCCTGAAAACCTTCGCTGGTGGTTCGGACTACGTGCTGCCGTCGCGGTATGACTCGGATTTACCCATGAGCAGCGCCACGCTTAATCAGGTGCTGACGCTGACGTACCGGCTGGCGCAGAAGGAGGGGAAGTCGCTCGCCAAGTTCGGGCCACATGATTTGCGGCGAACGGCCAGCACGCTCCTACATGAGGCCGGCTACAACACGGACTGGATCGAGAAGTGCTTGGCGCACGAGCAGAGGGGAGTTAGGGCCGTATACAACAAGGCCGAGTATCGCGAACAGCGCACGGCGATGTTGCAGGACTGGGCGGACATGATCGACGAGTGGACGTTGAAACAGCCGAAGGGGCTAGCCAGTTGAAATCTGCGGTTCGACAGCCAGGGAGGCCGTACCGATGGACACACACTATGTTTATTTAATCGCCTGCCGCGGTGAAAGCAAGATCTACGTAAAGCTCGGTCTGACATCAAGCATTCAGCGTCGCCTGTCAAACATTCAGACCGGATGCCCGCATTCGATAACGCATGCTTTCATTGTGCGGTCCGCGCATCGCGAAGAAGTTGAAGGCCTAGAAAAGCTTCTGCACGTTCTTTTAGAACCAGAATGCCTTCGTGCGGAGTGGTACGAGGGGACGGAGAGATTTTTTGGAACGCTTGATGCTGTGCTTTCGCGAGTAAATGAAGGCGGATTCACCCACGAAGAGCTTTGGGACACGCCGGACTTCGTAGGTTCGGAGTTCGAAATCATGCTGCATCGACACGAGTTCCAGTTCTTAAGAATCCAGCTACCAATTCGAAAGGGGCGCGATCCGATTGAGAACGCTCAAAACGCGAGTCCAGCAGAGATTGCAGACAGCTTGATGCGAGAGCTGTCTACGCCCTTGCTGCGGCTAGCCGTCGAACTCCAGCAGTAAGTTGCGCGTTGCTCGAGCGTCGAGGCATTGCCTCGGATTTCATTGACACTTGAGGGGCGCAGCATTTTAGCCGCTAAAAAGCGTAGCAGAGCTAAAGCCAGGACGCATGGCCTGAGTGCCCGACGACTTCCGTGCCTAGAGGTGGCCTCGCTCGTTTGGACAGTCTTCTGAGATTTTTAAGTGGAACATCCGAGGCGATCATGCTGCCGTTTTGATCGCAGGCAGCGTCGCGAAGTATGCCTCATCCGGCGTGCGATCCGCCAGGCTCGAATGAGGCCGCTTCCGGTTATACAACTCGATGTATTCGCCGATGGAGCGCCGGGCATGGCTGACCGACTCGTAGGCTTTCAGATACACCTCCTCGTACTTGATGCTGCGCCACACTCGCTCGACGAACACGTTGTCGCGCCAGCAACCCTGGCCGTCCATCGACAGCCGGATGCCTCGGCTCAGCACAGCCTCGGTGAACCCGCCCGCCGTGAACTGGCTGCCCTGGTCGGTGTTCACGATGTCGGGCAGCCCATAGCGGGCAAACGCTTCTTCCAGCGCCTCGACAGCATGCATGGCTTCCAGCGTGATGGCGACACGGTGGGCGAGCACTTTGCGGCTCGCCCAGTCCACCACTGCCGTCAGGTACACGAAGCCGCGTGTCATCGGAATGTAGGTCGTGTCGAGCGCCCACGCCTGGTTGGCCCGCTCGATCTTCAGGCCACGCAGCAGATACGGCCAGGTTTTGTGCTGTGCGTTGCGGCGGCTCGTGTCCGGCTTGCAGTAGAGCGCCTCGACGCCCATGCGCTTCATCAGCGTGCGCACGCGACGACGACCCACTTCATGGCCTTCCCGGCGCAACAGGCGCGCCAGCATCCGTGCTCCGGCAAATGGAAACTCCGTGTGCAGTTCGTCGATTCGTCGCATCCGCAACTGATCGGCCTCGCTGACCGGCTGCGGTCGGCAATACGCGCTCGATCTCGCGATGCCAACCAGCCGCGTCTGTTGCGAAACCGGCAGCGCATGCGTACGGTCGATCATCGCTTTGCGCTCAGCAATCCCGACCTGGTGAGCGCGCCGCTTAAAAAATCATTCTCCAGCGTCAACTGGCCGATCTTCGCGTGCAGCGTTTTCACATCCACCGGTGGCTCGCTCGACGGCGTGCCTGCCGCGCCAAACACGTCTGCCGCGCGCTCCTGCAACTGCCGCTTCCATTCTGTGATCTGGTTCGGATGCACATCGAACTGCTGCGCCAGTTCGGCCAGCGTCCGCTCGCCTTTGACCGCTGCCAGTGCCACCTTCGCTTTGAACGCCGCTGAGTGCGTCCGTCGGGTTCTCTTCGTCATTTCCTCGATTCCTTTGCCAACATTATCGCTGGCGCAGGCCCCGGGCTATCCACTTATCCGGCTGTCCGAATTTGCGCGGCCACCTCTCCGTCATGCGGCACCGCTTTTTACCGGAGACCGTCATGAAACTCGAACTTCGCATTGACTCAAGACCGCTCGACGTCGAGATCGATGATGTCGTGGCGGGACTGCTGGCCGTGCGGCTTGACCTGCCAGCTGGTGCGGACAACCGGGACGCCCTCGCTCGCTATCTGAGCGAGAAGGGTGCACCCTGGACTCTCGACGAGGAGCACATGCGCAAGCGCATCCTGCGCAGGCTGATTCTGGATATCGCTGACCCGGCACTCGTGATTCGCCATCTCATGGCTGACGAGTGAACTGGACTGGCACGGCCAGTTCGAGGTGCATGGCACGACCGGATTTCCTGTTCGTATAAGTAAGTTATCCTGCATAATCTGCCATCAAGATGCCAAGCGATCCACGCTCGCCTGTCAGTTCATCAGCCTGACTACCCGCCGGTGTGCTCGGTCTGGACTATCTCAAGTTCTTGCAGCTCTCGGTGGATGATGAGCTTACCCGAGAGGGATCATTCGACGAGGCAGCGCTGCGGGACGCTATGGCCGCCGTCAGCAGCGGATTAATGCGCGCGGCGCAGCTGGCCATGAAGGTCTTCTTTGATGGCTGCCAGTTTTGGCTTGCCAGTCATTTTCATCGTTCTAGCGGCGAATCTGGAAATGCAGCGAGGCCACGTCGGTACGGCAGAGTGCTTTCCAGTATTCGATCGGTTGGCCCGAATCGGAATGCGCGCAGGACTCGATCGCGATCAGGGGCGTCGCGGTCGTTACTTCGAGTAGTTGGGCATTTTCGGCGGTGGTGGTTACCGCTTCAATCCAGCGGTCGGCATTCTGGAAGTGCAGACCATACTGGCGACGCAGCACGTCGTACAGTGAACGTGTTTGCAACGGCACCTGGTCGAGACCGGGCACGAGACGCTCGGGAATGGAAATGGTGACGAGCATATGCGGGATGCCCTCGACGCTCAGCACACGCGACACTTCGATCACGCGCGACCCGGGTCCCTGGCCTTCGGGCAATTGCAGCAATTCACGCGCGCGCGAGCAGGGAAACGTGCTGACCTGACGCAAAATGCGGCGGTCTACCGCGCGATGCTTCTCGAACCACTCGTCGGAGAAACCGATGATCGAGCCGACGAATTCCTGACTCTCGCGGCGCCCCGCGACGAACGCGCCTTTGCCTTGGCGCTTGTAGATAACGTGCTCGTAGACCAATTGATTCATCGCTTCGCGCACGACGGTACGCGACACGCCGAAGCGCTGACATAGATCGCTTTCGGAAGGCAGCGGCGCGTTGGCCGGTAGATGGTCGTCCTGAATCAGGCTGAGGATGGCATGCTTGACCTGGGACCAAAGCGGCTGGCGCGGTGCCGTGGTGCCGGATTCGGTAGCAGGCGGCAGCATGGTGGCAACGTCGGATTTCATTGGAGCGGTGCAGTCGGTCGTGAACGAAGCGCAGCGGGGGCGTGCGCTATCTTAACACCGTGACGTTCGCGCAATAGGGTAGCGGCACGGTCGATTTCAGCGGCGGTTTCGTCGCTATTCCAGTTCAGTTCCGCGGCCATGCAGGCGGCGAGTTCGGTCAGCGTATCGAGGGTACATTGGCCGTCGAGTACGAGTAGCGTGCGCCGCAATACGAGGTCGTCGAGATGCGTGACGCGCCCGTGGCGGATCAGGTGCACGAGTTCGCCGCTCCAGTAGCCGCGTGCCGCGCGTGCCGGCTCGCCGCCGCGTTGCGCGACCGATTCGAGCACCGTCGCGCACATCGAGCCGTAGCGTCTGGCAAGCGTGCGGACGGTTTCGGGCGGCACGTTAAAGCGTTGCGATAGCGTGGCGATACGCGATTCGAGTTCGCGCGCGTCGTGAGTCCAGTCGGCACCGCCGCCGACAGGCAGCGACGCGGTGCTGCGTACGCGGCTGCGTTGCAAACGGGCCAGCACGTCGTCGGCAATCTGTTCGGCGCATGCGCGATACGTGGTCCATTTGCCGCCCACTAGCGCGAGTACCGTGTAAGGGCGATCGCTCGTCGGTTCGAATGCGTGCAGGCTGTGATCGCGGCTGATCGCACCCGTGACGTCGGCGTCGGCATGCGGCAGCGGACGTATGCCCGCGTACTGGAACACGATATGCGCGGCCGACGCGTCGATGTGCGGCATGATCGATTTCAGCGCGTCGAAGAGATAACCCACTTCCGCCGACGTGCAGCGATTGTCGTCCGGGTCCTGCGTGCCGATGTCCGTCGTGCCGAGCAATACGTTGCCGTTGCCGATGCCGTACGCGAGACAGATGCGATGATCCGGCGTTTCGAAGTAGATCATGCGCTCGGCGAGTTGCGCGGCGAGCGCCGCATGACGCAGCACGAGATGCGAACCACGCGTGCCGCCGATCAAGCGCCCCGTAATGCCGAGCCGCTCGTTGACGCGATCCACCCATGGTCCTGCCGTATTCACGACGAGCTTTGCGCGCACCGTGAAGGTCTGCCCGCTGGGCAGATCGCGCAACGTGATCGCGCCATCTTTCGAATCTTCGAGCGAAAGATAAGGAATGGCGAGCGATTCAGGGCAATCCGCTTCCGCGTCGTCGATCAGTTCCAGCGCGAGGCGCTCGGGATGTACGAGACGTGCATCGTAAAACTGCGCGGCCATGCGCACGGAGCGGTCCATGGCGGGCATCAGCCGCTGCACGTCGGCGCGGCCAATCATCTGGTGACGCGGCGTGGCCTGATTGCCGCGCCCGAACCAGTCGTACACCACGAGCCCGAGCTTCGTCACCAGCGAACCCTTCGCGCCCGGCGTGCGCGTCCAGCCGAATAGCCGGGCCGGCGCTTTCAGCAGACCCGCCCAATGCTCGCGCAACGGCACCCACACCGCCAGCGGCTTCACGAGATGCGGCGCGTTCTGCAGCAGCCGGTTGCGCTCGATCACCGATTCGCGTACCAGCGCGAACTCGCCCGTCTCCAGATAACGCAAGCCGCCATGCACGAGACGCGACGGCGCAGCGCTCGTGCCGCTGCAAAAATCCGACTGATCGATCAGGAGTGCCGCGGTTCCCTGCGCAGCGAGATCGCGATACAGGCCGATACCGTTGATGCCGGCCCCGACGATCAGCACGTCGACAGCAGGTTGGGCTCGCAGCGTCGTGAGGACTGAAGCTCGGGATCTCATCGGGTCTCCTGGATTGCGACGGTACGCGGAACGCTCTTCAGCTTGTAATTACAAATCGTCGTTGTCGCTATGCTAGTTGTCACGCAGCCGCGGCGATACGCAGTGAAAACCCCTATCAATGCTGCACTGCTTTTTAATTGACTTGCCGAATCGAGCATATAGAATCCACTCAAACTAGAACTTGTAACGACAAGTTGAGCAAGAAGGAGACACCTGCGATGACCCGCTATTTAGTAGGACTCGACGCCGGCAATACGATGACGAAGGCCGTCCTGTTCGACCTGCAAGGCAAGGAGATTGGCGCGGAAAGACGGCGCAACCCGATTCGCTTTTCGGCGCCGGGCCATACCGAACGTGACGCCGACAGAATGTGGCAGGAAGCGGCCGAAGCAATTCGCGCATTGCTGCAGAACACCGGCGTTGCGCCGTCGGACATCGTCGCGATCAGCACCTCGGGTTATGGCGCTGGTCTGTACCTGGTGGATGAGCGCGGCAACCCCACGCGCCCCGGCATCATGTCGACGGATTCGCGCGCCAATCACGTAATAGAAGGATGGACCCGCGACCGCGTTGCAGCACCGAACGAACTGCGTGTGCAGCAACGCCTGTGGAGCGGGCAACCCGCGCCGCTGTTGAGTTGGCTCGCAGCGCGCGAACCCGAAGTGTGCCAACGCACTCATCGGATTCTATTTTGTAAGGACTTCCTGCGCGGCAAGTTGTGCGGCGTGTTCGATACCGACCCGACCGACGCAGGCATCGCCGGTCTCAGCGACGTCACGAAGCAGCGCTATGAATTGGAATTCTTCGAATCGCTCGGTATCGACGGATGGTTCGGCAAGTTGCCGGACATCGCACCGGGCACGGACGTGGCCGGCAAGGTCACCGCGACCGCTGCCGGGCTGACGGGGCTGCTCGAAGGCACGCCCGTGATTCGCGGCGTGGTGGACGTGGTCTCCGCGGCGTTGGCCTCGGGCGTGAAAGCGCCCAACCAGATGAGCGTGGTGGCGGGTACCTTCAGCATCAATTCCACGTTGCACGCATCGCCTCGGCTCGACCGCTTGCCTTTGCTGCAAAGCCCTTACCCGATCGACAACCTCTATCTCGCGACAGAAGGCTCGCCCACGTCCGCCAGCAATTTCGAGTGGTACTGCAAGTCGGTGCTTGGACCTGTGGTGGCCGCAGCAGCCGAAGACTCGGGGCGCACGATCTACGAGTCGCTGAGCAGCCGCGTGCAGAGCGCGATGGATCGCGAGAATAACATTCTGTTCATGCCGTTTCTGTTCGGCGGACCGGACAGCGCACCGGCCGGTTTCATCGGACTCGAAGCCGCGCATACGTCCGCAGATATCGTGCGGGCCATTTTCGAGGGCATCGCGTTCGCACATCGTCTGGATATCGAAGCATTGTCGGCCGGCAAGGATATTGCACCAGTCGATTCGATTCGCCTGACCGGCGGCGCGGCGCGCAGCGAACCGTGGGCACAGATTTTCGCGGACGTGCTGGGTCTGCCGGTGGAGATTACCGGCTGCAGCGAACTCGGCGCGCTCGGCACGGTGATGGCGGCAGCGGTCGGTCTCGGCGAGTATGAGAACTGGCATAGCGCGATCGACAACATGGTTCACGTTACGCAGCACATCGCGCCGCGTGCGGAATGGCAGGGCGTGTATCAGCGCAAATTCGACCGCTTCAAGGCACATGTGAACGCGCTTTCCGCGCTGAATCAACACTAGGCTCCCGCGAGGGCGCGTCAAACCGGCTTATTCGAATTCACTTCAACCGTGATCTGATTCGAAACTTTTAAATCGTATAGGAGTGCGTATGATACACGTGGGCGATCTTCTTGCAAAAATGCTGCTGGATTATGGTGTCGAGTACGTTTTCGGCATGCCGGGCGGCCAGACCACCGCGCTGCACGACGGCATCTCGCGACTCTCACCGGCGATCCAGCACATTCTCGTGCGCGACGAGCGTTCCGCGCCGTATGCGGCAGATGCCTACGCACGTCTGACCGGCAAACCGGGCGTGTGCGACGTCACGGTCGGGCCGGGCGCCACCAAATTGCCCGACGGCCTCGTCGAGGCCTTTAACGCGTCGATTCCGATGATCGCCATCGTAGGCGAACTGCCGCTCGACTGGGTGACGCTGCGCCACAAGGGTGTGGCATCGCAAGGCTTCGATCAGCAGGCGTTTTTCCAGACCATCACCAAGGCTACGTTTACCGTGCCGAGCGTCGAGGCGCTGCCGGACGTCGTGCGCAGCGCGTTCCGGATCGCGACGTCGCCGCGTCCCGGTCCGGTCGTCATCATCGTGCCGCACGACGTAATGGACGCGCCGTATCCGGAGAATCTCGCCACGCCGATCGAGGCGCGCTGCATTCACGCGCCGTCGGTTCGTTACCGTCCGCCGCAGGACGACGTGGCGCGCGCCGCGGCATTGATATCGCGTGCGCGCAGGCCGGCGATTATCGCGGGCGGCGGCGTCCACGGTTCGGACGCCTCGGATGTACTGACTGCATTGACGGATAGGCTGAAGCCACTCGTCGTCACGAGTCTGTCGGGCAAGGGCGCGGTACCGGAATCGCGTCCGTATAGCGCGGGCGTGCTGAATCCGCTCGGCTCGGCCGGCGCGATCGAGTTGATCAAGGAGGCCGATCTGCTGATCTGGTGCGGCAGCAAGGCGAGCCAGAACACGGCGATGAACTGGACGTTGCCGCTCGCCGGTCAGGCCACGATCACGATCGACGCGGACCCGACCGAACACGGACGCACCTTCGAGCCGACGGTCGCGCTGTGCGGCGACATTCGTCTCACGATCGAAGACCTGCACGCGGCGTTGCGCGAAGCCGGTGTGGAAGCGCAACCCGAATGGCTCGATTTCATCGCGACGCGAAAGGCCGCGCTGGAAAACAAGCTGCGCATCGATTCCACGACGGACACGTTGCCGCTCAAACCGCAGCGCGTGATGCACGAAGTGCGCGAGCGTCTGAAAGCCGCCGACGTCGTGATTAGCGACGCGAGCTGGTCGGCCGGCTGGATCGCGCAATACATTCCGGCGCAGCAGAGCGGCCGTCAGTTTCTCTATGCACGCGGTCAGGGCGGACTCGGTTACTCGATTCCGGCGGCAATCGGCGCGGGCGCCGTGCTGCGTGCAACCGGCGGTTATGCCGTGACCGTGGCGGGCGACGGCGGCCATTCGTTCTCGGTCGGAGAACTCGCCACGCTCGCGCAAAACCGCATGCGGGTCGTCAACGTGGTGCTGAACAACGGCACGCTGGGCTGGCTGCAGATGTGGCAGGAGATCTTCTTCTCCGAGTTGCGTCAATCGGTCGATCTGTCGTTCGGCAACAAGCCGGACTTCGCGGCCGCCGCGGACGCGATGGGTCTGCTCGGTATCAAGGTTAACGAAGCATCGGAACTCGCCGCTGCATTCGACGCCGCGTTCGCGTTCGACGGCCCGAGCGTGATCGAAGTGATCGTCGATCCGCGCGCCACGCCGATTCACAGCTTCCGCCGACGTCTTGCCGATACCAGCGGCAAAGTGGCGGCGCGCCCCGGCACCGTTTATGAATTGCGCCAATGGCGCGCGGCCGCCGACTTGCGCCAATCCGAGGAGACACTGGTTTAGCCGCGCGACGCATGCGTGGCGTGTTCAACCCGAACTCAGTGGAGCAATCTATGGCTGCAGAACATGCCGTGATGTCGTACGCGGCGGCGCCGCGCGCGACATCCAGTCATCTGCATGAAACAGACGATGCGGACGGCGCAGGCAACGCAAATGGTGCGGCTGCCGCGCGTCTGATCGATACGGCGGCGATCGATTGCCAGGGCGTATCGAAGCATTACGACGGCATTCCCGTGCTTCGCAACATCACGGCGTCGTTTCCGGCGGGCGCAGTGACGGTGCTGGCCGGCGAAAACGGCGCGGGCAAGTCGACGCTGTTCAAGATCCTGACCGGCCAGATTGCGCCCGATGCGGGCGAGATTCATATCGGCGGCGAACGGATCGCGCATTTCAGTCCGCTGTATGCGCGCTTGGCAGGCATCTCGATCATTCCGCAGGAACTGCTGCCCATTCCCGACATGCTGGTGTACGAGAACCTGTTGATCGGCCAGGAAATCCGCGACCGCTACGGCTTTCTAAATCGCCGGCAGATGATCCGTAAGGCCGAAGCATTGCTCGAATCGGTCGAACTGGATGTCGATCCGCGCATGCCGATGCGGCGCCTGAGCATTGCCGCCACGCAACTGGTCGAGATCATCAAGGCCACCTCGCGTAACGCGCGCATCGTGTTGATGGACGAGCCCACGTCGTCGCTGTCGTCGCGCGAAACCGAGCACCTGTTCCGTGTGATCGATCGGTTGCGTCGCAAAGAGGCGTGCATTCTCTACACCACGCACCGTATGGAAGAGATCGCGACGGTTGCCGATTACGTCGCGGTGCTGCGTGACGGGCAACTGATCACGCAGC
This sequence comes from Paraburkholderia ferrariae NBRC 106233, assembly GCF_000685035.1. Taxonomy (GTDB): domain Bacteria; phylum Pseudomonadota; class Gammaproteobacteria; order Burkholderiales; family Burkholderiaceae; genus Paraburkholderia; species Paraburkholderia ferrariae. The sequence goes on from NZ_BAYB01000049.1 coordinate 44,823, forward strand.
AGCCGGCCAATACCATCACCGAGCCGCAGATCGTCGCGGCCATGGTGGGACGCGAAATCAACAACCTGTTTCCGGATCTGCAAAGCGTGGCGGCCGGTGCGAAAGCGCGTCTCAAGGTGGACGGTTTGAGCGTAGCGGGCTTCGGCGCCGAGAACAGTTTCTCGCTGGCGGAAGGCGAGATCCTCGGGCTCGGCGGACTCGTCGGTGCGGGGCGCAGCGAATTGCTCGAAGCCATTTTCGGCTTGCGTCATTCGAGCGGATCGGTCGAACTGGACGGCGTGCCGCTGCCGCGTAACAACGTACGTGCGGCGCTCGGCGGCGGCATCGCGATGGTGCCGGAAGATCGCAAACTGGCCGGCGTTGTGGTCGAAATGAATGTACTCGACAACACCACGCTGCCGCATATCGGCGCATTCAGGAATGCATTCGGGCTGCTCAGGCGCAAACCGCGTCGACGTGCCGCGCTCGACGCGTTGAATACGGCCGGCGTGCGCTATTCGAGCCTGAATCAGAAGGTCACGCATCTGTCCGGCGGCAATCAGCAGAAGATCGCGCTGGCGCGCTGGCTGATCACGCAGCGACCGAAGGTGCTGATTCTCGACGAGCCGACGCGCGGCATCGACGTGTCGGCGCGCAGCGATCTCTACAACCAGATCATCGAGCTTGCGAAAAGCGGCGTCAGCATTCTGCTGGCATCGTCGGACATGCCCGAATTGCTGAATCTGAGCCACCGTGTGCTGGTGTTTCGCGCGGGACGCATCGTCGGCGAATTGCCGCGGCATCAACTGGATCAGGAAACCATTCTTCGCCTTGCGATGGGAGCGGCAGATGAACGCTGAAAACGGAACCTTGCAGCTGGACAATCATTCGACGCTTCAACGGGCGAGGAGCCTGCTGGGCGGCTGGCAGAGAATGCTCGTGCGGTATCTGCTGGTGGTGATCATGGTGGTGTTTATGGCGGGCATTTCGCTATCGAATAGCGAATTCCTGACCTTCTCGAACATGGGCGTGATTCTCTCGCAGGTCTCGACGAACGCATTGCTCGCGACGGGTGCGACGTTCGTGATTCTGACGGGTGGTATCGATCTGTCGGTCGGCAGCATCGTCGGATTGACCGGCGTGATCGCGGCGCTGATCGCGCAGCAGGACGGTATGGGTTTCACTGTTGCCGCCGTCGCTGCGGCATTGGCGGCGGGCGCGGCGATCGGCGCAGTGAACGGAATCCTGATCGCATTCGGCAGATTGCCGGCCTTCGTCACCACGCTCGGCACGATGACGGTGATGCTCGGCGTCGCGTCGGTGATCAGTGACGGTCAGCCTATTTCCGGCCTGTCCACTACGTTTCTCGGTTTGTCCGGCAGCGTCGGCATTCTGCAGACCTCGGTGCTGGTGATGATCGTCGTGATCGTCGTCTCGCACATCGTGCTGTCGCGAACCCAGTTGGGCATGCATATCTACGCGGTAGGCGGCAATGCGCAGGCGGCGCGCGTGGCGGGCGTGAAAGTGCGGGTCGTGCAGGCAAGCGTGTACGCAATCAGCGGATTACTGGCGGCCGTGAGCGGCGTATTGCTGGCCTCGCGTGTGACGGCCGGTATTCCAACCACGGGTGCGGGCTATGAACTGAATGCGATTGCGGCGGCGGTGATCGGCGGGATCAGTCTTTCCGGCGGACGCGGATCGATCAAAGGGGCGTGCTTTGGGATCCTGATTATTGGTGTGATGGACAACGGTCTGAACATCATGAACGTCTCGCCGTTCTATCAGAACATCGTGAAGGGCTGCATCATCGTCAGCGCCGTTTTCATCGACGTGATCGTCAACCGGAAGTCTTCGTAGTAACGCGTGAAGTGGCCGGAGCCTGAAACCCGGCCTACCTAAAAAACGGATGGAGGCAGACATGAACTTGAAGAAAACGATGGTATCGCGAAGGAATGCATTGCTGCTGGCGGCGTCGATGCTTGCATTGACTCCTTTCGGCGCGCACGCCGACAGGAACAAGCCCGTGATCGGTTTCGCCGTGTACGGTATGCCTTCGTGGGTTGCATGGGGCAAGCAGGGTGCGGAGAAGATCGCAGCGGCCAATAACGTGGATTTGTTGTGGGTCAGCGCGAACATGGACGTGAATACGCAGATTTCGCAAATGCAGCAGTTCATCAACCGCAAGGTGGATCTGATTATCGTGGGCGCGGTCAATTCGGCCACACTCGCGCCGCAATTCGAAGCGGCGAAGAAAGCCGGCGTGCCGGTGGTCGGCGTGAACATGGCAATCAATGCGCCGAGCGACGCGTTGCTCGCATCGTATGTCGGCCCCGACGACGTGGGCGCGGGCGCGCAGGTGGCGAATCAGGTGATCACGAAACTTGGCGGCAAGGGTAACGTGGTGATCCTGCAAGGGCCGATTGGTCAATCGGCGGAAGTGGATCGCACGAAGGGCATCAAGCAGGCACTGGCGAAAGCGCCGGGCATCAAGGTACTCGCGTGGCAGCCGGGCAAATGGGACCGCACGCTGTCGTACAACGTTACGCAGGACTGGCTCTCGCGTTTCGGCGGACAGGTGAACGGCATCATCGCCGAGAACGACGACATGGCGATCGGCGCGGCGCAGGCGCTGAAAGCCAAGGGCCTCGACGGCAAGATCGTGGTAGCCGGCATCGACGGCATCAAGGACGGTATGCGCGAAGTGCAGGGCGGCACGATGGTCGGCACGAGCTTGCAGAACGCCGCGCTGGAAATGGGCGAGGCCGTGCAGGTAGCCGTCGATTATCTGCAGGGACGTCCTTATCCGAAGAAAGCGCTGCTCAATATGATTCCAGTCGACAAGAACAACGTGAATGGTTACTACGATCAGTTGTACACGAATCCGACGGCATTTCTGGATCGACTGCCGACGCTGGTCAAGGCCAATCTGAAGAGCGGCGATCTGACTGCACAGTGAGGCCTTTTAACGACGGCGCATGCAGTTCGCATGCGCCGTTTTTGCTTTAAGGCAATGCTGATCAAGTCCACCACTTATGGCTGTCATGCGTTATAGCGTGGACATGCGACGGTAAAAACAAAAACGATGAAACAACTGACACTGGCGATGGCGGTCGATCAATGCGCGGGATTCGGAGCGCGGCGCAAACCGTTGAACTGGCAACGCTGCAGTGGGTGGCCTGGTTCAATCATCATCGCTTGCTGGAACCCCTCGGCTATATCCCGCCCGCTGAGGCAAAGTACTATCGGCAACTTGAAACAGCCGCCGCTGAACCTGCATTAACTTAAACCAACCAGCCTCCACGATTCCCGGGGCGGTTCACCTCGGCGATAGGCGCAAGGGCGCAGGTGTCGCGGATGATACCCGACGCTTACTGCGACCAAACCGGAGATCGCTGGTTGGGCCACCGTGCGGGCTAAGAATCATTTCGGTCGATCCAGTTCCGTACGAAGTCGATATGTGTTTGCATCGCGGTGCGGGCTTCCTCGGGGCGGCGTGCGCAAATCGCTTCGCATACCGCGCGATGCTGCAGCAGAAGCTGCTCGGACGAGGCCTTCCCGTCCTCGCGCAAGCTGTTCCCGCTGATCGTGATATGTTCGCGCAGCATCGCAATCACGCTCGAATGCAGATGTAGAAACATCGTGTTGTGCGAGGCCATGGCGATGGCGTCGTGCAACATGGCGTCCGCTTTTGCTTCGGCTGCGTTGTCATCGACGCGGTGACAACGCTCGAGTTCGCGCATAAGTGCGCGGATCTTCTTGCGCTCGCCCGGATTCGCCCGCAAGGCGGCGAAGTACGCGGTAGCACCTTCCAGCACGCGACGAAACTCAACGATGTCTTTACGCAGCGCAGGATGATCGGCGACCAGTTGACCCCACGGCGACGCGATGCCCACGCGCAACCGGTCCGTGACGAAAACGCCCGCGCCGCGCCGGCTCTTCACGAGGCCGCGCGCAGCAAGCCGCTGGATCGCCTCGCGAATCGTGTTGCGTGCAACGTCGTGCTGTTGCGCCAGCGCCCGTTCGGCGGGCAAACGTGACCCGACAGGCCAAGTGCCGTCCAGCAGGGCAGTTTCGAGCTTGCGCATCACTGCTTCGACTTGTCCCCGTGCACTGTCGTTCACCGTCATCATCCGCCTCCGTCCCATGTGCTCGAACCACTGGTCCAACCAATTTGAAGTTTAACGCGTAGTCAGAGATTATCCGCTCAAATAGTTATCGACCCGCGTTCAGCGCAGGGCACCTTTCTGGAGCGAGACGTGCCGAAACGACACCCCACCGCGGCCGCCCATGCACGTTCGTTCGCACCGCGGCGCATGCGCATGATCGCTTGCGTCCGCGGAGTGGCGACGCCGGCGAAGTCCCGCAAGCTGCCTCGCATTGACGGCTACCAAGATATCCGCTGCGCTCACGTGATGAGCTAGATGACTCACGTCGCACTTGCGCCCAAGCCTTTCGTGCTTCGGGATTCCTGCGACCCAACCGAATACCCGCGACATCGACGAATCGCACGGACGGCGCAATTCCGATACGCATCCACAACCACTGCTGACGAACCGATTCGAACGACCACGTCTATGCAGCCCGAACATATGCAACAGGCGAAGCCGATTCTTTGATCCGCATCTTCGGAGGAGACCGATATGCAACCCTGGACCCAGATCTACACGCCACTTGGCAGTCTTTGGCTGTCAGCCCTCGTGGCGGCGATTCCGATTGTCTTCTTTTTCGTCGCGCTGGCTGGTTTGCGCATAAAGGGTCACGTCGCCGCGGGGATTACCCTCGTGCTGGCGCTCGGCGTAGCGGTTTTCGCCTACCGCATGCCCATGCCGCAGGCACTGGCCGCTGCAGGTTTCGGCTTCGCTTACGGCATCTGGCCGATTGCATGGATCATTGTCACGGCGGTATTTCTCTACAAGATTGTGGTGAAGACGGGGCAGTTCGACATTATCCGTGCTTCTGTACTCTCGATTACCGACGACCAGAGGCTGCAGATGCTGCTGATCGGCTTCTCGTTTGGCGCATTCCTCGAGGGTGCCGCCGGCTTCGGCGCGCCGGTGGCGATCACCGCCGCGCTGCTGGTCGGACTAGGCTTCAACCCACTCTATGCCGCTGGACTGTGTCTGATCGCGAATACTGCGCCGGTCGCATTCGGGGCGATGGGCATCCCGATCATTGTGGCCGGACAGGTCACCGGAATCGATCCGTTCGTGATTGGAGCGATGGCTGGCCGCCAGTTGCCGCTCCTGTCCCTCGCGGTGCCGTTCTGGCTGGTGTTCATGATGGATGGTACGCGTGGTGTCAAAGAGACGTGGCCCGCCGCGCTGGTCGTCGGCGGCAGCTTCGCGGTGACACAGTACTTCACGTCGAACCACCTCGGCCCCGAATTGCCGGACGTCACGTCGGCACTCGTCAGTCTCGTCTCACTGGCGACGTTCCTGAAGGTGTGGCGGCCGCGCACCGCCAAGCAGGCGGCGACCGCCGCCGGCGGCGCAGCAGCGGGGGCTACGGCGGTGCTGTCGAACTTCGGTCACGGCACGGAAAGCTTCAGTCAGGCCCGTAGTTCGCAGGCGTCCCCGTACACGCTGGCTCAAACCATCCGCGCGTGGTCGCCGTTTGGCATCCTCACCGCTATCGTGACGGTATGGAGCCTGCCGGCATTCAAGGCGCTGTTCGCCGGCCACGGCGTCCTGGCCGCTACGGTTCTGAAATTCAAGGTGCCCGGGCTTGACCAGCTGGTGATCAAGGCTGCGCCCATCGTCGCAACGCCCAAGGCCTATGAGGCGGTGCTGAAGCTTGACCTGCTATCTGCGGTCGGCAGCGCGATTCTGCTCACGGCGATCATTTCGATCCTGCTGCTGCGTCTGAAACCGCGCGATGCGATCTCGCTCTTCGGTGAAACGGTGGTGGAGCTGCGGCGCCCAGTTCTTTCGATTGGCCTGGTGCTAGCCTTTGCCTTCGTCGCGAACTACTCGGGCATGTCATCGACTCTGGCCTTGTTGCTGGCCGGCACGGGCGCCGCATTTCCGTTTTTTTCACCGATCCTTGGCTGGCTGGGAGTTTTCCTCACGGGCTCCGATACCTCGTCGAACGCGCTGTTCTGCTCGCTCCAGCACACCACTGCGCATCAGATCGGCGTCTCTAACACCTTGCTCGTCGCGGCCAACACGACCGGCGGCGTGACGGGGAAGATGATTTCTCCGCAGTCGATTGCGGTGGCTTGTGCGGCGACCGGCCTGGCCGGCAAGGAAGCCGAACTGTTCCGCTTCACACTCCGTCACAGCCTGCTGTTTTTGCTGGTCGTGTGCGTCATCACTGCGCTTCAGGCATATGTGCTGACAGGCATGCTACCCGGGTGAGCGCATCCGCCCCGGCACTGAGCTAAGTTTGCGTCGCGAGAAGGTTGGCCTGTACGCCAGATCCTCGACGCCGTCGTCGACGGCCGCGAGGATGCCGCACGCGACGCCGTCACTGGGCACCCTGTTTTTGTAGGGAGCCGCCTGCAGTTCATCGAAGATGCTGCGGCGCGTCAGCGCAGGTCTTTCCGTGCGCTCCGGCAAGTTACCCTGGAGAAAGAAACCCGACCATGATCATTTCATCGACACTGGATTATCGCAAGGCTGCCCGGCGCCGCCTGCCGCCTTTCCTCTTCCACTACATTGACGGCGGCGCCTATGCCGAGGACACGCTGCGGCGCAACTCCGGGGATCTCCACAAGCTGGCGCTGCGTCAGCGGGTTCTGAAAGAGGTCGGGGAAGTCGATTTATCGACCCAGGTCTTCGGCCAGACATTGAGCATGCCAGTGGCACTTGCCCCCGTCGGATTGACCGGCATGTACGCGCGGCGCGGCGAAGTGCAGGCCGCGCGCGCGGCGGCTGCAAAGGGCATCCCTTTTACTCTTTCCACGGTTTCCGTGTGCTCCATCGAAGAAGTGCAGAGCCAGGTGGAGCGCCCCATCTGGTTCCAGCTCTACGTGCTCAAGGACCGGGGTTTTATGAAAAACGCGCTCGACAGAGCGTGGAATGCCGGTGTACGCACCCTGGTCTTTACCGTGGACATGCCCGTGCCGGGCGCGCGCTATCGCGACAACCATTCGGGCATGTCGGGGCCGAACGCTGCACTGCGCCGGATCCTGCAGACCGTCGTGCATCCGCGCTGGGCCTGGGATGTCGGTGTCATGGGCCGTCCGCACGATCTGGGCAACGTCTCGGCCTATCTGAAACGCAAGACGAAGCTGGAAGACTACGTCGGCTGGCTCGGGACCAATTTCGATCCGTCGATCGGTTGGCGTGACCTTGAGTGGATTCGTGCATCCTGGAAAGGGACCATGGTTCTCAAAGGGATTCTCGATCCGCTGGACGCAAGAGAGGCCGTGCGTTTCGGTGCCGATGGCATCGTCGTGTCCAATCACGGCGGCCGTCAGCTCGACGGGGTGCTTTCCACGGCTCGGGCGCTGCCGGCCATCGCCGATGCGGTCAAGGGCGATCTCACCATCCTGGTGGATTCCGGCATCCGTTCGGGCCTCGACGTGGTGCGCATGCTCGCGCAGGGCGCCGACACCGTGCTTCTCGGCCGCGCCTTCATCTATGCGCTTGCGACAGCCGGGCAGAAAGGCGTCGCCAACCTGCTCGACCTCATTGCCAGGGAAATGCAGGTCGCGATGACGTTGACCGGGGCCCGATCCATCGCCGACATCACGCGTGACAGCCTGGTGTCTTCTGTTCATGAATCGACGGAGGCTGCAGCGTGAGCATGACCGTTGCCGGTCCTCAGATACCTACGTCCCAGCGACTTTAGCGTAATTCGGTAAGCAGAGGCCAGGTGACGGTAGTC
>NZ_BAYB01000048.1 GCF_000685035.1 Paraburkholderia ferrariae NBRC 106233
CCCATGCCGCCGAAGAGGCGCGAGAGGCCGTTGCCGCCCAGCAGCGAATCGAACGGGTTCAGCATGCTTTGATGACGCATCAACTGCCGGTAGTGGTAGTCGCAGATCGACAGCGACTTGCGCTCACCGTTCTCGTTGACGACAACGCGTGCGACCGCGGGGCGGGCGTGACAAATATCGCAGAGTGTAGGCATGATCGGGTGACCTCTAACCGTGGGAAATATGGGCAGCGCGAATGGGCAGGAGAATGTTGCCGGGCGTGGCGAGCGCAATGCGCTTGCCCGCCGAACGCGCGAATGCCGCGACCTTGCCGCACCCGTTGCGCACGGCCGAAACCGCGCCGTCACCCGGATCGAGCGTCGCCACGATGAAGAGGGCGCAAACGGTGACGGGACCGATTACGGCTTGAGGCTCGGCATCAGACATAGGCATAGGCGACTCCTGCAGAAGCGGCGATCGGTACGTCCTGAGTGCATGAGCGGCGCTGGCTTCGATGCGGCGCGAAGCCGGCGCGCGCATGCAGCGCGGTGTCCTGACTATCTGGTCTCTTGTGCGCCGCCCCCGTCATTGCACGGCAATGGAATTGAAATGTTCTGCGGTGGTCGATCGAGCGAACCGAAGTCTTCAGGCGGTCAGTCAATGCGAACCACAAAAAGGGACAATTTGACGTTTGAATTCTATGAGGCGATCCGGCGGCTGTGAACCTCCGTGCATCCGATACCTAATATCGGGTGTCCGGGTGCATGGCGCGAGCCGATATTAGGTATCGGATTCGCACGCTGCGCGCAGCGTTTCGTTCATTCAGTTTAGATGTACGATGGCTCGAACGTGAAGGACAGACTCGCAGAATGTGCGAGGCGAATGCCGCCACAGGGGGCGTCATGAACGGCATGATCGGAGGCTACGTCGTGCGCGCGGGTGCGAAGCGGGACGCGTTGAGTCCGGTGTACAGTCCGGACCTTTCGACCGTGGAGCGCCTGATCGAACTCTTCAACGAGCAGGACGGCGTTGTGGTGCTGCGCGTCGTTACGACAGCCACGACAGCGCCCCCCGCATTACCGGCCTTCTGCGAACTTGCGCTTTACGCCGAGCACGGCCTGTTCGTACTGCTGCTCAATGCGATGGTGGGCGACGAGGCTGCCGCGATCGACCTTCCCGGCGTGGATGGCCTCGACTGCGGTTTCGTCAGCATGCCGGGCGACAGTTGGGCGCGCCGTGCCGTGACGCGCGACTTTGCCGTTGTGAGGCAGACGTTTCGCGCGATGGCGGGGCTCGGTACGCGCGCGAGGGCGTGAGAACCCGGGGCGTGAAAACGTACGACGATAACGATTCCATGCGTACGCTGATGCTGCGCTGCGACTGATGAGCCGTAGCGTTGCGGATACTGCGTGCAGCACGCTATTTGTGCATCATCGCCATGACGAGGAAGTGAAGGGGCAGCGTGAGCAGCACCGTGCCGCCAAAGCCCACGCACCACAATATGGCAATCCACTTCAGATCATGCAGGAAACGGTGGCGCCGGCTGGCGGGCTCGCGCTTGATGGCTGGCTTCATGGTCAACTCCTCACCGTCGTGGTTGGCTTCGGGTGCAGGCCGCGGCACGCGGGGCCGCCTGCTTCAGGCAGCCCCCGTGGCACACGTTCGATCATGCTCGCGCATTCATTATGGCACCACTGGCGCGCCGCCGCGCCAGCCAACGACTTTTCAAAAGGGGACCTCACGATGACTACCGACTACGATCCCAACGTGCGCATCAAGGAACGCGACAAGGCCGGCCCCCACCTCACCACGCAGGAGCACGTGGGTATGAACGGCAAGATTGCCGTCATCATCACCAATGCCGTGGGGACGATGTGGTGTGCCTACGTTTTCGCGGCCATCGCGCTGATCAGTCTGCCTTCGTCGATTGCGGGCGGCGTGCCCACCCTGATCGCCTGGATTGCACAGACGTTTTTGCAACTGGTGCTGCTCTCCGTAATCATGGTGGGGCAGAAGGTGGCGGCCGCGGCCTCGGACAAGCAGGCGCTGCAAACTTATAAGGACGCGGAGGCCCTGCTGAAACTCCAGGCGGAGATGCGCAAGCTCATCGAGGTCAACAATACGCTAACCGAAGCGATCCACCGCGCGGTGATCGACAAGGACCGGGCGACCGCGCAGCCCGGCAGTTGAGTGGCGCGGGCCTCGTCTTCCAGGCACGCAACGACCCGAACAAGGAGCGAACATGGCGCAACAGGAACGCATGGAATGCTATGGGTTCGACGTCACCGCGCATTCGCGGTGCAACAGGCTGGGTGGGTGGATCGCCCATGTCGAGATCCATCACAAGGGGCACCTCTTTGCGACCTGCAGCCCCGACACGGTTCAGCCCGAGTGGCGGACCGAGGTCGAAGCGAATCGCGACGGCATCGAACGGGGCTGCAAGTTCATCGGCCGCATGATGAACGATCCGCACGACCGTTCCTGGGTTGCCATACGCGCGCACGCGCAGAAGTGGTTCTTCCGGATCGAGGAATCGCAGGAGTCCGAGCGGATCGTGCACGACGTGCTCGTGCGCAAAGGCGCGAGCACGTAGCACGCTGTACGTGGCGCCGCGCGAAGTCGCAGCTTTCGCGCACGCCTAGCTGTCGTCTACGTTGTCCGCGTAATGGTCGATTGCGACCTTGCATTCGTCCACGATCACCTGGAGCGCGTCCGGGTCGAGCGAGTCCACCCAGCGCTCCACGTGCAGGAAGCGGTCGGTGCCGAGGTCGGCGATCCGCGCGGCGTCGGTGGTGGTGGCGGAGACGGTTGCGAGTCCGCGGTTGTTGGGCAGCGGCGCGAGCGTCGCGGCGATCTGGAACCGGCGATAAAGGGTGCTGGCTGACACGGCGATTCACCTCATGAGCGATGGTGGGCAGAGCAGTTATGGCATGGTGCGGCGAACCAGCGCCCTTTACCACGATAGGCGCTGGGTGAAAATCTTTCCGCCATAACCCCGCACGACTTCATCCACCTCGGTTTCGGGGGGCGACTTCGTTTCGAGGATCAACGCAACGTTGCCGGGAAGAAGCTCGCCTTCGATCGAAGCGGTCATCTTCTTGTCGAGCCCATGCTCGATGGCACGGCCCGCGAGCGCGGCGCCAGCCCCCGCTGCCGCGCCGGCCACCACGCCGAGCGGTCCGGCAATGAGGCCGATCAGGCCGCCCGTCACGGCGCCAATCGCGGTCCCCCAGTACGGCCCGGTGTACTCATCGAGCACCGCAAGCTTGCCGTCGGCGCTCTTCTGGACCATCACGCCGCTCTCGATCTTGAAGCTGCCGTCGTCCGTCACGAAGTTGTTGAGATCCCGCGCGCACCGTTGCGCCGCGTCCAGATTGTCGAAAGTCGCGACGATCAGCATTTGAGACATTTCGCACTCCTCGTTCGATGGGCCGCGCCAGTTCAACGCGGTTCAACGCAGTTCAAGATAGACAATAACGACACACCCGCCAGCGCGAATCTTCCGATATTGACTATCGGTCCGCGCCCAGCGCTTCGGCCACCCAGGTCTTCAGCATATCGACAATCTTGCGCACGCGCGCGGGAACCGGGCGCTGCGGCCGGATCAGCAGATTCAGCGCGAGCGGCGGCACCGCATAGTCGGGCAGCAGGCGCACGAGGCGCCCTTGCTCGATGGCGTCCCGGCACGCGGGCGCTTCCAGCACGCCGATGCCCACGCCCGCCATCACCATTTCGAACATCGGCCGCCAGTGCGTGGTCTTGATGGTCGTCTGGATCGGCACGCTGTCCACGCGTTGGGCGGCGGCTTCCGGTGCATCGGGCACATGCGATGCGAGCGGCAGCAGATCGGAGTCGAAGGTGCCCTTCACGCGAATGAAGCTGTGGCTCGCGAGCTCCGCGGGTTCGGCAATCGCGCCGTGGCGCTTCACATAGTCGGGAGAGGCGACGAGCCAGCGCTCGATCTGGCCGAGCGGGTAGGCAATGTACGCGCCGTCGCCGAGCGGCCCGAGACGAAAGGAGATATCCACGCCCTCGGTCACGAGGTCGGCAATCTTGTCGTTCAGCACGAGCTCGATGTCGAGCTGCGGATAGCTCTCGCGAATGCGCCGCAGCCCCTCGGGCAGAAGCGTTTCGCCGAAGCAGTGCGGCGCAGCAATGCGGATCGTGCCTTTCACGGCTTGCTCGTCGTTCGAGACTTCGGCCACGGCCTGCTCCACGGCACCCAGCACCGACTTGCTGCGTTCGTGGAAGATGATGCCTTCCGGCGTGCACTTGAATGCCCGCGCGTTGCGCAGCAGCAGTTGGCAGCCCAGATACTTCTCCAGCCGCTCGATGCGCTCGCTCACGGCCGGCTGGCCGATGTCGAGATCGCGCGCGGCCCCCGAAATGCTGCCTCGCTCCACCACTCTGACGTAGATCCGCATTGCTTCCAGCAGATTCACGCTGCGCTCCCTGGCTGGGCTAACCCGCTGGTCGGTGCGTGCTTCTGGTGGCGGCGTGGACATATGACCCCTTTCATTCCCCTGGCTCCGGATTCCCGCGTCGCGAATCGTTGAGGCGACGCATTACGGCCCAAGAATAAAGGGAGGCATGCATGCGCGGTATGCACAAATCGACCCCGCGCCGCGCAGTACAGTTCTGCTACGATCGAACCGCGCCGGGGAGGGCGTTCGATGAACCTTTACGAAAAACTGGCGGACGAAATCGAAACGTCGATCCGGCAAGGGGTCTACCGGCATGGCGAAAAGCTGCCCTCGGTGCGCCAGATGGGCCAGCAGCACCGGCTCAGTGTGGCGACCGTGGTGCGCGCGTATATCCTGCTGGAAAGCCGCGGCCTGATTACGAGCCGCCCGCAGTCCGGCTACTTCGTGAACAGCGAGGGCCACGCGGGCGAGGGCCGCATTCCGGAGTTGCGGCCTTCGCGGCCGCAGCCGGTTTCGCGGCCCGTGGACGTGAGCCGCCTCGTGCTTTCCACCTTGCGCTCCATCGGCGTGGACGACGCCGTGCCGCTCGGCTCACCGTATCCCGATCCGCGCCCATTCCCCTTCGACAAGCTCAACCGCTACGCCTACGACGCCGGCCGCGGCCAGGAAGTCTGGAGCGTGATCGACGCGCTGCCGCCCGGCAATGTGCGGCTCATGCGCCAGATTGCCCGCCGCTACCTGGAAAACGGCATGGCCATCGACCCCAACGAGATCGTCATTACCGTGGGCGCGACGGAGGCGATCAATCTGTGCCTCCAGGCGGTGGCGAAGCCCGGCGACACCATTGCCGTGGAGTCGCCCACCTTCTATGCGATGCTGCACGCCATCGAGCGGCTGGGGATGAAGGCGATCGAAGTGGCGACGCACCCGGATTCGGGCATCGATGTCGATGCGCTGGCCGACGTGATCGCATCGCATCCCGTCAAGGCGTGCATGGTCATGCCGAACTTCCAGAATCCGCTGGGCTTCCTGATGCCCGATGCGAGCAAGCGCGCGTTCATGGATCTCGTGACGGCGCACGATATTCCGGTGATCGAAAACGGCGTCTACAACGAGCTGTATTACGGCGACGCCTATCCCACCACGCTGAAGTCTTTCGACACGAAGGGGCTCGTGCTTCATTGCGGCACGTTTTCGAAGAGCCTGACCGTGGCTTACCGGATCGGCTGGGCGCTGCCGGGACGATACCGGGATCAGGTCGAGAAACTGAAATTCCTCAACACGCTCACCTCGCCGACGATCCCGCAGATCGCCATCGCCGAATTTCTCGAGCGCGACGGCTATGAGCACCATCTGCGGCGCGTGCGCAAGCTCTATGCCCAGCAGGCCAGCATGATGCGGGCCATCGTCTCGCGCTTCTTTCCGAAGGGCACGTGCATGTCGCAGCCGGTGGGCGGCTACGTGCTGTGGGTGGAGTTGCCGGCGTCCGTGGATTCGCTGCGCCTCTACAAGCTCGCGCTGGACCAGGGCATTACGATCGGGCCGGGCTACATGTTCTCCATCTTTGAGGAGTCTTACCGGAATTTCATCCGGCTCAATTACAGCAGCCCCTGGACGGATGAAATCGAGCAGGCGGTGATTACCGTCGGCAAGCTCGCCGCCCTCTGCATGCGTGGTTAAGCGCGGCGGCCGGCCGTCCTGTGGTCCGGTCGGCAGGCGTGAATGTTATTCTCGATGCACGGAGAGGCGAAAGAGGTTCACGCGAGGCTATTGCGGAGTGGATTCCATGGCTATCGATTTTTCGTTTTCGGTCAAAGTGTTCTCGGCGCTCTTCGCCATCATGAATCCCATCGCCAATATTCCGGTTTTCCTCTCGTTGACCGAAGGCGTTTCCGATACGGGAAAACGGAAAATTGCGGCGGTTACGTTCGTTGGGACGACAATCGGCTGCCTGATCTCGGTGACGGCGGGCGAGGCGATACTCCGCGTGTTCGGCGTGACGATTGCCGATTTTCGTCTCGCGGGCGGCCTGCTCGTGCTGCTCATTGCGCTCGACATGCTGCACGGGTCGTCGAGCGCGCAGCACACCCCCCGCCAGAGCGAACTGGGCGACAACGGTGCCGATCAGGACGTGGCCGTGTTTCCGCTGACCATGCCGCTGCTCGTCGGTCCCGGAACGATTGCCACGCTGATCGTGTTCGGGCATACGGCAACCGAAGAGGGCAAGGAAGTCAGCCTCGCGCTGGGGCTCGCGGTTTTCCTCGTACTATTGGCCATTACGCTCTTTTCCGCACCGCGCATTGGGCGTGTCCTCTCGCCCAAAGTGACCGCCATCACGAAGCGGCTGATGGGCATGATTCTCGCTGCCATCGCCGTGGAGATGATGACGGCGAGTCTTTCTGCACTGTTCAAGGGGCTGGCCCGCTAGTGCCGGGTTGATGGCGGGTTTGTTCTGCCAGGCGCTGCCGGGTGCCTTGTCGATGTCATTGGAGGGAGAAACATCATGTCTGATCAGAGTGCGGGTTTGGGCGAAGCCTTCATTGCGAAGCAGCGCGTGCGTCTCGAAGCGCTGCAGCGCGAACTGCTGGGCGGCGAGGAGGGCACGATAGCGGACGAACGCACGTTCGAGGAAGACCACGGCGAAGAAGCGCACGAATTCGAGGACGAAGGGCAGCGGCTGGCGCAGGACGTCGCGAACCAGGCGCTGCGCGATACGAGCAACCAGCGTATTGCCGACATTCAGCGTGCGCTCGAAAAGATCGCCGAAGGAACCTATGGCTACTCCGACGAAAGCGGCGACCCGATTCCCGTCGAGCGGCTCGAGGCCGTGCCGGAGGCGATCCTGACCGTGCAGGAGCAGGCGGCGCGCGAAGCACGGCATTGATGTGCCCGCAACGAGAGTGAACGCGCAGCCGGAAGCCAGCCCCGAAGGCAAACCCCGAAGCCGAACCGCGGAGGAAGAGGTGACACCCGAACGCATCATGTTCATCCGGCACGCCGAGAAGCCGGCCCCCGATCTGGGCGGCGGCGTCGATGCGAACGGCAAGGCCGACGAAGAAAGCCTGGCCGTGCGCGGCTGGCAGCGCGCCGGTGCGCTCGCGCGGTTTTTCTGCCCGCAGGAGGGCGGCCACGCGGCGAAGCTCACGCCTCACTCGGTGTTCGCCCCCGGCACGGGGCCGGCGAGCAAGAGCCGCCGGGCCATGCAGACGGTCGCGCCGCTCGTGGCGCTGCTGCAGGCCGGCTCGCAGGTGAACTTCGTCACCGCGTATCTCAAGGACGACGGGGCGGCGCTGATGAAGGACGTGCTGGCCCAGTCGGGCATCGTGCTGGTGGCGTGGGAGCACAAGGTGCTGCCCTCGCTGATCGGCTACCTGCCTCACGCGCCCAGGGTGCCCGCCGCCTGGCCCGAGGACCGCTTCGATCTCGTGTGGGTGCTCGACCGAAAGGCCGACGGGTGGAGCTTCACCCAGCTTGCGCAAATGCTGCTGGCGGGGGATAGCGAGAAGCCGATCGAATAGCGGGCGAATAGCGGGCGAATAGCGGGCTTCGAGGCGCATCCCGCGCCTCGAAGCGGGACAGCGATCAGGCTTCCACGTCGGCGAGGCTGAAGATCTCCGTCTTGTCGTTGTACGAAAAGACCTCGCCGTAACGGCCCCAGGCGATCACCGTGTCGAGCGTTTCCTCTGCGGCGTCATCGGAGAGGAAGTCCTCCAGTTCCTGCTCGAAGCGCACGCGCGGCGCGCGATGCCCCGGGCGCTCGCCCAGCACGTTCTTGATCTGCGCCGCGAGCGGCACGCAGCGCAAGAGGTGGTCGGCGAACATCATCTTGCGCTCCTGCGTGCCGCGGTCCGCGAAAAGATGTCCGGCCTGCGTGAGGATGACGTCGCCTTCGACCACTTCGGCAAAACCCAGGTATTGCAGCATTTCGGCAACCGGGAACAGTTCATCCACTTCCAGTTGCAGCGTGCGCGCGATTTCCGGCATGTCCGCGCGGCCCTTGTACGGTTCGGCGGCGAGCGTTTCGATCAGACCCGCCATCAGGTTGGTCGAGACGCCGGGCAGCCCGCTGCTCAGTTCGAGTTCGCGCTTCGCCGTCGCGCCGATCTGGCGCGCGGTCATCTTCGCGTAGATCTCGTCCACGAGGCGGCGGAAGGCCGGGTCGAGCCGGTTGCGCGGATGCTTGAACGGCACTTCGATCTCCGCCGTCACGCGGCCCGGGTTCGACGAAAGCACCAGGATGCGGTCGCACATGAAGACCGCTTCCTCGATGTTGTGCGTGACGATCAGCACCGACTTGATCGGCATGCGCCCCTGGGTCCACAAGTCGAGCAGGTCGGTGCGCAGCGTTTCTGCAGTGAGCACGTCGAGCGCGGAAAACGGCTCGTCCATCAGCAGGATCGTGGGATCGACCACCAGCGCGCGTGCGAAACCCACGCGCTGGCGCATGCCGCCCGAAAGCTCGCGCGGATAGGCGTTTTCGAAACCGTCCAGACCGATCAGGTCGATGGCCGCGAGCGCGCGCTCGCGCCGCTGCTGGGGACCCACGCCGATCGCTTCGAGGCCGGCTTCCACGTTCTCCAGCACCGTGAGCCAGGGGAAGAGCGCGAAGGTCTGGAACACCATCGCCACGCCTTCGGCGGGGCCGCGCAGCGTTTTGCCCTGATAGACCACCTCGCCGCCCGTGGCCGGAATCAGGCCGGCGATGATGCGCAGCAGCGTGGACTTGCCCGAGCCCGAACGGCCCAGCATGCCGACGATTTCGCCCTCGTGCAGCGTGACGTTCACGTCGTCGAGCACGAGCAGCTCGCTCTGGTTCTTGTCGAAACCGCGGCTCACGTGCTGGACGCACAGCACTTCTTTGCCGGGCTGCGTAGCGGGCTTGAGGAGATCGGCGATATCGGCCTGGACGTTTTGCATGGTAGGAACTCTCGGTCAAGTCTGTCGATTGCAGCGGATCGTCAGCTTCGGTTGTGCGAAATAAAGCTTGCTGAAAGAGGTTGTTCAGCTTGCGCGGAGCCTGGACGGGACAGCAACGCCCCAGTGTCCAATCATGCAGGTACTTCGTGACAGAAACTTGGCATCGTTTAGGAATCCCGTGATTTTCTGCGGGGATGAGGGTGAGGCTGGCTCGCGGCAGAAGTGCATGCGCCCGGCCAGTAAGCGAATTGTCGGCGTGGGGGTGCCGGGTTGCGGTCCAGTTGGCGCTCGGGCCCGGCCGGGCGGGGCCCGGGAGCGCCCCTTACAGGTGTGTGGGATAATTGCTGAGTTAAGCCCCAGGCACGACTCAAGAGGTTGTTCGCACGGGCGCGCGAGGGGGGCCGTCAATCCCGTGGTCCCCATGGAATGAGCCAGCGACGCTTTTCAAGCGATTTTCCTGCGATTTTTCTACAGCAACCACGATGCCCACATACCGTTCCAAAACCTCCACGGCCGGCCGCAACATGGCGGGCGCGCGTTCCCTGTGGCGCGCCACCGGCATGAAAGACGACGACTTTTCCAAGCCGATCATCGCCGTCGTCAACTCGTTCACCCAGTTCGTGCCGGGCCACGTGCACCTGAAGGACCTGGGCCAGCTCGTTGCGCGCGAGATCGAAGCTGCGGGCGGCGTGGCCAAGGAGTTCAACACCATCGCCGTGGACGACGGCATCGCCATGGGCCACGACGGCATGCTGTATTCGCTGCCGAGCCGCGACATCATCGCCGATTCGGTGGAGTACATGGTCAACGCGCACTGCGCCGACGCCATGGTCTGCATCTCCAACTGCGACAAGATCACCCCGGGCATGCTCATGGCCGCGATGCGGCTGAACATTCCCGTGATCTTCGTTTCGGGCGGCCCCATGGAAGCGGGCAAGACGCGTCTTGCCAATCCCGTGACCAAGGCCATCGAGGTCAAGAAGCTCGACCTGATCGACGCCATGGTGATCGCGGCCGACACGAAGTATTCCGATGCCGAAGTGGCCGAAGTCGAACGCTCGGCCTGCCCGACCTGCGGCTCGTGCTCGGGCATGTTCACGGCCAACTCGATGAACTGCCTGACCGAAGCGCTCGGCCTCTCGCTGCCCGGCAACGGCACGGTGGTGGCCACGCACGCGGACCGCGAGCAGCTCTTCAAGCGCGCCGGCCGCCGCATCGTGGAGCTCACGCGCCAGTACTACGAACAGGACGACGAACGCGTGCTGCCGCGCTCGGTGGGCTTCAAGGCATTCGAGAACGCCATGACGCTCGACATCGCCATGGGCGGCTCGACCAACACCATCCTGCACCTGCTGGCGGTGGCGCAGGAAGCGGGCATCGACTTCGGCATGACCGACATCGACCGCCTCTCGCGCGTCGTGCCGCAGTTGTGCAAGGTGGCGCCGAACACCAACAAGTACCACATCGAAGACGTGCATCGCGCGGGCGGCATCATGGCCATCCTCGGCGAGCTCGATCGTGCGGGCAAGCTGCACACCGACGTGCCGACGGTGCACACGGCCACGCTCAAGGACGCGCTCGACCAGTGGGACATCGTCCGCACTGAGGACGACGCCGTGAAGACCTTCTATCAGGCGGGTCCGGCAGGCATCCCGACCCAGGTGGCGTTCAGCCAGAACACGCGCTGGCCGAGCCTCGACCTCGACCGCGCCGAAGGGTGCATCCGCTCGTATGAGCATGCCTTCTCGAAGGAGGGCGGCCTTGCCGTGCTGACCGGCAATATCGCGCTGGACGGCTGCGTGGTGAAGACGGCGGGTGTGGACGACAGCCTGCTGGTGTTCGAAGGGAGGGCCCACGTGACGGAGTCGCAGGACGAGGCCGTGGAGAACATCCTCAACGACAAGGTCAAGGCCGGCGACGTGGTGATCGTGCGTTACGAAGGCCCCAAGGGCGGCCCCGGCATGCAGGAGATGCTGTACCCCACGAGCTATATCAAGTCGAAGGGGCTCGGCAAGGCGTGTGCGCTGCTCACGGATGGGCGGTTCTCGGGCGGGACTTCGGGGCTTTCGATCGGTCACTGCTCGCCCGAAGCGGCAGCGGGCGGCGCGATTGGTCTGGTGCGCGACGGCGACAAGATCCGTATCGACATTCCCAATCGCACGATCGACGTGCTCGTTTCCGATGAGGAACTGGCGCGCCGCCGCGAAGAGCAGAACGCGAAGGGCTGGAAGCCTGCCAAGGCGCGTCCGCGCAAGGTGTCGGCGGCATTGAAGGCTTATGCGAAGCTCGTGATGTCGGCGGATAAGGGCGCGGTGCGGGATTTGTCGTTGCTGGAGGATTGAGGGCGGCGGCCTTTGAGTCCGTTTCTCTGCTATAACGTGTGGGGCCGCTCTTGGGAGCGGCCTTTTTTATTTGTGGTGGGGAGTTTGGGTGAGGGCGATTGGGGCGGGGTGGGGCTGGCCAGGAAGCGGCCACCTTCGGTAGACGGCAAGATAGTGGAGTAGCGCGTTCCAGCCTTTCTGAGCTCGCGGTTTGGATCATGATCCAGGAAGACCAGGCGATCGATGCCACCCGCATAGGGCACCGTGCGGCCAATTACGATGCGATAGGCATTGCGCGAAAACTGACTGGTCAACTCAAGAGAACAGGCATGGCGATCTACATGACGCTTAAAAACATCCCGGAGCTTGCGCGACTATCTCCCGAAGAACGACTCCGCGTTTGGAGGCAGGGCCGCCGACGGGCCCGGCGCCATTGGCAAACATGGATTGGCTGGACTGCGTGCGGAGTATGTGGAGGATTAGGGACTCATTTAGGAGGACTTCATGGTTCCCCCGTCCTTGGGGCCGCTATCGGCGGAGGTCTTGGTGGGTTCATCGGCGTGCAAGTGACGATCTGCGTTGCGCGAGCTAATAAATATTTTACTTAGGTTTATCCGGGAGTCTATTGTTTGAATGGCTGTTGCAATGCGGCCAGTTTGGGACATTCGACAACAAGAAATGCGCGAGCGAAAGCTGCCATTCACAGTGCGACATGAGCTGCGGGAGGCGCACTAGAGGGAACAATGCATAGAATGATGAATGCGGGTTTGTTCACGGCATTAATCCCTCGGGGTCGGAGTACATGAAATCAGACGCGGACAAGATCATCGATCTCTATGACCGGCATGCGCATGACTATGTCGCGGATCGTCGGCGCGGCAACGGGAGCGAAACCGCCTGGCTCGATAGATTCGGTGCGCTCTTGAGACGTGGATCATCCGTGCTCGACATTGGTTGCGGTTCAGGCTCGCCGATTGCGGAATATCTCGTCAATAAAGGCTTCGCGGTGGACGGTATCGATAGCTCCCCAGCGTTAATAGCGCTCTGCCGTGAGCGTCTTCCGCAGCGATCCTGGCGCGTAGGGGATATGCGTGGCCTCGCACTTGAGCGGACATTCGATGGCTTGCTTGCCTGGGACAGCTTCTTTCATCTCTGTCACGATGATCAGCGCCGCATGTTTCCGATCTTTAAGCGACACGCGTCACCGCGCGCCGCACTGATGTTTACTAGTGGACCTTCGCATGGTGAAGCCACTGGCTCGTACCGTGGTGAACCTCTCTATCACGCTAGTTTGGCTCCCGAAGAATATCGAGCGCTGCTGAAAGCAAATGGCTTTCTGGTTGTAGACCATATCGTCGAAGACGCGGATTGCGGTGGGCACACTGTTTGGCTCGCTCAAGTCGAGCACTAAATGGCACCGAAGCGACCGCCGACCGGCTGCTCCGGGTCGGCCTACCTCGCGCTGCGAATTGTCGGCAATTCGGTTGCCTGCTCGGGATGTCTTTGCAGGTTCAGCAGCTGGCAACACTCAGCTCATCTAACCGATCTACGACGGGCCGCCGGATTCAGCCCTGCCCGAAGGCAATGACGTATCCGTTGCAATCGCGCACGAGCAGCTCTCTCATGCCATAGATCCTATCAACCGGTCCTTCAACAATATCGGCCTTCTTTGCGCGCAGTTCCGCGGCAAGTTGATCCACATTCGAGACGTAGACATAGGCATCAAACGTTTCGTCCATGACGGTTCGATTGGGCCGCGCGACCGGAGTCCTTGGTGGCCGCACCTGCCGGAACATGATGTTCACGTCGTCGCGTTGGACCATGACAAAGCTTGGTGGGACACCAAAGAACTCGTCGAAGGTAAAGCCCAGGACATCACGATAGAACTCTGCGGTCGCAAACACGTCATCTACGAGGAAATAAGAGACCGATCGTGTCATCCTGCAGTCTTCAGGTGCTGCGTTGGTAGCCATAGGTAGCCTCGTCGGGTATGATACTAAAAGTATCAATAGAGATACTTAGTGTCAAGCATGATAACGGGCATACAAATCAGGGCAGGCCGAGCGCTTCTCGGTTGGGATCAGACGAAGCTTGCGGAGATGGCCGGCGTTTCGAAAATCACGGTCAAACGCCTCGAAGCGGCAGGCGAGGATATCCACGCGCATTTTTCGACGGTCATCAAGGTGATGGCCGCATTTGAGAGTGCCGGCGTGTTGTTTCTGAGCGAAGAGGCTGGTCTTGGCTACGGCGTGCGGCTACGTCGTTAGATCCAGGCCGACGCTGGGTTCCTCGTGAGATTCCTGTCGTGGAACTCCACCGGCCTTCTATTGCGCGTACACCCGCTGTCCGCTTTGTTGGGAACTCAAGGGCGCTCAGGGGCGATACCGGATGTTCCTAGGCAGCGGCGACGAGCTTGCCATGGGTGCATCTCTGCGCCACTCCGCCACCGGGCCGGATGCCCGGCGCGTTGTGACACATTTATTGTCGCAACGGTGTCATTTTTATTGGGGTCTACGGCTGAGGCTTCGGTCGCCACACTGCAGGCTGATCTGGCGCGTACCGAAATGGCGCTCGAGCAGAGGACGAGCACATTGCTCGCCGCGCAGGTGCACATCCAGGAACTCGAACAGGCTCAGGCCGCAGCAGCGGCGACACGTGACGCACTCGAAGGCGAGCTGGCACGGGCGCAGCAGGCACTGCGTGAGCGGGACGCTGCTCTTGTGCAGGCCCGCACCGATTTCGCCGCTGAACTCGACAAGCAGCGGGCCAGCACCGAACTTGCCGAGACCCGACTTCAGGCCGCAGAGAAACGCACGCTGCTTGAGCTCAAGCGCGAGCGGGCTGCGAGTATGCGTCTGCAGCGGAACTGGACGGCGCGCAGCAACGCGCGACTCGTGACGGCGAACGTGCGCAGACCGAGATCCAGTCACTGCAGAAGCAACTGGGAGACTTACGCCATCAGGCGGGTATGCTGGAAGGGCGGCGTGGGGCGATGCGGGCGAGTCACGAAGCTCAGGAGCAGGCGCAGGAGCTGGAACTCCTGCGCCTGCGCGTATCCAGTTCGGTCAGCTCCGCACGCCGCGCTCCTCGACGCGCGGCCCGGAAACCTACGGTCGCTGTGCAAGCTGTTCGAAAATCCGGCGTGAAGACATGAGTCGTGCAGGACGCGGCCGGCGCAAACCGGTCCCCCCCGGAAATCGGCGTGCTGATGCACTACGAGGAGCGTGTGGTACGGGTAATGGCCGAAGCGCGCGGACAGCGCGCGATCATCGAGTCACTTGACGAAGATGGCCGTGCCTTCCGCAGTGCGGTGAAGTGGAAGAATCTGAGGGAGCTTCCGGCGCAGCTATTCGGACGATGTGCTGAGCCTGAAGTGCCCTTGCGGGACCGGTACAAGTCTTACTTCTGGAATGGATCAACTTTTACTTCGTCGGACGGCAAACGACCAGAAGTTCGCGCGAAAGCCGCCGGATCGGGCCAGGGCAGGGCGCCGCACATCGCCGTACCCCGAGCGCCATTCGGTGCCGGGAGCGCGTCGTAAAAATATTTTCAGATCGCTCTTCGAATAGCGGGCCTTTTGCCGATAACAACAAAAATCTGACAAAAGGAGCCACATCATGCCGTCTGCTGTCGATCATTTCCCCGAAGCCGTCCCGTTCGTCGGTCTACCGGTATGCGTGTCGAGCGCGCCCGGCCGCCGGGCCTTTGCGCTGCGAGGGGTTTTCCCGCCTTTCAGTCGCGCCGTGCCCGGGCGGTGGAGGGGGCGCAATGAGCATCGCAAACGACAGGACGCCTCCCGTTGTGCAGGTTGTTGCACCGGCAGGCCGTTCGCGCTGGTTGCGCCGCGCGAAAGTGTCGGGCGGCGCTGCGCGGCTGGTCGGCTTTCTGGCGCTGGTCGTGTGGGGGATGTTCTGGCCGCAGCTCGATGGCCATTACACCGGTGACGCCGGCCGCCTCACGGTCGATGTGGTGTTCGATGGCAAGGCCACGCATGTGACGTTGTCGGGCGAGGCAGCTCCTCCCGGGCCGCAGGGGCGCATGAATGCCGACCGGGGTTTCACGACCGTCACGTTTGGGCCGGATGTCCCGGACCGCCAGGTGCTGGAACGCCAGGCGCTGATGTTCCATCCTTTCCGGAATGGCCCCGGGCAGTACGAGCTGGCCAGTGGGTGCCGTTCGGTCGCGCTGACCAAAAGCACGCCGGGCAGCCGCTTCGGTCGCGCGCATCCCTATCTGGCGATGTTCCTGCTCACGGTCGGCCTGGTGGGCTTGATGGCCTATTCACTCAACGAGAAGGCGAAGAGCGAGCCGGAGAATATCTACACGATGTGGTCCTGTACTGCCTCGTACTGACGGAGAGCCTCATCGTGCTCGGCGCGGCAGCATACCTGGGAATGTTCGGGTTCGACGGGGTGCCCCGAAACCCGATCGCGCGTGCCATTGTCTGGGGCGTTGAATATTTTCTTGCCGTACCGGAGGATTGCGCGGTGCTGCTCGGGATTCTGGTGATTGTCGTCGTGCCGCAGTGGGGGCATACATGCTCAGTGGCGCCGTCGGCGCGGCGCGACGCTCGCGCCACGTGGTGGTGACGGGCAAAGTGGTTGCGATGTTCATCTCCAGGGCCTTCCTGAGCGCTTCCGCCGTCGCGCTGGCGATCGTCGTTGTCGGGAGCTATTACGCCTGGCTCACTCCCGGGCCGCTGAACGTTCTCGCGAATGTGATGACTGCCGTCATGCTGCTGATGATCGGCCTGATGATTTTCTGCTTAGTCCCGGTCAAGGATGCGAAGGGGCGGGTTGCGCCGCAACGGGTTCGCCGTAACCACAAGCGGATGCGTCGCAAGATGCGCAAGCCCGCGCGCGCGATCGCGGAGCAGATCGAACGGGAAGCGCGCGAGGCTGCGCAACGGCGGCGCGAGGCTCTGCACGCCATGCATTGCGCGTGCGGGCGTGGCGGGTGGGTGTGGGACGCGTCGCACGGCTGGGCGGCGTGGTGGCACCGGCATCTTTTTCGCGGCTCGCGCCGACGCTAGAATCGGACGGTCGGCGCCCGCCGGCGTTACCCCCAAAGGACCATGTCTGAGCCGAACCCCGAACTGAAGCTGCTGCGTGCAGAACTCGGCCGCGTGAACGATCTGCTGGCCGATGCGCGAGCGCGCGAAGTCGCGGCGGTACTGGCCAGATTCCGGGATGAGGTGGCGCTCCTCGGCATCACCGAACAGGAAGTGCGCCGGGCGCTGAGCTATGATCAGCCGACGCGGCTGCCCGCGAAATACTACGACCCGGTCGCTGGCACCCACGGTCGCGACGTTTATCGGCGCGTGCTGGAACGGAATGAGCCGCGGCCAGTTGCTCGAGCGTGCCCGACGCATCGGGCTGCATGTCTCGATGCGCATGCTGACTGATCCCGCGCTCGATGGCGTGCGACGTGATGTACTTCGATTGATTTCGCGGAACGGCTACGAAGGACAGGAGGTGCGCATCGAGCTGGTGGCGCACGTGCGGCGGGTCGTGCGTCGTCGCGGCGCGCGTCGGGCGAAGGCGTCGCCGCCGCCGGTGCGCGACGCCCGGCAGGGCGGACTTTTCTTGCCAGCTGGGGCGTTGCTGGATCGGTGCGTGGCGGTTCGATATCCTCGCGGCGTTGGCCAGCGAATCACGGATGCGCAGTGGCGGGCATGGGCCGCAATACGCGTGCCCTTCTGGCGTGGTGTTACCGGAGAGCGTTTTCCATACCGTTTCCATACCTCTTGAGAGCCCCGACTGGTGGGCTCCGGGTCGAACAAGACTCCTCTTCCTTAGGGCGCCAACGGCGCCCAAGACCTTGGGCGCGGTCGGCATTATGGCAAATTAGTTAGATTCTTTCGGCACGATACCGATAAACTTGTCAACGCGGCCACGGCGATAATTTCGTCTACCAGCGCAGGCATGGGACGGGTTTAACACCGATGTCACTGGCGTGTACAGGACGAGAGTTCTTCCGGTTCAGCGACAAAGACAATCCGTCCCGGTGCCTTACGGCGCTGCTGCTGTTGCGAAACCAACCGAAACCAACCATATCCCTGTCGGTTTTCACCCCTCAAGACTTCCGGCGCGTTGCCGATATTAAAAGTCGATGCGGCTGTTTGAGCAACACCGTTCACTAGCTGGGTCGGCGCGGCGTCAACGTGTTGCAAGGTAAGGCTATGTCGGATTTGAGTAACAGATCACAGGAATACGTGGACGGCGCTGTGGTCAGCTTCGCTGTGGTCGGGCGCGGTGCTCATGGCGAGTTCGTCATCAATGCCTGCAACGACCCGTTCATCCAGATGGCGGGTGGGATGGCTGCGGACTGGAACACGTTCCCCATCTCATTCGACGCCCTGATTCCGGAACAAGTGGGACTCGAGTTGTGCGAAAAGCTACGGGCATGCTTCACGTCAGGAGCGGCGCAGGAACTGCAGCAGTCTTTCGCCCTTCATGACGGCGTACACCCGTGGCGCCTCTCGCTTAAACCTCTCAGACATACGAGCAGTGGAACGGCCGTGCACGAAGTCCTCGTGACAGGTTTCGACACCGCCTCGGAAATGCGGCTGACACATGAACTCGAAGTGAGTGCTTCCCGTTTTCGGGCGGTGGTCGACTCGGCTTACGACGCGATTGTAACGATCAACGAACAGCACAACATCACGTTCTTCAATCGCGCGGCAGAGAACCTGTTCGGCTACAAGTCGGCCGAGGTGCTGGGACAGCGGATCGAGATCCTGTTGCCGGAAAAGTTTCGCGCGAATCATTCCCGGAACGTCAGGCAGTTCGCAGACTCCGTGCAGATGAGCCTGCGCTCGATCACACCGCCCCGCATGGACGAAAGCAACAGCGTGTATGGACGGCATCGGGATGGCACGGTCATCCCTGTCGAAATCGCGATTTCAAAAATAAAAGTGAATGGCGTCATCGAATTCACGGCAGTTGTTCGCGATATCCGCGAGCGCGCCGAGCTCATCGAACTGCTGAAAAAGCAGGCCGTGACCGATGCCCTGACCGGCTTGGCGAATCGCCGCGAATTCCTGGATTTTGTCGAAAAGGTGCTCGGTACCGACGACCTCCTGTCTGTGTTTATCCTGGACATCGACTACTTCAAGAAGATCAACGACACCTACGGCCACGATATCGGCGACGAAGTGCTGCAGGTGCTGGGGAAGGTCGGTATGTCGATTCCGCACGAGTCCCGGTTGTTCGCGCGCTGGGGAGGGGAGGAATTCGTCGCGGCATTGCCGGGCGCGGACGCCGCAGTCGCGTGCCGGATCGCGGAGACGCTGCGGCGCCGCTTCGAGGAACAGGATTTCGAGCACGCGTGGCGCGTGAAGCCGATCTCGTTCACCGTCAGTATCGGTGTCGTCACGCGGGAAGCGGGCGAGCGTGATGTGCACGCGTTGATGCGGCGGGCAGACCGGGCGCTCTATGTGGCGAAAGAGTCGGGCCGTAACCGCGTCGAGGTCGGGTAGACGTTTCGTTGTGCCTGCACACGAAAGGCGAGGCCGTTTCCCATGGCAGCGTTGCCTGGAAGAACCTTGCAACGTCGGCGTCGAATTGTTCATGAAACCGGGCGCGGTTGAAACCCGGCAGCCCGCTGCAGATTTCTGCTGCGGATGGTACAGCCGGAGTCGGCTGCTCATTTATTTTGAGAGCCTCGACCGTAGGGCTCGGGGTCGAACAAGGTTTCTCCCCCTTGGGGCAGAGTTCGGCCATGAAGCGACAGTCGTGCACAACGGTGTCCAGCCATTCAAAGGGCTGCTCCACCTGGGAAGCCGCCATGGAACTCTGCGAATCGAAACGTTCTTTGGATCCGGCAGTCCGCATCCGCACCGGCACCTCACCTGGTCTTCGACGTCCCTCTCCAGCAAACTCACTACACCAGACGCACTCAGTGCGCGAAGCTGATCGGCAAGCCACCGTCCGGATGCGCGACGGTACCCATCGGGATGCCATAGATCGCGCTGAGCGTCTCGGCACGCATCAACTCGGCGGACGGACCGTACGCGAGCAGGCTGCCGCCTTTGAGCGCAATGAGTTCGTCGCAGAAGCGGACCGCCATGTTGATGTCGTGCAGCACCACCACGACGCCGATACCGCGCTCCTCGCTCAAACGCTTCACGAGCGTGAGCACTTCGATCTGGTGAGCGATGTCAAGCGCAGAAATCGGCTCGTCCAGCAACAGACAATCGCTATCTTGCGCGATCAGCATTGCGAGCCACACGCGCTGCCGCTCGCCGCCCGAGAGGCTGTCGACGGCGCGATCGGCAAAACGCAGCACGTCGGTCTGCTCCATCGCTTCGAGTACTTTCTGCGCGTCGTCGCGCGAGAAGCGGCCGAGCGCGCCGTGCCATGGATAACGCCCGAGCGCTACCAGTTCGCGCACCGTCATGCCGTCGGCGGCGGGCAATTGCTGCGGCAGGTACGCGACCTCACGTGCGAACGCCCGGCTTTCCCAGTTCTCAAGCGGTCGCCCCCCAAATTCGATCACGCCCCCAGCTGGCTGCAGCTGGCGCGCGAGCAGCTTCACAAGCGTCGATTTGCCGGAACCGTTGTGACCGATCAGGCCATACACGCGCTGCTTCATCAGTGTCAGCGATAAGGGCTTAAGCAGCGTGCGGCCATCGGCTTCGAACGAGACGTTATCGAGCTTAAAAAGCGCTCGCGCGGGAACTGCCGTCAGCGGCGCCTCGTCGGGCGAAAGCGTCGTGGGCAAACTCGTAGACATACTCATCGGTAAAAACCTCGACAGCAACACAGATTCATCAACACGATCGCCAGACCTTATTTCTGCGCGGCAAAGGGCGTGTGCACCGTACTGCTTTCAACCCTTCCATCGACGGATCGCGCGCCGGGATCCGCACCCGCGCCGGTCTCTATGAGCTGACCGTATTCGAGCTTGATATAGCGGTCCGCGAGATGGAAATAACGGTCGTCGTGCGTGATGACCAGCACGGTCTTCCCCTTCGCCTTCAGTTCAGGCAGCAGCTTGCGATAGAACACGTCCTTGAAGAGCGGGTCCTGATCCGCGGCCCATTCGTCGAACAGGTAGAACGGCCGATCCTCCAGATACGCGACCAGCAACGCGAGCCGCTTCCTTTGCCCTTGCGAGAGTTCGAGCGTGGAGAAGACGCCGTCGTCGATGCTGACCTTGTGATCGAGTTGCAGATGCACGAGCAGTTCCTGCACTGTCTGATCGAGCCGCTCCAGACGCATGCCGAGCAGGTTGTCGAACAGGAAGAAGTCGCTGAACACCACGGAAAATAGCTGGCGGTAAGCATCTCGCCTAGCCTCGCCCACGCTCTCGCCGTTGAGCAGGATGCGGCCGCTCTCGGGCGGATAGAGACCCACGATCATCTTCGCGAGCGTGGTCTTGCCGCTGCCGTTGCCGCCGATCAGATAGACGAGTTCGCCGGGCTTGAACGCGAGGTTGATCGGCCCGAGCGAGAACACATCGTTCTCCTTTTCGCGGAAGTAACGATGCGTGACGCCGTCGAGCACGATGCTGTCGAACCCGCCGTTCACCGGCGCATCGGGGCCGTTTGCATCATACTCAACCTCTGGCGGCAATTCGGCGTTCACCTGTTCGATGCGCTCCAGTGCAACGCGTGCGGTGCTGACGCTCGGAATCGCAGAAAGCAGCGACTCAATCGGCATGATCATGTAGAGGAACACCATCGCGTAACCCGACATCACGTGCGTGTTCACCGGAAAGATCCGCGCGACCACGAAAAGTGTGATGCCGATGAACGCGAACAGGATGAAGCTGCCCCAGCTCGCTGCCGCCGCGTAGAGCACGTAGCCGCGCGTGCGCTGCACACGCACGGCTTCCACATTGGTGGAAAGCGTGTCGTCGATAAAGGCGGCGCGGCGCAGGCGATGCAGCTTCAGCTCCTTGGCGCCGTCGAAGAGTGCCCGGAAGTGGCGCACCAGATCGTCTTCGCGCCGGCGCGACGCGCGCAGGTGAAAGAGCGCGCGGCCGTTGGCCACCCGGAAGCCCGCCGCACCGATGCCGATCGTAAGGATCGCTACCAGCAGGATCTGCCACGACAGCACGCTCAGGTATGCAAGGCAGCCGATGATCACAGCGCTTTGCATCGCAAGCGCGGGCATGCGCACGAACAGCATCACGATGGCGTCCAGATCCTGGGTGAGCACGGCGAGCGAGCGCGCTGCGCCCTGCTGCTCCAGGTGGCGAAACGAGGCGTCGCCGATGCGGCGGATCGTCTGCATGCGCAGGCTCGCCTTCGCGCGTTGGCCGAGGTCCATGAAAAGCGTCTGCGAGAGCGTACGCGTGGCGAGCACGATCATGCCAAGCGCGACGAACTGCCAGCCAAGCCGCGCGAGTTGCACCACGGAGGCCGACAGCGCCTGGTTGATGAGTGCGACGAGACCGGCGTTACCCAAGCCGCTAACGAGGCTGGTGATGAGCGCAACGAACAAGGTCCAGCGTGAATTGCGCGCGAGTTTCAAGAGCAAAGACATGAGTCTCCGAGGGACAGTGCGTCATGAACCGGGCCGGTCTTGCGCCGGCCTTCGGAACATCGTGAGGATCAGATAGAGTCCGCCGAGCAGCGTGGCCATCACGCCAGCCGGCATTTCCTGCGGGAACAGCACCCAGCGGCCGAGCCAGTCCGAGCCGATCATCAGCGTCGCGCCGAACGCGGCGGAGATGTACAGCAAGGGCATGGCGCGGTGAATGCCGAGCATGCGCGCCATGTGCGGCGCCATCAGACCGATGAACGACAGCGGCCCGATCACGAGCGTCGCGACGGCGCTCAACCACGCGCTCAACATCAGCAGGCAGAACCGCGCCCCGGCGATACGTACGCCGAGACCCATCGAGACCGCATCGCCAAGCGGAAGAATCTCCAGCCAGCGACGGCACAACGGGACGGCCGCGAGCGCAAGCAGTGCGCAGCCGGCGACGAGCGCGGCCATCCACGGTCCGACGTTGTAGGTCGAGCCCGCCAGCAGGTTGTAGAGGATGACGACGCGCGGGTCGCCGCTCGATACCGCGATCACGGAGACCGCCTGGAACGCTGCGCTCAGCGTCATGCCCGCGAGGATCAGCGTGTCGGGCGAGAACGACGAGGCGCGAGAGATCAGCACCAGCGCGCACAGCGTGAGCATCGAGCCGGCCGCGCACCAGACGAGAAAGGTCGGCAGCCCCGGGGCCGAGGTAAGAAAGAGAGCACCCGTCAAACCTAACGCGCCGCCCGCCGGGATACCGAGCAGGTCGGGGCTCGCCATGGGATTGCCGGTCATGCGCTGCATCATGCCGCCCGAGAGCGCGAGCAGCACGCCCACGCCCGCCGCCGCCACGACATGAGGCAGGCGCAGGAACAGCAGCGCGGCGGCTTCGTGGGCGTCACTCAGATGCCAGCCCTCGAGACCACGCCCGAGCATCAGCGAAAGCACGATCACCATTGCCAGCATCAGCACGCTCGCGAGCGCGACAAGACGCAGGCCGCGCGGCGATATCGGTGCGCCTCGTTGCGCAGGCGCGTGCGCGAGATCGGGACGCCCGCGCAGGCGGCGCAGCATCACCAGCAGGAGCGGCGCGCCGATCAGCGTCGTGATCGCGCCAGTCGGAATCGCCATGCCGAAGCGCGCCGCGCACAATTGCGCGAGCTGATCGGCGAGCCACAGCAGCGCCGCGCCGATCAGCGGCGACCAGATCACGCGCTCGCGCAGCCGTCGCGCGCCTGCGAGCCGCGCGACGGCGGGTGCCGCGAGCCCGACGAAGCCGATCACGCCCACCGCGCTCACCACGAACGCGGCGATCAGCAACGTGAGCAGGAGCGTGATGCCGCGCGTGGCGCGCAGCGATACGCCGAGGCTCGACGCCACCGTATCGCCGAGATCGAATACCGTCAGCGGCCGCAGACACAGCAGCAATAGCAGCGCGCACGGTACGAAACGCGCCGCGAGCGAGAGCGCCATGCGCCAGTCGTGCTGCGCGAACGATCCACCGCCCCACACCAGCAGGCCACTCAGCAGGTCGTAGTGCGAGATCGCCAGCGCGAGGCAGAAGGCGCCGCCGCACAGGTTGACGATCATGCCCGCCAGGATCAGCGCGAGCGGCGACATCCCACGCCGTGCCGCCAGCGCGAATACGGCGGCGAGTGCCGCCGCGCCGCCTGCGAGCGCGACCGCGTCGCGGCCACCAGCGAGCAGGAACGGCGCGTAGACGGTGGCGAGTGCCAGCGCCAGCCACGCGCCCGAGAAAATGCCGAGTGTCACCGGTTCCGCGAGCGGATTGCGCAACACCTGCTGGGTCGCGACGCCCGCGAGCCCGAGCGCGGCTCCGCACAACAACGTGACGGTCACGCGAGGAAAGTCGCCGTAGTGCACCAGCAACTGGGTCACGTTAGAGGCCGGGGGCGCGACGAGCGCCTGCCACCAGTACGCGGGCGCGAGCTGCGCGTCGAGGCGTAGCGCGAAGAGCGCCGCCGCAAGCGCGAACAGCGCGCAGACGGGCACGAGCGGTGTGCGGTGCATCGGTGCGAAGGGCGGAGTCATGACGTTCTTCATGAAGCCCCCGCGGCGCGCTGCGCAGGCAAGGCCACGGAGCGCGGTGCAGTCGACGTCGCCGGCAGCGCGGCGAGCGCATCGACGAGCGCATGTGCGAACCAGGCCGCGCTCAGGATGCCGCCTTCGGGTGGCACCTCGGCCATGCCGGTCATGCGGCCCGCGCCCGCGAAAGGCATGGCCTGCCAGACACGGCTCGTCTGCATCATCGTCGCGGTCATGCCGGGCAACGGCTTGACGTACACGAGCGTTGCGCGCGGATCGGCGTCGAGCGCATCGAAGCCGGTCATCGCCGAAGCGGCCGAGCCATCCGCTGCGCCCCACGCATTGCGCAAACCGAGCTGCTCGAGCAGCTCGCCGAACAGGCTGTGCGTGCCAAACACACGCAGATGCGACTCGTCGATAAAGCGCGTCAGGTAGACCGGCGCGGTGCGCGCTTGTGACGTCACGGGCAGCGCGTCGAGCCTCGCGCGCGCTGCGGTGATGGCGCGCCGCGATTGCATCACGGCAGCCTCGCCTTGCGCCTCACACTCGAAGAGACGCGCGAGGCGCATCGTCTCTTCGCAGGCGGACGTATAAGGCGTGGGACTCGCGCGGAACATGCCGAACGTGACGGTGGGCGCGATGCGTTCGAGCGCATCGCGCATCGACGTATGTGCGGGCGTGATGACGATGAGATCGGGCTTGAGCGCGAGCATCAGTTCCATGTTGGGCTGGAACATCAAGCCGAGATCGACCACGGAAGCGGGCACCGGACACGCCGTGAAATTGCGCCGGAAGCCCGTTGTGTTCGCCATGCCGACGGGCGATACGCCGAGAGCGAGCATCAGCTCAGCGAGGCCCCAGTCGAGCACGATCACGCGGCGCGGCGCGGCCGCCCGCGCGCTCACGCCGAAGGACAGAGAAGCGCCGCCCAGCAGCGCGGCGAGCATGGCACGGCGATTCATTGCACTGGACCCGAAAGAACTACCACTGGTATTTCGCTCCCGCCATCAACAGACGACCTTGTCCCCAGTAGCAGTAGTTCGCGCCGGTACACGAGGCGAAGTACTTGCGGTCGAGCAGGTTCGACACGTTCAGCCAGGTGGTCCAGCCTTGCAGGCTCGAGAAGCGTCGGCCGAGGTCATAGCGCAGCGAGAGATCGACGAGCGTGGCCGACGAAGTCATGAATGTGTTCGCGGTATCGCCATACGAGCCGCCGATATAACGCACGCCGCCGCCGAACAGCAGACCCGCGAGCGGACCCGCCGGGACGGTGTAGTCGGCCCACAGCGATGCCGTGTTGCGCGGAATGCCCACTGGTACCTTGTTGAGGCTCGACGAATTGCTTTTGGTGTTGAGCAGGTTCGTGTAGGTGTAGCTTGCGATCAGCTGCAGGTTGTTGGTCAGGCTTGCATGGCCCTCCACCTCGAAGCCCTGCGAGCGCACCTGGCCCGTGAGGACGCTGAAGCCACTATGCAGCGGATCGGTGGTGGCGACGTTGTTCTCGGTGATATGGAACGCCGACACCGTGACAAAGCTGTTGTAGCCCTTCGGTTGGAGCTTCACGCCCACTTCATACTGCTCGGACGTCATCGGCGCGAACGCCTCGCCGCTATACGAAGTGCCGATCTGCGGCTGGAACGAACGCGAATAGCTGACGTACGGCGCGATACCGCTGTCGAACTGGTACACGCCGCCCGCGCGCCACGTGAACGCACGATTGAACTGCGCGGTGGTCGCACCCGTCTTGTATGAAGTTTGATCTTCGTTGGCCCAGTCCTCTCGCACGCCGAACAGGAACGACCATTTGTCGATATCGATCTGATCCTGCGCGTACACGCCGAGCTGCTTGATCGAGGTGGCGTTCGACGTCGCGAACATGAAGTTCGGATACGGGATCGTCTGGCCGTAGATCGGGTTGCTTTCGTCGAGCCCCGGCGTCGAAGTCAGATTGCCGTAGAAGTAATGGTCGAACTGCATGTTCTGATAGTCGAGGCCGACCGTTACGTTGTGCTTCATCGGCCCCGTGTTGAACTTCGCGTTCACCTGGTTATCCACGGTATGCGAATTCACGCTGCCGAAGTTCAGATACGCGGTACGCGCAAGCGTATCCGTGCCTGACTTGAAGCCGTCATTGCCCACGTACTGGATCGTCTGCGTGTTGCGCATGAAACGATAGCTCTGCTTGAACGACCATACGTCGTTAAAGTGGTGCTCCAGTTGGTAGCCGATCGACTCCTGGGTCTTGCGGAAACTGTCCCATGTCGGCTCGCCCGGATATTCGCTGCGGCTCTTCCAGGTGTAGGGCACCGAGTTGTAGATGCCCGCTTCCGGATCCGACTGGTAGTTCGCGAAGATCGTAAATGTTGTGTCTTTGGTCGGGCGGAACTGGATGGTCGGCGCGATCGAGAAACGCTGCTGGTTCACATAGTCGGTCTGCGTGCCGGTGTTGAAGCCGTCGGCGGTCAGGCGGTAGAGGACCTTGCCGTCCTTGTCGATCGGGCCGCTCATGTCGACGAAGCCCTGCAGGCGGCCATAGCTGCCCGTTTGAAAGCCGATTTCATGGTAGGGCGTATCGGTGGGCATCTTGCTCACCAGATTGACCGTGCCACCGGGCGAACCCTGGCCGTACAGCACCGAGGCCGGGCCGTGCAGCAGTTCGATGCGCTCGAACATATACGGATCGAAGCTTGTGACGTTGAAACCAAAGCCGCCGTTCGGTCCGGGCGTGCGCAGACCGTTCCAGTACTCGTCGACGAGGAAGCCGCGCGCGTAGAGGTATTCGAGCGAGTCGGTATTGGTGCCGCGCTGTTCGGGGTTGATGCCCGAGGTGTAGCGCAGCGCCTGCGCCACGCTCTGTGCGTTCTGCACGTCCATCTGGTCGCGTGTGACAACCGAGATTGCCTGCGGCACCTTGATGATCGGCGTGTCGGACTTGGTGCCGGCTTCGCTGCGCTTCGCCACATAGCCCACCACCGGACCCGTGCCCGTTTCCTTGTCGCGCGCGCTCTGTACAACCACGGCCGGCAGCTGCTGGCCCGGCAGTGCGGTTTGCGTCGCCGCGTCCGATGCCGCCACAGGCGCCGCCGCCGTTTGCGCG
This sequence comes from Paraburkholderia ferrariae NBRC 106233, assembly GCF_000685035.1. Taxonomy (GTDB): domain Bacteria; phylum Pseudomonadota; class Gammaproteobacteria; order Burkholderiales; family Burkholderiaceae; genus Paraburkholderia; species Paraburkholderia ferrariae. Next base: position 27,266 of record NZ_BAYB01000048.1, read on the forward strand.
CTGGCGATCTTTGCGATCGCCAGCGCTACGATCGCCGTGATCGTGCGCACTTTCGTGCGCGTGGTTCTTCCCGTCTGGTTATTCACACTGTCCGATATCTTCCCGCCCCATCCCCGATTCATCCCGTCTGCCTCGTTCAAGATTTGAGATTCGCCGCAATAATAAATAAGAATCATTACGATTTATATTCATAATGCGGCATGCGGACGATAGAATACGTGCCAAGTTTCACCGACGTCCTGTCAACTAGCTACGCGAAGCCGTCGAAATTTAGTGGTTTTACGATATTTCCTCAAAAAATTCACAAAATGACCGAGATCTGGCAACGCTTTACCGGAAGTGAGCGACGCTATCTCAAGCGTCCTGTCATCGCCAAACGCTATGATTTCGGCGCTGGTGATATTGAAAGCTGGCACTCGCACTCACAGCCGCAGTTCGTCTACACGACGCGCGGCGTGCTGCGCGTCATCACGCCGGACGGTGCGTGGACGCTCGGCCCGTACCGCGGACTGTGGATCGCACCGCTTGTCGCGCACGAGTTGCAGGCCGTCAGCCCGGCGGTGATGTACACGGTCTATTTTGAGGGCGATATCGCGCCGCGCGACGAGCCGAACTGCCATGTCCTCATGATCTCGACGCTGCTCAACGAACTGGTGGGCGCGCTCGTGCTTGATCAGCAGAACGGGCATCCCGAGCGCCGTTCGAAATTGATCGACCCGCTGCTGCTTCAGGAGATGCGCGAGGCGCAACTGGCTTCCGAAGGGCTGCTGCCGCTACCGAAGGATCGCCGGCTCCAGCAGATCTGTGGTCAGTTGATGGACGCGCCCGCGGACAACACACCGCTGAACGATTGGGGCACCCGCGTGGGCGCGAGCGAAAGCACACTGGAGCGCGCCTTCAAGGAGGAAACCGGCCTCACCTTCGGCCAGTGGCGCCAGCGGTTGCGGCTGGTCGAATCGATCTCGCGCCTCGCCAAAGGCATGCCGGTCTCGACTATCGCCACCGAACTGGGCTATCGCAACTCCAGCGCCTTCATCACGATGTTCCGACGTGCGATGGGTGAGACGCCGCAACGTTTCCTGCGCAATCGCGGCGGCGCTCAGGAAGCGGGTGGAGTGCAGCAGGTGCAATGAGCGATACGAGCAGGTCGTGGGTGCGCCCAGTTTCAAGCCCTGTGCCAGTTCGCGAGCAAGGCGCTGAGCGATGCCTCGCCCGAATGATCGAACACCTCGCCCAGCGCGAGTTTCGCGCCGAAATGTTGCGGATGAGAGCGACCAACTTGATGACGGGTCGCGAGTTACCTCCCAGCCTGAGCCTTTGCGCCAGCCTCCGCGCGAAGTCGACTCGCCACGTCGTCGCGCCAACGACCGCTATGATCGACAACTGTGACATGCCGTCCTAAACAATCGAGCGGCGCCAACGGGCCGGCTACGGCCAACGGCGTCCGGCACTAGCCGGCCTGGAGCGGACCTCGCCATCGCCAGAAAGATTGTTGGCGCTCGACTTACCTGTCATCGGTTAGCCCGGAGCTCCTGGGCATGAAGGTAGTTGATCGTTTGGAAGTAGCTGAGCAAGCACGCTTCATCGCACGTAACTGCGTAAATCCAATAGCTTGTTGGAGAACCCGGATTCGAAAGCAGCTCAAAGTTTATCTTTGTGCACTTCGCCAGAAGCGGCAGCAGGCTGCTGTCGAAGGGACTGGTGTCGCGCACGTAAAGTTACGTGACACGCCTACCGTCACGGCGGGGCCGTCTGCGACGGTTTGATGCGAGACCCCCAAGTGCTACACTTTCCCTCGTCGAAGGCGACTGCCGCATGGATTGCCTCGGCCGGGTCCGAGCATGGGTGGAGGCAAACATGCCGTTCAGTCTAAATCGCATTGGGCAGATCGCGTTGTCCGTTCAGGATGTCGATAGGGCAGAAGTTTTCTATCGGGATGTGCTGGGTCTAAGGCAACTATTTCGTTTTGGGACTCTCACGTTCTTTGATTGTGGTGGTGTCCGGCTGCTTCTTGAAAAATCCGGGTACGAGCGAAACAACGCGGAGGCCCCAGTGATCTATTTCAGCTGCGCGGACATCGCTCATGCGGTACCCGAACTTGAAGGGCGGGGTGTCGTGTTCTCGGGGCGTCCACACTTGATCGCACCCATGGAAGACCACGATCTATGGATGGCGTTTTTTGAAGACCCGGATGGACATACGCTGGCGCTGATGCACGAAGCGCCGAAGGGATACAGTCCGATGCCGGGGCAAAGTGGCAGTGCTCATGTCTGATTGCTGAGCGGCACCGCCGTTATGGCGAGGTATTGCCGCTTGTACTGCGTTGGCTCGTACCCCGCTGACGATCCACCGAGCGTTGGCCGCGCGCAGTCAATAACCTGAAAATCGGACGTCCTAAACAGTCCGCGACGGTTGCGTACAAGCTGGATCGAATGGCCACTTTCGGCAGGGGTCGACTGTCTCCTATGGGTGGTGCGCGGTCGATGGTGGCCGAGGAAGATTCGGTCACCCATGCTCCTTGCATGAGGCACTGAGCGGCCATCGAGCGTCGTTCGGATTTTTCGTTCCGTGGACAGTTGAGAGCCCGCTCTGCGTGTATGAGCGGTCGTTCGAATGGAAGCGGCTCATCCAGTAGTGCAGCGAGCCGTGCTCGCGGCGATTACCGTTGGCGCGGTTCCGAGCATACGCCGGCAGGTACGACTCAAGTGAGCAGCATCGGCGAATCCTGCGTACAGCGCCGCCTCAGTCGCGCTCGCGCCGCCCATGAGTTCGCTGCAGGCTAGTTGCAGGCGCAACCAAAGCAAGTAGGGGCGCAGTGCGATGCCCATCGAGGCGGTAAAGGCGTGCATCAGCCGCGACGGCGACAGGCCAGCCACTACGGCCAGCGCATTCAGCGATAACGCGTCGCGCTCATGCAGGTGGTTGCGGACGTAGCGAAGGACGCGTCTCACGCCAGGGTGCAGGGTCGGCTGGGGACGACCGTCATGCAGGTCCGCCTCGATCCACCTCCTGATTTCCGCATCGCCCGGCAAACCGCCCGCGCAGACCACGCCGCGCCAGCGTGCCGCCTCGTCCGCCGGGATATGGGCGATATCCAAAGGAATGCGTTCTGCCAGGGCTGCGCCCAGTCGGCTTTCTGGCTCGACGAAGCCGATCAGCACCGTGGCACCGCGAGCGTCCACTTCATGCGGGGCGTCCGCGCGCACCAGCGCCGCGTCGCAGCTATGCCAAGCCGCACCTTCGCTACGACGAATGCGAAGACTCCCAGTCAGCGCCAGGATGAGCTGAACGCTGTGGTGCCGATGTTCGCTGGAAGCGTCTCCCTCTCCCCACACGAACATCGCGGTGGGCCATGGGAATGCGCCGGAACTGGGGGCAATGAGCATGATTGGATTCTTGATAGCCAGAACGTTCAAGACAGGACGCGCCCCCTCGCTCAGGATGTTCCGGGTTGTCTACCTATCTCGCACAGCAGAGGATATACGCAAATGCCCCTCGTGGAACTCGTCAAACGGCAGTGGCTGGATTACGCGCGAACCCACCGTTCGCGCCGTACCTTGCTCGTGCACCTTGCGGCTGTACCGGCGTTTATCGTAGGCAATGTGGCGCTAGTCGCCGCCCTGTTGCTTGGCATGTGGGCAGCGGCGACGCTCTCACTGGCCGTAATGGCAGCATCGCTTGTGTGGCAGGGCCGCTGCCATCGTGGCGAGCCCGGCCGACCCGAGCCGTTCTCCGGACCGGCCGAAGCCGTAGCCCGCATCCTCCTCGAACAATGGGTGACCTTCCCTCGATTCGCATTCTCAGGCGACTGGGCGCGTGCCTTGCGCGAAGCGTCGAGACAACCGCTGCCGCGTGGCTGACGCGAGAGCCAAAGCACCATGCGCGCGGTTGTCTCGATGCACTCGAAGGCCGTCACCGAGTCTGCCTAGCCGTTCAGCGAGCGGACGAACCTGCCTTTGGAACGACTGCGCTACTCCACTAACGGCCGTTGCTCGCCTGCAGCAACGAACGGCCGATCCGGGTCGCGAAGCGACCTCCCCGCCTGCCCGCACCAAACACCGCCGCTTACCTGCCACCCACCCCCTACAACCACCTCCAAATCCCCGCATACCACCCGGTCAGCGGAATATGCGCCCAGGTCGCCACGAGCCACACCACGACCCCGCCCGCCAGCGCATGCATCCCAAACCCGCCCAACCGCGCGCGCCCCGCGGCGATAGCCGCAAACGGCAGATAACTCGTCTTCGCTTCCCACTCCGACCAATGCTCAGGTTCGAGCCGCTCCTTCTTGCGGTCCTGCAACGCGGCGCCCACCAAAGCGAGCAACACCATCGCCCCCGCCAGCACGATGTTTTTGGCCACCGGATACACGGCGATATGGCACAACCCCCACAGCCCAATACTCCACATCATCGGGTGCCGCGTGACCGCGTACACGCCGCGCGCGGTATCGGGGAACGGCGCGGGGCGCCCGCCCGTGGGGAACGCGGGGTTGCGGATCAGCGATCCCATCAGCAGGATCGCCGCGATCAGCATGACTGCACTGGCCAGCGCCCAGGTCACGTCGCCGGCCGGCCATAACGGCGTCGTCACTGGTGCCTTGATAAAGGCGGCGATCAGCCAGCCGAGCGTAGCGAAGGCCACAATCGAATAGACGCCCAGAAAGGGCGCTTCGCCTATCGCGCCGGTCAAGGGCTTGCGCAGCGGATGCGACAGAAGGAAATGGCTACCCACGAAGGCGATTGCCGCCACCACGACTGCGTCGATCGTTCCCATCGGTCTTGCTCCTTGTAGTTGTCATTCGACACGGGCAAAAAAGTATCTGCACTTTACGCGTACCCGGTTTTCTTCGTTCGATTCCGACCGCTTTCCCCGGCGTTTCTGGAGGGAGCATTCGACGGAAACCTGCCCGCCGTGCCTAGACGATGTTGAGCAGCGCCAGCGCCGTCTCCTGCAACGGCGCGAGCACGCGCTGCAGCGCCTTTTCCGCCGATTCCCGGCCGATCGGCATGTTGGTGCTGAGCGCCGCCACCACTTCGCCGTGACGATTCTTGACCGGCACGGCCACACCGCGCACGCCGGCCTGCAACTGCTGTTCGACGAGCGCGTAGCCGGTCGCGCGCGCGCTCCGGATCGCTTCGAGCAGGGGCGGCGGGGTGGTCAGCGTGTGCGGCGTGAAGGGATGCAGTTCGACCGTGTCGAGCCAGCGGCGCACCGCTTCCTGATCGGCGCGATGCGCGAGCAGCACGACGCCCGGCGAGGTGAGCGGCGCCGGCACGCGCGCGCCCAGCACGAACCCGGTGGCCATCACGCGCGAGGCGCTGTTGCGGGCGATGAAAACCAGTTCCCGCTCGTCCAGCACGCTCACATACACCGATTCGTTGATGCGCGCGCTCAGTTGCTGCAGATAAGGCTGCACGAGCTTGGGCAGGCGCGCCGAATCGAAATACGACCAGCCCACCCGCAGCACGCGCGGCGTGAGGCCGAACTGCTTGCCGTCGCCGACCACGTAGCCGAGATGTTCGAGCGTGAGCAGATAGCGCCGCGCCGCCGTGCGCGTCAAGCCCGTGCGGGCGGCCGCCTCGGAGGGCGTCATGCGGGCGTGTTCGCTGTCGAATGCTTCGAGGATGGCGAGACCCTTTTCCAGTCCGGCAATCCAGTCGCGCCTTGCGAGCGGCGGACGATCCATGCACCCATCCTGTTTCGTTTTATGGCGGCGGGCCGCGTCAGGGCGCCTCGTCGATCCGCGCCTGCTCCAGCGCCGCGAGGTTGCCCGCGCCGAAGCCCTCGTCGCCGCGCCGCTCCACGATCTCCAGCGCCATTTCGCCGAGGCCGCGCCGCACGAAGGTTTGCAGGAAAAGACGCGGCGCGCCGGGGCCCGACGTGTCGCCATCCACGAGAATGTGGCGGCGCTTCAGGGCGTCGATGTCGAGCCCGTGGCCGGGCAGGCGCGCGTCGAGTTGCTCGTAATAGGCGGCGGGCGGCGCGACCAGCTCCAGCCCGGCCGCGCGCACGCGATCGACCGCGGCGAAGATGTCGTGCGTGGCGAGCGCGACGTGCTGCACGCCGTCCGTAGCGTGTTCGTGCAGGTAGCGGTGCATGAGCGCCGTGCGCGGCGCGCCTTCTTCGTACACCGGAATGCGGATCAGGTTGCCCGGCGATACCATCACGGCCGAGGCCGCCGAAACGTGCCAGTTCGCATTCGTTTCGCTCGCTTCGGAAAAGTGCAGCACGGTGCGGTAGAAGTCCTGCCACTCGCCCAGCGTGCCGCGGCTCACCACCTGGGTGAGGTGATCGACCGAGACGAGGCCCGTGCCGGGCAGCGCGGCCTGCACGTCGCCGGTTTCGTCCTGCGGCGCGAAATCGACGTCGAACACCGACTCGTCGCTGCCGGGCTTGCCGCGCCAGCGTTCGACGAAATAGATCAGCGAATGGCCGATGCCCTGGATGGCCGGAATGCGCAGTTCCTGCGGCCCGATCGTTTCGTTGTCGAAGCGCCACGCGCCCCATTTGATCGCGCGATGGCTGGCCTGCTGGGCATGCTCGACGCGCATGCCGATCGCGACGACGCCCACGCCGTTCACATCGGCGAAGCGGCTCGCGAACGAATCGGGCTGCGCGTTGATGAGGAAATTGATGTCGCCCTGCCGGTACAGCGTGACGGCCTTCGAGCGGTGCCGCGCCACGGCGCGAAAGCCGAGCTGCGTGAAGAGGCGCGCGAGCGCCGCCGGGTCCGGCGACGCGAACTCCACGAACTCGAGACCGCGAATGCCAAGCGGATTGTCGTCGGATCGCGTATCGGACATGGGGAGACTTCCGGTCATGCGGTGGGCGCCGGAGGGCGGCGGCGGAATTGCGTGTAGTCTATCAAGCGAGCTGGAAGGGGTGCAAGCGCGGTGCCCTCGGCTACGGCGCCTGCGTCGTGTCTGCGTTCGTTTCGGCGTTCGTCTTTGCGTTCGCCGCTGCGTTTGCCGCTGTGTTCGCGATGCGTCAGGCGGTGCGCATGCGGGCCGCCACGAGGAGCGAGATCAGGCAGCCCGCCGCGAGATACCCGGCCACGAGGTGCCACGAGCCGCCCGCCACGCCCACGAGCGCAACGGCAATGAACGGCGTGAAGCCGCCGCCCACCACGCTCGCGAACTGGTAGCCCACGCCGGCGCCGCTATAGCGGTACTGGGTGCCGAAGAGTTCGGTGAAGAGCGGCTGCTGGACGCTCACGACCATATCGTGCGCGGCGTTGGCGAGCAGCACGGAGAACAGGACGATCCACGCGAGTGCGCGCGCTTCCAGCGCGATGAAGAACGGGATCGCCGAGGCGAGGCCGATCACGGCGCCGATCATGTAGATCCGGCGCAGGCCGAAGCGGTCGGCGAGCGTGGCGAAGAGCGGGATCGTGACGCAGCTGATCGCGCCGACCACGAGGCCGATGCTGAGGAACACGTCGCGCGACATGCCGAGATTCGTCGTCGAATAGCTGAGGGCGAAGGCGGTGACGATGTACATCGTGAACAGCTCGGCAAGGCGCAGCGCGACGATCAGCACGAAGGCCTTCGGGTGGCGCGTGAGCGCCTCCAGCACGGGCATGCGCACCTTGCGGCCGGCGTGCTCGACCTTTTCCACGAACTCCTGCGACTCGTCCATGTTCTTGCGCACCCACAGGCCGATCAGCACGAGCACGATGCTGAGCACGAAGGGCACGCGCCAGGCCCAGGCCTTGAAGGCCGCTTCGCCGAAGCCGTGATTGAGCAGCGAGACAATGCCGGTGGCCAGCACGAGGCCCACCCCGTAGCCCACCTGCACGCCGCTGCTGTAGAACGCCTTGCGGTGCTTCGGCGCCGATTCGACCGCCATGAGCGCCGCGCCGCCCCATTCGCCGCCCACGGCGAAGCCCTGCAGCGCGCGCAGTGCGACGAGCAGCACGGGCGCCCACCAGCCGATCGTCGCGAAGGTGGGCAGGAAGCCGATCGCCACCGTCGAAAGCCCCATCATCATCACGGTCAGCACGAGCATGCGCTTGCGGCCGAGCCGGTCGCCATAGTGGCCGAATACGACCCCGCCGAGCGGCCGGAACAGGAAGCCCACGCCGAAGGTGGCGAACGCGGCGAGCGTGCCCATGGTCGGGCTCACCTTGGGGAAGAATGCCGAGTTGAAGACGAGCGCCGCGACGATGCCGTACAGCAGGAAGTCGTACCAGTCCACCACGGCGCCGACGAAGCTGCCGATGGCGGCGCGCCGCGCCTGGGAGGGGGAGCGGCGCGCGGCGCTCGCGTCGAGGGTGTCGAAGGCGGGGGTCATGGTGTCTCCTGATGCCTGGATGCCAGCGCGGCGGCCCCGCATCGCTCATTGCGGATGGGTGGCGGCGCTTCGTGCGCGTGGCCGGCTGGGTTGGGTACTGGGTGAACGGAGCATAGGCCGCACGCCGCGCCGCGGCAATCGTTGTGCGCACAGAGACGAACGATAATCGATCATGGATGTGCGATTATCGAACGATTTGCGGGTTAGCACTAATGCCGCGAGCCTGACGGCGGCGCTCCCCCGTGTCCCGTTCTTTGCGGCCCCGGGGGCGCCCGGGGCACAATGCCTGACCGGACAAAGATCTGAACAAGACGGCGCGGCGGCCCGGGTCCGCGGCGCGAACAAGGAGTCGTGGGCGATGAAGTATTCGAATCTGGTCGAGCGTCTGCAGGGCAGGCGCACGACGGCATGGGAGATCCATCATGCCGCCCAGCAGGCGGCGGCGCGCGGCGAAGACGTGATCGTGCTGAGCGTGGGCGACCCCGACTTCGGCACGCCGGAGGTGATCGTGGAGCGCGCGGTGGCGGCGCTGCGCGCAGGCGACACCCACTACACGACGATCATGGGCCGCGAGCCGCTGCGCGAGGCGATTGCGCGCGAGCACGCGAAGCGCAGCGGGCGCGCGGTGGGCAAGGAAAACGTGATGCTGTGCGCGGGCGCGCAGAACGGCGTGTTCGTGTCGTCGCTCTGCCTGTGCGAGGCGGGCGACGAGGTGCTCGTGCCCGAACCGATGTACCTCACCTACGAGGCCGCGATCCGCGCTTCGGGCGCGACGCTCGTGCCGGTGCCGGTCGATCCCTCGCGCGGCTTCCATCTCGACTGCGATGCGCTGGCCGCCGCGCTCACGCCGCGCACGCGTGCGATCTTCTTCGCCACGCCCTGCAATCCGACCGGCGCCGTGATGCCGCGCGAACACCTGGAGCGTATTGCCGAAATCGCCAAAGCGCACGATCTCTGGGTCGTTTCCGACGAGGTCTATGCCGACCTCACGTTCGAGCGCGAGCACGTGAGCATCGGCGCGCTCGACGGCATGGCGGAGCGCACGGTCACGCTGGGCAGCCTTTCGAAGTCGCACGCGATGGCGGGCTGGCGGCTCGGCTGGGCGATTGCGCCGCAAACGCTGGTCGGCCATTTCGGGCGGCTTGCGCTGTGCATGCTTTACGGACTGCCAGGTTTTATCCAGCAGGCCGCGCTTACGGCGCTCGAGAACCGCGAGCAGATTGCCGCCGACATGCGCGAACTCTACCGGCGCCGGCGCGATATCGTGTACGAGCGGCTAAACGGCGTGCCGGGTCTGCGCTGCCTGTTGCCCGAGGCGGGCATGTTCATGATGATCGACGTGCGCGGCACGGGGCTCGACACGCACGAGTTCACCTGGCAACTGTTCAAGGCGCAGAAGGTTTCGGTGCTCGATGCGAGCGCGTTCGGTGAAACGGCCAGCGGCTACGTGCGGCTAGGCTTCGTGGTGGACGAACCGCGTCTTGTCGAGGCGTGCGAGCGGATCGCCGCCTTCGCGCGGCAGCGCGCCGGTTGAGGGCCAGGGCACTGGCGGGGGCGCCCGGCGCGCGCCGTATGGATCAGCGATCGCCGTCCAGCAGGTCGTTGAGCATTTCGTCGAAGGCGCCCTGGGCGTCCTCCAGTTCCTGCAACGCCGCGTCGAACGTAGTCAGCGCGAACTGGGAGGGATGGCCGTCGCCTGCCGGCGGGAATTGCGACTGCAACGCGGCGAATGCCGTCTTGACGCGCTGGGTGGCGCTCAGGACGCGCTCCATGGCCTGGGTTTCTTCGGCTCGCGCCTGTTCTGGGGTCATCGAAAGCTCCGGTGAAAAATGGGCAAAAAACAAGCAGTGCGAGGCAGGGGCGCCCGGCGCGCTCACGGCACGGGCAGGCCGCTCTCGGCCTTCACCTCGCGCAGCGACATGGCCGATTCCACGGCGGTCACACCCGGCAGGCCGCGCAACTGGTCGCGCATGAACGTGCCGTAGTCGTCCAGGTCGCGTGCGACGACCTGGAGGATGTAGTCCGCCGTTCCGGACACGTTATGGCACGAAAGGATACGCTCGATCGCGCCGATTTCGCGCTCGAAACGGTCCGCGAGCGCGCGTTCGTGCACGGCAAAACGTACATAGACATAGGCCACCACGCCATAGCCGAGCGCGCGGCGCGAGAGCACGGCCCGGTAGCGCTCGATATAGCCCTCCTGCTCCAGCCGTTTGAGGCGGCGCGCGCACGGCGTTTCGCTCAGGCCGACCTTTTCGGCGAGCCGCGCGTTCGAAATGCGAGCGTCCGTTTGCAGGGCGGCAAGGATCGCCCGGTCCAGTTTGTCGAGGTCGTTCATGCGACGTGAGGGGATTTCCTTTGTCGGAAATAGAATTTTAGGGCATTGCGCTAAAGATAGGCGGTTTACAGACGAAAATCGACAGAAATCGCTCCGCGGTTGACGGCAACATAGAGCCTCTTTCACACGAGGTCATCATGATTTCCGCCCACCTGCTGCTCATGTTCATCGTCGCCCTGATTATCGTCAGCGCCTTGCCCGGCGCGGACATGGCGCTCGTGATGCAGACCAGCATGAGCCGCGGGCCGCGAAGCGGTTTCGCGGCGGCAGCAGGGCTCGGCATCGCGCGGGCGACGCACGTCACGCTTTCGGCCTGCGGTCTCGCGGCGCTGCTGCGCAATGCGCCGTGGCTCTACGAGGCGGTGCGCTACGTGGGCGCGCTCTATCTCACCTGGATCGCCGTGCAGATTTTCCGTGCGCCGGCCTTCGTGCTGCCCGAGGAAGGAAACACTGCCGTTGCGCCCTCGCGCCGCGCGGACTTCGCCAAGGGCCTCCTCACGAACCTGCTCAACCCCAAGGCGCTGCTGTTCTGCTCCGTGCTGCTGCCGCAGTTCATCCAGCCGCAGGCGGGTTCGGTGTGGCTGCAGGTGCTGCAACTGGGCGTGCTGCTCGTGATCGTGTGCGGGCTCTTCGATACGCTCTATGTGCTGGGCGCGGCGCGCATTGCCGTATGGTTGCGCAAGCACCCGCTTGCGCAGACGTTGCAGAAGTGGGCGTTCTCTTCGGTGCTGGTGGCGTTCGCCGTGCGCTTGTCGCTGGATTAGTCGCTGGACTAACGCTCACGCGCAGCGGCGGCACCGTGCCGCCGCCGCCGTGCGGGTGCGATGCCGCAGGCGCTTAACCGTTCGACGGGCGGCCGAGGTAGTCGAGCTTGCCGAGCTCGACGCCGTTGTGGCGCAGGATGTCGTAGGCCGTGGTGACGTGGAAGTAGAAGTTCGGCAGCACGAACGCCAGCAGATAGTTCACGCCGGTGAACTCGATCGGGCCGGTGCGCATCTTGAGCGTGATGCTGCGCTCTTCCGAGCCGTCGATCTGCTCGGGCTTGAAGGTCTTCAGGTAGTCGATGGTTTTCTGCACGCGCTCATGCAGTTCGTCGAACGTCACCTCGACGTCGTCGAACTTCGGCGCTTCCACGGCCGCGAGACGCGCGGCGCATCCCTTGGCGGTATCCGTGGCGATATGGATCTGGCGCGTGAGCGGCAGCATGTCGGGGAAGAGCCGTGCGCCGGTGAACACGGACGGGTCGATCTGTTTTTCGGCGGCGTGCGCCTGGGCCTTGCCGATGATGGTCTGCAGATTGGCGAGGCCGCGGATCAGAACGGGCACCGAGGCTTGATACATGGTGATGGACATGGGAATTCCTCATTTCTTCGAATGGGCGAGCCGCGCCCCGGACGGGCGCTGACTGGCGGCTCATTATGCGCTATCGGTCGGGCCGCCGCCATTGGCCGGATGGCCGATGCGGCGAGACACTTCCTCGCTGGCCCTGTCGGGTTTCCCTGAAATTTCCTGGCATTCCGAATCAAAAATTCCGTATGTACAGACGCAAACTTGCGAAATATGTCGCAAGCGTGACAGGGTCGGGCGCCGCGCGGTCAACGTGAGACGGAGCGCGCCGAACGGATGGCCGGAATCGATTAAATGGCGCGCCAAACGCCACGACGAATTTCGGATGTGTTTTAATAATCCGGCGTTGACCATCCATTTCGCATCGCTTCCCGTGGTGCGCCTATCCATGAACGCAGAAAAGGCAGAAAGACGCCGCATCGCGCGTCGCATGGCAGCGGTTCTGGCTCGTCCCGCGCGGCGCGTCGCCCCGCTCGTGCTCGCCGCGGCCGGCGGCCTGTATCACGCTACCGCCGCCGCGCAGGATCCGCAGTTGCTCGATTCGCGCGTGACCCAGCAGTCGGTGAGCGAAACGATTTGCCGCCCGGGCTATGCCGACACCGTCGCGCCGCCGTTCGACCAGGCCATGGCACTGAAGGACCGGCTGCTCGCGCAGCGCGGCATCGACGCCGACGACGGCGTGGAGTATGCGCTCGACCGCCGCGTGCCCATCGTGCTCGGCGGCTCGCCAGATGCGACCGCCAACTACGACCTGCTTCCTTGGGGCGGCCACGATGGCGAGCGTCGCAAGGCGCTCCTCACCGTGCGGCTCAAGCGTTGCGTCTGCGCGGGCCAGATGACGCTGGCCGAGGCCCGGGCCGCGATTGCCGGCGACTGGGTGCGCGAGTACGGCCGGCTGACCCGCATGGCCTGCGGCGCCAGCGCCGCGGCCGACCTCACGGCGGCGAGCGATGACGGTTCCTGAGCGGCCGACTGCGCGCGGGCACGTCGATTGCATGCGGCGTTCCGAAGGCAATATGTCGCAGCGCAACAGTCACGAATTAAGACTATCCTGACATCAGTCAAAGAGAAGGAGAGGTGAAATGATCGCGTCCACCGTTTTGCTGCTCGTTGCCGCAGCGTTGCTCGGTCAGGTGGCGTGGACTCGCGCACGCTCGCGTGCCAGCCTGCAACCCGTTCGCGTGCGCACGAACCGCACGCGTTATCCGCGGTAATCGTTCTTTGCACTTGTTCCTGGCATTTATTCGCGCTCGTTGCCCTCGGTCGTGATCTCCCGGTAGCCCGCCATGCACATCACCGTCTGGAATGTCCCCGAGACCTGCAGCGAGCAGGAAGTCCGCGACTTCTTCACGCACGAACTGGGACACTACGCGAAAGACGTGACCGTCTACGACGTCGGCACGCCCAACGCGCATGCCGATATCGAACTGCACGCCGACGTGCCCTATGTTGCCGAGGCCGTCGCGCGCGAGCTGCAAGGCCGGCACCTGGCCGGCGTGCCGCTCCAGGTCAGCGCCATGCCGTTCGACGGCGAAGCGCCCCAGCCGTAACTTCCCATCGTTTCTTGTTTGCGTCGTTCGCGTCGTCGTGCTGCTTCAGGGCGCCGGCACGTAGGGCAGCGCGCGCTTGTGATGCGTCGCTTCGTAAAAGCGCATGATCGTGGCGCGCGCCGCCGCGCTCACAGGCTTGCCCTCCAGAAAGTCGTCGATTTCCTCGTAGGTCACGCCGTACGCGGCCTCGTCCGGGTGCTGCGGGCGCAGTGTCTCCAGATCGGCGGTCGGTGTCTTGCTGGCGAGCCGCACGGGCGCGCCTAACGCGAGCGCTAGTGCGCGCACCCGGCGCTTGGTCAGGCCCGCGAGCGGGAGCAGGTCCGCGCCGCCGTCGCCGAATTTCGTGAAGAACCCCATCAGCGACTCCGCCGCGTGATCCGTGCCGATCACGAGGCCCGCGCGCGCGCCGGCCGCCGCGTACTGCGCAATCATGCGCTGCCGCGCTTTCACGTTGCCGAGCACGAAGTCCTGGTGCGCCGCGTGATCGAACGCCAGGCCGCCGGCGTGCAGCGCGGCGAGCATCGCGTCGGCGGCAGGGCGGATATCGACGGTGAGCGTTTCGTCCGGGCGCACGAAGGCGAGCGCCGCCTGGGCGTCGGCTTCGTCGTGCTGCACGCCGTAGGGCAGGCGCATCGCGACGAAGCGCGCCGCGTGGCCCGCGTTGCGCGATCGCTCAACGGCCAGTTGAGCCAGCCGGCCCGCCACCGAGGAATCGACGCCGCCGCTGATGCCGAGCACGAACGCGCGCAATCCGCTCGTGCGCAGGTGCGTGCACAGGAAATCGATGCGGCGCGCGATTTCGGTGTCGATGTCGAAGTGGGACGTCACGCCCAGTTCTGCGGCAATGGCGGGCTGGCGGGGGGCGAGGCGGGGCGTTTCCATCGGTTCTCCGTGGCGCGGGTTGCACGGCGCAGGCGGGTGCGCCGCGCATTGTCTGGTTTAATGGCGGGGGAATCGCGTGTCGGGGCACCGTCCGGCGGGACAGGACGATCGCTTGCGCGGCCCGCGGTTGTCTCGACCCTTCCAGACCAACAATGCACATCATCAGGTCGGACTTACGATGAACAACACGAATTCGCGTCGCTTTTCGCATCGATCGGGCGCAGGCGCGCAGACGGCCGCACGGGGCGGCACCTTGCATGGCTTCCATCATGGCACGGCGCGCTGGCCCTTGCTGCGCACCGGCCGCGCGCTCGGCCTCGCACTGTGTGCCGTGGCTGCCGCGTGTGCCGGATGGGCGGCGAACCCCGCATGGGCTGCCGATGCTGTGCCGGCTTCGGCTTCGGCTTCGGCTTCGGCGGCGCACGTGGCGTCCGGGGCCGTGCATGCGGCGGCGGCTTCGGTGCCTTCGGCGGCTTCGGTCACGCATGCGTCAGCGGCTTCGGCCGTCTCCGGCGGCACGGCATCGGCTGCCGCTTCGACGTCAATACCATCGGCAGCTCCAGCGGCCTCCGCCTCGTCGGCCGCCTCCGCCGCCACCGGCGCATCGGAGCCCAAGGTGCTCGCGTTGCCTGAGCACCCAAGCCTCACCCCCGAGCAGGCCGCCGAGGAAACGCGCGACGCCCTCGAAATGCGCACCGTCTTCGCGCGCGAGGTCACGCGCCGCCTGCACGTGCCGCCCGCGGATCAGCGTGCCTATGGCGAGCGCCTCCAGACCGCGCTCGAAGCGGAAAACCTGGGCGAGCTGGCGGGCGAATACGTGATCCTCGTGGACCGCGCCGCGAACGTCCAGGCGCTCTTCCTCTACTTCCGCGCCCAGGCCGGGCAGCCGTGGCAGATGATCGGCGCGTCGCCGGTTGCCACCGGGCGGCCCGGCGAATTCGATCACTTCCTCACGCCGCTCGGCGTTTTCGAGCACACGCCCGACAACATGGACTTCCGCGCGGAAGGCACGATGAACGAGAACGGCATACGCGGCTACGGCAAGCGCGACATGCGCATCTACGATCTGGGCTGGGTGAACGGCGAGCGGGGCTGGGGCAAGGGCGGCTATTCGCAGATGCGCTTCCAGATGCACGCGACCGACCCCGACCGGCTCGAGCCGCTCCTCGGCATCCGCCATTCGAAGGGCTGCGTGCGGATTCCGGCCTCGCTGAATGCGTTCATCGATCACAACGGCATCATCGACGCCGAATACGAAGCGCTCGTCGCGTCCGGCAAGTCGCTGTGGGTGCTGAAGTCGGACCGGAAGGCCACGCCCTGGGCGGGACGCTTTATCGTGGTGATCGATTCGGAGCGCAAGACGCGCCCCGCGTGGTCGCCCGCGCCCGGCAGCAAGGCGCACGCGAAGGTGCCGGCCGGCGGCGATCAGGCCGACTGACGGCGAGGCGGTTTGGCAGGCGCCCCGGGTGCCACCGGCCCTCCCGGTGCTCCCGGTGCCTGTCCCGCCGGGGCGCGCCGCGCGAGCAGCACCCCGGCCAGCGCCACGCCGAAGCCCGCGATCTGCAGCGGGGCCAGCGTCTCGCCAAACAGCAGCCAGCTTTCGAGTGCCGCGAGCGGCGGCGCAAGAAAGAGCAGCGCGGTGGCGCGCGCGGCGTCGCCGTGGCGGACCATCCATACCAGCAGCGTCACGCCCGCGCCGGACAGCATCACGATCCCCCACGCAAGCGATACCCAGAGCGTCGCCGTGGCGATCCAGCGCGTTTCGCCCAGCACCGCGGCGAGCAGTGCGGCCACCAGCGCCGCGCCCGCGTTCTGCACGGCGCTTGCTGAACGGATATCGGCCTGGGCGAGCGAGGTCTTCTGATAGAGCGTGCCCGCCGTGATCGAGCCGACCGCCGCCACCGCCACGATCACCACCAGCAGCGGATTTGCATGGCCCGGTGCGTGCGTGCCATGGAGCGCCGCGTGCAGTTTCGGCATCAGCACGAGCACGACACCGGCGAGGCCGAGGGCCATGCCCGTCCAGCGGCGCGCCGAGAGCCGCTCGCCGAAGAGCCGCGCGGCGAACGCGGCGGTGAGGAGCGGCTGGAGCGCGCCGAGCAATGCCATCACGCCGGCGCTCAGCCCTTGTGCGACGGCCCAGTAGCCTGCGCCCAGATAGATTCCCTGCAGCAGCGCGCCCGCGAAGAGATGCTTGCCGAGCTCGCGTCCGCGCGGCCATGGCGCGCGTGCGATCAGTGCGACGGCCGCGAACAGCAGGGCGGTGCCGGCGAAGCGGGCGAGCAGGAACAGGTTGGGATCGGCGTAGGGCGCGATGGCGCGGGCGACGACGAATCCCGTCGACCACAGGACGACGAAGAGGGCGGGAGCGAAAGTGGCAAGCATCGGTATGGGTTGCGGCTGGGCTTCGGGCCCACGCGGCTGACGCGGAATGGCAGGCGTGCAGTATCGCGCGCCGGCTGTAACGGGTCTTGTTCAGGACTGCACCGGGGCCGAGGGCCGATGCGCTGGCTTCGGTGCATGAAAGCGAATGAAGGGGCGAGCGCTCAGCGGCCCAGCCACATCGCTGCGGCGCCCAGCACCACGCCGCACACTCCGCAGGCGATCAACAGAGTGCGCGTGCGCCGGTGCTCTTTGCGCAACGCTTCGGCAAGGCTCCCCGCACCGGCGTGCAGCGCGGTGGCTGTAGCGGGATGGCCCTGCCGCACGCCGGCGTGGTGTTGCAGGAAGTGGAAGAGCAGTTGCGGCACGCGCGGCGCCACCTGGGCGAGGTGAGGCAACTCCTGCGAAAGCCGCCGGATCCAGCCGCGATGATCGAGGTCGCGCTGCGCGATGCCGGCGAGCGTGCGCTCGGCAATGCTCCAGGCATCGACGCCGGGATGGATCTCGCGCGCAAGCGCTTCCGCCTGGCCGAACGCGCGCTGCGCCGCCACGAGTCGCGGCGACACGTCGCCGCCGAATGGCTGCACCGCATGCAGCAACTGATGAAAGAGCGCGCCCGCGCTGCGGGTATCGACGCCGTCGGCGAAATGCGCTTCGCTGCGCGTGCGCAGTTCGGCTTCGATCTGCTCGGTGCGCGCGTGCCCCGGCACGTTGCCGGCGGCGTGATGCAGCGCTGCGAGGCGAGCGTAGTCCTGCTGGAACAGCGCCGTGGCGCCGTGCACGAAGAACTCGCGCTCGGGCGAGGAAAGGCTCGTCATCAGCGCGGAGGCGGCCAGCACGAGACGCCCGTGCGTGTCCGGCTCCACGCTGACGGCCACGCGCCGCGCGTCGAGCGCCGCGTGGAAGAAGCCGTGCTCGAACGCTTGCTGCGTGACCACTTCGATCAGATGCGCGGCCACCCGCGTCACGTTGATGCGGTGCTCGGCGAGCGCGACGAGATCGGTGGCGGGCACGGTGTCGAGGTGCTGGACCGCGAGCGTATGGGGCGTGCACAGGTCCCAGATCACGTCGGGGACGACGATGCGCGGGTTGTCGGCGAGATGGTGGCCGGCCTGGCTCAGATTGGCGGCCTGCGCGCGCAGGTCGAAGCGGCGCTGGAGGTCTTCGCGCAGCGCCAGCGCGAGCTTGCGCAATTGCAACTTGCGCGCCGTGGGCGAGAAGCGCTCCACCCAGCGCGCGACGTTGCACAGGAGCGCGGCTTCGTCGTCCACGGCTTCGGTGTGGTCGGCGCGCAGCACGCGCAGCGTCAGCATCTGATGGCCGTTCACGGGCAGCGCGAGGCGGGCGATGTGCGTCTGTTCGCACCAGCCGTGGTGGCAGGGCACCGGGTCGATCCACGAGAGCAGCGTCTTCGGCGGCTTGCCGAGCGCGGCGTGCAGGGTGCGTTCGAGCGCATCGGGCGCGAGCGGGGTTTCGAGGCGCTCCAGCGCGTCGATGGCGTCGTGCAGCGTGGCGGCGGCGAGTTCGGGCCGCTCGCCCAGCACCTGCGCGAACGCCGCGGCAACCGGTGCGAGCCGGGGCAGCGCGCCGTGCAGGCTCGACGCAAAGCGCTCGTCGTCGCGCAGGCGCGTGGCGAGCGTGAGGAGCCAGTGCAGCTTGTGGTGTTCGGGCGCTGCGAGCCAGAGCAGCCTGGCGCCGTAACGCAGCACACAAAAGAGGAGCCGGAGTTGTCGGAATGTTGAGCGCATCGATGCAGCCGTCTACCAGATCCATGCCGCACGCGGGGCGCGGCACAGGCGAGAGTAGCAGGGATGCGGGTCGGCTGGCCACACGTAATAACGATGGCCGTGCGTAATACACGTAATACAATACGGCGGCCTTTCCGAACTCACCCGCGCCCGGCGCTCATCGAGATGCTCGCAGAACAACGTCATCAATACATCCTCTCGCAAGTGAACCGGAATGGCGCGCTCTCGGTGGCCGAGCTCGTGCGCGAACTGCATGTGTCGCGCGAGACCATCCGGCGCGACCTCAATACGCTCGCCGCGCGCGGCCTGCTCATCACGACCCATGGCGGCGCGCTTTCCAGCGACCGCCGCGAGCCCGACCTCGACACGCGCGAAGCCGCGAATGCGAGCGCCAAGCGCGCCATCGGCGAGCGTGCTGCCGAGTTCGTGCCCGACGGCGCCTCGGTCATCCTCGACTCGGGCAGCACGACTCATGCCGTGGCGCGCGCGCTCACCGACCGCCACCGGCTGACCGTCTATACGAACGACTGGCGCATCGCGCTGCTGCTCGGGCGCCGCAACGAGAACCGCGTGACGCTGCTGGGCGGCGAGCTCTCCGACCAGGAAGAGGCCACCTTCGGCCTCGATACCGTGCAGCAGCTTGGGCAATATCACGCCGACTACGCCTTCGTCGGCGCGGGCGGCATCAGCGTCGACGGCTGGCTGACCGACTACTCGCGCATGGTGGCCGAGGTGCGCAGCCGCATGCTCCTCGCCACGGGCTGCGCGATCGTCGTGGCGGACCATTCGAAGTTCGGGCGCGTGACGCCCGTGCGCATCAACGGTTTCGAGCGCGCGCGCTACGTCATCACCGAACTCGCGCCCGAAAAATCGGTGGCGCGTGCCATCGCGGCCCGCGGGCCGGAACTGCTGGTCGCCTGACCCGGCAGCGACAGGCCCGGGCGCCGGTCCGGAGGCCGCCGCTGCCGCTTTGCACGGCGCGTTCGCGCGTTTGCACGATTCGCGGCGTTGCCACACCCTCTTCGCTTTCTTCGTCTAAAACGGTTTGAACGCGCTGCCGAAGCGCGCCGGGCGTTATGTATTTTTTTGGCGATTTGTGGAATTTTTTGCCATCCACCATCATCGTCACGGCGCTGTCACGGAAATCTGTGATTCTTCCGGTGCCCGTTCAGACGGGGCTGGCACGCCAGGCGGACTGCATCCCCGCGCCTCGTGCGAGCCCTCGTTTTTAGGCCGCAACCGGAGGATTGCAGACAATCTGCAATCCGTGGGCGGCACCGGACGGGAAAAGCAGGCGGCATGGTCAGCCGCCGACGTTCGATCACACACGCATCGGGTATCCCCGAGCAACCTGGTTTTTGCCTTCGGAGAGTGACATGAACCACACGAATTCCCATCGCGCGGGTTTCGCACGCAAGCTGCTGCCGATGCTGGCCGCCGCGATGATGCTGGAAGGCTTCGCGCTGAGCGCCCACGCTGCCGACGCAGTCGTGCTCTACACCGCCGACGGCCTCGAAAATCTCTACCGCGACGTGCTGCCGGCCTTCGAGAAGAAGGAAGGCGTCAAGGTGAACATCGTGACGGCGGGCAGCGGCGAAGTGGTGAACCGCGCCAACGTCGAGAAGGATTCGCCCAAGGCCGACGTCCTCGTGACGCTGCCGCCGTTCATCCAGCAAGCCCAGCAAAGCGGCCTGCTGCAGCCGTACCAGAGCGTGAACTACAAGAACGTGCCGGGGATCGCCAAGGCGGCCGACGGCTCGTGGGCCACGTTCGTGAACAACTACTTCTCGTTCGCGATCAACCCGGACGTCGTGAAGAATCAGCCGAAGACGTTTGCCGACCTGCTGCAGCCGGACTACTCGGGCAAGGTCGCGTACTCGAACCCGGCCACGGCCGGCGACGGCATGGCCGTGATCATCCTCACGACCTCGCTGATGGGCGAAGACAAGGCGTTCGACTACCTGAAGAAGCTCGAGCAGAGCGCCAGGTTCCACACGAAGGGCACGGGCTACCTCGACGTGCTGCTCTCGCGCAACGAAATCGCGGTGGCCAACGGCGACCTGCAGATGGACCTCGACGACGCGGCCAACGGCGGCCTCTCGCTCAAGCCGATCTTCCTCGCAGCCGATGCCGGCGGCCATCCCACCACGTTCCAGCTGCCGTACGCGATCGGCCTGATCAAGGGCGGCCCGAATCAGGCGGAAGGCAAGAAGCTGATCGACTACCTGATGTCGAAGGAAGTGCAGTCGAAGGTGCCGGATATCTTCGGCATCCCGGCCCGCACGGACGTGGCGCTCGCGGGCAAGAACGGCGAAGCGGTCAAGCAGGCGATCGCCGGCGTGAAGCTGATTCCGGTGGACTGGAACCAGGTGATGGCGAAGAAGGCCGACTGGACGGCGCGCTGGAAGAACGACGTGATCGGCGCATCGGGCAAGGAAATCGAAGTCGTCAAGCCGCAATAAGCGTTTGAGTTTTGCTTTGCATAGGACCGGAGCCGGTGCTCGCGCACTGACTCCGGTCGACAGGAGATGAACCCGGTGAATACCGCAAGCCTCTCGCCGGCCGGCATGGCCCGCGCCCTGCCGGACGTGTCCGGCATCACGGGCGCCATGGAAACCGCGGGCGCCGCGGGCGTGCAGATCGATCATCTGAGCGTCCGTTTCGGCACCCGCACCGTCCTCGACGATCTGTCGCTCACGATCCGCCGCGGCGAACTGCTGACCGTGCTCGGCCGCAGCGGCTGCGGCAAGACCACGCTGCTGCGTTTCATCGCCGGGTTCGTCGAAGCCGATGGACTCGCCGGTTCGCTCCGCGTAGCGGGCCGCGACCTGACCCACGTGCCGCCGCACCGGCGCAACCTGGGCCTCCTCTTTCAGAGCTACGCGCTGTTCCCGCACCTCTCGGTGTTCGAGAACGTCGCGTTCGGGCTCAAGGCGCGTGGCGTGCCGTCGCGCGACATCGCGCGGCGCGTGGCCGACGCGCTCAAGCTCGTGCAGCTCGGCGACGCGGGCCACGTCATGCCCGCGCAGCTCTCGGGCGGCATGCAGCAGCGCGTGGCGCTCGCGCGCGCGCTCGTGATCGAGCCGGACGTGCTGCTGCTCGACGAGCCGCTCTCGGCGCTCGACGCCAATCTGCGCGCTTCGGTGCGCTCCGAACTCAAGGCGCTGCACGAGCGCCTGCCCGATCTCACGATTGTCTGCGTGACGCACGATCAGGACGACGCGCTGGTGCTCTCCGACCGCACGCTGCTCATGCGCGACGGCCACATCGCCCAGCTCGGCACGCCGCAGGAACTCTACGACGCGCCCAACGACGCCTATGTCGCGCGCTATCTGGGCGCCGCGAACCTGCTGCCGCCGAACGTCGCGTTCCCGGTGGGCGACGCGCGCCACGACGTGCGCGACAAGCTCGCCTGCCTGCGTCCGGAAAGCCTGCGCATCGTGCCGCTCGGCGAGGGCGCGCTGCACGGCACGATCGAATCGGTCGAATGGTACGGCTCGGTGCTTTCCGTGCCGGTCGTGCTCGACGCGATGCCGAACGAACCGGTGCTGGTCACCCTGCAGCGCGGCCACGGCATGACGCCGGAAAAAGGCATGCGCGTGTCCCTGCGTTACGAGGCGGAAGATGTCGTCCTTATCAACCCCTGATTCCGCGCTCCCGCTGGCGGGCGCCGACGCGCACGCGGCCGCCGTGCGCCGCCGCGAGCGCCGCGCGCAGTGGCACATCGCCTTCCTGCTCGTATTCGTGCTCGGGCCGATCGTCGTTTATCCGCTCGCGCGCCTCGTGCTGCTGAGCCTCACGGGCGCGCACGGCCTGAGCTTGAGCGCCTACACGGCGTTCTTCAGCAATCCCGACTCGCGCGGCGTGATCGGCACGACGCTGTGGATCCTGTGCGTGAGCGCGGGCCTCGCGTCCGTGCTCGGCGTGGCGCTGGCCGCGATCCTGTTCTTCAAGCCGTTCCCGGGCGCACGGCTCGTGACGCGTTTTCTCGAACTGTTCGTGGCGTTTCCGTCGTTTCTCGTCGCGTTCACGCTGATCTTCCTGTACGGCTCGCAGGGCTCGGTGAGCATCGGGCTGCAACGGCTTTTCCATCTGCAGGCGCCGCCGCTCGACTTCCTGTTCGGCATGGGCGGCGTGATTCTCGCGGAAGTGGTGTTCTACGCGCCGTTCGTCGTGCGTCCGACGCTCGCCGCGTTCGCGCTCCTCGACATGCGCCTGATCGAAGCGGCGCGCAGCCTCGGCGCGAACACGTGGATGGTCGCCGCGCGCGTGATCCTGCCGCTCGCGTGGCCCGGTATCGCCGCCGGCACGATCCTGTGTTTCCTGCTGACGTTCAACGAGTTCGGTATTTTGCTCGTGCTCGGCAGCGCGCACCTCGTTACGCTGCCCGTGGCGATCTACAGCTCGGCAACCGTCGATCTGGACCTGCCGACCGCCGCCGCCGGCGCCGTCGTGATGCTTGCCATGTCGCTCTCGCTCTATGCGTTGTACCGGCGCGTGAACCGCCGCACTCAAGGAGGCGCTCGCAATGGCCGCTAATCCCGATCGCATCGCGCTGCCGCCGCTGCATCCGCGCGCGCGCCCGGTCGAGCGCAGTCTCGCCGCGCGCATCGCAGGCGGCGCGCTGCTCGGTTTCGCCGCGCTCGTCTGCTTCTGGCTGTTCGTGCTGCCGGTGATCGTCGTGGCGCTGTCGAGCGTCGCCTCGCACTGGTCCGGCACGATCCTGCCCGACGGCTACAGCATGCGCTGGTTCGAACGCCTCGGATCGAGCGACTTCGACGCGCTCGTCACGAGCTTCGAAATCGGCTTCGGCGTGGCGGTGCTCGGCACGGCGCTCGGCCTGTGGCTCGCGCTCGCGCTCGAAGGGCGCGACCGCCGGGGCCTGGGCGCCGTGGTCGATACGCTCGCGATGGTGCCCAATGGCGTGCCGAGCGTCGTGCTCGGTCTCGCTGTCCTGATCGCTTATCACAAGGCGCCGCTCGATCTGTCCGGCTCGGCTGCGATTGTGGTGCTGGTGCAGCTCGCGCTGGTGCTGCCGTTCTGCTACCGCTGCGCGTCGGCCGCGCTGCGCCCCGAGCTGACCATCCTGCGCGAAGCGGCGGCGAGCCTCGGTGCGCCGCCCGCGATGGTGCTGCGCCGCGTGGTGCTGCCCCAGCTCGTGCCGGCGATCCGCGCGAGTCTGGCGCTGGGCTTCGCGCTCTCGCTCGGCGAACTGGGCGCGACGCTCACGGTGTATCCGCCGGGCTTCGCTACGGTGCCGATCGTCGTGGTGGGTGCCGTCGAGCGCGGCTATTACCTGCCGGCTTCGGCGCTGTCGCTGATCCTGCTCATCGTTTCGCTGGTCGCGCTGCTGCTGATCGCGGCGCAGGCGCCCAAGCGCCGTGCGGATTGAAGCCGGGGGGCGCGTGCCGGCCGCTTCGGCAGGCCGGCACGTCGCCGAAGAGGCGGACGGCGCGACGGCGAGCGGCTACGCAGCCGTCACGCCGATCGCGCTCGTGCGCCAGCATTCGCTGACCGGACTGGTGCGCGACGAGATCGAGCGCCGTATCGCGGCCGGGTTGCTTGCCCCGGGCGACAAGCTGAACGAAGCAGACTGGGCCGCACGCCTGCAGGTTTCGCGGGGCCCGGTACGCGAGGCGTTCCGGGCGCTGGAACAGGCGGGGCTCGTGCGCAACGAGAAGCATCGCGGCGTGTTCGTGCGCAGCGTCTCGGGCGCCGAGGCGGAAGAATTGGGCGTGTTGCGCGCGGTGCTGGAAGAGGCGGCGTGCCGGATGCTGGCGGCGCAGATCGACGCCGCGCAGGTGGCGGTGTTGCGCGAAAGGCTCGATGCGATGCGCGACGCGCTGGCCGCGGCGGATCGCGACGGCTGCGCAGGGGCGCGCGAAGCGTTTCGCGATGCGCTCATGGCGGCCGCGGGCAACGGCAAGCTGCACGAGGCCTGGCGGCGCTGCGTGAGCGAGCTGCGTCTGGCGGGGGTGGGGCAGCTTGAGCTTGGCGCGATGGACGTATCGTATGGCGTGTGCCGCGCGATTCTCAACGCGCTGGCCTCGCGCGACGCCGACGAGGCGGCCGCGCTGATGCGTGGGCAGGGAATCTGACGCGGCGCGTGCCGCAAGGTTCGAGGCAGCAAGCGGAGGCGCGCGGGCTCCGCTTGAAACAAGGAGCAGGAAAGGATGGCACTGAGTCTGGCGGATATTAAGGGGCTGTTCGACAGCTTCGGCGCGGTTGCGTATAGCGGCGAACCCGTCACGCAGCTGGAGCATGCGCTGCAAAGCGGCGCGCTGGCAGAAGAAGAGGGCGCGAGCGAGGAGCTCGTGGCGGCGGCGTTCCTGCACGACCTGGGGCACCTGCTGAATCGCCAGGGCGAGACACCGACCGAGCGCGGCATCGACGACCTCCACCAGTACTACGCGCTGCCGTTCCTGCGTCCGGTGCTGCCGGACAGCGTGCTGGAGCCGATCAAACTCCACGTGGATGCGAAGCGCTATCTGTGCGCGACCGACGCAGCCTATTTCGGCCGCCTCTCCGCGGATTCGGTCCGCAGTCTCGAACTGCAGGGCGGCATTTTCGATGACGAACAGGCCCGCGAGTTTGCGCAGCGCCCGTTCGCCGAAGACGCGGTGCGCCTGCGCCGCTGGGACGATCTCGCGAAAGTGGCAGGCAAGCCGACGCCCGATCTCAATCACTACCTGCATATTGTCGAGCGCGTGATGCTGCGCCGCGGCTGAAGGCGGATTACGTCGATCCGGCGAGGCCGGATCGACGCCTCTTCCGGGTTCCGTTCGGGGCCTGACATGACCTTGTCAAAAAACCGCTTGCCAGAACGGAAGCGGATCTCTAGAATGCCGGTCTTTCGCGCTTTCCTTGAGAGCGCGGGGAGACGGGAAGCCCCCCGGGAAACCTTGTGGGGCTTGAGTCTGCGGGCGG
>NZ_BAYB01000047.1 GCF_000685035.1 Paraburkholderia ferrariae NBRC 106233
CTTCGGCGCCCTTGCCCACGACCTTCACGACCTTCTGCCGCAGCGCTTCGGGCGTTACGCCATACTTCTTGAGCAGCGTGCCCGCGAGGCTATCGGGAACGGCCGCGAGGCCAATCAGCAGATGTTCGGGGCCCACATACGAATGGCCCAGGTCGCGCGAAGCCTGAAACGCGTACTGGAATGCTTTTTTCAGGCGCGGCGATACGGTCATCCTCTCGGGCGAGGCGTCGTCGCTGGCCGTGCCTTGCTTGGCATGTTCGTCGATATAGCTCTTGATGTCCTGCGGCGAGAGTTTCAACTCCTTGAGGAGTGCTGCGCATACATCCGTATCGGCCAGCACGTAGAGCAGATGTTCCGTATCGAGTTCGTTGCGGTGCAGTTCGTGCGCTTTTTCCGCCGCGCGCTGCAGCAGTTCCATCGTCTGCTCGCTGAACGCGTCGGTGGCATCGACGGATTCGCGCGGCACTTCGGCGGCGAGGCCCGCGAGTTCGTCG
>NZ_BAYB01000046.1 GCF_000685035.1 Paraburkholderia ferrariae NBRC 106233
GGACCGTTTTTGTCAACTGGGTGGTGTCGGCATTGCCGGGGGAACAAAACAACATGCCGCTTCATTCGCCACCAGTTAGGCGGAGACCATCCTTTCCCGGAAAACATTATGAAAATCGGTTATGCACGCGTTTCAACTCACGAACAAAGCCTTGCACTGCAACTCGACGCGTTGCGCGCGGCGGGGTGCAACGAGTTCTTCACTGACCACGGGGTATCAGGCACTGAGTTCTGCCGGCGTGGCCTGGATGCTGCGCTGGCTGCAGCAGAGAAAGGGGATACGCTTGTCGTGTGGCGACTGGACAGGCTCGGAAGGTCGCTGAGCAAACTGGTGGATCTGATTGGCCGCCTTGAAAGGCGGGGCATCGAATTCGTCTCGTTGAACGAATCCATCAATACGAGTTCGTCCGGTGGCGTCCTTATCTTCCACATGATGGCCGCGCTTGCAGAGTTTGAACGGAACCTGATCAGTGAGCGAACCCGCGCAGGCCTGGCGGCGGCGCGTGCCAGGGGAAGCAAGCTGGGTCGACGCCGGACGCTTTCGCCGGCGCAGCGGTCGCAGGCACTTGAACTGCTTCGTTACCAGTCGGCCGCCGAGGTAGCAGACCAGTTCAAGGTTCATCCCCGAACGATGCTGCGGCTGAAAGCGGCAGGAGCGTAAGGCCCCGGGGCGTCCTTATTGGCAGTCAGGTCCAGTTTGACTGCGCGGGGAAATGCGTCCGGTGTTGCGCGATTGCGACACCGGGAGAGGAACGGCGGACTTCGGCTCTAACGCTTCTGGCAACACCGACGATGCAGAGATCGGGTAAAGTGAATTTACGTCCTTCGAGGACTATCGCCAGCTATCGAGACACTTCCGTAACGTATTGATTTTCAAGTAAATACGTCGCGGCACCTATCGGTGGCTATCGCCGGCCAGCAAAAAAAGTTGGCGGTAGAGCTGACGGTAAAAATCGAGGCCGGATTAAGACATTCTCGTTCACTATTCAGACTTTTACCGTCTTTGACGGTAAAAGTCTTCTCGGGAAAGCTTGTTTTACGCGGCTTACCGACTGCTCGCCGTCGCGGCATCCTCGATGACTTGCGCCACTTCCCGCGGATGAGAAAGCATGACGACGTGGCTCGAAGGCACGGTGGTTGTCGTTGCCTTGATCTGGCGGGCCATGCTGGCTTCGTGCTCCGGCGCGATCATATGGTCGTTCGCCGCCACGATGTACCACGAAGGCTTGTTATGCCATGCCGCCTGGGTCGGCCGCGCCCCGAAGATGGAGGCTGCCGTCTGGGGTTGAACCGCGGCGAGAAGGGCTTTTTCTTCCGTGCTTAAATCCTGCGCCAGTCCGCTTTCGATGCCTTCCATCGACAGGCGCAGAAAGCCGTCGGCCAGCGGTTCGAGGTGATCCAGTCCCGGAGGCTTCGGGAAGCCTTGGGCGATCTCTCCGATCGACTGTCCCGCGTCGGGCGCAAAAGCCGCGGCATAGACGAGCCCGACGACTTTCGGGTCATTGCCTGCTTCCGTGATGACAACACCGCCGTAAGAATGGCCGACGAGGATAACCGGGCCATTCTGTATAGCGATAGCCCGCCGGGTTGCGGCAACGTCGTCTTCGAAGGAGGTGAGCGGGTTGCCAACGGAAGTCACCTGATAGCCCTTGGCTTGCAGCAGCGGGATGACTTTGGACCAGCTCGATCCATCGGCAAAAGCGCCGTGGATCAGGACGATGTTCTTTACCGGGACGGTTTGTGCCATGAGTGTTTCTCTCCGGGGAAGCAGCAGAAAAGGACGAGTCTTGAGCCGCGGAAACCCGCGGTAATTAAGCGAGATTCGACATGGCGGCTGCGTCGATTTTGCTGGAATTATCCGGAATCGCCGTTACCTCAAATTGCGGCGATTTGACGTTCCTTGCTTATTCTCGACAGTTTTTCCGGAACATCAGCGGCGCGGTTCCCACCGCCCGGCGGAACGCGCGTGAGAAGTGGCTTAAATCGTCGAAGCCGACACGGATACCGACTTCGGTAACGCTCAGGTTGCCGTTCTTGAGCAGCAGCCTCGCTCGCTTCATTCGGCAATCAAGAAGATACTGCCCGGGCGTCACGCCCAGGCTACCTTTGAATGCGCGAAGAAAGTGAAAGGGACTCAGTCCGGCGGCGTCAGCCAGATCGGACAATACGATGGGCTGACCGAGTCGTTCGTCAATGTAGGACTGGATAGCACGAATCTGCCGTGGCGCAAGCCGGGGACCGGCCTTTGATGATATCGCGGTAGCCCCCGCATGTTGACTCAGCGCCAGAACGATTGCCGTAGCGATATATTCCAGGGCGACGTTGCCCGGTGCGCTGGGTTGATGACTTTCGTGTCCCAACGCGCGCATCAGATGCTCGATTTTCGGTGGACATGCCGCCAGAGACTGAACGATCGGAACGGAATGTTTGCCGCCTGCGGACAGCACCAGAGTGTCAAGCTGGACTTGATCAAATGCCAGCGCCACTCCCTCCACCGCGCTTTCAAAACGGACGGCATGCCGGCTTCCCTGGGGCATGACCCAGAGAGAACCGGGACGCATCCATCTCAGCCCGGAGAACTCGGGGCTTTTAATTTCCGCTCGCGCAGCCGGACCGGTATAGAGAAAGAGATTGTGTTGTAGAAGCTCGCGTTCAGGGAAGTCCGTCGCTTCAATCGCGTGGTATTCCACATGCCATCCCCGTATAGCCAGATCGGGATGCCGTCTTGCGATATGCGGGACGATCGGAACGATCCGCGCGCCCTGTCGAACCGAAATGGAGTGGTTCATGCTTTTCCGTCTCGTCTATGGGGCGCGGAGCCGGCCGGGTCCCGCGAAAGTCAGATCCGGTTGTCCCACGCCGCGAGCTGTTGGACCTTCAGCATCTCTTCGACCGCCGTGGGCACGACGTTGCGGAACTTCCCCGCGTCGGCGGGCACGATCTCGATCATGCGATCGATCATTTCCTGGGCGTCGAGGTGCCCGAGCGGCGAAGCCAACGCCTCGTCGAACTGCGCACGCAGGTCGGCGCGCCGCGTGATGTTTTTTGCGTCGTCGAGCCACCGGAATGCCGTGTCGGCCATGGTTTCGTTAAAGCCCGTGTAAAAGGCGCCGGGGTTGATGGTCTGAACCTTGATGCCGTACCCGGACAATTCCTGCTGCAGCGCTTCGGCAATCGATTCCAGCGCATGCTTGGTCGACGCGTATACGCCCCAGTTCGCGGGGGAAAACAGCCCGCTCATCGACGACGTGAAAACGATCTTCGCCGGCTTCTTCTGCGCGATCCACTTTTTGACAAAGCTTTGTGTGAGGGTGAGCGGCAGGAAAACGTTGACCTCGTAGTTGTGGCGAACCAGGTCGAGCGGGATCTCGAAGACCGGGCCGCCTTCGCCCATGCCGGCATTGTTCCAGAGGACGTCGATATCCCAGCTCCCGGCAAAAGCCATATCGTGCGAATCGAACAGATCGAGTTTCTCGACCCGCAGGTTGGCGAGTCCGAGCGCCCTGGCTTTTTCGCGCAGCGGCGTGACCTGGGGCGAGCATTGCACGGTGGCAATGACGTTGTGACCGTTGCGCGCGAGACCGATTGCGGCCGCTTCGCCGAACCCGGAGCCGGCACCCGTGATGAGGATAGTCTTGGACATTGCGGATCGTTCCTGAATATAGGGATGGGATAACGACAAACAACAACTGCCCGATTGCCGAAACGCCTGCGACGCCGGCGAAACAGGCATGATGCAAAGAGCGGCGTGTGCCGCCGCCTTACCTGCCGTTAAGCGTTGCCGCTTCCGGCGCCAGCGATGCAAGAAATTGATCCAGCAACTCCGCTATGTCGCGTGGGGATTCAAGTGGCGACAAATGCCCGGTGCCGCGGAGCACGCGCATGACCGCATGAGGAATGCGGGCGAGCACCTCGGCCTCCAGCGTCGATACGCTGTCGACCCGATCCAGTTCGCCCGCAATCACAAGGGTCGGCACGGTAATCGCGCTCACTGCCGCCGAAATATCTTCCTGACCAACGGTTCTTTCAGCGATACAGACCGTGCCGCCCACGCCACCAAGAACGCGTCGATCGGACGTCTGCTCCGCGAGGCGGCCGCGCGATTCGGCGAACTTCCGGCGTTGCCTCTGTCTCCGGATGTTGCGGCGCTTGCTGTTGAAATCGGTTTTGCCTGCCTGAAGCTTGGCTACTTACAGGAAGGCCGCATCGATACCGTGATTCGGAACGAAGCTTTGCGGGCGGTCATGGCCTATCTCGATCAATGGCGGGACAACCACGAGTCCGCCTAGCTATTGGACGTGGACGAACTGTTAGCTGCTGTGGGAACAATCACGCCGTGCGAGGCGGAGACTGGAAAATATTTTCCGAGCGTCAGTCAGCCCATGGATGGACAGTGCGCTGAGCGGTGTGCACGCATCCTGATGCTGGAATTTCGGCAGGCGGCTGACAGGTGCTTCAGAAAGCTGCGAAACCGAACGTAGCAGTTGCGTAGAGCACGACAGTCGCAATCGACAGAAGCGCGATATGAGGTACCGGTCGGCGTATGAATGCTGCGGTCTTTTTCGCCGCAACGTCGACTTCCGCCGCGGCCGTATCCATTGACGCGACAAACCGTCGTTGCATTTGTTCCAGTGCTGTAACGTGTGCAGCCACGCTTCGCATGAGCGCACCGTCGTTGCCGGTCAACTGCTGGGCGACGTTTCACACGATTCCCGTTTGCGCATTTTTCGACGAGCTTACCGACCTGGGCGGAAGAGAGTCGGTGAGCAGTGCATGGTATCTGGCTGCTGTTTCGCGCTCGCGGGCAAGCGCAACTTTCCGGAAGTGCACTCGCTCAGATAGTTTAGGCAATATCGGTCATCCGGGCCTTTCAATGCATTCCGGATTTGCGGTGCAACTTCCCCGGAGTAGTAACCGATGCCATTGCTTCACTTGAGGCCCTGGGCGCAAAGGCCTGTCACGGGACAATCGAGGATCTGGAAATCCTGGGCCGGGCGGCTGCGGCTGCAGATGGCGTTATTCACACCGCCTTCACGGGCTTTCGCAAGCTGTTCGGTGGGCGCCCGACTCACATCGTCAAGCGATTCGCGACGGCGGCTGTCGAAGGGGAGCAACGTGCCATCGAGACGTTCGGCGGTGCACTCGGTGCAAGAAAGGGCGCGCTGGCCGTCGCCTTTCCGGCAATGGCCATGACGCCGGGGAAAGCAGCGCAGGAAACCGATGTCGCCGATCCCGACGCGGCAGGCGGCTCCAGGGTGCCATCCGAAAAGGCGGCATTGGATCTCGTCCGATCCGGCGTTCGCGCGCTGGTCGTCCGGTTGCCGCCGTCGGTACACGACGGGACCAGGTTCGGGCTCGTCACGCGGCTGCTCGAAATCGCGCGGAAAAAGCAGATGTCCGCCTATCCGGTGGAGGGGCTAAACCGATGGGCCGCTGTGCATCGGCTCGACGCATCGCGGCTGTTTAAATCAACAACAACTCGTCTACGGGTTCGACGGGCCTTGTTCAATGCACGAGCGACTCTCAGGCCGCGTCAGGGTGCGGCGCGTTACCGCTGTCGTGGGCAGCGTTCATCCAGGGGGGGTGGGGCGAAAATTCCGCCTTCAGAAATGCAACAAGTGCTTGAACGGGTTCCAGTTTGGTTTTGGAGTCCGGTAGCAACAGCCGAATCCAGAAATTCGGAATCCGATATTCATCGAGCACTGTCTGCAGCAGCCCCCCCTCGATCGCTTCCGCGACGATGTATGAGGAGAGCCGCGTGATCCCCATGCCCCGCATTACTGCGCGCAGCAACTGTTGGCCATCATTCGAGGTCAGCCGCGGTTCGACGTCGACGAGCATCGGCCCGGCCGGGCCCTCGAACGACCATGAACGTCCACTCGGCTCAAAGTTCAGCAGATCGTGTGCATGAAGGTCGAGCGGCGTGATCGGTCGGCCGCGAGATTCAAGGTACGCAGGTGTCGCGACTACGAGACGGCGAGACTCGCAAAGCCCGATCTCGGTCACTCCGCTGTAGGAGCCGGGTGCGAGGCCGATGGCAACGTCGAAGCCCTCCATTGCGGGGTTGACGGGCCTGTCGAGCACGACCAGTTCGAGCGTGATACCAGGGTTGAGTTCGAGAAAACGATTCAGCATATCGCCGAGATAAAGCGCGGTCAGCGTCGTCGGTGCCTTGATTTTGAGGTGGCCATGGACACGCAGCGGGCGTTTGTGTACCGCTTCCAGCACGTCTTCCATCTCGCGAACCGCACGCTGAATTGCCTGCCAGTGCCGCCGCCCTGCGTCCGTCAGCGTAATGCTGCGCGTGGTACGGCTGAAGAGCGCGAGGCGCGTATGGTCCTCCAACTGATCCACACGCTTCTTGATGACCGAGGTGGCGACACTGGCGCGCCGCGCCGCCTCCGAGAAACTGCCTGACTCGGCCACCAGAAGAAAAGCCCGCAAACACAAGAGTGCGTCCATTAATCACCTTACTCGATTTGAGAAAGATCTTCGCGAAAATCAGTGTATTGTATTTCATCTATTTCGATCGTTAAATACCCCTATTACGCCATTTCCGCTGAACCAGGCGAAATGGAAGACGAATGGGTGCGCCCGTTCGTATTTAAAATATTACGAAAAATCAAGGAGATATGATGACGCCCACAAACGACGCGTCCGCAGGCGACTACCGGTCAGCCGACTTCCCCTATGATCTCGACGCACTGGTCGACGACCGGGTTGCGGAAGGAATCTTTCGCGTTAGTCGCAAGGTATTTACCGATCGGGACATTTTCGAGGCTGAAGTCCTTCACATATTCGAGAGTACCTGGCTGTTCATCGGCCTCGAAAGCCAGATCCCGAAACCGCACGACTTCACCACCCTCGTGATGGGCCGACAGCCGGTGATCCTCATGCGCGATGCGAATGGCAAGCTCGGCGCTTTTTATAACACCTGCAAGCATCGCGGCGCGGTGGTTTGCCCGTATCGCAGTGGCAACCAGCGCGTGCACGTGTGCCGCTATCACGGCTGGACCTATGGCAGCGACGGTCGCAATTCAGGCGTAGCACAGTCGAAGGACGGACAGTATCCCGCTGCATTTGCCAAAGAAGACCACGGACTTACGCCAATCGCGAAGCTCGAAAGCTATCGCGGTTTCATCTTTGGAAGCCTGTCGGCCGATGTTCCGTCTCTACAGGAACATCTCGGCGAAGCCAAGGCCATTCTCGATCTCGTTGTTGACCAGAGCCCGCAAGGCGTCGAATACGTACCAGGCGGTGTGACCTATACCTTTGACGCGAACTGGAAACTGCAGTTTGAGAATGGTCTCGACTATTACCATTTCGCGACGACTCACGCATCTTATATGGATGTGACGCAGCATAGACTGAAGACCGGAGCGGTCGACCAGCCGAGGACATACGAAGACGCGGCTACCGAGGAGGCCGCGGGCAGCTACGGCTTCGAAAGAGGCCACGCACTGATGTACGCAATTCGCAAACAGGGCCGCGTTCATGTCCGACCGCTGGCCAACGATCCGGGCGCTTTGGAAGAGATCCGCGCGCGCGTAGGCGAGACGAAGGCGAAGTGGATGCTTCGGCAACGCAACCTGACGATCTATCCGAATCTGCAAATCGTCGACATCAGTTCCCAGCAGCTTCGAACCTGGCGGCCACTCGCACCTGACAGGACGGAGATGGTGTCCCATTGTCTGGCGCCTGTCGGAGAGGGCGAAGCGGCTCGCGAGATGCGCATCCGCAACTATGAGGACTTCTTCAATCCAACGGGTCTCGGGTCATCGGACGACAACCTGATGTACGAGTACGTGCAGGCCGGATATGAAGCGAGTGAAGCCGGCCATACGCAAGGCTACGTGCGTGGCCTGGGGGAGCCCGTCGCGCAGGCCGATCCGTTCGCGCGTGAACTGGGGATATCGCCGGAAAGCTGGGCATACGGACCGGTAACCTTTGGTGACGAAACCTGCATGCAGGGTGGCTATCGCGAATGGCGCCGTCTGATTGCGCGCGGACTTGAACGTCAGCGGGCGAACAACAAAGTCATCCCGGTCGCCAGCCAACCGTGTGAGAAGCCCTGATGAACCCTATTGAAAGCCAACACATTGCCGCGCGCGTCCTCGCGCTCGAGGGTTTGCACCTCGACCAGCAAAATTGGGATGCGTGGCTATCGTTGTATGCACCCGATTGCGAGTACTGGGTTCCGGCATGGCGAAGCGAACATGAACTCGTGAGCGATATCCGACGCGAGGTGTCGTTGATTTATCACCCCACGCGTTCGGGTCTCGAAGAGCGCGTGGTGCGGCTTCGGTCGCGCAAATCGGTTACCGCGATGCCGCTGCCGCGCACGGTGCACCACACCAGCAATGTACTTGTCGACGAAGTCACTTCCAGCACGATGTCGGGTACGGCGAGCTGGACGGTACACGAATATGACCCGCGAGTTTCGAAGCTGCTGTGTCATTCCGGGCGTTACGAGTATAGCCTGATGGCCGCCGCAGACGGATGGGTGATAAGCCGCAAGAAAATCGTGCTTCTGAACGATGTGATTCCAACAGTCGTCGATTTTTATAATCTCTAGGCCATGACGAGCGATCAATGGTTGTCCGTGCGAGTCGCGCGCAAGAGCGCTGAAACCGCCGATATCGTCACGCTGGAACTTGTCGACCCTGACGGTGGCATGTTGCCGGAGTTTTCCGCGGGCGCGCATATCGACGTGGAGTTGCCCGGTGGGTATATCCGTCAATACTCCCTCTGTAACTCTCCGCAGGAACGTCATCGCTATTTGATCGGAGTGTTGAATGACCGGGCGGGCCGGGGCGGATCGCGCTCCGTTCACGAAAATGTGCGTGAAACGGACATCGTCCGCATTGGCCTTCCTCGAAATCTTTTCGCGCTTGCAGACGACGCGTCCCGTAGCCTGCTTCTCGCAGGCGGTATCGGTGTCACGCCAATCCTTTGCATGGCGGAGGAGTTATCGCGGCGCGGCGAGGATTTTGCCATGCATTACTGCACTCGCTCCGTAGAAAGAACCGCGTTTCGGGATCGAATTCGCAGCAGCGCCTATGCCGAACGGGTGCAGATTCATTTTGACGACGGTTTGCCGCAACAGCGGCTGGATATGGCCGCACTGCTGTCACAGCCAGAAGACGGCACGCATCTATATGTTTGTGGTCCTAATGGATTTCTGGATGCGGTATTGAACATTGCGACGGCTTGCGGCTGGAAAGGCAGCCACATCCATTTTGAACGGTTCGCGGCAGCATCGGCCGATGTCGGGTCCGAGACTTCGTTCGACGTGGTGATCGCGAGTTCCGGACAGACGGTTCGCGTGCCTGCCGGACGCTCCGCGGTTGATACGCTGGCAGATGCGGGCTTCGTGATTCCGGTTGCGTGCCAGCAGGGTGCCTGCGGCACGTGCCTGACGCGCGTGTTGCATGGCGAGCCGGATCATCGGGACGTGTTCATGACGCCCGAAGAGCACGCAATGAACGATCGGTTCACACCCTGCTGTTCCAGGTCGAAGACAGACCTGCTCGTGCTCGATCTGTAGAGCCGAAGAGTTGCGACACATAAAACTAAAGGAGACACCCGTTATGCAGGATACGAAGCTTGCAACCGGTACGCCAACGCATATGGCGTACAGCACCACGGGATCGCGCAGGCGTTGGGCGATTCTCGCGGTCGCATGGGCAGCATTGCTGATGGCATTCGTCGACCGGTTGACATGGGCAAGCCTTGCTGCGGGAGTTGGTCATTCGCTGGGACTACCGGTGGCGAGCCTCGGCATATTCGTGACGGCGTTCTATGTTGGTTATGTGCTGTCGAATGTACTTGCGGGGATAGGCGCCGACAAGGTCGGGCCGAGCCGCATGCTGACGCTCGCGATGCTGCCGCTGGGCATCGGTACCTTTCTGTTCGGCTATACGACGTCGGTTCCATACGGCCTCGCGCTACAGGTGCTGATGGGGCTTGCAGCAGGCGCCGACTATTCTGCCTGCGTCAAGCTAACCGCGACCTGGTTCGAGTTCAGGCTGCGCGGACGGGCCATGGGAATCCTGATCACCGCGTCGTCTCTGGCGGTGGTGGTGACCAATGGGACTGTGCCAACGCTTGCGAACCGGATTGGTTGGGCGGGCGTCTATCAGACGCTGGGCGTCTGCACCATGCTGATTGCCCTGCTGTGCGGGCTTGTCCTGCGCGACGCCCCTGCAGCGGCTGGTTCCGCCAATGCGAAGTCGAACCTGGCGCTGGTCTGGCGCAATCGTGATCTCGTGTTGCTATCCCTCGCTGGTTTTGGCGCGATGTGGGGGACGTGGGGTTTCGCGTTTTGGGTCAACGTATTGATGATTAAGGGCCGCGGGCTGGACCCGGTGCTGGCTGGATTCGTGACGGCGATGTTCGGAACTGGTGCAATCGTTGCCAAGCCGGCAATCGGTCTGTTGTCAGACTGGCTCGGTGGCCGACGCAAGACGCTGGTGATCATCTGTCTGGCGAGCTTTGCGGTCATGCTCCTCGTGTTCGGCGGTCTGCACAGCGCACGGGCCTTCCTTGTGGCGGCGCCGTTGCTCGGAGTGGCCGCGTTCGCCTATTCGCCGCTGATGGCAGCAATGGTCGCCGAGGCGGCTGGCGCAGCAGCGATCGGATCGGTTACCGGGATCACCAACGCTTTCTGGCAACTCGGCAATCTGGCTGTGCCGCTCGCCGTCGGCGCCGTGTATGGAGCGAGCCACTCGTTCGTCGCGGCCTTTGTCACGCTGGCGGCCGGCCCGCTTGCAGGCACATGTCTGATGCTTTTGGTCAGGGAAACGCCTCGACTCTGACGTGCCGGGCGAAAAAGAACGCGGCGAGTTCGATACTTGGCTCTGACGCTAAATAACGGGAGAAAACGATACATGACGTTCGACGGCTTTGATTTAAGCGGGAAGGTGGCTGTAGTCACAGGCGCCGCGCAAGGAATCGGCAAGGCGTTGGCGATTGGCCTGGCTCAGGCAGGCGCAACGGTCGCCATAACCGACCGGCCTGATATGGACGGTCGCATGCGCGATGTGCAGGCGCAGATCGAGTCTGGCGGCGGCACTGCGCGTACCTACCATCTGGACGTGACGGCTACGCGCAGTATCCCATCGGTATTCGAGCGCATCGTTACTGATCTCGGGCACCTCGACATCCTCGTCAACAATGCCGGGACAGGCATAGCCTGTGCTGCCCTTGACGTCACCGAAGAGGAATGGGATCGCATCCTCGATCTCAATCTGAGGGGACAGTTTTTCTGCGCTCAGGCGGCCGCACGGCTGATGGCGACACAGGGTGGCGGGCGCATCATCAACGTGGCGTCGACGCACGCACTCATAGCGTTGCCGGATGGCGCTCCGTACATTGCGAGCAAGGGGGGCGTTGCGAGCCTGACCCGTTCGCTCGCGCTTGAATGGATTCCGCTCGGCATCAACGTCAACTCGATCGCGCCCGGTCCGGTGGAAACCGAATACAAGCTCGAGGTCGATGTCCGCCTTGGGCGCACCCCGGAATCAATCCGCCTCGACATGGAGAGGCGAGTGCCGTTGGCACGGCGACTCGATCCCGCGGAACTTGTCGGAGGTGTTATTTATCTGGCCTCGCCAGCCGCGGCAGCGGTGGTGGGACACATGCTGGTAGTCGACGGCGGTCAGGTAATTCACTGAAGATGCACTAAAAAACTACAGCAGGAGTCCATACTACATTACACACACATCGTCCCAAATAAGACGGGGGCGCAATTAATATAATACGGATAACTAATTAAGGAGACGGATATGCGGTCAATTTTCATGGGAACTTTGCGCTTCAGGACTGCTGCGGCGGTCACGGCATTCGCCGCTTCGCATGGCGTCATGGCGCAAAGCTCGGTTACGCTTTATGGGGTGGCGGACGACAGCCTCACCTATGTGAGCAATCGCGGAGGACATTCTTCAATCGCAATGTCGTCGGGCGGACGCGGCTCTTCAAAATGGGGATTCGTTGGCACCGAGGATCTGGGTGGGGGAGTTTCGGCATTTTTCAGGATGGAGAACGGTTTTGACATCAACAGTGGCCAGCTTGGTAACAACGGGCGGCTCTTCGGGCGCCAGGCGTTTGTCGGCCTGTCCAGCCCGTATGGCACCATTCAGCTCGGCAGGACTTACGATCTGATCGTGACGTACCTGAATCCGAATGCAGCAAGCGTGCGATTCGGCGGTGGGCTGATGTCCCACGCAGGAGACGCCGATAACATCTATGGCACCTATCCGATCAGCAATGCGCTCAAATTCGAGACGCCCATTTTAGCTGGAACGACATTTGGCGTTATTTATGCGCCGGGAGGTACGGCAGGCTCGTTCGCGGCCAACAGCATTTACGAAGTAGGCGTGAAGGGGACACAAGGTAACTTCTCCTTCGCGGCTGCCTATTCGCACGTCGATAATCCCGCCGTGACGTTGTGGGACAGCAGCGCGAGCGCCGTTGCTGGAGGAAGTTTCAGTAATCCTCTGTCCAACCGGATGTATTCCGGATATGCGTCCGCTAAATCCTATAGTGTGGGTGCGGTCTCGTTAGGCTATGCGCTTGGCCAGGCATCTATCGGGTTGATCGTGTCGGATACGCGTTACGCAGACGTTGTGCCGACTGCGACAACACCGTTGGCGGGCACTCATTTTCTGCGTAACGCGGAATTCAACTTTCTATATCAGTTGACACCTGCGTTGCTCCTCGGCGCCGGTGCCGATTACACGGAAGGGGAAAACTCTCACTACTGGCAGGCAAACAGCAGCGTGCAATATCTCCTCTCGAAGATGACTTATGTCTACGCCATCGCGGTGTATCAGCGTGCTTCAGGTATTGACTCTACCGGCAAGCCTGCCGTAGCCAATCTCTATGGTCAGACTGCTTCGACGTCGCCCAACGACATCGGGGTGCGAGTCGGCGTGCGGCATTCGTTCTAGATCGCGCAGGTGCAGGAATTTCGAAAGGAGAAGTCGTGAATATTTCGGGTGGGTATGACGTAGTCGTTGTCGGTGGCGGATCAGCTGGAGTTAGCGCCGCGGTAGGAGCCGCGCAGGCAGGTGGGCGCGTTCTTCTCGTCGAGGCGGCCGGATGCCTGGGAGGGGCTTCAACCATGCGCAATGTGTTGACTTACTGCGGCATCTACACATTGCAGGAACAGCCGCGCGTGGCAGTGCGAGGCGTGGCGGAAACAGTAATCGGCGCACTACAGGCGATGGGTGCCATTACACCGCCTCAACGTCATCGTGGAGTTTTTATGATCTTCGATCCGGAAGCAGTCAAGCTGGTGCTGGACCGGATATGCCGGGACGCCGGGGTTGACGTTCTGTTGCACGCTCTCATGACCGGGGCTGAGCGGGATGGCGGCTGTATCAGGAGAATCAGGATTGCAGATCATTCTGGAGAGCATTGGGTCGACGCGAAGACTTTCATTGACGCGAGCGGCGATTGCGATCTCGCCGCGTTTGCCGGAGCATCAACGCGATATGGGAACGCTGGGGCTGTCAAT
Organism: Paraburkholderia ferrariae NBRC 106233; assembly: GCF_000685035.1. Classification (GTDB taxonomy): domain Bacteria; phylum Pseudomonadota; class Gammaproteobacteria; order Burkholderiales; family Burkholderiaceae; genus Paraburkholderia; species Paraburkholderia ferrariae. The sequence goes on from NZ_BAYB01000046.1 coordinate 13,519, forward strand.
CTGGGGACCTTGGGGACGCGCTTTAGCGGCGTTGCCGCGAACGCGGATATCAGCGCGGCAAGCGTCCACGGCGCGATTTGCCGCGCTCTCAGCGACGATTCACGCAATCTCGCACGTAAGCTGACCAAGGATCAAAGCGTTATCGCTCGCCTTCCGCTTTCCGGCGATATCGTTGCCTATCTCGCGTCAGCTGATTACGATCCGCGGGACGCCGTGAGCCTTTCGAAGGCGGAGGCGAGTGGGCGCGAGCAGGCGTGGCAATACCTCGAGGTACTACGCTCATTGCCGGGATGGGAACGTGCGTTTCTGGCGAGTACCGGCCCGGATTTTGGCACTCGCGAGAGTCGGCATATCAATAGCATTGGTCAACTCAAATGGGCTGATGTCATGGCGGGTCGGCGTGCGGAAGACTCGATTGCAGTCGGCACGTGGGGCGTCGAATGGCATGACCGGGAAACCTTCGCAAGCAGCTTCGAGATGCCGCCGGCGGACGGCGCCTACGATATTCCGTTGACATGCCTGATGAGCGTGGACACACCAAATCTGTTCGCGGCCGGCCGTACCACCGACGGTGACAGGCAAGCCGGAGCAAGCGTGCGGGTGATGGGCACGGCGTTCGCGACGGGGCAGGCCGCTGGTGTTGCGGCCGCGCATCTCGCCCACCACGGTGTCGTTGACGCGCAAGCGGTCAGGACGCAGTTGCGAGTGCAGGGTGCGATTGTCGCGGCAAGTGACCTCTAGGAAGGCAGCACGAGGCGGGCGCCTTGTTCGGCGCCAGCCAGCCCAACCCGCTATAAATTTGGCTTGTCGGGTTGAACGAAGACGAAGGCGAATAGGCCGCACCAAACAGGCGGACCACCTGATGGCCGCACGAGTTATGCAGACCGGACGACCTGACCAGGTTCTCATGAGATGGAATGAACGCAAATCGACGTCTATGAGACGTGCGCGACAAAAGCCCCGTATTGCCTGCAATCGTGGCGATGCGGACAAACCGTCGATGACCGACAGTTGCCTCTTTAGGTCCTTGGGTAAGTCGGTGTTTCGCTTCAGCGCCTGGGTAGGGGATCCCGGATTTTGTCCACATCCCCTTCGTCGCTGATCAATTGGCCGACGGGAGCCGCTTGCGCGCCTTGACCGTCGTCGGCGTCCCTGGCCGTGAAGTGCTCGCCATCGAAGTGGATGCGCACCTGCGCGTAAAGGATGCTGTCTCGGTTCTGAACCGGCTGGGGCGCAGCACCGGGCCTCCCGATTCCCTATCTTGCAGTGGTCTACAGAATCCGGACACTAAATTAGGCGAGAATGGTCGCCATAAAGAGGGGTCTGATGAGCAAGCAACGACGTACGTTTTCCCGGAGTTCAAACAGCAAGCCGCCTGTCTGGTGCTCGATCAGGGCTATAGCCATATGGAGGCAAGCCGCTCGGTCGGTTTGGCGAGACGGTGCTGCGTCGCTGGGTGCAGCAACTGCAGCTGGAACGCCAGGGCGTCACGCCACAGGGGAAGGCAATCGCCGGCTCAACAGCATATTCAGGAACTCAAGGCGCGTATCGAACGCCTCGAGCGTGAGAAAACCATTTTAAAAAAGCTACCGCGCTCTTGATGTCGGAAGGCATCGAACGTACGAAATAATTGATCAAATTGGCGCAAGCGAGTCGGTCGAACTGATCTGCGCGGTATTCGACGTATCGCGGTCGTGCTACACAGGCGAAGCTGCCGTCGGCGACGTCGTCGAGACCGGGAAGTGCGGCTGGAGTCGCTCCGGGCTGTTGCCGCCCGAGCGGAAAATTCTGCATACCGAAACAACTGACAATCTACGCACCCGGTCAGCCCGGATTACCGGCGTTGTTACTCCGCTCCCCGCACCAATAACGCGGAAAGCAGGCGGCGCAACTCCTTGCATTCCTGCTGAGTCAGGCGTGCCGTGAGAATGCGCTCGACCTCCTCGACATGCGGGCGTAAGGTCACAAGCCGCTTCTTGCCGGTGCTCGTGAGAAACAGCACGTAACTGCGCTTGTCGTCGGGGTCGTCGGCGCGCTCGATCAGGCCGTTGCGCACCATCCGTGCGACGAGATCGGCGACCGTCGAGCGGTCGACATCGAGTTTCTCCCCGAGTTGCCGCTGATTGACGCCGGGCGTCTCCTGCAGGACTTCGAGCGCCGCGTACTGCACGCTCGTGATCTCCGAGGAAACCTCACTGAGCCAGACCGCCGCGTGGCGCTGTTGGGCGCGGCGCACCAGGCTGCCGGTAAATTTTGAGAGCGCGCCGGCGTCTTCAGGTTTATTGGGCAATTTTCAGGTTTCGGGGTGGGTTAAAGCCTGCGGAATATCGGCCGGAAGAAAGCGCTTAGTTCCGCGTAGGCATCCAGCGGAAGAACGTGGGCGACATATTGGTCCGGACGCACCACGACGAGTGCGCCTCGCTCGCGGTTAATGCCGCGCTCGTCGAAGATATCAGTCGTCGCGTTGCTCGTAAATGCCTTTTCGTAGTCGATGAGGCCATAGCGCCCCTTGCGCGGCAGCAGGAGCGGGTGCAGGTCTTCGAGACGGACTTCTCGATGCGGGTTCTGCAATACCGCGCGCAAATCGAAAACGCTGTCCACGTCGGCATCCTCGGGCGTCGTTTGCCGCAGTATGGAATCGGGCGACGTGGCGAGGTATTCGCAGAGCGCATTCAATGCGTGGTGCGACGCGTCTGCGAAAGCGTACAGGCGCCAGCGGCCGTCCGCGCGGGCTGCATGCCCGAGATGGAAGGGCTTCGCGTCCGCGACGCGAACGACCGGCGACGAGTGAAAACGTGTGCCGATCAAGAAACCTTTGGCGAGCGACTGATGCGTCGCTTCGCCGGTGAGCGTGCCAGTCCGATAACGCGTGGCGACGCCCGCCGTATACCGGCCCGCCTGGACAAAGTACGACTGCAGTTCCGCGGGGTCGACGCCGCCCGCATCGGGGCGGCTGGGGTCCTTCGGCGGAGCCGCCATCATCGCCGACCATTCCTTGTCGAAATCGATCAGCTCTTGCGCAATGGGCTGGCGCTCATCCGAATACGTACGCAACAACTCGACGCCACTGCGGCCCTCAAGAACGGCGCCGAGTTTCCAGCCGAGATTGAATCCGTCCTGCATGGAGACGTTCATGCCCTGGCCGGCCTTCGCACTATGTGTATGGCACGCGTCGCCCGCGATGAAAACGCGAGGCTCGCGAGACGTGCCATCTGCCGCGAGGGCGTCGTCGAACCGGTCGGTAAGCCGCTGCCCCACCTCATAGACCGAGAACCACGCGACCTCCTTCACGTCGAGCGAGTAAGGGTGCAGGATTTGCTGCGCTGTCTCGATGATGCGCTCGACCGTGGCCTGTTTGAGGCTGTCGCGATTCTCGGGCGTGACCTCGCCGAGGTCGACGTAGAAGCGCACGAGGTATCCGCCTTCGCGCGGAATGATGAGCAGATTGCCCTTGCTTGCGGACTGAATCGCCGCTTTCAGGCGGATGTCCGGAAAGTCGGTAACGGCAAGCGCGTCCATGACGCCCCACGCATGATTGGCCGCATCGCCGCGCAGCGATTGGCCGATTGCGCTGCGCACGTGGCTGCGAGCGCCGTCACAGCCGACGACATAGCGTGCACGCACGGTCACATTTTCGTCCGGCCGCGTTGGGTCGGTGCGCCGCAACGTGACGCGCACCGGATACTCGCCGCTATCGTCGCGCTGGACATCGACCACTTCGAGACCGTAGTCCGGTTCGAACCGCCGCGCGGAGCGGCGCATCACATCGAGCAAATAGTCCTGTATGCGTGCCTGATTGACGATAACGTGCGGAAATTCCGAGAGACCTGATTCGGTGTCCTGAACACGACCCGTACGACTGATCGCACCGCGGTTTTGTGCATCGGGGCGCCAGAATACGGTCTCGTTGACCCAGTACGCTTCGCTCAGCAGGCGATCGCCGAGACCGAACGCATTGAACATCTCCACAGTACGGCATGCGACGCCATCGGCCTGTCCCATCTGCAACGGACCGCCGCGACGCTCGACGATACGCGTGCTGATCGACGGGAATTGCGACAGTTGGGCCGCGAGCACGAGTCCCGCCGGGCCGCTTCCGGCGATCAGCACGTCGACCGTGTCGGGCATTTCGGCGCAGTGCGTGCTCCCGGCTGCCGGCTCGATCGTCGGGTCGCCAACACGGAAACCGTTCAGATGAAACTGCATGATGTTCTCCTCCGTTCTGGAATCATTCCTTCACGGCGAATATACTCCGTATGCCAACCATTCGGAAGTATCTCGTGCAGTAGTGGATGTTTACCCTGGTTCCGGAGACCGCTTTAACCCGCTGCCTTTTGCGTTTCCTTCGACGCACGTCCCTTTCGTCCAGATTGCAGCTTGCCCTGGGCTTCCGGCGCAGGTTTTGCGCGTTTGGGCGCACGCATCGCGGCGAAAAATCCGCGGGCTCCTCTGGCTAGTCGTCGTCGAATGCCGCGAGCGTAAGACGGTACTCGCTACGGCGCACCAAATTGAACGGGCCGCGACTGTGGATGAACAACGCGAGCGTCAAGCTCCCTGTGCTAACCTGCGCAGAACGCGCGATTGCCCCGCTCGACTGATCCTTCGCCGTGACCCAACTCACGCTACCCGGCATCGAAGTACCCCAGCGGGCTGTGGCCCGGGCGCTGTCGCGTCACGTGTTTTTTGCCGTGATGCCCGATCCGGAAACGGCCGCTCGCGTGGCTCACACCGTTGGCGGCCTGCGTTCTGGACTGCAAATCGAGGCGCCGATGCTGCTCACCGGGCGTCTGCACATTTCGCTGCAGCACCTGAGCGATTTTGCGCGTATGCCCGAGGGCGCCGTCGCCGATGCCTGCGCGGCTGCAGCGACAATCGATATACCGCCCTTCGATGTGAGTTTCGACCGGGTCGTGAGCTTCGAGGGAAGGCAGGGCAATTTTCCGCTGGTGCTCAAAGGAGGCACCGAGCCGGGCGAGTTGACCGCGCTGCAGCAAACGCTTGGGCGTGCGCTCGCAAGGAAAGGTCTGCGCGTATCAAGGCGGCGTTTCACGCCCCACCTCACCTTGCTCTATGAGAAGCGCAGATTCGGCCCGCGCGCGATCGAACCGGTCACCTGGACCGTACACGAGTTCGTCCTGATCGATAGCTGGGTCGGCAAGACGCACTACGACATAAAAGGCCGCTGGTCGCTGAAAGGCTAAGGGTCGCCATCGAAGGCATGCTCATCGCGTATTGCTTCTGGGGCCGGCAGGGCGCGGGGCAGGAGAGCCGCCCCGGCCCCGCGCCGTTCCTCAATGCTTGAGGCAGGTATCGGCGTTCTTCCACGTGCAGGTATCGAGCCCGGTATGGATCACCGGCGGCACCGACTTGCCTTCCGCCAGATCGCGCATGACCATCGCGGCCCGATAGCCCATCTCCTCCGGCCGCTGCCCGACCAGCACATTGACCTTGTGGTCCTTGAGCGCCTGCAACTCCGGTCCGAGCGTGTCGGCCGAAACGATCACGAATTTGCCGCTCTGGATCTTGTCCATGATCGGCGCCACCACCTGCGAATAGGCTTCGGGCGCGAAGAGCGGCCAGCCGCCTTCCAGCACGAAGGCGTCGAGCCCGGTGGGGTTGGCCGTCAGCGTGTCCTGCATCATCTGGTTCGCCTTGGCGGCGTCGTCGTTCACGTAGAGCGGGCAGGCGTTCAGTTCGTGCCAGCCGTTTTCGCCGTCGAGCTTCGCGATGCCTTTCTTGCCCGAGAGCACGTCGCGGGTGCCCTGGGCGCGCTGGTTGATGTTCTCGGCGGCCGGGTTGCCCATCACGAGGCAGATGTTGCCGCCCTTGGGCAGCAGCAGTTTCAGTTGCTGGCCGAGCTTGACGCCCAGCTCGTAGTTGTCGGTGCCGACATAGGTCTTGCGCAGCGAGGCGTCCTTCGGCAGCAGATCGGCGTCGGCGGTGATGACCGGGATCTTCGCGGCGCGGCGGCGCAGGACCTCGGCCACGGCGGGCGCGTTCGAAGGCGAGATCGCCATGGCGGCGACGCCCTTGGTCAGCAGGTCGTCGATGATCTGCACTTCGGCGCTTTCGTCGGCGGCCGTGGCAGGGCCGGTGTAGTAGCAGGTGTAGCCCTGCTTGTTGAGCTCCTTGTTGGCCCGCTCGCAGCCCTGGTGCATGAGGTCGAAGTAAGGGTTGTCCAGACCCTTCACGACGAGCGCCAGCGTCTTGTCGGCTGCGACGGCCGATGAGGCCAGCACGGCGAGCGTGCCGATCGCAGCAAGGTACATCCACGTTTTCTTCATGGCTTTCTCCTGTCTCTCTCTGTGTCTCTCTGTTTAGTGCCGGGTTGGCGGCACCGGTGTCTCCCCAACTGACGTGTGCAGAAAAGTTATGTAGTAATCCAGATGAATCAACCGGGCGCCTGTGTGCGGCGCTTTGCCCTGCCTGTCTTCGGATTGCCCGAAGATTCTGTCACTCTCCCTGCCGCGCGCCGCCCAGCCGGTTGAACAGCACGGCGACGATGATGAAGGTGCCCACGAGCGTGCCTTGCCAGAACGAATCGACGCCGAGCAGGATCAGGCTGTTGCGGATGACCTCGATGAGCGCCGCGCCCACCACGGTGCCGAACGTGCTGCCCACGCCGCCCACGAGGTTGGTGCCGCCGATCACGGTGGCGGCGATCACGCGCAGCTCGTCGCCGGTGCCGAGGCCCGTCGTCACGGCGCCGAGCCAGCCGACCTCGAGCATGGCCGCCACGCCCGCCATGAGGCCGCAAAGCACATACACGGAGCAGATCACGCGCCGCACCGGCACGCCGGTGAGTCTTGCCGCGTCGCGGTTGCCGCCGACCGCGAAGACGTAGCGGCCCCAGCGCGTCCAGCGAAAGGCAAACCAGAAGATCACGGCGAGGACGATCAGAAACCACACCGGATTGGCAATGCCGAAGGTTGCGCCGCCGCCGAGCGCGAGGAGCTTGCTGCCGTCCGGGCCGAAGTCGAAGATCGTGCGGCTGCCGGAGAACACGAGCGCGAGGCTGCGGCCCACGCTCAGCATGCCGAGCGTCACGACGAAGGGCTGCATGTCCAGATACGCGATCAGCAAGCCGTTGACGAGCCCCACGAGCCCCGCAGTGAGCAGCCCCATGCCGATGCCGGCCCAGATCGGGTAGCCCGCGTTCATGACCACCGAAAGCACGATGCCGCTGATGCCGATGGTCGAGCCCACCGAGATGTCGATGCCGCCCGTGACGATCACGGCCATCATGCCGAGCGCGACGATCGCCACGAAGGCGAAGTTGCGCGTGACGTTGAAAAGATTCTGCGAGGTCGCGAAGCTCGTGGTCACGATCGAGAGCAACACGCACGCAACGATGGTGGCAAGCACGACCCAGAACACCTGGCTCGCGGCGAGCCCGGTCCAGAAGGTGTGGGTCTTCAGGGCGGCGGGGTCGTCGAGCAGGGTCGAGAGGGAAGAAGGCCTTTCCGGCGGCTCGTTCAATTGGGTGGCTCCCGTGCGGGGCAGGTTCAGGCGGCGGAAATGGCTCCGGTGATGAGACCCGTCACTTCCTCCGGAGAGGAGGCGCTGGTTTTCTTGTCCGCCACCTTGCGCCCGCGCCGCATGACGACCACGCGGTCGGCCACGTCGAAGACATCGGGCATGCGGTGGCTGATGAGAATGACGGCCACGCCGTGTTCGGACAGGCGCTTGATGAGGTCGAGCACCTGCGCCACCTGGCGCACGCTGATCGCGGCGGTCGGCTCGTCCATGATGACGAGCCGCGCTTCCGAAAGGCGCGTGCGGGCGATGGCCACCGCCTGGCGCTGGCCTCCCGACATCTGCCGGACGAGGTCGCGCGGGCGCGTTTCGGACTTCAGTTCCTTGAAGAGTTCGCCGGCGCGCCGGTACATGGACGCGTGATCGAGGATACGGAACGGCCCGAAGCCGATGCGAGGCTCGCGGCCGAGAAAGACGTTCGCGGCCGCCGTAAGGTTGTCGCAGAGCGCGAGTTCCTGATAGACGACTTCGATGCCTCGCGCGCGCGCATCGACCGGCTTGCCGAAGTGCACCGGTTTGCCGTCGATGAGAATGTCGCCGTGCGAGGGCGGAAAGTTGCCGGCGATGATTTTCGCGAGCGTCGATTTGCCGGCGCCGTTGTCGCCCATGAGGCCCACCACCTGGCCGGGTTCCAGACTCAGCGTCACGTCGGTCAGGGCGTGGATGGCACCGAAGTGCCGGGAAATGCCTCTGAGTTCCAGAAGACTCATGGTCCGACCCGGATGCGCACAAGGCGCAATAGACAGTCTAATTAGCTGATTTTTATATCACAGCGGTGTCGTTTGGCAAGCCTTCAGAGGGTACGTACATTACCTGGCATCGGCTCCGTTGCCGGTGTTTTCTGCGCTGCTGCGGCCCGCGCCCAGCAGGCGCGGGGGCGGCCGGCCCCGCGTGCCGGGCGAAGACGCGGTAAAATCGTCATGCTGTTGTCTGAAAAAGAGATTTTCGTGCTGTTGAAGATTACGCGGGACCGGTGCCGTGCCGCGGCGCCGATTGTCGTCCCGGACCCCCTTGCGCACTGCGCGCCGCCTTTGCTGTCGTGTCGCCGTTCACGCTTCCAGCGGCATCGCGCTCGTCCCCTTGAGTTCGTCGAGGCACACGATCGACTGCACGCTGTTCACGCCCGGCGCGCGCATCAAGGTGTCGAGCAGGAATTCGGAGAGCGCCTTGAGGTCGCGCGCGACCACCTTGAGCACATAGTCGATGTCCCCGGTCACGGAGTAGCACTCCTGCACCTGCGGCAGCGTCGCCACGAGCTCCTTGAATTTCATGAGCTCGCGCATGTGGCCGCGCTCCATCGTCACCTGAATGAAAGCCACTACGCCGAAGCCGAGGCTGCCGGCGTCGAGCCGCGTCTCGTAGCGCCGGATCACGCCGAGTTCCTCGAGCCGCCGGTGCCGCCGCAAGGTCTGCGCGGGGGAGAGCTTGATGGTCTGGGCCAGTTCGAGGTTCGAGGCGCGGCCGTTTTCCTGCAGTGCGGCAAGCAGACGCAGATCGATCGGGTCGAGAGCGGAAATCTGCACTTTTATTTCCTCGCAGTGGTCAAATGCGAAACGGAATTGTATGAATCAGGGTTTGCCAGCGTACCAGATGAAATCATATTTTTCGACTCCGGCGATACACTGGGCACACCCCGGAAGGCTGTCCGCCCCGGGGCGCGTGCCGCCCGGCCCACCGGCGCCGTTCGTTGCGCGCGCAATTTTATTTCGCGGGACCGGCAAGGTGCACGAGCCGGCCTCACGGTAAAGAGAAGACAGGAAGAGACATGGTTTCAAACGATAAAAGTGGTCAGCTCCGGCGCGGTCTAAAGAATCGCCACATCCAGCTGATCGCGCTTGGCGGCGCGATCGGCACAGGCCTGTTCCTCGGCATCGCCCAGACGATCCAGACGGCCGGCCCGGCCGTGCTGCTCGGCTACGGCATTGCGGGCATCATCGCGTTCTTCATCATGCGCCAGTTGGGCGAGATGGTCGTGGACGAGCCGGTTGCCGGTTCGTTCAGCTACTTCGCCGACAAATACTTCGGCCCCTTCGCCGGCTTTCTCTCGGGCTGGAACTACTGGGTGCTGTATATCCTCGTGAGCATGGCGGAGCTTTCCGCCGTCGGCATCTACATGCACTACTGGTGGCCGAACCTGCCCACCTGGGTCTCGGCGCTCGCGTTCTTCGTCATCATCAACGGCATCAATCTCGCGAGCGTCAAGTCGTATGGCGAACTGGAGTTCTGGTTCGCGATCATCAAGGTGCTCGCGATCGTGGGCATGATCGTGTTCGGCGCCTGGCTGCTCGTTTCGGGCCATGCCGGGCCCGACGCCAGCGTCGCCAACCTCTGGCAGCACGGCGGCTTCTTCCCGCACGGCGTGTCCGGTCTCGTGATGGCGATGGCGGTCGTGATGTTCTCGTTCGGCGGGCTCGAACTCGTCGGCATCACCGCGGCGGAAGCGGACGACCCCGCGCACACGATCCCGCGCGCGACCAACCAGGTCATCTACCGCATCCTGATCTTCTACGTGGGCGCGCTCGGCGTGCTGCTCTCGCTCTATCCGTGGCAGAAGGTGGTGACCGGCGGCAGCCCGTTCGTGCTGATTTTCCACGCGATGAACAGCGATATCGTCGCCAACGTGCTGAATCTCGTCGTGCTCACGGCCGCGCTCTCCGTGTACAACAGCGGCGTGTACTGCAACAGCCGCATGCTCTACGGCCTCGCGCAGCAGGGCAATGCGCCGAAGTCGCTGCTCAAGGTGAACCGCCGCGGCATTCCGCTCGTGGCGCTCGGCGTGTCGGCGTTCGCGACGCTGGTGTGCGTGGTGGTCAACTACTTCATGCCGGGCAAGGCGTTCGAGCTGCTGATGGGGCTCGTGGTGTCCGCGCTCATCATCAACTGGGCGATGATCAGCCTCATTCATCTGAAGTTCCGCCGCGACAAGGCGCTGGCCAATCAGCCCGCGTCGTTCAAGAGCCTCGGCTATCCGCTCACGAATTATGTGTGTCTCGCGTTCCTTGCCGGCGTTCTCGTTGTAATGTATCTCACGCCGGACCTGCGCCTTTCCGTGTACCTGATCCCCGTGTGGCTCGGCGTGCTCGGCCTGGCCTACCGGGTGTGGCGGCGCAACACGGCGCCCGCGCTGCAAAGCAGCATTCCGGTGCGCTGAGCGCTTCGCCCCGACGGCCCGTCGGTCCGCATCCCGTGCCGTCGGGCCGTCCGTGCCGTCCATGCCGTCCGCGTGCGTACTGAATTCGTCCTGAACCGTCTAAACCGCAAACATCATGTTCGAACACATCGACGCCTATCCCGGCGACCCGATCCTCTCGCTCAACGAGAACTTCCAGAAGGACCCGCGCCAGAACAAGGTCAATCTGAGCATCGGCATCTATTTCGACGACGACGGCCGCCTGCCGGTCATGCAGGCCGTGCACGCCGCCGAAGCCGCGATGCTCGAAGAGCCGGGCCCGAAGCCGTATCTGCCGATGGCGGGCTTCGCGCAGTACCGGGACGCGGTGCAGGCGCTGGTGTTCGGCGCGGCGTGCCCGTCGCGCGCGGCGGCCCGCATTGCGACCGTGCAGACGCTGGGCGGCTCGGGCGCGCTCAAGGTGGGGGCCGACTTCATCAAGCGCTATTTCCCGACGAGCCAGGTGTGGGTGAGCGACCCGACGTGGGAAAACCATCGCTTCATCTTCGAGCGCGCGGGCTTCACGGTGAACACCTACCCGTACTACGACGAGGCCACGGGCGGCCTGAAGTTCGAGGCCATGCTGTCGGCCATCGACGCGCTGCCGCCAAAGAGCGTCGTGCTGCTGCACGCGTGCTGCCATAACCCGACGGGCGTGGATCTCGACGAGGCCCAGTGGACGCAGCTGATCGACGTGCTGCAAAAGCGCGACCTGCTGCCGTTCGTCGATATGGCGTACCAGGGCTTTGGCGCGGGGCTCGACGCCGATGCGTTCGCCGTGCGCGAGATTGCCCGGCGCGGGGTGCCGGCGCTGGTGGCGAACTCGTTCTCGAAGAACTTTTCGCTCTACGGCGAGCGCTGCGGCGGGCTGCACGTGATCTGCGAAGACGCGGCGGCTGCCGACCGCGTGCTGGGCCAGCTCACGGGCGCGGTGCGCTCGAACTACAGCAATCCGCCGACGCACGGCGCGAAGATCGTCACGCGCGTGCTGAACACGCCGGCGCTGAAGGCTTCGTGGGAGGCCGAGCTGGCGGCCATGTGCAAGCGCATCGCGCGCATGCGCGTGGCGATTCACGACGGCCTGCGCGCGCATGTCAGCGGCGAGGCGCTCGAGCGCTACGTGCGCCAGCGCGGCATGTTCACGTACACGGGGCTTTCCGTGGAGCAGGTCGAAGCGCTGCGCGAAACGCACGGCGTGTACATCCTGCGCTCGGGGCGCATGTGCGTGGCGGGGCTGAACGAGAAGAACGTCGGGGCGGTGGTGGAGGCGATCGCCAAGGTGCTCGCGCAGTAAGCGACGTACCTCGCGCAATACCTCGCATCCGGGGCGCGGGATGTCACCGCGCTCCGGCGCACCCCAAACCCGCCCCTCGTCCAATCGGACGATTCCTGCTTTGCGCAATGCATCCAGCATTCATTCGAGCGGCTGTCAAGCCGTTGGGGCCTGGTAACCTCCACGACAGAAGCGGACGGCCTTCCAGGTCTTACCCTGATAGAATGCGTGGGCCGCAACGTAGTGGATTGCCGATGAAATTGCTTGATGCCCTCGTCGAACAACGGATTGCCGCCGCTGCCAAGCGGGGCGACTTTGCCGATCTGCCGGGCGCCGGATTGCCCCAGGAACTCGACGACGACCTGCTCGTGCCCGAGGAGGTGCGGGTAGCGAACCGCATCCTGAAGAACGCCGGGTTCGTGCCGCCTGCGCTCGAGCAGCTGCGCGCGCTCCGCGACCTCGAAAAAGAGCTTTCCCAGGTGAGTGACAAGGCCGCCCAATGCCGCCTGCGCGCGCGCCTGCTCGCGCTCGACATGGCGCTGGAATCGCTGCGCGGCGGCCCGATGGTGGTGCCGCACGAATACCGCCGCCGCATTGCAGAACGGCTTTGCGAACGCGCGGCCGTCGAAGAGGCCGCCGGCGCGGGGCCGCAGTGAGCGCGCCCGATACCCCCCTCTCGTTTGCAACACCCGCTGCTGCCGCCGAAGGCGTGCCGGTTCCGGCGCCGCCCGGGAACCGGCCAGAAGAAGGCCCGAGGCCCGCGGCAGGCGGGAGCGCCCCGGCCCCGGCTGCGGCGCCCGTTTCCGAACCCGATCCTGTTGCCGAACGCGACCGCCATTTCATGCGCCTCGCGCAGGCCGCCGCCGAAGAGGCGCGCGCCGCCGGCGAGGTACCGGTGGGCGCGGTGCTCGTGCACGGCGACGAGGTGATCGCGACGGGCTTCAACCACCCGATCGGCGCGCACGATCCTTCCGCGCACGCGGAGATGGCGGCGCTGCGCGCAGCCGCGCAGCGGCTGGGAAACTACCGCATGCCCGGCTGCGAACTCTATGTGACCCTGGAACCGTGCCTGATGTGCGCCGGTGCGATCATGCATGCCCGGATTGCGCGCGTGGTGTACGGCGCGCGCGACCCGAAAACGGGCGTCTGCGGCAGCGTGGTGGACGCGTTCGCGAACCCTCGGCTCAATCATCATACGAGTGTGGTGGGCGGCGTACTGGAGACCGAATGCGGCGACGCGCTGCGCGCGTTCTTCGCCGATCGCCGCCGCGCGAGCCGCGAACGCCGGGAAAGGCGCGCGCTGGCGCAAGCGCAGGCGGAATCGGGCGAGACGCAGCCGGCGCAGAACCCGGCCGGCGGCGCGGACGACACCTCATCACCATCGACATGAACACGCATCGCACCATCGAACTGATTGCGCCGTCGGGGTATCCGCAGGACCCGGAGGCGGTCCACCGGGCGCTTGCGCGCCTGCACGCCGAAGGGCATCGCGTGGAAGGCATCCAGGCGACCGAGCGGCGCTACCAGCGCTTTGCGGGCACGGATGGCCAGCGGGCCGCGGAACTCAACCGTCTCGCGGACCCATCGCGCGATTTGCCCGATATCGTACTGGCCGTGCGCGGCGGCTACGGCGCCGTGCGGATCCTCCACGGGCTCGATTACGACGGCCTGCAGCGGCGGCTTGCGGACCAGCCGGTCGCCTTTTGCGGACACAGCGATTTCACGGCCATCCAGCTGGCGCTCTTTGCACGCGCGGGGCTGACCACTTTCGGCGGCCCGATGCTCGTGAGCGACTTCGGCGCCGAGGCGCTGAGCAGCTTCACGATGCATCACTTCTGGGACACGCTCTCGAAGCCCGACTTCACGCTCAAGGTGAACGCGCCGCAGGCGCAGGCCGTGGATGTTTCGGGGACGCTCTGGGGCGGCAATCTCGCCGTGCTGACCTCGCTCATCGGCACGCCGTACCTGCCGCCGGTGCAGGGGGGCATCCTCTTCGTCGAGGACGTCAACGAGCAGCCGTTTCGCATCGAACGGATGATTTACCAGTTGCACCTCTCGGGCATCCTCGCGCAGCAGCAGGCGCTCGTGCTGGGCGACTTTTCGGGCGGCAAGCCCTACGAGTCGGACAACGGCTACGACCTCAAGGAGATGGTGGAGCAGGTGCGCTCGGTGATCGGCATTCCGGTGATCACGGGTCTGCCGTTCGGGCATATTCCGGACATGGTGACGCTGCCCGTCGGCGCGCTCGCGCAACTGCACGCTACGGCGCATGGCTTCGAACTGGCCGTGAGCGGCTATCCGCATCTTGGCTGAACCGAAAACACGGCAAGCGCCTTCGGGCGCTTTTTTTGTATATAGATATGCAACTAACGGCCAATTCAGCACACCGAAGATCGGTGCAAAAGGGAGAGCACAGCCGATAAATTGTTGACAATATTTCGACCCAATGCAGGGCATGCGTTCACCGTAAATGTGCGTCGTTCCCCGTAATAAAGCGGGTCTCACCGTATACAAGCATGTTCGGGCGAGAAGCGACTGGGTAATTTCCCGAGTCTTGCCGAAAAAATTGTTGACAATCTTTATGTCCAATCTAGGATACCCACCATAGAGGCTAGAGACATGCAGAAGATCGAAACCGAAGCCGGGACGACTGGCGCCAAGCCCGAGGCGATCGCGGCGCGCATACGCGCCGCGATTCTGGAACACCGCCTCCCGCCCGGCGCCAAGCTGACCGAAGCGCAGTTGTGCGAAGTGTTCGGTGTGAAGCGAGGGCCGATACGCCAGGCGCTGGCGCTTCTCGCCACCGACCATCTCGTCGATCTGGAGCCGAACCGCGGCGCATTCGTTGCAAGCCCGTCGCTCCAGGAGGTGCACGAGGTGTTCGAGATGCGCCGGATCATCGAGCTGGCGGTCGTCGAGCGCATCTGCACGGCGCAGCACGGCAACCGGCGGCTCAAGAGCATCGGCGAGTCGATCCGGCGCGAGCGCAAGGCCTTCGAAGGGCGGGATTTCCCCACGTGGATCCGCCTCTCCGGCGAGTTCCACACGGCGCTCGCGGCGCTCACCGGCAACACGGTGCTGTGCGATTGCCTGAACGGGCTCGTGGCGCGCTCGACGCTCATTTCGGCGCTCTACGAATCGCCGGGGCGCAGCCCCTGTTCGTTCGACGACCACGAGGCGATTCTCGCGTCGCTCGAAAGCGGGCAGGCGAGGGAGGCCGCGGAGTTGATGGTGCGGCACCTGCAGGGCGTGGAGCTGCGCATGCTCGACCGGCCGGCTGGCGCCTCGGTGGATCTGCAGGAGGTGTTCGGCCAGCGCGAGGCGGTGACGCCGGCGCGCTAGCGCGGGCCGCGGGCCGGGACGATGCCGGCATGAGGGGTTGGGCGGGACAGAATTGCAGTAACGCGGGGCGCTCGCCCGGTAGCTATCCACGAGCGCCGCCCCGCGGAATCAGGGATGAAGTGGGCCGCGCACGGGAGTGCGCAGGGGCTGTGGCGGTATGGCGGAACAGGGCGCGCGCAAGCGGCGACCGGTGCCGGACCCGCAGCCCCGGGCCATCCGGCAGGCAGCGCGGCAGCCGCACATGGGTGTGCGGCTGCCGCGCCCAAGGGGTTCGCGTGTTTTTTCCCGTCGGCGTATTCATCCCAAGGAGCGGATCATGGCTCAGTTCAGCGCATCACCCGGCAGTCCCGCAGTACCCAGCTTCGAGTCGGCAGACGGCGGCGAAGCGGAAGGCGTCCACCTGCCGTCCGGCTACAGCGACAGGCTCTACAACGCCGATCTCGCCCCGCTGCGCGAGCAGACCTGGGGCGCGTACAACATCTTCGCGTTCTGGATGTCCGACGTGCACAGCGTCGGCGGCTACGTGTTCGCAGGCAGTCTCTTCGCCTTGGGCCTCACGAGCTGGCAGGTGCTGATTGCGCTGCTGGTGGGCATCTCGATCGTCAATCTGCTCTGCAATCTCATTGCGCGCCCCAGCCAGCGTCACGGCGTGCCGTATCCGGTTGCGTGCCGCGCCACCTTCGGCGTGCTGGGGGCGAACATTCCCGCCGTGATTCGCGGCCTGATCGCCGTGGCGTGGTACGGCATCCAGACCTATCTGGCTTCGAGCGCGCTCGTGATCGTCGTGCTCAAGTTCTTCCCGCAACTCATGCCCTACGCGGACGTGCACAAGCACGGCATGTTCGGCCTCTCCGCAATCGGCTGGGCCGGCTTCATGACGCTGTGGGTGCTGCAGGCCTTCGTGTTCTGGAACGGCATGGAGACTATCAAGAAGTTCATCGACTTCGCCGGCCCGGCCGTGTATGTCGTGATGTTCGCGCTGGCGGGCTACATGGTGTATCGCGCAGGCTGGCAGAACATCGGCCTCAATCTCGGCGGCGTGAAGTATCACGGTGCGCAAGTCGTTCCGGTCATGATCACGGCGATCTCGCTCGTGGTGTCGTACTTCTCGGGGCCGATGCTCAATTTCGGCGACTTCTCGCGTTACGGCAAGTCGCTCCGGAGCGTGCATCGCGGCAACTTCTGGGGCCTGCCTGTCAACTTCCTCGCGTTCTCGCTCGTGACGGTCATCACGACCTCGGCCACGCTGCCTGTGTTCGGACAACTGATTACCGATCCGGTCGAAACGGTGGGCCGCATCGATCATCCGACTGCCGTGATTCTCGGTGCGCTGACGTTCACCATTGCCACGATCGGCATCAATATCGTCGCGAACTTCGTTTCCCCGGCCTTCGACTTTTCGAACGTGGCGCCGCGCCTGATTAGCTGGCGTGCGGGCGGCATGCTCGCGGCCGTTGCCTCGATTTTCATTACGCCGTGGAACCTCTTCAACAACCCGGCCGTGATTCACTACACGCTCGACGTGCTCGGCGCCTTCATCGGACCTTTGTACGGTGTCCTGACGGTTGACTTCTACCTCATCAAGCGCGGCCGCCTTGCCGTGGACGAGCTCTATACCGTGTCGCCCTCGGGTGCCTACTGGTATCGCAACGGCGTGAACCGCCGCGCCGTGATGGCGCTGCTGCCTGCCGCCGTGATCGCGATTCTCTGCGTGATGACGCCGGGCCTCTCCGGTGCCGCGAACTTCTCGTGGTTCATCGGCGCGGGCCTCGGCGCGCTGTTCTACCGCGCGCTCACGCTCGGCGAACGTGCCCGCGCGTAAGCCCTCGATGCACCCGGAACAAGCTGGAGGAGACATGCGTATCAAGCTGATCAACCCGAACACGACCCAGCGGATGACCGCCGCAATGGGCCAGTGCGCGCGCGCCGTGGTGGCCGCGGGAACGGAAGTGGTGGCGGTGAGCCCGACCATGGGGCCGCCTTCTATCGAGGGCTATTACGACGAGGCGCTGGCGACGCCGGGCCTCCTCGCCGAAGTGGAGGCGGGCGAGCGCGAGGGCTTCGACGGTTATGTGATTGCGTGCTTTGGCGACCCGGGCCTGTACGCCGCGCGCGAGCTTGCGCGGGGGCCGGTGATCGGCATCGCCGAGGCCGCCATGCACGCGGCGAGCGTGCTGGCGCCGGGCTTTTCGGTCGTGACGACGCTTTCGCGCACCCGCGCGATGGCGTGGCATCTGGCCGAGCGCTACGGCATGACGCGCTTTTGCCGCAACGTGCGGGCAATCGACGTGGCCGTGCTCGAACTCGACGAACCGGGGTCGGCGGCGCGCCGCGCGATTGTCGAGGAATGCCGCCACGCGCTCGAAGAAGACGGGGCGGATGCGATCGTGCTCGGCTGCGCGGGCATGACGAGTCTGTGCGCGCAAGTGGAGGACGCGCTGGCCGTGCCGGTGGTGGACGGCGTGACGGCGGCCGTGAAATGGGTGGAGGCGCTCGTGGCGCTGCGCCTTGCCACCGCCAAGCGAGGCGATTTCGCGCGCCCGCTCGCGAAGCGCTACGACGGCGATTTCGCCAGGTTCAGTCCGGGCGTCGATACGCCGGGCGCCGCTACATCGGGCGCCGCTACGCCGGGCGTCGCTACGCCGGGCTCCACCGACTCCCCGCCGCCCGCGCGCCCGCTGCGTTACGGGTAAACACCCAAGCTGCGGAAATCGTGTCGAGCGAGGCGTGGCGGTCCTCATACATCTCGCTTGACCCGTACTATCTGAGCGTGCGTATGGGCGCGCGCAAGCGATTTCGCTACACTGATCCGGTCCTGAAAGCGGGCGGCCGCGCCGTCCCGCCGCACCCGTGAACCGCGCTCGCGGCACGTCCGATGCCCCCGCTTTCCGTCGATGCACTGGTTTTTATCGATTCGCCGGATTCACGCTTACCCACCACTTTTCGATTGATTCGTCCAGCATGGCACTCGATCCCCAATATCCTCGCGATCTGACCGGTTATGGCCGGCATCCGGTGCAGGCCAACTGGCCGGGCAAGGCCCGCGTCGCGGTGCAGTTCGTACTCAACTATGAAGAGGGCGGCGAAAACTGCGTGCTGCACGGCGACCGTGCCTCCGAGCAGTTTCTCTCCGAGATCGTCGGCGCCGCCGCCTATCCGGCGCGCCACATGAGCATGGAGTCGATTTACGAATACGGCTCGCGCGTCGGCGTCTGGCGCATCCTGCGCGAGTTCGAGAAACGCGGCCTGCCGCTCACGGTGTTCGGCGTCGGCATGGCGATCGAACGGAATCCGGAAGCGGCCCGCGCATTCGTCGAACTCGGCCACGAGATCGCGTGCCACGGCTACCGCTGGATCCACTACCAGGACGCGACGCCGGAACTGGAAGCCGAGCACATGAAGCTCGGCATGGAAGCGATCGAGCGCGTCGCGGGCGTGCGGCCGCTCGGCTGGTACACCGGCCGCGACAGCCCGAACACGCACCGCCTCGTGGCGGAGCACGGCGGCTTCCTCTACGACTCCGACTACTACGGCGACGACCTGCCGTTCTGGATGGACGTGGAGGTGACGGGCGGCACGACCACCCCGCAGCTCATCGTGCCGTACACGCTCGACACGAACGACATGCGCTTCGCCACGCCCCAGGGCTTCAACACGGCGGACCACTTCTTCACGTACCTGCGCGACGCATTCGACGTGCTCTACGAAGAAGGCGACGAAGCGCCGAAGATGCTCTCGATCGGCATGCACTGCCGCCTGCTCGGCCGCCCGGGGCGCTTTCGCGCGCTGCAGCGCTTCCTCGATCACATCGAACAACACGAGCGCGTGTGGGTCAGCCGCCGCGTGGACATTGCGCGTCACTGGCGCGAGCATCATCCCTATCAACCGCAGCAGAACGATCACCGCGGGGCCGCCGCATGAAGGCAATGCACTACACCCTCGAACAGTTGAACAACGCCTCGACCGAAGCCTTCGTGGCCGCGCTCTCGGGCATTTTCGAACACTCGCCCTGGGTGGCCGAGGCGGCCGCGGGCCAGCGTCCGTACGCGAGCATCGAGGTCCTGCACCGCACGATGTCGGGCGCGGTGGAAAGCGCCGGCGAAGCGAAGCAGCTCGCGCTCATCAACGCTCACCCGGAGCTCGCGGGCAAGGCGGCGGTGCGCGGCGAGCTCACTGCCGAATCGACGCGCGAGCAAAGCGGCGCGGGCCTGAACCTCTGCACGCAGGAAGAGTTCGACAAGCTGCAGTCGCTCAACCGCGCGTATCGCGAGAAGTTCGGCTTTCCGTTCATCCTCGCGGTGCGCGGCTATGACCGCCACGGCATCATCGCGAACTTCGAATCGCGCGTGAGCAACAGCCGCGCGGACGAAATGCGCGCGAGCCTGGACCAGATTTATCGCATTGCACGCTTCAGGCTCGACGAACTGATCGACGCATGACACGGCGCCCGCCCACGCAAACGCGCGGGCGCGGCGCTTTTTCCGCAGCAGCGGATAGATACGCTAGACATGAAGGAAGACAACGATGGCACTCCCGACTCTCGACCCCAACGCCCCTGAATTCACGCGCCGCTACGTGAACCTCGCGGACCCGCGGCTCGGCGCGCAGGCACTCGAGGCGAGCGACGACTTCTTCGCCCCGAAGGATCGCATGCTCAATCCGGAGCCGGCCGTCTTCATCCCGGGCAAATACGACGACCACGGCAAGTGGATGGACGGCTGGGAAACGCGCCGCAAGCGCACGACGGGCTACGACTGGTGTGTCGTCAAGCTCGCGCGCCCGGGCGTGATCAAGGGCCTCGACCTCGACACGAGCCACTTCACGGGCAACTTCCCGCCGGCCGCCTCGGTGGAAGGCGCATACGTGCCGGAAGGCGCGCCGGGCGCCGCCACGCAGTGGACCGAGATCGTTCCCTCGACCTCGCTGCAGGGCAACAGCCACCACTACGTCGATGTGACGAGCGAGCAGCCGTACACGCACCTGCGCGTGAACATCTATCCCGATGGCGGCATTGCGCGGCTGCGCGTTTATGGCCAGCCGCAGGTGGACTGGAAGGGCGCGAGCCGCACCGAACTCTTCGACCTCGCGGCCATGGAAAACGGCGCCTACCTCGTGGCGGCGAACAACCAGCACTTCGGCGTCGCCTCGAACATCCTGATGCCGGGCCGCGGCGTGAACATGGGCGACGGCTGGGAAACGCGCCGCCGCCGCGAGCCGGGCAACGACTGGGCGATCATCGCGCTGGCGCAGCCGGGCGTGATCAAGAAGATCGAAGTCGATACAGCGCACTTCAAGGGCAACTATCCGGATCGCTGCTCGATCCAGGCCGCGCGCGTGACGGGCGGCACGGACAGCTCGCTCGTCACCCAGGCGATGTTCTGGCCGGTGCTGCTCGGCGAGCAGAAGCTGCAGATGGACAACCAGCACTACTTCGAAAGCGAGCTGGCCGCGCTGGGCCCGGTCACGCACGTGCGTCTGAACATCATCCCGGACGGCGGCGTGTCGCGCCTGCGTCTGTGGGGCACGCTCGCTTGAGCGCCGGCGAGGCCATCATGAGCGATACCAGGGCCACGCTCGTCGTCGAGCCGCTCACGCGCGAGGCGTTCGCGCCGTTCGGCGACGTGATCGAGCTCGAAGGGGCGAAGCAGATTCCGATCAACCTCGGCACGACGATCCGCTATCACGATCTCGCGAAAGTGGACGTGACCGACGAGAGCGGGCGCACGCTCGTCAATCTGTTCCGCGGGCAGCCGCGCGTGCTGCCGTTCGAGGTGAAGATGCTCGAGCGCCATCCGCTCGGCAGCCAGGCGTTCGTGCCGCTCAACGACCGGCCTTATCTGGTGGTCGTGGCGCCGGCGGGCGATCTGGACGTCACGAAGATCCGCGCCTTCGTTTCGCAGGGCTGGCAGGGCGTGAATTACGCGAAGGGCGTCTGGCACCATCCGCTGATCGCGCTCGACGAGGTGAGCGATTTCATCGTCGTCGATCGCGGCGGCGAGGGGCTCAATCTCAACGAGCAGGATCTGCCCGAATCGCTCTGGCTGACCGAAGAGGCGATGCGCGCGGCGCAGGGGTAAGCGCTTCGCGGCCAGGCTGGCTTGTGCTGTTATCCGAGCGGTTATCTGAGCGGTTATCCGAGCTGTTATCGAGTCACAATCGAAGCCACGACCCAGGTCGTGGCTTTTTGCTTTGAGCGGGCCGCCGCTCATTGCTGGAAATGGGCGAGTCGATTGGCCATGGCGACGTCTTCCACCGTGCCTTGCCGGGCGCGCGCCGTGAGCCGGGCGAAGTCCATCGTATGCGGGCCGGTCGCTTCGAGGCTCGCATCGTCGGGCGCGTGGTGACAAGAAGCTCGATTCGGCCCGGCAGGTCGGTGACGCGAGCCATCATTCTCTGTCCTGCCTGGCTGGTCGGACGGCTGGAAACTGACGATCGGAACAGCGTCGAACCGGCCGAGAAGATTCGTGTTTGCGGGGCAGCGTCGTTCGCCGTCTAATCATGTCGTGTTTTGCCGCGATCGGCGCCCGCGACTCAGCGGCCTGCGAGAGAGCCGCTCGCCACAACGCGTTTCCTTCCAGGCGACGCGCCACAATCGCCCGCCGCGCCCGCCGCAAACCGCGTCCGCACAACGAAAAAAGCCCGGGGCACATTGCGCCCCGGGCCTTCGACTTTCCACTACCCGCTTCCAGTACGACTTCAGGCAGCGCGCGACAAGCCCGTCGCGCACCGTAAGCAGTCATTTGCCGTTATTGCTTCGCACCGCCGTCGAACCAGGCGGCAATCTTCTGCCGCTCTTCGTCCGTCATGTGCGTGACGTTGCCAAGCGGCATTGCCTTCAACTGCACCGCCTGCTGATAGATGCGCTGGGCGTTCTGCGAGATCTCGTCGGGCGTATCGACCATCACGCCGGCCGGCGCCGCACCCATGAGCGTCGGGTGCGCCGAGTGGCATGCCGCGCAGCGGGCCTGCAGGATCGGCTGGATGTCGCCCACCTTGATCGTCGGCGCGTTCGCGGCTTCGGCCTGCGGCACGACCGGGCGCGGCAGCGTCCAGACGAGCGCGACGAACATCAGCGCCACGCCGCCGAGCGGCAGATACCACAGCACGTGGCCGCGGTGGCGCATCACGAAGAACTGGCGAATCAGCGCGCCGGCCAGCATGATCACGACGAGGATCGCCCAGTTGTACGCGTGCGCATAGGTCATCGCGTAGTGGTTCGAGAGCATCGCGAACACCACCGGCAGCGTGAAGTAGGTGTTGTGCACCGAACGCTGCTTGCCGCGCTTGCCGTAGATCGGGTTCGGCTCCTCGCCCTTGAGCATCGCAGCGACCATCTTGCGCTGGCCGGGGATGATCACGAAGAACACGTTGGCCGACATGATCGTCGCCAGCATCGCGCCCATGATCAGATAGGCCGCGCGGCCCGAGAAGATGTGGCAGGCGAGGTAGGCGGCGGCGACCACGTACAGGCCCACGCACACGCCGAGCAGTTTGTCGTTCGTGCCGAGCAGGCGGCACAGCGAGTCGTAGACGATCCAGCCCGCGGCGAGGAAGCCGAGTGCCGAGAAGATCGCGACGACCGGGCCCATGTCGAGCACGCTCTTGTCGATCAGGTAGGTGTTCGGCGCGAACAGATAGAGCACCGTGAAGAGCGAGGCGCCGGAGAGCCACGTGGTGTACGAAGGCCACTTCGACCAGTGCAGGTCCTCGGGCATTTCGGGCGGCGCGACGGTGTACTTCTGCATGTTGTAGAAGCCGCCGCCGTGCACGTGCCACAGTTCGCCGAACACGCCGCGGCGGCGCTGGTTCGGGTCCGTAGGCGGTTTGAGGCTGTTGTCGAGCGCGACGAAATAGAACGATTCGCCAATCCAGGCGATGGCTGCGATGACGTGGAACCAGCGCAATGCGAGGTTCAGCCAGTCGGTGATAAAGCCTTCCATGAAACTCCTCCACTCCTGATGCGTTGCGCGCGTGAGCGCCGGGGCGCGACGCGCGGACTGCGGGGGCCGGCGCTGGTCAGAAGAAAAGCGCCGCCGGGCCGGTAAGTCCGGGAATTATTGTTGGTGTGCGGGTGCTGCCGGGCCGTATGGCCTCGTTCGGTTGACCGGGCTCAACTGCCGCGGTACGTGCTGTACGCCCACGGCGAAACCAGCAGCGGCACGTGGTAGTGAGCGGCCGTATCCGCAATGCCGAAGCGCAGGACCACGCGATCGACGAAGCGCGGCTCGGGCACCTTCGTGCCGAGCGAGGCGAAGTAGTCGCCCGCGTGGAACACGAGTTCGTACTCGCCCGTGGCGAGCGCCGCGCCGTCGAGCAGGGGCTCGTCGCAGCGGCCGTCGTGGTTCGTCGTGACGGTTTTCAGCGCACGGCGCGTGTCGCCCGAGAGCGCAAAGAGTTCGACCTTGATGCCCGAGCCGGGACGGCCGTTGGCGGTGTCGAGCACATGGGTAGTGAGCTTGCCCATTCGCAGTTTCCTTGTGTCTTGCTTGTGATAAAAGCGCGAAATTTCAGCGGTAGCCCGATCCCATGAAGCATGGCGGCGGATCGAGGCTCCACATCAGCAGTGGCTACATACCCGTCGGCGGATCGAAGCGAGCGCCGTGACCGCATTTTAAGAACGATCGGGGCACAAGCGGGCGACCGATAGGAAAGATAATGCCCGCAGCATGAGGGCCGCGCCGCAGCGCCGTTTCAAGCCGGTTTTCGCGGGTGTTTGCCCCCTTCGGGGGCGGGTTCGCCCTGGTTCCTTCGCGCAGAAAGGTGGTTTTCCCCATCCTACTGGCGCCAAAATTAGACCTTTATATGAGCGCACTGAATCCGGGTATCGCAGGCGCACGAATTGCCAGCGTAATTTTGACCGCGGAAGGTAACGGACATGCGCAGCGCGTGCTGCGCGTCCCGAAGACGGCGGTCATGCCGGGTAACCGGGCCAGCGGCGTCCATGCCATGGACGCGTCGGCACCGGGGCATCCCGACGGACCGGCGTGTGCGGCACGGGCGTCTGATTCACACGCCGCCGGCAGCCACCTTGCGCCGCGGCACGATTTTGGAGCGAACAGACAATGCAACGCACACTCGAGAAGGGCCGCGGCAGGACGCTGCTGGTCAAGAATGCCGATGTGCTGGTGACGATGGACGGCGCGCGCCGCGAGATCCGCGGTGGCGGCCTCTACGTGGAGGGCAACCGCATCGTCGCCGTGGGCACGGCCGACGAGCTGCCCGCCACCGCCGACGAAGTGCTCGACCTGAGCGGGCACCTGGTGATGCCCGGTCTCGTCAACACGCACCACCACATGTACCAGAGCCTCACGCGCGCCGTGCCGGCCGCGCAGGACGCCGAGCTCTTCGGCTGGCTCACGAATCTCTACAAGGTCTGGGCGAATCTCACGCCGGAGATGATCGAGGTTTCGACGCTCACGGCCATGGCGGAGCTGCTGCTCTCGGGCTGCACGACGTCGAGCGACCACCTGTACATCTATCCGAACGGCAGCCGGCTCGACGACAGCATCCGCGCCGCGCAGCAGATCGGCATGCGTTTTCATGCGGCGCGCGGCAGCATGAGCGTGGGCCAGAAGGACGGCGGCCTGCCGCCCGATTCGGTGGTCGAAAACGAAGACGCGATCCTGGCCGACACCCAGCGCCTCATCGAGACCTATAACGACGAGGGCCGCTACGCGATGCTGCGCGTCGTGGTGGCGCCGTGTTCGCCGTTCTCGGTGAGCCGCGACCTGATGCGCGAATCGGCGACGCTCGCGCGGCACTACGGCGTTTCGATGCACACGCACCTGGCCGAGAACGTCAACGACATCGCCTACAGCCGCGAGAAGTTCGGCATGACGCCCGCTGAATACGCCGAAGACCTGGGCTGGGTGGGCCGCGACGTCTGGCATGCGCACTGCGTCCAGCTCGACGAACACGGCATCGGCCTGTTCGGGCGCACCGGCACGGGCGTCGCGCATTGCCCGTGCTCGAACATGCGGCTTGCGTCCGGCATCGCACCCGTCAAGAAGATGCGTCTGGCCGGCGTGCCGGTGGGTCTCGGCGTGGACGGCTCCGCGTCGAACGACGGCGCGCAGATGGTGGCCGAAGCGCGCCAGGCCATGCTGCTCGCGCGCGTGGGCTTCGGCCCCGATGCCATGACGGCGCGCGAGGCGCTGGAGATCGCGACGCTCGGCGGCGCGCAGGTGCTGGGCCGCGACGACATCGGCGCGCTCGCGCCGGGCATGGCGGCGGACTTCGTCGCATTCGATCTGCGCCAGCCTTCGTTTGCGGGCGGCCTGCACGATCCCGTGGCGGCGCTCGTGTTCTGCGCGCCGTCGCAGGTCGCGTTGTCGGTGATCGACGGGCGGGTCGTGGTGAAGGAGGGCGTGCTGCAGACGGTGGAGCTCGGGCCGGTCATCGAGCGGCATAACCGCCTCGCGGGGCAGCTCGTGCAGGCAGCGCGCTAGCAGGAGGCGCAGATCGGGCGGCAAAACATCAGGCGCAAGGTGAGAGGCGCCTGAAGAAAGCGACCGGGGCGTTGCCGCCCGGTTGCCCGTGACGCACGGCGGTCAGGGTTTGTTGATCAGCGTCCTGGTCGCTTCGGCGACGAGGCCGCGCAACCAGCGTACTTCGTCCGAGTAATGACAACGTTCATGCCACAGCTGGTAGTACTGCATCGGCGGAAAATCGAGCGGCGCGGGCACGACCGTGAGCGGCAGGAAGCGCGCATAGTGGTCGGCGAAGAGGCGCGTGGTCGTGAAGACGAGGTCCGACTTGATGAGCACGTAGGGCGCGAGATTGAAGTAGGGCAGCGTGACGACCACGTGGCGCTTGAGGCGCTCGCGCGCGAGATGCACGTCGATGGCGCCGCGCTGGCCGACCGAGTAGGGCGTGGGCGCGAGGTGCGGTGCGTTCAGGTACTGGTCGAGCGTGAGCCCGCCGCGCTTGGCGAACGGGTGCGTGTTGCTCATCAGGCAGACGATCTGGTCGACGAACAGGTTCGAGAGGTGCAGTTGCTCGGGCGGCTCGGGCCAGTTGCCGATGACGATGTCCAGCTTGCCTTCCTCGAGCGCGAGCTCGTAGTCGAAGGCGGGGCCGAGCGAATGGAACTCGAGCGTCGCGTTGGGCGCGGCCTGGCGAAAGCGCTCGACCACGGTCGGCACGAACAGGACGTTCAGGTAGTCGGGGCAGCCGATCCGGTAGCAGCGGATGGAGGTCGCGGGGTCGAAATTGTGCTGCTGGAAGCGAATCCGTTCGATCTCGCGCAGCGCGTTCTGCACCGGTTCGAGCAGGCGCAGGCCGTATTCGGTGGGCACCATGCCGGACTTGCCGCGCACGAGCAGCGGGTCGCCGGTGATATCGCGCAGGCGGCGCAGCGCCGCGCTGATGGCCGGCTGCGACTGGTTGAGCTTGACGGCGGCGCGCGTCACGCTGCGCTCCATCAAGAGGGTGTGCAAGACGCGCAATAAATACGTGTCGATCGCCTCGCGTTGCTGACTCATGAACTCTCCGGAT
The DNA here is from genome assembly GCF_000685035.1 of Paraburkholderia ferrariae NBRC 106233. Classification (GTDB taxonomy): domain Bacteria; phylum Pseudomonadota; class Gammaproteobacteria; order Burkholderiales; family Burkholderiaceae; genus Paraburkholderia; species Paraburkholderia ferrariae. The sequence continues at coordinate 40,335 of NZ_BAYB01000046.1, forward strand.
TATATGTTCTGGCTGATCGTGGGGCTTTGTGGGTATATGGTTTTTAATATGAATGAAAAGGTCCGTCAAGGGAGGCTTTCCCGAGAAGGCCCGTGGCGCGCCGTCTGCGGGGATTTTTGTCGGCTCGACTCCCGGGCGGCTAACAGGTATTGTCACCCCGCGCGGTGGCGCCCCAGCGGTGGGCCGGGGCCTGAAACGGCTTCGCGGGCATAGAACACGTATCAGCCATAACGTACTACGGGCGGAGCCTCCATGGGCGAATCTTCTACACGGCAGACGACGGGCGCGGGCAGTGCCGTGCCGCGTCTTGCGCTCTCGGGCATCACGAAGCAGTATCCCGCCGTGCGCGCGAACGACGACGTCACGCTGACGGTCTTGCCCGGCGAGATCCACGCCTTGCTCGGCGAGAACGGCGCGGGCAAGAGCACCCTCATGAAGATCGTGTACGGCGCGGTGCGGCCCGACGCCGGCGAGATCCGCTGGGAGGGGCAGCGCGTGGAGATCGCGAGCCCGGCGGCCGCGCGCAAGCTCGGCATCGGCATGGTGTTCCAGCACTTCTCCCTCTTCGAAACGCTGACCGTGGGCGAGAACATCGCGCTCTCGCTCGACGAGCCGTTCGATCTCAAGACGCTCGCGAGGCGCATCCGCGAAGTGTCCGCGCAGTACGGTCTCGACGTCGATCCCCAGCGCCACGTGCATAGCCTCACGGTGGGCGAGCGCCAGCGCGTGGAGATCGTGCGCTGCCTCTTGCAGAACCCGCGCCTGCTCATCATGGACGAGCCCACCTCGGTGCTCACGCCGCAGGCCGTGCGCAAGCTTTTCGGCACGCTGCGCCGGTTGGCGGCCGAAGGCTGCAGCATTCTCTATATCAGCCACAAGCTCGACGAAATCCAGGAACTCTGCGACACGGCCACGGTGCTGCGCGGCGGCAGGGTGACGGGCAACGTGATTCCGCGCGACGAGACGCACGCTTCGCTCGCGCGCCTGATGGTGGGCCACGAACTGCCCGACTACACCCGCCGCACCCATGCGCCGGGCGACGTGCTGCTCGAAGCGAAGCATCTCTCGATGCCGAGCGACGATCCGTTCGGCACCTCGCTTTCCGACGTGTCGTTCGCCGTGCATGCGGGCGAGATCCTCGGCATTGCGGGGGTATCGGGCAACGGCCAGGCCGAATTGCTCGCGGCGCTCTCCGGCGAGGCGCTGCTGACGCGCCATGGCGCGGCCGCCGACGCCGTGACGATCTGCGGCAAGGCTGCCGGGCGCCTGTCTGCCGGCGCGCGGCGCAAGCTGGGTTTCGCGTTCGTGCCCGAGGAGCGCCTCGGGCGCGGTGCGGTGCCGGCCATGTCGCTCTCGGAGAATGCGCTGCTGACCGCGTATCGCGAGGGCATGGTGCGCTCGGGGTGGCTCAGGACGGGCGCGATGCGCGCCTTCGCCGAGCGCTGCATCGGCGCCTTCGACGTGCGCTGCGGCGGCCCCGATGCGCTGGCGCAAAGCCTGTCGGGCGGGAACCTGCAGAAGTTCATCGTCGGACGCGAGATCCTGCAGGCGCCCAAGGTGCTCGTGGTCGCGCAGCCCACGTGGGGCGTCGATGTCGGCGCGGCGGCGTTCATCCGGCAGCAACTGCTCGACCTGTCGGCGCGCGGCGTGGCGATTCTCGTGATCTCCGAGGAACTCGAAGAGCTCTTCGACATCTGCGACCGCATCGCGGTGCTCGCGGGCGGGCGGCTCTCGCCCGCGCGCCTCACCGGCGAGACCAACGCCGAGGAGATCGGTCGCTGGATGGCGGGCCTCTTCGGCGAGCGCGCGGGGCAGGCCGGCGACGGCGCGCCGCCCGCGGAGCCGGCGGCGCCCGGTCCCGCGGCCCACGTGTGAAGCACGACAGGCGCGGCGGCGCAACAGACCCGACGCACGGCAGGCCGCAACGAACCGGCAGCACCGAACAACGATACCCGCACCGACCGCTATCACCATGATCTTTCCGTATCGACTCGAAGCCCGCACGGCGCCGTCCCGCACGGTGCGCATCGCCGTGCCGCTGATCGCCGCGCTCCTCACGCTCGCGATCGGCTTCCTGATCTTCGGCCTCGTCGGGCGCGACCCCGTGCAGGCCATGTACGCGTTCTTCGTCGAGCCGCTTTCGAGCGTCAACGGCTGGTCGGAGCTGCTGCTCAAGGCCTCGCCGCTGTGCCTGATCGCGCTGGGCCTTGCGGCCGGCTACCGCGCGAACGTCTGGAACATCGGCGCGGAAGGGCAGATGGTGCTGGGCGGCATTGCGGCGAGCGGCGTGGCGATCTACTTCGACCAGTCCACGGGCTGGTGGATCCTGTTCCTGATGATGCTCGCGGGCGTGCTGGGCGGCATGGCCTGGGCCGCGATTCCGGCGTGGCTCAAGAGCCGCTTCAACACCAACGAAATTCTCACGAGCCTGATGCTCACCTACGTCGCCACGCAGTTGCTGATCTGGCTCGTGAGCGGCCCGTGGCGCGACCCGAACGGCATGAACTTTCCGCTCTCCGAAATGTTCGGCGGCGACGCGCTCTATCCGACCTTCGGCGGCGACTGGCACATTCACTGGCTGCGCGGCACGCGCCTGAACGCGTCGATTTTTCTCACGATCGCGGCCGTTCCGCTCGTCTGGCTCTTCATGCGCCGCAGCTTCGCGGGCTACCGCATGAGCGTGGGCGGGCTCGCGCCGCTCGCCGCGCGCTATGCGGGCTTTTCGGAGAAGAAGACGATCTGGATCTCGCTGCTGCTCTCGGGCGGCCTCGCGGGTCTCGCGGGCATGGGCGAGATCGCCGGCCCCATCGGCCAGCTCCAGGCCACGTGGTCGCCGGGCTACGGCTTCACGGCGATCATCGTCGTGTTCGTGGGGCGGCTGCATCCGTTCGGGATCGTGCTCGCAAGCCTCCTGATGGCGCTTCTGTACCTGGGCGGCGAAGCGGTGCAGACCTCGCTGCAACTGCCGCAGGCCTTGTCGGGCGTGTTCCAGGGCCTGCTGCTGTTCTGCCTGCTGGGCGCCGACCTCTTCGTGAATTACCGCGTGCGCCGCCGCCATGGCGTTGCGGCGGGCCACTGACTTCTGATTCAGGCATAACGGACATGGATATCCAGCAAGCCGGTTCGCTCGCCTCGAGCGCCGTTACCGCCGCCATCCCGCTCATGTTCGCGGGCGTGGGGGAACTCGTCACCGAGAAGTCGGGCGTGCTCAATCTCGGCGTGGAAGGAATGATGCTGATGGGCGCCGTCACCGGCTACGCGGCGACGACCCTCACGGGCAGTCCGTGGCTCGGCCTCGTCGCGGGGATCGCGGCCGGCATGGCGATGGCGCTGCTGTTCGGCTTCCTCACGCTCACCCTGCTCGCCAACCAGGTCGCCACCGGCCTTTCGCTCACGATCTTCGGCGTGGGGCTCTCCGCGTACGTGGGCAAGCCGTATACCTCGGCTGCCACCTCGGCCACCATCGCGGCCTGGCCGATCCCGGGGCTCTCGCAATTGCCCGTGCTCGGGCCGGCGCTCTTCAACAACACGCCCGTCGATTACCTCGCCTTCGTGATGTTCGCCGTGGTCGGCTGGTTTCTTTACCGCACGCGCGCCGGGCTCGTGCTGCGCTCGGTGGGCGAGTCGCCGCAGGTGGCGCACTCGGTGGGGTTTCCGGTGATCGGCGTGCGCTACGGCGCGACGCTCTTCGGCGGCGCGATGTCGGGGCTGGCCGGCGCTTACTACTCGATCGTGCAACTGCATCTCTGGCAGGAGCAGATCACGGCCGGGCGCGGCTGGATCGCGCTTGCGCTCGTGGTGTTCGCGACGTGGCGGCCCGGGCGGCTCCTGATCGGCGCGCTGCTGTTCGGCGCGGTCACGGGCCTGCAGTTCTACGCGCAGGCCGTGGGCGTGCCGGTACCGACGCAGTTCCTCGCCATGCTGCCGTATGTCGCCACGGTGGTTGTGCTCGTGCTGATCTCGCGCAACCCGAACACGATCCGCCTGAACGCGCCGGCCTCGCTCGGCAAGCCGTTCCTGGGAGCCGCGTAGAAACCCGACCGACCAGGGCGGCGCTGCGGGGACACCGCCGAACCGCCCGAACGCTGAAGCGCTGTTGAAGAACCAGAATCGCACCATTCCCAATCACGACAGGAGATCCACGATGCAAAAAACCATCCTGACCGCCTTCGCCGTTGCCGCCGCGTGCGCCACGGCTGCGCTCGCCGCGCCGGCCCAGGCCGCCGACGTGCCGGGTGTCGCGTTCGTCTATCTCGGCAACCCGGGCGACGCCGGCTGGACCTACGCGCACGATCAGGGCTCCAAGATGGCCGAGGCGAAGTTCGGCGACAAGATCAAGATCACGCGCATCGAGAACGTGCCCGAATCGGCCGACTCCGAACGCGTGTTCCGCGATCTGGCGAGCAAGGGCAACAAGATCATCTTCGGTTCCAGCTTCGGCTACCAGGACTTCGAACTGAAGGTCGCGAAGGACTTCCCGGATACGGTGTTCCTGCACGCAACGGGCTACAAGAAGGCGCCGAACTTCGGCACCTATGACGTGCGCATGTACCAGGGCGCGTATCTCGCGGGGGTCGCGGCGGGCTATGCGACGAAGACCAACACGCTCGGCTTCGTGGCTTCGGTGCCGATCCCCGAGGTGGTGCGCAACATCAACGCGTACACGCTCGGCGCGCGCTCGGTGAATCCGAAGGTCCACACGAAGGTCATCTGGATCAATAGCTGGTTCGATCCGGGCAAGGAAAAGCAGGCGGCCGAAACGCTGATCGGGCAGGGCGCCGACGTGCTGCTGCAGAACACCGACTCGAGCGCGACGCTCGCGACGGCCGAAGAGAAGCACGTGCACGCGTTCGGCTGGGATTCGAACATGCAGAAGTTCGGCCCGCATGCGCATCTGGGCTCGGTCGAGGCGAACTGGGGCGTGTACTACATTGCCGCGATCCAGCAGGTGCTGGACGGCAAGTGGAAGAACGATCCGGTGTGGTGGGGCATCCCGCAGAAGGCCGTCGATCTGGGCGACGTGAACACGTCCGAGCTGCCCGCCGACGCGGTGAAGGCCGTCTCCGCGAAGCGCGAGGCCATCGCGAGCGGCAAGTGGGATGTCTTCACGGGCCCGATCAAGGATCAGACGGGCGCCGTGAAGGTGCCGGCCGGCAAGACGCTGACCGATCCGGAACTGCAGCGCCTGAACTGGTACGTGGAAGGCGTGGACGGCTCGCTGCCGAAGTAAGCACGCGAGCGCTCACGCGCGCCGCCGGCCTTGAAGGCGGCGCGCAGCCAGCGGCCGCGCGGAAGCCTTCGGGCCCGCGCGGCCGTTTGCGTTTCGCGGCTTCGGTAGCGGCAGGTCGAGGACGGCAGAACCGTCCTGCGCGCGAGCGTCCGCTTACTCGTCGATGCGCAGACCCACCTTGATCGTCACCTGCCAGCGCGTGATCTGGTCGTCCTCGATCAGGCCGCGCGTTTCGGTCACTTCGAACCAGTGCAGGTGCCGCAGCGTTTTCGAGGCGCGCGCGATGGCGCCGCGGATGGCGTCGTCGCTCGATATCGTGGACGATCCGGTGAGTTCGATCTGCTTGTACACGTGGTCGCTCATGACAGCGTCTCCTCTCGATGGGCGTGCGGGGATTCGGCGGATTAGCGGGGCCTTAATATCTGCATCAGTCGAGTATAGGCAATCGCGGGCCGGTATCATGGCGCTCCCTGCCGCCTGTGCGGCGGCGCCAGGACAGCCGCAGGACAACCGCGCCGCACGAGGCGCATCAGTCAGCGCTAGCGCGCTATGGAGACGACGAATGACACCAGGCCAGGAGTTGGGATTTTGCGGACCGGGGCTGATGGGCGGCCCGATGATCCGCCATCTGCTGCACGCCGGCCACGCGGTGCGCGTGTGGAACCGCACGCGCGCGAAGGCCGAGGCGCTGGTCGCCGACGGCGCGCAGGTCGCGGCTACGCCGCGCGAACTGGCGCAGGGCGCCGACATCGTGCTGCTGTGCGTGGCCGACGCGGCGGTGGTGGAGTCCGTGGTGTTCGGCGAGGAGGGACTGCTCGGCGCGCCGGCCACCCCAGCCGCCCGGCCGCCGCGCGTGCGCTGCATCGTCGATCATTCGAGCATTCCGCCCGACGCCACGCGCGCGCTGGCCGAAATGGCGGCGGCGTACGGCGTCGGCTGGGTCGATGCACCGGTGTCGGGCGGCGTGGGCGGCGCGCAGGCGGGCACGCTCGCGATCATGGCGGGCGGCGCCGACACGGACGTGGCCGCCGTCACGCCGATCCTCTCGGCCTACGCCGCGCGCGTCACGCACATGGGCGCCGTGGGCGCGGGCCAGACCACGAAGCTGTGCAATCAGGCGATCGTCACGGCGACGGTCGCCGCCATCGCCGAGGCGGTGAGTCTCGCGCGCCGCAGCGGCATCGACGCCGCGAAGCTGCCCGAGGCACTGGCCGGCGGCTGGGCCGATTCGGTCCTGCTGCGCACTTTCGTGCCCCGCATGACGCAGGACGGACTGGCACCCATCGGTGCGCTCAAGACCTTCCAGAAAGACGTCGATACGGTCGCGGCCGCGGCGCAGCAGACCGGCACGCCCATGCCGGTCTCGGGCGCCGTGCAGCAGCTTTTGCGGCTCGGCGCGGCAATGGGGCTCGCGCAGGCCGATCTTTCGGGGTTCATCGACGTATTGCAGACGGCACGAGCCGGCCAGTCTTAGCGCCTCGGAACCTTAGCGCCCCGGCGCCGGAGTCCGGGCGCGCCGGGCTGGATCGCCTCGGCCCGGAGCCTGCCGAAACCCCGCGATCCGTCCCCAGTCGCCCCCGCCGGCCCGCTCCGCCATCGTCTGGCGCTCGCCCGCGAACTGACATAACCTGATAAAATTACAGGTTTTTCTCCGATCCATTTTCCGGGACGCGCTGTGCTCTCTACCGCCAACATCACCATGCAATTCGGGCCGAAGCCCTTGTTCGAGAACATCTCGGTCAAATTCGGCGAAGGCAACCGCTATGGCCTGATCGGCGCGAACGGTTGCGGCAAGTCCACCTTCATGAAGATCCTGGGCGGCGACCTCGAACAGTCGTCGGGCAACGTGATCCTCGAACCGAACGTGCGTCTGGGCAAGCTGCGCCAGGACCAGTTCGCCTATGAAGACGTGCGCGTGCTCGACGTGGTCATGATGGGCCACACGGAAATGTGGGCCGCGATGACCGAGCGCGACGCGATCTACGCGAACCCCGAGGCCACCGACGACGACTACATGAAGGCCGCCGACCTCGAAACGAAGTTCGCGGAATACGACGGCTACACGGCCGAGGCGCGCGCGGGCGAACTGCTGCTCGGCATCGGCATCGGCACCGAATTCCATCAGGGGCCGATGAGCGCCGTGGCGCCGGGCTGGAAGCTGCGCGTGCTGCTCGCGCAGGCGCTGTTCTCGAAGCCCGACGTCCTGCTGCTCGACGAACCGACCAACAACCTCGACATCAACTCGATCCGCTGGCTCGAAGATATTCTGAACGAGTACAACTCGACGATGATTATCATCTCCCACGATCGGCACTTCCTGAACCAGGTCTGCACGCACATGGCGGACATGGATTACGGCACGCTGAAGGTCTACCCGGGCAACTACGACGACTACATGCTCGCTTCGGCGCAGGCGCGCGAGCGCCAGGCCGCCGCGAACGCCAAGGCGAAGGAGCGCGTGGCCGACCTGCAGGACTTCGTGCGCCGCTTCTCGGCGAACAAGTCGAAGGCGCGCCAGGCCACCAGCCGCCTGAAGATGATCGACAAGATCAAGATCGAGGAATTCAAGCCCTCGTCGCGCCAGAACCCGTTCATCCGCTTCGAGTTCGAGAAGAGGCTGCACAACATCGTCGTGGTCGCGGAAGAGATCACGAAGACGTACGAACGTCGCATCTTCAACAAGTTCAGCATCAGCGTGCAGCCGGGCGAGCGTATCGCGATCATCGGCGAGAACGGCGCGGGCAAGACCACGCTGCTGCGCTCGCTGCTCGGCAACCTGGCCGTCGACAACGGCTCGGTGAAGTGGGCCGAGAACGCGAACATCGGCTACATGCCGCAGGACACGTACGAAGAGTTCCCGGCCGACGTCACGCTGATGGACTGGATCGACCAGTACCGCCAGGAAGGCGACGACGAGCAGTCGGTGCGCGGCACGCTGGGCCGTCTGCTCTTCAATGCCGACGACATCCGCAAGTCGGTGAAGGTGCTCTCCGGCGGCGAGAAGGGCCGCATGATCTGGGGCAAGCTGATGCTGGGCCGCCACAACGTGCTGCTGATGGACGAGCCGACCAACCACATGGACATGGAGTCGATCGAGTCGCTGCAGATCGCGCTGGAGAAGTTCGAAGGCACGCTCATTTTCGTTTCGCACGACCGCGAATTCGTGAACGGTCTCGCGAACCGCATCATCGAAGTGAAGACCGACGGGACGATCAACGATTACAGCGGCAATTACGAGGACTTCCTCGCGAGCCAGGGGCTGCATTGAGCCGCTGATTCGGGCGGACCGATGTAAAGAGGCGGGCGGCGCGAGAGCGTCGCCCGTTTTGTTTGGCGGCCTCGCCTGGTCGGGGTACTGCATGCGTTTGGGCATGACTATAAGGCACAGCCCGTTCGCCCCATGCCAGCCGCCCTTACGTTTGCGTCAACCACGCTAGAATGCAGCATCCCGACAGCGCCGCGCGCTGAGGCACAAAACACGAGGCCCGGCACGACGCCTGGCATGAGACCGGAGGAACACGCATGAAACACTACGAGCAGTTCTACATCGACGGCCAATGGGTCGCGCCGTCCCGCAAGGGTACGATCGACGTCTACGATTCGGGCACCGAGGCCGTCATGGGCCGCATTCCCGAAGGCAACGAAGCCGATGCCGAAGCGGCCATCGCCGCCGCGCGCGCGGCCTTCGACCGCTGGGCCGCCACGCCCGCGGCCGAACGCGGCGCCTACCTGCAGAAGATCGCCGACAACCTCAAGGCCCGCACCGACGAACTCGCGCAACTGATTGCCGGCGAAGTGGGCATGCCGCTCAAGCTCGCGCGCGCCATTCAGGTGGGCGGCCCCGTGTACAACTGGGGCGCCTATGCGAAGCTCGCGAGCGAATTCCCGTACGAGGAGCGCGTGGGCAACTCGCTCGTCGTGCGCGAGCCGGTTGGCGTGGTCGCTGCGATCACGCCGTGGAATTACCCGCTCAACCAGATCACGCTCAAGGTCGCCGCGGCCCTCGCGGCCGGCTGTACCGTCGTGCTCAAGCCTTCCGAGATCGCGCCGCTCAACGCGTTCGTGCTGGCCGAAGCGATTCACGAAGCGGGCCTGCCCGCCGGCGTGTTCAACCTCGTGAGCGGCTATGGACCGGTGGTGGGCGAGCTCATGGCGCGCCATCCCGAGGTCGATATGGTCTCGTTCACGGGTTCGACGCGCGCGGGCAAGCGTGTTTCCGAGGTGGCCGCTGCGACGGTCAAGCGCGTGGCGCTGGAGCTGGGCGGCAAGTCGGCCTCGGTGGTGCTCGACGACGCCGACTTCGCGGCCGCCGTGAAGGGCACCGTGGGTGCATGCTTCCTGAACTCGGGGCAGACCTGCTCGGCGCATACGCGCATGATCGTGCCGGAGTCGCGCTACGAGGAAGCGCGCGCGCTCGCGAAGGAGGCCGCCGAGGCTTACACGGTGGGCGATCCGCGCGACGAGAAAGCGAAGCTTGGCCCGCTCGCCTCGGCCGTGCAGCAGCAGCGCGTGCAGCAGTACATCGAGCGCGGCATTGCCGATGGCGCCGAACTCGTGACGGGCGGCACCGGCCTGCCCGAAGGCGTGGAGAAGGGCTTCTTCGTGAAGCCGACCGTGTTCGGCCGCGTGCCGCGCGATGCGGCCATCGCGCAGGAAGAAATCTTCGGGCCGGTGCTCTCGATCATCACGGCGAAGGACGAAGACGACGCGGTGGCCATCGCCAACGATTCGCTCTACGGGCTGGGCGGCGCCGTCTGGGCCGGCAGCGACGAGCGGGCGATGCGCGTGGCGCGCCGCATCCGCACGGGCCAGGTCGATATCAACGGCGGCACGTGGAACATGGCGGCGCCGTTCGGCGGCTTCAAACAGTCGGGCCATGGCCGCGAAAACGGCACCTACGGGCTCGAAGAGTACCTCGAGTACAAGTCGATGCAGTTCAAGCCGCCGAAGGCCTGAGTCACTATCGCGCACGGCGGGGCTAACCGGATCGCGCGCCGTGTTGATCGACATCATGAATGCGGATGGCCTTGGCGGGCGTCCGCATTTTTTATTGATATAGGACAAGGCCCTCCTCGGGGGGCGCGCGACCATGGTTGTTTTCTCAACGACCACGCGGCTCACCATGTTTCCTGATCATCCGTTCGCGCCACTTGTGATTCGAGGCCGCCGGCTCCTGCCCATCGTGCAGGGCGGCATGGGCGTCGGCATCTCGGCGCATCGCCTTGCGGGCAGCGTCGCCCGGGAGGGGGCGCTCGGCACCATCGCCAGCATCGACCTGCGTCACCATCACGCCGATCTGCTCGCCGAATGCCGCAGTCATCCCGGCCGCGAAACGCTGGAGCGCGTGAACCTCGTCGCGCTGGGCCGCGAGATCGCGGCGGCGCGCAAGCTGGGCGGCGGGAACGGCATGATTGCGGTCAACGTCATGAAGGCGGTCAGCGCGCATGCCGATTACGTGCGCGCGGCCTGCGAGCATGGCGCCGACGCAATCGTGATGGGCGCGGGCCTGCCGCTCGATCTGCCCGATCTCACGCAGGGCGTGGACATCGCGCTGATCCCGATTCTCTCGGACGCGCGCGGGGTTGCCCTCGTGCTCAAGAAGTGGATGAAGAAGGGGCGCCTGCCCGATGCCATCGTGATCGAGCATCCCGCCTATGCGGGCGGCCACCTGGGCGTGACCGACATCGCGGACATGGGCAGCGAGCGTTTTTCGTTCAAGCTGGTGCTCGAAGAACTGAAGGGCATTTACGCGTCGCTGGGCCTCGCCCGCGCCGATGTTCCGCTGATCGTGGCGGGCGGCATCAACAGCCACGAAGCCGTGCGTCAGTGGCTCGATGCCGGTGCCGATGCCGTGCAGGTGGGCACGCCGTTCGCCGTCACGGAAGAGGGCGACGCGCACCCCGACTTCAAGCGCGTTCTCGCGGACGCGAGACCCGAGGACATCGTCGAATTCGTGAGCGTGACGGGGTTGCCCGCGCGCGCGGTCAAGACCCCGTGGCTCGAACGCTATCTGCGCAACGAGTCGCGCGTGCGCGCGAAGATCGGCTCGCTCAAGCTGCCGTGCCCCACCGGGCTCGAATGTCTTTCGATGTGCGGCCTGCGCGACGGCATCGAGAAGTTCGGCCACTTCTGCATCGACACGCGTCTTGCTGCGGCGTTGCGCGGCGACGTGGCGAACGGGCTCTTCTTCCGCGGCCGCGAAGCGTTGCCATTTGGCAACGCCATCCGCAGCGTGAGAGACCTGCTGGAGCTGCTTTTGACCGGTGTTGCGCGACCGGCGGTCGCACACCGGGCGGCGTTTGCGCTGGCTTGATCGCCGTCAACGCTGCGAGTTATCCCCATCCCGATAATTACTCAGTCTTACTAATGAGACGCAACAAAAACGGGGATACCGACATGCTTCGCAAGATCAAGACTATTGCGGCGGCCACCGCCTTCGGGCTCGGTGCCGCCTTCGCGGCGGCGCCGGCGAGCGCTGCCGGCGCACCCTCGGTCACGCCCGACACGGGCATTTACGCGGGCGACTGGCTCGTGCGGCTGCGCGCGATCAGCATCATGCCGCAGGTCAGTTCGAACGGCACGCTCAACGTGCTCAACGCCGGCGTCAACAACACCATCGTGCCGGAGCTCGACTTCACCTAT
>NZ_BAYB01000045.1 GCF_000685035.1 Paraburkholderia ferrariae NBRC 106233
GATGGACCAGGGTCTGCAGCAGTTCGGCAGCAGCATCGGGAAGTCGTCAACGATCAGCAGCGGGACGCGCACGAACTGCTGGAACTTGCGCTCGTAGAGGCCCGTGGCGCCGGCTGCATGCAGTTTCTTGATCAGATCCGTTCAGAAAGAACGGAGCGTACCCATCTGGAAAGTTCGAATCGCGTTCAACACCCGGCGCCGGTGGCGCCTACCGTCGCAGATACGAAGAGAACCCACCGGTAGTTTGCCGAAGACACTGTTTTGTTTGCTTGTCCAGTGCCCTTATTCACCGGAATGGAACGACTTCCGTGGAAAGCCCGATTCGTCTGGCCCGGCTTGGATATTGCCGACAGAAATGGCGCCAGCTTTGGGGCGACGGTACCTTCTGGCGAGCGATTTTTTCCAGTCGACGAGGTGGGCAACGCGTCTTCCCGGCGGCTTCCTGTCTGTGGACGGGTTACTTCTGGAGCAAGCTGAAATTTGTCCGCGTCCGGAACACTGGTGCCCGATGAGCCCGGATTCGCGATATGGAACGCGCAGGTCGTTCGTGTACCGTCCGCGCGAACAAACTCGCGCATTCCAGCATCGCCGAACACCGCTGGCAGCGGGAACACGCTTGCCCCGAGACGTCCACGGCCGGGGAAGGCGGCAGACTCGACGCGCTCCGGATTCGCAATTTCCGTCTTCGGAGCGAGCGAGTAATAGAAGATAGCTTCGTGCCCGGCATGACAGGCTGTCGACAAACAGAAAAGAAGGCTTGCGACGAAGTGCGGTGCTCCAGTTTTCATATCGGTCACGAACCGGGGCGCCGGGATTAACTCTCATGTACCGCCCGGAACCCATTCCACGAATAAAAAAGGCCGGTTTGAGCCAGCCAAAAGCTCCGGCTGTTCCGAGGGCATGCCAGAGCCTGAGAGAAAGTCAACGTCACGGATCAAACTGTCATTGGAGATGGCGTATCGGCTGCGTCGAGGTAATATCCTTGAATCCACTGCGCGCCCGCCTCTCGCGCGACCCGGACATCGTCGGGCGTTTCGATACCCTCGATGACGAGGAGCGGCGTGATGTAACGCGCCATCCTGACCAGGCGGCCCAATTGGTCAACGGTATAGGTCCCCTGCCGGACACGTCGCATAAACGACCGGTCCAACTTGATAATGTCGGGCGCAGACACGCGCACTGCATCGGCGGAAAAACCGACGCCGAAGTCGTCTACGGCAACGCGGACACCCAGTGCCCTTAAACGCCGTACAAATGCGCGGGCATCAATTGGGGACACCGGGGCCGATTCCGTGATTTCCACGATCAGTCGGGCCGCAAGGTCGGGCTCCGCCGCCAGTTCGAGAAAAAGCGATTCCCACCAGTGATCGTCGCGCGCACTCTGTGCCGAAACGTTGCAACCGAAATTCATTCCAGGCATAGCGCGGACCGCATCGATCGTGCGTCGGAGGACGAAACAGTCGAATGGGCGCATTAGCGAAAGTCTTTCCAGAGCCGGAATGAAACGGCCCGGTGGCAGAACCACGTCACCCACCTTCATCCGTACCAGCGCCTCGCGGTAGAGGGTCTGTGCGGGAGCGTTGATCGAACAGATCGATTCTTGCCGGAAGAACAGCCGATCCTCCTGGATGGCGGCGAAAACCGCCAGGGCGGTCTGGCCGTCCTGGGACTGCGGCATCAATGCATCGCTGCGTGCTTCGAGAACCCGGTCGCCCAACAGCGCAGCAAGTCCGTGCTGGTCAGGAACTCCCAAGATGTTCACGCGTTCAATCGCAGGCATGCGACTCCCCCAGGACGGGCAAAAGACGCGGTCGCCCGCGGCATTGCGCACAAATTTTTACAATTCCTTCAGGTCATTGCCAAACACCGTGGCACAAAATCGGTCC
>NZ_BAYB01000044.1 GCF_000685035.1 Paraburkholderia ferrariae NBRC 106233
TCAGACCGACCACGAGTCGAGCGTCACGAACAACGCCAGCGTAGTGGGTTCGCTGAATGGCAGCGTATCGATCAATGCGGGCAGCAACCTGACCGTGACAGGCAGCGACCTGATCGCTGCGAAGAACATCACGGGCACGGCGGCGAACGTCACCATCAATTCGGCCACCGATACGAGCCACACGAGCCAGTCGCAGCAGACGAGCAGCAGCGGCCTGACGATTGGCCTGGGTGGCAGTGTTGGCGATGCGGTCAACGGCGCGTACCAGCAGGGCCAGGCGCTAGCCAGCGGCAACAGCAACGGCCGCGCGGACGCGTTGCACGCGATAGCGGCGGGCGGCGACGCGGTAATGGCGGGCTACGGTGCGTACCAGATGGCGACGCCGGGCAGCGTAACAAACCCGGCCACGGCCCCGAGCATCGGTGTGCAGGTGAGCGTCGGGTCGAGCCACAGCCAGAGCCAGTCGTCGGAGGATCAGACGATCCAGCGTGGTTCCAATGTGCAGGCAGGCGGCACAACCGCCTTCATCGCGACGGGCGACGGCACGCCGGGCAGCGGCAACGTGACGATTGCCGGTTCGAACGTGAGTGCCAGCGATGTGGTGCTGGCCGCGAAGAACCAGGTGAACATCGTCAACACGACCGACACCGATTCGACGCGCAGTTCGAATTCGTCGTCCAGTTCGAGCGTGGGCGTGTCGATCACCACGAACGGCTTCGGCGTGTCGGCCTCGATGCAGAACGCGCATGGCGACGCGAACAGCGATGCGGCGATCCAGAACGCCTCGCACGTCACGGGGGCGAACAGCGTGACGATTGTGAGCGGCGGCGATACGAACATTACCGGCTCGCAGGTTGCGGGCAACCAGGTGACGGTGGTCGTGGGTGGTGACCTCAATATCGCGAGCGTGCAGGACACGACGACGAGCGCGGCGCACCAGAGCAGCGCGGGTGGTGGGTTCAGTATCAGCACGGCAGGCGGCAGCGCGAGTTTCAGTGCGCAGAACGGACACGCTGATGGCAGCTATGCGCAGGTCAACGAGCAGGCAGGTATCGCGGCGGGTACTGGTGGCTTTGATATCACCGTCAAGGGCAATACAGGCCTGACGGGTGCGGTGATATCCAGCACGGCGGATCCGTCGCAGAACAGTCTGACGACCGGCACGCTGACCTGGAGCGATATCCAGAACCAGTCGCACTATGACGCGAGGAGCAACGGCATCAGCGCGGGTGTGGGCGTGAACAATACCGGTAAGGCTATCGGCCCCGGTTCGGTGGGCGGAACGCCCGCCGTGTCCCCGATGATCTCGCAGAGCGACAGTGGCGACCAGAGCGCGACGACGCGCAGCGCGATCAGCGCAGGCACGATCAACATCACGAACCCGGGCGCGCAGACGCAGGACGTGGCGAGCCTGAGCCGCGACACGTCGAACACCAACGGTACGGTGTCGCAAACGCCGGACGTGAACACGATCCTGAACCAGCAGGCCGACACGATGCAGGCGGCACAGGCAGCGGGCCAGGTCGTCGCGCAGGGGATTGGCGCGTATGCGGACAACAAACGCGACACGGCTACGGATCAGGCTACGGCAGACGCGTGGGACGAAGGTGGCAGCAGTCGTGCGCTCGCTCAGGCCGTAGGTGGCGCGCTGATTGGTGGCCTCGGCGGCGGTAGCGCATTCGGCGTAATTGGCGGCGCTGCGGGCGCGGGTCTCACCTCACTCGAAGCTAAGAATCTGGCAGGTATCTCGAACGATGTTGCATCTGAAACCGGATCGACCCTGCTCGGCAATCTCGCTGCGAATGTGGCGGCAGGTTTGGGCGGTGCGCTCGTAGGTGGCACGGCGGGCTCGGCTACGGCATCGAACGTGGATCTCTACAATCGCCAACTGGACCCCAAGGAAAAGACCCTTGCGAAGCAACTCGCTGACAACAGCGGCGGCCAGTATACGGAAGCGCAGATCGAAGACCAGATGCGGCTAATGAGCGTAAGTAATAACGGTACGACTACTTCCGGTGCACCAGCTACTCTGGTGGGCCAGATGCCGACCGATTCCGGTGCACGATGGATGTCTGCTGGAACGACGGCAAACGGTCAACCGATTCTCACGCAGATTAATCCGCAGTCGAACGCCGTTTTGCAGAGCTATATTCTGGCTAACTACAATAGCGTCTCACCAGGACAGGTGCCGAGTCAATTTACGTATCCGGCGAGCAGCAATGATGGTTCGATCAATGTGACTGGGCCATTCACCAATTTCGATCAATCAGACGTTAATTACGTGCGTGATACGACGTCAAATGCGAGTTCGATGATTTCCAATACGGCTGGATGGATCGGTTCCGCTGCGGCAACGGGCGCCGCAACTCCATCTCCTCTTGCGCCCGCTCTTGGCGAAATTGCTTTCGGAGCAACCGTGATAGGCACTGTTGCTGACGGGGTTTCGCAATTGGCGAGTCCAAATGTCGGACAGTACACATATCAAGGAGCGGTAGCACTCGCAGGACAAGTCGCTGGAGATCGTAATCCAGCGGGTTCGTTGGTCGTGAACGGAGCTGCCGCCGTTGTTAATAACGTGCCCGTTGCGACAACAATTCAAAATTGGATAAACACCGAAGTTAATTCAATATTCAACCCGACTGGCGTGAAAAAATGAAATTAATTGAAGAAGGGAATTTTTCCAGTTGGGTACGTGTGACTTTGTTCGTAGTGGGGCTGGCAGTCTTAGGGACTAGCTTGGCGCTCGATTGGCTACCGAGATGGGCCAGAATGGTTGGCTTCTTGTTGGGCTTTGGAATGATGGCATTGGGTGGGTTTTCTAGTCGTGCGCATATGCTACATATTAAGCCCTTCAACAACAGCTACAAGAAGGCGCGCAAGAGCTACGAAAAGGACGATAACGAAAATAACAAGTGAAGATGAAAAACAAGAAAAGGCTGGCGGCTCTGCCGCTCACAGCCCTGATACCGCTCGCCGTCCACGCACAGGAAACTCCGCCTGATGTAGCCGCCGCCGCTCGCGCGAACGCCTTGCAGAACCAGCAACTCCAGCAGCAACGCGACGCGCAGCAGCGCGCGGCCAACGTCGCCGCGCCGGTCGTGCGCTCGACCGCGCCGGTCGCTGGCGAATGGCCCGTGCTACCCGTCGAGACGCCGTGCTTCCGCATCGGCACGTTCGCGGTCGAGGTGCCCGATACGCTGCCCGAAGCGCAGCGTGCTATGGGCGCCTCTGCCCTGCCGATGGATCGCTTCGCATTCCTGCACGACTGGCTGCGGCATTACCAGGGGCAATGCGTCGGCAAACAGGGCCTCGACGTGCTCACGAAAGGTCTGCAACGCGAAGTGCTCAGTCGCGGCTACGTCACCACGCGCATTCTGCTGACGCCGCAGGACCTGTCGAAAGGAACGCTGAAATTCTCGCTCATCCCCGGCGTCATCCGTCATCTGGAGTTCGTGGATCCGTCCACGCGTGGCACCTGGAAGAGCGCCTTTCCGGCGCGCGACGGCGACGTACTCCAGTTGCGCGATCTTGAACAGGGCCTCGAACAGATGAAGCGCCCCGCGAGCCAGGACGCCGCCATGCAGATCGTTCCCGGCACGGTGCCGGGCGAAAGCGATGTGGACATCACCGTCAAGCGCTCGAAGCCCTGGACGTTCGTCGCCTCGGTCGATAACTCCGGTCAGCGCGCCACCGGCAAACTGCAAGGCAACGTGTCGCTCGGCATCGACAACCCGCTCGGGTTGAACGATATCTTCACGGTCGGCGCGAACCAGGACCTCGAATTTGCGGACCACGGGCTGGGTTCGCATGGCTTCAACGGTTCGTACTCGATCCCCTGGGGCTACTGGACCGCCACGCTCTACGGCAACACGAACACGTACTACCAGCAGATCGCGGCCGTCAACCAGACCTTCATATCGAGCGGCAACGCGCAGACGGGCGGCCTGAAGCTCCAGCGGGTGATCAGTCGCAGTCAGAACGACGTGCTCGGTCTGGAGTTCCAGCTTGTCAAGCGCTGGGGCGCGAGCTTCATCGAGGACACGACGATTCCGTTCCAGAACCGCAACAACACCTTCATCGAAGGCGGCGTGACCGACCGGCACTATTTCGGTGCCGCGCAGTTCGACGGCACGCTCGCTTACCGGCAGGGCATCGGCGGCCTGGGGGCGACGGCGGACCCGACCAACAGTGACGGCACACCGCAGCCCGCCACCTACCGTTTCCACATGGCGACGCTCGACGCGAACCTCTCGGTGCCGTTCGCGGTGGCGGGCCAGTCGCTGCGCTATGTCGGCACGCTGCACGGCCAGTACACGGGCGACACGCTTTTCTACATCGACGACCTGAGCATCGGCGGGCGCTACACCGTGCGCGGCTTCGATGGCGAAAAGATGCTCGCAGGCGAGCGCGGTTTCTACTGGCGCAACGAATTGCAGTGTCCGATCGGGCAGACGGGGCAATCACTCTACGCGGGCATCGACTACGGCCACGTCTTCGGCCCGGGTACGCAGGCGCAGGTTGGTACGCAACTGGCCGGCGCGGTCATCGGCATCCGGGGCGCGCTGCCCGTTCATATCGGGGTGCTCACCTGGGACCTCTTCGCGGGCACACCGCTCTACAAGCCGGACGGGTTCGACACCGCACGCGTGACGCTGGGGCTTCAGGTAATGGGCCAATTCTGACGAACGATGGATTTCATCAAGGGAGAAAAGCAATGCAAACAGGCCGGAAATTATCGATCAGTCTGATGGGGGTTGCCGTACTGCTGGCCGCGTGCGGCGGCGGTGACGGCGGCAGTGGCACGCCGGCGGCGGATTCGGCGGCAGACGCAGCGGCTTCTGCCCCGGCGGCAGCCTCGGCACCCGATGTGGCCTCGGCCCCGGACGCGGCGTCCTCGCCGCAACCGGCCGCCTTCAACTGCCCCACTAACTACAAGCGGCTGGACGTTGCCGTGGGGACCGTAGCGGGCACGCCGATGACGCTGGTGACCGACGACAACATCGCGACGCTGACCTTCGCCGCGCCCTCCGGTGGCATCGTGAGGCCCCTGACGGTCTGTCTGGGCAGGCCCGATCCGCTGCCCGCTGGCGTGCAGGCCGACTACGCCTACGAAGTCACGGCAAACGGCCAGTTCCTGAATCTGGATCGCCGGCTGCTGACATTCAATTTCACGACCACGCAACCGGTAACCGTGACACCGGCACTCGAACTGGCGAGCGTCACCGCTGGCGGTGTCACCTACGCGCCGACCATCGCGGGGCCTCTCTTCTATGTGAAACCGAACTACAGCGTTTCAGGCTATCTGAACCAGACGGGACTGTACGTGGTTCGCCTGTCGCAGTAGTCCGGTGAGGGGACGATACCCGCGATGACGAAAATAAAACGCCGGCCGCTTTCGCGCGCGATGCTGCTGCCGATTCCCGTGCAGAAAGCCCGCGCGCTCTCGCTCGAATACCATCTCGCGCTGTCGGTGCTGAACGCAGGCCGGGGCGGCATCAATGAGGCCATCAGGCTTGTCCAGGTGGTCTGGCATGCCCGCTTCATGGCCGGTTCCGGTTCGGGCGATACGGGCGTCATCGATGCGGCGGAAGCGGCGCTCGATGACGTTGGCGCCCGCGTAGACGAAGGGCGCGCTTGGACGGTCACGGAAGCCGAGCACGCCGCCATCGCGCAGGCGCTTGCGATCTACGACCGGCTGACGGCCGGCGTACCTTATCACCGCTTTATCGCGGCCTGGGAACGCATGCAGCAGTTCTCCCGACAGCTACAGGACGCGGCTGCATGACACAAACTCCCCTTCAGCCCGATGGGTGTGTGCGACTTCCTCGTGGATAGTGCCAGATGGTATTGTGCTCTACTCGGGTGAGGAAGCACTGACCGGCATGCAACTGGCGGGCGCAGTCATCGGCGTCCGGGGCGCGCTGCCCACTCATATCGGTGCGCTCACTTATGACCTCTTCACGGGCACATCGATCTATAAGCCGGACGGGTTCGATAGGGTACGGGTAGCGCTGGCGTTCCAGGCGATGGTCCGGTTCTGAACGTCACGACCACTCTCGATCCAGACGGACTGACGCGCCCATGTCACGCAGCCATCGCACGTCACCGCGCTCGTTCGGGATGTTATGCCGAAAGCACGCGATCGTAGTCCCCATGTAGTCCTCGCGGCGGAAGTTTATCCCCGGCGAACCTGGTATAATTCCCGCCAAGGCCTTGATGGGCAATCGTTCTGGCTCTTTGCACCTGAGATTTGATGTTGCCCCTGTGCGGGGCGGCACCTACTTTCTTTGCGGCGGCAAAGAAAGTAGGTGCCGCCCCGCACAGGGGCAACCCAGGCAAACCACCGCGAAAACAAAAAACCACAACCCAGCCCAAAACCCCGAGAACAAAAAAGCACAGAAATCAGGACCTAAAAAAACACCTGTTTAGTGCCGAAAAGGCGCCCACACAGGGGCAGTCTCGTCCCAATGATCCAGCTCGGATGGTTGAGTAGTCTTCACGACAATCTCCTTAAATTCGCAATCCTAAGCGAAGCATAAACCGGCCCCACTATAAATTAGCCACGTTACTGCCCAGCACGCGCAAGACGCGTAGCAGCATCCGAGTTCCCTTCCTGAACCGCAATGCGTTCAGCCTGCGTGCGCCCCACCAGCCCTTGCTCGGGGTAACTCGTCTTGTTCAGCGACGGCAGCGTGCCGTCACGATACGCTTCGACGACTTCGCCCTTCACTTCGGCGCGGGTTTTCGGTGCGCTGTTGTCGCCATGTGCCCATTGCGGGCCATAGCTGCCCGCGGGCCCGATGCCGCCCGCGAAAGCGGGTGCGCTGGCTGCCAGTGCGACGACGAATGCGGTTGCGAGAGTGCGTTTCATGATTTGCTCCTTGTGAGGTGGCCGCCGGACCCGGCAACGGACCCAGCGGCGACAGGAGCAAATGTAGGCAAGTGTGCGACTGCGATAAACGTCCCGAAAGCGAAATGAATTGTCGAAAATCCGGAACAATCGTTGCGCGCAGCCTGGCGCGGCCCAAGGTGGACTAGGCCGCCCACTCCGAAACGACCGGCGTTTCGAGTGCCGGCGCCGATTCGCGCTCTTCGATCGTGCGCATCGTGCAGGTCTTGTCGAGCGAGGCGCGGCCCGAGAGCAGCGGGCAGCGGTCGAACACTTCGGCAATCCAGTCCACGAACACGCGTACTTTCGGCGACAGATGGCGGCTGTGCGGATAGACGGCCGAAATCGGCATGGGCAGCGGCTTGAAGTCCGGCAGCACCTCCACGAGCTCTCCCGACTTCAGGTACGGCAGCACCATGTAGCGCGGCCCCTGTATCAGGCCGAAACCTTCGATGCCGCACGTCACATAGGCGTCGGCGTCGTTGACCGAGACCATGCTCTTGAGCTTGATCTCGACCTCTTTGCCATCGACGAGAAAGGCCCAGTCCATCACGCGCCCCGTACGCGGCGAGAAATAATTCACGGCGCGATGCTCGGCCAGTTCTTCGAGCGTATGCGGAATGCCGTGCCGCTCCAGATAGCCCGGCGACGCGCACGACACCCCTTCGAAAAGGCCGATGCGCCGCGCCACGAGCGACGAATCCTGCAGCGCGCCCACGCGCACCACGCAGTCCACGCCTTCCTGCAGCAGATCCACGGGCCGGTCGGAAAGCCCTAGTTGCAGGTCGATATCCGGGTAGCGCGTGTGGAATTCGCACAGCGAAGGAATCACGATCAGGCGCCCGATCGAGCCCGGCATGTCGATGCGCAGCTTGCCGTGCGGCTTGCGGTTGCGGTCCTGGAAGGTCTGCTCGGTTTCCTCCACGTCCGCGAGAATGCGCACGCAGCGCTCGTAGTACGCAGCGCCGTCCGGCGTGAGCGAAAGGCGGCGCGTGGTGCGGTGCATGAGCCGCACGCCGAGAAATGCTTCGAGATTCTGGATGATCGTCGTGACCGAGGCGCGCGGCATGTCGAGCGTTTCGGCTGCGCGCGTGAAGCTGTTGGTATCGACAACACGGGTGAACACCTGCATGGCCTGAAGGCGATCCATTGCCACTCTCCGAAAGAGATCGGCCGCACCGCGCGCCGCGTGCGAGAAGGCGCCGCGCGCAAAAGAGGAGACAGATTGTTCAGGTGCGCCGAATTGTGTTGCCGGATTATAGGCATTTATTTGAAAGTCTGCCGAACCCACAATTCGCATCATTCGAATCTACTCTCGCGCATTGCGCCGTTCCGACATGGATGCTTTCAAGTCTTCGCCGACACCGTGGGTCGCCCCCGAAGCCGCGCCGTCAACCGGCACGGCGCCGCTTGCGCCCGTGCCTGCGGCCCCGGCGGCCGGCGATAGCGCTCGCGACCTGGTCACGACGGACGTGACGATCGAAGGCCACGCGAAGCCGATCGGCTTGCGCCTGTACCGGCCCGCCGGTGCAAGCGGCCTGCCGGTTCTGCTCTATTTTCACGGCGGCGGCTTCGTGCGTGGCTCGCTGGAAGATGCCGACGAAGCCTCGCGCTTTTTCGCCGCGCAACTGCCTGCACTGGTCGTTTCGGTGGACTATTCGCTCGCGCCGCAGTTTCCGTTTCCGGCCGCGCCCGAAGATGCCCACCGCGCCGCGCTGTGGATCGCCACGCGTGCCCGCGCCTTCGGCGGCAACGCAAAACGCGTTATCGCGGCGGGCCACGACGCGGGCGGCCAGATCGCCAACGTGCTCGCCTTCATCGGGCGCGATCGCGGCGACGTGTGGCTCGCGGCGCAGGCGCTCTTCGCGCCGATGCTCGATCCCAGCCTCACGCGCCTCGGCGACGAGCAGCGGCTCGGCTCGGACATCACCGCGGGCGAGTGCGCCGCGTGCTACCGGGCCTATCTGCCCGAGGCGGCGCAGCGCATGCATCCGTATGCGGCGCCGCTCGAATCGTCGCGGCTCGCGGGGCTGCCGCCCACGCTCATCATCACCGCGCAGAACGACGTGCTGCATATCGAGGCCGAGAAGTACGCCAGCCGGCTGATCGACGCGGGCGTGCGCACCCAGGTCGTGCGCTATCCCAGCGTCTCGCACGCGCAGATCGGGGCGTATCCCGCTGCGCTCAAGGAGGCCGTGCGCTTTTTCCAGTGCTGCTTCGAAGCCAGTGCACAACGATAACGAACATTGATTCACTCATTCTGGAGCCCGACATGTCACTCAAATCGCTTTCCCGTACGCGCATCGCGATGGCAACGCTTGCCGTCATCGTGGTAGCGGGGCTCGGCACCGTTGTCGCCACGCGTCTCGACGTGCATCAGGCCGTTGCCGCCGAAGCGCCGCCCGCGCCCGAAGTCGATGTCGCCGCCGTGATCCAGCGCAACATCGTCGACTGGCAAAGCTACTCGGGCCGCCTGGCGGCCGTGGAAAAAGTCGATATTCGCCCGCAGGTGTCGGGCACGATCGTGTCGGTCAATTTTCGTGACGGCGCGCTCGTGAAGAAGGGCGATACGCTCTTCGTGATCGATCCGCGTCCGTACCAGGCCGCCGTGGACCAGGCCGCGGCGCAAGTGGCCGCCGCCCAGGCGCGCAGCGGCTACGCACAGAGCGACTGGGAGCGCGCGCAGCGCCTCATCGGCGACAACGCCATCGCGAAGCGCGATTACGACGAGAAGCTGAACGCTTCGCGCGAAGCGAGCGCGAACCTGAAGGCCGCGCAGGCCGCGCTGGAAGCCGCGCAGATCAACCTCGGCTACACGCGCGTCGTCGCGCCGGTGGCGGGGCGCGTGTCGCGCGCGGAAATCACCGTGGGCAACGTGGTTTCGGCGGGCGCGAGCGCCGCGCCGCTCACGACGCTGGTGTCCGTTTCGCCGATCTATGCCGAGTTCGACGCCGACGAACAGACCTATCTCGACTACATCAGCCGCATGAAAGACGGCTCGAAGGTGCCGGTGCAACTGGGCCTGGCGAACGAAACGGGCTACTCGCGCGAGGGCACGATCGAATCGGTGGACAACCAGCTCGATACGTCGTCGGGCACGATCCGCGTGCGCGCGCGCTTCGACAATGCAGACGGCGCGCTGGTGCCGGGTCTTTACGCCCGCATCAAGGTCAGCGGCAGCGCACCGCATCCGGCGCTGCTCGTGGACGACACCGCCATCGGCACCGACCAGGACAAGAAGTTCGTCTACGTGCTCGACAAGGACAACCACGTGACCTACCGCGCGGTGCAGATCGCCGGCCTGCAGGGCAACCTGCGCGTGATCGCGGGCGGCCTGCAGCAGGGCGACCGCGTGGTGGTGAACGGTACGCAGCGTGTGCGCCCGGGCGAGGCCGTGCGGGCCCATAGGGTGCCGATGAACGGCGACCCGGACGGCGACGCCGCCTCCTCGCTCGCAAAGACCCCGGACGGCGCGCCCGATAGCGGGACGAGCAACGCAAAGAACGACAAGACCTCCTGACGCGGGGCAGCGGCGTGCGGCGTCTTCCGGGCTGAGTCCCGGCAGACGCCGCCGCCGCCATTCCCCGGGTATCCATTAGTGGAACTAAGCGTCAACTTAAAGAGCGACCCATGAACATATCGAAATTCTTCATCGACCGGCCGATCTTCGCGGGCGTGCTGTCCGTGCTGATCCTGCTGGCCGGGGTGATCGCCCTGTTCCAGCTGCCGATCTCCGAGTATCCCGAGGTCGTGCCGCCTTCGGTGGTGGTGCACGCCCAGTATCCGGGCGCGAACCCCAAGGTGATTGCCGAAACGGTGGCGGCGCCGCTCGAAGAGCAGATCAACGGCGTGGAGAACATGCTCTACATGCAGTCGCAGGCCAACAGCGACGGCAATCTCACGCTCACGGTCACGTTCCGCCTCGGCACGGACCCTGACAAGGCCACGCAGCTCGTGCAGAACCGCGTGAACCAGGCGCTGCCGCGCCTGCCGGAAGACGTCCAGCGCCTCGGCATCACGACGATCAAGAGCTCGCCCACGCTCACGATGGTGGTGCACCTGATCTCGCCGAACAATCAGTACGACATGACGTATCTGCGCAACTATGCGCTGCTGAACGTGAAGGACCGCCTCTCGAACATCCCGGGCGTCGGCGAAGTGCAGCTGTGGGGTTCGGGCGACTACGCCATGCGCATCTGGCTCGATCCGCAGAAGGTCGCGCAGCGCAATCTCACGGCGCAGGACGTGGTCAATGCGATTCGCGAGCAGAACGTGCAGGTCGCGGCGGGCGTGATCGGCGCTTCGCCGAGCGTGCCCGGCACGCCGTTGCAACTGAGCGTGAACGCGCACGGCCGTCTGAGCACGGAAAGCGAATTCGGCAACATCATCGTCAAGACCAATCCGGACGGCGGCGTAACCTATTTGCGCGACATCGCGCGCATCGAGCTTGCGGCTTCCGAATACGGTCTGCGCTCGCTGCTCGACAACAAGCCTGCCGTGGCGCTCGCGATCAACCAGGCGCCGGGCGCGAACTCGCTCGCGATTTCCGACCAGGTGCGCGCGGCGATGAAGGAGCTCAAGCAGGACATGCCCGCGGGCGTCGACTATCGCATCGTCTACGACCCCACGCAGTTCGTGCGTTCGAGCATCGAGGCGGTGGTGCATACGCTGCTCGAAGCCATCGCACTCGTGGTGATCGTGGTGATCGTGTTCCTGCAGACATGGCGCGCGTCGATCATTCCGCTGATCGCGGTGCCGGTGTCGATCGTCGGCACGTTTTCGCTGCTGCTCGCGTTCGGCTTCTCGATCAACGCGCTTTCGCTGTTCGGCATGGTGCTCGCCATCGGCATTGTGGTGGACGATGCGATCGTGGTGGTGGAGAACGTCGAGCGCAACATCGAGAGCGGGCTCTCCGCACGCGACGCCACCTACAAGGCCATGCAGGAGGTGAGCGGGCCGATTATCGCCATTGCGCTCACGCTGGTGGCCGTGTTTGTGCCGCTCGCGTTCATGAGCGGTCTCACTGGCCAGTTCTACAAGCAGTTCGCAATGACCATCGCCATTTCGACGGTGATCTCGGCGTTCAATTCGCTCACGCTGTCGCCGGCGCTTTCGGCCCTGCTGCTGCGCGGTCACGGCGCGAAGGAAGACTGGCTCACGCGGGTCATGAACCGCGTGCTCGGCGGCTTCTTCCGCGGCTTCAACAAGGTCTTCCATCGCGGCTCGGAGAACTATGGCCGCGGCGTGAACGGCGTGCTGCGCCACAAGGGCGCGATGCTCGCGGTCTACGTGGTGCTGATCGGCGCGACCGTGCTGATGGCGCGCATCGTGCCGGGCGGCTTCGTGCCCGCGCAGGACAAGGAGTACCTGATCGCGTTCGCGCAACTGCCGAACGGCGCTTCGCTCGACCGCACCGAAGGCGTGATCCGCCACATGAGCGCCATCGCGCTCAAGCAGCCGGGCGTGGAAAGCGCCGTGGCGTTCCCGGGTCTTTCGGTGAACGGCTTTACCAACAGTTCGAGCGCGGGCATCGTGTTCGTCACGCTCAAGCCGTTCAAGGAGCGCCATGGCAAGGCTCTTTCCGCCGGTGCGATTGCCGGTGCGCTGAACCAGCAGTATGCGCAGATCCAGGACTCGTTCATCGCCGTGTTCCCGCCGCCGCCGGTGCTCGGGCTCGGTACGCTGGGCGGCTTCAAGATGCAGCTCGAGGATCACGGCGCGCTCGGCTACGAAGCGCTCAACCGTGCAACCCAGGACTTCGTCAAGCGTGCGGCGCAAACGCCCGAACTCGGCCCGACGTTCTCGAACTATCAGATCAACGTGCCGCAACTGAACGTCGATCTCGACCGCACCAAGGCCAAGCAGCTCGGCGTGCCGGTGACGGACGTGTTCGACACGATGCAGATCTATCTCGGCTCGCTGTATGTGAACGACTTCAACCGCTTCGGACGCGTGTATCAGGTGCGCGTGCAGGCAGACGCGCCGTTCCGCCAGAAAGCCGACGACATCCTGCAACTGAAGACGCGCAACGCCGCGGGCGACATGGTGCCGCTCTCGTCGCTCGTGACGGTCACGCCCACGTACGGCCCCGAAATGGTGGTGCGCTACAACGGCTATACCGCCGCGGACATCAACGGCGGCCCCGCGCCGGGCTATTCGTCGGGTCAGGCGCAGGAGGCTGCCGAGCGCATCGCGGCCGAAGTGCTGCCGCGCGGCGTGAAGTTTGAATGGACCGACCTCACGTATCAGCAGGTGCTGGCCGGCAACTCGGGCATCTGGGTGTTCCCGATCAGCGTGCTGCTGGTGTTCCTCGTGCTGGCTGCGCTCTACGAGAGCCTCACGCTGCCGCTCGCGGTGATCCTGATCGTGCCGATGAGCGTGCTGTGTGCGCTCACGGGGGTCTGGCTCACGCAGGGCGACAACAACATCTTCACGCAGATCGGCCTGATGGTGCTGGTGGGGCTCGCTTCGAAGAACGCGATCCTGATCGTGGAGTTCGCGCGCGAACTGGAGCATGACGGCCACTCGCCGCTTTCGGCGGCCATCGAGGCGAGCCGCATGCGTCTGCGCCCGATCCTGATGACGTCCATCGCGTTCATCATGGGTGTCGTGCCGCTCGTGCTGTCCACGGGGGCGGGTTCGGAAATGCGTCATGCGATGGGCGTGGCCGTGTTCTTCGGCATGCTCGGCGTGACCGCGTTCGGCCTGTTGCTCACGCCGGTGTTCTATGTAGTGCTGCGTACGATTGCGGGCGGCAAGATCCATGTCGCGCAGAAGGACAATGCGCGCGCACCGCTGCCCACGGTGGACGCTTGAGGGAGAAGAAGAATATGACTGACTACGCAATCTCAGCTCACGCGCAGGCGAGCCGGACGACGTGGCTGCGCCGCACGCGTCTTGCCGCGGGCGTGGCGCTGTTCGCCTGGCTTGCCGCCTGCTCGGTCGAGCCGACCTATCGCGTGCCCGACGCAGGCGTGCCGGCCGCGTTCAAGGAAGCGCAGCAACCGCCCGCCGGCCCGCACGACGTGGGCAACTGGACGCCCGCGCAGCCCGCCGACGACGCGCATCGTGGCCAGTGGTGGATCGTGTTCGGCGATCCCACGCTGAACGCGCTGGAAGAACAGGCGCAGGCCGCGAACCAGGACCTGAAGGCTGCGGCAGCGCGCGTGCAGCAGGCGCGCGCGGTAACGCAGGCCGCACGGGCTTCCTGGTTCCCGTCGTTCGATGCCGGCTTCGGGCCGACCTACGAACGCCCGTCGCCGGCTTCGCAGTTCCTGCCGCAGAACACCTACGTTCCCACGCAAACGCTCTGGCGCGCGCAAGGTACGGCCTCGTACGAGGCGGACCTGTTCGGCCGCGTGAGTTCGAACGTGAACGCCGCGCGTGCGGACGCGCAGCAGAGCGAGGCGCTGTTCCGCTCGGTGCAGCTTTCGCTGCAGGCCGATGTCGCGCAGAACTACTTCCAGTTGCGCCAGTACGATTCGGACGTGGATCTGTACCGCCGCACGGTGGCCTTGCGCGAAGACGCGCTCAAGCTCGTCGAGCGTCGCTTCAAGGAGGGCGACATCAGCGAACTGGACGTCGCGCAGGCACGCAACGAACTCGCGAGCGCGCGTGCCGATGCCGTGGGCGTCGCGCGTCAGCGGGCGGCTTCGGAGCATAGTCTCGCGATCCTGCTCGGCAAGGCGCCGGCAGACTTTTCGTTCCCCGAAACACCGCTCGCCTCCGTGAACGTGCACGTTCCGCCGGGTCTGCCTTCCACGCTGCTGGAGCGCCGCCCCGACATCGCCGCCGCCGAGCGCGCGATGGCCGCGGCCAACGCGCGCGTGGGCCTCGCGAAGTCGGCGTTCTTCCCCAAGCTCGACATCACGGGGGCGTTCGGCTATGAGTCGGCCTCGCTCGGCGACCTCTTCATGTGGTCGAGCCGCGCGTTCCTGCTCGGGCCGTTCGCGGGCACGGCGCTCACGCTGCCGCTCTTCGACGGCGGCCGCCGCCGCGCGAATCTCGGTCAGGCGCGCGGGAAATACGACGAGGATGTGGCGCAGTATCGCCAGCAGGTGCTCGTGGCGTTCCGCGAAGTGGAGGACAATCTCTCCGACCTGCGCCTGCTGGACGACCAGATTCACGAGCAGGACGAGGCCGTGAACGCCTCGGAGCGCTCCGCGCATCTCTCGAAGACGCAATACGAGGAAGGCGAGGTGAGCTACCTGAACGTGATCGATAGCGAGCGCTCCGTGCTGGTCGCGCAGTTGCAGGCGAGCCGGCTGCAGGGCTCGCAGGCGGTGGCGACAGTCAACCTGATCCGCGCGCTGGGCGGCGGCTGGGGCGACGTGAAAGCCGACGATCCGAACCACGACGGCAGCGCGCCTCCCCCCGCGCCGCTGGCTTCGCGCTAGGCTCGCCCCGCGCTGCGGCGCCCCAAAACCGTGCGCCGGCTTGTGCCGGCGCACGGTTTTTTGCATATCGCCAGCGGCGATTTCCTTTGCGTAATCCGTTCGTAGACCCTGCGTTCGCGCGCCTCTATCATCGGCTGGACCCATCTGGAGCAGATGGCGATGGGCAGCGCGCGAAACGCCTTCATGCGTTCCGCGCGCGTATGCATGCGGCTAACGCGCCCTTGTGCGCTAGCCCGCTGGCCTGTCGCGTCGCTCCTGAATGAACGAAGCTCTTCTTCCATTCGAGGACCGCGATGAACCGTGCCGTGCGTACCCTGCTGCGCCAGTCTCACCTGCAACGATTCGGGCTGCTTGCGGCCGTGGCCGTGATGCTCGCCGTTTCGGCGCTGCACGCGCATGCCGATACGCCCACGCTCAAGGTGGGCATTGCCACCACGCCGCAGATCGGCGCGCTGCAGGAAGCGGCGCGCGAGGCGAAGGCCCAGGGCCTCGACGTGAAGATCATCGAATTCACCGACTGGAACACGCCGAACGCCGCGCTCGCCAACAAGGACATCGACGTCAACTACTTCCAGCACACGCCGTTTCTGGAGAACGCCGAAAAGCAGGGCGGCTATAAGTTCGTCGCCATCGCGCCTGGCACGATCATGAAGATCGGCCTGTACTCGAAGAAGGTGAAGCGTTTCGAAGACCTGAAGGATGGGGCGTCCGTCGCCATTGCGAACGATCCCGTGAACGGCGGCCGCGGCCTGTTGCTGCTGCAGCGCGCCGGGCTCATCAAGCTCAAGCCCGGTGCGGACTATCGCGCCACGACGCTCGACATCGTTTCGAATCCCAGGCACCTGAAGATCGTGCAGCTCGAAGCGTCGCAACTCGCGCGCTCGCTCGACGACGTCGATCTTGCCCAGGGCTACCCGAGCTTCATCAAGCTCGCCGGCACGGCCGATCCGAACAGCGCGCTGCTCTTCGACGGCGTAGAGAACAAGGCTTTCGCGCTCCAGTTCGTGGTGCGCCCCGAAAGCGTGAACGATCCGCGCATCCGCAAGTTCATCGACATCTACCAGCACTCGCCGGAGGTGCGCAAGAAGCTCGACGAAGCCTTCGGCAATCTCTACGCCGTGGCCTGGTAAGCGGCTGGCCGCCTTGTACCCGGTGAGCCGCATGAGCGACGCGAGCGAGGAGCAGCGATGATGAAATGGTTCGATGCGGCCCGCTTCGTCGAAGCGGGGCCGTCGGCGGGGGAGGCGGCGCGCGACGCCGATCCTTCGCAGCCCGCCGTGGTGTTCGAGAAGATCGGCAAGGTGTATGGCGGCGGCGCGCAGCCGGCGCTCGCGGATGTCGATCTGCAGGTGGCGAAGGGCGAAGTGTTCGGCATTATCGGGCGCAGCGGCGCCGGCAAATCGACGCTGCTGCGGCTCGTGAACGGC
The DNA here is from genome assembly GCF_000685035.1 of Paraburkholderia ferrariae NBRC 106233. Classification (GTDB taxonomy): domain Bacteria; phylum Pseudomonadota; class Gammaproteobacteria; order Burkholderiales; family Burkholderiaceae; genus Paraburkholderia; species Paraburkholderia ferrariae. Next base: position 16,713 of record NZ_BAYB01000044.1, read on the forward strand.
CTCGAAAAGGCGACTTCCGGTACCGTGCGCGTGCGCGGCATCGACGTGGGTGCGCTCGACATGCCCGGGCTCGTGGTGCTGCGCCGCCGTACCGGCATGGTGTTCCAGCACTTCAACCTGCTTTCCGCGAAGACGGTGCACGACAACATCGCGCTGCCGCTGAAGATCGCGGGCGTGCCCAAGGCGGTGCGCGAGGCGCGCGTGGATGCGCTGCTCGACCTGGTGGGCCTCACCGAGCGCCGCAATGCGTGGCCCGCGCGGCTCTCCGGCGGCCAGAAGCAGCGCGTGGGCATTGCACGCGCGCTGGTGCACGAGCCCGATATTCTGCTTTGCGACGAGGCCACTTCGGCGCTGGACCCGGAAACCACGCGCTCCATTCTCGCGCTGCTGCGCGACATCAACCGGCGGCTTGGGGTCACGATCGTGCTCATCACGCACGAGATGGAAGTGATACGCGACGTGTGCGATACGGTGGCCGTGATCGAGCGCGGCGAGGTGGTCGAACAGGGGCCCGTGTGGCGCGTGTTCGGCAATCCGCAGCATGACGCCACGCGGGCGCTGCTGCACACACCGGGTCACGATCTGCCCGACGATCTGGCGGCGCGGCTGCGCTCGACGCCCGAAGCCGGTGCGCAGGCGCTCTTCGACGTGCGCTTTACGGGCGAAGCGGCGCAGGAACCCGAGCTTGCGGTGCTGGCGCAAGCACTGGGCGCGCATGGCGTGCGCTTCGTGCACGGCGGCATCGAACGGATTCAGGGGCGTGCGCAGGGGCGCCTCGTCGTATCCGCGCCCGTGCGCGACGCCGAAGAAGCGCAAGCGCTGGCCGATGCGGCGCGCGCGCATGCAAGCCGCGTGGAGGTGCTCGGTTATGTCTGACTTCTGGATTTCCGAATTGCCGGGCGGGATACGCGATACGCTCATCATGGTCGGCGTGTCGGCAATCTTCGCACTCCTGATCGGCATTCCCATTGCGCTGCTGCTCGTCACCACGGCGCGCGGCGGGATTTTCGAGCGCCCCGCGGTCAACACCACGGTAGGCGCGGCAGTCAACGCGTTTCGTTCGACGCCCTTCATCATCTTGCTCGTCGCGCTGCTGCCGCTCACGCGGCTGCTCGTGGGGACGACCATCGGCGTCTGGGCGGCCATCGTGCCGCTCTCCATCGCGGCGATCCCGTTCTTCGCGCGCGTGGCCGAAGTGAGCCTGCGTGAAGTGGATCGCGGTCTCATCGAAGCCGCGCAGGCCATGGGCGCGCAGCGCCGCCATATCGTCTGGCACGTGCTCCTGCCCGAAGCGCTGCCGGGCATGGTGGGCGGCTTCACGATCACGGTGGTGGCGATGATCGGCTCTTCGGCGATGGCGGGTGCCGTCGGCGCGGGCGGCCTGGGCGATCTCGCGATACGCTACGGCTACCAGCGTTTCGATACGACGGTGATGGTCACGGTGATCGTGCTGTTGATTGCCATCGTCGCCGCCGTGCAGTTCACAGGCGACCTGGTGGTGCGGCGGCTCTTGCGGCGCACCTGAGCGCCCGGCCTGCGCGCCGCTTTAAGCCACTCATTCGGGAAGACAGGCATGAACGATACACTCGCGCCGCTGGTTGCGGCCTTGCGTGCGAGCGCTGCGCAACGCGATCTCGCGGGGGGCCATGCAGCGGACGAAAAGCGGCTGATTGCCGAAGCGGGCCTGCTGACGATAGCCGTGCCGCGCGAATTCGGCGGCCACGGCGCAACATGGCACACGGTGTACGAGACGATCCGCACGCTTGCGCGCGTGGATAGCGCGCTTGCGCATCTGCTCGGCTTCCAGTGCCTTCAGGTGGCGAGCGTCGATCTGTGGGGCAGCGCATCGCAACGTACGAGCTGGTTGCGCGGCACGGTGGAGAACCGCTGGTGGTGGGGCAATGCTGTCAATCCGCTCGATACGCGGCTCGTTGCGCAGCCCGCCTCGGAAAACGGCTGGCGCCTGCATGGCAAGAAGGGTTTCTGTTCCGGCACGCTCGGCTCGCAGATGATGACCGTGAGCGCCCACGATCCCGTGAGCGGTCTGCCCGTATTTGCGGTCGTGCCTACCACGCGCGCGGGCATTGTCGTACACGACGACTGGGACCCCATCGGCCAGCGCCAGACCGATAGCGGTACGGTGTCGTTCGAGGGCGTGGAAGTGCGCGCGGCCGAGGTGCTGCACCGTCCCGAGACGCCGCGCGCCACGCTGCGCACGCTTGTTTCGCAACTGGTGCTGACCAACCTCTTCGTCGGCATTGCGCAGGGCGCGCTCGAAGAGGCGCGCGAATATGTGCTGAAAAACGGGCGCCCGTGGGTCAATTCGGGCGTGGCGCAGGCGAGCGACGACCCCTACCTCCAGCAGCGCTTCGGCGAACTGCGCATCCAGTCGCTTTCGGCCGAAGTGCTGGCCGACCGTGCGGCTGCGCTGCTCGATGCGGCCTGGCAGCAGGGCGACGCGCTCGAAGCGGCCACGCGCGCCGAGCTTTCGCTCGCGATTTCGGAAGCGAAGATCGTTGCGCACCGCGCGTCGCTTTACGCCGGCGAGCAGCTTTTCGACGCCTGCGGCGCGCGCTCCACCGCGGCGGCGCTCGCGCTCGACCGCTTCTGGCGCAACGCGCGCGTGCACACGCTGCACGACCCGCTCGACTATCGCGTGCGCGACGTGGGCCGCCACGCACTCACGCGCGAACTCCCGGCGCCGAGCCTGTACACGTGAGGGAGCGGTCGGCTCATGCGCATGACCGACGATCCCGCGCTGCTGGGCGCGTTCGCAAACCGGCTGTCCACGCGCATCCTCGCACGGGTGCTGTTCGTGATGATGACGGCAGCGAACCTGCGGCTCGTGCGGCAGACGTTCAGCGGCAACTAAAAAGGGAATCGAAGCAGGGGGGAAGACGATGGCGAAGGCGGAAAAGGAAAGGCGCTTCGCCGTCCGGCGAGGTGGGTACGCCGGACGGCATCGCGTCTTGGTCTCGCGTCCGGGTGGGCCCGGATCTGCTCTCCTCGCTAGGCAGCCTCGGCGATGCCGTCCGGCGTAACAACTTCCGGAAGGTCGCTCTCGGTCTGCGTGGCGCCCCGTCGCGCCGCAGCCGCCTTTTTCGTCTTGCCGGCACGCGAAGGCGGCTGGCATGCGCCACACACGACGTTGTGCTGCAGGTCGTGGCGGTGCGCGACGAATTTGCCGCCGCAGCGGCAGCAAGGCGTCAACTGCAGAATATCGGCATCGAAAAACCGCACCAGGGTCCACGCACGCGTGAGGTCGAGCACGGGCTCGGTCTCGCTGTGGCGGCAGTGTTCCAGATACAGCCGGAACCCCTTGGTGAGCGCGTCGAGATGCGAGCAACGCGCTTCGTTCTTGAGGAACAGGTACGTGTTGTAGAAGAGCGAAGCATGAATGTTCGCCAGCCACGTCATGTACCAGTCCGCCGAGAACGGCAGCATACCTTTGGGCGGCGATACGCCGCGGATCTCGCGATACAGGCGGATCATGCGGTCGCGCGAGAGCGAGAGCTCGCTTTCGAGCACCTGCATGCGCGCGCCCAGCTCGATCAGCGCGATCGCGCGGAATACTTCCTGGGCATCTTCGGTGAGGCTGCGCCGCGTGGTCATGACGTCGTCCTCAGGCAAATTGCCCGGCGGGTTGTCCTGCAAGCAGGATGGCCGCGTGAGTAGCCGCCACGTCCGCATGCCGGGTCGTCTGCGTCAGGGCGGACAACATGGCATGGTCGTCGAAGCGGAAAAAACAAAGTAGCTGGTCGGAAGCGGCCAGCCTGACAATCTGCGCGAGCGACAGACCGCCAAGCAAATCGGCCAGTTCCGACGACAGGCCCAGCCGGAACATGCCGACGGGCTTATCCTCGCGCAACATGCGTTGCGCAAGCATCAGGTACGACAAATTAATCTCGCGGATAGAATCCAGCGTCTCGCTGCTACGGTCCATTTCTCTCTTTTCCGAAGCCCCGAATTATTAACCCCCCGGCGTTTCTCGCCGTTGTACTTTGTCTGGTCCATGTGCCGGCCCTCGCTCATGTCCTTCCCGGCGGGGCCTGACTATTTGATACAAGGTGTTACAACTCGTAACACCTTGAGCCGAATTGTATGAGGGCTTATCTCGGAAATCAATCCCTGTCACAAAAAAATAATCAGGGGATGTATCACAATTTCGGCAATTTTTTCTGCCATTTGCGCTGCGTCAAAAAACAATGGGCTGCGAGGCCCTGTTTGGCGGGCTCCGGGCACGAAAGCACGTGGAATAGGGGTTTCTGCGGGGAGTTGATGTATGCGCAACGAGTTGTGCGACTGCAGGCCCGGTGATGGGATATCAATAAACGTTTTGAAAGGATTTAACCGGGCAGGTAAAAAATACGGAATGCAGGATTAATAAGTCTGAGGATATAGATGTAACGGGTGGTCCGACCCTCTGCTACAAATTCCCTACAGAGCAATTCGGGGGCAGCCGGGAGGGCGGCACCGGGGCGGCTCAGGCGGCGTCGTGCAGGATTACGCCCAGTGTGTGACGTTTGCCCTCGCGAACCCGGCTGACGCCATGGCGCAACACCGCCCGGGCCGCGCCGCGTGCGCCCTGCAGCGGCCGGTGATGCACGGCGAACAGCACGGCGTCGCCCTTGCCGAGCGGCACCACCTCCGCGCGCGACTGCCGGCGCGCCCGTTGCTCGGTCAGCACGAATTCGCCGCCCGTGAAGTCGAGGCCCGGCGCACTCAGCAGGATGGCCGCCTGAACCGGAAACACGTGTTCGCCGTAGAGGTCCTGGTGCAGGCAGTTGTAATCGCCGGGGCCGTATCGTAACAGGAGCGGGGTCGGACGTCGCTGGTCGGCAGCGTGGCAGCGCGCGATGAAGTCCGCGTGGGCGGGCGGAAAGCGGGTATTCGAGCCGAGCCAGTCCGCCCAGCGGTTGGCGAGGCCGACCAGCCGCCCGTACAGCAGGCTGCGCAAGCGGGCCACCGTTTCGGGCAGCGGGTAGGCGAAATACTGGTACTCGCCCTGGCCGAAGCCGTGGCGCGCCATCACGATCCGGCTGCGGAACGGGGCCTCGCGGTCGTACAGCGCTGCGAGGGCGTCGCATTGTGCGTCGTCGAGGAGATGGGGGATCAGCGCGTAGCCGCGTGCCGTGAGGTCGTCTTCGATGTCGGCCCAGGGGGCGGCGTCGAGGCGGTCGGCGAGGGTGGGGTTTTGTAGCGGGCTTTCTGTCGGGTTTTGTAGCGGACGTGAGCGCCCGGCGGCGAAAGACATGATGGTTCCGGAAGTGCATGGCTAAGGCGCCCAGTTTCGCGCCTGCGCAGCACGCGCGCACTCCGCACCTTGCGCTGCAATCCAGTAGGCCGGTTTCGCCGCGTTCGGTCGCGGTCAGTCGCATCAGACCAGCGTCAGACCGGATTCGGGCGAGGCTCAACCGTCCCGGTTGCCCGCAGCCGTCCGCAAGGCCGCCGCAGTGGCCTCGTCGGCAGGAAAGAACGCCTCGATGGCGAGCTCCGAAAGCGTGATGTCGACCGGGGTGCCAAACACGGTCGTGGTGCTGTAGAAGGACAAGTCGCCCAGCGTCGTGCGCAGGCGCAGCGGCACGGCGATGTGGTGCTGGATCGTCTCGGTGACGGGCGGCTCGGCGGGCGTGCCCGGCGGCGCCGGATAAGCCGCCAGTTCCTCGTGCAGCGCCGCGAGCGTGGGGTCCCCGCTCGCGTCGATCTGGCGTTGCAGCCGCGCGAGCAGGTGAGTGCGCCAGGCGTGCCAGTTGAGAATGCGCGGCGCGACGCCCTCGGGGTGAAGCGAGAGCCGCAGCGCGTTCACGGGCGCGGCGAGCAGCGCGGGCGAGGCATCGCCGACGAGCGGCGCGAGCGCGCCGTTGCTTGCCACTATGTTCCAGTGCCGGTCCACGGCGAGGGCCGGATAGGGCTCGTGGCCGCGCAGCACCAGATCGACGGCTTCGCGGGCCGCCGCGAGTTGCGGATCGTCGAGCGCGCGCTCGCGGTAGAGCGGCGCATAGCCCGCCGCCATCAGGAGCGCATTGCGCTCGCGCAATGGCACGTCCAGTTGCTCGGCCAGATGCATGACCATCTCGCGGCTGGGCTGTGCGCGGCCGGATTCGACGAAGCTCAGATGCCGGGCCGAAATGCCTGCCTCGACAGCGAGCAGCAACTGGCTCATGCGGCGGCGCTGGCGCCAGTCGCGCAGCAGATCGCCGACGCTGCGGCGGGCGGAGGCGGCGAGCGCGGAAGACGGCGCCGCGGCGAGGGGAGCGAGCGTGTTCATGCCGCTGATTCTAGCGAAGCGGGTAGGCGCCGCAATTACCTCGGGGGTAAGATGCGGGAAATGTGGCGAGGCGCGCTTTTCTGTCCGCTTGCTGGCACGTTTCCTGGCCGGCTTGGCCGAGAAGGCCAGGAGGGGAGCGCGCAAATCGCCTAAAATGAAATTCTCACCGTATGGCGGCGTGGCGAGGGGAGATTGCCATGAGGGAAACCGTAGCTGCTTATCTTCTGGGTCCGGCTGTCATGCTGCTGGTGTGTGCCGCAACGTGGGTCCTGTCGCACCGCTACGGGGCCGCACTGGAAGAGCGTCTTACGCGCTGGTTGGACGCCCACCGCGGTCACGGCATGCGCCACAAGCATTGAGCGTGCCAGTTGCGCGCCTTGCGCCCGGCGCGATGGACCGCGAAGGGGTCCTCCCGCGATCGTCCGCCTCGCGCAGCGATTCAGGTTGCAACCGTGGAAGCGGAGTCGATGCTTCCGCCGCTCACTTATCAGACGCGAGGCAGTGCGCCAATTACCAGGGAATCCGAATCAATTGCCGTGGTCGCAGACCCCGGTGCCCTCCTGCCGCGCACATGCCTGATCCCTCGTTGTTCCACCCGAATGATGCGAGCCGGAGCGAAGCAGCGGGAACTGTGCGCCCATGCCGAGGTCATTCCGTAATCGCATGACGGAGCCCTCCATGACACGACCCGCCGATTCCCTCATCATCTTCATCGCGCGCCTCGCGCTTTCGATCCTGTTTCTGTGGGGCGGCGCCATGAAGCTGCTGGGGTATGCGGGCTTCATCGGCTATCTGCACGCGAGAGGCGTACCCTATGTGCAGATCGCCGCGCCGCTGGTGGTCGCCGTCGAGTTGCTGGGCGGCCTCGCCATCGTGCTTGGCGTGCGCACGCGCACGGTTGCACTGCTGCTCGCCGTGTACGCTATCGCGACAGCAGTGCTCGGCCACGACTTCTGGAACATGACCGACGCGGTGTTGCAGCAGGACGCCGTCGTGCACTTCTGGAAGAACGTGGCGATTGCGGGCGGCTTTCTGCTGCTGAGCGTGACGGGCGCCGGTCGTGCCTCGGTGGACGGCATGCGCACGCCGCGCGGCGGACTGCGCGGCTGAAGGCGTCCGTGCGGCGAAGGCGGTCTGGAACATCCCCCGGGCGAACAAGGAGCCGGTCTTGATACAGAACTTCGATTTCAACGTGGGCGGCAAGACCGCGCAATTCTGCGCGAGCCTGGCCGAGGACGGTTCGCGGCGCGTGCTGATCAGCTACGCGGATTCGGCGAAGACGCTCGTGATCCTCGACGCCTCCGGGCTCCTCGGCGCGCTCAAGGCCGAACTGGAAGAACCCGACCGCCTGATCGCTCACGCCATCCACAAGGCCGAAAGCGAGGGGCTGATCGAACGTGCCGTGACGACCGGCACGATACAGGAGACGTCGCTCTAACACCGGCGATCCCGTGCCACGGCACCAGGCCCCGGCCGGGCGCGGGCCGTCTTCAGCGCGAGGCTTTCGCCCGCGATGCTTCCAGATCCGGCGCGGCCAACGCCTGGGCCGGCGAATGCGCGGCCTCGGCTCTCACGAACCAGGCAAGCCCGGCCGCCGTCAGCAGCAGTGCCGCTGAGACGAGCGTTTCCGCGCGCAACCCCGCCACCACCTGAGCGGCTACGCCCGTGCCCGTGAGGGCGCCGAACGCCGCCACGCCCACTGCGCCGCCCGCCTGCCGTGCCGTATTCAGCAGCGCGGAGGCCGTGCCGGCCCGGGCGGGCTCGACGCTCGCCAGCACGGCTGTCGTCATGGCCGGCACCGCCAGCCCCATGCCAGAAGGAATCAGCAGGCACGCCACCAGCAGGCCGGCAAGCGGCGTGGTGGCATCCACGAAACTCAGCAGCGCGTAGCCGCTGCCCGCAATGAGCGCGCCGACGATCATGGGCGGCCGTGTGCCGAAGCGCGAGACGGCATGGCCGCTCGCAATATTGGAAAGCAGGAACCCGCCCGTGAGCGGCACGAACGCGAGCCCGGCCTGCAACGGCGATTCGCCGCGCGCATGCTGCAGATAGAGCGCGAGCACGAAGACGGTGCCGTAGTAGGTGAGGTTCACGCATACGCCGAACAGCACCGCCGCGCTGAACGTGCGGTTGTGCAGCATGGAAAGCGGCAGCATGGGATCGGCCGCGCGGGCTTCCAGAAAGAGGAACGCGCAGGCGGCCACGAAGGCCAGCACGAAGCCGCCTGCCACGGCCGGATGGGCGAAGCCGAGCGGCCGCCATTCGATTACCGCGCCCGTGAACGCCGTGAGCGCCACGACGGCGAGCAACTGGCCGCGAATGTCGAGGCTGCGCACAGGGGCGCGTTGCGAGCCGCTGGCATTGGCCGCGCCGGCGGCTTGCCTCGTGCGCTGCGGCGCAGGAATCCAGGCGAGTGTGGCCGCGAGCCCCGCCGCGCAAAGCGGCAGGTTGACGAGAAAGATGCTGCGCCAGCCGAACGCCGCGATCAGCAGCCCGCCCGCCACCGGCCCCGCCGCGATCGAAATGGCGCCCGCCGCTGTCCAGAAGCCCACGGCCCGCGCGCGCAATGTGCGGTCGTGGCGGCAGGCCTCGTTCAGGAGCGCAAGCGAGTTGGGCAGCATCATGGCGGCGCCCGCGCCTTGTACCGCGCGGGCGGCGATCAGCAGGGCCGGCTCGGCGGCGAGCCCGCACGCGAGCGAGGCCAGTGCGAACACGACGAGCCCCACCGCATACATGCGCCGGGCGCCGTAGCGGTCGCCGAGCACGCCGCCCGAGAGCATGAGCACTGCGAAGGCGAGCGTATAGGCATCGACGATCCACTGCAGGCGGGCGACGCTCGCATGGAGGTCGGTCGCGAGCCGCGCGAGCGCGATATTGACGATGGTCACGTCGAGTTGCGTGACGACGAAGCCCACGCTGACGGTCGCGACGATACGGGCGAGCGCGGGCGTGAAGCGGGCGAGGGGGAGGTGATTGGGTTTCATGCGTCCCATCTTAGGACGCCGGCCGGCTGCGACGTTTCAGCGTGTCCTGAACTGTCGCGGCCGGCCCTGGGGTGGTCCAGGTTGGCCCGGATTAGCCCGGGTTGGCCTGAACTGGCCCGCCGTGGCGTGAGCGCCTAGTCCGCGCGCTGTCCGTCGTTCTTGATGAAGAACGTGGCGAGCGCACCGAGCACGCAGACGGCGGCGACGTACCAGGTCGGAGCCATCGGCTCGGACTTCATCAGCAGCGCGACGACGATCGGCGTGAGGCCGCCGAACACCGCGTAGGCCACGTTGTACGAGAACGAGATGCCCGAGAAGCGCACCACCGGCGGGAACGCGTTGACCATCACGAACGGCACCGCGCCGATGGTGCCCACCAGCAGGCCGGCGAGCGCGTAGAGCGGCATCAGCAGCGAGCTGTCCACGGCCATCTGGCGGAACAGCACGTAGTACGACACGGCCAGCGCGATGCCGCCGATGGCGAGCACGCGGCGCGCGCCGAAGCGGTCCGCAAGTGCGCCCGCGCTCACGCAGCCCACCGTGAGGAACAGCGTGGCCACGCAGTTGGCGAGCAGCGAGGTGGTGGCGTCGAGGTGAAACTGCTTCTGCATGAGCGGCGGCGTCATGAGGATCACCACGACGATGGCCGCCGAAAGCATCCACGTGAGCAGCATCGAGACGATCACGGCGCCGCGGTGGTCGCGCAGCACGGCCTTGAGCGGAATTTCGCCGGACAGCGACTTGCGCGCCTGCATCTCCGCGAACACGGGCGTTTCGTGCAGCCATTGACGCAGATAGACCGAAAGCAGGCCGAATACCCCGCCGATCAGGAACGGAATGCGCCACGCATACGCGGCGATGTCCTGCGCGCCGAAGTGATGGTTGACGGCCGCGGCGATCAGCGAGCCGAGCAGGATGCCGAAGGTGAGGCCCGCCGTGAGCGTGCCGCACGCGTAGCCGATATGGCGGCGCGGTACGTGCTCGGAGACGAACACCCACGCGCCCGGCACCTCGCCGCCCACGGCCGCGCCTTGCAGCACGCGCAGCGCGAGCAGCAGCACCGGCGCGAGCACGCCGATCGAGGCGTAGGTGGGCAGGCAGCCCATCGCGAGCGTGGGCAGCGCCATCAGCAGCACGGAGAGCGTGAACATGCGCTTGCGGCCCAGCAGGTCGCCGAAGTGCGCCATCACGATGCCGCCGAGCGGGCGCGCCAGATAGCCCGCCGCGAAGATGCCGAAGGTCTGCAGCTGGCGCAGCCAGTCGGGGATCGCCGCCGGGAAGAACAACTGGCCGATGGCCGGCGCGAAGAACACGAAGATGATGAAGTCGTAGAACTCGAGTGCGCCGCCCAGTGCGGCGAGTCCCAGCGTTTTGTAGTCGCCGCGCGTGAGCGTGCGGGCAGGCGCGGGCGCGTGGGCGCCCAGATCCGTTGCTTGCATTGCCGAAGAGTCTGTTTTTGTGTGCGAGAAGTTCGAGTTGGCCAGAGCGCGCGTGGCGTCGTGAGCGGCCGTCGTCGGAAAGTGGGCGCAGGGTGGAGCCGGGACACGGGCGCGCCTGTCCGGGTAGGACGGCGCGCCGACGACTGGGAAGCCAGCCGGCGATTTTACAGGAAGCCGACGGCGTCGCTGGCGGGCCAGGGGTGGGGCTATGGTTGGCGGTTGCAGCTTGAAGCCGCGTAAGGTCGCGCGCGGCGGGGACGGGATGCGCGGTGGCAAAAAAACAGGCGGTGTGCGCAAGCACACCGCCTGTTTTGTCTTGATCGAGCCGGGTAGGGGAGCGACCCGAGGATCAGCCCGGAGCAGCCCGGATCAGCGGGCGAGGCCCAGCCCCTGGAGTACGGCGTTGCCTTCCGAAGTCAGGCGAATCTTCGCGGCGCCTGCGGCCTCGCTCGGCACTTGCTCCACGAGTCCCGCTTCCCGAAGGGTCAGGATTTCGGGTTTGGCATGAGCGTCGATAGGAGCGTGCAGCAACAGCAAGAGCGTTGCCAGTTCGTGATGGCTCAGCAGCCGGCGCAGCATCGTGCGCTTCGCGGGCTTGGCCGCCACGGCGACCGGATTGTTCGATACGTCCTGGTTCACGGGTACCTCCTGTTGCTGCGTTTCTTCTGTCAGGCGGATGATGCGGACGAAGACTTAAGCGATTCTTAAAACCGTCTGTCAAAAGTGTGTCGCCATGCTACATGACGTTACATCGCCGTGCAGGAAGCCGGACAGCGCCGCGAAACCCTTTCCGGACGCTTCTCGAAGCCCGTTTCCGCCGCACGCGGCGGCGGGCTGCAATCAGGGTGCGCAGATCTTGCTGGCGCCTTCGATCCACAGATTGGACGTGTGCCGCTTGCCCGCGTAGAAGCGGTACGTGGTGGTGCCGTTGTCGGCGCGAATCTTGATCACGTTCGAGTCGCCGAAATTGAGCATTTGGCCCTGCGGCAACGGCGTCGTGCTGAAACTGGCGCCGTGGCGCGTCGCTTCCACCGTGAGGCAGGAGATCACGTCCTGAACCGACCGGTTGGTCGTGGTATCGATAACGGGCTGGCCCGAGTCCGGATTGCTCTGGAACCAGGCGCACGCTCCCAGCGTGAGGGAGAGGGCGAGTGACAAAACGACCTTCTTCATATTTCTCCTGTCGAGCCGTTGCAGTAAATGCGTGAAATGCGCCCGGCGGTCCGCGTGGGCTGCCTGGCTTGCGCGCCATTATATTGGCCGGGCGTAGAACAAGAGACGGGAGCATGCGCTGTGCCGCCCCCCGCCCGACCGCCGTGACAGGTTGCGCAGGCACGAGTGTTGCGGCTTCGCGACTGTCGGATCGCGCACCCTCATGCCGCCACACAACTTCCTGGATAGCGAGATAGACTATCCGGGAGGTGCCGTTCCGTGATCTGGCGAGACGTCAGGGAGAAAACGCATGAACCGCCCGTCGATCCGCTTTCCTCTTCGCACTGTTGGGGCTGGCTCGGTTTGGCGATGGGTTAAATGGGGATTCGTCGTTGGCATCCTCTTGGCCCTCGTCATCGTCGCGCGGCTGATCCAGATCGAGATCGACACCTCGCGATTGCAGGCGCGCTATCTCTCCGAGCTGACACGCGACATCGGCTTCACCGTCGAGAGCGGCCCGAGTCACAGCATTCGCTTCCCCACCACGAACGGCCCCTACGACGTGCGGCTCGGCTATGCGGAGCTGCCCACGTTCCAGCAGCGCCTCGAAGCGCGCGGTTTCGTCGTGACGGCGCAGGCGCGCGATTCGGAACGCATGCTCGCGCTCGCCGACGAAGGCCTCTTCCTGCCGTATGAAGAAAAGGACCAGGCGGGCATCGTGCTGCGCGACGCCGACGGCGCGATGCTGTTCCACACGCGCTATCCGCAGCGCGCCTACGAGAGCTTCGACGCCGTGCCGCCGCTCGTGCGCGACTCGCTGCTGTTCATCGAAGACAAGTACCTGCTCGACCCCGACCAGCCGAACCGCAACCCCGCCATCGACTGGGGGCGCTTCAGCCGTGCGCTCGTCGATCAGGGCGTTCGTATGGTGAACCGGCATCAGCAGACGCCGGGCGGCAGCACGCTCGCGACGCAGATCGAAAAATTCCGCCACTCGGCGGGCGGCCGCACGGCCACGCCGCCGGAAAAGCTGCGGCAGATCGCGTCGGCCTCGGTGCGCGCCTATCTGGACGGCCCGCAGACCCTGCCCGCGCGCCAGCAGATTCTCGTGCACTACCTCAATTCGGTGCCGCTTTCGGCGAAGGCCGGCGTCGGCGAAGTCAACGGACTGGGCGACGGCCTCGCCGCCTGGTATGGCCGCGATTTCCGCGACGTGAACCGCATCCTGCGCGAACCGGTTTCGGCCGGCACGCTCGACGAGCAGGCGCTCGCGTTCCGCCAGGTGCTCTCGCTGCTGATCGCGCAGCGCGCGCCTTCGTACTTCCTGCAGCGCGACAACGGCGCGCTCGCGAAGCTTACCGACAGCTACCTGCGCCTGCTCGGGAGCGGCGGCGTGATTACGCCCGCGCTGCGCGATGCGGCGCTGGGCACGCAGCTCACGCTCGATGCGTCGAAGCCGCCGCCGCGCACGAGCGCGACGGCGTCGTATGCCGACCGCAAGGCCGTGCTCACGCTGCGCACGCAACTGATGCAGACGCTCGGCCTCAAGACGCTCTACGATCTCGACCGCCTCGACCTCACGGCCACGGCAACCCTCGACGACGGCGTGCAGCAAGCGGTGAGCGAGCGCCTTGCCGACGCCATGACGAAAGACGGTGCGCGCGCAGCGGGCCTCGTGGGCTTCGAGATGCTGCAGCCGTGGGACGACCCGTCGAAGATCGCGTACAGCTTCACGCTGTTCGAGCGGCGCAACGGCGAGAACCTCGTGCGCGTGCAGACCGATAGCGTGAACCAGCCCTTCGACATCAATTCGGGCGCGCGCCTGAATCTGGGTTCGACGGCGAAGCTGCGCACGCTCATCACTTATCTGCAGATCGTGAGCGACCTGCACGCGAAGTACGCCTCGCTCGACGCGAAGACGTTGCGCGCGATCCAGCCCGATCCCACCGATGCCTTGACGAAATGGGCGCTCGACTATCTTGCGGCGACTAACGACCGTTCGCTGCATTCGATGCTCGAAGCGGCGGTGGAGCGCAAGTACTCGGCCAATCCTGGCGAGACGTTCTACACGGGCGGCGGCGCGCAGAGCTTCAACAACTTCGAGTCGAGCGACAACTCGGCGATCCTCACGGTGCATCGCGCGTTCCAGCATTCGGTGAATCTCGTGTTCGTGCGGCTGATGCGCGACATCGTCCACTACGAGATGATCCAGACGTCCGGGCCGCCCGCGCAATACCTCGACGACCCCGAAGTGCGCAAGGCCTACCTCACGCGCTTTGCCGACGGCGAAAGCCAGGTGTACATGAAGCGCTTCTACACGCGCTACCAGGGCAAGAGCATCGACGCCGCCGTGGCCACGCTCTTGCAGCACACGCGCAAGGGCCCGGCGCGCATTGCCACGGTGCTGCGCAGCACCGTGCCGGACGGCTCGCAAGCGTGGTTCGACACGCAGATGCGCGCGCAGCTCAAGGGCACGAAATTCCAGTGGCTCGACAACGACGATCTTGCGAAGTACTACGACAAGTACGCGATCGACCGTTTCAACCTCAACGACCGCGGCTATATTGCGGGCATTCATCCGCTGGAGCTGTGGCTCGTGAACTATCTGCGCGAGCACCCCGACGCAACGCTCGCGCAGGTCCAGCAGGACAGCAAGGACGTCCGGCTCTACACTTATAGCTGGCTCTTCAAGACACGCTACTACGCCACGCAGAACCGCCGCATTCGCCACATGATCGAGTTGCGCGCCTACGATGCGATCGGCAAATCGTGGCGCACGCTCGGCTACCCGTTCGACAGCATCACGCCTTCGTATGGCGCGGCGATTGGCGCGTCGGGCGACCGGCCCGCCGCGCTCGCGCAGTTGATCGGACTCGTGGCGAGCGACGGCGAAAAGCTGCCGACGCATAGCTTCGAGTCGCTCGACTTCGCGCGCGGCACGCCCTACGAGACGCGTTTCCTGCACGCGCAAGTGCCGCCGCAGCCGCTCGTTTCGCCCGAGATCTCGCAGGTGGTGCGCGAGTTGCTGACTTCGGTCGTGGAGGGCGGAACAGCGAAGCGGCTTGCCGACGGCATGACGTTCCCCGACGGCCATACGCTGCCGGTGTACGGCAAGACGGGGACCGGCGACCAGCGCTTTAACGTCTATGCATCGGGCGCGCGCCTGATCGAATCGCGCAAGGTGAATCGCAGCGCGACGTTCGTGTTCGTGATTGGCGACCGCTTCTACGGCACGCTCACGGCGTGGGTGCACGAACCGTATGCGGCACGCTACTCGTTCACGAGCGCGCTGGCGGTGCAACTGCTCAAGTCGATGGCGCCGGTGCTGCAGCCTCTGTTGGACGAACAGGCCGGCCAGGGCGACGGCTCGAAGCCGGGTGTGAAGCGCGATCCCGTGCAGGTGACGCTGATCGATCCGAAGTCGGGGGCCATGCGCCAGGTGTCGTGGCAGCCCGAGGCGGCGGGCAAGGGGGCAAGCCGCTAGGGCTTCCCCGGCCGTGTCGGGAGATGGACGAGGTGCTGCGCGGCACCTCGTCTTTTTTGTGCCTTGAAAATTCGGAAAACTAAATAATTAACGACGATGTCCGGTCGAAGCCGAACGGGCCGATCTTCGTCCCGGGACTGCAACTGCCGCTCACGCGGGCCCGGCCGGAACCTCTTGCCGGAACCCGCGAGCGGGCGAAGTGCGCGAGGCTCAGTACTGGCCGGCGGCAGGCGGGGGCGGCGGCGAGCCCGGGGGCGGGGGCGGCAGATAGCGCGGCGCCTGCGACGGCTGCGTGGTGACCATGCGGCCGGCCACGGGGATACGGTTGCCGTTCGCGTACATGCACTGCAGGTAGGCGTAGTCGTAGCGGCGCTGCACGTCGTAGGCCGAGCCCTGGACATTGCCCATGCCGACGGCGCTGCCGGCAAGCAGGCCCGCGCCCGCGCCGATCGCCGCGCCGCTGCCGCCGCCGAACGCGGCACCGGCTGCGGCGCCCAGTGCCGTGCCCACCACGGCGCTGCCGACCGCGGTGTTGGTGGCCGCCTGGTTGGTACCCGGGCCGCCCACCTGCTGGAAGGCGAAGCCGCGGCAGTTGGCGTCGTCGGCGCGGAACTGGTCGAAGGTCTTGCCGGTGCCCGGCAGCGCCATTACGCTCGGCCCCGTGGGAACGACCGCGCACGCGCTCACCAGGCCCGCCATGGCGAGCAGCGCGAGATAAGTGGTTTTCATGTGCAACTCGATATGGTCAAAGGGTTCAGTTGTCCGGCGCTTGTTGCGCGGGAACCGCGCGCCAGCCCGACCCGCACTGCTTCACGTAGGGGTAGTAGGTTTTCGAGGCGTCGCAGTAGTACCAGGTGTCCCCGCTGTCGTCCTGCCCATTGGGGCCGGCTGCGGGGCCCTGCATCTGCCCTTGCGGCCCTTGGGCATAGCCCGGGTCCGGCGCGCCCTGCGGCTGGCCTTGCTCGACATAGTCCGGCGCCTGAGGCGGCGGAGCGACCACCACGGGGGCCGGTGCGTAGTAGTACGGTGCGGGCACGACGGGGTAGTACCATGGGCCGCCGACACCGACGTACACGCCCACGTGCGACGCATAGGCTGCGCCGCTCGCGCACACGAGCGCAGTCGCGGCGGCCCCGAGTAACAGTTTCGACCTTCTCACAACGATCTCCAGAACGCCAGGCGGCGCGGATGCGCCCACCAGTGGATTATCGAACGCTATGACAACGCTGGTGCCAATGCAATTACGTGAGTTGCATCGTTTTTTCGAGTTGTTACAACGCATGGGCCGGTACCGCACTGCGGTGCGGATTGGGGACGTATCGGCGCCTAACCTCGGGCATTGTGAGCCTATCGGCCAGGTGTGCGAAAAATGAAAGTAATTTGCAAGTAATAATCGGAGATCGGAGTGGCGCGCGGTGTCACCGCTCGCGTGCGGTTGGCGTGATGTTCTTCGCCGGCCGGCGGTGCTCCCAGGCGAGGGCGAGCGAGAAGCAGAAAGACGGTGCAAGAAATAGTAAGGATTGCAATTTAAACATTCGATTTATTAATGAATCGATCCACGTTTTTCCGCCATCAGATTTTCCTGATAGCGTTCCCGGAATCCGATTCCTCAAAAGGGGAAGATCCCCTCGCAGCACGGCCCGTTCATTGCATGGACTGACATTTTTCCGGCACTTGTTTCATCGAATGAACATTAGCCCGGCAGGAAAAAATGCGCCATAAATCGCTTCGCCTTGGCCCCTGAAAATACCTCGCGCTAAAACGTTTGCCCTATCGAAAACCCCTGGTCAAGTCAGGATGCAGGGGGGCCGATATAACGCGAGTAGGACATGCCGCCAGGGGGTGCAGTACAGAAAAAGAGCATGTCCCGCCATCGGTCTAAATCGCGTGCAACTCAGGGCGACTTCAGAGCGCCCGTTAAATAACAGACGAGAGATCCGCCTTGTCATCCGGCTGGCGGCACAACGGATTCCGTATCGATCCGCCTGTGACTATTTGCGAGGGAAAAAACGATGGAACATTCGACGCCTGAACGTCAGCTCGAGCTGCACGAACTGAGCGCGGTGAGCGCGGCCCTGAACCGCGTGCAAGCCGTGATCGAATTCGACATGCAGGGCATCATTCTCCACGCCAACGACAATTTTCTCGCCACGGTCGGCTACACGCTCGACGAAGTGCGTGGCAAACACCATAGAATGTTTTGCGATCCTGACTATGCCGGGAGTGAGTCCTACCGGCAGTTCTGGGAGAAGCTCGGCCGCGGCGAGTTCGACCGCGGCGAGTACCGGCGGCTCGGCAAGGGCGGTCGCGAAGTGTGGATCAACGCTTCGTACAACCCGGTGATCGGCGAAGACGGGCGCGCGTACAAGGTCATCAAGTTCGCCACCGACGTCACCGCCATCAAGCAGCAGCACGCCGAGTACGAAGGCCGCCTGCGCGCCATCGACAAGGCGCAGGCCGTGATCGAGTTCGACACGGGCGGCAACGTATTGCAGGCCAACCAGAATTTCCTCGATACGTTCGGCTACCGGTTCGAGGAAATAGCGGGCAAGCATCACCGCCTGTTCTGCGAGGAAGCCTACACGTCGAGCCCCGGGTACGGCGAGTTCTGGGCCAGGCTCAATCGCGGCGAATTCGATTCGGGCCGCTACAAGCGCATTGCCAGGGGCGGCCGCGTGGTGTGGATCCAGGCGACCTATAACCCGATTTTCGACGTGAACGGCCGCCTCTACAAGGTGGTGAAATTCGCCATCGACGTGACGGCCCAGGTGGATCTCGAAGAGAGCGTGAAGCGCCGCGCGCAGGACGACCAGCGCAAGGTGGAACGCCTCCTCGCCGTGGTGAACCGCGCCGCGTCCGGCGACCTCACGGGTATGGTCGACGTGGAAGGCGCCGAGCCCATCGATCAGCTTGCCGCCGGCATCAAGGGCATGATGAGCGATCTGTCCGGCGTGATCGGCAAGGTGGTCGAATCGGCCGGCACGTTCAAGGATTCGTCGCAGGACATCGCTGCGCGCGCCGATACGGTGGCGGGCGGCGCCCAGTTGCTGGGCGCGACGGTGGAGGAAATGAACGCGTCGATCGAAGAGCTGACCGCTTCGATCAACTCGATCGCCGACAATTCGCGCGGCGCCGACCAGCTTGCGAAGGACACGCAACAGGAAGCGGAGCGCGGCGCGAAGGCCGTGACCCGCTCGATCGAGGCGATGGAACTCATCAACCGCTCGTCCGAAGACATTGGCGAGATTATCAAGGTGATCGGCGAGATCGCGAGCCAGACCAATCTGCTGGCCTTCAACGCGGCCATCGAGGCAGCGCGCGCGGGCGAGCACGGGCTCGGCTTTTCGGTGGTGGCGGACGAAGTGCGCAAGCTCGCGGAGCGCTCCTCGCAGGCCACCAAGGAAATCTCGAAGCTCATCAACGAGTCGGTCAAGCGCGTTGCTCAGGGCAGCGAAATTTCGAAGCAGGCAGGCGAAGCCTTCGAGAAGATCGTGGCCGGCGTGAGCCGCACGACCCAGGCGATTTCGGAGATCTCGTGCGGCGCCGACGAGCAGCTTGTCGCGGCGCGCGAAGTGAGCACGGCGATCCAGCAGGTGGCGGAGGAGACCGAGAAGTCGGCGGGCGCCTGCGACACCATCGCGCGCGCGGCGGCTTCGCTCAAGGGCGGCGCCGAGGGGCTCGACAAGACGGTAGCGCGCTTCGTCGTCTGACACCCGGGAGACTGCCGTGGACATCGACCAGGACGTCGAGCCGGCGGTCCGTCGCGCGCTTTTCGAACAGGTGCGCCGGCACACCGGCATTGCAATGAACGAGCGCAAGTGGACCATGCTGAAGGGGCGCCTGCGCCGCCGCATCATGGCGCTCGCGCTGCCCGACTATCGCGACTATCTGCATGTGCTCGACACGAATGCGGACGAAGTGCGCGACTTCATCGACCTCGTGACGACGAACGAAACCTCGTTCTTCCGCACGCCGCGCATCTGGGCGTATCTGGCGAACGAGTACCTGCCCGGATGGACCGCCGCTCATCCGGGCGTGCCGCTGCGCGTGTGGTCGGCGGCGGCTTCGAGCGGCGAGGAGGCGTGGTCCATGGCGATGCTGTGCGAGGAGTTTCGCGCGCGGCATCCCGCGTTCCGCTACGCCATCGTGGGCACCGACATATCGGACGGCATCCTCGCGAGCGCAAGCGGCGGCCGCTACAACGGCCGCAGCATGGAGGGGCTGCGCCAGCACCATCCTGCGCTGCTGCAGAAGTATTTTCGCAGCGAGGGCGACGCCATTGCCGTGGGCGATGTGCTGCGCGCGCAGGTGGCGTTCCGCCGCCACAATCTGTACGACGCGCCGCGCGATCTCGGCACGTTCGACCTCGTCTTGCTGCGCAACGTGCTGATCTACTTCGACGTGGAGGGCCAGCGCGCCGTGCTCGCGAACGTGCGCCGGGCAATGCGCCCGCAAGGCGTGCTGATCGCCGGCGAGTCGGAGTCGCTCAGCCGGGTGGCCGGCGGCTTCGCATTCGAGCAGCCGCTCATCTACCGCAAAGAGGAGCGCGATCATGAGCAGCCCGCGTGACGTGCAGGTGCGGATGTGCGAACTGGCGGTGAGCAATGCCGAGGACTCGAAGATCCTGCGCGCGACGCTCGGGTCGTGCGTAGGCATCGGGCTCATGTGGCGCGAACGTTCGGTCTACGGCCTCGCGCACTGCCTGCTGCCCGGTCCGCCCGCCGCCGCGCCGCTTTCGCCACGCGGTCCCAGCCGGCCGCCTGGGAGTGCGAAATATGTGATCGACGCGCTGCCTGCGCTTCTCGCGCTGATGAAAGCAGAGCACGCGCCGCAGGGTGCGATCGAGGCAGTGCTGGCGGGCGGCGCCAACATGATGCACCACCGCACGCCCATTCACGAACCCATTGGCGACCAGAACGCCCGCATGGCGCAGCAACTGCTGGCCGTTGCGGGGTTTCGCGTCGTGCACGTGGACGTGGGCGGCGAGTGCGGCCGGCAGCTCACGATCGACTGCGAGCAGCATCGCTATGCGATCCGCCGCTTCACCCGGCCGGTCCAGGATCGCGTCACCTACGGAGCTTCGAGATGAATCAACGTTCGCAGGCGGCGGGCGGCCCCGTCGAGCTGTACGGATCGTTTCACCTGGCCGGCACGGAGCTCGCGCTGCCCGTTGCGGCCTTGCAGGAAGTCGTCAACCATCCCGATACGCTGACGCCCGTGCCGCTCGCGCCCCCGTATCTGCTGGGCCTTTTCAATCTGCGCGGCACGCTGATCCCGGTGGTGGACCTGCGCCAGTTGCTGCGCTTGCCCGCCGAGGGCGAAGGCGCCGCGCGCAAGATCGCGATTGTCGAGACCGACGGCTCGCGTATGGGCCTGCAGTTCGACGGTACGGGCGAAATCCTGCGAGTGCCGGCGGACCAGGTCATCGCAATCGAGACGGTGCCGGGCAGCGATCCCTCGGCGATCGGCGCGGTGCTCAAGCTCGACGGCGGGGAGCGCATTCTTCAGGTGCTCTCGGCCTCCGCGTTGCTCGGCCTGCGCGACGTGCCGCATCTGGCGAAAGCGGAAGTGCGCGCCACCCGGCAGCGCGCGCAGCAGGGGCAACGGCGCCAGAACGTTTCGTTCAAGGTGGGCGGCACGGCGCTCGCGCTGCCCATGGGCGCGATCCAGGAGATCATCCGCGTGCCGGCGTTGCAGCACTCGCCGCTCGCAGACGACGTTTGCATCGGACTACTCAACCTGCGCGGCGCGACCGTGCCGGTAATCGAGTTTGGCACCTTCCTCGGCTTTGCGCGCGCGGCCGAAAGCGGAGTGTCGTCCGAGGAGCGGCGCATCGTGGTCCTCACGCGCGGCGACCAGCATTTCGGCCTGCTCGTGGACGAAGTGGCGAGCATCGTGGCGTGCCGCGAGGACGAACTGCTGCACATGCCCTCTTACGGCAGCGCGCATCGCTCGCTGTTCGCGGGCTATCTCTCGCACGACGGCGGCGCGGGCGTGCTGCTGATCGACGCCGACGCGCTCTTTGCCAACCCGCGCATCGCCACACTCGCGGCGGGCCATCGCGATCTGTACCGCAATGCAGCGGCAAGCGCTAGTGCACAGAGCAATCGCGGCGGCACGCGGCAGACGCTTGTGACGTTCCGCATCGGCCATTTGATCGGCGTGCGCATAGGCGAGCTGCGCGAGGTGATCGACTATCGCGACGACGTGGTGAAGACGCCGGGCCTGCCCGATTTCGTGCGCGGCGTGCTGAACCTGCGCGGCGAACTCGTAACGGTGATCGACGTGCGCGCGATGTACGCGATGCCGACCTACGAGGATCTCGCACACGCCAAAATACTGATCGTCGAGCATCGCGCCGAAAAGTACGGACTCCTTGTGGATTCGGTGGAGGACATCGTGACGCTCAACGGCGGCAAGCAGATGGTCGTGCCCACGCTGTTCACGCGCGAAGGCGGTGCGAGCGCGCGCAACGACATGCGCGAGGCGGTCGAGCTGCCAGGGCAGGGCACGCTGATGCTGCTCGACCCGGCTTCGCTCTGCGAGCGCGTGGCCGAGGCCGTGGTGGCGTGACGCTTGACGCCTGGCGTTTGACGCGCTGCCCGCGCTCGGCGTCGGCGTGGGCAGTACGCGGGCAGCGCGCGTTTATGCTTCGAGTGCGAGCGTTGCGAACGTGGCGAGCCAGTGCTCGCCCATGTAGTCGCCCGCCACGTGGTCCAGCGCCGTGTGCAGGTGCGTGGCGGCCGCTTCGCGCAGCACGGCCGCGCGCGCATCGCCTTCGGGCAGTGCGCGCGCCAGCGTGCGCTGGCACCAGGCGCGGCTCAGGTTCAGGCCATCCAGGTGCGCGATCTTGCCGTCGGTGCGGTCCGCGACGGTGGCGGGCGTGAAGAGCGTGGCCGGCGAGCGCGCAGCGAGATCGGGCAGAAAGCGCCCGAACCATTCGACGAATTCGCCTTCGGGCAGCACGCGGCTCATCAGCACGGCTTCCATCAGCGCGGGCGAGAGGAACTCGTCACCCGAGGGCTCCCACGCCTGGCATCCCGCGTCGGCCAGATACCAGCGCCGTGCGGTCTCTTCGATCAGCGTCGCGAGCGCGGTGCGCTCCGTTTGCCGCGCGAAATCCAGTGCGAGCGTGAGCGCGAACGCGGTATTGAAATGCGTGCCCACGCGCAGCGGGTAGGTCGCCTTCGGCAGGAATTCTTCGAAGCGCTCGACAAATGCCTCGGTGACGGGTGCGAGCGTGCTGGCCCAGCGCGCGGCTTCGGGCGTCGTCATGGAATGAAGCTGGCTCGCGAGCGCGAGCAGCCAGCCCCAGCCATAGGGCCGCTCGAATCCCCGGTTGTGCGGCAGGTCGAGGTACGCGAGTTCGCCGGCCATTTTTTCGGGCGTGAAGTGCTCGTCGATCACGGCAGCAATGGCGGGCGCCTCCGGCAGATCGGGAAAATGCCCGATGAGGCGCGAAACGAGCCAGTAGCCATGCACGCACGAATGCCAGTCGTAGCTGCCGTAGAACACCGGGTGCAAGGCGCGTGGCCCTTGAACATCCTGCGGGCCGGCGAGCGAGTGCGTGAGCTTGTTCGGATATTCGCGCGTGAGGTGCGCGAGGGCGAGCGAGGCGAAGCGGGAGGCGTGGGCGGCGGTGAGCGTGTCGGTCATGGCGGAACGTGACGGCGGGAGCGAAGCCGTCAGCGTACCGCAGAATCAGCGAGGGGTGGCAGGGCTGCCCGGCCGCTGCGCCGCGCGCTCGCGTTCGAGCTTGCGCACCGCGTCGCCCACGTCCTGGCTGAACTGCGCGAGCGCCGCCAGTTCGAGATTGGGCGGCTGGAGCGCGGGCCACAGCACCTCGACAAGCCGCTGCGCCGTGGCGTCGATATCGGCTCGGCGGCGGCCGAGCGTGGCGTCCCACAGCACGTGTTCCATCGGCCCGAATACGAGCGAGCGCAAGAGCCGCAGCGGCATGTCGGTGCGGATCTGGCCGCACTCCTGGCCGCGCGCGAGCACGCGCATGAGCGGCGCCGTGTAGCGGCGCTGCATGTCGATGAGGGCTTCGCTCAGGTCGTGGTGGCGCGTGCGGCCTTCGGAAAGCACCAGCTCGCAGATGCCGGTGCCGCTTTCGAGCATGAGCCGCAGGTGCGTGCGCACGATGAATGCAAACTGCTGGCGCACCGAGCCGTCGAGCGGCATGCCGGCTTCCATGGCCTCGATCGATTCGTCATACCAGTCGCCGATCACGCGCGCGCACAGTTCCCGCTTGCCCCGGAAATAGCTGAACACCGTTGCCTCGGAAACGCCCAGGCGCTGGGCGATTTCCGCCGTGGTCGCGCGCTCGTAGCCCTTTTCGGAGAACACGTCGCGGCCCGCCTGAAGGATTTCCTTCACGCGCTGCTGCGACTTGCGCCCCGCGGGCTGCCGCCGGGAGGCGGGCAGGGCGGTTCGGGTAGCGACGGCTGCCGGCATTCTGAGTCAGGTTCAGTTAAAGGTGAGGCTTAAGCCCGATTATCGGCGAAAAGAACCTAAGTGGCCAAGGAATTCATGCATTTCTTCAAATTTGAGTCTTACTCAATAATACCTATTGACGTATACGTAAATGTGGCGTGAAATGAGCGTCGATGAGGCGAAGCGCTTCGCCTGCGCCCGTATGAGATGGAGGAGACTTTCATGAGCAACGTACCCGGACTGCAGTTCCCGCTTGGCGAAGAAGTCGAAATGCTGCGCGACAGCCTTGCCGCTTTCGCCGCGAAGGAGATCGCGCCGCGCGCGGGCGAAATCGACCGCACCGACCAGTTCCCGATGGACCTGTGGCGCAAGTTCGGCGATCTGGGCGTGCTCGGCATGACGGTTTCGGAGGAGTACGGCGGCGCGAACATGGGCTACACGGCGCACATGGTCGCGATGGAAGAGATCTCGCGGGCCTCGGCTTCGGTCGGCCTGTCCTATGGCGCGCACTCGAATCTGTGCGTGAACCAGATCCACCGCAACGGCACCGAGGCGCAAAAGCGCAAGTACCTGCCCGGGCTCGTTTCCGGCGAACACGTGGGCGCGCTCGCCATGAGCGAGCCGAACGCGGGTTCCGACGTGGTCAGCATGAAGCTGCGCGCCGAAAAAAAGGGCGACCGCTACGTGCTGAACGGCACGAAAATGTGGATCACCAACGGCCCGGACTGCGACACGCTCGTGGTCTATGCGAAGACCGATCCCGAAGCGGGCTCGCGCGGCATCACGGCGTTCATCGTCGAGAAGGGCTGGAAGGGCTTCTCCGTGGCGCAGAAGCTCGACAAGCTCGGCATGCGCGGCTCGCATACGGGCGAACTGGTGTTCCAGGACGTCGAAGTGCCTGAAGAGAACATCCTGGGCCAGCTCAACGGCGGCGTGAAGGTGCTCATGAGCGGCCTCGATTACGAGCGCGCGGTGCTCGCAGGCGGCCCCACCGGCATCATGGCCGCCGTGATGGATGCGGTCGTGCCCTACGTGCACGACCGCAAGCAGTTCGGCCAGGCGATCGGCGAATTCCAGCTCATCCAGGGCAAGATGGCGGACCTCTACACCACCTTCCAGGCCTGCCGCGCGTATCTTTACGCCGTGGGCCGCCAGCTCGACACGCTCGGCGCCGGGCACGTGCGCCAGGTGCGCAAGGACTGCGCGGGCGTGATTCTCTACACCGCGGAAAAAGCCACGTGGATGGCGGGCGAGGCGATCCAGATTCTCGGCGGCAACGGCTATATCAACGAGTACCCGGTGGGGCGCCTGTGGCGCGACGCCAAGCTCTACGAGATCGGCGCGGGCACGAGCGAAATCCGCCGCATGCTGATCGGCCGCGAGCTGTTCGCGGAAACGATGTAATCACGCCGCCCGTCACGGTCACGAAAGGAAGTACGCGATGCCGATCATCGAATCGAAGCTCAATCCGCGCTCGGACGACTTCAAGGCCAACGCTGCCGCGCTGGAAGCGCTGGTGGCGGACCTGCGCGAGAAGATCCAGAAGCTCTCGCTGGGCGGCGGCGAGGCCGCGCGCGACAAGCATGTTTCGCGCGGCAAGCTGCTGCCGCGCGACCGCATCGCGCAACTGCTCGACCCGGGTACGCCGTTCCTCGAGTTCTCGCAGCTCGCGGCTTACGGCATGTACAACGACGACGCACCGGGCGCCGGCGTCATCACGGGCATCGGCCGCATTGCGGGCCAGGAGTGCGTGATCGTCTGCAACGACGCCACGGTGAAGGGCGGTACGTACTATCCCGTGACGGTGAAGAAGCACGTGCGCGCGCAGGAAATTGCGCAGGAGAACCAACTGCCGTGCGTATACCTCGTCGATTCGGGCGGCGCGAACCTGCCCAACCAGGACGAGGTGTTCCCGGACCGCGATCACTTCGGCCGCATTTTCTACAACCAGGCGAATCTCTCCGCCGAGGGCATTCCGCAGATCGCCGTGGTGATGGGTTCGTGCACGGCGGGCGGTGCGTATGTGCCCGCCATGAGCGACGAGTCGATCATCGTGAAGAACCAGGGCACGATTTTCCTCGGCGGGCCGCCGCTCGTGAAAGCCGCAACGGGCGAGGAAGTGAGCGCCGAAGACCTGGGCGGTGGCGACGTGCACACGCGCCTTTCGGGCGTGGCCGATCATCTCGCGCAGAACGATCCGCATGCGCTCGCGATTGCGCGCAGCATCGTGGGCAACCTGAACCGCACGAAAACGCCGCCTGTTGCGCTGCGCGAGCCGCTGCCGCCGCGCTACGACGCGAAGAGCCTTTACGGCGTGATTCCCGCGGATACGCGCAAGCCCTTCGACGTGCGCGAAGTGATCGCGCGCATCGTCGACGATTCGGCGTTCGACGAATTCAAGGCGCGCTACGGCACCACGCTCGTCACGGGCTTCGCGCACATCTGGGGCCACCCGGTGGGGATCGTCGCGAACAACGGCATCCTGTTCTCGGAGTCGGCGCTCAAGGGCGCGCACTTCATCGAACTGTGCTGCCAGCGCAAGATTCCGCTCGTGTTCCTGCAGAACATCACGGGCTTCATGGTGGGCCGCAAGTACGAAAATGAAGGCATCGCGCGCAACGGCGCGAAGATGGTGACGGCCGTGGCTACGGCGAAGGTGCCGAAGTTCACGGTGATCATCGGCGGCTCGTTCGGGGCAGGCAACTACGGCATGTGCGGCCGTGCGTACTCGCCGCGCTTCCTGTGGATGTGGCCGAACGCGCGCATTTCGGTGATGGGCGGCGAGCAGGCCGCTTCGGTGCTCGCGACGGTGCGCCGCGACGGTATCGAGGCCCGGGGCGGCACGTGGAGCGCGGAAGAAGAGGACGCGTTCAAGCAGCCGATTCGCGACCAGTACGAACGCCAGGGCCATCCGTACTATGCCAGCGCGCGCCTGTGGGACGACGGCGTGATCGATCCGGCGCAAACGCGCGACGTGCTCGGCCTGGGCCTTTCCGCGGCGATGAACGCGCCGATCGGGGACACGCGCTTCGGCGTGTTCCGCATGTAAGCGCGCAGCCTGTGTGGAGGAGAACATGACGACGCAATACGAAACCCTGCTCGTGGACGTGACGGGCCACGTGGCCACCGTCACGCTCAACCGGCCCGACGTGCGCAACGCATTCAACGAAACGATGATCGCCGACGTGACGGCCGCGTTCACCGCACTCGGCGCACGCGACGACGTGCGCGCGATCGTGCTGGCCGGCAGCGGCAAGGCATTCTGCGCGGGCGCGGACCTGAACTGGATGCGCAAGATGGCGGGCTATTCCGACGAGGAGAACCGCGCCGACGCCATGCGTCTCGCGGCCATGCTGTCGGCCGTCTACCGCTGCCCGAAACCGGTGATCGCGCGCGTGCACGGCGACGCCTACGCGGGCGGCATGGGCCTCGTGTGCACGGCCGATATCGTGGTGGCCGCGCAGACGGCGAACTTCTGCCTCTCCGAAGCGCGCCTCGGTCTCATGCCCGCGACGATCGCGCCGTACGTGATCCGCGCGCTCGGCGAGCAGGCGTCGCGCCGCTACTTCGTGACGGCAGAGGTCTTCGATTGCGCGAGCGCGCAGCGCCTCGGCCTCGTGAGCGAAGCCGTGAGCGCCGAGGAACTGGACGCCAGCGTGGCGCGCATCGCACAAACGCTCGCGGCCAACAGCCCGAATGCCGTGCGCGAGTGCAAGCAGCTCGTGCAGGACGTAGCGGGCCAGACAATCGACCACGCTCTGATCGAGGACACGGCCCTGCGCATTGCGCGCATTCGCGCAAGCGCCGAGGGGCGCGACGGCGTTTCGTCGTTCCTCGAAAAGCGCACGCCGGGCTGGCGCAGCCAGGCGGCTGCCAGCTAACCTGCGATCGAACCCGAACGACAGCGAGACCCTCATGTTCAACAAGATCCTGATCGCCAACCGGGGCGAGATTGCGTGCCGCGTCGCGGCCACCTGCCGCCGGCTCGGCGTGAAGAGCGTGGCCGTCTATTCGGACGCCGACGCCAATGCGAAGCACGTGGCCGCGTGCGACGAAGCCGTACATATCGGCGAGGCGGCCGCCGCGCAGAGCTATCTGCGTATCGAGCGCATTATCGCGGCGGCGCGCGCGACAGGCGCCGAAGCGATTCATCCGGGCTACGGATTTCTTTCGGAGAACGAAGATTTTGCGCAGGCCTGCGAAGCGGCCGGCATTGTCTTCATCGGGCCGCCGGTGGGCGCGATTGCCGCCATGGGCTCGAAGGCTGCGGCCAAGGCGCTGATGCACGCGGCAGCGGTGCCGCTCGTGCCGGGCTACCACGGCGACGACCAGGACCCGGCGCTCCTGCAGCGCGAGGCCGACGCGATGGGCTACCCGGTGCTGCTCAAGGCGAGCGCGGGCGGCGGCGGCAAGGGCATGCGCGTGGTCGAGCGCAGCGAGGACTTCGCGGCCGCGCTGGCTTCGTGCAAGCGCGAGGCGGCGAGCAGCTTCGGCAACGACCGCGTGCTGATCGAAAAGTATCTGACGCGTCCGCGCCACGTCGAAGTGCAGGTGTTTGCCGACAAGCTGGGTGGCGCGGTCTATCTGTTCGACCGCGACTGTTCCGTACAGCGCCGTCACCAGAAGGTGCTGGAAGAAGCACCGGCGCCGGGTCTGTCCGACGAGGTGCGCCGCGCGATGGGCGAATCCGCCGTGGCGGCGGCGCGCGCGGTGCAGTACGTGGGCGCGGGCACGGTCGAATTCATCATGACGGGCGCCGACTTTTACTTCATGGAGATGAATACGCGCCTGCAGGTCGAGCATCCGGTCACGGAGATGGTCACGGGCCTCGATCTCGTCGAATGGCAGTTGCGTGTGGCGGCCGGCGAGCCGCTGCCGCTCGAACAGTCGCAACTCGCCGTACAGGGGCATGCGCTCGAAGCGCGGATCTACGCCGAAAATCCGTCGCGCGGCTTCCTGCCTTCCACGGGCACGCTCAAGCATTTGCGCATGCCGGAAGGCGTGGAATTCACCATCGGCTCAGCGGCGCAGCGTGCGCCGGTGCGCATCGACAGCGGCGTGCGCGAAGGCGACACCATCACGCCGTTCTACGACCCGATGATCGCCAAGCTGATCGTGCACGGCGCCACCCGCGAAGACGCGCTCGCCCGCATGCAGCGCGCGCTCGAAGCGTGCGAGGTGGTGGGGCCGCACACGAACGTCGAATTCCTGCACCGCCTCGTGACCTGCGAGCCGTTTGCGAGCGCCGATCTCGACACGGGCTTGATCGAGCGTCATCACGACGCGCTGTTCGCGCCGCAGCCCAAGCCGGTTCGCGAGGCGCTGGCGCTGGCCTGCGGGGCGCTCTATGCGCGCGAGGCAAGCGATGCGCGCGGGGCGTCGCCCTGGTCTGCGCTTGCGCACTGGCGCCTGAACGGCGGCTACACGCAGTCGCTCGGCTGGCGCGATGTGGACACCGATACTGCGTTTTCGGCAACGTTCTCGCAGGACGGGGACGCGCAGACACTCGCCTGCGCGGGCCGCGTGGAGCGCTATTCCTGGTGGCACGGTGCCGGAGCAAACGAATACGGCGCGACGATTGGCGACACGCGTGTCACGGGCCGCGTATTCATCGACGGCGATGTATTCCATGTGTTTTGCCTCGGCACCGCCGTGGCGCTCGAATGGCAGAACCTGCTGGCCCATGCGGCGGATACGGAACACGGCGAAGGGCGCCTGACCGCGCCGATGCCCGGCAAGGTGATCGCCGTGCTGGTGGAGCCGGGTGCGGTGGTGGAGAAGGGCGCGCCGCTCATCGTCATGGAAGCGATGAAGATGGAGCACACGATCGGCGCACCGACTGCTGGTAAGGTGACCGCAGTGCTTTACGGCGTGGGCGACCAGGTGGCGGACGGCGCACAACTGCTGGTGCTGGAAGCGGGCTGAGGAATAGCCCGGCGAATTCGTGAGAGGCGTACCCTGTGGGGCGTTTCGCGCAAGCGGAACGCCCTTTTTTACGCGCTGGCCGTACCGGCGTAAATGCTACTGTGCCCGGGCGACGCCGCAGGCGTGATCGAGCAGCCCCTCGGCCGTACCCGTGCCGCCTTCCGTATCGCGCGCGCTGTTGACGACGAGCCAGCCATCGCGCTGCGCATCGGGACCGGCACCCGTGACGAGGATCGTCTGCGCATCCATGGTCTGCTGCGGCGCGAGGCTGTGGTAGACCACGCGGAACGGGTTGTCCTTGTCGCTCAGGCTCGTCACGCGCATCACGCGGTAGCGTTTGCCGTCGAGCGTTGCCGGGCGCCACTGGCCTGGCGTGTCGCTACGATGCGGCGCGAGGGCTTCGGTGATATCGGTGCGCATGCAGTCCACGTGGATATGCAGTTGATTCTGCGAGCGCTGCGTGGAAGAGTTGATCTCCAGCCCAAGCTGGTTGGCGGCAAGACGCGTGCCGAGCTTCGCATCGACGTAGCGTCCTGCGTCCCACGCGCCCACCCAGTATTCGGGTGCGCCGCCATAGAGGATTTCCGGACTCTCGATGCCGGACACGCGGTCGGTGGGGATCAGCAGATATTGCGCACGGCCCGCAATATCCTTGAGCACTGCGTAGCGTTTCTGGAAATCGACCGTCGTGCAGGGCGCGGGCGTGCCCTGATCGCGCTGGTTGGGCACGCACTGGCCGCCTACCACTTTCCATAGGCCGTTCGAATCGAGCGTGGAGAGATGCACGCAGCCTGCGGCGTCGAGGAGCACAGCGGCGCAAAGCGCGAGGAGGAGCGTGCGGAGCAGGGCGATGGGGCGCATGGGTGTGCCGCGAAGTGGAGGGGGGCGCCGCCGCGGTCGCGCCGACCTACCGGCGCGGCGCTGCGGACATGCAGCGGGGAGTGTAGCGGAAAGCGCGCGGCGCTCGCGTGAAAGGCACGCAGCAGCGACCGCGCTGCACAGATCAGATCACCGGTGCGGGCAGCGTCCCGAGTATCTGCTCGAATGCGAGCCCGATGGCGAGCAGCCGCCGGTCGCTGCCGAGCGGGCCGTCCAGTTCCAGCCCCACCGGCAGCCGCCCGTATGCGAGCCCGGCGGGCAGCGCGAGACCGGGAATGCCGGCGTTGCTGCCGGGGTCGGTATTGCGCAGGTAGGCGCCCATTTCGTCGATGAGCGCCGCGCCGTCGATCGAAACGCGCGAGGAGCCGTTGAGTTCGTCGATAGGAACGGCGGCAAGGCGCGTGGTCGGGAACATCAGCGCATCGAGCCCGCACGCGGAGAACGTCTGCGCGTAAAGCTGCTGCAGGCGCGGGCGCCAGACGGCGAGCACCGTGGGATAGTCGGCGCCCATCTGGTCGGCGAGGATGGCGTCGTAGGCCGCGCGCACGTCGGGGCTCGCAATGCGCGCCGCCACTTCGGCGACGGTCCGCACAGGCGCCTGGTTCGCCGCGAGCCACGCCTGCAGATCGTCGATCGGCTCGTGCAGCGCGATTGCGAGGCTCACGCGGTCGTTGATCGTCAGCAGTTCGGTCATTTCCACGGGCACGAGCGTCACGCCTGCCGCTTCGAGCTTCGCCCTGGCTTCGTGCATCACGTCTTCGAGGGCCGCTTCGAGCCCTTCCCAGAGCGGCGCCGGCAGCCCGATGCGCAGGTTCGCAACGGCCGCCTGCGCGAGCGGCCCGTGCCCCGTGATGACGCCGTCGAGCAGCGCGACGTCGGCTACGGTGCGCGCCATCGGCCCCACGGTGTCGCGCGTGTGGCTGATCGGCACCACGGCCTGCGGGTCGTGATAGCGCCGGTGCGTGCCGCCGTCGCCCACCGAGGGGCGCAGGCCCACGATGCCGCACAGCGCGGCCGGAATGCGCGTGGAGCCGCCGGTATCGGTGCCGAGCCCCGCAGGCACGATGCGCGCGGCAATCGCGGCGGCGGTGCCGCCCGACGAGCCGCCGGGGATCCGTTCCGGATCGTAAGGATTGCGTACGGGTCCGGCGTTCGGGTTCAGGTTGGTGCTGGTGATGCCAAAGGCCAGTTCGTGCATGTTGGCCTTGCCGAGCACCACGGCGCCCGCATCGACGAGCCGCTGCACCGATGGCGCGTGCCGCGCCGGCACGAAGCCTTCGAGCGCGGGCGTGGCCGCCGCCGTCTGCAGGCCGCGCGTGTTGATGTTGTCCTTCACCACGACGGGCAGCCCCGCGAGCGGCAGGCGCGCGCGCTCGTTCGGGCCGAGCGAATCGATGCGCCGCGCCGCGGCAAGCGCGCCTTCCACGTCGAGCACCGTGAGCGCGTTCAGGTTCGAAAGCGCATGGGCGCGCGCGATCAGGGTCGCCACGTAGTCCGCGGCTTTCAGCCGGCCGGCGTGGATCGCCTCGACGGCTTGTGTCGAGGTGAGTGCGACCTGCTTGTCGACAGTCCAGGTCATGCTGCCGTTCTCCTCATGCCGGTTTCCTCAAGCGCGTTTGTTGCTGCGTTTCATGAAGCGCAGCGCGAAGCGCGCCAGCGCGGGCACGAACGTGGGGCGCAGGAGGCGCGCGTCGTAGCCGCTCATCCGTTGGTCGTTTTCCTTCAGGCACAGTTCCAGCATCTCGCGCGGTTCGAGCGCGGCGCCGATCGTTTCGCGGTTCGCCGGCAGGAAGTTCGAGTCGTGCGCCACGCCGTTCGCGTCGATGCCGCGCGCGATCGCGAGCCGCTCCCACACCAGCATGAACCAGATCCCGGCCACGCGCACCGAGTGCCAGGGCCGGCGCCACCACGGCATGGTCTTGCGATACCACGCCACCCAGTTCACGAAGAAGAGGATATGGCGCGCTTCTTCCTGGATCACGGGTTCGAAGGTTTCGACGAGTGCGGCCGGGAAGTAGCCCGAGCGTTGCGCGGAGCGGAACAGGCCGAACGCGAAGAAGCTGTCGATGCATTCGCTGTAGCCGGTGAACATCCAGGCCCATTCGGGTTTCGGCGGGGGCGGGTAGGCGGGCTCGGGCGCGAGTTCGATGCCGTAGGCCGCCACGAGATGCGAGAGCACGACCTTGTGGCGCGCTTCTTCGCCCGCGTCCATTTCGAGCGCGGCGCGCAGCAGCGGGTCACGTACGGTTTCGGCGTAGGTCTGCACGCGGATCGAGGCGCGGCCCTCGGTCTGCACGGCGATGTTCCAGATGGGCAGCGAGGTGAGGCGCTTCAGCGCGTCGGGCTCGAGCTTCGGCCAGTCGAGCACTGCGGGGCGATACGGATCGTGCGTTTCGAGCAGCATCTTGCAGAACATCTGGCGATGTTCGTCCGATCCGATCCTGACAGGCCCTGGCGTGTCGTAGGTCCAGTGGCGCAGCGCGGCGTCCTGGTCGGCGGCGAAGGATGCGCCTTCGTCCGGATGCGTCAGGGTGTCGGACATGGAGCGTGATCGTTTTCGGTGATGTGGCTCCTATTCTGTCACAACCGTAAGGAAACTTGCTGGGTCACGCGCAGCGCCGTTGCTCGTCGATCCACATGCGGGCCCAGCGGAAGGCATAGGCCAGTGCGAGCTCTTCGTCGAAGAAGTAGTCGAGCGCGTCGAACGAATGGACGTGGCCGGGCTTCTGGCCGATCGTCAGATTCGCTGCGTAGAGGCCGTTGGGCTGCTGTTGAGCCGCCGTGGCGACGTCGTAGCCCTTGTAGCGGATGGATGCGTTCATGGCGTCGGAATCTCTGCGGGTCTTGCGGTGGCGCGCCATGAGAAGGCGGCGCGGGCAGGACCAAGGTTAGGGGCAGGCGCGCGCGAGCGGAACCAATCTTTCGTCGCAAGCAAATCACCGGTGGCCAGGAACCGTCAGCAGAGCGAGCGCGATGGTGTGAGGGGCGTGTCCGGAGTCAATGTGGACTCCGGGCCGGAAAGCGTCTGTGGGATGGCGCACGAGCGGGTTCGCGCGGCGCGTGAGGTGTGTGCGCTGGCGGACGTTGGTTGGCGAGGGGGGCGTCTCGCGGCGGCAGGAGCGGATTGCCGCCGCGATCGATAACTGTAACGGCGCGGCAGGTGCCGCGCCGTGTGCAAGACCGCCGGGCCGCAAGGGCCTGCGTCAAGCCGCGTTGAAAGCGGCCTGAACCACGCTCAGATCACGTTCAAACCGCGAGGCTGAGCCGCTTTTCGCTGCGCACCTCGTTCGCGGCGCTGGCCACCGGCGCGCTCGTGGCGAAGTGCTGCGAATTGAAGGCCAGCGCGAATTGCGCCGCTTGCTGGCCCACCGTCGCAAGCTGATCGACCACCTTGGAATCCGAGCAATGCTGCGCGCTTTCGAAGCGCGTTTCGAGCGTGTTGATGCCCGCGCCGAACGGCGTCGGCCAGCCGCGCAGCGCGTGCACGATCGAGCGCAGCGAAGTGAGCACGGAGCCGGCGGCCTGCCAGCCGTAGGCCGTTACGATGCAGCCCACGGCGCGGCCGTCGAGGTAGGGGCGCGAATCGGCGCGCAGCTCTTCGAGCGTGTCGAGCGCGTTCTTCACGAGGCCCGAGACGCCGCCGTGATAGCCCGGCGTCGCGATGATGACGGCGTCCGCCGCGCGCACGGCTTCGATCAGTTCGTTCTGCTCGTCGGTGAGCGTGCCGCCTTCGGGCGCATAGTGCGGCAGGCTGTGCAGGAAGGTGCCGCCGAACAGGCGGGTGCGGGCGCCGGCTTGCTCCGCGCCGCGCAGGGCGAAGCCGAGCGCGCGTTCGGTCGAGGAAGCGGCGCGCGTCGTGCCGCCGATGCCGACGACGAGCGGGCGGCGTTGCGTATCGGAAATGCTCAAGGGGGGCTCCTTCGATAGCGGGGCTCGGTGCCAGGTGAGCCTTGCACCGGAAAAATCAGGGCTGATTCGCCATCTTAGCCAGCGCGCCAGGCGGCACGAACCGACTTTTTGTTCTAACGATATATGCGGTCCGATATGCGTCTTGCAATGCCGAGTTACCGGGCAACGAGGGGCAGCGCACCATATGGATATACGAAACCATTGGTTGGGCGCGAGGAGGGGGGCTGGCTATGATGAAGCCGTCTCCTCCATGACATCTCCTTGACATGGGATTCGGCCCCGCACCTCACGGTGACGGGGCCGCTTTTTTTCCGGAAGACGGTGCTGGCGCGCCGGCGCCGCGGCTCAGTGTGCGGCCGGCACGCGGTAGTTCACTTGCAGGATATTGCCGTCCGGGCCGATCTGCGGCGGGATCTCGGGAATACGGTTGGGGGGCGATGCCTTGCTCCCGGGCGTGGCCGGCGCGATGACGGGCGCAGGTGCGCGCAGGGCGGGTTCGGCGACGCGGCGCGTGGGCGGCCGGTCGGTGGAAGCCAGCTTGTGTTTCGCGCCGTGGTGCCCGGGCGTCCTCTTGCCGCTCGCACCTGGGCGCAGCGCCGGTGCGCGGGCTTCCGGCGGATTCCAGATCTCGATGTAGTGTTCCCCGGCGAGCGCGGTGGACGCGAGGACGCACAGCAACGTCCCCGCCAAGATGAATCGCACGTCGACTTCTCCGTTCTGATATCCCTTCCGGCCTGAGGCTGCGGGCGGCGAGCCCGATGGCGCGTGCCTTGCGGCGCTCCCGGCACGGCCCGGTGAAAGGCCGGCAGGCTGCACGCACTGTACATTCATACAGCAGCGATTGCAAACGATTGGGGCGCGCCGGCGTGTCGCTGTTGCGCGAACGCCTGGACGGGCTTGCCCCGGCGCGCGCAGTGTCTTGCCAGACAGAGACGGAGGATGTGGAGGCCCCGCGGCGAGCGCGCAGAGCACGGGCCGGGAACGGGCCGCGAACGGTCCTGGAATGCGACGGCGGATCAGGCGTTCTGGCCCTCCAGCGCTTTCGCGTGCAGACCGAGCCAGCGCCCATAGCTGCGCGGAGAGAACGCGAGCGTGAGCGCGATCATCGCGGTAATGGAGATGGCGAGCAGGACCCAGGCGGCGGTGAAGCTGCCGGTCAGGTCGCGCACGCGGCCGGCCACGAGCGGGGCGAGTGCGGCGATCACGAAGCCCACGCCCTGCACGAACGCCACGAGCCGCGCCGCCACGCGGTGATCGGCGCAATGGTCGAGCGCGGTGACGAGCGTGACCGAAAACGTGCCGCCGAGGCCCGCGCCCGCGGCGGCCACCCACAGGAGCGGGGCCGCCTCGGGCCGCACCGCGAGGCCAACCACGCCGATCCACTGTGCGCAGAGGCCGGCCACCAGCCACGGCCGCCGGTCGGTGAACGCCGCCGCCGCGAGCGGCAGCAGCAGGGCGCTCACGGCCTGGAAGACGGTCATGGCGGCCAGCAGGGAGCCGCTGGCCGCCACGCTCGCGCCGTGCTGCTGGTAGTACGCGGGCAGCCAGGCCACAAGGCTCGTATAGCCGCCGTTGACGAGCCCGAAGTGCAGGCCGAGCGACCACGCGCGGCGCTTGCGCCAGAGGGGAACGTGAAGCGCGGCAGGCGCGCCCGCACGCGTTGCGCCGGAGCCCGCATGCGCGCCTGCGCGGCGATTGAGCGCCGCCCACACCGCGAGCGCCACGAGCGCGGGAAGCGCCCACACGGCCAGCCCCGCATGCCACGACGCGCCAAGGTGCGCGACCCAGGGGCTGATGCTGGCGCCAAGGCCTCCGCCGCCCATGATCGACGCCGAAAAGAGCCCCATCGCCAGCGGCACGTGCTGCGCGAAGCGCTGCTTCATGACGGCGGGCAGCAGCGCCTGAATGGCGGCGACGCCCGCGCCGGCCACGGCGGCGGTCAGCATGAGGGTCGCCCCGCTCGAGGCGACGGCGCGCGCACCGCAGGCCGCGGCGATGGCCACGAGCCCGAGCGCCACGCCGCGCGTTTCGCCGATGCGGCTGGCGAGCCAGCCGGTGCCGAACGCGCCCAGCCCCATCGCAACGACGGGCAGGCTGGTGAGCAGCGCCGCGCCCGAAAAGCTGAGTCCCGTTGCCGCGCGGATGGTGGTCATGAGCGGGCTCAGCGAGGTGAGCAGCGGTCGCAGATTGAGGCCGATCGCGACGATGGTCGCGTACCAGGCGAAGGTGGCCGCCTTGCTGGCGGCGGCTGTCGGGGTGGAGCGGGGCGTCACTCGGTCAACCTTTGTGTGGCAAAATGGTTAACCATGATATCAAATCCCGGTTGACCATAGGGTCAACCATTTTGCTATGCCCGGCATACGGCCGATGTACGTCGAAGCGCAGCGGCACGTGTTTCGTCGCGGTGCGTGCGTCGCTACAATGCCAGCCTGATCCTGCTATTGCGCACGCTTTTATGGCCCATCCTTCCCGTCCTGCCGACTCCCGGGATTCCCAGGATTTCCCGCTCATGCCGCAAGCGGGCGAGCCCGCCGATATCGAGGCACTCGTGTACGCGTCGATCTCGTCCGCGCTGTTGCAGGGCAAGCTCGCACCGGGGCAGCAACTGGTGGAGCGCGAACTCGCCGCCGCATTCGGGTGCACGCGCGGCGCATTGCGCAAGGTGCTCGTGCGCCTGGGCCACGAGGGCAAGCTCGTGCTTGCGCCCAATCGCGGCGCATTCGTGCCGTCGCCTTCGGAGGAGGACGTGCGTGCGGTCTATCGCGCGCGCCAGGTGGTGGAGGCGGGGGTGATGGTGAGCCTCGGCGGTGCGCTGGATGCCGCGGGGCGTCGCCGTCTCGCCGCGCACGTGCGCAGCGAGCGCAAGGCGTTCAAGGAAGGACGGGTGGACGACGCGGTGCGGCTCGCCGGGCAGTTTCATCTGCTGCTGACGGGGCTCGCGGGCGGGGAGGCGCTCGTGGCGGCGCTGGCGCCGCTCGTGGCGAAGACCGAGCTCTACAAGGCGTTGTTCGATCCGTCGAAAGGCTCGCTTTGCGCGCCCGACGAGCACGAGCAGATCATCGCGGCGCTGGGCGAAGGCGATCCCGCTGCGGCGCTCGACGCCATGCGCCGGCACCTGGCCGAGCTGGAAGAACGGGTGGTTCGGCAGGTGCGCATGCGGGCAGGCCGCGACCTGAAGGCCGTGTTCGCTGAGGTTTAGGCGGCCGGCGGTCCGGCGCTCACGCGTTCCGGCGCGCGGCTACACCTGCTCGCAGCGCTTGCGCAACTCCTTCGAGGCGGCAAGCGGAATGCGCGCGTCATCCCAGGTCGCGAGCCACTCCACTTCCTTCGAAGCGAACACCTGGCCGTGATTGCGCAGCGCGTACTGCAGCGAATCGATGATGTGATTGCGGATGATTTCGGGCGTATGCCGGTCGTCGAGAACGGCGCGGAAGGCTTCGAGCGTGGCCATCGCGTGGGCTCCAGCAGGTATTGCGATTACGCCGTTATCGCACGACAAAATTGCCCTTGCTACTTCACCAAAAATCGCCGGCGAAAAACGGCGGGCCGCTTAGCCGAAGCGTTCCGCGCGCCATGGATGCGGATCGGTGAACGTGGGCGTGCCGGTCATCATCTCGGCGAGCAGCCGGCCCGTGACGGGGCCGAGCGTGAGGCCGTGATGGTTGTGGCCGAAGCTGAACCACAGGCCCGGATGACGCGGCGCCGGGCCGATCACGGGGCGCATGTCCGGCGTACAGGGCCGCATGCCGAGCCAGGGCGCGGGATCGACGCGCTCGCCCAGTCCGAAGATCGGCCTGGCCACGGCTTCCACGCGCGCGAGTTGCACGCCCGTGGGCGGCGTGCCGCGCCGTGCGATCTCCACGCCCGTCGTGAGCCGCACGCCCTGCTCCATGGGGGCGATGGCATAGCCGAGTTCGCTGTCCACGACCGGTGCCGTGAGCGTGCCCCGTTCGGGCCGGTAGTGCATGTGATAGCCGCGCTTCGCGCGCAGGGGGATGCGATAGCCGAGCGGCTCGAACACCGTGTCCGACCACGGCCCGAGCGCCACCACCGCCTCGCGCGCCGAGAGAGGGCCGTGCGCGGTGTCCACGGTCCAGGCGTCGCGCTCGCGGTGCAGGGTCGTGGCGTTGCCTGCGACGAGCGTGCCGCCTTCGCGCGCGAAGAGCTGCGCGTAGCGTGCGACCAGCGCCCCCGGATTGGCGACGGTCTTTGGATCGAGCCAGTGCAGCGCCCCGGCAAAGCCTGGCCCGAGACTCGGCTCGCGCTCGCGCAGCGCGGCTGCGTCGAGCACCGTCACGCTCAGGCCGTGCTCGCGCGCCGAGCGCTGCGCCCGCGCCGCTTCGCGCTCGAAACGCGGTCCGCTGTGATACGCCTGCAGCCAGCCGCTCGCGCGCACGAGCGCGGCTGCGCCGGCTCGCGCAACGAGCGCGTCGTGTTCGGCGACACTGCGTTCGATGAGCGGCAGCATGTCGCGCGCGGCCGCGGCGTGCCGCAGCGGCGACGACTCCCACCAGAAGCGCGCCAGCCACGTGGCGTACGAAGGCAGCGCGCGATAGTCCCAGTAGAGGTCGGTCGAGCGGTTGCGCGCGTAGCGCAGCAGCGTGCCGACGTCGCGCGGAAAACCGTAGGGCACGACCGACGAGCGCTCGATGAGCCCCGCGTTGCCGTAGCTCGTTTCCTCGCCGGGGCCGCGCCGGTCCACGAGCGCGACGCGGCGTCCGCGATCCTGCAGATGCAGCGCCGCACTCACGCCGACAATGCCGGCTCCCAGAACGATGACGTCGAAATCCATAGGCTCGCGCTCTCGCGCAGTTCGAGGTGGGCACACCGTTGCGCAGGCAACGGCATCGGGCCGCCGCGCATACCGTGTCGGCAGAAGCCGACGGCCGGGCGCGCGGCGGGCGCCTCAAACTGTAACTACCACGCGCGCGCTTCGCAAGCGCACGAGCCTCGTGCGTCGCTTTCGATGCCCGGCTTTCAGGTGCGTTTCGCGCGTTCGCGCATGAAGAGATCGAGCTCGTCGCGCAACGCTTTCGCAACGGCGGGACGTTCGTGCAGCCGCTGCCCATAGGCCGCTATGGCCGGCCACGCGGCGAGATCGATCTGCACGTGCGGCGCCCAGTTCAGTATCACGAAGAGATAGGCGTCGGCCACGCTGAAAGCGTCGAGCAGATAAGTGCGGCCTTCCAGATGCCGTTCGAGCACCTCGAAGCGCAAGGCGACGTTGCTGCGCGCGTAGTCCTTCACGGCCGCGCTGGTCTCCGGCGTGAGCAGCGGAAGGAACACCGCCTTGTGCAACTCCGTGCCGATGAAGCCAAGCCACTGCTGCATCTGCGCGCGCTCGCGCGTGCCCGCGGGCGGCGCGAGCCGTGCCTCGGGGTAGCGGTCGGCCACGTAGGGCAGCACGGCCGTGTTTTCGGTGAGTTGCCAGCCGTCGTCCTCGCGCAGCACGGGCACCTGGCCGAGCGCATTGACCGAATAGAAGCTGCCGCCCTCGGCCATCTGCTTCGACTGGGTGTCGACCTGCACGTAGCGTGCGTTCGCGCCGGCCTCGTAGAGCGCGATGCGCGTGGCGAGCGAGCAGGCGAGCGGGGCAAAGTAGAGTTCCATCGTGATCTTCCTCCATGTGAGTTTTGTACTATATTGAACAAAACATCGCTCGACCAATATTTCTATGCAATCTGGTACAAAAAAGGATAGCCGTCCGCGCGGGCGGCCGCGCGCCTACGATCCCGCCACCGCGCTCGCCCAGGTGCGCGACACTTTCTGGCGCAGCGGCTATGCGGGCACCTCGCTCGACGACCTGAGCGCCGCCACGGGCATGAACCGCCCGAGCCTCTACGGCGCGTTCGGCGACAAGCACGCGCTGTATCTGCAGACGGTCGAGCACTACGTGGAAGCGGGCCGCGCCGCCATGGAGGCGATGCTGGACAACGCGCTGCCGCTGCCGGACGCCCTGATGCGCGTCTTCGACGAGGCGCTCCGGTGGTATCAGCCCGCGGGCGAAGCGGCGCGCGGGTGTTTGCTGATCGGGACTGCGGCGGTGGAAGCCGTCAACGACGAGGCCGTGCGCGAGCGCCTGGGGGCGGGGCTGCGCAGCTTCGACAAGGCATTCGAGCGGCGCCTGCGTTACGGTGTGGAGCACGGGGAACTGCCGCCCGAAGCGGACCCGGCGATGCTGTCGCGCGTGGCTTCGGCGCTGCTGCATAGTACCGCGCTGCGCGCGCGCGCCGGCGACTCGCGCGCCGTGCTGCGCGCAACCGCGGCCGCCGGCATCGCGCTGATCTGCGGCGCCCAGGGGTCCGGCGCGGCGGCGCCCACGGCCACGCCCACGCCCGCGAAGGCCCGTACGCCCGCGCGCCGCGCATGACGTGACGCCCACGGAACCGGTGGGCTGCACGATCCATCCATTGCTAAACTAGCGGGGTTGCGCAACGTTTCGCTTGCGCTGTCCACGAGGGGAACGCAATGGTGCGGTATCGGCACTACAAGGGCGGCATGTACGAACTGGTGTGCGAGGCGACCCTCGAATCCGATCCTTCGGTCACGATGATCGTGTACCGTGCCGCGAACGGCACGATCTGGACGCGGCCCGCCTCGGTGTTCTTCGAACTCGTCGAGCACGAGGGCGCACTCGTGCCGCGTTTCGCGCCCGTCAACTGATGCCCGAACCCCGCTTCATTTTTCCTGCCCTACTGAGGTCGAACCGACTATGCGTCTTCTGATTGCGCTCCTCCTGCCATGGCTGCTGTTTTTCACGATCGGCCGGCCCGTCGCGGGCATCATCTGCCTGATCCTGCAGATCACGCTGCTCGGCTGGATTCCCGCCGCGATCTGGGCCGTGTATGCGCTCAGCCAGTATCAGACCGACCGCAAGATCGACCAGGCGCTCGGCAAGCGCTTCTGAAGCGTCGCCTCGCCGCGCCCCACGCGGCGCGTTGAGGCAGTTGCGCCACCTGAAACGCATCAGGCCCGCCCCTCTTGCGAGGGGCGGGCCTGATTCATTCAATGCGCTTCGGTGCGCCCGGCTCCGAGCCGGTACTGACGCGCGTTAGCGCTTACTGACCCGATTGCGACGTGCCGCTGGTCGAGGGGCCGTAGCCCGTCGCGGCCTTTTCGGCTGCGACCTTGGCTTCGGCGGCCTGAATGTTGTCGGGGTAGTGCATCCAGTCGCTCGGATCGTAGCCGGCGGCGCGCAGTTGCGCGAGGTCAGCCTTGACTTCGGCGCGGGTAACGGGTTGCTGCGATTGGGCAAACGACGCGACCGGGACGGCGAGAACGGCGGCCACCAGGGCTGCCTTGAGAAGCGACTTCATGACGTAACCTCCAATATCTTGTTTAGGGGGCGTGACCCGTAAGGTCTTGCCCATGTCGCCAATGTAAGCGTTTTCCAGATTAGGGTAAATACCTAAAAAGCGAATTCACTATTCTCCTGGCGACAACAGTCACACCCCGATTATTCATACAAAAAGATGGGGAACGATCAGAAGGAAGGGCGCCGAGGAGGAAATGGCGGCTCCAGGGCGCCGCGGATTATTACGAAACAAGCAATGGGAATTCGCCGACATCGGCATATATCCGGCCAGAGCGCTTGCCTAGAATCGAGTCACCGCTTGCGAGCCGTCGCGCAGTAGGGTCGCAGGCAACTCGAACAATCCGGAGGTCACACATGAAATCGCTCGCCTATGCCGCCGCTCTGGCGGTTGCCCTCGCCGCGCCTGTCGCTGCATTTGCCCAGTCCGCGGACCAGGGTCTCACGCGCGATCAGGTGCGCGCACAACTGGTCGAATTCCAGCAGACGAGCCGCAACCAGGCCGCCGGCGGCGAAGCCGTAAGCGTCCCGGCCGTGCAAAGCGATGGCTCGTTCGGCGGTGTCAGCAGCACCTCGTCGATGGCCGGCGCGGGTTACGTGTCGGAAGCCGCGCGCCGGGGTCCGTACACCGTGTACTTCGGCGGGTCCTGAGCCCATAGCCAGGACGCATGGCGTAGTCGAAGCCCGCGGCGCATGCTGCGGGCTTTTCGTTTTTTGCGCTCGAAAAGTGCTTGAAGCGTGCCTGAATCGCAGTCGAAAGATTTGTCAGGAGACCGATGCATCCGGCACGTCGAGCACGAGATCGGTCTGCGCGATGGCGACGCAGGTGAGCACGTAGCCCTCCGCCTTTTCTTCGCGGCTGAGTCCCGGCCATTCGATCGTAAAGCGTACCTCTCCGCTTACCACGCGGCACAGGCAGGTGCGGCAGGTGCCGTTGCGGCACATGCGCGGCAGGCGTATGCCTGCAAATCCCGCTGCTTCGAGCAGTGTCAGTTCCGGCGGCGCCTCGAACGTGACACCTAGCGGTTCCACGCGCACGTGCGGCACAGCCGTTTCGTTCCGATCCGTCGTCACGAAAGCGATACCCCCAGCAAGCGCCCCGCGCCCGCGGTGAAGGCCGCGGCGGCGAGTCCGATCGCGATCTGTCTGAATGCCGAAAACGCCGCGCTGCGGCCGTTGAAGAGCGACGTGAAGACGCCCACCGCCGCCAGTCCGAGCGCGCTCAACAGTATCGACTGCACGATTGCCGGTGTGCCCTGCGCCCAAAGAAACGCGGCTGCGGGGAAGACCGCGCCAAGCGAGAAAAGACAGAACGACACTGCCGCTGCCGACCACGGGTTGCCGCCCAGCTCCTTCGGGTCGATGCCGAGTTCCTCGCGCGCGAGCGTGTCGAGCGCCTGATCGGGGTCGCTCATGATCTGCGCGGCAACGCGGCGCGCTTCGTCGGCGTCGAGCCCCTTCGCCTGGTAGATCAGCGCGAGCTCGTGACGCTCGGCGTCGGGGGTGTGCTCCAGTTCGTCGGCTTCCCTGGCGAGCTGGGTGCGCGCCAACTCGCGCGCATTGGTCACCGAGAGCCATTCGCCGAGCGCCATCGAGCAGGCGCCGGCCACGAGCCCCGCGAGACCGGTGAGCAGGATGGTGCGGTTGCTGCTGCCCGCGCCCGCCACGCCCATGATGAGGCAGAAGTTCGAGACGAGCCCGTCGTTGGCGCCGAGCACGGCGGCGCGCAAGTCGTTGCCCGACGTTGCGCCCTTGTGCCACGACTCCGCAGCGGCGATCTGCTCGCCTTTGGACTTGCCGCGTACCGCCTTGCTCGCGACGATCGCCTGGATGGTGGCCGCGTGCTGCTGTTCCTGCGCGGAGAGCTTTTCGGCGCCGGGCTCGTGGGCGTAGCGATCGCGGTCCGCGTATTCGGTCGCGGCCACGGTGGGCAGCACGATCGAGGCGCCGAAGAGGCGCGTGAGCGTCTGGAGGAGGCGGGTTTTCGCGCTGCGCCGGTGCGGCGGCGGATGCACGCCGTTTGCCGCGAGCTTTTCCAGCCAGACGCGGGCGTGTTCGCGCTCGGAGGCGGCGAGTTCCGCGAAGATTCTGCTGCGCTCGCTGTCCTGCTCGGCGTGGGCGAGCGTGTCGTAGACGGCGGCGCTGTCGAGTTCGTCGGCGAGGTGGCGGCGGTAGCGTTTGAGTTCCTGGGCGGAGGCCATGGGGCGTGGGTGGGGAGGCGGTTCGGGAAGCTTAACCTGGTGGGGGTTGGGGGTTTCTTGTTTTCGCGGTGGTGTGCGTGGGTTGTGGGTGAGTGACGCCGCGCGTCAACTGGTGCGCACGGCACATGACGCGACGCGGCTGTATGACCTGTTGGGATTCGGGCGGCGAAGACGGCGCCCGCCTTGAACGCTATGCCTGTGAGCGCGGCGAATCACTGGAGCGCGTCGGCGCTGACATGCTCGCCGCCGAACTGAACCGCCGACACGTCGCCCCCGTCGAACTGCCCGCCACGTCGCAACCGACCAAC
Source organism: Paraburkholderia ferrariae NBRC 106233 (assembly GCF_000685035.1). Lineage (GTDB taxonomy): Bacteria > Pseudomonadota > Gammaproteobacteria > Burkholderiales > Burkholderiaceae > Paraburkholderia > Paraburkholderia ferrariae. The sequence goes on from NZ_BAYB01000044.1 coordinate 61,010, forward strand.
GCCGAACATCGCGCTGCGCTCGACCGCGCAAAGGTTGAAATACTGACCGGCATGACCGGGCGCGAGTGGCGCGAAGGCGAACACCTTAGCAAGCCATGAGCGACGCCGACCTTCGCTTTCGCCGCGCTCGCTGACCTCATAACGGGCAGCTATTTCATTGCCGATGTCGTCAATCTGCGGCTGGTGTGCTGGTCGCCTGTGTAACGCTAATGTGCTGTTTCAGTGCAGGCTGGTACGTTGCCAGCAAAAGCAAGAGGGTTCCGCCAAGCTTGCGCGCAAATTCGTCGTCAAGCTTACCGACTTCATCAATCGGCCACGGCATGACGAGCGCACGCGATTTCATGTTTGCCATGAAATTACGGTCAACCGTATAGGTCTCAAGCTGGTTGCCGTCTTCGTCATACTCGATTACAACGCATCGCGGGTTCCGTTTCATTTCAATCCTCAATTCCTGCGCCTCTAAGGCAATTTGCATATCGCTGCATGGCTCTTGCGTGACATACGCCCCAAGAAGACTTATCCATGGCCGCGTACGCGCTACATTCATCAAGGATTCGTCGAACTCGCCTCGCATGAGGGCGCCAAACGGCGCGAGCTATGCCGGCGCTTCGGGATCAGCCCCAAGACCGCCTACAAGTGGCAGGGCCGACACGTCGCCCCCGTCGAACTGCCCCAACGTCGCAACCGACCAGCGCCGAACATCGCGCTGCGCTCGACCGCGCAAAGGTTGAAATGCTGACCGGCATGACCGGGCGCGAGTGGCGCGAAGGCGGGAAGCGTGAGTGAATCCGTCAATCTTCCCAGCGCTGGCCAGTCGGCATTGCGCGTTGTCCCCTAACGGTACTCGTCAACCTCCACCGTACCGCCCATCGCTTCCATCATCGCCCGAATGTCGTCAGGTACATCGGGTACGCGGTCGCCCGACTCGTTCATCCAGTAACACCAAAGCGCCAGCTTGGCTCCCTGCGCATCGAGCAACTCGTGCAAATCGGCGCGCGGCAAACCAAGGCGAGCTATCAAGTAGTTCAAGTGAGGGCCAAGACGGCTACTTTGCACCGCTGCCTTGCTCTCGACGGCCCAAAGACCGAGTTTACCGGGCTGTGGGCTCAGCTTTCCAGATGGAAGCTTAAAGGGCTGTCCCTTGATAATTTCCCGATTTGGCTGGACGTTAAAGTAGGCCGACCAAAACGGCGGAGAGACGGATTCACCGGATATGATGAACGTCGCATGCGCCATCGCGTGAGGGGGGGCAACAGGTTTCTCGTCAGGGTGCATAGTTGTGAATATTGTCATCTAGCGTTTGACCGTTGAACTCAACGCTACCGTCATCGTGAAAAATCACGTTGTCGGCGGGGCCTGGACCGTTTGCCGGCTTGAAGACGTGGAGCATGTCGCTAAACGTGTTCTGGTCGTATCCAGGCATCTTGGCTGCGTAGCGTGGATTGTTTGTGCTCGCGGCAAGTTCTTCGGTTTCTTTGCCTGGTGCGTCAGGCTTATATTCGAACGACTGGGCATTCCTGAGGTGCCGCGGCGCGCGCGGACCGTTGTCATGGAGCACCTTTGCCACGTCCGCGCCGGTCGGCTCCTGTGCGCCCGCAGGAGCCTGTCGGGCACCTTTTTCCCGCTGTTTCCGTATTGCCTCCACACACTTGCGCATGGGGTCCCGCTCGGGCACAAAGAGCAGGTTGCCGTCCTTTACCTCGTTGTACAGGGCTTTCGCAACCTGGCGGTTGTCCATCGCTTTCATGTGAAAGCGGTTACCACTTCGGCCCAGCATGCCGCGCAGTTCGTGCGATGGATGGGACAGCAGCGTGGATTCAGCGTGTTTGAGCCACGCTGCACGCGCTTCCTGCATGCCCCGCACGATGTCATCGTGCGCTTCGCGCGGTACGCGCGGCGGCCATGCAAGATGAAACCACCGGTCCACGTCAAACATCCAGGGGGACTCGATGTGAAGGTACTGCGACTTGCGAATGCCTGACCAGAAGAAGTGTCCGTGTTGTCCTTCACGGACGCTATGACCAGACTTGGGGGAAAGTGACAACATCGCGCCTCGCCGTCAATTGACCAGACCCGATTGTGCAGCATGACGCCATCTCGAAAAACCCCGCCGAAGCGGGGCTTGATAGGTCGGTTGCCCGTAGATGGTTAGCCCAATGCGGCGCACATGCTGGCGTGCCCGTTCAGCGGTCCGTGAAATACGGCTGTGGCTCGCCAAGCTCCTGAAGCTGGCGATACACATACTCACCAGGCAGCATCGCCACGAAAGGGATATAGCTAACAGACGGTGCGTAAATCCGACTTTGATGCTGCATAAGATTCGCGCATTTCGAACTAACTCGAAACATCCAGACGCAGGTTCATGGTGTTTCTCGGGTTCCAGGGCATGAACGGCTCCTGGCGAATCACTCGCCCGAAGTGTTACCCATGTCTGCGGTCCATACACGGCGGCAAAGAAAGCCGCTCAAACCGCTGTGTGACGCAGTGGACCACTCGCCGTTATGGGTAGTGGCTCCGGGGCATCTGCCACC
>NZ_BAYB01000043.1 GCF_000685035.1 Paraburkholderia ferrariae NBRC 106233
CTCGGCGCCGCCCGCGAGGGGCGCGCGCGGCGCGGCCGCCACAGGTGCGCGCATGCCGGCCTTCGGGTCGAGGACGAACTGGACGTCGATCGGGGCCTGCCAGAAGTCGCGCGCCAGATCGGAGATCCGGCCCGAAAACTGGCTCTTGACCCAGTCGAGCTTGAAACGGTTGGGAGCGGCGATCTGCAGCGTGTTCGCCGCTGCGTCGAAGGCAACCGGGGCCAACGGTTTAATCCACGTCACGTACTGCTGGGGCGTTAGCTCGCGCTCCAGCAGTGCGGAACAGTGTTGCCAGAAATCGTTCATCGAGTTGCTATGTTCGTTTTGTCTGCATGCGTTGCCGCCGCGCCGCTCTTGCTGCACCGTAAGGCGTTGCAGCGAGGCCCTGACGGCCGACGACAAATGCTCCGGAAGCCCGCGCGGCAAGGGTTTTGCGGCTGGCAGGCTGGCCGGAGAGGCATGCAGGATTCTTGGGATAGGCGAGATTCTAACGCCGAAATTGCCCGTCCAGGAAGTTATCCACAGGGACGGATCAGCGCGGCGCGCGGCGCGCGGCCAGGACCTGTCCCCACGTTCGAGCGTCCTAACCTGTTGACGGCTAACAAAAAACCGGCTTAAATAGCGGGTTCCGCGAAAACCAATCCCTAGTACCACCGGCCATTGCTTTTTTCCGCGATGCTCGCCGCGGTCAAACTCAACAAGTGAGAGCAACATGAAACGTACTTTCCAACCTTCCGTTACCCGTCGCAAGCGCACCCACGGTTTCCGTGTCCGCATGAAGACCGCCGGTGGCCGCAAAGTGATCAACGCACGCCGTGCGAAGGGTCGCAAGCGCCTCGCCGTCTAAGTCGGGCACCCGCGGTTGGGTCGTTCGGGTCGTTCCGGTCAGGCAGGCGCGAGCGTGACATCGTCACCCGCTGTGTTGCCCGCAGTGCCGCGCGCGCTCGTAGCCAGCGCAGGTACGGCGGACACCGCGACTGTTTCGGACCGGATTCGGGACGATCGGCACAGCATGTCGTCGCAAACGCAAGCCGCTTTCCCGAAAGCCGCAAGGCTGCTGAAAACGGATGAGTTCTCATCCGTTTTTCGTTTGCGCCCGTGGCGCCGCTCGCCGCACTTCGTGATGTACGGGCGGCCGACCGGCGGCGCTGCGCGGCTCGGGCTCGTGATCGGCAAGAAGTACGCGCCGCGCGCGGTCACGCGCAATCTCGTGCGCCGCATCGCGCGCGAGGCGTTTCGGGTGCGCCGCGAGCAGTTCGAAGGCTTCGACCTGTTGCTGCGCCTGCATACGAAGTTCGACCGCAAGGCGCTGCCGGGCGCGTCGTCGCCGCCGCTCAAGGCGCTGTGCCGCGACGAGATCGAGATGCTGCTCGGCAAGGCGGCGCGCGAGGTTGCCCGCCGCGGCGCTACGCCGCAGCCAGAGGCATAAGGCGCGCTTGCGGGCGCGCTCCGACGTTAGTCTTACAAAGCGGTGCAGTCCGGCCGCCACGCCATGCAAACGGTACTGATCGCGTTACTGCGTTTCTACAAGCTGGCTGTGAGCCCCCTGCTCGGCAGCCGCTGCCGTTTTTATCCCTCCTGTTCGGATTACGCACGCGAGGCAATCCAGTATCATGGCGCCGCGCGTGGGACTTACCTCGCCGCGCGGCGGCTGTGCCGCTGCCACCCGTTGAGTGCGGGCGGCTTCGATCCGGTACCGCCTGTCACCCCGAACAAGCGCTGATGCGCCACTCCATCGACACTGAGACAACGCATGGATATCAAACGCACCGTCCTATGGGTCATCTTCTTCGTGTCAGCGGTCATGCTGTACGACAACTGGCAACGCGACCACGGACGCCCGTCGATGTTCTTCCCGAGCGCGACGCAAACGCAGGGCGCCGCCAGCGCGCCGCCTGAAGCCGGCGCAGCGGGCGCCGCTTCCGACCTGCCGGCAGCCGCCGCAGGCCAGGCGCCGGCGGGCACGGCCCAGCCGGCCGAAGCCGCCGCCCAGCTCGTGCACTTCCGCACCGACGTGTACGAAGGCGACATCGACACGCGCGGCGGTTCGCTCGTGAAGCTTTCGCTCGTGAAGGAAACCGACGGCAAGCAGCCCGGCGAGTACCTGACGCTCTTCGACCACACGAAGGACCACACGTACCTCGCGCGCACGGGCCTGCTCGGCGGCGACTTCCCGAACCACACCGACGTGTTCACGCCGGTGGCCGGCCCGCGCGACCTGACGGGCGACGCCAGCACGCTTCAGATCAGCCTCGATTCGCCCGAAAAGGGCGGCGTGAAGGTCACGAAGACCTACACGTTCACGAAGGGCAGCTACGTGATCGGCGTGGATACGAAGGTGCAGAACGTGGGCACGGCCCCGGTTTCGCCCACGCTCTACATGGAGCTCGTGCGCGACAGCCAGCCGGTGGAAACGCCGCGCTTCTCGCACACCTTCATCGGACCGGCGGTGTACTCGAACGAGCACCACTTCCAGAAGATCACCTTCAGCGACATCGACAAGAACAAGGCTGACTACGTGAGCCAGGCCAACAACGGCTGGGTTGCGATGGTGCAGCACTACTTCGCGACGGCGTGGATCCCGCAGCAGGGCGTGAAGCGTGACATCTACGTCGAGAAGTTCGACAACGACCTCTACCGCGTGGGCGTGAAGCAGCCGCTCGGCGCGATCGCGCCGGGTGCGACCGACAACATCGAAGCCCGCCTCTTCGCCGGTCCGGAAGAAGAGCGGATGCTCGAAGGCGTCGCGCCGGGGCTGGAGCTCGTGAAGGACTACGGCTGGGTGACGATCATCGCCAAGCCGCTCTTCTGGCTGCTCGAAAAGATCCACAGCTACGTGGGCAACTGGGGCTGGGCGATCGTGCTGCTCACGCTGCTCATCAAGGCCGTGTTCTTCCCGCTTTCCGCCGCCAGCTACAAGTCGATGGCGCGCATGAAGGAAATCACGCCGCGTATGCAGGCGCTGCGCGAGCGCTTCAAGAGCGACCCGCAGAAGATGAACGCCGCGCTCATGGAGCTCTACAAGACGGAGAAGGTGAACCCGTTCGGCGGCTGTCTGCCGGTGGTGATCCAGATTCCGGTGTTCATCTCGCTCTACTGGGTGCTGCTCTCTTCGGTGGAAATGCGCGGCGCGCCTTGGATCCTCTGGATTCACGACCTCTCGCAGCAAGACCCGTACTTCATCCTGCCGGTGCTGATGGCTGTCTCGATGTTCGTGCAGACGCGCCTGAACCCCACGCCGCCGGACCCCGTGCAGGCCAAGATGATGATGTTCATGCCGATCGCGTTCTCGGTCATGTTCTTCTTCTTCCCGGCCGGCCTCGTGCTCTACTACGTCGTGAACAACGTGCTCTCGATCGCGCAGCAGTACTACATCACGCGCATGATGGGCAAGGGCAAGAAGCAGGAAAAGGCCGCCAGCTAAAACGCGTAGCGCATGCCTCAGGAAAAAAAGCCGTCCGGCGTCGAGCCGGGCGGCTTTTTTATTATGGCGACGATGCCATACTGATGGCGCCTAGCGGTGCTCGCTGTCGCCGTAGAACTCGGAAATCAGCTCCTGAACCAGGTAGCGGTGATGGGGACTCAGCGCTTCGATCTTCGAGGCGAGCTCGATGCTCTCCTGCGACAGCGGATACTTCTCGTCGCGGCGCAACGGCTTCGGCACGGCCGGCGTGCCGCCCGGCGGCGGACCGTAGTGCAGCCAGTGGACATCGACCTTGAACCAGTCGGCCAGGGTGCGAAGCTTGTCGTCGGTGGGAATGGTGCGGCCGCTCAGCCACTTGTGCGCGGTCTGCGGCGAAACCGGATGCTCGCCGTGGTGGCGCAGGTTGAAGTGCAAGGCCAGATCGGTGGCGCCCTGTGGCTTTTCCGGTGCGCGTTTCATCGCGAACTTGAGACGTTCGGAAAAGGCGGCTTTTTCTTCGGGGGTTGGCATGACCGGGATTGTGCAATCGGCTTTCGACGAAGATGACAACCGTTCACGCCATATTTAGCTTAAATAAGATGTAAATGACTCGGTGTGCCGATTTAGACAGCGTATTTCCTCATGGCCATAATCCCCTGCCATCCGGGCAATCCGACAGATTTTGGCCCGCATTTTCGCCGAATTCTGACGGTGTGCGACAAGACCAGTCTTAGCTAATTCAAGATAGATTCGGATTCGTCTCAGCGCGCGGTCGTGAAAGACGCCGCGCCGCCCCGCGATACAATTCCACGCACTTTGCGCCGGCCACCCTCCTCTACTTTCCCGTCCGCCATGCTCGCCACCGACTCCGATCCCATCGTCGCCATTGCCACTGCGCCCGGACGCGGGGGAATCGGCGTCGTGCGCGTTTCGGCGGGCCGCGCCGGCGCAGCGGGAGCCGAGGCGCTGATGCAGGCCCTGACCGGCCAGACCCTCGCCGCCCGCCACGCGAGCTACGTGCCGTTCCTCGACGGCAACGGCGAGGCGCTCGACCGCGGCATCGCGCTCTACTTCCCGGCGCCGCACTCCTACACGGGCGAGCACGTGGTCGAACTGCAGGGCCACGGCGGCCCGATCGTGCTGCAACTCGTCCTGCAGCGCTGCATCGAGGCGGGACACGCCTTCGGCCTGCGCCTTGCCGAACCCGGCGAATTCACGCGGCGCGCGTTCCTCAACGACAAACTCGACCTCGCGCAGGCGGAAGCCGTCGCCGACCTGATCGAAGCCAGCACCGAAGCGGCCGTGCGCTCCGCGGGCCGCTCGCTCGAAGGCGCGTTCTCGCGCGACATCCACGCGCTCGTGGACGACGTGGTGACGCTGCGCATGCTCGTGGAAGCCACGCTCGACTTCCCCGAGGAAGAGATCGATTTTCTCGAAGCCGCAGACGCGCGCGGCAAGCTCGCGCATATCCGTGCGCAGCTCGATCACGTGCTCGCCGAGGCGCGGCAGGGCGCGCTGCTGCGCGAAGGACTATCGGTCGTGCTCGCGGGGCAGCCGAACGTCGGCAAGTCGTCGCTGCTCAATGCGCTGGCCGGCGCGGAGCTCGCCATCGTCACGCCGGTGGCCGGCACCACGCGCGACAAGATTTCGCAGACCATCCAGATCGAAGGCATTCCGCTGCACGTGATCGATACGGCCGGCCTGCGCGACACCGAAGACGAAGTCGAGAAAATCGGCATCGAACGGACGTGGAGCGAGATCGGGCGCGCCGACGTGGTGCTGCATCTGCTCGACGCACGCACGGGCATGACCGCGGACGACGAGACCATTGCAGCGCGCTTTCCGGCTGGGGTGCCGGTGGTGCGCGTGCTCAACAAGACCGACCTGACGGGTGTTGCGCCGGCTGTATCCGCGCTCGCGCCCGTAGAGGGCGACGGCTTGCGCGAGGTGCGGCTTTCGGCGAAACAGGGCGACGGCATTGCGCTGCTGCGCGCGGAACTGCTGCGCATTGCGGGCTGGCAGGCCGACGCCCAGAGCGTGTACCTTGCGCGCGAGCGTCACCTGATCGCACTGCGGGCCGCGCGCGAGCATCTCGCGCAGGCCGCGGCGCATGCGGAGCAGAATGCGCAATCGCTCGATCTCTTTGCCGAGGAACTGCGGCTTGCGCAGGAATCGCTCAATTCGATTACCGGCGAGTTCACTTCGGATGATTTGCTGGGGGTGATTTTTAGCCGGTTTTGTATCGGCAAGTGATGCGGCGGATTCACTGGTGTAAGCGAGTCCACGAGGGGACATACACGAGCGATAATTCGTTGAATTTAATGAATTTATTGTCCGCATTCGATCTTGGTCATCCGTTGACATCCAGCACTTATTGGTTCACATTATGGTACACATTCGATCGAACATTATGGAATGTGTACCATAACTATGCCCAAAATCGTTGTTCCGCTCACCGATATCCGAATCAAATCGCTCAAGCCGAAAGAGGCGCGCTACTTCGTTGCGGACGGCAATGGCCTCGTGTTGGAAGTCATGACGTCAGGGTCAAAAATCTGGCGATTCCGGCATTCCCTGCATGGCCGTCGGCAGCCTCTTCTGACCATAGGCGACTATTCAGCCGTCTCGCTTCAAGACGCACGGGAGAGAACGCGCAAGTACGCCGAAATCGTCGCCAAAGGAGTTTCGCCGGTCGCTGATGCCAAGAAAGACCGTGGCGCATTGAAGCGGCTCGATACGGTCAAGATGTTCGCGGAAGAGTGGTACTTGATCGAGCTGGCAACCAAATCGCCGGAGTATCAACGCACCGTCAGACGCGTACTCGAGAAGGACGTGTATCCGGCGATCGGGAACAAGCCGCTCGAAGACGTGACGCCCGGCGACGTGCTGGCGATTTGCGACGAAATCAAGAAACGCGGTGCGCCCAAGATGGCGCTGACGACTCGAAATGTCATCAAGCGGTTGTTCGAATACGCCGTTGCCCGTCAGTTGGCAACAATCAATCCGGCTCAGGCCGTTGTTGCACGATTCGTGGCCACCCAGAGCAGCCGAACCCGCGTTTTGTCTCCGGAGGAAATCGGGACGGTCCTACGGTCGATACACACTTCCGACATTCGGCGCACGCACAAGCTCGCGCTGCATCTGTTGGTTCTGACGATGACGCGCAAGTCCGAACTGACGGAGGCTGAATGGAGCGAGTTCTTTCTCGATGAGGCCGTGTGGAGAATCCCGGCGGCCAGGATGAAGAAGTCGAGGGAGCATTGGGTCTATCTGCCGACGCAAGCAGTCTCGATGCTGCGCGAACTTCAGAGCCTAGCAGCAAGTGAGAGATACGTTTTCCCTTCCTCATATGGGCGCGGCGACAAGCCGATCGCCAAGAGCACCCTGAATCAGGCTGTGCGTGCGCTCAGTCTCGATGTGCAGCACTTCGTCCTTCATGACTTCCGGCGGACGGCATCGACGCATCTGCACGAAATGGGGCTGTCGTCGGACGCGATCGAAAAAGCCCTGGCGCACGAAATCAAGGGTATCAAAGGTGTTTACAACCGGGCGCAATACGCTGATGAACGTCGACGGATTTTGCAGGTGTGGGCCGATTTTGTTGATGGGCAGATTGCGAACGTAGCCTCGCAGATCGCCCACTAACGTCAAGCGCAACATGGAGATACTTTCGCCGGAGCGCAATAATTCTCTAAAAATCAATAGCTTAAACGCTCCACGCAAAATCGAGCCTCCTGTCTCGAAAAAAGAAAAATAATAATTAAATCATTGGGTTAGCTGCGACTCCAGCACCGGCCCTAAACGCGCCGATCTCCCCCGCCCTAAAGTAGCCTCCGTTGCACACGCCTGAACCGCTCAGTTCACATTTCTTAAGCGGTTTCCATTGCCTTGAATGAGGCTTGGAGAGGGGCAGACGCTCTATCGCTCCCACAAACGTTGAAATTTAGCTTTCTGTTTATTTATCAATAGGATTACTAAATGACTGTTATGCAAAAGAAACTGCTTCGCCTCCCCGAGATCCTGGGGGCTATGTCCATGAAGAAATCGTTCTTTTACCTCCAGATCAAGCGCGGACTGATGAGTAAGCCAATCAAGATCGGCCGCAGTTCCTATTGGGAGCGCGAGGCCGTCGAAAAATTTATCGCCGAGCAGATCGCCAAGCGAGATATTTCTGACGAAAGGAATCGGCAGGCTGACGGAGAGTGAGGCTCAGTAAGCAATTCGCTTCGCGCAAGCACGTAGCAGGAGGGCGAGTGCGTCTTGGGTGCGCCGTCCCAGCTTGACCTGTTCGACGATCCGGGAGTCTCAACGGTCCCGGAAAGCTTCTTACTTTTTCTACTAGACGCGACCATGTCTATCTCGAAGAGCGAACCGCTTCCGAAATCGGCTTCAAGCCCGAAACTACCTGCCCGTCCGCAGGCAGGAGGGCAGCTATGCCTTTTCTCTAGCGATGAGCGTATGCCTTTTTCCGTTTATGAAGATGCGAAACCTGTCTGGACGCACGCCGCGATGTTCAACGTATGCGGAACCGAGTATCGACTCAAACCGGTCCCTCAGGTTCCACTAGGTGCCATGACGCTGGCCATGAAGGTAATGGTCCAGCTTCAGCATGAACGAGACTCGTGGCTTCCACTGCTGAGAGCACCGGGGGAAGAGATCCGGCTTTCCCTCAAAGACGGTACTGAATGTGTTGTCTGCATCTGGGCTGGCGATCAGCCGCATTTCGTCGGTGTCGAAAATCATGGGGGCAAGCTGCGGTTTTGCTTCCCGCTTCCGGATCGATGGGCCGACATCCATCTAGACTGGCTCGCTGCGGAGCGTTGCCGCTGCGGACGCTTCGATTGCGATCCGGCGCCATTCCGTCGACTCGCCTGCCCTGACGCGGATTGATAGATGGCAGCGCAGCTGCGCTCCGCGCGTCAACGTCTATCGTTATCAGCGCGACAGCAAGCGTTGAAGCCACCAAATACATTAGTTTTTTGCAGCCATGATCGACACTCTCCTCGTCAAAGGACCGCTTGGACCGCATCAAACCCACCACGGGAAGCGTCTGGCACAAATGTCACTCGGCCGCTTTTCCAGTGAAAAAAGTAAGCCGACCGTTACCTACGTCAATAGCCCTCTCACCGGTGCGCAAATGGAGGTACGGTACTGGGTTGAGCAGGCCGGTGGATTATGGATCGCGACGGCGTCGGTGAGGATTCCGCTGGCATCGGCGACCATCGGGCAGAACTATGCGCATGCGGGTCCCGCCGACATCGAGCTTGAAAAGCGGTGCGCAGGTCAGTTGGCAAAGATTGCCCTGACCGCATGTGGCTTTTCTCAGGACGAGATCGACAACTTCATCAAACACACGAGTACCGACCTACTCGAGTTGACGTGGCACACGGAGACGAAGAGCCGCAACGCTCAGCGGAACCTGATGAAGCGCACCCGCGAGGCATTCGACAGTCTGCGCGCGCTTAGCAGCCGTCACGACGCCTTCGTGCGCGACGTGGATTTTCGCGAAAAAAACAATGCGTGCGGCCTGCTCGTTACGTTGAAGACCGGTGATGAGTTCCGTCAGTATCAGAAGTACGATCAGGTCGTGGCGAAAATGAACAAGGGGAAGAGCAAGTATGCGGTTGCGCCGTCGATCCGGCCGCGTGCGAAAGAGCTTCTCGATGCAATTGACACTCACGACCGTAATGAAATCATTCTCGGCGCCGATACGCTGGCAAAACTCGGCTTATCTCATCCGGCCACGTGGACCCCGGAATCGTTGCGCGGTGCTATTGACTGGTTCTGGTGTACGGTGGGACTCAACGTCGAGGGTTCATTTGATCCCGCTGCAATCGGAGATGCCGCGAGGCAGACGTTGACACGTTACGAGGCTGGGGAAGCTGTAGAGCAGTCGCTTTCTGCCGTGACGTTCACGCGGCACCGCCAAGAAATTCTTGCTGCCGGTGGCCCAGATATTGACCCTCGCGCCGCGGGCCTTGGTGACAAGCTGAAATCTGTGGGGCGGCAGCTTTCATACGACAAGCGCTGGCGGGTACCAAGCGAGTTTCGGGATCTCGTGCTGTGTGACGTCACCGCGCCAGCAATTATCGAGGATCTGAAGCAGGGACTCGAATATGTATGGGAGGGCGTGGTGCCCGACATCTCCGATGCGCCGACTCGGGATGCGTGGCTCGCCCGCTGGAGTAAGTTCGTGCAAAGCGAGCGACTATGGGATCAGCAGTTCGGCATTCAGGCTCTCGTTCCACAAGGAGCGTGACCGGTCAACGCACGGCGGATATTGCAGCATCCGGCCAAGTAAGTAACATGTCATTTATCTCTGACACAGCTCTCCGACCTATGGCGATCGTAGACCTCAAAAAACTGGAAGAGCTTGTCCGGGAAGGTCAAGTTCGGATGATGACCATTGATACGAGCATCATTCGTCAACATCGCCTAGCGTTAGATCACGGATTACTGGGCCAGTTGGCCCAGTTTAAGAACTCGCGATTTACGTTGATCCTGTCCGAGATTGTCATTCGAGAAGTTCGCCAGCAAATCGCGCAGTCCATAGAAGCGGATCTGGTCGCATGGCCAAAGATCGCTCGCCGACTCCGGAGCTTACCCGGCGCGGCGGACGAGGCCACGGCATTAGATGATGCGTTAAGCGATGTGTCTCTAACCGAGATCGCGGAACTTCAGGTTGAACGATTTTTGCTGGAGACAGGCGCCAGCGTGGTCACTGCGGACCACGCTGAGATAGGTTCCATCCTTGATCTCTACTTCGAGGGTAAGGCACCTTTTGGCGCTGCGGATAAGCGCTATGAATTTCCCGACGCTATCGCGCTGTTGGGGATTAAGGCGTGGTGCGATGCTGCCAAAAGCGGCATCATTGTCGTTTCGAATGACGGGGATTGGAAGCGCTTCTGCGAGGAAGCCGGCGACGGCCGCCTGTTCGTGATCGATAGCCTCGCAACGGCGTTGCAGATTGTGAATGCAATGGCCGCCGACCGCGAGGCTCGAGTGCGGGAGCGACAGGAGCGCCTCCTGACCAAGCTACATGACGGGCAATTACATATTGAAGCGGAACATCAGTTGCAGCGTCTATTATTGGAACAAGCACAAGCGCTAGGAACCTCACCGTTGACCTGTCAGGCCGATATCGTACGCGTCGAGATCGGCGAGATCTCGTTTGCGAACGCTGGTCGAATTCGCGACGACGACGCAGGTTTCGTTGTAATGGTCGACATGGACGCACACTGCACGTTTTGGGCAGATTTCCGTTTCTATAATTCCGATATGTCCCGCTCCTTGGGCGAAGGCGTATACGGGTTCGGCAAGCGTGTCGACGCGATCGCGCTGATTACCGCCGAAGGCGACACAGTATCCGTGGAGGTCTTGCTGAATAAGGAGAAGCTCGTCGTCGACTTCGGAGATGTTGAGCCGGACGAGCAAGGCATCAAATCACATTGCCCAAATTAAAACATTGCAGCGCATACGGGCTAATTCGTTCCTCGCTGTCACCGCTGTTGCATTTGGCTATCGCTCGTTTTTCGCATCATTGCGGCGCCGCTTTTGGCGCTTTGCAACAGTAAATGTCACTGATTTTCCTACTACCTTCTGCGTGGCTTACGAGTTTAGTCAAATGCAACGGCTACCGCGAGCCATACATGTCCGGCGGCAGCCGGCCAGCTACGGACGTTGGACCGATCCTCCCATATCGATGACAATCAAACACTCGCAAGCCTGAGGTCCTGCCTCGAGCGTCACGGTTCCCACATCAGGAAAATGAACATGCCCGTATATGATCTTTACTCGAAACGGAAAAAGCGAGCGCAAAGGGAGGTGGTAGACGTCTACCAGTACGACGACTTGCCCGACGCGCTGCGGGTACAGCTAGTTCATATTTTTGATGGTGCCCTTGGGAGCCTTGAGGAATATTACGATAGCTATAAAAATGTACAAGGTACTTATAAGCTGATCGTCGATATACTTTGCCGAGAACATGGATGGTTTTCCCTACCGGGCACTACTCGTGAGTCAGAAGCGCACTATTCGCAACTTAGGGCGTTTTTGCTCCGACATCAGAACATCGATCAGCTATTGGATGCTGTGGAAGTATCGTGCCGGGCGATTGATAGGCTCACACGCAAGTCCGGATATCGTGGCGAACACAACTACGATCAACTGGCTGACGAGGCGCTTGAGGAAGTCAATCTGCGATTTCGGGAGTGCGGCGTTGGCTACGCCTTAGAGAACGACGAGATCATACGAGTCGACTCGCAATTTCTTCATGCCGAGGTAGTCAAGCCCGTGATCCAGTTGTTGAACGCACCGGGTTATGACGGAGTACAGGAAGAATATCTTGCTGCGCACGAGCATTTCCGACATGGGCGATCAAAGGAGGCGTTGATCGATTGCCTCAAGGCATTTGAAAGCATGATGAAGGTAATCTGCGGTAAGCGGGGCTGGAGCGTTGGCGGGCGTGGTACTGCGGGTGATTTAATCAACGCGATCTTTGGCAACGAGCTAGTACCAGACTTTTGGCAAAGCCATTTCACGTCATTGCGCGCGACGCTGGAATCCGGCGTGCCGACTGCGCGAAACAAATTGGCTGGACACGGCCAGGGTGCGGAACCCACTGAAGTTCCGACTGATTTGGTCGCCTACATGCTGCACATGACTGGAGCTGCGATTGTGCTGTTGTCTGAACGTGATAAGGCGCTTGGATAGTTGGGTCGTATGTGCCGGTCTTTGTCGCGAGGGAAAATCACGAAGCAGGCGCAAGGAGTGCTGTGTCGGAAATCTCACGGCGCGCTTTCGAGTTCGTGGACATTCCAGTTTAGTTTCGACCACGTCAACAGCAAAATACTGCTTGCACCTGTAGAAGTCGTGGTTAGAGCTGGGCTGAGGATTCGTGTCCCTGACCAAAAATATCGATGAAGTCGTTATGCCACAGAGAGCTTTCCTCTTTACGAAAGCTATAGATCGAGCCCCCAGTCTCAAGTGCACCGTCGCTTTGCGGTGTGAGCGTGCTCCGACTGACAAACCCTATGCCCACCACGTGATCACGTGATTCTCCAGAAAGAAACTGACTGACACCAATACGCAACGCTGTCGGCTTCTGTGGATTGTTAAAATCATCCTCAGCTACACCCCGCAGCCGATCTGCCTCCATCCCATCAAAGCCAAGAATAAGAAGGCCGGGGCGTGTTTTGGTCAATTGCCGCTTCGCGGCATCGGCAGCCGTCTCGAACGCCGCTCCGAGTACGCTGTCGTCTTGAGCGCTCTGGGGTACGAATGCAATTGCACCGACGTTCGGTCGGCCAATAATCATAGCGTTTCGGTTTCGTGTACCCGTCACCTTCTCTATCACCGCCCTTACCTCAGGGGAGTTTGAAATCATCGGCATGTCTTTCAACAAGGCGATGTCGAAATCGGATACGCGCACGCTCGAACCATCGTCGAACACTTTGCTTTCGTTCGACAGCGCGTGGTCTCGCACGCGGTTAGCCAGCAGCTCCAGTTCTTGATGCGATTTTGGCAGACGATCAGGTACCGTGAGAATTACGGCAACACCAGCTTTAATGCTCTTGATGAGAGGTTCAAGCCTGCGCTTGACCAACTGCTGCAAAGCCAACAGTTCCTCCTGATGAAATTTGCGGCCTTTATCATCAGAGACCGATTTGCATTCGACTTCGAGCCCATTCGGACCAAGGTCCTCGATGAACAGGTCGTAGGTTGACCCCGCAATTGGAGAGTCGGCCGCTTGGAACTCGGGCCACAAGACGTGATTTCCGCGGCGGACGAAATGTGTTGCCGTGGCAATTTCGAGGAGCAAACCCCGCATGTCGTCGGGATTTTTAAGCGCACCTCGAATTCTTCCAGCGAACGCGGTACGGTATTTTGCAGGCAAGCTTTCTAAGATGGACAGCGTTTGACCGGCGAAACCACATGCGTGATGAAGCCGCGCAAGTTCGGCTGCGGGCAACTTGCCGTACCTAGTCAAAAGCTCACTGCACTTGGCGAGTTGAAAGGCGACCCTATACTCGCCCTCGTAATACTCGCGAAGAAATGGATTAGCCTGCGAGTGTTGCTTTTTATTGCGGACGACCTTGTTCCAACTGGCCTCCCCCACGGCGTCCGAAAACCCTCGGAAGATCCTGGGCATTTCTTCGATTCGAACTTGAAACTCGAGCATATCGGGGGCCGGAATCGGTGTGTGCAAGGCTAACAGTCTAGCGAATCGCTGCTTTCCCGCGATAAGTGGTGAGGCTTCAACGGATTTCGACGCCGTATATAGCGTCAAGGAGCTTGGCCGGCGGCCAAAATGATTAGCGCCGCGCAACGCCGGCCTGCCATCAAACGATGATCGGGCAGAATTGCTGTGATCAAGATTTCCTGATCCCCCAGTCTACTACCACTCGCCGCGCAAGACTCGCTCAGACGCGGCGCGGCCACCCTCGGTTATTTGTCACTGACCACCTTGAACGGCCGTTTTCGGCAAGATCGAAGGTCCCTTCAGGGTCGTGTTATGCCATTTGCATCGCACACTTACCCGAGACGATCGTTGCGCTCGGTCGTCGGTCGCTAGCCGGCCAGCAACGAACCTCCGGCCGATGCGTTGCTCGATCACTCGAACCGGTGTTCCACCGCGCAGACGGCCGTTCAATCCACCCACGTCGTGTCGCGTGTTCGCATCCGGCTTCCCGCTGAGATCGCTCCAACAAAACCACGGCGATCTCACTGAATTCGCCATAATTCCAAAGCTTCATCGTTTACCTACTTATTGCCGGCTTCTCAGAGAACTCTTGTTAATATTAGTCCACCATAAAACGAGGAGGGAGATCGTGCCAACAGCGATCAAGAAAGTGACTGCAAAGAAGTCGGCGGCAAAGAAATCGGTCCCTGGAGCCGCAAAGGCTTCTGAAAAAACGCGTTCATACATGTCGCAGGAAGACATTCCGGCGTTCAGCATCGATGAGGCGCTTGTCGTTGCCGAGGTCATCTTCGCCGAATACGGCGGTGGCCCCTCCACTCCCCTTGACGTTGCTGCTGGTCTCGAAATGCAGACCACGAACACCAAGTTCCGCATGCTTTGCGGTGCCTCAATTGCGTATGGCCTAACAACAGGCGGCTACAACGCCGCCTCCGTGTCCGTCACAGACCTGGCACGCCGCATCTGCAAACCCACGGAAGAGGGCGATGACCTGGTCGCCAAGCGCGAAGCTGTTTTGAAGCCACGAATTATTCGCGAGTTCCTGTCGAAGTATTCCGGCTCACAGTTGCCGCGCGACAAGATCGCCGAGCATGTCCTTGAACAAATGAAAGTGCCTGAAGACCGCACCAAGCAAGTCCTCGACATGATCATGGCGACCGCTGACAGTGTGGGTTTCATTCGCACGATTAAGGACAGGAAGTACGCGGACCTGGTGGGCATTCGTCCCCCTGGCTTAGACGAAGCACCAGCAGCAGATGAAGAAACTCCTGCTACCACCCCCGCCGCTCGCGCTGCGACTATCCCAGAACCAATTTCTGGCGAAACCGCCATCGCTGTTCCCGGCCCGCAGGCATCTTCGGCCGCAACGGACGGTCGGATGCGTAAGGTGTTCATCACGCACGGTAAGAACACCACCTTCATTGACCCGATCAAAGAGCTTCTGGCGTTTGGTGAACTGATCCCTGTTGTGTCTGTCGAGAAGCAGTCCGTTGCTCAACCCGTTCCAGACAAGGTAATGAACGACATGCGCGGCTGTGCTGCTGCAATCATTCATGTAGACGGTGAACAGAAGCTTATGGACCCAGCCGGTGGCGAAGTCACGACGGTCAACTCAAATGTGCTGATCGAGATCGGCGCTGCCATGGCGCTGTATGGTCGTCGCTTCATCTTGCTGGTAAAGGACGGAGTCAAACTGCCAAGCAACCTTCAGGGCCTTTATGAAGTGCGCTACCAAGGCGATGCGCTCGATGGCGGGACAACCATCAAGCTCATGAAGGCGATCAACGAGATGAAGAACACGCCGATGCCCACGGCGGAGTAGTTAGGTCGCGTTCGGATTATCGTACTGTTGTTGGGTTGCTTGAGTTCAGGGAACTACGCTACCAACATGAATCCGAACGTGCATTGTTGCGCTGGTGCCGCAAGTAGTGGCCGTCGTCCTTGTGCTGGTCCAATGTCGGCAATGGCCAAGATCAGTCCGTAGAGAGACGCACTATGTCCGTTCCGCTCTGCTACCTGTCGTAGTAACCGCGACGGCACGACCGGCCGCAATGGGTCGTTATCTTCCTGTGACCGAGCAATAACGGTGAACTGTCACCCGGTTAATACCGAAATCGCGTGCTAACTGGCTACGGTTTTCGCCAGCATCAAAACGGAGCTTTAGGGCGGCTCGTTCTTCTGCGGTGAGTTTGGGCTTACGTCCCTGATACTTTCCGCCCTCCATGCGCGCGCGGGCGATCCCTTCCTGCTGACGAGATTTGCGGATGCCGTATTCGAACTCGGCAAACGCAGCGAACATGGTCAGCGCCAGCTTGCCCGCTGGCGTGCCAGTATCAAACTGCTGCTGAAGGATCGCAAGCCGCACGCCACGCTCGTGCAGCGCATTAATTGTCGAAAGCACGTCAACGGTGCTGCGGCCGAGCCGGTCGAGCGCGTAGACCACGAGGGTATCGCCGTCCCGCAGATATTGCGCACATGCTGCCCAGCCGCTACGGCTATCGGCAGTAGTCGTACCGCTCGTCGCCTCGTCCGCAAACTCCTTTTCAATCATGTAGCCAGCGGCGGCAATGGCCTGCCGCTGATTTTCAACCGTCTGCGCGGCCGTAGACACTCTCAAATAGGCAATGACGTTCATACGCCCTCTCCCCGCGAGATAGTTTCCGAAGTGTTCACAAAAAGCGGGAAACGGATATACCCTTCCCGGCTCAGGGCATGTCTTCCGGGATATAGTGCGGTCGCCATGAATCCGGTACGTTCGTTTTGATTGGCGATAAGCGCGGCCGCCGCCAAGAGAGCCCCTGCAAACCATCGCTGGAAGCATTCGAAGACCTCTGTTCGCCATAGCGCGAGCCGGTTGGGATAGACGACGGCGTACTCCGGCATAACCAGATCGCACACGTAGCCGCCCGATCGCCGGCGTGGTGCCGAGTCGAATTCGACGAGCCAGTCCTGATACTGGCCGACCAAGACAGAAACACCGATGCTCGTGCCGGAAACGGAGAACGACAGCACCGGGTTGAGGTTACCGAAACGCGCTTCCATGCTGGCCCGGGTGCTACGTACTATCGTGATCGCGCCGAGCATTCCAGCGCGCGTGTTCGCCCACGCAAGGAAAGCGCGGCGGCACTGAACAAACGTCACCTGCTCGCGACGTGCTTCGGAAGCGTTGCCATCGAAGCGGGTACGTTTGGCGTGCTTGCGCAGGCTGCGTGCCGATGACTTCGTATGGCTGACTCGCTTTGCCCGGTATCGACGCGCCATCAACCGGTCAAGAACCCGAACTGTCCGGGAATGCGTTATGGGCCTCATATAGCGCGTACTCCTGGTAGTGGTTGATCGGTGTGGCCCAAACAGTCGGGCACATAATCCGCCGTGTAGCGTCGGCATTCGATCGACAGGCCGTGGACGTGCAGCAGCATTTCGCCGAGTTCGACAAGCAGCCGGCCTAGCGCCGCCGCGTGCGTAGCGCTGACCTCGCCGCCTTCGATCTGCTGCGCCGTGCTGGCCTGAAGCACACCGATTGCCGAAAATCCGCCATGCACGATCTGCGATACCAGCTCGGCGGACTCAGCGAGGTTCACCAGAAGATTGGGATCGGCCTCCGCGTAGTTGGGCTCACCGGACGCCGTAACAGGCAAGGACGGCAACTGCCGCAGCAGGTCGCGCAGTGGCCGACGAATCAGGCTCAGGGAGGCCGCGGCGGGCGAGACAGGAAAGGTTTCCATCAGTATTCCTCTGGAAATAGAAGCGTTGTCACACTGCGATCCGCCTCCGTGATGGTCCATACGCGCTTCCCCGCGATATCGTAGCTCGACAGGATGCGCGCGCCGTGCTGGACCGCGCGGCAGTTCGCCCGCGCGTCCTCGGGCGGCACCATGCCCCAGTCGCCACACACGTGGCGCTTGAGATAATGGTCGGCGGCTATACCATGATGTTCAAGGTGGGTCAGCACGCCGCGCGTCGCGACAATCCTCCCAAGTCGGAACAGCGGCCGCACATGCTGGCGTGAAGACAGGCCAGCCAGTCGATCCGGGCAATGTGATGTGGTGCAGTTGCGGGGCATGAAATCCTCCATGGATAAGGAAACACTCACCGCCACACCGGCTCCGTAAACGCAAAAAGCCAGGGCGCAATGCCCTGGCTTCGGTACGGAGGATGCAGCAGCGGGAAGAAACAGGCGCTCGGTACGCCCGGATTACTGCGAGGAAAGCAGGCTACGGTAGTTACTGTTCGTCGTCGCTGTCGTTATCGAAGTTATTTCCGCCAGCGGCGATGGCTTCCGATTTCTTCTGGCTCCATGCATGAGGTACGCGCATCGGATACTTCACGTCCCAATTCAGGCCAAGTGACTCAAAGAACCTGCCGACTGGTGGTGTCCAGATCGGCACGCCGTCCTTGTGGTGGAACATCATGTGCGAGTCCTTACCGTACTCGCCATAGTCGTAGAGTGTCGCGTGTCCACCGGCATCGTTGTACGCCTTAAGATAACCGTGCGGCACCGAGTTGTCTGGTGCTGCGGAGCCGTAATCGTCGTTGTCGCCGTACATGAACAGCGCCGGGATCGTAGTAGTCTTGCCGTAGTCGGCAAAGGCGGAAGTGGCGGTGCCATATCCGTCCTTGCAGTGTGGCTGCTTTGCTGCACCGACCAGGTCGACGATGCCAAGAACGCCCGGCACGTTCATTGAACCCAGGGCGACAGTCGTGAAGCCTCCCTGTGACTGACCAAGGACCACGATCTTGCTGTCGTCCACGTTCGGCAACGTGCGGGCATAGTCGATCACAGCGGCCACTTCGCTGGCCCAATGCCGGCCATCTCCCGCGGTCGAGCAAGTATCGTTTATGGTCGAGTCGCCGCTGGAGTTAGAGTAACCCGCGCGATACGGCACTACAACGACATATCCGCGCCTGACAAACTCAAGTGCCTGCCCCCGGAATACTTCCCGCAAGTCTCTGGCATGAGGCAGCGGAAAGTGCCCGTGGTTAATCACAACCATTGGGAACTTGCCCTCCGCTTGCGGTGCATAGATCTGCGTTTCGATCTTCGTGCCGAAAAACCCCGATGACTCGTCCACCATGACCGTCCGCTCGCTGAATGGCGGCGTTGCCTGCGCCAGCATCGGAAGCAGTAGCGCGGCGAGCGGCAAGAGGATCACTAGCTTCATAGTTCGATTCTGTCCTGGTAAGTCCGGCTTCTCGCGGGTTGCCTAGCGCACTTGGCCTGAGTCCCCGGAATTGTCACTCATAGCGCGGGTAATCGTAGGGCGTGTCCCGAAACCGGTCAAATCCATACGCTTTGGGTTCTTTCAACCTGAAACCCCGATGGATTACGATCCCCTTGCGCAGTTCGGAAAGCGCCTGATCGAGCTACGCAAGGTGCGCGGCTGGTCGCAGGAGCGTCTCGCCCTTGAGAGCGGCCTGGCCCGCTCGTATTTAGGCGAGGTCGAGCGGGGCAAACGCAATATCGCGCTCATCAACATCTGCGTGCTGGCGCATACGCTTGGCGTGGCCCCCTCCGCGCTGCTCGACTTCAGCGAGCCGCGGCCGGCAATCGGTGGCCCCGACCCATCGAAGGGGTGGTAACCCGCCGCCGTTCTAGCTCGCTGGCTTGCCGCCCATGCGCGGCTACTTGCCGGCTCCCGCTTTCTGCTGCATCGCGTGGATGCCGATAAAGTAAGCTGTTGGCGGTAGGGCGGTCCGAACGTGGTCCTGTGGCTTGATCCAGTACGCCGGGTCCATCACGTACTGCACGTTCACCTTCGGGTCGTGAGACGCGCGACCACGGTGGTAGAGCACGTGACGGCCCATCTCGAGTTCTTCTATGTATTCAACAAGAAGGATTGCCAGCGGCGGCAACTCGCTGAAAGAGCGAAATTCTTTATAGACTGTGGCGACGAGTTGGTAGTTTGCCGCCAAGCTACAGATCAGATCCTCTGTGATCCAACGCGGCGGGTGTGCCGGGAACTTGAACCTCTCGACGGCAACCGCTCTCACCTCGTCGAGCGTCTTGCCCGCAATCATGGCGATGCAGGCAAAGGGGCAGTCCGCTTCCCCCTCCTGCTGGATCCGCTTGAAGGCTGGTGTGAAATTCTCAGGGGTGCTGGTCACGGTGGTGGGAATGCCTGACATATACGCTCCAAAGATGCAAAAAAATGAGCGCGCAGCAACGCCTTGCCTGATGACGGCAACAGGGCATCGGAGATTTCGGGTGATTCAGAGGGAAAGTTCGAGGCGAAATCCGGCAACTATCCTGCGGATCCGCTCAGACGTGCGCTGCGGCGCGAGAGCGAGCCGAAAACCGGTATTTGAGCAGTTTTTCGGCCCTAATCGTCATTTTATCAGGGCCAAATCACACCTTCAACGGCCAAATAACTTTGGTCAGGCGCACGAAAATCGGCACATTGGGGCACTATGCCGGAGTATAAAATCGTCCGGAAGGCCGAGAGCGCCTAGGAGCCGGGCGCATCCTCCTGCTGAGATAGCGGCGTCCGCAAACACCGAGAATCAAGCCCTCGGTTTTTGGTACACACATTGGTACACAAAATTTCTCGATCACTCGAAATCCGATGACCAGCAACAAGAGTGGTCGAAATCCTTGGTTTTGTATCGAAGCGCACCCCAGCGAGCGGCAAAGCACCGCACTCCACCGCGCCTGGCCTGAGACGGCAAAGCCCACGCCGGATAAAAGCTGGCAGCGGACTGAGAAACACAATGAAAAAAGCCGTAGCGATTGGACTCGGGGTTATTTCAGCGGCATGGCTGGGCGCATGCGGCGACGGCGGCTGGGGCAATCAGAACGTACCGCCGCCTCCGGCGCCGGCACCGACGCCTGTAACGGATGCCCAGGGCTTCTATTCGGGCATGGACAGCGGCAACGACAGCGTGACCAGCGTCGTCCTCGATTCGGGCACGTATTACTTCATCTGGGCGAACAGCATCACGGGCAGCTTCGGCGTCGTGCAAGGCACGGCAACGGCCGCCGGCGGCCAGTTCAACTCGACGAACGCGAAGAACTACCTTCTCGGCACGAGCACCGTGGTCAACAGCACCATCTCGGCCGTCTATACCGCGAAGAGCAATCTCGCCGGCACCATCACGCCGGCTTCGGGCACCGTCGGCTACACCAGCTTCTCCGGCACCTATAGCACCGTCTACGAGCAGACGCCGAATCTGGCCAACATCGCGGGCACCTATCAGGGCGCGGCGGGCTCGCTGAATGCGGTCGATGCTTCGGCGAGCGTCACGCTGAGCGCAAGCGGCGCGCTGGTGGGCAGCGGTTCGAGCGGCTGCCGCTTCAGCGGCACGGCAAAGCCCCATGCGAACGGCAACGTTTACGACCTCACCGTCACGTTCGGCGGCACGCCCTGCGTCGATGCAGGACAGTCGGTGACAGGCGTGCTGCTCGTCAACAACGGCAAGCTGATCGCCACCGGCACGCTCGCGGACCGCTCCGACGCGTTCCTGCTCGTCGGCACGGCCCAGTGACGCCCAGGCGGGCGGCGCGCGGATCGCAGGGGCAAAAATCGCAGGGGCAAAAAAAACCGCGGCTATGCCGCGGCGAAAGAGCTTGCCACTACTACGCGGCGCGAGGGGACGTCGCCGCAGTTTCATTCTCGATGTTCGAGTGACTGCCTTCAATGCGCCACGCCTGTTTTTGACAATCCTTAACCTTTGCGGCGGCGGCTCTTTGTCCATTGAGCTGCCGAAACGGCAAGAGCACCCGAAAACGGCGCTTTCCTCAGCGCAAACAGGAGTCAATGGTCTGTTGACAGCCTCGTCAACGGCGCCATCCTCGGCCCTCTTGAAAACGCCGTCGGCTCCCTGCATCTACGGCCCAGTTTCCATCGGAGCATTCTGATCGTGGGCAGCCGTCCTTCCTTTATCGACGATCTGGCTCGCGCCGCTGCCGACGGCGCCAGTCCGCGCGCAGACACCGGCGACGAAGCCTTGCTCGACGCCTATTCGCGCACCGTGATCGGCGCACTCGAGCGTGTGCAGCCTGCCGTCGCCTTCATCGCCGCCGAACGCCGCGCAGGCGGCAACGCGGGCGCGCGCAGCGGCAGTGGTTCGGGTTTTCTCTTCACGCCGGACGGCTATCTGCTGACCAATAGCCACGTCGTTCATGGCGCAAGCAGCCTGCGCGTGACACTCGCCGACGGTGTGACCTACTCGGCCGACCTCGTCGGCGACGACCCGAGCACGGATCTCGCCGTACTGCGCATCGGCGCTGCCGAAGCCCTGCCGCATGCCGACCTCGGTGAATCGGCGCGCTTGCGGGTGGGCCAGATCGCGATTGCGGTGGGCAGTCCGCTTGGCCTCGCGCAAACGGTGACGACGGGTGTGGTATCGGCGCTGGGGCGTTCGCTGCGCTCGACCTCGGGCCGCATGATCTACGACGTGATCCAGACCGACGCCGCGCTCAATCCGGGCAACTCGGGCGGCCCGCTCGTCAATTCGGCGGGTCAGGTGATCGGCGTGAACACGGCGATCATTCCGGGCGCGCAGGCCATCTGCTTCGCCACGGCGATCGACTCGGCCAAATGGGTCATCACGCAACTCTTCGCGCATGGCCGCGTGCGGCGTGCGCACGTCGGCATCGCGGGCACCAGCGTGCCGCTCGCGCGCAAGGTGCAGCGCTACTTCGATCTCGCCTCGGCGAGCGGGGTGCGGGTGATGGAGATCGTCAAGGGCAGTCCCGCCGCGGTGGGCGGCCTGCGTGTGGACGACACGGTCGTCGCGATCGACGGTGTGCCGGTGGACGGCATCGACGCATTGCAGCGGTTGCTCGACGCTTCGCGCATCGACCGGGAAGTCGAGATCGACGTGATCCGGCTGACGCAGAAGCTCACCCTGCGCGTCAGGCCCGTCGAGCAGACGGGGTAACGGCCGCGCGCGTATAGGCAAAAGTGGCTACCGGCACTGCGCGTTGTTCGGTGACAGCAGGTCCGCGGCACGCATGCGTGTCGCGGACCTGCTCGTTTGCTTCGTAGACCGAAGCAAGGCGATCACCAGCCCGCGGGCTGCGAATAGCCGTCGTAGGGCGGCGGGGGTGGGGGCGCCGGTTCGGCGGCCGCGCACTCCACATAACCGCCGGAGTAACGGTCATAGCAATAGCCGCCGGCCGGCGCCGCGGCATAGGCAGGCGCGGGGGCTACCTCCGGAGCAACGGCATAGGCGGGCGCAGGGGCCTGCACATAAGCGGCCGGCGCTGGCGCCTCAGGGGCATAAACCGGGGCTGCCTGATAAACCGGCGCCTGCGCGCTGTTGACCGCCGCGCCCACCACGGCCCCGATCAACGCTCCGCCGATCAGCGCACCCACCACGTCGCCGCTGTGGTCGTGCGCGCTTGCCGGGCCCGCCACGGCGAGCGAACCCGCCAACACCACCACGGCCGCCATCTTTCGCATGTCGCTCTCCTCGAGCACGTTTGAGAACATGCCGGCGATTGTGGATGCGACGCGCCGATACAGGTGCTACATCGGGTAACACGGAGTTACGGGGATAACGCGGAAAGCAACGGAAAGAAGCGGAAAACGCACGCGCTCAGTGCGCGCGTTCGCCATCGGGATGCGGGTCGGCACGGCCGGCGGGCATGCCCTGATGCGACGGCCCATCCGGGGGTAATCCGAACTGGCGCGGCCCGATCGGCTTGCCCCCGTCGCTATGCGGGGAAAGCAGGCTCAGGCCGAGAGACAGCACGACCAGCAGGAAGAGCGCGATGCAATACGTCATCCAGGGGAACCCGGTTTCCACGAGTGCCTCCTTTCGTCATCGCGTCCCCGGGCGCCTCGTGCCGGGGCGGCACCGCCTCAGTGGTGCAGGATGCTGCGCAGCGGATGACGCCAGTCGATATGGGGAGCTCCCGCTTCCACGCGCTGCCTGTGCTCCTCGAGGATTTCGTCGGAAAACAGAAAAACGACTATGACGAGGGGAATCACCAGAAACGCGCCCAGTATTACGTGTTCGATCACGATTACCTCCTGGATGTCAAGCGGTTGCGCTTCTATTGTAGTCGCCACGCGACAGTTTGCACTGTGGGCGAATACTTACTCATCGCGCGAACGGATGGCCTGCGCTCGCCATGGCATCAGCAGGATACGTGCCCGATACCTGCCCACCTGCGGCCGGCACGGGCGCGCAAAGCCGCACTCAGGCGGCGGCTTTCTTCCAGGCCGCCGCAAACAGCCCCGCGCCGATCAGGAGCGACCCGCCCGTGCGGTTGACGGTGCGCTGCACGCGCGGGTTGCGCACCGCCTTGCGGGCAGCGGCGGCGAGCAGCGCGTAGCCGCAGGCGTTGAGCGACGCCAGCACGAGGAAGGTCGCTTCGAAGATGACGATCTGCGGCAGCGTGGCGGCATGCGCGTCGATGAACTGCGGCACGAACGCCACGAAAAAGATGATGCTCTTGGGGTTCAGCGCCGTGACTGCGTAGGCGTGCGCAACAATGCGGCCGGGGCGCGTCTCGGACGTATCGGCGGCGTCGGCATCCATCACGGGCGCGCGCCAGAGCTTGATGCCGAGATAGATCAGGTAGGCCGCGCCGACCCATTTGAGCATCGAAAAGAGCGTCGCGGAGGCCGCGAGGATCACGCCGAGACCGAGCATGGAGGCGGTCATGGCCGTGAAGTCGCCCAGCGCGACGCCCGCCGTGGTTGCGAGCGCATAGCGGCGGCCGTGGCCGAGCGCGTACGAAACGACCAGCAGGACGGTGGGACCGGGAATGGCGACGAGGATGGCCGAAGCGATCGCAAACGGCAGCCAGTGGGCAAAAGTCATGGGAGTCTCCGGAAGGGAAGCCCGATTTATCCACGAAGTTTTGCGGCGCGCAAGGACCCCGCGATAGCCATTGGCGGGACGGGGCTTCCTGAGCGCCGAAGGGCTGGCATCGTTTTTATTCAGCAGCCGCAGGATTAATCGGTCGTTTTCTATCCGCACGATTACGAGTTTATGTGCGCCGCGCCATTTTCAATGGCAGATTGTATTAAAACGTTTAAATCGTCGTGCATTTTCCCGGCTTTAATCCGGCATGTTTTGACTGCGCCTTGTGCGATGGGGCTCGAGAGTGCGGAAAACGCTTCGGATTGCTCGACATCGGCGTGAAAACATCTTGTTTTTCAAGCACTTTTCTCCTCTGCGCGCGCCAGCCGAACACTGCGGCAATCGCCCGCTGTTGCGCCCGCACACGAGATGTTCTTGAAGTCCTTTACCGGTCTTCTACAGTGAAAATTGCGGGTTCTGCGTGAGAGTTAAATACATAGCTAACCTGAGACACGACCCGCAGGAGGCAGAACATGAAAATGCTATCCACAATGGCTGTCGCCGCCGCCGGCCTGATTTGCGCCGCATCCGCCCTCGCGCAGGACGTCGCCGTCAAACCCCAGCAAACGGTGCACTTCAAGCCGGGCTCGTACGGCTGCCTGTCGAAAGACAATCTCGATGCCGTTTCCCAGCACGAACAGGCCGGGGAGCATCAGCAAATGCAGGAGTATTTCTCCGGCTTCCAGTGCCTCTCGACACCGGACGATCAGTCGTTCCGCGTGATACGCGTGATCGGTCACGATGTTGAATTCGTGAATGCCGCGAATGCCGACGACCAGGGCCTCTGGACCAGCGACCGGTTCATCAGGCAGTAAAGCCGCCGTCACCGCCGCAAACACTGCCGGGCCAGTGTTTTTTCAGGGCTGCCAACGAACTACGCCCACGCGGCTGTCAAACCGCCGTCACGTTCCCGACCCACTATTGCCAAGGCGCGGCCTGGCTCGCGCCGTGTCGGCACGTCACTTGCTCGCCCAATCTTCGCTATCATGTGCGGCTTTTGCGCAGCCCGGGAATTGGCATGGCACTCAAATCGACCATCTACAAAGCGGAACTGCAGATCGCGGACATGGACCGGCACTACTACGCCGACCATGCGCTGACTGTCGCCTGCCATCCGTCCGAGACCGACGAGCGGATGATGGTTCGCCTCGCGGCGTTCGCACTATTCGCCCATGAGCGGCTCGAGTTCTGCAAGGGCCTGTCCGACGCCGACGAACCGGATCTCTGGCGCAAGGACTACACGGGCGCGATCGAAACGTGGATCGAAGTCGGCCAGCCCGACGAGCGGCGCATCGCCAAGGCGAGCGGACGGGCCGAAGAGGTGATCGTGATTGCCTATGCGGGCCGCACCTCGGACATCTGGTGGCAAGGCGTGCGCGGCAAGGTCGAACGGCTGCGCAACGTGACCGTGTGGTCGCTCGCGGAGGGCGTGGCCGAAGCGCTCGGCAAGCTCACCGAGCGCACCATGCGCCTGCAGTGCACGGTGCAGGACGGCGCGGCGTGGATCGGCAACGGCGCCGACGAGCCCGTGGCCATCGAATGGACCGTTCTCAAGGCGCCTGAAAAAGTCTGAGCGGGTCCGGGTGCGCCGCGCCGCCGGGCGAAAAACGAGACTTCAGCGCGAAACCGGCGGCCCCTTCAGTTCCACCATGTTCCCTTCCGGGTCGAACAGATACAGCGAAGGCCCGTACCCTTGCGCACCGTAGCGCTCCACCACCTCGCCGGGCCGGGCGCCGAACGGCGCCAGATGCGCCTTGAGCGCGGCACCATCGAACGGTTCCACGCGCAGACATAGGTGATCCATGTTGCGGCCGGCCGGCTCGCCCTTGCCCGATCCCGTTTTCGATCCCGACTCGCGGTCGAGCGGGCCGCCTATCGCCACCAGATCGATCAGCGAACGCCCTGCCCGCAGCTGCACGAGCCCCAGTTCGCGCTGCTCGCGCTCGACCGTGCAGCCCAGCGCGTCGCAGTAGAAGCGCGTGAGCGCCGCGGTGTCGGCGGCGCGAATGACGACATGATCGATTTCGCGAATCCGGAACTGCATGACGCCCCCTCCTTTCTCGCTGCGATAACGTGCATATGGCGGTAAAACACGGCCTCGATGCCATCGTACACAAGCTGCCGCCTGCCGCGCCGCGACCCGCACGGGCGGGAAAAGAAGCGGACAATTGGGCGGAGAAGCGGGCGCACAAGCGCGACGAGAATTTCGGGGGACAATAAGCGCCGCGCGAGGCATGCGAGGCGGCGGCGAGCGACGCAAAATCGCTGGACGAAAAAAAGCCCGCTACTGTGAGCGGGCTTAATCCATATCAGGAGGAGACATGGAGGAGACAGGAATCACTATACACAGCCGCCTGACGCGACGCAACAACTTTTTAAGGGAAAACCCGCAATGGTGCGATTTTGTCGCACCCGGGTTGGCATGCACCCGCGATGGGCATCGGGGCCGGATCACGACGAAAGGTACGCAATGAATAGTGGACGCGGTCGGCGCAATGACAGCGCAAGATCCGGCGCGCGGCAGCGCGGCCGCGTGGCTACAGTGGGAACCATCGAAACCGTTCCTTCCGGGAGCCACGCCATGACCGCCGCCGCGTCCGCACTCGCCGCCACGCCCTCTTCCACGACCGCCTTCGCCAGCGAAGCCGAACGCTGGGACGCCATCGCCACGCGCAATGCCGGCGCCGACGGCGCTTTCTTCTACGGCGTGCGCACGACCGGCGTGTTCTGCCGGCCGTCCTGCGCGTCGCGTTTGCCGCGCCGCGAGAACGTCGCGTTCTTCGACAATGCCGACGCCGCCCGCGCCGCCGGTTTTCGCGAATGCAAGCGCTGCCGCCCCGGCGGCCTGCCGCGCGAGCTGGAGATCGTGCGGCGCGCCTGCGCGGCGCTCGACGCCGACCCGCAGGCGCGCCTCACGCTCGCCGAACTGAGCGACGCGGTGCACCTGAGCCCATTCCATCTGCAGCGCCTCTTCAAGCGCGTGCTTGGCGTTTCGCCGCGCCAGTATCAGGCGGCCCGCCGTGGCGCGGCCCTGCGCGATGCGCTGACGCAAGGCGCAGGCGTCACGCGCGCAAGCGCCGATGCGGGCTTCGGCTCGTCCTCGCGGCTCTACGAAAGCGTGCCCGGCGAACTGGGCATGGCGCCGTCGGCGTATCGCCGCAAGGGCGCGGGCCTCACGATCCGCTATGCCAGCGCGCCGACGCCGCTTGGCTTTGTGCTCGTCGCGGCCACGGCCCGGGGCATCTGCCGGATCGCCTTCGGCGACGACGCGGCCACGCTCGCGGCGGCCCTGCACGACGACTTCGCGAACGCGGAACGCGTCGAAGATACGCAAGCGCTCGCCCCGTTCATCGCGCAGATCGACGCCTATCTGCACGGCCGCCGCGAACGCTTCGACCTGCCGCTCGACATCGCGCCCACCGCCTTCCAGCAGCGTGTCTGGGAAGCCCTCCAGCGGATCCCCTATGGCGAGACGCGCAGCTACACGCAGATCGCCGAAACGCTCGGCGCGCCGCGTGCGGTGCGGGCGGTGGCGAGCGCGTGTGCGTCCAACCCGGTGGCGCTCGCGATTCCCTGCCATCGCGTGATCCAGAAGGGAGGCTCCCTCGCCGGCTACCGCTGGGGCCTCGAACGCAAGGCCGCGCTGCTCGACGCCGAATCGAAGGCGCATGCCGCACAGGGCGGCACGTCGGCCACGGCGCCCGCAACGCCTGCGCCACACCGCGACCGGCACGACCGGCGCGATACGCACGCCGACACCCCGGAAACCGCGGCCTGAGCGCAGCCGGCAACCAGATCATTCACAGCCCAACCCGCCGATGCGCGTACAAACGAAAGCGCTGCCTGCGCCCGAAACCTCGCCTCACAGCGCCACGATCGAACTCCCGTTCCGCGCGCCCTACGACTGGCCACGCATGCTGCGCTTCTTCGCGGGCCGCGCGACCCCGGGCGTCGAGGCCGTCGAGGACGGGACCTGGCGCCGCGCCATCGAATACCGGGGCGAGGTCGGCACGCTCGCCGTGCGGCGCCACCCGCGGCGGCGCTGCCTCGTCGTGCAGGTGGAAGGCCCGGTGAGCACGCATGCCGCCGCGCTGGCCGCTCCGCTCGCCCGTATGTTCGACGTGGCGGCCAACCCTGCCGCCATCGGCGAGCACTTCGCTGCCGATCCGTGGCTCGCGCCGCTCCTTGCCGCCGTACCCGGCCTGCGCGTGCCGGGCGCGTGGTCGGGTTTCGAGCTCGTGGTGCGCGCGATCGTCGGGCAGCAGGTCAGCGTGAAGGCCGCCACGACGATCGTGGGGCGCCTCGTGCAACGCGTCGGCGAACCGATCGACGGACACCCGCACGCGAGCACGGCCTGGCGCTTCCCCACGCCCGCCGCCCTCGCCCGCGCCGATCTCGCCGGCATCGGCATGCCGGGCAAGCGCGTCGCGGCGCTGCAAGGTTTCGCCGAAGCCGTGGCGAGCGGCGCGGTCGCCATCGAGCGGCATCGCGACGAGGCAACCGGCTCGCCAACGCACGCCGGTCCCGCTCTGGACGAGATGCGCGCCGCCCTCCTCGCGCTGCCCGGCATCGGCCCCTGGACCGTCGAATACGTCGCCATGCGCGCATGGCGCGACGCGAACGCGTGGCCCGCCACCGACCTCGTGCTCATGCAGGCCATCGCGCAGCGCGACCCCGCCCTCGCGCGCGCCACCCAGCAACGCGCGCGCAGCGACGCCTGGCAGCCGTGGCGTGCCTATGCGGCCATGCATTTGTGGAACGAGATCGCGGATCGCGCGGGCGCCGCGCGCGGCGGTTAGTCGAACCGCAGTCTGACGAAACCGGCGGCAGGCCCCCCCGCGCAAGCCTTGTCAGTCCGTGCGAAAAGCCGTCCTGAAACGCGCCGATGACGGCCCGAAGACGGCCAAATCGGTCGCAAGCAGGTCTTCCGGCGAGATGTTAAAGTGCCCGCTAACGAAAATATTCACCCTGGCGCGCGCACGCAAACATGGCGCCGCCGGCCTCCTCCGCCCGACCAGCCTCAATGCCAGACACGACCTCTATCCGCACGAACGACGTCCTCGCGCAACGCCTTGCCGTGCTGAGCGCCGGGCCGTACCGCGACGCGCTCGCACACGGTCTGCGCGGCATCGAAAAGGAAAGCCTGCGGGTCACGCGCGACGGGCAGCTCGCGATGACGCCGCATCCGGCCGCATTGGGCTCGGCGCTCACGCACCCGTCGCTGACGACCGACTACTCGGAAGCGTTGATCGAGATCATCACGCCGGCCGAGCGCGATCCGTCCATCACGCTCGAGCGGCTCGACGAACTGCATCGCTACGTCTATGCGGTGCTCGCGCGCGACGGCGAAATCCTCTGGAACGAGTCGATGCCGGGCCTGCTGCCCGCCGCCGACGAAGGCATTCCCATTGCCGAATACGGCACCTCGAACATCGGGCGCCTCAAATACGTCTACCGTCTCGGCCTCGCGCTGCGCTACGGGCGCACGATGCAGTGCATCGCCGGCATCCACTACAACTATTCGCTCGACGAAACCGTGTGGCAGGTCCTGCACGCGCACGAGCGATCGCCGGCCACGTCGGTGGACTATCAGTCGGAGCGCTATCTCGCGCTGATCCGCAATTTCCGCCGCACGAGCTGGCTGCTGATGTACCTGTTCGGCGCCTCGCCCGCGCTCGACGCGCGCTTTCTGCGCGGCCGCCCGCACACGCTCGAAACCTTCGACAGCGAAACGCTCTACTTGCCTTACGCAACGAGCCTGCGCATGAGCGACCTCGGCTACTCGAACACCACGGGCCAGTCCGCGCTGCACGCCGACTACAACACCCTCTCCGGCTATCTCGCGGCGCTCACCGAAGCGGTGAGCGAGCCGTATCCGCCATACGAGGCGATCGGCACGCACCGCAACGGCGAGTGGGTGCAGATCAACACGAACGTGCTGCAGATCGAGAACGAGTTCTACTCGACGATCCGCCCCAAGCGCGTCACGTATCCAGGCGAGCGTCCGCTTTCCGCGCTCGCCGCGCGCGGCGTGCAGTACGTCGAAGTGCGCTGCATGGACATCGATCCGTTCGAGCCCACCGGCATCGCGCTGCCGACCGCGCGTTTTCTCGACGCCTATCTGCTGGCGTGCGCGCTCGAAGACAGCCCGCTTCTGCCGGTGGCCGCCGGCGCCGAAGCCAACGCCAACTTCGCTCTCGTCACGAAGGAAGGCCGCCGCCCGGGGCTCACGCTCAAGCGCGACGGCAAGGACGTGCCGATGCAGGACTGGGCCGCCGATCTCCTCGCGAAGATCGACCACACCGCTGCCGCACTCGACGCGGTGCACGGCGGCGACGAGCATCGTCGCGCCGTGGCGGCGCAGCGCGCGAAGCTCGCCGATGCGTCGCTCACGCCGTCGGCGCGCGTGCTGCAAACCCTGCGCGACGACCAGCAGACCTTCCTGCAATTCGCGCTCGCGCAGAGCGAGCGTCATGCCGCGCACTTCCTCTCGCGCCCGCTGGATGCGGAATTGACCGCGCATTTCGACACGCTGGCGCGCGAATCGCTCGACGAACAGGCGCGGCTCGAACACCAGGAAGTCGGTTCGTTCGACGCCTTCGTCGCCGCCTATCGCGCGTACACGCTCAACCGCTTCAGCGTTTGACCCAGCGCAGCCGGGCACCGGAATTGCGCGAAACGAAAAGCCCGCCCGCGCGGTCCAATACTCCAATACTTATCGACAATGATCGCTGCGCGCCGGCGCATGGAATGCGCTGGGTGCGTCCGGTGCGCGGCGCCCACAGGGAGGACTACCCATAATGAAACGAACCCTGCTGATCCTGCTTTGCGCGACGGCAGCGGCCTGCTCCACGCGCGGCCAGGTGAATCCGGACGTCATGCAGATCGCCACGGCGCCGCTCACGTGCTCGAACAAGGCGCAGTGCGACGTGTGGTGGCAGCGCTCGCAGGACTGGGTGCGCAGCCATTCGAAGTACGAAGTGCAGACGGCCACCGATACGCTGATCCAGACCTCGGGCCCGGGCGGCGGCAAGCGGCTGCTGGCCTACGAGATCACCAAAACCGCCAACAGCGACGGCACGGCCACGATCGGTTTCGCGGCGCACTGCGACAGTTCGCTCGGCTGCAAGCCGAACCCGTGGGAGGCCGGCGCGGCCTTCAAGCAATACGTGCGCACCGGTGTCGATACGCCGCTGTCCGGCGCCGCTGCCGACGAAGCGGCGGCGCCCGCCGCCAGCGGTGCGCAGCCGGCCACTTCGCCCTGAGGCAGCACCCGCGGGCCCGTCAATGCCCCATTGACGGCCCCGCGACCTTGCTGGGTTTCGTCACCCACACGAGCACCGAAAGCACGAGAAACACCACGCACGAGAGGCGGAAAAAGTCGTTGGTCGCCATCATGTAGCCCTGCTGCGTGACGACCTCGTTCAGTTGCGCAGTCACGGCCTGGCCGGCCAAACCGATGCTCGACAGCGTGTCGCTATACGCATTGGTGTTCTGCGAATACTGGCTCACCGACTCCGAAAGCACCGCGTGGTGGTAGATCGCATCGTCCTCCCAGAACGTCGTGCTCACCGCCGTCCCGATGGCGCCCGAAAGCGTGCGCAGAAAATTCGAGAGCCCCGAGGCGCTGGCGAGCCGTTCGTCTGAGACGCTCGAAAGCGTGATGGTCGTCATCGGCACGAAGAAGCACGCAACGCCGATGCCCTGCACGAGACGCGGCAGGATCACTTGATTGAAGGGCACGTCGAGCGTGAAGGTCGAATT
The DNA here is from genome assembly GCF_000685035.1 of Paraburkholderia ferrariae NBRC 106233. Lineage (GTDB taxonomy): Bacteria > Pseudomonadota > Gammaproteobacteria > Burkholderiales > Burkholderiaceae > Paraburkholderia > Paraburkholderia ferrariae. Next base: position 32,181 of record NZ_BAYB01000043.1, read on the forward strand.
CCAGATCGAGACGAACGCAAAAATAAGGAATGCGAAACTTGCGACCATGCGCAGATCGAGCCGGTGCATGTTGCGTCCGATCAGCGGCGAAAGTACGAGCGCGAGCAGTCCCACCGGCGCCGTCGCAAGGCCCGCAATGCCGGCCGTGTAGCCCATCACCGTTTGCAGCCACAGCGGAAAGATCACCACCGAGCCGAAGAACGCCATGAAGCCGAACGAGATGATCAGCGCGCCCAGTGCGAAGTTGCGGTCGCGGAACAGCGAGAGATCGACGACCGGTTCTTTTTCCGTCGCCTCCCACACGAGCATGAACGCAATCGACACCGCCGCGACGATCGCGAGCGTGACGATGAACTTCGAATTGAACCAATCGCGATCCTTGCCCAGGTCGAGCATCATCTGCAGGCACGATACGCCGATCACCAGCAGCGCGAGACCCACCGCGTCGATGCGCTGCTTCGTGATCTTCGTTTCGCGGCCGCGCAGCAGCACGAACGCACAGGCGCCGGAGAAGAGGCCAATCGGCACGTTGATATAGAAGATCCACGGCCAGGTGTAGTTGTCGGTGATCCAGCCGCCCATCACGGGGCCGAAAATCGGCGCGACGATCACCGTCATCGCCCAAAGGCCGAGCGCGAGCCCGCGCTTTTCCAGCGGATACGAGCGAATCAGGATGGTTTGCGAGAGCGGCACCATCGGCCCGGACACGAGGCCCTGCAAAAGGCGGCACGCGATCAGCGTTTCGAAGTTCGCCGCGAAGCCGCACGCCGCCGAGGCGATCGTGAACAGCACCACCGAAAGCGTGAAGAGCCGCACTTCGCCCACGCGCCGTGCAAGCCAGCCGGTGAGCGGCACCGCGATCGCGGAAGCCACCGAGTACGACGAGATCACCCAGGTGCCTTCGCTGTTGGCCACGCCCAGGTTGCCGGAGATGGTTGGCACAGCAACGTTCGCGATCGAGGTGTCGAGCACCTCCATGAACGTGCCGAGCGCGAGGCCAACGGTGAGTAGCGCGAGCGTGCCGCCGGAGAGCGGCAGGGGCTCGGCGGCGCCGGGAGGCGCCGTGGTGGAGGCGTTCATCGGTCGTCAATCCTTGTTCTTCGATCAATGCCCCGGCATTTTCTGCCCAGACAGTTATTACGATGCAAGAAGGGCGCGCGTTGTGCCCGCCTCCCGCTACGCTTTGTGTTCCTCTTGAACAACCAGTGGCTGTGCCGCGCAGCCGCTTTCGCCGGGGCACAGGGCGTCCGTGTCCGGGTCGTTGGCAATGAAACGCTGCAGCAGCGAGACGAGCGTGACGACTTCGTCGGCGGAAAATCCGCGCAACTGGTCGCTCAGGACCTGCGAGATCAGTTCGGGCAGTTGCTGCGCCGCGTCGCGGCCCAGCGGCGTCAGGGCCAGTTCCACGACGCGCCGGTCCGCGAGGCTGCGCTGGCGTTCGAGAAAACCCTTTTTCTCCAGCCGGTCGAGCATGCGCGTCATCGAGCCGGTGTCATAGGAGAGCACCCGCGACATTTCGTTGGGCGTGCGCGCCCGCTCGAACCACAGCAGCAGGATCACGCCGATCTGCGAAGACGTAAGCCCGAGCGGCGCCACGGCCCGGTCCATCCGCGTGGTCAGCACGTTGCGGGCCGTCGAAAGGAAGTAGCCGAGGCTCGACTCGACACCGATCCGGACGGGAACGAAGGAGGCTTCACTCATGGCGCGAGACAGGTTGGGGAAAACAGGGCGGCTGGCCGGCTTGAAGCACCGGAAAACCGGATTCGCTGAATTTTAGCTGCCTAAGCAGACAAGTCAATGGCGAGCATAGGCGTCATCGCCTGGACAAAAAACAACAGCAAGATTGCTGCGTTGCAAATCAGTTTGTCAGTTGGTTGCTTAGTCAATATTATGTCAGTCAACCAGTTTATTTCCTGCAAGCCCCGATCCCGCTTTCGACCGCGCTATGCTGTACCTGAAAAACGCCCTCGGCGGCCTTGGCCGCTCCATGACCGACACGGCCCGGCTCGCCCTCGCGCAAGCCGGCGCGGCGGGCTGGCGCAAGCTCGCAGTCTATGCGGCGATGTTCGTGCTGCCTGGCGGCTCCCTGGCCGTTTTGCTGGTCATGGGCGTGCAGCGCCTGCGGGCGAGGCGGGCGAAGGGCACTCGCGGCACCTCTGCCATCCCTACCGCCGCGGTGTGCTCCGGACGCCGGGCCGCCTGCCGTGCGGCTTACGCGGCCTGCGCGGGCTACACGCCGCGCACGCGCGCCGGCGCCTACGCGCTGGACGCACTGCGCCGCTGGCGCCGTAACGATGCGTAACCTGCGCGTCGCCTGACGTAACACACCGCAACCCATCCTTGCATTACCCTTGCACGTCCCGCGCAGCGCGCGGCGCGTGCGCTACCATTGCCGCGACACGCAACCCGCCTTGCGCTCCCGCGCGCCACGCCGCGCAGCCGGTTCCGAAGCCCATCGCAGTCGGCCTCGCTTCGTGACGGCTGCATCGACAGGATTGCTTGCATGCCTCGCTTCATCGTCCGTTCGTTTCGTCCGGTCTATTCCCTTCGCGTGACGGCGCTCGCCTGCGCGGCGGCCGCGCTGGCGCCTGGCCTCGGCGGCTGTGCCGTCGGCCCGAATTACCAGCGGCCCGCAACGGCTGCGATGCCCGCTTCGTTCAAGGAGGCGCCCGAAGGCTGGAAGGTCGCGCAGCCGTCCGACGAAGCCGATCGCGGCGACTGGTGGACGATCTACCACGACACGCAGCTCAACGCGCTCGAAGAGCAGCTCGACACGCAGAACCAGACCATCGCCCAATACGCCGCCGCGTACCGTCAGGCGCGCGCCCTGGTGGGCGAGGCGCGGGCGGCATATTTCCCGGTCGTCAGCGCGTCGGCAGGCGCCACGCGCTCGCGCACGCCCACGCGCGTGAGCAACGCGAGCGGCAGCTTCCCGAGCGGCACGATCAACAACAACTTCAACCTCGGCCTCGACGCGACCTGGGAACCCGACCTGTGGGGCAAGGTGAGCCGCACCGTGGGCGCGCAGGAGGCGAGCCAGCAGGGCGCCGCCGCCGATCTCGCCAATGCGCGTCTCTCGGCCCAGGCCACGCTCGCGCAGACGTACTTCACGCTGCGCTCGCTCGACGCCCAGCAAAAGCTGCTCGACGACACCGTGCGCGCCTACCGGAAGACCCTGGAGCTCACGCAGAACCAGTACGCGCAGGGCGTGGCGGGCCGCGCCGATGTGGTTCAGGCGCAGGTCCAGCTTCAGTCGGCGCAAGCTTCGGCCATCGACAACGGGGTAGCGCGCGCCCAGAACGAGCATGCGATCGCCGTGCTGGTCGGGCAGCCGGCCTCCACGTTCTCGATCCCGCCTTCGCCGCTCGACGCCACGCCGCCCACGGTGCCGCTCTCGATGCCCTCGGCGCTGCTCGAGCGGCGTCCCGACATCGCCTCGGCGGAGCGCAAGGCCGCGGCCGCGAACGAGCAGATCGGCGTGGCGATTTCGGCGTACTTCCCGTCGCTCACCATTTCGGCCACGGGCGGCTTCGAGAGCTCGGTGCTCTCGCAGCTCCTGCAGATGCCCTCGCGCTTCTGGACGCTCGGGCCGTCGCTCGCGGGCACGCTCTTCGACGGCGGCCTGCGCAGCGCCCAGACGGAAGCGGCCCGCGCCGCCTACGACCAGCAGGTCGCCACCTACCGCGGCACCGTGCTGGCCGCGTTCCAGGACGTGGAGGACAACCTCGCGTCGCAGCGCATCCTCGCCGAGGAAGTGGGCGTGCAGCAGCAGGCGGTGGAGTCGGCGCAGCACGCGCTCGACATCGTCGTCAACGAGTACAAGGTCGGCACGACCGATTACCAGAACGTGCTCTCCGCCCAGACCACGGCGTTCCAGGCGCAGCAGAAGCTCGCGAACCTGGCGGGCGAGCGCATGGTGTCGTCAGTGGGGCTCGTGAAGGCGCTGGGCGGCGGATGGAGCGTCGCGCAGATGGACCGCGAAACCGGCGACGTGAACGCGCCCGCACCGGTTCCGGCCTCCGGCGCGCAAGGGCAGAGCGGGGCGCGCAGCGGCGCCCCGGCTTAGGGCGCCGGGTTCGGCCGCAGCGGGAGGACCGCGCGGCGCCTGGTAAAAGCGCTAGTGGACGAACTAGTGAACGAACGTCAGCGCAACCGTGCCCGGGCCGGTGGGCCGGCCCAGCAGGTTCAGGAGACCCGCGAGGTTGTCGCTCTGCTCGGGCGTGGCGCTCGCGGTGCCTTCGAACGACATCGAGGCGCGCGAGAACGTGCCATGTCCGTTCAGGAGCAGCGGTCCTTTCTGCGTGGTGAGATCGAGCGTCGACGAGGCGCCTTGCGCCTGCACCACCACTTCATACGATCCGAGCGGCTTCACGAGCGAGACGCGCGAGCTCATGTCGGTCAGCGAGACGGTGAGGCGGCCGAACGCGTCCGTGCCGAACGTGCGCCACGGGCTCCACGCGAGCCGCACGTTGCCGTCGAAGTCGAGCGTGTTGAACGGCGCGCCGAGCCCCGCCAGCAGCGAGGCCGGCACCGCAATCGCGCCGGCCGTCACGGTCGCGCTTTTGAGCGTCGCTTCGACCTGAACCGGGTCGGGCATCGCCTCGGTCTGGCGCATCTGCATGCTGACGCGGCCGAGAAAGAGTGGCCAGAACGCCGTCTGCCATTCGATGCGCCCCGGCAGCAGGGTCGCACCGGTGGCGTCCTGGCCGGCAGCGAGCATCAGCGTGGCGGAGCCGTGCCAGAGCGAGCCGGCGGGATCGACGAGATTCACGTGCCCCTGGGTCGCGCGCGCGAACTGCGGTGCGATCCACGCGGCGGGCAGGCGGGTGAGCAGCACCGTGCCGCTCGATATCGCGCCCACCAGAAGCCACGGCAACACGGCGCGCGCGCGCCGCATCCAGTACGTCATGCAAAGGTCTCCTGTCGACCGGAGTGAAAGCGTTAGCGCTTGCTGCGATCCCGTGCAGCGCTGTCTCGCGCGCAGTGCAGCTTCGCCGGCGCGTTGTTATCCGCCGCTAACTGCTGCTAACGTGCGTTCGCCGGTTGCAGCGAGGCGGTCAGATCGACCTGGCCATCGGTCTTGAGCGCCGTCATCTGCGCTTCGACCACCTGCACCTTGAACTGCTTGCGCACGTCGTCGAGCCAGCCCGTGAAGGCCGGGAACGACGCATTCTTCATCTGCACCTGCACGGTCGTGCCGATCAGTTGCACCTGCGCGCCCTGCATGCCGTGATCGGCAAGCGAGGAGGTCAAGGCGTCCTTCAATGCCTGGCCTTCCGGCGCGACGCTCGCCGCCGCGCCCGCGAGCGCGCGCGCTTCGTCGGCTTGCGCCGTCATCTGCGCGAGTTCGCGCCTGAGGCCCGGCAGGCGCTCGCGCAACTGGGCGCGGCCGTCCGCTGCCGGCGCCCACAGCACCGACCAGCCGATCGCCACCACCAGCAGCGCGCCGCCCCAGGTCAGCAGCGTCTTCTCGCGCACCGAACGCGCGTCCCAGAATTCGGCCCAGGCGCCGCTCAAAGCCGTTGTATTCACGATGCGCTCCTGATGATCCAGTTCCCGCCATTGCCGCTGCTGTTGTCCACGGCGCCCGCGAGGCCGTTACGCGCAAGCCGCTCCGCGAGGCCCGCATCGACGTTGACGCCCGGCTTGAAGGTCACGTCGAGCCGCCGGTCGTGATAGTGGAGGGCGGCGATGGCGTTCGGCGGCACGGGGCCGAGCGAGCGCGCGAGGCCGTCCGCGAGCGCGAGGAAGTCGCCGGGCGAAGGCTCGCCGGCCGCGAGGCGCAGTTGCTGCAACTGGCGCGTCATCTGCCCCGCGGGATCGAGCACCACCGTCGTTTTCGGAAACGCATTGAGCAGCAGTTCGGTCATCTGCGCTTCCATCGCATCGCGCTGACGCGCAAGCATGAGCCACTGCAGATTCGCGCCGACGATCGCCACCACGATCGACGCCGCGACGAGCACGATCGCCGGGCGCAGGCGGCGCAGCGTGGCGCGGTCGAGCCGCCACGGCTGCGCGGCGAACTCGAACTGGCAGAGATCGAAGCGGCAGGCGAGCGCACGCCGCGCGAGCGTTTCGAACGTGAGCGGTTGCGCGCCCGGCAGTTGCGCCATCCACGCGTTCTGTGTCCGCGCCGCGCCGGCCGGTTCGCCCGGTAAGGCGGTGAGCGCGTAGAGCGTCACCGGCGCGTCGCCGGCGAGCGCCGCGATGGTGGCAGCCGCGCTTGCGGCAGGCACCGCAAAACCTTGCGCCGCCGCGCCGCGCACGATGACGAGTTCGAGCGCCGCGCCCGGCGCCGAAAGCGCCAGGTCGGGCGCGCCGCCCGCGAGCAGCGTGGGCGCGGTCGAGATGACCGGGCCGAACACGCAGGCAATCACGGGTTCGGCGGCCACGCCAGGCGCGGACCCGGCGGATTCGGGCGACGCAGCGGACGGCTCCGCCTTCTCCTGAGCCGGCGCAGCCGCCTCCGGCTGCGGCAGACAGCGCGCAACCGGCACCGCACGCAGGTTGCGATGCCCCGCGGCCGCAAAGCCTTCGACCAGAAAGCGGAACCAGCCGCGATCGATCGCCGCCACGACATGCCGGCCGTCGGCGAGCGTCTGCGGGTCGAGCGCGAGGTGGCAGGTCTGCGGGTCCTGGATCAGTTGATCCTCGACCACGTTCGGCAGGGCCTGGCGCAGCCGCGGCCCCTTGAGCGGCGGCACGCTCGCCTGCACGCTCAGCAGGTCGCGCGCGGCGACGAGCAGGACCGTGGCGGACGCGCGCGGCAAGAGGCCCAGCGCCGCGCGGCCCGCGCGCTGCGTGTGGCCCGCCTTGTCGAGCAGCAGGAACGGCAGTTCCGGCAACTGCCATTCCTGCGAGTGGACCGCCGGATCTCGCGGCGGCATCAGGACGATCAGCGTGCTCAAAGGCACCTCGTTTCGATGTTGGACTGAATCGGTTTCATGGGTCGTCGCTTACGCGCACCACACGCGTCGTATGGGTGAGCGTGTCGCGCCAGACGAGCGTCGTGCGGTCCACCTCGGCGCGCTCGTGCTGGACACGCCCGTGGACCAGAAAATAACTCGTGTTGACGTCGCACAGCGTCGTGTCGATGGCGGCCTGCGGCACGCCCGAGCCCTGCAAGGCGAGCTGCACGTCGCCCAGGTTGCGGAAGAACACGCTCTGGCGCCGCGCCACGAAGGTCTGCGCGCTCGAGAGGCTCATCCCCGGCACGATCGCCGCGACCACCTCCGCGCTCGCCGTGTTCATGTTCACGGGCGTGGTGGTGGGCAGGATCGTCACGAAGGGCCGCAGCCGCGCGAGCGCCTCGGGCGTGAAGCCCGGCACGTCGAGCAGCGCATCGACGTTCGTCATCACGAGCGGGGCGACGCCGCTGTTGTTGTCGGCGTCGTCGAGGCCCGGATTGTTCGTGAAGGTCGAGCCGCCCGCCGCACCGCCCTCGGGCGGCTGCGCGGTCGCGGCGGTGCCGGGCGCAGTCCCCGTCCGGAAGCGCGTGGCCGAATACGAAAGGCCCGCACGCAGATAAACCGCCGTGTTCTTCGCGAGCGAGGTGTCGAGCCCGAGCAGTTGCAGCAGGCGCGCAAAGGCCGCGACTTGCGTGACGTTCAGCTGGAGCGCACCCGGCGCCGGGCTCGACACCAGATTGCGCAGATTGAAGCGCGCCTCGGCGTCTTCGATGGAGCCCGAAAGGTAGGTGGCCGCGCCCTGTTCGGCGCGCACGTCGCCGATCTGGCCGAGAAAGTCGGACAGGCGCGTGCGCGCGACCGGCACGCCCCAGGCGCCGCCGAGATAGGTGACGGTGGGCGACGTATCGGCTTGCGAGCGCAGCACGAGGCGGGTCCAGTCGAGCGTGCCGCGCGCGATCCACTGCGCCTGCGCGATGAGCCGCTGGTTTTCGATGCGGCGCAACTGCACCTGCTGGCGCCACAGGATGCCCGAAACGAGGATCGCGGAAAGCGCCACCACGAGCAGGGCCGTGATGATGGCCGCGCCGCGCCGCCCCGCGCGCGGCCGGGGGCGCGGTCGCAACGGGAGTCGCGGTCGCGACGGGCGAGGGGCAGGGGGCGCCATGCGTGAAGTCGGCACGTTCACTCCCCCACCAGGAAGACGCGCGTGACGGGCCACTGCAACGAAGTGGCGCCCACGCGCACTTCGAGCCCCGTCACCGAGCGCGGCAGCGGTGCATTGCCGAGCTGCGGCACCTTGAGATTATTCACGTTGGCCGTGAGCTGCGCACGCACGTCCTGCATGCTGGAGGTCCAGCCGACCTTCGGCACGTAGAGCCGCGCGCTGATCGAGCCCACGCCGCCCATCATCGGCAGCGCGTTCCAGTTGCCGCTCTCGCCGCCGCGCAGCGCGCGCCGCAGCTCGCCCAGATTGGCGATGGGCGGCGAGGCATAGCGCACCACGCGCCCTTCGGTCACACGGTAGCGCACCACCTGGAGGCGCGGCGCCGCGCCCGGCGGCACCGCGAAGGCCCGCACGATCTGCAGCACGCCGCCTTCGAGGGAAATCGCGGAGGCGCCCGCTTCGTCGTCGGAGGCGGCCTGGCGGCAGTCGATGCGCATCTGGTCGAACATCTGCGCGAACACGCGCTCGTCGGCCATCGAACGCGTGATCGTGTCGCGGCCGCGCATGATCTGGTCGAGCCCGCGCCACGACAGGATCGCCACCACGGCCAGGATCGCGATGGCCACGAGCAGTTCGATCAGCGTGAAGCCGCGCACGCCGCGCGCACGGTCACAGCGAGCGGTTCGTCTCATTGGCGAGCACCGTGACGAGTTGCGCGAGATTGCCGGCGCGGCCGGGTGTCGTCACCGACACCTCCACGCGGCGAAACACAGGATTGGGCGTGGCGCTCACGGTCTCGAGGCAGGTGAGCCGCAGATTGGCCTGCGAGCAGTCGAACTGCTGCTCGCCGAGGTCGGGCCAACGGTGCGCGAGATGCAGTTGCGCGAGCGCGTTGTCGGCGCTCCAGCCCGCCAGCAGCCGGTCATGCAGATCGGCCTCGCTCGCGGCGAGGCTGCCCACGGCGCGCAGCGACGCCGCAAGCGCAATGGCGACGATCGCGAGCGCCACCAGCACTTCGATCATCGTGAAGCCGCGCGCTGCGGCCGGACGGACCGGGCGGGCCGCGTGCACCATTCGGACCGCACCGTGCGAGCGTCGGAAGGCGCGCATCTCAGCGCACCTCGAAGCGGCCGCTGCCGGTGCCGACGATCGTCGCGCGCCCGACTGCGGAATACAGCGTCACCTGGACCGGCACGTCCACGGCCTCGGTACCGAAGACGAGGCGATTGGCATGCGTGTCGTCGTCGCCGCCCGGGTAGTCGATCGAGACGCCGGTCACGCCGCCTTCCCAGCCGCGCGGGCCGAGCAGGTCGTCGCGCAGCGGGCGCCAGCCGTCCCCGGTTCGCACATCGAAGCGAAAGCCGCCCGACACAGGCTGCCACGCAATGGGCCGGGCGCGCACCTGCGCCTCGTCGTCCGCGGTTTCGAACAGCAGCGCGAGACGCTGGGCCTCTTCGTTGAGATCGGTGCGCGGATTGCGCGAGAGCGAAAGCGACGCCAGCGAAATCAGGAGTCCTGCGATCAGCAGCACCACCAGCATTTCGAGCAGCGTGAAGCCGCGCGCACGCGCGCGCACGGCGCCGGTGGGCGTCGCGCGGGGCGGGAAACGTTGCGGGAGAGTCTGGCGCATGATGCGTGGCTTGCGGCAACCGGGGCGGCGGCGATCCTGGAAAGCAGGGCGGGCAAGCGGAACCTCGCAGGGTTCCCCGGCGTGCCCGCCATGCCAGGCCGCGCTACTGCCAGGACCCGATATCGGCGTCGTTGCCTTCGCCTCCGGGTTTGCCATCGGCACCGTAGCTGAACACGTCGATCTCGCCGTGCACGCCCGGATTCAGGTACTGGTACGGATTGCCCCAGGGATCGTTCGGCAGGCGTTCGAGATAGCCGCCGTCCTTCCAGTTGTTCGGCACCGGGTCGGTGGTCGGCTTCTGGACAAGCGCCTGCAGACCCTGGTCCTGGGTCGGATAGCGGCCGTTGTCGAGCCGGTAGAGCTTGAGCGCCTGCATCATCGTGCCGATGTCCTGGCGCGCGGCGACACGCCGCGCCTCGTCGGGACGGCTCATGATCTTCGGCACGATCAGCGCGGCGAGAATGCCGAGAATCGCGATCACGACCATGATTTCGATGAGGGTAAAGCCGCCGCGGCGGCGGGCGCGCAGCCCCTCGATTTCAGCACGACGTTTGGCCCACATGGACATGGCTTGCTTCCCTCCTGGCAATTGAACGTCGCGGCGCCCATCCCGGCGCCGCATTCCACCCTACGTGCAGTCAGTCACGTGGCGGGTCATTGTAATGTCACGCGGTGACGGCTTTCGGGCATACCCGCACGCCGTCGAAAAATTCACAATACTCCGTACAATGGAGCACATGAACGCCCTGCAAATCCGACTCCTCTCCCTCGCCGCATTCGCGGTGTTCTGCGCCACGGCAACCGGGTGGGGGCTCACGCTCGCCACCAGCCGCGCCACGCCCACCGAAGCCGCCGCGGCGCATGCGCCGGTCTCGCTCGACCAGGCCGCCGCGCTCTTCGGCGGCCGGCTCGATCGCAACCCGGTGCAGGACATCCACCTCTCCGGCATCCTCGCGCTCCAGCAAGGCGCGGCGGCCATCGTGAGCGTCGGCGGCGATCCGGCGAGAGCCATTTCGCTCGGCGGCCCCATCGGCCAGGACGCCCGGCTCGCCGAAGTGCGCCCCCGCTCGATCGTCATCGACCGCCACGGCGTGCACTCCGAAATCTTCCTGCCCGCCAACGCGCCCGGGCCCACCATCTACGTGCGCTAACCTGGCCGCCCGCGCCTCGTCCGCCGGCGACGCTACTGGACGAGGTTGTTCAACTCGATGATCGGCAGCATCACCGCCAGCACGATCACGAGCACCACGCCGCCCATCGCGAGAATCAGGAGCGGCTCCAGCAGGCTCGTGAGGAACATCGTGCGGCGCTCCAGCTCGCGCGACTCGCCTTCGGCGGCGCGGTCGAGCATGGTCGTCACGTCGCCGGTCGCCTCGCCCGAGCGGATCAGGTGCACGAGCACCGGCGGAAACGTCTTCGTATTGCCGAGCGCCCGGGACAGCGACGTGCCTTCGCGCACGCGCACGATCGCCTCATCCACGTTCGTGCGCATCGCACGGTTCGAGAGCGTTTCGCCCGCGGCCTGCAAGGCGCGCAGGATCGGCACGCCGGCCGCGGAAAGAATGCCGAGCGTGCTCGCAAAGCGCACCGTGTTGTAGCCGCGCACGAGCTTGCCCGCGAGCGGCGCCGTGAGCATCCAGCGATCGAACGAAAGCCGCGGCCCGGGCTGGCGCAGGATCGCGCGCACGATCCACGCCACGATCGCCACGGCGATCAGCACGGCCCACCACCAATGCCGCACGAAGCCGGAGAGCGCCATCATCATGATGGTGAGAAACGGCAGCTCCTGCTTCGTGCTCGCGAACACGTTGACCACCTGCGGCACCACGTAGCTCAGCAGGAACGTGACGATGCCGAACGCGATGATCGTGACGACGGTCGGGTAGGTGAACGCGAGTACGATCTTCTGCTTGAGCGCGTTGCGCTGTTCGATGTAGTCGGCGAGGCGCGAGAGCACGATGCCGAGCTTGCCCGTGTGTTCGCCCGCCGCCACGAGCGCGCGGTAGATGTCGGGGAAGTCGCGCGGGTGCTGTTCGAGCGCATTGGCAAGCGAGTGGCCGCCCAGCACCTCGGCGCGGATCGCCGCCATCAGTTCGCGGATGTAGTCGCGCTCGGCCTGCTCGGTGAGCACCGCGAGCGCTTCGCCAAGCGGCAGCCCCGCCACCAGCAGGCTTGCGAGCTGGCGCGTGAGGATGGCCTGCTCGCGTTGCGACAGGCGCCGGCCGAGCGCGAGGCGCTGCTGGCGCGCGCCGCGCGTGCGGCTCGCCGCCGGCTCGACCACGAGCGGCGTGAGCCCCTGGCCGCGCAGCTGCGTGCGGGCGCTGCGCGCGCTGTCGGCTTCGAGAACGCCTTTCTGGGCCTTGCCCGCGGCGTCGATCGCTTCGAAACGGAATGCCGGCATCTTGCTTGAGCCTCTCTCTTCGATGCCTTATGCGCCGCCGGTCACGCGCAGCACTTCTTCGAGCGACGTCGTGCCCGCGTCGAGCCAGCGTTCGCCGTCCTCGCGCAGCGTGCGCATGCCCTGCGCGCGGCCGGCCGCGAAGATCTCCGCATCGGCTGCATTGCGGTGGATGAGCGCGCGAATCGGTTCGTCGATCAGCAGCAGTTCGTACACGCCGCGCCGCCCCGAGTAGCCCGAATGGCCGCAACGCTCGCACCCCACCGGATGCCAGCGCATGCGGCCGTCGTCCTCGGCGCGCGCTTCCTTGCAGACGGGGCAGAGCTGCCGCACGAGCCGCTGCGCGAGCACGCCGAGCAGCGACGAAGCGAGCAGGTACGGCTCGACGCCCATGTCGGTGAGACGCGTCACGGCCGAGGCCGCGTCGTTGGTGTGCAGCGTGGCGAGCACGAGGTGGCCCGTGAGCGAGGCCTGCACGGCGATCTGCGCGGTTTCGAGGTCGCGGATTTCGCCGATCATGATGATGTCCGGATCCTGACGCAGGATCGAGCGCAGCGCGCGCGCGAACGTCATGCCGATGCGCTCGTTCACCTGGGTCTGGCCGATGCCCGAGAGGTCGTACTCGATCGGGTCTTCGACCGTCATGATGTTGGTCGTGGCCGTTTCCAGCCGCGACATCGACGCATAGAGCGTGGTCGTCTTGCCCGAGCCCGTGGGCCCCGTGACGAGCACGATGCCGTGAGGCTTCGCGATCAACTGGTCGAACCTGGCGAGCGTGTCGGCGGCCATGCCGAGCGCTTCCAGATTCAGGCGCTGCGCGTCCTTTTCCAGCAGACGCAGCACGGCGCGTTCGCCGTGGCCCGTAGGCAGCGTCGAAACGCGCACGTCCACGGGCCGCCCGCCCACGCGCAGCGTGATGCGGCCATCCTGCGGCAGCCGTTTTTCGGCGATGTCGAGCTGCGCCATGATCTTGATCCGCGAGATCAGCGCGCCGTGCAGCGCCTTTTTCGGGCGCACCACGTCGCGCAGCGTGCCGTCCACGCGAAAGCGCACGACCGAAGCGTTCTCGAACGGCTCGATGTGGATATCGGAGGCCTGCTCGCGCGCGGCCTGCGTGAGGAGCGCGTTGATCATGCGGATGATCGGCGCGTCGTCTTCGGATTCCAGCAGGTCTTCCACTTCGGGAATGTCCTGCATGAGCCGCGACAGATCCACTTCGCCTTCCACTTCGCCCACCACCTGGGCCGCGCTGCCGTCGTGGCGCGCGTAGGCCTGGTTGATCGCGAGCGCGAGCTCGTCGGCGGCAATGCGCACGAAACGCACGGCGCCGAAATTGCGCGCGACTTCGGCGATGGCCGCACTGCTCGTGCGCTCGCTGATCCACACTTCGAGCCCGTCCGCCTGCTGGTGCGCCACGAGGATCTGCCCGCTCTTCGCAAAGCCATAGGGCACGAGACGCGCCGCGAGCGGCGAGGGCGCCTCGCGCACGGCGTGCGGCGCCCCCGCCGTCGCCGGCAACGCGCTGCCAGGCGTTTGCGGCGTATTCACTGTTGCGCTCCCGGCGAAGTCAGCAAAGGTTGCGCGGGCAACGTCTGCACCGGCACGGCCGGCTGCGCGGGCTGCGTCTGCACGGCGCCTGCGGGTGTGTTCGGCACGGCATAGGTGTTCACGCCGGGCGCCGTTCCTGCTGGTCCCGCACTACCGGCGCCCGTGCTGCTGGGCGCGGCGGGCGCGAGCGAGCGCACCGCCTGTTCGCGCCGCATCTTGTCGAGATCGAAGAGGTTCAGCGCGGAACCGCCTTCGGCCGGGCCCACCGGCATCGGCGGCACCACCGGATCGTCCTTGTCCCTGATCAGGTTGTTATCCGACTGGTAAGCCCCCGTCACGCCCTGGATGTAGTCGTAGCGGTTCGACGTCACGGCCTGCGCCGTGTTGCGGTCGCTGATGATCACCGGACGCAGGAACACCATCAGGTTGGTCTTCGAGCGCGTCTTGTTTTCGGAGCGGAACAGCTGGCCGATCCAGGGAATGTCGCCGAGCAGCGGCACCTTGCTGTTGCTGACCTGGTAGTTGTCCTGCATCAGCCCGCCGAGCACGATGATTTCGCCGTTGTCGGCCAGCACGGTGGACTGGATCGAACGCTTCGTGAAGTCCGGGCCGGCCGGATTGGTCGAGACGTTGGTCGTGCCGTTCACGATCGCCGAATCTTCCGTGTAGAGCTGAAGCTTCAGGATGCCGCCGTCGGTGATCTGCGGCTTGATGTGCAGCGTGAGGCCAACGTCGACGCGGTCGTACGTGTTGAACGCCGTGCCCGTCGTGCCGCTCGTGAGATTCGAGTAGGAGCCGGTCTGGATCGGCACGTTGGTGCCGACGACGATCTTCGCATCCTGGTTGTCGAGCGTGATGAGGTTAGGCGTGGAGAGCACGTTGGCGTCGGCCGAGCCGGCAAACGCCTGCAACAGGGCGCCGAGTCCCTGCACGCCGAAAATGTTGTGCACCCAGCCGACGTTCAGGCCCTGCTGCAAGCTCGGGTTCGCGGTGGCGAGCGCGCCCGCGAGGCCGCCGGTCGCCGCCGCCGCGGTCAGGTTGACGATGTTGTTCCCGGTGCCGGTGGCGAGGTTGGTCCCGGCAAGCACCGAGCCCGTTCCGATCTGCCACTGGATACCCAGATTGGCGCTCGTATTCGAATTCAGTTCGACGATCAGCGCTTCGATATAGACCTGCGCGCGCCGCACGTCGAGCTGGTCGATCACGGCGCGCAGATTGCGGTACACCGGGTCCGGCGCCGTGATGATGAGCGAATTGGTGGGCGCGTCGGCCTGGATCATGCCGCCGCCCGAATTGTCGTCGCTCTTGTTCTTGTCGCTGCTGAAATCGCCGTCGTTGCTGCCCGAGGACGTGCCGCCGCCCGAAAGCGGATTGCTCGACGAAGACGAATTGCTGCCGAGCGAGTTGGGCAGGGGCGGCGTGCCGGACATGCCGGTGGAGGTGCTGCTGCCGCCGCCGCTGCCGTTCTGGTTGAACGAATTCGCGTTGCTGCCGGACGACGACGAATCGTTGCCGCCTTTGCCCATCATGCCGCGCAGCGTCTTGGCGAGCTCCGTGGCGTCGGCGTTGCGCAGCCGCACGACGTGGATATTGCCCGGCATGCTGGTGGGCGCGTCGAGCTGCTTCGCCAGCTGGGCCGCGGCCGCGAGACGCTGGGCGTTCGAGGCGCGCAGCATCAGCGAGTTGGTGCGCGGGTCGGCCACCACCGAAACCTTCAGCGAGGGGTCCGAGGCGCCGATTGCGCCCGGATCGAGCATCTTCGAGATCTGCGGTGCGATGTCGAGCGCATTGGCGTTATGCAGCGGCACGACCTGCACCTGCTGGCCCGCGGCCGTGTCCACGCCCGCGATGATCGCGGCGAGCCGGCGCACGTTGTCGGCGTAGTCGGTCACGACGAGCGTGTTGTTCGCCGGGTAGGCCGCAATCGTATTGTTCGGCGAGATGAGCGGACGCAGCACGGGCAGCAGGTTATTGGCCGACTCGTTCTTCAGCACGAACACCTGCGTGACCACCTGGTCGCCGCGCGCGGTGGGCGCATTGCCGACATAAGTGGGCACGCCCTGGAGCTTGGCGTCGGCCTCGGGCACGACCTTCAGCACGCCGTGATCCTGCACGAGCGCAAAGCCCTGCATGCGCAGCGCCGATTGCAACGTCTTGAGCGCCTGGTCCTCGGGAACGGGGTTCTCCGAAACGAGGTTGAGCTGCCCCTTCACGCGCGGGTCGACGATGATGGTTTTGCCGGTCGCGGCGCCAATCGCCCGCGCCACCTGGTCGATGTCGGCATTGACGAAATTGAGCGTCACCTGGGCGTGCGCGAGCTGCGCCGAGATGAGTCCGCTCACGAGCAGCGCCGTGGCGACGCGACGCAAAGCCATACGATTTCTTCTCATGGATGTCATATCGAAGCCGGCGGCGGACACCCCCGGCCATTCGTGCGTGTTTGTGCGTATTCGTGCGTGATGAACGAACGGCTGGCGCTGCCGGCCGCTCCGGTTGCCGCTGGCTGCCGCCTCTTTTGTCCCCTCGGCATCCCGATGATCTGCAAAAAAACGCAACAGTAGCAGCTTTTCGTGTCGAAAATGTCACAAGAAAAGAACGTCTGTGGTTTTCTTCTAGAGCTCTTGCATAATCCAAAGCCGTTTGTAAGGTGCGCCTGGACGGGTTCGACACGGTCCCGCGCGCCCTGGCGTTCCCGCAGACCCGGCAAGCCTCGTCCGGATGGGCATCACGGCTTGACGCGTCATAAGCGGCCGGTATGATACGGGCGATCCTCGGGTACGCGAAACCGGTGCAGGCCGGCCGCGCCTGTGGGTCACACACCCTGGGTCATACCCCATGGGTGACGTCTCGCGAGTCATGCCGTATCAGGAGTTTCCCTGGCTCTGTGGCGTTCTTGCCCGCTATGCTTCCGTACGTTTTTGCCCGTTGCCTATGAAGAAGGTCTGGTCCCGTTTGCTTGCCGCTGCCGCCACGCTCGCGCTGGCCAGCGTCAGCACGCTCGCGCGCGCCGACTGCTTCGACGAAGCCGCCCGCTATCAGCAGGTCAATCCGCTGATCCTGCGCGCGATCGCCTGGCAGGAATCGCACAACCACCCGGACGCAGTGCACAGGAATGCTAACGGTTCGACCGATTACGGCGTCATGCAGATCAATTCCGTGCACCTCGCCACGCTCGCGCAGTACGGCATCTCGCAGAACACGCTGATGGAGCCGTGCAAGAACGTTTATATTGCCGCATGGCATCTGCGCCAGCAGATGAACAAGTACGGCAACACCTGGGCCGCGGTGGGCGCCTACCATTCCGCCACCCCTGCGCTGCGCGACCGCTACGCGCAGCAGATCGCCGATATCCTTCGGCAGTGGAATTTCCTCAAGTAAGCCGCCCGGCGCCTCGCGGCCTCTTAGCGGCGCGCGCCTGCATGATGCACAATGCGTTCTAGCGCCGCGTACGCGCGGCCCGTCCCCGTCTTTCTGACTCCCACACTGCAATGAACCAGCCGCCACTGCCCGTCACCGTGCTCTCCGGGTTCCTGGGCGCGGGCAAAACCACGCTGCTCAACCACGTCCTCGCCAATCGCGCCGGCCTGCGCGTGGCCGTGATCGTCAACGATCTGGCCGCCGTCAATATCGATGCGGCGCTGGTGCGCGACGCCGCCTCGCCTGCGCAGCAGGCGCCGGGGCTCGTCGAACTGTCGAACGGCTGCATCTGCTGCACGCTGCGCGAGGATCTGCTCACCGAGATCGGGCGTCTTGCCGACCCGGCGCAGTCCGGCCAGCATTTCGACGCCATCCTGATCGAATCCACCGGCGTAGCCGAACCCATGCCGGTCGCGGAGAGCTTCGCCTTCGCCGGCGAAGAAGGCCATGCACTGGCCGGTTTTGCGCGGCTCGACACCATGGTCACGGTTGTCGATGCGTTCAACTTCCTGCGCGACTATGCGAGCGCCGATCCACTTGCCGAACGTGGCGTGACGGTTGAGGAAGGCGACGACCGCACGATCGTCGAACTGCTGATCGAGCAGGTGGAGTTCTGCGACGTGCTGGTCCTGAACAAGGCCGATCTCGTCAGCGCCGACGAACTCGCGCGCCTGCAGCACATCCTCAAGCAGATCAATCCGCGCGCGGTGCAGGTGGTGAGCCGCTTTGGAGACGTGCCGCTCGATCAGGTGCTCGACACCGGGCGCTTCGACTTCGACGCGGCGGCAAGCGCACCGGGCTGGCAGGCTTCGCTGCGCGAGGCGAAGCACGAGCATGACCACGATCACGACGACCACGACGGTTGCGACGACCCCGACTGCAACCACGCGCAGCGCCACGATGCGAACGCCTACGGCATCGGCAGCTTCGTGTATCGCGCGCGCCGGCCGTTTCACCCCGCGCGCCTGTGGGCGCTGCTGAATCAGGAGTGGCCGGGCGTGCTGCGCTCGAAAGGCTTCTTCTGGCTCGCTTCGCGTAACGACGTGACCGGTTCGCTCTCGCAGGCCGGCGGCGTGTGCCGTCACGGGCCGGCCGGCACGTGGTGGGCCGCGCTTGCCCGCGAAGAATGGCCGCAGGACGCCGGGCTGGAACGCGAGATCGCCGCCGACTGGTTCGGCGACCTGAACGACACCCGCATCGGCGACCGCCGCCAGGAACTGGTGCTGATCGGCGTGGATCTGGATCGCGACGCGTGGCAGGCAAAGTTCGACGCGTGCCTCCTGACCGAAGCCGAATTCGCCGCCGGCCCCGACGCCTGGCAGCATTACGACGACCCGTTTCCCGACTGGGATTTCGACGACGACGAACACGATCACGATCACGACGGTGAAGGCGAAATCGTGCATCGGCACTGAGTTCCCGGGTCCGCAACTGGCGCACCGGCGCAAACAGGAAAAAAACGGCGCCGCGTCGAAGCGATATCGACGCGGCGCCGTTGCTTTTTCGCCTGGCTTTTTCCGGCCTCTTTCGCGCAGCAGCGCAGGCGAAAAAAAACCCGCCAGGGGCGGGTGTCAACTTAAAGCGGCAATCCGTTAGCGCTTGTTGACGGCGTCCTTGAACGCCTTGCCAGCGGTGAACTTCACCGTCTTGGCAGCCGGAATCTTGATGGTTTCGCCCGTCTTCGGGTTACGGCCCGTACGTGCCGCGCGCTTGCCCGAACCAAAGCTGCCGAAGCCGATCAGCTGCACGGCGTCACCCTTTGCCACAGCCTTCTTGACCACTTCGAGGAGCGTGTCCAGCGTCTCGCCGGTTTGCGCCTTGCTGGCGCCCGTCTGCCCTGCGACGGCGTCGATCAGTTCCTGTTTATTCATTGAGAAGTTCCTTATCAGTTTAGGTTGACACGAACAGCGCGAACGCGCCGATTATACGGACGCGTGCCGCGCCGTCGAGCAGCGACGGTTCCGGAGCACCCCGGCTTGTTCGCGTCGTGGCGCGGATGCCTGCTCCTCGCTGCGACGGCCGTGCTGCCGCTTCCCTGGGCGGCGCTTGCTATGATAGCGCAGCGCAAACCCAATAACGACAAGGGTTTCGAAGATTTGAACCGGTATTCGCCCGAATTCGGCCTGATTTTGATCCGGTAGCCGCTTTTTTTCGCCGCAGCCCTCGAAAAGACCGCCGCGCTGACCATTTCCAACGGTCATGCGTTGCGTCCAGCCAACGCCCGCACCCGCGGAAAGCCCGGCTGGACGGGGGTTTTGAGCGGATGCATGGGTGCTCGCTTGCGACTTGCCTGTGGCTAGATCGCTGCGCGATCACCGTTCTCACCGCGTTTTACTGCACCGTCCTGCCCGTTCGCGATCCTTATGACCGCCATCCTGACTCCCGCCACGCTCGCCTGCCGCGAAGACGGTACGCCGTTTTCGCCGGCTTACGGCGACATCTACCACAGCGCGTCCGGCGCGTTCGCCCAGTCCGAAGCCGTCTTTCTGCACGGCAACGGGTTGCCCGAACGCTGGCACGGTCGCAGGGTTTTCACGGTGCTCGAGACGGGTTTCGGCATGGGCGTGAATTTCCTCGCCACCTGGTTGGCATGGCGAAACGATCCGAAGTGTTGCGAGCGGCTGCATTTCGTTTCGGTCGAAAAGTATCCTTTTGCGCGGCACGATCTGCGCACGGCGCTCGATGCAATCGTTGCGCACGCACCTCATGACACGCTGGCCACGCTCGCGGCCGAACTCGCCGCCGCCTGGCCGATGCTCGTGCCGGGCATGCATCGGCTCGAATTCGAAGGCGGGCGCGTCACGCTGACGCTCGTTTTCGGCGACGCGTCCGAAGCGCTTCCCAAAATGTGGGTACGCGCGGACGCTTTCTATCTCGATGGCTTCGCGCCGGCGAAGAATCCCGATATCTGGTCGCCGGTCATCTTCAAGGCACTCGCCCGGGTCGCCGGCGAAAACGCGACCTTCGCGACATGGAGCAGTTCGGGCGACGTCAAGCGCGCGCTCCTCGCCAACGGCTTCGAATACCGCAAGGTGGAAGGCTTCGGCTCGAAGCGCGCGATGCTCGTCGGCCGTTTCGCGCCGCGCTGGCGCGTGCGCCGCTACGAACCGCCGCTACCGGCAGCCGTGCGCGAGCGTCATGCCATCGTGATCGGCGCGGGGCTCGCGGGCTGCGCGCTCGTCGAGCGGCTCGCCGCGCGCGGCTGGCGCGTGACGCTCCTCGAGCGCAACGCCGCCCCGGCGCAGGAAGCCTCGGGCAATCCGGCAGGCGTCTTTCATCCATTGATCTCGCGCGACGACAGCAGCGCCTCGCGCATCACGCGCGCGGGCTTTCTTTATGCGTTGCAGCGCTGGGCCGCACTCGACGCGGCAGGCATGGCGCTCACACGCTCGCACTCGGGCCTCCTGCACCTCGCGACCGACGACGAATCGCGCGCCGTCGCCGCCGCACTCGATTCATTCGGTTATCCCAACGAGTTCGTCCACGCGGTTTCGCGCGAAGCGGCCCAGCATATCGCGGGGGTTGCGCTCGCGCAGGGCGGCTGGTTCTATCCGCTCGGCGGCGCAATCGATCCGGCATCGTTGTGCCGCGCACAATGCGCGGCCGCCGGGCCGCTGCTCGATGCCCGCTTCGGTGTGAAGGCGGCGCGCATCGAACGCTCGGGAGAAGACTGGTGCGTGTTCGACGAGCATGGCGCGCTCGTGGCCCAAGCCAGCATCGTGATCTTCGCGAATGCGCATGACGCCTCGCGCGCCGCATCGCTGGACCATGCCCCCACGCGCATCGTGCGCGGGCAGCTCACGCTCGTCCCGCATAGCCCGCTCGCGGGCCTGCGCGTCCCCGTGATCGGCGACGGCTATGCCGTGCCGCTCGCCAACGGCGTGACACTCGCCGGCGCCACCTACGAAGTCGACGACGACGACCTCGCCCTGCGTCCCGCCGGGCACCTCGAAAACCTGGAGCGCGTCGCAGACATGCTGCCGGAACTCGCAGCGCTCCGCGACGCTGGCCATGCAGACGAATGCAGCGGCCGCGTCGCGTTTCGCTGCGTAACGAGCGACCGCCTGCCAATGATCGGCCAGCTCGGCGACGAAGCCGCGGCGCGAGAAAACGCGCAACGTCTCGCCGGCGCATGGCCGCTCGACCTGCCGCGCATGGCGGGTCTTTACGGCGCCTACGCCTATGGCTCGCGCGGGCTCGTCTGGTCGGCGCTCGGCGCCGAACTCATCGCCTCGCAACTGGAAGGCGAGCCGTGGCCGCTCGAACGCGAACTCGCCGATCAACTCGATCCCGCACGCTTTCTGCAGCGCGCCTTGCGCCAGCGCAGTCTTTGAAACAGGCACGCGCGTCCGCGGCACCGGGGTTATCCACCCCGGTCTGTGGATAACTGCGCAGATTGCAGGTGCAACGCGTGTGGAATCGATGTGGACGTAAACGGGGTAACTTGCAAGGCACCCGGAATGACCAAAAAGTTACCCCGGGAACGCAGGCTGCGCCGCACATCCTTTGCAACCGGTTGTGCGTACGCCAAGTCTCTGATCCGCCGAAGTTATTCAGGGTTGTCCACAGGAATGCCGTCCCCTTGTTAACTTCTACTACGTATACATACGGTAAACCGTAAACCCAAGCTGAAACCACCGGCGTCGCGCCATGTTCCTTGCTGTTACGGTTCGCCACGCGATCGATGGAGTACGGTCACTTTTTCCGTATCCGTCAGAAAACGGGCGCAATTACCGCTTCGGTATGGGCTTGCGGGAGTGCCAGGCCAATTGCAAAAAAGCTATGGCACAATCGCCGTTCTTCCCGCGTCGCGTGCCGCAACCGACGGCCGACGCGTCCAAGGAACGGATGCCACCTGTCCTGACTCTGAGCGCACAGGAGAGACGGCAGCGTTCGTTCATCCATCGCGGGCGCAGCCATCGCATGTACGCGCCCGCACCGGTTGTCTGCCGTTTCCGGCACGCCGGCGCCGTGTTTTCCCGCCGTTGCGCAAGTCATGCAGCCGCAGGGTCGAACGCTACGCCGGCGAAGCGCGCACCGGCATCGAATCGTCTGGCCAAAGGGCCGCGCGCCGGGTGACAGAAACCCGTGCGGCACGCCGCTTGCCTGTGCCTCGCTGCGTCCCCGTCGTGATCGATTGCCGCCAGACAGCCGGACCTCAAGGAGAAGCCAACAAGATGAAGTCGGCGTTTTCGTTCTTTCCCGCGTGGCCGCTGCAGCTCGACGGCATCTTCTGGGCAGGCTTCGCGCTGCTCGCCGCCGGGCTGTGCGGCGAGCTCTGCTACCGGGCGTGGCGGCTGCCGCGCATTTCGGGCTATGCCGTGATCGGCCTGATTGCCGGTTCGGCGGGTTTTGGCGTCATCGATACCGAAGTCGCCCAGGATGCGCGGCCGCTCCTCGACGTGGCGCTCGGCCTGCTGCTGTTCGAACTCGGCAGCCGGCTCGATCTGCGCTGGATCCGCCGTAATCCGTGGCTCATTCTTTCGAGCCTCGCGGAAGCCACGCTTACGTTCGTGCTGGTGCTGGCCGTGCTGCTGTTCCTCAATGTGCCGGTGATGGTGGCGCTCGTCGTGGCATCGATTGCCATGGCCACGTCGCCCGCCATGGTGATCCAGCTCAAGACCGAACTGCGCGCCGAAGGCCAGGTCACGCAGCGGCTTCTCACGCTTACCGCGTTGAACAGCATGTACGCGGTCGTCGTCGAAAAACTCGCTTCGGGCTGGCTGCATCAGGAGATCTACGGCAACCTGATCGCCACCATCCTGCAGCCGCTTTATCTGCTCGTGGGATCGTTGATCGTCGCCTATGGGCTCGCGCGCGCCTGCATGCTGTTCTACCGTCGGCTGAGTCCGCAGGACGAGCATTCGTTCGTCGCGCTCTTCGGCCTCGTGCTGCTGGCTATCGGCATTGCCCACGTGCTCAAGCTCTCCACGATCCTGAGCCTGCTTGCCGCCGGCATCATCGTGAAGAATTTCGAAGCGCGCCCACAGTTGTGGCCGCAACATTTCGGCACGGCCGGGTGGCTCCTCACCGTGATTCTGTTCGTGCTCACGCTCACGACTTTCGAATGGCACGACATCCTGGTGGGCGGCGTGGCGGCGGCCGGGCTGATCGTCGCGCGATTCGTCGGGAAACTGATCGGTGTGCTGATCTTCGCGAAGCCGAGCGGGCTGGAGTGGAAGCAGGGCGTGGCACTGGGCGTTGCCTTGACGCCCATGTCGGCACTCGCGCTCCTGCTCATGGAGGACACCTACGAGCTTTATCCGAACTTCGATCCGCATCTGCGGGCGATCGTGATGTGCGCGATCGTCGTGCTGCAGCTCATCGGACCGTGGCTCGTCTATCGCGCGCTTGCCCTCGTGGGCGAGCGGGGCGAGCAATAGCCACAGCAATCGCCGTTTTCAGCGGCGACTTTTTACCGTGGCACTGCGCACCGCTCCACTGACCGGAGGCGGTGCGCCTGCCATTGCCACTCTCTAGCATGGGGATGCCATGTCACTGGAATCATTTGTCGACTCGAAACCGTTCACGTTCGGGATCGAACTCGAAATGCAGATCGTCAACACGCACGACTACGATCTGACGAAGGCCGGCAGCGACCTGATGCGTCTCGTCAAGGATCAGGAGATTCCGGGCAACATCACGCCCGAGATCACCGAAAGCATGATCGAGCTCTCCACCGGCATCTGCACGACGCACGAGCAGGCCGTGACCGACCTGCGCAAGATCCGCGACACGCTCGTTGCCGCTGCCGACCGACTCAACGTCGGTCTGTGCGGCGGCGGCACGCATGCGTTCCAGCAATGGAGCGACCGCCGCATCGTCGATACGCCGCGCTTTCAATACCTTTCGGAACTCTACGGATATCTGGCCAAGCAGTTCACCGTGTTCGGCCAGCACGTCCATATCGGCTGCCCGGACCCGGACAGCGCCCTGTTCCTGCTGCATTCGCTCTCGCGCTTCATTCCGCACTTCATTGCGCTTTCGGCGTCGTCGCCGTACGTGCAGGGCGTCGATACGGGATTTCACTCGGCACGCCTGAATTCCGTGTTCGCGTTCCCGCTTTCGGGGCGCGCGCCGTTCGTGCTGAGCTGGGAAGACTTCAAGGAGTACTTCTCGAAGATGGTGCACACCGGCGTTGTCAACAGCATGAAAGATTTTTACTGGGACATCCGGCCGAAGCCCGGCTTCGGGACCATCGAGGTGCGCGTGATGGACACGCCGCTTTCGGTCGAGCGGGCGGCGGCCATTGCCTGCTACATCCAGACGCTCGCGCGCCATCTGCTCACCGACCGGCCGATCGCGCCGCTCGAGGACGACTACCTCGTCTATACCTTCAACCGCTTCCAGGCCTGCCGTTTCGGTCTTGCCGGCACCTGCGTGAATCCCCAGACGGGCGAGCGGCGCACCATCTCCGAAGACATTCTGGAGACGCTCGAACAGATCGCCCCGCATGGCGAGGCGCTGGCTTCGACCCGGGCGCTCACCGAAATCGGCACGATCGCCCGCGGCCAGGCCAACGACGCCACGTGGCTGCGCGAAGTGGTTGCGCAAGAGAAGTCCTTGCACGAGGCGGTGCGCCAGCAGTGCCTGCGCTGGCGTGCCTGAGGTGCGATCCGCGGTGACGGTCCGAGGCATCTGCCTCGTCCGGGAGGGCGCTTTCGGGCGCCCTTGCTGATGTCTTCGCAGTGCTCAGTTTGCGGCCGGGCACGCTCGTCTTGGGCAAAAACGCGTGCCTGAGCGCTCAGCGAGAATTTTTTTTCGTGGCCTGACCGTTCATTTCGACGTCCTCCAGGATTTCTGGGCGTCCGCCGCTGATGTATTCCCGTGCAATAAAAATACACTCAAACGGGGGCGACCTGCGGGTAACGACTGAAAAGCCTGAAAACTCAAAGGTCTGCGAAATGACGGCCGTGCGACAACCGTACAGATTCCAGTTGCGTTCGGGCGAGAAATACGGGATAACCTGGGAAAGCGCCAATTGGGGCATGCGCGTTATCAAGCGCTTACCCACATACTATTAGCGCGCTTATCAACGGGTTATCCACAATTCGCGCTGGATAACTTAGCTGTGCGATTTGCTACTCTCGCATAGAATGTCGGTTTGTCGCGAAGGCCGCGGGGTGAAGACCGCGCCCGAAGCTGTAGCGGCGAGAAAGAATGACTGTGCAAAACCACCGGACAAGCGGTTGGAAGAAGCAGTAATTTTTTGAGATGGTTTGCGATCCGGAATACCGGACGCAGGTTTCCCACAAGTCCGTCGGCCTATGCGGCGGCCGACGACGCAGCGCAAGCTGCCAATAACCAGCGAAAGACTATGAGCGAAGGCGTATACGGAGAGCAGGCAGCCGGGCGGGTGACCCATAGCCTGCTGCGACTCAGCACGGCGATGCGGAGCCAGGCATGGGACTGGGCTGAAGGGGCGGGACTCACGCCTACCCAGGGCGAAATTCTCGTGCTGCTGATGCAGCGCAAGGGGCCGATGCGCCTCGGCGAGATCGCGCGGGAGACGGCGCTGACCGCCGCGACGACCAGCGACGCGGTGAGCACGCTCGAAACCAAGGGGCTCGTGGAAAAGCGCCGTGCGCTCGACGACGGCCGCGCCCTCGCGGTGCGTCTCACGTCGCGTGGCCGCACGGCGGCGAAGAAGGCGGCGCAATGGCCGGACTTCCTCGCGAAGGCGGTCGGCACGCTGCGTGGCGACGAGCAGGCCGTGTTCTACCGCACGCTGCTCAAGACGGTCTACCAGCTCGAAGTCCAGGAAGCCATCCCGCAGCACCGGATGTGCCTGACCTGCTCGCACTTCGAGGTCAGCAAGAACCCGAAGAAGGTGCCGCACCACTGCAAGCTGCTCGGGATCGACATGACCGATACCGATCTGCGCCTCGATTGTTCGGTGTACGAACAAGCTGACGCGACGACGCAGAAGAAGAACTGGAAGATCTTCGCGGCGTAATGTGATGGCTGCATCCTGCGGCCATCCGCTCGCTTGAGCGGATGGCGCCGCGCGCCGGTGGCGCACTGCCGCCGGCGCGCCCGTTTTTGCCTGGCCGACAAGCCTCGACGAACTGGAAAGCGCCGATGAATCGCGAAGTATTGGCTGTCCGCCATGTGTATTTCGAGGACCTCGGCAGCTTCGAGCGCGTGCTCGGCGAGCGCGGCCGGCTCGTGCGCTACCTCGATATCGGCTTTGCGCGCCTGCATGCGCTCAATCCTGTTTCGGCTTCGCTGATGGTGATTCTCGGCGGCCCGATCAATGCCTGCGACGACGCCCGCTATCCCACGCTCGGCCCGCTTGCGGCTCTCATCGAAAAGCGCATTGCCGCCGGCCTCCCTACGCTCGGCATTTGCCTCGGTGCCCAACTGATCGCCCGCGTGCTCGGTGCGCGCGTCTACGCGGCGCCGCAGGCCGAGATCGGCTGGTCGCCGCTCACGCTCACCGATGCGGGGCGTGCGTCGCCGGCGCGTCATCTGGATGGCGAAGCCACCTCCATGCTGCACTGGCATGGCGATACCTTCGATTTGCCCCAGGGCGCCACGCGCCTCGCATCGACGTCGGTCTGCGAAAACCAGGCCTTTGCGTGGGGCAAGCACGTGCTCGCGCTTCAGTGTCATCCCGAAGTGCGCGCCGACCGGTTCGAGCCCTGGCTGATCGGACACGCGGCCGAGATCGCGCATGCGGGCGTCGATATCAATGCCTTGCGCGCGGATACGGCGCGGCTCGGCCCGCGCCTGGAAGAGCAGGCGAGCCGCATGTTCGGCGAATGGCTCGATGCCGTCGATGCGCCGGCCCACTCCTAAGCGCTTCTGAAGCGTTGCGCGGCTGCGCGAGCGAATCTGGTTCTGGTCTTGCCACGCGGCCTTGGGCCAGGCGTCTGCGCATGAAAAGCCTGCGTGCTATTCTCGAACGCTCCTTGTCCCGTTCGCGATATCTCCCATGAGCCCGCTCTTCACCCCGCTCGCGTTGCGCGGCATGACGCTCGCCAATCGCATCGTCGTTTCGCCCATGTGCCAGTATTCGGCCGTTCGCGGCGAAGCCAACGACTGGCACATGATTCACCTTGGGCATCTCGCGCTTTCCGGCGCGGCGATGCTCTGCATCGAGGCCACGGCGGTGGAGCCGGATGGACGCATCACGCCGGGCGATCTCGGCTTGTGGGACGACGCGACCGAAGAGGCGCTCGTGCCCGTGCTCGCCGCCATCCGCCGCCATTCGCCCATCCGCGTGGCCATGCAGCTCGCGCATGCGGGACGCAAGGCGTCGAGCCACGTGCCCTGGGAAGGCGGTCAACTGATTCCGGTTGCCGAAGGCGGCTGGTTGCCGTGGGCGCCCTCGGCGCTCTCGCACAAGGAAGACGAACCGCCGCCGCTCGCGCTCGATGTGGCCGGCCTCAATCGCATTCGCGAAGCGTTCAGGGCGTCGGCGCGGCGCGCGGCCCGGCTCGGCATCGACGCAATCGAACTGCATGCCGCGCACGGCTATCTGCTGCACCAGTTCCTCTCGCCCATCGCGAACCAGCGCAGCGACGAATACGGCGGCTCGCTCGAGAACCGCATGCGTTTCCCACTGGAAGTGTTCGACATCGTTCGCGCCGAGTTTCCGGAAGATCGTCCGGTAGGCGTGCGCGTGTCGGCCACCGACTGGGTGGAAGGCGGCTGGACGCCCGACGACACCGTCGTATTCGCCGAAGCGCTCAAAAAGCGCGGCGCGGACTGGATCGACGTATCCTCGGGCGGTGTTTCGCCACTGCAGAAGATTCCGCTCGAGCCCGGCTATCAGGTGCCGTTCGCGCGCAAGGTGCGCGAGGCCACGGGCATGGTCACCATCGCGGTAGGTCTCATCACCGATGCATTGCAGGCCAACCAGGTCATTGCCGATGGCGACGCCGATCTGATCGCCATGGCGCGCGCCATGCTCTACGATCCGCGCTGGCCGTGGCACGCCGCGGCGCAACTCGGTGCCAGCGTGAACGCGCCGCCGCAGTACTGGCGCTCGCAGCCGCGCGATCAGAAAAGCCTCTTTGGCGAGACGAAGATCGGGCAGCGTTGATCGTCTCTGCCCGGCACGCATTGCATGGAATCGCGTGATGCATTCGCAGTACGCGAGGCTGACGAGTTGAACGAAGGCGCTGCGAGCGTGTACGATTCCAGTTGTGGCGCGCCCGGGCGTGGCACGCATGCGGCGCCTTCTGGGCGCCGCGTTTGCGTCGGGAGACGCGCAGCCGTCGCGGCCTTGTCGATTGATTGCCGCGTAGCGTGTGTGCCGTTCGCCTGAGCCGGGATGGTCTCCCCAGTACATCACAAGGATTCTCAATGAGTGGACGCAAGATCGTGGTGCGCCAGTCCGGCGTGCACGGTAAGGGCGTGTTTGCGGCGATGCCGATCGAAGCGGGCGCGCGCCTGATCGAATACAAGGGCGAGCGCATCTCCTGGAAGGAGGCGCTGCGGCGTCATCCGCACAATCCGGACGAACCGAATCACACGTTCTATTTCGCGCTCGACGAGGGCGGCGTGATCGACGGCAAGGTGAACGGCAACAACGCGCGCTGGATCAACCACTCGTGCGCGCCGAACTGCGAAGCCGAAGAGATCGACGGTCATGTTTACATTCACGCGCTGCGCGATATCGCGGAGGGCGAGGAGCTGTTTTACGACTACGGTCTTGTGATCGACGCGAAGCAGACGCGCAAGCTCAAGCGCGAATACGAATGCCGGTGCGGCGCGCGCAAGTGCCGCGGCACGATGCTCGCCGCGCCCGAGAAAGAGAAGGACAAGGACAAGGAGAAGGGCAAGAAGGCGGCGAAGTCCGGGAAGTCGGAGAAGGGCAAGAAAAAGAAGTGAGCGCAGGCGCGCGTTGAACGCGCGCGCGAGCTGCTGCGAAACGAACAGGGGCCGCACCTCAATGTGCGGCCCTTGTCGTTTTCGTGAGCAGTGCAACCGGGCGTCAGATATCCACTGGCGCCTGGTTCGTCGCCTTCTTCGGCTGTGCGCTGCTGCGCGGATCGTGCTTTTCGGCCGCGCTCGCGCTCGCGCCCGCGGCATCGGTGCGCTGGCTCATGAGCGGCACGCGCACGATGAAGCGCGCGCCGCCTTCCGGCGCGTCTTCGTAATGCACGCTGCCGCGATGCAGCGCCATGATGTCGTGGACGATGGCGAGGCCCAGGCCCGCGCCGCTGTCGACGCCGCTTTCGCTCTGCCCGTCGCCGCGGAAGAAGCGCTTGAAGAGGTCCGTCTGCTGGACGAGCGGCACGCCCCGCCCATTGTCTTCGACGACGATCTCGGCCATCGGCACGCCATTGGCAATCGCCTGCGTGACCGTGACGGTAATGCGGCCGCCGTCGGCTCGCGCGGGCGGCACGTACTTGAGGGCATTGTCGAGCAGGTTCGCGATCACTTCGTGCAGCAGCACGGGATTGCCGCGCACCATCAGCGGCCGGTCGTTCTCGGGTGCATCGAGCCGCTGGAAGCCGAGATCGACGTGGCTCGCCAGCGCGCGCGGCACCCATTCGGCGCCGGTCTCGAAGGCCAGCGCCGCCATGTCGATTTCGACGAAGCGCGCGGCCTGCTCGCCCGGTTCGGCGCGCGCAAGCGAGAGCAACTGATTGGACAGGCGCACGGCGCGGTCGGCGGCGGCGCGCAACTCGCGCACGGCGTTGCTCACCTGCTGCGGTTCGCGTGCGTTGGCAGCCTGCTCCGCGTGCAGCTTCACGGCCGTGAGCGGCGTGCGCAGCTGGTGCGCGGCGTCGGCGATGAACTTGCGCTGGCCTTCGAGCGCGGTCTTCAGGCGCCCGAGCAGGGCGTTCAGGGCACCCGTGAGCGGCCGGATCTCGACGGGCACATAGGTCTCGTCCACGGGTTCGAGCGAGGTGTGGGTCTGGCGGTTCAGCGAATCGGCGAGATCGCTGAGCGGGTTGAGCTGCTGGTTCACGACGCGCCACACGATCACCCAGCCGGCCAGCAGCAGCAGCAGCAGCGGCATCATGATCGCGACGAGAAATTCGGCCGCGATGCGAAGCCGGTGATGCACGGGCTGCCCGACTTCGACCACGATGGGATTGCCGCTTGCCTGCGGCACGCGCACCTGCGCGACGCGCACGGTCACGCCCTGATACATGGTTTCGAATACATAGGCAAAGTGCATGCGCCGCACGTTCGTGCCCTGAAGCGGCAGATCGTGGTCGCCGGCGATCTCCGATTCGCCGTCGCTGATGCGATAGACAAGGTGCTCGACCGGGTCGGAGAACATGGCCTGGGCGAGCGGCGGCACGGTGATGGGCGCATCGGTGCCGGCAATCTGGATCTGCCTGGAAATGGCCGTGGCGAGGTCGGCGAGCGAGCGGTCAACCACGTTCTGCGTGTATTGCCACGCGAGCCAGTAGGCGATCAGGCCGCTCATCAGCGCGAGCAGCGACAACGGGGCGGCCAGGCGGCGCAGCAGCGTACGGCGCAGACTGTTTGCGGCCGGATGAGACATGATGATGTTGGACCAGGAATGGATCGGTTGCGCGCAGCGCGTCGCCGCACGGCATGCCGTGCGGTTTGATCCATTCATTGTACGCGGGCGGACACCCGCGCGGCAGGAGGGGCGGGCCGGGGGCAGGCCGGGCAGATGCGGCCCCGTGATCTTGCGATCCCGGTCAGCCTGGTCTATCTGGACGGCGGGGGAAGCCGGTGAACGCCCCGGCCCCGTTCCGCCCGCCGGCGTCAGGCAGCCTGGCGGATTTCCTGCAGCAGGTAGCCGAAGCCGCGCACCGTGACGATTTCCACGCGGCAGTTTTCGAGCTTTTTGCGCACGCGGTGCACATAAACTTCGATCGCGGTGTCGCCCAGATCGCCGCCGAAGTGCGTGAGGTGATCCTGCAACTGGGCCTTGCTCACGACGCGGCCATGACGCAGCAGCAGCATTTCGAGCACCGCGAATTCGCGCGGCGAGAGTTCGAGCGGCTTGTCGTCGTTGAAGATGCGGCGATCGACGCCCGACAGGCGCACGCCGCCCAGCGACACTTCGGGACGCGGCACGTCGCCGTGCGGTCCGCTGCGGCGCATCACGGCGCGAATGCGCGCTTCGAGTTCGGCGGGCTCGAACGGCTTGAGCATGTAGTCGTCGGCGCCCGAATTGAGGCCCTGAACGCGGTCGTTCAGTTCGTCGCGCGCGGTGAGCACGATGACGGGCGTATGCCGGTTGCTTTGACGGAAGCGCGAGAGCAGCGTCATGCCGTCGATGCCGGGCAGGCCCAGGTCGAGAATCACGAGTTCATGGCGATTCTGCGTAAGGGCCTGTTCGGCGAAGATGCCGTCGTGGACCATGTCGACCGTGAAGCCGGCTTGTTCGAGGCTGGACTGGATACCGCGTGCGATGGGGCGGTCGTCTT
>NZ_BAYB01000042.1 GCF_000685035.1 Paraburkholderia ferrariae NBRC 106233
GTGGTGCCCAGCTCTGCCACGGCCTGGCTGCGGGCTTGCTCGGCGTTGTCCAGTTCGGCGCGGAGCTTGACGAGTTCTGCCTGATGCTTCTCGGCAGCGGCCTTCGTCGCCGCCTCTGCGGCGCTCAAGCGCTCGCGGAGCTGAGCCAGTTCCACCGCTTGCGCTTGGCCGTTCGCCTGGGACTCGGCGAGCTTGCCAGCCAATGTTTCGACCTCTGCCTTCGTGGTGTCCAGCGTGGCCTCCAGGTCATCGACGGTCGTGGCAGCGTCAGCCAGTTCACGCTCGGCCTGCTCACGCTGCTCGCCGGCAGCGCGTAACACCTCGGCCACGCGGCGCTCAGCGGCCTTCACCGCCTTGTCGTTCAGCTCTGCCGCAAGCTGGGTGATGCGCTCGGTCAGCGCAGCAGTGACGGCCTTCACTTCCTCGGCCACCTCCACGGGCAGCTCAGCTACCGGCTCGTCTTGCGTCACGGACTTGCTGGCCAGGTGCTCATCCCACACCTGTTTCAAGCGCGAAGGATTGCCCCCGCCGACCTTCTGCCGCAGGGCGAAGCCGGTGACGTTGCGGCCAGCGTCTTGCAGCGCTTGGCCAGCTTGGATGATTTGCTCAGTGGTGAATTCAGCGGGGCGCATGGCGCGTCCTTTCTTTGGTCAGCGCCACGCCAAGAGGGCGTCGGCAGGCACCAGGCACGGCCCGGCAGGAAGGTCGAGGGCGATGAAGTCGGCATGCCCGAAGCGACGGCCGGTGCCGACACGCTGCCGCTCGGCCAGCACGTCGAACACCGGGATGAACGGCTCCAGGTTCATCAGCAGGGCCTCGTCGCTCACCAGGTAGGGCTCGCGGCCGGCGTCGATCTGCTGCCCCGCCTCATTGTCGGCCTGATCGCTCAAAGCCTCGTGGTAGGCCTCGGCGGTCGTCAGGCGCAGCTTCGGATACAGGGCCAGCAAGCCCTGGCGACCCAATTCACCGCGCACCGGGCGGATGGCGGCCGCGCGTGCGCGGGCGGCGTTCAGTTGCTGGAAGCTCAAGGACATGGGGCACCTCCTTTCACGGTCGATGCATCAAGTATAGCAACAAACAAAGAAACAAACAAACTAACAAACAAATAAAAGCCGGATTGTTGCGGATCAGCCGCACCGGCCGGCTGCATGCGGCGAGGTCGGCGACGTGCCTGGCCAGCGCCCGGCCCGGTGCGTGGCCACGGCCACGATGACGGTGATGGACGACGCGGGCTGGCCAGCTCTGCGGCTCTCACGCGCACGCGCGCGAACGGCCACGAAGTCGCTGGCCGGTGCGGCGATAGACGATGCGGTGTGGCGCGGCGGCTGCGAGGTGACGATTGCCGGGCTTTTCCGCATGGTCGAGCCCGGCGCGTGTGCATAATTGCCGTCAGACTGCCGCCTGTAGCGGTGTATTCCTCCCTGACACCCGCAGTCTTTGGCCTCGATCCTGGTGGATCGGGGCCTTTTTCCTGGGTGCGCCAGGGTGCGAGTCGTCTATCGCCACCGTCTTGCCGGCCTGGGCTCAGCGCTGGTCGAGCTGCCGGCCGGTTGTTTGTCTGTCGCCGCTGGCCAGCGGCTGCTGGCCAAGTCGGCCGTCATCGGCGGCCGCATCACCGGCAGAGCTGGTCAGCCGAAAAATCGACCCTCCAGAACGGCCTACAAGCCGTTTTCTCGCCATCGCCGGGGCCTGGGGCTACCCGACAGCCAGAAAACGCCGCCTAGGCCGGCATATCGCACCAGGAAAGCCCTTTTAGGCCATTCCGCCCATCGACCAGGCTTCGCCCCTCTATTCCTTGAAGACAGGTTTTCAGACCTTGGCGACTCACCAGCGGTTGTGCAGCCGCGCGCACACGCGCCCGGTTGAGCGGTGGCCACGGCGTAGACGTGGCCAGCGTGATTTATCCGGGTCTTAGCGCCCGTAGGGTGGCCCGCTTGCGGGCCAGGTCAGGATGGACGCTTGCGGCCGTCCTGAGCCGCTTAGACGGCTGCTGCTACGGCGGTTGCGCACCACCGCCCGGCGCAGCCGGGCTTGTAATCGCTCTCGCGCCGCAGGCGCGCACGAATGCTGGGTGAGGCCGTAGGCCGAGGGGCGCAGCACCCCTGGGGGGATGGGAGAGGCCGAAGGCCTCGGGTGGGTTCGAGAAGGGGGTCTCCCCCTTCGGCGGCGTTAAAAACGTTAAAAAGAAAAGTGTTAAGACGCGCGCGCGTGTTAAGCCGCAAAAATCGCGCAGTAATGCGTTGATTTATAAGGATTTTTCCGCGCGGCGCATCGGCGATAGACGAGTTGGGGGCACGGCGATAGACGAGTCAGAACTACGGCGATAGACGAGAAAACTGACGGTGATAGACGATGACGCTCGAATTTCTGTGGATAAGTGGCCAAAGTTACGGCGATAGACGAGTGCTTTGGAGCCGTCAGACTGACGGCAAAGCGGCTGCATTGTTGCCCCAATTCGGCGAAAAGCCCTGTCTGGCAGGGCTTATGGGCGAAAAAGCGGTACGGCGATAGACGAGAAAATCGACGGCGATAGACGAGTCGGGCGTTTTTGCCTCGAAGTCCTTTTCGACGGCGATAGACGAGTGACGGCGATAGACGAGTCATTAGGCCACGGTTTTGGGCTTGGCTTTGGCCTTGGACATGTCCATCGACTGCTGAAGCATCCCGGACACCCAGGAGAGCTTGCCCACGCGGTTGGCCTCCGTCACGAGGCGCTTGTTGTCGCGTGTCATGTAGACGAGCTGGTTGGGCTTGCTCGACTCGTCCAGGGCCAGCCGGTAGTCGGGCAGGCGGTCGTTCTTGATGATGTCCTTCAGCTCGGTGCGGAAGTGGCTCGCGCTCTGCGTGCTGCCGGCCTTCTCTTGCAGCAAGGGCAGGCCGATGGTGAACCAAGGTTGTTGTCCGCAGTGCTTGCGGCCCAGCTCGTACAGCCGGCGCTCCAGCGCCTGGCCAAGCGAGAAGTAGTTGGGGTGCAGGGTGAGGATGTCGGAGGCGATGGCGGCCCGGTAGAGCCAGTCGGCAATCGTCAGCTCCAGCTCCAGCGCGCCCTTGCCGTTCTTGGTGTACTGCGTCACCTTGTAGTCTTCGATGAGGCCGAAGCCCTCGACCTGCTCGCGCTCGTTCGTCTTGACGTTGGTTTCAATCGTCGTGCCTTTGAGGCGGCGGCACATGTCCAGTACGCGCACGTATGCTGCGCCCCCGGTGCTGCGCCTGGTGCCGACCAGGAAAGGATGCACGGCGATCTTGAGGCGGCGGCCGACCATCATGCCGGCGTCGTGCGCTTTGACGATCTGGCTCAGGCAGTACAGCAGGATGTCCTTGTCGAAGACCGTGGCCGCGCCCAGCGCGGACGGGATCACCTTCAGGGTCTTGCCACCTCGGGAGTAGGTGCGGATGCGGGTGTCCTTGTTCTTGCTGAGCGAGAAGATGGGGTACTCCATCGAGGACACGTCGTCTTTCACCGGCCAGTCATGCACCAGGACAACCACTTCGAACAGATCACCTTGCGACGGGGCGTCGGCCGCATCGCTCTGATGCGGCTCACTGCTGCTGATGATCTGAAGCTCACCGAAAAGATCGGTCAGTTCGGGCGGGTTTTGAGGCTGCGCTACTGGTGCCAAACTACCTGACGTGCTAGACTTCTCCATATCTCACTCCGTTTTGGTTTTTGGCTCGCGGCCTTGGGTCAAGATGGGTTGATGATGGTCTATGAACCGCCCGGCCTGCTCGCCGGGCGTTTCTCTTTGTGGGCCTATCTCAAGCCGCAGCGACATGATGCTGCTGCGGAGCGACCTGGACAGCCAGGCGCAATCCAAGCGCCTTGAGCACGGCCGACAGGCTGCGCAGCTCAGGATTGCCCTGGGGTGAAAGCGTGCGGTAGAGCTGGTTGGCGTTCAGCTCTGTCTCCTTGGCGATGGCACGCACGCCACCGTGCGCTTCCGCCATCTGGCGCAGCGCCACCAGTAGATCGGCCGGCTCTCCATCCTGGAGAAGCTGATTCAGGTACTCGGCCGCAAAAGCCGGGTCTTCCTTGAACAGCTCGGCCATTGCTTCGTCGTGGCTTCGATCCTTCATGCTGACCTCCGTTGCCAGTCTTTCCAATACCCAATCGCGCGCTCGATGTCGGCGTCCTGGGAGCCTTTGTCACCACCGCACAGCAGTAGCAGCACCACGGCGTCGGCCATCGCGTAGTAGACGCGGTAGCCTGGGCCTTGGTCGATCCGCAGCTCCCACACCCCTTCACGGCAGGGCTTGTGGTCGCCGAAGTTGCCGCCCTCGATCCGGTTGACGCGCTTCAGCACCTGGACTTTCGCAATCGGATCGCGGAGCTTCTTGACCCACTCCTGGAAGGGGTCGTGCTCGTCTTCAGTGACGTAGTGGCGGACAGTGAACATAACCTATTATCGTTTATAAACGACAAAAGCGCAAGAGCCCTTGCGCTTCCTCGTGGCGTGGATGGCAGTGGCGTCTATACGTCCCGGTTCAGCTTGATGACGGCCCCTTGTCCACGATGACCACTTTCGCTCCCGCCGTGATCGCTTCGCTCTCCAGCTCATCCAACATGAACGACATTCCTCGACCACTCGGTGCCACAACCAAAGTATGGCCGCTGTCCTCTCGATTGAACGAGTAGGACATGCCACTGCCTGGCTTGGCGAAGACGAGTGTGTTGTACGGGTTGGTATCGCTTGTTTCGTTGCTCATGGATCAACCTTTCAAGAGTCTGGTGGTTTTGCGCACTGCGTTGGTGGCCTTCTCCAGCGCCTCGGCCTTCTTCTCCTCGTTCGTGCAGGCCTTCAGCGCATCCAGCAGACCGGCCACCTCAAGCGCCAGAGTCTCCGGCATGTCCAAGGTGACACTCACCACGGCGTTCCCCGTGGCGGCCGCCTGTGCGATGTAGTTCCGCTTGAAGTCGCCCATCAGGCTATTCACACGCTGCTTGCTGACGCCGTACTCGGTGGCAACGTCCGCCTGAGTGCGGCCGTCCACCAGGACGGCACGCAGGATCGACCAGGTTTGGTCATGGAAGCGCGTCTTGGCCATCCAGGGCAAGCCATCGAATTCTTCCGGGGACAGGCGCTTGAGTTTCATAGTTGTTTTCCGGGGCGGGTGAACTTTCGCGCGCGAAAGCTCAGTTGAAGGTCTTGTAGTTGCTCTGCTGGAGCATTCGCAGCATTTCGGCCGCCGTGGGCGAGCCGTTCTGCATGGCATAGCCCAGCAGCAGCTCGGCGCGCTCACCGCTCAAAGTCGTCTTCGGGGTGGCCATGCCACCAGGCACGCGGGTCGCGGCAATCACGGCTGTGGCCAGCAGGCGGCCGGCTTGGTCGGCCCACTGCGGCAGGGAGTTGCCCGCTTGGAGCCCGCAGGAAGCGACGTTGGCCGAGATAATCTCGCCTTGCGCGCTGGCCGTCACGAAGTCGGCACGGGCAATCGCCCCGTTCAGTTGCTGCTCCTGCTTGGCCAGGAAGTCAGCCTTGCAGAAGGGATGCACGCTGCTGGCACTGGCTTGCACCTGGAGGGCGTTGCGGGCTTGGGCGTCGGTCACTTGAGCGCTGGCCAAGCTGGCGAAGCAAGCCAGGAAAACAGCGGCGATCAGTTTGGTCTTCATCGTGTGTCCTCGGGTCAGTTGTGGTGCTTGTACTTGGCCAGTACCGCCTCGTACTTGTCCACGTCGATGGGCGGCATGTAGCTGTCGTTGTAGATCACGGCCACCAGCAGGTCGATGCTGCGGCGGTTGCAGTGCAGCGAGTCGTCCTTGTTGTCGGCCTTCGGCGCGTAGGCAGTGCTGTTGACGCACTGCTCGTAGAGTGCGGCGCGCACCTGGTCTTTCGCCGGCTTGGCGCTCACGGTGTTGCCGATCACGGCACCGGCCAGGCCAGCGGCGACCACTGCCACGCCGATGTAGGTCTTCGTTTTCGTGTCCATCTTCGTCCTTGGTTCCTTGTGTCGGTCGGCTCAGTGCCGCCCTTTGTCCTGGATGCTCGCTGCGTTGTCGGGCAGCACGCCCCGCATCCACGCCGGCACCCGCCCTTGGTAGGACAGGTTGCACCGTGTCGGAGACTTGTCGGCATCGAGCCAGCGCACCAGGAAGGCCTGACCGCCGAAGCCGATGCCCTTGCCCAGCTCGTGCATCGTGTAGTGAATGCCGTTGCAGACCACTCGGCCCTCATTCCGCTCGGCCAGCTCTTTCCAGTAGCGGCGATGGGACTCGATCACCTTGGCCTTCTCCTGCTCGATGTCGGCCGCCGTGAGGCCTCGGGCATCCGTGGCCATCACCTGCTTCCAGCCGGCGTCAATGTCACGCTGCGAGAAGCCGGCGTGAAAGCGCAACGGCTCGTCGCCTTCGCCCAGCATGTACGCGCGCACCTGGCAGGTGTCGTCGTGCATGTGCAGCTCCAGGTAGCTCAGCGGTTCACGCATGGATGCCTCCAGCCACGCGGTACATGCGGCTCACCAGCTTGCCGTCGATCTGCTTGAACACCACCACGCCGGCACCGTGCTCCAGCTCGTACACACGCATTGCCGGCGTCGGCGCTGCCTGCACGATCTGCACGAAGCGAGGGGAGGGCGGCGGGGCAGGGTGCCCCACGCCGGCAGAGGCCATCATCAGGAGCCCAGCGGCCCCGGCGAGCACGCTGCCGATGACAGCAGGCGCGGCGAACACAGCGGCGGTCAGCACCAGGAATCCGACCACGCTTTGCAATGTCTTCATGATCCTTGTTCTTTCTTGGGAGACGGCCTTGCGGCCGTCGCTGCTCAGAATCGCCACCCTTCCGGCATCGGGGGAATCTCGATGCGCGGGCCGTCGTCGTGCTCGGGGTCGGCTTCCGGTGCCAGCGGATGTTGCTCGCGCCACATCAGCAGCGGCGTCTTCGTCTTGAATTCGTCCTGGAGCTTCTTCAGGTACGCCAGGGACTTGTTCTCGCCCAGGGCCACCATCATGGGGAGCACCATCGACAGAAAGCCGCTCCACTGCACCCATTCGGTCTGATTCATGTCGCAATCCAGCTCGGCCATCTTCGCCTTCATGCTGTTGAAGTGCGCCAGGTTGGTTTCACCCCACTCGAACACGTCTTTGCGCAGGTTGGCCAGCGCCTTCTCGGTCTGCGCCCGTTCGGCGGCCGCGACTTCCTCCGGGCTGGGGCTTAGCGTCGGCAGGAAGGTCTGCCCTGGCTTGATGGGTTCCTCGCCCTTGGTCTTCGCCTTGCCCGTCGAGGCCTGCGGCGCGGCCGCCCGGTCGGCGTCGTCGGCATCCTGCTCGGTCGCTGCCGGCGCGGCCGGCTTGGTCTTCGCCTGCTTGGCCTCCTGCTGCTTGGCCTGCTGCACTTCCTCGCGGCGCTTCTGGAATTCCGCCTGCTCGCGCTTGAACTGCTTGACGGCCGACACCTTGTTGCGGGCCTCGTCCCGCGACAGCGGCAGGCCTTCGTGGAGTCGGCGCAGCATGTGGCTGAATTCTTCTTCGCTCTCGGCATGGAGCTGATTGAGGCTGTGCAGTACCTCGAAGTCCTCGCACAAGCCGTCTTTCAGCAGGCCCAGGACGGGCTCAGCGTAGCGAGTGACAGCCATGCGCTTGCTGATCCAGCCCTCGCTCTGCTTCTCCTTGCCGGGGTTCTTCTTGTCCGTCTTGTTCCAAATGCGGCTCGCTTCCTCGATGCCATAGCGTTCCACGTCCTCGATCACGCCCATCGCCTGGTCGTAGGCCGACAGGTCTTCGCGGTCGTTGTTCTCCGACACCTGCATCCGGCGAATTTCCAGCTCGGACATGCCGCGCTTGATGACCACAGGGGCCTTGCTCAGCCCTGCCAAGGGCGCTGCGCGGAAACGGCGCTCACCCACGATGATCCGGTACCGGCCGTCAGCTTCCTCATGGACAACCAGCGGCTCGATGATGCCGTTCAGCTTGAAGCTCTCGGCCAGTTCCTCCAGGTTCCCGAACTTCGTGCGAACCTGCTTGACGCTGAAGATGCGGGACAGCTCGATTTCGGCGTCCGCTGGCTGCGTCGGTTTCGGCTGCACGGCAATCTGCGCCACGGCGGACAGCTTGCCCAGGTTCAGGCCGGGCTTTTTGGTTGCGGTTGCGGTTGCGGTCATGTCTTGTCCTCTCAGATCGTGGCCTTGTCGAAAATCTGGCTGCACACAGCCTTCATTTCCTTCGCGGCAAGAATTTGGCTTTCGCCACTCTGGACACGCCACACGGGGCGATCCTTGGCGTATTGGGTGGCGGCCCGGTCGTACAGCACGCCGTCAAACACCACGTCGCCCAGCTCGTCGCGCAGTTGATCCAGCGCGTTGCGGTCGAAGGCGCGGCGGGTGTTGACCCGGTTGGCCAGCAGGCCCAGCGTCACCAGGTCGCTATTCCATTCGAGTTGCTGCACGCGGGCGATGTCCTCGAACAGATCGCCCAGGCCGTCGATGGCGTCTTGATCCATCGTGCAGGGGCACACCACGAAGTCAGCGGCGATCAGCGCGGCATAGAGCGGCTGGCCCAGGGTCGGCGCGGTGTCGATCACGCACAGGTCGAAGTCGGCCGACAGGCTGGCCAGCGCCGCGCGCGGGGCGTGCATGTCTTCCAGCGGCCGCGTGGCCACGTCCACCAGCTCGCGGTCGGCGGCCACCAGTGCGGCACCTTCCCCGCAGGGCATCGGCTGCTGCTCGATGCCAGCACCGTCGAAAAGCGAGCTGGCCATCAGGAAGGCCTCGCCTTCGCCGGTATCGCCCAGGTTGCGCTCGCGGAAGGCGCGCAGGGTCTTGCTGAAGTTCTTTTGCGGATCGAGGTCAACGCACAGCACACGATGGCCCTGCTCGATGCCGTAGAAGGCCAGATTGCGTGCCAGCGTGGTCTTGCCCACACCGCCCTTTTGATTCGCAATAGCAATGGTTTTCATGGGATCGTTCCTTGGATGCGGGTTCAGGCCAGGGTCAGAGCCGGGGCGACCACGGGCTGGAAGACCGAATGCAGGTTGAGCATGATGGTCAGCCAGTTGACGGCAAACAGGTTCATCGGGATGCGGCGCGGGTTGGCGCGGTTGTCCTCGGAATAGACCACCTCGTAGCGCCACTCGTCCTGCACTGCCAGCAGCTCCGCTTGCTGTTTCACCACATCGACGCGAAACACCATCCAGGGCGCGGGCTGTTCCTCACCCTTCACCACCTGGTCGTGAGCCATTTCCAGCTCGATCACGCCGTCCTGCACGCTCGACACGCTGCAATAGATGGACATATCCCCGGCGATGCGCGGGGGAGCGAAGAAGGTGCTGCCCAGGGTCACGTTGGCCAAGTCGGGCACCAGGTCGCTCAGGCGTTGGTACAGGCGGTGAAAGAGGTTCGGGTTCATGGTCATGGCTCCAAAGTCAAAGGGTGATGAGGGTCTTGCGGGTGGACTTTCGCGCGCGAAAGCCTTGGTCTTGTCCTACGGTCTGCTCACCGTGTCGGGAGGACAGAATCAGCGCCCCACTGAACTGCTGATGTTTGTAATTCTATGGCAAAAAGGGGTGACGGTCAACCCTTTTGCAACCTTTTTGCATCATCCGCGCAATCTTTTTTGTGCCTCAAGAGCAACATGGCCTTCCAGCGTAGAGCCCTGTCAAGGGAGCCACCGGAGGCCGCACGCGGAGCGCAGCCGCAGGCGAGCACCGAACGGGCGAGGATGGCAGCGCAGCGGCCCTTGATGGGGATCGAAGCGAAAGACGCTCACCGTCTGAGGTGCAGGGGGTTCAGGCCAAAGGCCGCACCCTGCATCTCTGACGACAGAGGGCGACTCGCTCCCCTCGCAGGGCGAGGGGCGGGGGGGAGTGGGATGGCACGCTGGGCCGGTTTGACACGGCGCAGACGGGCATATACAATGTGGCATATACATAGGAGGACTATGCCATGCCTACCCTAGCAACCCCATCAAGGCCAAAAGAGGCCAAGCTATTTCGGAACAACCGCAGTCAGGCGGTGCGGATTCCCGTGGAGTTCGAGTTGCCGGGGGATCGTGTGCTGATCCACCGCGAAGGCAGCAAACTCATCATCGAGCCAGTAACCCGGCCAACGAACATCGTCGAACTACTGGCCGAGTGGAGGAAGGAAGCGCCGCTCGCGCCGGAAGATCAGTTCCCGCTCATTGAGGACATGCCCGCCCGGCCGGAGGACATATTTTGAGCGGATATCTGCTGGACACGAACATCATCAGCGACATGATCCGCAGCCCGGACGGGCCTGCTGCACGTCGCATCGAGCAGGTCGGGCCGAAGGAAATTTTCACCAGCATCATCGTCGCAGCCGAGCTGCGCTATGGCTGCGCAAAGAAGGGCTCGCCCAAGCTGCTGGCCAGGGTGGAGGGCATTCTTGAAACGATCCCGGTGCTGCCGCTGGATATTCCGGCTGACGCCGAATATGCAGGCATCCGCGCTGAGCTAGAAGCGGCTGGCCAGCCTATCGGCATGAACGATCTGCTGATCGCCGCACACGCCTATGCGCTCAGCCTCACGCTAGTGACGGACAACACGCGCGAATTCGGCCGCATCCGTGGCCTCAGCGTAGAGAACTGGCTGGAAAGATAGCCCGCTTTCATTTGCAGAATTTGAGGCAACCATGAACATGAAAAACTTGGCTGGAAATTCCGTCTCGATCTTCCTGTTTCGGTTTGTGCTACATGGCGACGGCATCAACTTTGTTTTGAATGAGTCGATTGCCGAGGACATGTACCGAGATATTGACGAGAAAATCAAACCGCTTGTTCATGCTTGTTGCGAAACGCTGTTGCGATACAGACATTTGAGTGTCGGCAATACCATCATGGATGGCAACATCCTTG
This sequence comes from Paraburkholderia ferrariae NBRC 106233, assembly GCF_000685035.1. Classification (GTDB taxonomy): domain Bacteria; phylum Pseudomonadota; class Gammaproteobacteria; order Burkholderiales; family Burkholderiaceae; genus Paraburkholderia; species Paraburkholderia ferrariae. Next base: position 10,799 of record NZ_BAYB01000042.1, read on the forward strand.
AGGACGGGCAGTTTGAGGTCATGTTGAGCAGAGGCTTAGGCAGGCACTTCGCCGAGAAGGAAAAGCAGCATTTATTCCAAGACGCAAAACGCATCGCTGACCTGCTGGCGGAAGTGATGGACAGAACGACCCAGGCGCTGAACCAAGGAAAGCACGTTAGCCAGCCTCTTAAACAGTTCCCGCAGAGTCCAAAGAAGATAAGAAAGGGGCTTGAGGCGCTTGCGCAGGAAAAGCACCTTGCAGCAGAACTGCAATGGCTCGCCGAGGGCAAATCAATAAGGCCAGGCTTGAAACAGTTGCGCGCTGATGATTTACCTGCGGGTGTGGTCGCCTCAAGAGGCTACGATCACCGGGGCCATTGTCTCGTTCTGGATCACGATACCCTTGGAGAGCTTGGGAGGATCGTTTTAATCAACGTTCGTGATGACCAGATGCTGATGCAAGCAGAGCTATGCACTGGCGGTGAAAATTTGCAAGACCCTATCGTAAAGCAGAAACGGAAAATACTCGAAGCGGTTGTTTCGACCGTCAACAACTGCTTTGATGGAATCGAGAGGTAATGAAAAGAATCTTGGATTAAGGATAACCGTCGTGATTCCAACAACCTGGTTTCGCAGGCTCGTTTTCTTCCTGTTCGTCATGGAGGTGGGCGGCGGCGTCCTTTGGGCGGCCGCGAAGCTGGCCCCGGATCAAGGTCATGCGAATCTGCTCCAGACCGTTGGAAGCCTGGTTTTCCTGTTCGGCTTCTATGCCGGGATGCCCCTGGTCGCTCGCTACCTGGCTCCCCAGCCTTGCACCGATCCCGCCAGGCAGACGCGACTGGCCAGCCTGCTCCAGCGCTACGGCAGCTCTTGCCCGGTCTTCCTGTACGAGCACCCGGACAAGGAAGCGAACACCGTGGGCTTGTGGCCATCGCAGTCGCGCATCTACATCACCACGGGCCTTTTTGATCGCATGAGCGATGAGGGCCTGATCGGCATCCTTGGCCACGAAAACACTCACGCCCGCGAGCGGCACATCCTGGTGGGCTTCGTCTATGCCTGCATCTTTGCCCTGGGCTCCTACGCCTCAGACAGTCGCACCTTCTTTGTAGTGGGCTTCCTGCTGTTCCTCGGGTTGAGGCGCTACATGGAATACCGCGCGGATGCCGGCGGGGCGCTGCTCGCTGGCCCGGCCTCGATGAGCACGGGCTTGCGCGAGCTGGCCATCCTCTACCCAAGCGCGGCTTGGCATCGGTGGCTGACTATCATCATGGCCTACCCGACTCTGCCTATGCGCCTGCGGGCCTTGGAGACGAAGCGGCCGGCGCTGCTCTGACGGCAACTTGCCGTCAAGTTCGCGCCCTGTGCATCATGGAGGGCATTTCGAGATTGGGAGAATAAGTCGATGAAGGTGATCCGCTACGCAGCCGGTGCTGCGCTATTCATGGCCACGGCTGCGGCAACGGCCGCGCCCCTGTCCCCGCAGACCATGCAGCTCACCGAGTTCGTGCGCGACACCTGGAAGGTGCCTGAATTCCAGCTCGGCCGCTCTGCCGTGCTGTCCACCGTCGCGCTGCGCGTGTCCACCTATTCGTCGCCGTTCTTCATCCACCGCTCACAGATGGATGCTCTCGGGAAGAAGACCGGCGAGCTGGAGCAGCTTTGCACCAGCCAGGCCGGAAGCTGGCAGTACGTTGGCTTGCCGCTCATCGAGAAGGGCGAGCCTCCACAGCGCGGCCTCTCCGATGTCGAGGTCTTCCGCCAGATCGTGGTGGCCATGTTGCGGCAACCAGAGCCGCTTGTCGGTGATGCGCTGGAATACGCCCTCAAGAACAAGTGGCTGGGCCGCTATGAGTGCTCGGTCGATGGGGCCGCCGCCTGGCGTGCCACCATCAGCTTTGATCGCGCCCAGGCACGCACTACCGGCCCGACCGCTACCTACCGCGACGTGACGCTGAAGATCGGCTTGGCCGATGGCGCACAGGTTGGCCAACAGAAAGCCGTAGATGCCGATCAGCGCTGAGCGTCCATCGAGAAACTGGTTCGCGCAGGGCGGCAGCGCCTATGCGAAGTTCCGCCCGTCCTATCCTGCTGAGCTGGCCACCTTCCTGGCTTTGGTCGCCCCTGACAAGAACCTGGCCGTGGACGTGGGCTGCGGCACCGGCCAGCTCACGGCCCAGCTCGCCAGCCATTTCAGCCAAGTCGTCGGCCTTGATCCGAGTGCCGATCAGCTTGCCAATGCCATCCAGCATCCGCGCGTCCGCTATGAGCGCGCGCCGGCCGAGAAGCTGCCGCTCGATGCCGGCACCGTCAGCCTGGTAACTGCTGCCCAGGCCGCCCACTGGTTCGATCTGCCGGCGTTCTTCGGTGAGGTGCGGCGCATTGCTGCGCCTAGTGCGGTGGTCGCGCTGGCCACCTATGGCGTGCTGGAGCTGGAGCCGGAGGTCGCCCCGGTCTTCCAGCGCTTCTACCGCGATGTCATCGGCCCGTTCTGGCCTCCTGAGCGCGCTTTGGTGGACAGCGGCTACTCCACCATCGACTTCCCGTTTTCAGAGCTTGCAGCGCCTCGCATGGCTATTAGGCAGACCTGGAATCTGCCGGAGCTGCTGGGCTATGTGTCCACCTGGTCGGCCGTGCGTGCGGCCGTTGATGCTGGGCGGCAAGACTTGCTGACCAGCTTCGCGGATGACATCGGCGTGGCGTGGGGAGACGCCGGGGCTCGCCGGTCGGTGTCGTGGCCTATCGCGCTGCGGATCGGCCGGGTGTAGTTCGTCAGGCGCTGGCGGCCGCTTCGCGTTGCAGCAGTTCCTTGAGGGACAAGTACCACAGGCCGGCCAGCGTATCGTCCAGCTCGGCCAGCGCGGCGGCCGCCTGCATCAAGGCGAAGCCGAAGCGGCCGGATTCAAGCAGCAGCTTCGGCTTCAGCACGATGCCTTCCGTGCCGTGGCTCACCAGCAGCGTGGCCAGCTCGTCCGAGGTCAGGTGCGTTTCCTCGCCACGGCGGTTGATCGAGTCGGCCAGCAAGGGCAGGTAGAACGGCAAGACCACTTCCAGCTCGCGCTCGATGCGCCTTGCGGTCTTGCTGTCGGCCAAGATCGTCTTCAGCCTGCCGGCGTCGGCTTCGCACAGGGCTTGGCCAAGCTCCCCGAGGTCGCGGACAAACTGCCCATCATCCATGCGTGCGGCTTGCGCGCGAACGTCCCGAATTAGCCAGTCAGGCACCCCTGTAGATTCTTCAAATTCCATACTTCCCCCCCACACGTATTCATCGGAAATAACGGCGGAGATTGCAAGAACTTGAACTTTTAAGCGCGCGCTTAATTCTCGCCAGCAGCGGTCACAGGGATGAGCGCTGCGGCTCAGAGGGGGTGCCCCTATGTGCTTCGTCAAGCGTTAGGGACGGTTTGTGGTTGGTAAATGGTCCCGTCGCGCAGCATGGCGAACAGGACATCGCATCGACGTCTGGCCAGCGCGATGAGCGCTTGGTTGTGACGCTTTCCTTGCTGGATCTTGCGCGTGTAGTAGGCGCGTGAGATCGGGTCTCGCAAGGCCGCAAACGCAGAGAGAAACAAGGTTCGTTTGAGCACCTTGTTGCCACGCCTGGAGGGGTGTTCACCTCGGATGGACGAGCCTGAGCGCCGGGTGACCGGCGCAAGGCCGGCATAGGCGGCCAGATGTGCGGCCGAAGCGAAGGCCTTGTGCGCGACTTCAGTCAGGAGTCTGGCGGCGGTCCTGACGCCGACTCCGGGCATGCTGGTCAGGACCGGGTAAAGAGGGTGCGCATGCACAAGGCGCTCGGCTTCACTGGCGACCTCGTCGCGCTGCTGCAGCAAGGCAGCGAGCTGCTTGGCAAGGCGCGGCATGACGACGGTCGCGGCCTGGGTGCCGGGAACCACGACGGTCTGTTCTCCAAGCGCTTGAACGATCTCGGCGGCTAGGCGCTTGCCCATACGCGGAGCGAGTTTGATCAGGCGGTTGGCAAGCGTCTTCTCGCTGGTCGCGGCAAGTGCGGCGGGTGACGGGTAGCGCTCAAGCAGATCGAGCACGGCGGGATGGTCCAGGCGTGGTCCCAGCACTCGTTCGAGGGCGGGGTGGATCTGGGTGAGCAGGCCGCGAATGCGGTTGCTGGTTTGGGTAGCTTGGGCGGCCAGATCGTCGTCGAAGCCGCACAGCATGGTGAGCTCGGCCAGCGGTTCATCAGCCAGCCGCAGCGAGCGCAAGGTGTGCGGCATCGAGCGGGCGGCTTCGGCAATGATTGCCGCGTCGCGGGCGTCGGTCTTGGCTTCGCCGGCGTGCAGATCGGCGATGCGGCGCATGGCCAGCCCCGGCAGATAAGCGACCAGGACACCCGAGTCGCGAGCGACTGCCACCGGTAGCGCACCGATGGTGGCGGGTTGGTCGACGACGAACAGAAGCTGGCCGTGCGCCTTAAGTTCATTGATCAAGGCACGTAGTTTGGCTTCGTCATTGGGCAGCGCCTTGTTGTACAGGCGCTTGCCGCTGCGATCGAGCGCGACGGCGTGATGGTGGCCCTTGCCGACATCAACGCCGACAAAGACATCAATGGAATTGTGCTGAAGCGGTTCTTGCATGAAGGTGAGACGCAGTGAAACACATTGACCGGCAACATCGGTGGCAAGTCTCGGCATCCACGTTACGGACGGCCTCAGGAAGTCCTGGCCAAGCCCCTATCAGCGATCACCAGCCACCCACCAGGCCCGGTGACAACACCCCCCGGATCATGGACGACTGGGGGCAGCAATCATGCCGGGCCTGGCTGGCCAAAGCCCCGATTATTGGGGCACGAAGATAGTAACGAGGGCAGTCGTTTTTCGCGCGGCGACCAGGGCGGTCAGCTCGGTGTGGAAGCGCTCGGCAGCCAGCTCGGCGGGCCAGGGCTCCCAGGGTGCGCAGTCGTAGATCGAAGCCAGCGGATCGACGGACAGGATCGGGTGCGTGATGCCCAGCTCGTTGCGAATCTCGGCCAGCGTCCAGCCGGCGCAGCGCAAGGCCTCGGATGCGGCCGCGATGGCGTCGGCGCGCTTGTGCAAGGGGTAGGCCTCACCCGACCAGGGAACGAGGCTGTAGCGGGCGAATATGGCCCGCGCGAGGCGATCCCCAACGGCCCGGAAGGGATCACCCAGGACTGCCTTCAGCGGCGATATGCAGTCGAAGCCCAAGAACCCTTCTTCGGCATCGTGCAGCAGCTCCAGCAGCGAAGCGTCCATGTCCAGCGCCTCTGCGGTCATCTGCCGGCGCAGCGCCAAGACGGTCAGCGAGTGCTGAGCGACCGACAGGGGGTGCGTCCATGACGATTCCCCCCCCCACCGGTAGGTGCGGGACAGGCGGATGGCAAGGTCGGTGTCCGTCCAGGCCTGCGGATCGGGGTTGATGAGGTCGAGGCGGCCGCCAGACGGCAGACGAGTCCAGGCGCGCGGCTTGCCGCCCTCGCCGCTCATTGCTTGCTCCGGGGCTTGTACGCGCCGGCCAGGTCGAGCCCGAGTCGGCCCGCCAGACCTTGGAGCGATGCCAGGATCAGCCCATCGGGATCAAGGCCGTCCTCTGTCGTCTCCGACACGCTGGCGATCACGGACGCGCGCCGGCCATCAGCGTAGCGCTCGATGTTGACCGTGGCGCGCTGCTTGTAGGCCCACTGGTCGCATTTCGCCAAGCACTTGCCGTCAGGGTCGCCCACGGCGCTGTTCACCGCGTCCTGCACGCCCGTCGCGTTGCCCACGTTTTGCAGCACGGTGCCGGCGACCACAGCCAGCGGATTCAAGCCCAGGGCGACCGAGAAGCCACGGCCGCTCTTGGTCTTCAGGGCCTCGGGATGCTCGGCGTATTCACCCAAGCGGATCTCGGCCGTGCGATTGGTCGCGGGCCGCATCGCCTGGAAGGCACCGTCGAAGATGTAGGCGATGTCAGCCTGCACTTTGCTGTCGGCCAGCTCGTAGCCCTGCGCCCTGAAGGCGTCTTGCAGCGCCTTCGACAGCGCCGGGCTGTCGTTGAACTCCACGTACAGCTTGCGGCCCTTGTCGCCTTCCGGCGCGATCTTGCCGACAAGGCGATTCTTGATCGACGGCGCGGCTGCCGGCGCTTGCGCTACCGGCGAGCTGGCGTCGGTCTGAGCCGATTCAGCCCAGGCCGCGGTCGCGGCGGCCAAGAGCATGGGGATCAGAAGTTTTCGCATGGCGTATCAACCCTTCTCGGCACGCAGGTGGTCGCGTTCGCGGGGCTGCTGCAAGCTGCCGTTGATCCAGCGATGCAGGTTCACAGCTCCTTCGGCTGGGCAGTTGATGAACCGGCGAACATCCGCCGCCACCGCCTCGTCAAAGCGGTTCACGAAGCCGAAGTTGCGGCCGCCCATCGTGCTGACCATGAGGTACATGAACGACACCATCACCAGCAGGTTCACAGCGGTGGGGATGGCCGCAACAAGCTCGTCTTTCGTGACTATCTGGATCGCGTGCAGTGCAGTAGCGAACGACTCCGGCGCGAAGAAGTAGCAGCCAGCCGCGCCCCAAAAGACCAAGATCGGCAGCGTCCAGATCAGGCTGTCCAGGGCACGGAATAGGCATCCGAGGACGTTGACGAACTGCGCGACGTACAGGCGGACATCAAAGAACACGTCACGGCGGATGCGGGCGTAGCGGGCGTCGGAAATCTCGCCAGCCTCCACGCCATTGACGTTCACAGTCCAGGAAAAAGGGTCGGCGGCGTCGATGCGCTTGTCCAGCGCGGCCCGGTAACGCGCAAGCATCCCCGTCACCGTGAAGGCGAACATCGAGGCGAACACAGCGGCAGGCAAGATGTCGGCTGCCCGGCGAAGCATGAAAATCGAGGTGAGTGAAACGGCCGCGAGCCACACAACGGCCGCTACCGCCTTGTTCTCCTTGTGGAAGCGGATCACTTCATCACGGGCTTGTTGGAACTTCATCGGGTATCTCCTTCCTAGTGGTGGGTGAGGTTTCGCGCGCGAAAGTCGCTCAGTGCGACTTGGTGAACGGGTTGAGGCTCCAGTTCGCATTGGCCAGCGCAGCGGCCGAAATGCGTTCTCGCTGCTCCGGCGCGAGGCTGTCCCACAGCTCGCGCATGGCGCGGGCATTGCACGGGCCTAGGTCGATGATGTGGATCAGCCTGACCTGGCCGCCCTGGATGCGGGCTTTGGCGGCCTCGATCACAGCCTGCATCGAAGCCGGGGAAGCTGCCGCGAACTCAGCGAAGCCGTCGCCGGCAGCTTGCGCCACCTCGGCCGCAGTCTTGCCGTTCAGGAACTCGGCGATGGCCGGTGCAAGCAGAGCCTCCAGCAGCGCAGCGGTTTGATGATCCCAATAGTTGTCGGTGCTCATAGTCGTTCATCCTTTCGTGATGGCAATCTCGGCGCGGCGGTTCTGCCGCTTGCCTTCCTCGGTGCCGTTGTCGCCAGCGAAGCATGTCAGGCAAGTTGTCGCCTTGATCTTCGAGGCTGGGATGCTTGCGGCGATCAAGGCGGCGCGGACGATGCGGGCACGGGCCAGCGCCAGGCGCTCATTGCCAGCAGTGGTGCCGGTGCTGTCCGTCTGCCCCGTCACCACGATGCCGGGCGCACCCTTGGCAGTTGTGGCGAAGCGCTTGATGTAGGCGAGGGCGTCTGAATCGAGCCTAGCGGATGCGCTGGCAAACAGGACGTGGCCAGGTTCGGCTGCCGGCTGCACTGCCGCAGCCACACGCTGGGCCGGCATGGTTGCGGCCGCAGGCTTGGCCGCTGGCTCGGCGAGCGTGGCCACCAGGTTGCCGCGCATCATGATCGGCTCGGGCTCAGCCGCTTTCAGCGGCTCGGCCGGGACGATGGCCACCGGGGTCTTGGCCGTTGGCACCGCACATGGGTTGCAGGGTACGAAAACCAGTTCGCCACTCTGCGGATCGCGCACCTGCCCCATGCCGGTGATGGTCGGATAGGCCATCCCCTCAAGCGGCTTGTGCGAGGGCAAGTCGGGCTGCGTGGCGCAGCCCGCCAGGCCTGCGACGGCATACGCGGCCGACAGGGACAGGGCGAGCTTCCCGAAGCTGGCCAGCGAGCGCTCGGGCTCGATGGTCTTGCGGCCCTGGCGCGTGATGCGGAGCACTAGGCTCCCTCCCTCGATCTGTCGCTTCACGATGAGCTTCTTGGTCATCAGCGCGCGGATGGCCGTGATGCTCTCTTGCAGGCGTGCCATGTCGTTGTCGGCACTCAGGCGACGGCAGGCGATGCGCTCGGCGACGGTGCGGATGCCGGTGGCCGGCCCTTGGAGAAGCGCGCGCAACACGGCGCGCTCCTGCGCGGTCAATTCGTTGTGCGCGTCCATCGCATCAGCCCTTCACCTTGGCCTTGAAGATCGCGCCCGGCACGAAGCGCGGCTTCACCGTCGCCGGCAGGCTCATGGCCTGGCCGGTGGTCGGGTTGCGGCCGGTGCGCGCGGCCACATCGGCGCGCTTGAAGGTGCCAAAGCCCGTCAGCGTGACTTGATCGCCCTTGGCGACGGTTCCCTGCACGTTCTCGATGAAGGAATCCAGGAAGCGGCCCACTGCCGTCTTGGTGGCGTCCGTGTCCGCTGCGATGGCGTCGATGAGTTCTTGCTTGTTCATGCTCTATTGCTCCAGTTGGTGGTTTTCAAAGGCCCAGCGCGCGAGCTGCACGTGCCAGATGCTCGGGGGTCAGACCGTCGAAGTAGTCCGTGGCGATGAGGTGCCGGTCAGCCGTGGTCGGGAAGCCTTCCGGCTTGTCGTCCAGGGCGACCCATCGCTCGATGTCGTACCGGGCGACCAGGGCCAGAATCTCCTGCTCCCGGTCGGCGTCTTCGATGGTTGGGGTTGTGCCGATGACGCGCTCGCGCACGTCCGCGCTGAACAGCTCGGCCAGGTCGTCATAAAAGTGGCTGTCCTTCCAGTTCGAGGCAATCACCACGTCGATGACCGTGTGCTTGCGAAGCCAGGCCTCCAGCATCGGCAGGTACAGCAGCGTGCCCGATTGCGCCGGGTGCAGCACGCCGTCGATGTCCAGCATCAGGACGTGGCTGGATGGCGGCCTGGTCAGGCGGCCGTTCGGCAAGGCGATGTCCGTGGCGGTCAGCTCGATGGAAGGCTCCGCGACGGCAGGCCTCGGGCGCAACATGCGCAGCAAGGCCTGGATCATTCGCGTGGCCCCCGGTCATGGCCTAGCGCCGGCAGAGCGGGCATGTCGGCCTCGCCGGCACGCCAGAGCCAATGAGCGAGCTTGCTTTCGTCCATCAACTCGGTCAGTGCGGCCGCGTATTCCTCCGTCGCGCCAGGCGGCAACACGTACATGGCCGTGGGCTCGGGCGCGGTGTCGGACGCGACCAGGCACGCCAGCGGCCGGCTGGACGGCAGGTTGTAGCGCATCCCCTTCATGAACCGACGATTGGCGCGGCTCATGGCGTCGATCACCATCTGGTCGAAAGTGCTCTCGAAGGGAATCCAGTTCTCCGTTACCGACATCAAGGCGACTTCCTCCAGCGAAGCGATGCCGGTGTTGCCCACGCTGAAGGTGCCGATGGCCATCAGGTGGGTGTCCTCCAGGGCATCCCACAAGCCCAGCTCGACCTCGAAGCGTTTGAGCAAGCGCTTGTGCAGGTCGTCGTTCATCATGAAATGGCAGTCGGGCAGGTGCTTGAAGACGATCTTGTGGCCATATCGAGACTGCGCCACTTCCTTCACCTCGCCGATCACGATCATCAGCCGGCGCGAACCCTTGACCGTGGCCGCCGCCTTGCCCATGTGGGCGATGCGGCGTTGAGTGATTTCGTTCTTCTTTTCGGCGTTGAAGCTCTCCGGGATGTAGAGGATGTCGGCCAGCGATGCGCCCTTGGCCATCTTGTCCTCGGCTGCTTGCATCAGGTACTTGCGGATGACGTACCAGCTCCGTTTGCCCGCCATGTTGGGTGCCCAGCGGTTGAAGCCCGCTTCTTCCCACAGGTAATGCAGCGTTCCGCGCAGCGTGAGCTTGTTGCCATCGGTCTTCACGCTGTCGGTTTCCGCGCCGCTGGCGATAGGTGCAGAGCGGCCGGCCACTTTGGTCAGCGAGAAGTCCAGCTTGAGGGCCGTCAGCCCTTCCTCCGGGTCTTCCTGGATCGCGGTGCCCATGACTTGGCCAAGCCCGGAAAGCTCCGGTGGCGGCTCATAGGAGTCGCAGGCGGGTGCATGGTCGCCGCCAGAGTTGGGCATCCGCTTGATGACGAACTTGCCTGCCACCTTGGCGATATACATTTCGATGCCAGGATCGCGGCACACGCACACCGGCCGGGTCTTCGCCGTATAGGCATGGGCCAGCGCGTCGTTCATGCCTGGGTCATCGCTTTTGATGCGCTGCTCGCCAATGCGGTAGGTGCTCATGTCAGTCCTCCCTGGTGTCTTCGGGTTTTGAAAGGCTTTCGCGCGCGAAAGCGGCTTGGCGCAGGAATCCCTGGCTCGATGCCTTGGGATCGGCCGCGCCGGCAGCGCCGTCCGGGAAGGCCTCGTTCAGCTTCTCCAGCAGGGGATCGAGCGGCGAGCTGGGAACCTGCTCGGCGGGTGTCGCATCAGGGGTCTTGGTTGGTTCAGCCACGGCCTATCTCCCCATGTCGCGGCCCTCACGGGCCTGATCGTGTTGTGGCTCCTTGCCCAGCTCGTGGACTTGGTTCTTCCCGGCCGCGTACTGGATAGCCACCTTCTCGCCGACTTGCATGTCTCGATCCAGCGAGGCCTTCTCGTACCGGACAGCGATCATGTCGGACATCTTCACCAGGGCGTGCTGCGATGACTCGGCCACCACTTCACCCTTCACGTCGCGCTTCAGCTCGTCGGGGTCACGCACCATCAGACCGCGATGCGCGGCAGCGGCGTCGATCACGCGGCGCGATTCGTCCAGGGTCACATTGCCTTGCGGCACCTGGCCACGATGAAGCTGCTCGGACAGTTCGGCGCGCGCCGTGAAGTAGGAGTTTTCGCGCTGGTCTTGCGACGCCTGGGCCGTCCATGACTGCTTGAGTTCGTGGAGCTGCTTGTAGGCACCGTCCAGCTCGGGGTGCCGCTCCAGGGCCTCGCGCTTGGTCATCTGGTCGAAGGCCGCCGCGCGCTGATAGGTGTTGGACTGCTCGAAGCGATCCAGATCAGCGCGGGCCGCATCGAGCTTGGAAGCCAGCTCGCCACGGTCTGCAATGACGGGCTTTGGGCTGCGGTCGGCATCGGGCTTCAGTGCTTCGGCATAGGCGCGCTTCAGAGCCTCGTCGTTGCCACCGATCCACTTGTTGTATTCCCGGAGCCCATCCTTTTCCGTGTAGGTGGTCTGGCCAGGATGCGAGGCGGCCTCTCGGCCGTTGAGCAAGCGCTCGGTGCGGATCACATAAGGATGCTCCTGGGTGGGCGCATCTCTGAATGCCTTGGCCGCCTCGTGGACGTTCTGGTATTCCTTCGACTCGCCACTGGCCACGGTGCCCACGGTGTAGCTCACGTTGTCGCGCACGCCTTCGCGCTGCTTGGCCAGGGTGTTGATTTCGTAGAGGGCCGAAACGTAGTCCCGGCGCTCGGCGTGCGTCCATTCGCGCGAGCGCTCCTGCTGCAAGGCCTGTGCAGCCTCGGGGGCTTTCTGCCACTCGCCGCGCTCCTGCTTGTTCTCGTAGACCGGGCGCTGGTTGGCGTCGTAGAGGCGCACGGTGTCGGCCAGCTTCTCGCGCTCCAGAGAGCGAACCGACTCCACCATGCCGGTGTAGGCCGCGTCGTGCTGCTCGCGGTTGACGAAGCGACCGGTGCCACGCTCGGCCACTTGTTCCTCGAACCGCAGGCGCGCGCGCGTCATTGAGGTTTCGGGGTTCACCGCCATCACGCGGGCCTCCACCTCGTAGCCGTTCTCCTTCAGGCGGTTGGTCAGCTCGCGGATGTTCTCCGGGCTGCGCATGGTGCCGTCCACCACCAGGTTGCGTCGGCCCTCCACAGCCGCCATCGTGAGCCGCGTGGCCCACTCGCCGGCTTCCTTGTGGGTGCGGTCGGCCGCGTTCTGCGGGTCTTCCTTGCTGAGCTGCTTGTAGCGCGGGTTTTCCTCGCGCATCCGGTCAGCGTCAATCACCACAGCCCCGCCGTTGCCACGGAACTCACGGGCCGCTTCTGCTGCCAGTGCCGACTTGCCGGAGCCTGGCTGTCCACCCAACACGATGGCCTTGGGGTTGTCCTTGGCCTCGGTGCGTGTCAGGGCATCGCGCTCTACGTCCTTGTAGGCGCTCTCCATCGCATATTTCGATACCTCGCCGGCTGCCATCTACGCCTCCGTTCAGTTGCTTGCGTAGAGGTCGCGGGCCTGCTGGCCGAACCGCTTGATGACCGACTCGATGGCTTCCTCGTCGTTCGGCTCCAGGGCTTCCCGCAGATCGCGCAAGCTGCTCTTGGCCGCCTCGGCGACCTTGATGGCGTTCTCGTCGGGTTGAGGCTTGTCGCGCTCGATGGCAATCTGCTCGGAGTGGTGGGCAATGATGGCCCCCAGCACGTCCAGCGCCACCTCGTAACGGACGCCCGTGCGGCTGAAAAGTCCTGCTGTGCTCATGTCGTATTCCTTTCCCTTGTCGATCAGCGCGGGGACATTTCCCGTGTGCGCTCCATCTGCATGTCACGCCCGCCGCGATCCTTCGCGGGCTCCTTGCCCTGGTCGTAGACCTGGCTCTTTTCTGCTGCGTACTGGATGGTCACGCGGTCGTTCTGGTAGACGGCCCGATCCAGGTTCTCGCGCTCATAGCGCACCGCCACCATGTCGCCGACCTTCAGCATCGCGTGGTGGGACGACACCGCCACCACCTCGCCCTTGAACGTGCCCCCCATATCGGTGGCATCGCGCACCATCAGGCCCCGGTAGGCGGCCGCTCGGTCGATAACGTTGCGTGATTCCTCGACCGTGACATCACTGCCGACCACCTTGCCGGCGTGCAGGTCGCGTGAGATTTCCGCGCGAAGCTGCGGCACGTCCAGGCCTGACTCGCGCGCGTTCATCATGGCCTTGTAGGCTCCGTCCAGCTCCGGGTGCTTGGCCAGCGCTTCGGCCGGCTTGAGCTTGTCGAAGGCGACGGCGCGCTCTACGGTCGTAATCTCGTAGAACACCTCGCGCATCGGCGCTGGGTTGCCATGCGCCGATTCCTTGGCCGCTTCGTTCCAGACTTCCTTGCCGACCTTCTCGTAGTCCAGCTTGTGCCCGGAATGGCTGGCCAGCTCGTTCATGTACTCGCGTGTGGCCCGGCCGTTGCCTTCGCGGAAGGGGTGCATTTCGTTCACCACCGCGTACACATCGGTCATCGCCTTGGCGAACTCCTGCTTGTCCAGTCCTCGGCCGTAGTGGGCATCCTTCACGAGCTGGTGGGCCTTCTCGCCGTAGCTCGGGATTTCCTCTGTGAAGGCGAACAGCGTCCGGTTGGCTCCGTTGCCCTTCACCATGTCCACGGTGCGCAGCTCGCCAGCCCACTCGTACACGTCCTTGAAGACATGCCGGTGGATGTCTTGAAGGTGTGCCAGGTCGAAGTCGCCTCGAACGGGATGCTCGCGCAGCTCCTGCGCGCGGATCGCGGTCGCGCCGCGCTCGAAGCGTTGCAGCTCGGCTTGATTCTGGATGTCGGCCTTGTTCCGCAGCACGTTGGTGCCGGGGTAGACGTAATCCTCCCAATTCCCGTCAGCCATCAGGCACCCCGCTTCGCCAGCTTCAGGTACTCGGCCACGGCCTGGTCGGGGGTCAGCTCGCCATTGATGACACGTTCCTGGATGGCCAGGTCGTGTGCATCCATGTGCAGCCCTTCCAGCGCCTGGGAGGCATTGGCCTGGCGGAACTGTTCGCGCCGCTCTGCCTGGATGTCGCGGGCCGGCACAGGCTCGGCCAGCAGCTCGTCAAAGTTGTTCATAGTCAACCGCCTCCATTTCCAAAGAGCCAGAAGGCAACCACCACGAGGAAGCCGACGATCAGCAGCTTCATGATGATTCCCCTGAAGAAGAAGGCCAGGACAAAACCGATGATGATTCCCGTCACCATCGGCCCATTCCCGGCCATGTTTTGCAGGTAGCCGAACATGGTGCTGAACACCCGCATAGCCACCTCTGCGATGTCCCCGAACACGCTCAGGAACTGGTGCATGAATTCGCCTACGTCGAAGCTCCCCATCAGCGCGCCTCCCATTGCAAGACCTGCACGGGCAGGTGCATCGAGGCGAACAGGCCCGGTCGATTCGTTACCAGGGTCGCGCCGGCCGCGACCGCGTGCGCGGCCACCATGATGTCCAGCTCGCCCATGTCGGCCCCGTCGCGGACAGCCAGAGGCCGCACGCGGGCGTATTCATCGGCCGCAGCGTCATCCCATGCCAGCGAGCGCACGATCTGGAAGAAGGACAACAGCACCCGGCGCAGCATCAGGTGCTCGGGGAAGTCCATCAGCCCCAGCAGCAGCTCGGCGCGCGTGACGGCCGAGACGCACAGCTCTTGCGGCAGGGTGGCCGCAAGCTGCGCGTTGCGGTCTTCGGTGATGTCGCCACGGATCAGTGCAGCCGCGACGGTGGTATCCAGCATGAACGGCATCACTGCGCCTTCCCTCGTGTCGTGTTGTTGTTCGCCCGGCACTGCCTCTGCATTTCCAGCTCTTGCCGCACCGCCTTGGAGTGGCAGGCCAGCAGCACAGGCTTCACCGTGTCGGGCACCTCGGGATCGTGCTGAAGGCCCGACAGCAAGCGCCGCTCGATCTTGAGGATGAAGCTCTCAGCCAGGTTGCCGGAGCGGGCGGCGATCAGCAGCGCATCCTTGCGCAGCCGGTAGTACCAGTGCTGGGCAGCGGCTGCTTGGTTACTCATGGCACACCTCCCTCGCTACCTTGTTCATCGGCCGCGTGGCCATGTAGCCCACAGGGATGCCAGCCGCCCGGATCGCACGGAAGAAGCTCGACCAGGTGCTGGCACCGGGCAGCGTCGTCAGGATCACGTCGCCGGTCAGTTCGTCGCGCCGAATGAAGACTTCTTCGCCCTCGAAACGGAACTCAGCAGGTAGCCGAACGGCTTGGCTGGAGCCGTTCTTGAACAACTTGGCAGGGCGCAAATCGGTCATGGTTATCTGCTGGTGAGTGGGTATATGCAGCAGTCTATATTGCCGTCACTTTGCCGTCAATATGACGGCACTTAATACCGCGCCCGATAAGGCTCACCTTCCTCCCAAAGCCGCTGCCAGTAGGTCGCGTACTCCTTGGCCAGCGTCGGGTGATGCCAGATCACCAAGACGTTCTCGCTGTTGCGCCTCGCGGCAGAATCCGTGTAGTTGAAGCTGCCCGTTTCCACGGTGTCGCCATCCACCACCAACACCTTCGAGTGCTGAATCGCGTACCGGGAATTGATGCGAACCGGGACGCCCACGTTGGCCAGGAAAGTGGCGGACGTGTAGCGCTCCGTGAGCTGCGACTTGTCCATCACCACCATCACTGACACGCCCGCCTTCTGCTTGCGCAAAAGCGCCTCGGCGATGGGCTTGCTGGTGAACGAGTAGGCCGCAATGCGGATCGAGGTCTTGGCCGAGTCGATGACGTTGAGCACCAAGTCAAGCGCGCCACCGTCAGGTGCGGTCGCCATCTGCACCCACGCACGCCCGTCCGCTGGGGGCACCGTGCCCATATAGACCTGCTCCGGCACCGTGGCCGCGCCACCCTGCCCTTGCGTGCTGTGCTGTCGCTTGCTGTCGTTCTTGCTGCCGTTGCCAAATTTGCCGCTGAACCAGTCCAGGATGGGCTGGTCGCCGGCAAAGGAAGTGACGGGAGACGACGTGAGTGCGACCCCTATTGCAAAGGCTGTAACGAGGCGAGCTACTGTGTTCTTGCTTTTCATTCAATCATCCATCCATAGTCAAAACGGAAGCCTGTAGTGGCCATGCTTGTTTAGAAACTTGCGCACTTCTCTGAAGCTACGCAGGTTTGGCGGCGGCACACCGTTTTCTTGCGCTATCGAGATTGCGTAACCGACCATCTTGTCCGTAGGCCGCCGCACAGCAGAGCCAACCATCCAGACCAAGAGAACCAAAAACAGGGCGATGAACCACCAGCTTTGAGTCAATACAAAGGCCACCATCGGCAGCAAAACAAGTAGTACGCGCAGCATGGTTGTCATCCTGAACAGGTGGCGGCGTGGCCGCACGAATTGCATTTCTTGCCGCGACTTTTCCGGGGCTGAGCGCGCCCTTCCGTCACGTCCAGATAGCGGTTGATAATTCGCACGCACGCGGAGTCGTCCAGCAGCTCGACCCGATGTGCGGTGCGCTGCCGCGTGCGGCGATTGTTGATGGCCACGTACCCATGCGCTGCCGTCTCGAAGCCCTTGTGACGCAGCAGCCAGGCTTGCAGTGAGAGCTGCGCGATGTCGGTGTCAAACACGCGGTCAAGGTCGCGGTTCTTGTTCTCGACCGGGACGTGTTGCCCGGTGGGCAGGCGGTAGACGCGATCAGGGCGGCCGACCACGGGAAACGGTGCGTCGATCCACAGGTTCTTCTCGACCAGGGCGACTCGGGCGGCCTTGAGTTCTTCAGGGAGCCAGACCTGGGTGAAGCCACGCCAGACGATGAGCATCCACACAGCCACCGCGATGGCCATGCCGAAGAACATGAGGCCGATCAAGGTGTGCATCACCGGCCCTCCACGAACACCACGAGGCGGTCAAGTGCGCGACGTACCAAGCCAGCGGCTCTCGGCCAGCGCTCCAGCACGCGGGCGATGCCAGGCGACACGGCGTAGTACAGGCGAACGGCCACACGGCCGGTCGCACGGGGCATCAGTACCCGGTCGCGCCATGCGCGCAGCGTGTTGGTTTGCCAAGCCTCCCCGCCGTAGACCTGGGAAGCGATGAAGCAGCGCTTGTCCACGATCTGCGAGGTCTGCCCCTCGACCTGAAAGCGCAGATGCTCGAAGGTGCCCGTGGCCGCCTTGATGCGAACATCGAGCGGCCGCGCATCCCCGCGCTCACGGTCATAGACGGCCTTCTGCTCGCAGTAGACCGTCGCCACGATGTCGGTGATGGAGTGGTAGCGCTTCCTCATGCACCACCGCCATCTGCGAACAACAGGCTTGGTGGCATTCCCGCCTTCTCGCACACCTCAATTACGCTATCCCGGACGGCGGTGGATAAGGCCGCAGTTACTGACTCGAAGATGAACTTAAATGACTCATCCTCTCGGGGAACTAGCGCCTCCATCAGATAACCAAGCAGAGCGCCGTTCACTGATAGAGTGAATGTGCCGGCTGGCCATGCCTCGTTCCAGATGTAGAGAAGGGGGAGGATGTGAGCCAATTCGGAAGCCACTTCCTCGCTTGTCACTTCAGCGCAGTAAATCGGCGTGGACAACTGCTGGCTGTCGAAAATTTGTTTAAGGATCAGGCCAACGGCCTGCCTCTCCATTTCTTGCCGTGTCATGCGTCCTCCAATCTTTCGCGCGCGAAAGTCACCGCGCCCTTGCGGGCTGATGGCAGCAGCCAGCGATAAATGCCTAACAGGCTGGTCAGCGTGAAAGCCGCCTGCATGACGATCAAAGCCGGCTCTGCGGCCATGACGCCGTAGGCGATCCACATGGCGTTAGAGCCCAGGAAGGCCAAGAACCCGTACCCTGAAAAGCGGCTGTTGGTTGCCAGCAGGAACGAGCCAAGGACTCCCAGGGCGCATCCTGCCCACTGGATCGCGTCCGTCATTTCTGAGGCATCCGGCAATCGCCACACTCGATGTAGTTGGGGATCGAGCGGTACGGGGTCAGGTCGGTGCCAATGCGGGGATCGGGCTGTTGTTGCTTTGTTGCACAACCTGCCAAGCTGGCCAGGAACAGTGCTGCGGCCAAGGTTTTCTTCATGTTTCGCTCCGAAACGGTAGGGTTTTAGGGGTTGCCAATCCGGTCAGCCGAAGGCTGCGGGCGGGTGCTGTAGTTCCAAAAACGGCCTCAGCCGTTGTATCCTTGTAACTGCCGTCAAAGTGACGGCAACTCGTGCGCTCCCGCACCTTGCGTTGTCGATGGTCTTGTGCCACTGTCCGCGCGCACTTTGATGGAGAGCGGCGGGCATTTAGATTCACGAGGTTTGCGCACCGCGCAGGCCTGAACCCAGGAGATACGACATGCTGAAGAAATACGCCGCTGCCGTCTTTATGACGGCAATTTGCAGCCTCTCCAATGCTCAAGCCGCGCCGAATCAGGCCCCGGTGAAAGGCGGCCTTTGCTATGGCACCCCGCAGGCCTTGAACTGCGAGCACCTGGGCAAAGTCACCGTCAAGGAGATTTACGAAAAGGGTTGGCGCGTTGTCGCTTACGTCAAAGAAGGCCCGAACACGGTTACGGTCGTGATCGAGGAACAAAGGTGAAAACATGATCTCTCGTCCCCGCAAGCTGCTCGGCCTTGTGCCGGTCGTAGCTGCTTGGTTGTTGTCGGACAAGACCGCCTCTAGCTTCCTGGCGATGCTGGTTGGCGGTCTTGTCGTTTGGGTGCCGTACTGGCTCGCCTGGTGGCTTAGCGATGGCTTCAGTGGTTTCAGCATCGGCTCAGCTCCGTTTGACGATGACCCTGTGACCGGATACCGCTGGGGGTCACAGGGCTATGGCTACTACCAGGGCAACCACCGCGTTCACTAGAAGCCAACGCTGTCCTCGCGTTTCTTGTTGTCGTTGAGCTTTTCGCCATCGGCCGTGCCGTCTCCACCCGTGAGCTTGTCCCACGTCTTCTTGGCGGTGTCCTTGATGTCGCGGCCTTCCATGTCCTCGACCACACCCATCGGGTTGGCACGCCCTTCGCCGACCTTCTTATCCGGGCTGGCCCAGGCGTTGACGTTCTCATCGAAGGCTCCAGCGCGAGCCGGGATGCTGGTCTTGTTGTCCGGGTTCAGGTTGCCCTCCACCGCACCACGAGCATCGCTGCCGACAGCAGGCAGGCCGGTGTGAACATCGAGCGCGCCGGCACCGGTAAAGCCGGTCTGGCGTACCTTCTTCTTGTGCTTGCTGTCGATGTCGTCCTTGATATCACCCTGCTCGTGCTGAGCCAGGTTGTGCAGCTCGGATTTCGTCGTCGGCATGTGGCCGCCATCGAAGGTCTGGCCGTTGAGCGTTGAAGCCTTGGCCACCATGCCCTTCTCTGCGGCGAAGTCCTGCACCTGCCTCATGATCGTGGGCGTCTCCTGGCTGTAGAAGCGCATGGCGCTCATGCCATTCCGCGCCGCGACCTGGGACATGAATTCCGGGTCGGCCATGAGGTCGTGATGCACCGAGAAGGAATTGCTCTCGCCTCGGCTGGCCCGATTGCCCACGCCGTTCTCGTTGCGCTCCACGGCGTCGTTGACCCTGGAGTGTTCGTCCACGTTGCTGCGTGCTGCCTCGCGGCCGTGGCGGTTGGTCTGCGCGGACTGTTCGCCCTGCTGGTTGTGAACAGTGCGGGAACCCGATTCCTGGAAGCTGGTAGTGAGCCGGGTCGATTCGTCTGTTGTATGAGCTTGATCGGTACTCTTGTCGCGTGAGTGAGCTGCCGAGTAGTTCTTGGCCGAGTCGAACCCAAGGCGAGCGCCGATAGCCATGCCACCGCCCTTTCCAGGCGCAGCTCCACCACGGGCGTTACGGTAGTTGCCCAAAGCCTTGTCGATTTCGGCCTGGGATGCGCCCGCGTTCTTCATGGAGTCGGCGATGCGCTTTTCTTCCTTCGGATCGACGCCGGCACCGCCACCACCGCCAGGCAAGGCAGAGCCTCCACCGCCGACTGCGCCAGTGTTCCCGCCACCGACACCAAGGCCCATTGCTAGGTTGTCGCTTGCCCCAGCCGTGGTGTTGAAGTGGGAGGCCGTCCGCGTCCCGCTATGCAGGCCTTGGCCCTTGTCCGTCGATCCACCGTGGCTACCTTGCACAGAAACGGCGTTCTCCGTGCTATGCCCTTGGTTGCGGCCGCGCGTATTGTCATGACCGACCACATCCGTGTACGAGCTGGCATCGCTGTGGCGATTGGAAACGGCGGTGCCCTTCCCTGCGATGTCCGTCTCGTGCGCTTCCTGCGTGCGCTGACTGTCCAGCCGGTTGTCGGTGGAAATCGAGGTCATCAGCCGGTTGTGCATCGCCTCCAGTGCCGCCGATCCGTTGCTGGCCAAGCGTGCCACGCCGCCGCTGGACGTGCCGATAGCGGCACCGCCACCTTCGAGCCCGAGGTTGTAGTCCATCTTGTGCATGGACGTGGTGTTGACCGAGTGGGTGTCGATACCGGCCTGGCCCATGCTCACATTGCCGGCCGCCCAAGCAGAGCCCGCAGCCGCACCGGCAGACGTGAAGCCAGTGATGGCCTTGTCGGCAAGGGACATGAAACCACCCTGCCCCATCTTGATGATCGCGCCGGCCATGAACGGCACCAGGACAACCATGTAACCGATCACCGCCTGCTCATCGACAATCGTCGCGCTGAAAGCGTCCGAAAGCTGGAAGGGCACGCCAGGAGCAAGCCCAAGCGCGTTCGCCTTGTGCTTCAGGTACATCAGCGACAGATGGTTGATGACCGCGAACAGAACCGGCCACATGCCGATCCAGGCGAGCGACATCATGTAGCCCCCCAGCACCTTCTTGGCCCCGTCTGAAGTCATCACGACCATCAGGATGACGATCACCGGGAACATGGCGTACAGAATCGCCTCGATCCAGTTGCGCATGTGGGGGATGACTTCTTGGCCCAGCAGACTCATCACCGAGTTCGAGGTATTCGCTTGCGCCGCAGCCTGGCCCTCGGCCGCAAGCGCGGTCACTTCCGCGACCTGTGCCGGGTCGTTGAGCATGGAGGGAAGGCTGGTGCCAGCCTGCCGCCACATGTTGTTGAACATGCCTTGCTTGAGGGCGTCGGATGCACTCTGCGAGCTTTGCAGCAGCCAGTCGTAGGACGTGGAAACGGCATTCAGATACATGCTCTGGGCGAGTGCGTCCGATTGGGCCAGCGGGAATGCCTGCTTCCCGTAGAAGGTCTGAGCTGCCTGCACGGCAGCATCAATCCTGGTCTTCAGGATCACGCCCGTGTTTTGGCAGGTGTCGGTGGTCGGGTTCGCGCTGATCGTGTTGTAGGTGACGAAGCGCGCCGGACTAGTCTGCGTCAGGATGGTGTTCCAGACATCGGTGCCGCCAGTGATTTGCGCGCCGCTAACTTGGCCATCCTTGATGTCATACAGGGTGCATTCCTTTATGAACTGCAAGAGGTCAGCGCGCAGGCCGGGGTCTTGGATTTCCGCGTTGTTGACTTGCTTGAGGATGCGGTGGCCAAAGCCCACATCGCCTTGCTCAAGGCCCAACGTGTCGGGCACGCCGAAAGCCGTTTCGTACTGCTGTGTAATGAAGCCGAAGGTCATGTTGACCGTTTGCCCGATCACAGCCATCGCAAAGGGCACGTTGGCTACCACACGAGGCGGCTGGAGGTTGGTCTTGTCGGTCAGCGTCACGCGCGCGATCGGCATGTTCAGCAGCGTGACAAAGATCAGCGCCTGGAAGAACCAGGTCGCCATTTCGAGCTGCTTGCCGCCGAGGTAGGCGAACATGCCGATGCCGATGGCGAAGATGAAGACCATCTTCAGCAGCCCGGCGAAGCCTGCGCCAGCCATCATCGCGGCGACCGCGTTGAAGACGTAGTAGAGCGTTTCGACGTTCCAGTACGTTGAGATAGTTACGTCCATCATGGGCGTGGCTCCTTATCGCAGGCTGCGGCCAAAGGTGAGCGAGCTGCGCAGAGTCGGCGACAGGTTGGCGCTCAGGGAACGCTCCATGAACTGGACTTCTTGCACCATGTTGAAGGTGCTCATGGTCTGCGTGTAGGCGGTGGACATCTGCTGACGGGCCTGAGTCTTGACCTTCTCAGCAGCCTCCAGAATGACCTTGATCTGGTCGGACATGACGCCACTTGCCGCCACCGTTTGGTACTTCACCAGCGCGGCCACCAAGTCGCTCACGGCGCTACGGATGTAGACCTCTGCGTACTTGGCCGCGATCAGGTCTTGGTAGCGGTTAATCATGGCGTCGGCCAGCCCGGTGTTATTCGATGCCGTGCCGACCGCCACCATCTTGTAGACAGGCAGATCGGTGACGTTGATGAAGTTCAGAACGTCATTCAGGTTGTCGTGGGGCTGACGGGCAGCGATCTTGTCGGCGATGGCCCACAGCTTTGTCCGCACCATCGCACGGAAGCTCAGCACGTTGCCGTTGTCGCCGATGTTCCCTTGGTAGGGGTTCAGGCAGTCGGTGGTGTCGTCGCAGCGCCAGATAGGGAAGTCGAGGTTTGGCGATGCGTCTTGCTTGCCGACAAGCTGCTCAAGCGAAATATCCAGTGCGGGCAGGATGATCGGCGTCGGCGGGGTGCCGGCATTGTTGTTGGTAGGGAAAATTGCTGTTCCGACCATCGACATGATGACCATCCGGTATTCGTCGTCGATGCCATTGAGCTTCTTCAGCGCCTTCCACACCACGTTACCGGTGGGCATGGCGTCCTTGGCTACCGGGTTGCTGCTCGCCACCTGATTCATCGTGTCGTTGGCCTTCGGCTCGTTGTTCATCACGTTTGACCAGGCATCCGAGATGTCGCTGAACAGGTTGGTGTTCACGCCGAAGTTCTTGGCCGCGTCCTGCTTGCCGCGCGTCCACGAATCCGGCACCGAGGCATTCACGATGCCCTTGGCGGTTTCGCAGGAGTCGATGTTTTGGCGGTTGATCTGCTGGGCCGTCGCCTGGAGCGCCTGCATCACGTTGTCGCAGGTCGGGCACAGGTTCTGGATGGCCAGCTTGAATCCGTAGCCCAGCGCATTCGAGCCGATGTTGCGCAGCATGGCCACGAACTGCTCTTTGTTGATGAACGAGAAGCCGCCCATGAACAGGTCAATGCCGCCGCAGCCGGCATTCCAGCTCGGCGGCGTGACGGTGGCCAGGTTGTAGGTCTTGTGCGGCATCCGCATGAACAGACTGCCCCCGGTGTAGAGGTTCATCGTCTGGCCTTGCAGGATGGCCGGGTTGGTGACGTTGCCCTGGGCGTTCACCGAGTCGAAAAGCTGTTGCATTGACATGGCGGACGAATTGGTAGCGACAGCGACGGCCAAGGCGAAAACAGAGAGGCGTTTGAGCAGCATGTCGGTTCTCCTTAGAAGTTCTGGCCAGGCTGGGTGCCAGTCAGGACAAAGATGCGGTTGATAATTTCGGTGAGCGCCATCTGGCCGAAGCCGATGGGTGCGTGGTCGCCCGTGGTCTTGGAGCCGATGAACAGGGCCGGCACCCGCTCAACACCCCAGGCCTGCGCTTGGCTGCGGCCATCGGTGAACTGCGGGTACTCCGGCAGCAGGCCCGCGCCGTCCACCGACACGGCCAGCACCTCGATGCCGTACTTCTCGGACATGCTGCGCAGCACCGGGGCCATCGCGTGGCAGTACGGGCAGTCAGACCGGAAGAAGAAGATCAAGCCGTGCTCCTTGGCCAGCGTCTTCAAGTGCTGTTCCTCGTTGACCTCGCGCTGCGCGTCGTAGGTCTTGATCGCCGTGTTGTTGGTCGGACGCTTGAGCGAGTAGTCCAGCTCGGGGTTCTGCCAGACCACCCGCCGCCAGTTGTCGGCGAAGACCGCCCCCTTTTCCTGCGTGAGCTGCCACAGCTCCAGGTAGTTCTTCAGGTTGGCGTCGGTGGGGTTCATCACGGCCACGTCCTCGCGGCGCTTCAGCTCTTGGCGCATCTGCTCGGCCGTCTTGATTTCCCTCAGAGAGAGCGGACGCGGCGCGGAGGCCTGCGGCGCCGGCGGGGCCACCTGACGCTGCGGCTGCTGTGCGTCCTCGTCGCAGTACCAATTCGGCTTGCTCGTGTCGCACCTCCAGATCGAGGGGTAGTCGAGTGGGCTATCGGCCCAGGCCGCCGTGCAGGCCAGCGCGACGGAAAGCGTCAGTAGGAAGCGCTTCATTGGGCTTCCTCCAGCGAGTCAGGCGCGCGGCCGTCGAGGCAGTAATTGATCTGCGTCTTCAGCAGCGCGTCCGTCATGCCGTGCGTGGACTGCACCTGCTTCTTCGTGTAGTTCACTGACAGGCGCGCGCAGCCCTTTTGCTTGTAGCGCTTCTCCACCGTGGCGCTGACCAGCAGCGAGCCGTTGCTGCGAAACTGGTCGCTGAACTTCTTGGCGATGTCGCCGGTCATGACGCCGGACGCGCTACCGGTGCGGATCGCCTCCACCATCAGGTCGTGCGCGTTGTTGTAGATGCCGTCCGCGAGACTTTCGCGCGCGAAAGTTGCAAGCAGCAGGACAGCGGCAAAGTAGGTGGTCTTCTTCATGTCATTGCCCGTAGTAACTTTTGACCTTGTTCTGCACAGTCGAATTGATCTGGCTGTTCAGAGAGGCGTTGTTGACGCTATCGACGTTGAGCGAAGCGATGAACTCGCTGAAGTCCATCGCAGCAAAGTTGAGCGCCTGAAGCTGGGCTTGGTTGAAACCGCCACACTGGTTGGCCGGAAGGCCAAGCTGCGCCCTGCCCTGTCGATTGACGATCTTGGCCAGGATGGAGTTGAAGCAGCATTGCTGTTGCTTGATCTCCGTGCAGACGTTGATGATCGGAATCTTGTGGGAGCAATAGCTGCCCACATACACGCACAGGTTCTGGCCTTTCTTCATCATCAGGGTCTGCTCGTTCGGGTCACAGCTCAGCCACTCCATCACCATTTGGATGGCGATAGAGATTGCGAAGCTGTAAGGGTCGAAGCCGACGAACTGGAAGCCATCGGCCATCGAGAAACTGAACTGGAAGCCATAGGCCCCGAAGGTGCTACTGCTGCCCAGGCCACCGGCCCAGTCGTTCATCGAAGTCAGCCCCTTGTCGATCAGCGAAATGTCGGTATTGCCGTAGAGGGCGTCATAGACGTACTGCGAGCCCGCTCTGATGCCGTCCTTGCCGACCTGGCCGACCACGGCTGCACCGCCGCTCATGCCCGCCGAAAGTAGCGCATGGTTGGTGTAGGCCCCGCCGCCGCCAGCCGATTTGCAGCAGCTCTTGAGTTCCGTACCGCCCAGCACCTTGATCGAGCATTCTTCGAGGTAGCCCTTGAAGATTTCCACCTTGTTGGGATCAACGCCATAGATGCCGGCTTGGCGCGTGACTTCGACCATCGCGGCCGCCTGGCCAAAGTCCTTGTCCTGGGGCGACGAGGTGTCGTAGCACCCGCTGCCATCGTTGTTGCAGAAAGACGTGTCGCACACGGTCTTCTGAGTCGAGGTGGCGGGCTTATCCGGGCAACTGAAGGTGAAGCTCGCATTGACGCACTTGCCGGTGGCGTCGGTGGACAGGCAGGTGTTGCCGATCTGGCCGCAGCCCTTGTCGCGCAGCGGCTGGCAGGTGTCGATGGAGCTACTGTCTTCGCAGGTGAAGCTGGCTTGGTACTGCCAGCAGTCGGCATTCACGCGCACGGCCCCTTGCGGCAGCGGCTGGCCGTTGATGCAGGCCAGGATGCCGTTGATCTGCTTGCAGGGCGTGGCGTCAAGGCACACGTCTGCTTGGGTCTGCACGCAGCTCTTGGGGCCGTAGGTGATGTCGGCCCAGGCGTTGGCGGTCAGGAGGCAGGTGATGGCGAAAAGGATGCGCTTCATGTTGTCTCCTTACTGCGTTGCGCCGCGAGCTGCCGCGCAGCCGTCATTCCACGGCGTGTTGCAGGTCGGAGCCACGTTGTAGATTTGCCCGGTCACGGTCACGTTGCCGCAAGCGCCACCCCAATAGCCGGTGCCCCAATAGACTTGAATGGTGTTGGTGCCTGTTTGGAGAGGCATCTGGGATGAGACGCTTCCTCCCCAGGTGCCACTACCCTCGTGCCGATTCATCAGGAATTTGCCTTCTGCATTGCAGAAGAAGCCCATCACGTTGTAGGGCGTGTAGTTCGCCGGTGGGGAACAAGACCCGCTATCAGGATCGCAATAACTGAATTGGCTTTGTGAGGTAGGCGAATAGCCGCCAGGGCAGAAATCCAGCAGCTTGGTGTTCGCATAGAACTGCTGGTAGTTCGGCTGGCTGGCCGTGCAGTTGCCGTCCCAATCGTAGGCCGTGCAAGTAGTACCCACTTGCTCAGTCCATGAATATCCAACCTGGAATGCCTTGGTTGTTTGAGGGAAGTAGCTGCCGCTGTAATAAGGCCCCGCGTTCGGGTATCCGGCGAACACTGCATAACCATTCACACCAATGGCCGCCGCGTCATCAAGGTTAGACAGGTTGATGGTTATGTAGCCACCCTGCCCAACGGTATCCAGGTTGAAGTTAATTTGCGCCGAACCCTCCGCACCCCCGGTACAGTTGGGAAGGCTGACGATGTAGTTGTAAAGACCGGCCGTTCCGGTGGGTGTTATGGACAACGAGGGAAATATGCCGGTCTGAGATGTAGAACTCGATGAAATTGGGCTTCCCGTATAGGCACACTGCGGAATCAGCGTCTTCTGACAAGTGAAGCTCTGCGTCACCACGGACTGCTCGCAGCTCTCGGTCTTGTACGTAGCCGGCGTCGTCACTGTCTCCACATGGCACTGCTGATTGCTGGAGCCCGGCGTCGAACCGGGGTTCTTGATGGTGTTCGCCGATCCTGTCAGCAGCGGGTCGTTCTTCTTGTCGATGATGAACTTCGGCCGGATGCTCGGGTTCTTGGCTAGGAAGTTGACGGCATCGCATTCCTGCTGCGCCATCGCATTAGGCGACACGCTGTTTTGGCAGGCAGCGAGCTTCGAGTTGCCTGCCGCGCCGAGGTTGCCGTGACCGTTGGCGAAGCTCGCCGACTGCGGCGCGTTGGTCGTGAAGTTGGGGAGGTTCTGGCTCCCCGTGTTGGTATTCACCTTTCCTGCCGCAGAGTCCTTGCCACTCTGCCCGAAGGTCTTGCCAGCCTGGAAGGCGTCTGCCGGCGTCTGGATCGGCGGATCGGCAAAAGCCAGGGTGGACATGGCGGCCAGGCCGCCCAATGCGATTGCGGTGGTCAGGTTCTTCATCAACGGCCCCTCAGTTGACGTGCGTAGCGTTGAGCCAGCTCGGTGAAACGGCGGTCGTGCTGCGCGATTTCATCCAGCGCGTAGTCGAGGCTCACATCCCCGGCGACGGCGGCGTAGGTGTCCGGCAGCGCGCAGCCTTCGCTGTCGAGCTGGTCAATGGCCTCGGGCTTGGTCAGCACCGTGACGGGCACGGACTTGACCTTGTATTTGGCGAAGGCGTTGGGATTGACCACCACGTTCCCGCGCTTCTCGCCCAGGTCTTTGATGGCGAAGGCGGTTGCCTTCCACGAGTTGTCCTTGAACCCGTTGAGCACCACGGTGCCCCCGAGTCGGCTCACCTGCGCCACGATGCGCTTGAGCGATTCAGGCGGCATGGTGAAGCTCACGAACACCATCAGGTCATCGGTGCGGCGAGCGTCTGCGCGCTGCTCGTAGCGCTTGGCCAGCGCCTGGATGTCCACGTTGGAGACTTCCGGCGTGGGCACGTTGGGAAAGACGTTCTTGGCGTTCTTCGTGGCCGGGTTGTTCGGATCGAACATGGCCTTGCGTTCGGCCTCGATGCGCTTCATTTCGCCCTGCACGGCGGCACTGGATGGCAGCGCCGGGGCCTTGGCCTTGGTCGCCGGATTGTTCGGGTCGAACATCGCTTTGCGTTCGGCCTCGATGCGGCGCTGTTCCTGTTCGAGCTGGGACGCGGTTGGCGTCGTCACGTCAGCCCAAGCGTGGGACAGCAGGGATGCCAGTACGGTGGCAGCGAGAATGCGGGTCTTCATCGGTGCCCCCTCAAAGTCCATAGCCCAGGCAGCAGTTTTTCTTGCGGAAGATTTCGTAGCTGAAGTCCTCGCCTTTGTACGGATACTGGCGACCCGCACCCCACACGGCAGTGGTGCGGCCGTAGGGCTGGCAGCACTTGCCGTTGATCTTGGCCGTCTGCGGCACCGGGTACAGCATCGTGTACTTGTACTGATCCTTCTTCATCACGGGCTGCGGGTAGACGCCGCACAGGCCTTCGCTGCCAGCCGTGCCCCAGGTCAGCATTTCGCGGTGCATCTTGGCGGTCATTCGCTGCACCAGGAGCGAGCTGGCCTGCACATGGCTGACGTGCGCCTGGACGTGGCCGTTGAAGGGGTAAATCGAGCCGTTGCAGCCGGCACACCAGAAAAGCGCATCGCTGCCAAAGCCGGTCGAGGCCAGCACGCAGTCACCCGCGCAAGCGGCCTGCGCGATGGGGTTGCCGAACAGGTACGTCTCGGGGTTCAGCAGCATGGTCAGCTCGTCGTCGTTCCAGGTGGGATCGACTTCGGTGATGTAGGCCACGTCGAAGCTGCCGGTTTCGAGGCAAGGGTTGTCGAGGATGATTTCGAGCCAGTACAGCATCGGATCGACATACCAATGCACCTGGTAGCTTGATTGCCGCGTGTTGTCCTGCTGCAAGCGCACCTCGCCTTCGGGCGCACGGATGCCGGGGTCAAGGCTGATACCGCCCAGCGAGACGAAGCAGTACGGTGAGCGAGTCACGTCCACGCGGCGGGCGGGCTCCCAAAAGCCCACGGTGACGCCGAGAACGGGCCGCAGGCCGCACGAGCACAGGAAGTCGCTCGGGTTGTCGGTGTCTTCCTGATCCATCGTGAGGATTGGCAGGCCGCCGATGGTCACGGGGAACAGGCAAGACCAGCAGATGTCGGTGATGGGGTTGGCGAAAGCGCCGACACATTGGCCAGCCACACTTTCGCGCGCGAAAGCGGCGCTCAGCACCATCATGAGGGTCACGATCCAGCGTTTCATTGCAGCTCCTTCGCGGGGACTTCTTGCAGCAGCAGCGAAGCGCCCTGTTGGCTGATGACGGTGGGCACGGCGTGGATGCCGAAGCGTTGA
The DNA here is from genome assembly GCF_000685035.1 of Paraburkholderia ferrariae NBRC 106233. Taxonomy (GTDB): domain Bacteria; phylum Pseudomonadota; class Gammaproteobacteria; order Burkholderiales; family Burkholderiaceae; genus Paraburkholderia; species Paraburkholderia ferrariae. The sequence goes on from NZ_BAYB01000042.1 coordinate 39,608, forward strand.
GAGAGGACGCCCTTCTGATCGAAATACACCTGGGTCTTCCAGGCCTTCGTCAGATCGAGCCATGAGCCGGCCACCAGGATCGGCTTCACCTTCGGGCCTTCCTTCTTGACCATGCGGCGCACGGCCTCGGCTTGGTCAGGGTCGCGGCCGTCGAAGAACACCAGGCGCTTGCTCAGGCCGGTGACGAGCAGCGGGTTGATCTTGGCCCCAGCCGGCACCACGATGCGGCCCTCGTCGGTCTTCACCGCATTGGGGTAGTACACGGTCGGGTCGATCAGGCGCTGTGCCTTCTCGGTGACAGCCTGAAGGCCATCCACCGGAGGCATGTTCTTGACGCTGTTGAGCGACCGCTTGATGGCTTGCTGCTGGAGCGCCTTCAGCTCGCCGCTGCGCTCCTTCTGGCGCAGCTTGTTCATAATCATCGTGAGCGCGGATTCCTCGCCAATCGGGTACGTCTGGCCGATGGTTCCAATGGACTCCGCGTGCGCAGCCGTGAGCGTGGCCCCGGCCATCAGTACCGCGATCAGCTTAGAAAATCGCATAGGCTTTCCCGATCACCTCGTAGTTCTTCACGTTGCCCGAGAGCGCGTAGCGCGAGTCCAGGCTGTCCGGGCTGGGCGTGGCGACGAACATCTGCCCTTCCGGGATCACGCCCGGCTCGGCGGGCGTAAGGGGCACGCCAGCCTTCGATTTGGGCTTGGCCACCCCGATGTATTGGCCATTCACCCAAAACTCGTTGCCGGCCCGTTTAACCACGTCGCCGGGGCCTCCCATTACCACCTTGATGAACGTGGTGCCGGCCGGGTAGGTCGCACCGCCGTGCCAGCGGAAGGCCACCAGGTCGCCCTTCTGCACGGGCGCATCGCGCTTGATCGCGTAGACGTGGCCAGGCAGGCTATGGGTCAGGGCCACCGAGTAGGTGAACCAAGCCGTCGAAACCCACAGGCCCACGCCGGCCAGGCCAACGGCTCCGCAGAGCCCCAGGTACAGGCGCTTGATCTTCATTTCTTGATCCTTTCCCGCACGATGTCCGTGTAGTCCGTGGCCGTGCCGGCCAGCAGCGCGGCCTTGTTGACGAGGACGCAGTGGCATTCCTTGCCCACTTCGTCCACCACGACCGACAGCTTCTTGGCGAATTCGGCGGTCATCTTGTCGGCCAGCGCTCCCTTGTCAGGCGAGCTGCCCACGCCGATCAGATCGAGCAGACGCTTCTGGTCTTCCTCCACCAGCTTTTGCAGATCGACCGTGGCCACCTGGGGAGGCGTGTGCTTGTAGATCGAGTACGCCACCGGGGCCAGGGCCAGCAGGGTGAAGACGGTAGACACCAGGGCGGTGGTGAGCACGGTCATGAAATAGCTCGGCGCGGGTTGGGGCGCGTCGGCGGGAGCGGCTGCTGGCGTTGCCACTGGAGCTGCGACGGCGGGCGCTTCGGCCGCCACGGGTTGAGTGTTCTGTTCCATGTCTTAAATCCGGTAGGTGTGGGGGTTCTTGCGACGGTCGCGCACGCGGCGGTCTTCGCCCCGGCGACCCAGCATGATTTGCATGGCTTCCATCGTGGAGTAACCCTGCTTCAGAAGCGCCTCGCACTCGTTGTAATCAGCCGCATTGGTCGAGGCCATCAGCAGCGAGAACGGGTCGGGGATGTGCCGCACCACGGAATCGCCGTTAGGCGACGAGATCATCATTTCGGAGAAGCGGCCCTTCTCGGTGCGCAGCGACAGCAGCATCCGCTTCTGTGCCGGCGAGCAGTTGTAGAGGCCCTTCTCGATCAGTGTTTCGAGGTTCTTGCGGTCTTGACGCAGCAGAATCTTCCAGTCCGCGTTGTTGTAGGCGGCCTGCGAAGCGTCGTTCTTATAGGCGTCCTCGATACCCTGAGTACCCACGCAGAAGATGCCGTTGTACTTCCGTGCGCGGCGGTAGCCCTCCTCGATGAACTCGGCTGTCTCTTTGTCGGCCCCCAGGAGCTGCCAAGCCTCATCGACCAGACACAGCTTCTTGCGATCCCGGCTCAGGTACATATCGTGAGCGATCCGGGAGGTCAGCACGAACAGCACCACGCGGCGCAGCTCGGGAGCGTTCTTCAGTTCTTCCAACTCCAGGCCAACCATGTCGGCGTCGAGCGAAATGTTGGCGCGACCGTTGAAGTAGTTGCCGTACACCCCGCCTTCGGTGAAGGGCTGAAGCTGCTTGCCCAGCTCGAAGGCCACGCGCTCGATGCCGCCCGATTCGTTCTTGATCTTCTCCAGCAGGTACTTCTGGATCAGGGTCGGGTTCGTCTCCTGGCCGTAGTCGTTCCAGACGCCCGTGATGGCCTCGGTCAGCAGCGAATACTGGTATTCGTTGAGCGACGCATTGGGCGACGCCATGCGGCCGATCATGGGCTTCAGCAGGCGCATTTCAGCCTTGAAGTCCAGCTCGTCGTCTTCACCAACCCATGAGAACGGGTTGATGCACATCTTGGTTTCCGGCGTGAACTCCAGGAAGGTGCCCTTCTGGAGACGGATCAGGTTCTGGTAGCTGCGGCCCACGTCGATCACCCACACGCGGGCACCGATGCCCCGGTAGGCCGACACCACCTCGTTCATGGCCACCGACTTGCCGGAGCCCGAGACGCCGGCCACGAACACGTTGTAGTTGCCCTGCTGGTTCGAGTAGAAGTCCACGAAGGTGGGCGTACCACGGCGGCCGAAGAACATCATCACCGGGTCGCCTGCGCCCTTCCACTCGCCGATGATGGGAGACAGGTCGGTGGCGTTCACGCTGGTCTTGGTGCCCATCACGCGCAGCCGCAGCATGTCGTTGCGCACGTTCTCCGTGAGCGTCATGGGCAGCGAGGCGTAGAGCGCGATCACATGCAGCGATTGCAGCGGCGCCAGGAAAAAGCGCTCGCTGCGCCAGATGTTCACGGCCACCTGGGCGCACTTGTTCATCGAGGCCTTGGGCGCGAACAGCAGCAGCGTGTGATACAGCTCGCACATGGTGCCGCCCAGGTTGAGCTGGTGCATCACCACGTCCCAATCCTGCTTTTGCGATTCCAGCTCGGGCTGGAACTCGGCCATCTTCGACTTCGCGTTTTGCTTGGAGCGGGCCGACTTGAGCTGCGCCTTGCCTTCCACGATCTGCGGATCGAGCGTGTAGATGCCGCCCGAAATGATGAAGGGGCACGGGTACTGGAGGCCGTCATCGAAGAAGCTGCCGATGATGTTGGCCATCTCCCACAGCTCTTTCTTCTGCGGGTACTGGAGCACGCCGAAGCCACGCACGGCGATGCGCGTGTCTTCCTCGTCGGCCGTCTCGGGCGGGATGCCGATCAGGATGTCGCTGGATTTGACGCGCGCGTGCTGGCCGAACTTGGTGATCTGGTCGCGGATCGAGCGCCCCTTGTCGTAGCGCAGCGCCGGCTGGGGCTCCGGGCTGAACATCGTGTCGGGATTGAAGATCGGCCACAGGAAGCGGATCAGGCCCTCGGCGTCGAATGCAAAGCTCGGCAGGCCTGCGGTGCGCAGCGAGGCGCGCAGCGTCTCCTTCAGCTCCACCATGTCGCTCACCAGGCGCGTGTCGCTCGGCTTGCCGGCCTTGGTGACGGAGAAGATCAGGCGCAGGTTCTTCACCATGAAGTTGTCGTTGACAAACATGGGTCGCCCGACCTTCTTCTTGATGTGGTCGATCCGTCGCTGAGCCAGTTCCAGGAAGAAGGGCGTGGTCGCGCCCTTGTCCACGGCGATGTGCCGCTGGTCGAGATAGGCCTGGAATTGCTCATCGAGCACGGGTGAACCGAACAGCGTCCACTGCACGCCGTAGCCCGGTGGGATCGGCGTGAACAGCGTATTGAGGCGGTTCGCCATGTCTTCGTCTGCGCCGGTCTGAGGGATCACCTCGAAGCAGAACGAGATTGACGTGTCGTTGTAGAACAGGCCTGTCTTTTCGTCGTACTGGTCGTACTGCACCAGGTTGTGCAGGCCGTGGGTGCCGGCCGCGACGGTGTGAACGGTGTGGTCAACATCCCCGTTCACCAGGTCATTCGAGACGACAACCGGCGCGGGTTCGCTGCCCACGTCCGAGGTATTGCCAAGGATCTGCTCATCCCACACCTGAGCGGCCTTGGACTTGAGTTTTTCGAGGAATGTCTGTTCCATTCAATGCACCTTCTGAGGTTGGCCGGTTGTGCCTGGAATCACTGCGGCGGCAGGTCACTAGGCGGCTGGCCGCCAGGCTGGCCGAGTTGACCGGGCATCTGGATGCCACCCAGCAGGCCGGCAGCGTCTTGCTCGCCGGGACGGCCTTGCACCACGCCGATGGCCTCTTGGCCCTGCGCTGCGCCGGTTTGCACGTTCGACGTGCCTTGCACCTGGGCATTGGGCGCAGTGGTCTTCACGGACGGCGCACGCACGGGACGGTAGGCATCCATGACGCGGCGGCGGTTGTGCTCGATCAGCCAGCGGCCGGTATCGACCTGCATGTAGACGTAATCCTGGTCATGCAGATCGCCGTCGCTGTCTTCCCAGGGCGCGAACCACACGCGCAGCACGCGCGGCGCGCTGCGGATCGGCGTGCCGCTGTAGATCGGCTTGCTCAGCACGCTCTCGGTCGAGGCATCTTTCGCGCGCGAAACTTCGGCGGCTTGCTCAGCCTTGGCCATGTTGACGCGCTGGCCCGGCAGGTTTTTCTGTTCGGCGTTTGCGTAGATGCCTGACATGGATTCGCACAGCACGCCCGGAGGGGCCTTGCAGGCGAATTGGGTGTTGGCGTCGTAGCCGGACATGCTGCCGCAACCGGCCAGGCTCGCGGCAATGGCAGCGGCCGCAGTAAGGGTCAGTGCTTTCATTGGGATGCCCCCGGATAGGTCGAGTAGGGTTGCTGGCTGACTTTGCAGCAGTCACACTGCGACGCGCGGTTTGTTGCGCAGCCGCTAAGAACGACGAGAGCGACCATACAAAGGCCAAGTGCTGTGCGTTTCATTTCGCACCTCCCAGCCATTCGTTGATCTTGTCGGCCGGTGCCGCGCCGGGCAGGATGCGACCGTCAGCGGCGATCAGCGTGGGCGTGCCGGTGACACCCAGGCGGGAGCCGAGGACGGTGTTGTCATTGATCGGCGTGACGCACGAAACCAGCGCCGGGCGCTTCTGGTTCAGCATCCAGTCGCTCCAGGCCTTCGAGCGGTCGGCCGCGCACCAGGTAGCGATGGCCAGCGTCTTGCTGTCCTCGCCCAGCACGGGATACAGGAAGGTGTAGATGGTCACGTTGTCCACCTTCGTCAGCTCCTGCTCCAGCTTCTTGCAGTAGCCGCAGTTGGGGTCGGCGAACACCGCGAGCTGGCGGCTTCCGTCGCCCTTGACCGTCTTGATGGCGTTGCCCAGCAGGCCCTTCGGATACTCCACGCGGCGCGCAGCTTGCTGCTCCTGCTGACGCTGGGCGGTGAGGTCAACCTGTTCTTTCATGTCGAACAGGTGGCCGAAGACGAAATAGCGGCCGCTGGCGTCGGTGTAGGCCACGTTCTGGCCCATCACCAGCTCGTACAGGCCATCAATGCCGGAGGCGCGGATGTCCGTGAAAGTCGTGTTGGGGTACATGGCCCGGAACTTCGCTGCCACTGCTTGCAGGGCAACGTCTTTCGTCGCGGCTTGGGCCGCACCAGCGCCCACACCTTGCGCCACGCCAGTGGCCGCTTGGGTCGCCGCGTCGTCGCCGGCAGCGCTGGCCAGGTTGGAGAGTGCAGCCAAGGCGGCCACAGCCAGGAGGTTCTTAATCTTCATCGTCGTAGCCCCTTGAGTTAGACCCGTTGCGCTTCAACAGGCCGCGATAGTTGTTGCCGATGTTGGCTGCGCGGCCGTTGTAGACCGCACCCTTGGTAATGAGCACTTCCACAGTGCGGCCGCCGTCTGTCTCGATGACCGGAAACAGCTTGTCCGCAGCCTTCAGGTAGTACTGCTCCAGTGCCGTGCCGGCGTTGCCCACACCGGAACCGATGGCGGCCCGGCCGACATCGCCCGGTTGGATCGTGGAAGTTGCGCCCAGGGCGCTCGTGCTCGTGGTGGTGGCCGATTGCTGGAAGGCCTTGCCGATACCGCTGGCGATACCGGCCAGCAGCGCGTTGGCCAGCACCTGCCCCTGCTTCGTCACCAGGCGGCCGCGCACGCCGGCCTTGCCGTCTTCACCGATGATCTGGCCCTTCACCTGCATTTCGACGGTTTCGCCGCCGATGATGCAGGTCAGGGTGTCGGTGCGACCCATCATCCGCTCGCTGCTCAGGTCGCCCCAGGCAGCGGCCACGAAACGGCAGTCGCGGATGTCGAGCTTGTACTTGTTGGCCAGGTTGGCGGTGTCCAGGACATGTAGCGCGATGGGCAGCGGGTTGCTCTGCGCCTGGCCTCCAGTCGGGGCGTCCGCGCCGTTCAACATGGCCACGCGCACGAAGCTGCCAGCGGGGATGAACTCGATGCTGTTCTTGACGTTCTCCTTGCCCGACTGGCCGTACTTCTTGGCAGCGTCTGCGACTGGAAAACCCAGCAGCTCGCTCTTGGTGCCGCCAGTGGAGCCGTCTTTGCCGCCCGCGCTGGAGTTGTTGAACTGGATCAGCTCCAGCTCGCGCTTCGGTGCCTCTGCCAGCGGCTGGCCCAGCGGCGAATTCAGCGGCGTTGCAGCGCTCATGCCGGTCTTGGCGGTCGGAGGCGGCAGCACGGAGCCAGTAGGCAGCTTCTGGTTGAGGGTGGCGGCGTCAGCCGACTTGTTGCCGCTCGGTGGGTTGGCCGCGTCCTTTCGGGCCTTCTCCAGCTCGTCCTTGAGCTTCTGCTGGTCTTCCTGCTGCTTCTTCAGCGCTTGGGTCAGGTCGTTCAGCTTGTCAGCGTTGGCTTGCGCCTTGGCCGCTTCCTGAGCCCGCCAGGCATCCTTGTCGTCCACCGTGCCCGGTGCCGTGATGGCCACGGTCTTGGGCTTCTCGGTGCGGACGGCGGGGCCGTTGTCGAAGAAGAACATGCCGCCCGCGCCAAGCAGCAGGATCACCGTGACGGTGCCGCCGATCAGCATGAGCTGACGCTTCTTCACTTGTGCGTTCGGGTCACTCATTGTCCTTCCTCCCGCGCACGATGAAGATCAGCGTCTGTCCCTTCGACGGCAGCGTGTGGTTCTCGATCACCACGGCCACCACGCCCTTGCGGTACAGCTCCTGCTCCATCAGCAGCATGTCCGTGTCGGACACGTTGGTGAGGCGGTACTTCTCGCCAACCAGGTCGCCGTCCAGGTACTTGGAAAGCATCACCAGTCGCGCCTCTTTCCAGAGCGGGATTTCTTGGTTGACGGGGATGGGTTCGAGGTCGCGGCTTTCTTCGTCCGCCATCTGAAGGATCATGTCCTTCGCGTGGCGTTGGTAGGCCAGCGCGCGGCCGTCGCCGCCCTTACGCCCTGCTGCGGAGGTGCGGCTCTCGGCAGGCGGCTTGATGATGATTTCCTCGCCCGCAATGGGACGGGGAACCAGGATCAGCTTGCAGGTCGCGGCCGGGTTCTGTTCGTCACTGACGAACAGCGTCACGGTGCCCGAGTTGGGCGTGTCGCTGGCCAGCGTGAAGTACAGCGCCCCGGCTTGTTCGTCCTTGACGTAGCTGATGACGCCCTTCTGAGAGGGCACCACCGTGCCGATGCGCCGGCCGTCGATGGCCAGGCGGTTCTGCTCGCGGGCAGAAATGTTGACCTGCTGATGCGTTGCGTAGCAGCCGTCTACAACCTGGGTTGCGGAGGCATCAAGGCTGAGCAGCAGCAGGCTTAGCAGCGGAATCGCGCTTAACGACTTCTTCGACTTTGAGTACATAGAGACGCCCCGAAGTGGTTACGGAAAATTGAACGAGATAGGCCTTGTCGAGCTGGGAGGTCAGCTTGTCGGTGATGAAGGTCTTGAGCTGACCCGACACTTCCACCGTCATTGCTCGCTCGTTGACCTTCTCGTTCCTCGGAATCCAAACCGTGGTCACACGGTCTTGCTTGACCCGCAGCGCGGCGGCGTCGAGCATGGTCTTGAGTGCGCCGTACCCATCCGGGTGGGCCATCTTCAAAATGACCTTGTTGTTGTAGTCAACCGTCTCCGGCGTGACCGTCTTCACCTTGTCGAGCACGTATCCCGCCATGTCCAACAGGTAGTCGGAGTTGGCGTAGTTCGAGCCGATTTCGTAGGGCCGCCGAACTTCAGGCGGCACGACGATTTCTTTGGCCGTCATGAGGGTGTAGGCCTCAAGCCCAAGGAGTGCGACGTTCAGGCCGATCAGGCCGATCACGACGCTGCGGAGAAATCGCACCTGCCCCTTGAGTGAGTCCCGTTCGTTGATTGCGTTATCTGGTGACATAGGCATTTACCCATTCAGTTCTCGGATGTGGGACTTGGGCAGCTCCTTGGGTTCAGGCATACCCGTGAACCAATAGAGCAGATGGGCAGCCATGCCGGGGTGCTGACCGGCCTTGAGCTTGTTGTAGCCATAGGCCATCGCAATCCCTGCAATGAGCCCGAGGACTCGGTACTCAGTGGCCACACCCACGAGCATCCCGAGCAGGGCCACCGCTGCAACATCCAGCTCCCAAAAGAGAAACTTGCCCTTGTCGTCTAGCCTGCGCGGGATGTAGTGAGAGAGGTCTTGTGACATGGCTGCCCGCCCTCCTTAGATCGTTGCCGTGAAGCTGGCGTTGACGATCCCGATCAGGATGCCCATGCCGATGGACAGGACGACCGCGCCGAAAAACCACGACCAGTCTTTCTTGACAGCCGCGACCACGGCACCGACAGCCAGGGCGATGAAGGCAGCCAGCTTGCCCAGGTTGCCCTTCACCCAGGACTCGAACTTGTCGCTGGCCGCCTGGAACTCCGCGCCGTCACTGGCGTAGGCGTGCGTAGCCAACATCATCAGGGCCAAGATCAGGCCCACGAACATGAGAGCCTTGACCCATTGCTGGGCTTCGACCTTCATGGAAGCGAGGTGCATTTGATTCATTTCAGTCAATCTCCATTACCGGTAAGTGCCTTCTTTCCAACCCGCATCTGCGGGACTGCGCGTGAAGGCGGGGACGCGCAATTTGTTGAGCGCCGTCACTTGGTGGCGGGGCAATCGAGTCGCTTCACCGGCTTCTTCGCCGGCTTGTGTTTCTTGTGGTGCTTGACCTTGGGCTTCGGCGGCGGGGCTTCCTCGCGTTCCTCGATCACAGGCGGCTCCACCACGGGAGCGGGCATCACCAGCGGCGGCGGCGGCGGTGGCTCGGCCATGTGCTTGAGGCTCCTGTCGGGGCACTCGTTGGTGTTGCAGAAGACGTACTTGTGGTCGCCAGGCATCCCGAACTGAACGACGCCCGACACGTGCGAGACGGGGTTAGGCGTACCTAGGGAGGCGTTCGTTGGCGGCGGCGGCAGCTTGGTGGCGTCATCCGCGAAGGCATTGAGGCTCAGAGCCAGCAAGGCCGCGAGCGATAGGTGTTGTTTGGCGCGTCTGGCCATTGGTCAGTCCCCTTTCAGTGCGACGTTCTGAGGTTGCGCGCCCTGCTCTTGCTCTTGGCGCTTGTAGCCCGCGTAGAAGGCCTGCACGTCGCGGACGTACCAGGCTTGAGCGGCGGTGTTGTTGGAGGCCGGGCCGGTGTAGTAGCAGCCGACCGCCTTCCATGTGCTTCCGAACCGCTGGATGCAGTCGGCGAGAACCCAAGCGCCTACCTTCTGGCTCGTGCAGGCGTCGAAAAGCTGCTCTTTGGTGATGCCGTACTTGGCCAGCAGCGGCAGGTGCACGGAATAGATTTGCATCAGCCCATAGGCGCGATGCCCCGTCTTAGGATCGACCGGGCCGATGGCGTTGGGGTGGCCGCGCGACTCCTTCCAAGCGATTGCCTTCAGCAACGCCGGCTCGATTCCATAGCTCGCGCCCGCCTCCTCCCAGCAGGAAGCGCTGGCCATCAGAGGAGTCAGGGAAACTACCCCAATCAGGCAACGGAAAAGTTTGATAACTAGCATGTCTTTGGTTCAGCGTGTTGGAATCTGTTAGTCTATACGCTTGCATTTGACATTGCTAGTTTATAGCAATTCTGAGTGCCTGTCACACCCCCTTTACTCGGTGGTCGAAAAGTGTCGTTTTCCGCTTGGTCATGGCCGCGCTGCCGGGCTGTGCAAAATGAAAAGGGCTGGATCACCGATGTGGTGATCCAGCCCTGGAGGGTTGATGGCGCGCTGAGCTTTCGCGCGCGAAAGCTGACGGCCTTAGTTGGTCACGCCCGTCTGCTGTGGCTTGAGAGGGATGCGAGCAACGATGCGGCTGCCCCCATCGTTCCGGGCCGAGTGGATCTCCAGACTGCCGCCGAAGGCATCAGCCCGTTCCCGCATGCCGACGAGGCCGAAGCCCGCTGCTGCGTCTTGTTGCTCGGAGAATCCACGCCCGTCATCTTCGATGGCTAGGCGCAGCTCGTCGTCCAGCACCTTGAGGGAAACATCGGCGTGATGCGCGTTCGCATGCTTCACAACGTTGCTCAATGCCTCCTGCACGATCCGGTAGGCCGCGATACCGATGTTGGGGTCTACTCCGGCCGTGCTGCCGTCGAAGTGGAAGGTGAAGGTGCAGGCTGGGTGCGTAGCGTTGTAGGTCTTTACCATTTCCTCGATGGCCTCGTCCAAGCCAAGCACGTCCAACACTTCCGGCCGTAGCCGGGTCACGATTGCACGACAGGCAGCGTAGAGGTCGTTAGCGTGCGCAGCGATGGATTTGGCTCGCTCGACAACCTCGTCCATTAGCGGAGTGTGCTGCGCCTGGGTCATGCTGCTCAGAATGGCCTGCGAGTCCAGCCTGATGCCAATCAAGATCGCGTTGAGGACATCGTGAATCTCGATTGAAATGGCCTTTCGCTCGTCTTCAACAACAGTATTGAGCCTGCGAATCAAACGCTGCCTTTCTTGCGCAGCTTTAACCGCCTCGTCACGCGCTCTCGCCAGTTTCCCCGCCTTCTGAATAGCGGATGTGACGCCGTAGGCCCCGAACAATAAGGCGAGCGCCGCAATGTAAGAAGCAAACGCCACGATTTTTGGCCCGCTCATAGCGGCCTCGGTCGGGAGGGAGACTGTCGCGTACATAAGCGACCCCTCCAGTCGCTCAAAGGCGGTGAGCTTTTCCAAGCCATCCATTGGATCAATCCCTATGACGAAACCTTGATCCTGGCCCGCCTGTATGACTTGACCTATTGCGTCACCACGAAGCCTGCGAGTAGCAATCTCTGGATTTCGGATGTCCGCAGGAAAGCGGAGTAGGATGCGTTCTGCGTCGCGCAAACTTGTCGTCGTGTTCGGCCCGAAGTTGATCGACTTATAGAACGAGAAGAACACGTCTTGCGCCGCGAGATTCATGACGACAACACCCGCAAAACTGCCGTCTGGCCTATTGAAGCGGCGCGCGACATGAATGCCAGGCTTGCCGCTTGCCCTGCCATCTTGAACGCCGCTTATATAGAAGTCCTTGCCATTGCGCAGTTCAATGAAGTAGCCACGATCAGACAGGTTAGTGCCATCCTGCCCAACCACGCCGACTCGGCGAATCCCGTCAGCACCTATCAGCGTAAAGGAGGCAATGCCAGGCAACCTAGTTCTATGCTGAGAAAGGTAGGTGAATAGTTGCTGCTTGCGCTGCGGCGTCAATGGACCATTCAGGTCATCAGTCGTGACGTAGTCCTGCAAATCCTTGAGGATCACATCAGCCAGCGTAAAGCCAAACCGGTCGTGCGCGGCAATGAGGTGCGCATAGGCTTCTGCTTGGTCTTTCAGACGCACCTGCGCATGATTGACGGCATCCGTACCCAAATACAGAAGCAACACGGCCACCGCAATGGTGGCCGTCCAGATTGTGCCAAGTAGAACGCCTGCCTTGTACTTGGATAGAAAGATGGTTTTCTGTCGAAATGACATAGTTATGTTCGGCATCTCATTACATGGCGTGTTGCAATGCCCTTCAACTCCTGGATGTCATGGGCACCCAATTTATCCAGCAGAGTACGGACATGCTTATTCAGTTCAGGGTCGGAAAGATTCAGATCTTCGCGCAATTGACTCAGATCGCGCCCTTTGCCAAGCGCTTTAAAAACGTCATATTCATCATCATGGATAACCGCGAACCCACCGTCCTCGCAGACGATGGTTCCATGCAAGAAGCCTTCTTCGATAGCCATAGCCGCACCCCAATCAACGGGGCGCTTGTATCTGTAGATGACATGATCCGTGAAGTAGCGCAGCCATCCCCAAAAACCATTTGGCCACCTCTTTCGGATAGCGTCCTTATCGAGTGACGTATTCTCGGCCTTGTGCATTTGTCCGCCTACGCCTCGATCAAACCATGCCGGATTGCCAGCCGCGTAATTTCGGCCGGGCGATGAATGTCCAGTTTTTCCTTGATGTTCTGGCTGGTATTGCTGATCGTCTTCACCGACAAATTAAGCGCCTCGGCAATTTCAACGATGGTCAGCCCTTGGGCCATGAGCTTGAAAATCTGCATTTCTCGCTCTTGCAAGACCGTCTCCGGCGATTGATCGCCCAGCACTGACAGCGTAGCCAAGCGCTCCGCAAACTTAGGGACGTAATAGAGTTGTCCGGCCTTGGCTTGCTTGATCGCAGTGGCCAGGTCGTCGAGTTGGCAATCCTTGGTGAGAAAAGCCTTGCCGCCGATCTGGTAGCAGCGTTTGATGATCGAATCCTGACTAAACTGGCTCAGAAAGACGACTTTTGCGGCCGGGACTTTCTTCAGCAACTCGGCGGCAACATCGAGGCCTGTTAAGGCCTCTCCGAAACGAATGTCGAGCACCAGCACTTCTGGCTTCAGCTCATTGAAGCGCTCGATCACGTCCGCTGCGCATCCGACCTCTCCGAGCACCTTGATGCCGAACGAGGGAAGGGATGTGGCGAAGCCCGCTCGCACGATGGGGTGGTCATCCGCGAGCAGGACTGTTACAGGGGCTTGCAATTCGGTATTCAATCCAGTCTCCGGGTGGTCTGGGCGTCACAATATGGAAGACCTCTTGTCGCAGGCAATGCGATTGCCATCGACAGGCACTTTTTTATTCTAGCATGTAGACATTTACCACGCCACCTGGCGACCTTGGCGTTTGTGACGAAAAAGCCTCCCCTTGCACCCCTTTACGCGGGGTGTCACCAGCTACCCGTTACTTGCCCTGCTTGCGAAGGTCTGCTTCGATCAGGGATATGATGTAGCTACTCGCTGGCATACCGATGCTCTCGCAATGCGCAATCACTCTTGCGTGCAGCGGCTCGACGAGTCGGACGCTCAGGGAGCGTTTTTCTTGCGGCTTCTGCTTGGCGGGGGTACGCTTCGGCTTGCCCGCTTGGGCTTCGTCGGTCTTCATGGTCATAGGTCTTTTCTGCTCACACTTGTTCTTCGATAAGTAGGTTAGGTTTCCAGGAAAAGGCAATGGCACGCCACTTTCGCGCGCGAAAGTGTCATCCTACCGACTTCACCTATCCACGCCCACAGTCTTGTCACGCGCCTGCTCAGCCCGGTGCAGCGTCTCCACCGCACTGGTCTTGTCCTGCTGGGCACTGACGGCCTTGGCCGCCACCGCCTTGTCGTTCGTGTAGATGCTCAGCTCGTGGCTCGCGCGCGTCGATCCCACGTAGAAGCTGCGGTTGCCAAACACCTTGGCCATCGCTTCCAGTTGCCGGGCCTGCTTCTTCTCGTTCTCGTCCTCGGGCGCGCGGATCACGAACATCGCCCGGTGCTGGGTCGCACCCTGGGAAGCGTGGACGGTGCTGGCATAGGCGTAGTCCCAATGCTTGCTCTTGGCCAGGTCAACATCGTGGTAGCTGATCGCCTCGCCCTGCTTCAGCTCCAGCTTCACCTTGTCGCCGTCGATGGCCGCCACGCGCGCCACTTCGCCGTTCTTGAACTCGCCTTCGTTGCGCGTCATGCGGATGATGTCGCCCTTGGCGATGTCGCGGCGCTCGGCGTCGTAGACCTCCACGTTGTTGTTCTTCTTGGGCTCCCAGGCGATGGTCTGGCCGTTTTCCTTCTGGAGCAACACAACCCCGCGCGTCGCGTCGGTTGACACCACCCTGGCGTACTCGCCCTTGGCGGCGTCGATCTGCTTGTAGTCTCGGCCGAAGCGCACCACGTCCCCGGCGTTGTAATACTGCGCTTCCTTGGTGACGGCGCGCGTCCAGCCCTTGCTGATGAAGATTTCCTTGTTCTGCTCGATGCGCGACACCTCGCCCGTCTGCTTCAGGCCGTCACGCACGCCGGCATTGATTTCGTGCCGATCCTTGTTGTACGCGGTGATGACGATGGTGCGCTCGCGCTCTGCTGCGCTCATGGCCAGTACATCCTTCACGGCCGCGTCGATCAGCCCGCCGTTCGTGACCTCCTTCACCATGCCAGTCTTGTCCATGTGCTCGAAGGCCCGCGCGTTGTTCTTCAACTCCACGGCCGTGAGCCTGCCGCCATCGGTGAGCTGATCCCGGCCGGTGATGATGTCCACCGCCGCCTTCAGGTCGGGCGTCTTCTGGCGGCTGATTTCGGTCATGTAGGCCGTCTCGATGCCGCCCTGCTTCTGTGCCAGCTCGAACGGCTTGCCGGCCTCCACGCCTTGCAGTTGCAGCGTGTCGCCCAGGTAGACCACCTTGGCCCCTGCCTTGGCCGCCATATGATCGAGCTGGGCTTTCTGGCGCTGCGACAGGAACGAGCTTTCGTCCACGATCCACATTTCCGGCTTGCGCTGGAAGTCCGGGGCGAACTGCTTGGCAAACTCGATGTCCTTCTGAAGCTGCCGCTCCTTGATCTGGAACATCGAGACGGTATCAGTGGCGATGCCTGTTTCCCTGGCCAGCACCTTGCTGGCCGCGCCGGTCGGGGCCATGCCGCGCACGGTGTAGCCCTGCTCCTGGGCCATTTCCTTGAGCGAGCGCAGCATCGTGGTCTTGCCAGTACCGGCCAGGCCCTGCACGGCCACGTAGCGGTCTTCCGTGGTTAGCACCGTGGTGATGGCTTCCTTTTGCCCATCGGTGTACTTGAAGCCCTGCTTGTCCTCGGCCTTGCCCAGCCGATCCGAGACGTGCTCGGCGGCCATGATCGCCGGCATGACGCCCTTCTGCGCCTGCACCTGGTCGAGCGCCCATCGCTCGCTGCCCAGCATCTTGGCGGTCGTGTAGTTGCCGTCCGGGAGCTTGACCAGGTGGCCCTCGGCCTCCAGCTTGTCGAAGGCCTTTTGCACATCCGTGGGCGACACCCGGCCCACGCCGTGTTCCAGCGCCGTCTTCATCAGGTCTTCCTTGGACACCACCGCTTCGCGCTCGATCAGGTGCGCGGCCGCGAACTCCATCGCCTGACGGCCGGTCAGCTTGTCCTCGCGCATGATCCCACCCTGCTCGCGCGCGGCCTCGGCCTTGGCCTGGATTTCGGCCAGATTGAGCCCGATGGTCTGCGCCCTGCCCTTCCAGTCGGCAATCAGCGCGTCGTGATCCACGTCCACCTTCTTGGCGCGGGTCATCAGCGTGGCGTCTTCCTTGTCCTGGGCAGTGGCGCTGTCCATGTCCACGCCCCGCGACTTCAGCGAGGCCTCAATGTCCGCCCGCCGCTGGCTGTAGTGCTCGATCTGCTCGCGCGTGACGCCGACCACCTCGAAGTTGCCCTTCTCGTCGGTACGGCGCAGTTCGTAGCCCAGCTCCTGGAGCTTGCTGGCCAGCTCGCCGGTGTAGATGGCCCCGACCACCCGCTGCGCCTTCCAAATCTCGTCGTTGGTCAGGCTGCGCCATTCGCCGTCCTCGCGCTTGGTGGCGTTCATGATGACGGCGTGGGTGTGGGTCTGCGGGTCAAGCTCGCGTGACGTGTTGTGCCGGAACATGGCCACCACCAGGTTACCGGTCTTCACTGACTCTAGCTCGCCGTCCTTCATCTGCCGTGTGTAGGCCAGCTCGGACTCGATGTAGGTCAGCGCCTTCTTGACCGCGGCCTCATGGGCTTCCCGCACCTCCCGGTTGCCGGCGACCTCGGCCAGCAGCGAAACGCTCTTGGGTGCGCTGAAAGTCATGTCTGTGCCGGGCCGGTGCTCCCGCTCGCGCTCGCCGGTTTCCTCGTTCACCACGAACTTGCCCAGCTCCTGGCCATCGACCTTGCCATTCAGGATTTCAAAGAAGTCCTGGCGCTCGATCTGCCCGGAAAGCCCCAGCGCGGCCGCACCCTGGCCGAACCACTCCGACTTCTCCAGCCCTTCGTCCTGGGTGTAGTAGTTGTCCTTGCTGAAGTAGTGCAGCGCCTGGCCAGCGCTGCCCACGTTGTTCATGCTAATCATCGTCACCCCCCCTTCTTGCTGAGCGCCGGAACCTGGAACTCTTTGGTGTACGGTGGATAGCACACCCCGGCCTCCACGGCGCAGCCCTGCACCTGAACCTTCAGGCGGAACGGCTGCGGCTGGCCGATCACGTCCAGCCCAACCGTCAGCCTCCCCTCGTAGTAGGCGACCTGCTTTTCCAGCACCTTGTCGAACTTCTCTGCCGGCGCAGGGAAGCGCGGATTCACCAGTTTGACCAGCGGCGCGTCAGACGCGAAAGCGAAGCGATCCCTGTAGAGGATGTAGCCCGGCGCAATCCTGAAATCCAGCGCGATCCGACCAGGCCCTTCCTGCCGCGCGCCGATCAGAAACGCCTGCTCGGCGGGCAACAGGGACACCTCTTGAGCGCTCGCCAACCGCGAAATGGGCAACGCCGCCAGGCCAGCTAGGATCACTCGTCTTTGCTTGTTCATGGCGTCCACCTCGTCAAATGTCAGCGTAGGGATCGGACTTTTTCGGCGCTGGCTTGGCGGCAGCGGCCGCCGCCTTCGCCGGCTTCTTCATCGTCAACGCCTCGATGGATTGCATCAGCGTCTTGCCAGCCGGGACGTGGATAAAGCCCGGAATCTCCATCCCCGCATCGTGGAACATCCGCGACGGGAAGCCCTTGGGCGGCACCTTGAAGGTGTAGGTGCGATCCTTGGAAATGTCCTCCTTCCCGGCCAGCGCCTCGGCGAGCGCTTCGAGGTCAGATTCGTCCTCGCTGCGCGGTTTCGCGCGCGAAAGTTCTTCGCGTGTGCCGACCACTTCTCCGGTATCCGCGTCGATCACTACGCGGTCGCCTTCGGTCTTCTTGACCGCCCCGGCCGCAGGCGCAGCCGGCGCATCATCATCGTCATCCAGCATATCCGGTGCGGCCGGTGTATTGGGCTGGAAGCTGATTCCCAGGCCGCCACGCTCCACGAAGCCTTCGGCGATCTTCGGCGTCGGCGTGTACTCATAGGCCACGCGGGCAATCGGGTAATCGCCGGGAATCACCAGATAGCCGTGCATATCTGGCAAGGTCAGAATTTCGGAAGTCAGCACGATTTCCCGCAGGTTGCGCTTCGCAAAAACGCTCACGCCATCGCGCGACGAGCTGATGCCATAGCTGAGCGTTTCGTCCTTCTCGTCCACCTCGGCCTGCCCCATCAACTCCGACATGAGCTTGGCCGCCGCGCCGTCCGTCACGCGCAGCAGCAGCTTAGTCTGGCAACCGGAAATGATGGTCTTGGCCAGGTCGTGGCCGTAGATTTCATAGACCTGGGAGAAGTCCTGCACACCCAGCACACAGCACAGCCCGTACTTCCGGGTATTGGTCAGGGCCAGCTTCAAGATGTCGAGCTTTTGGAGTGTCGGTAGCTCGTCCACAAACAGCCAAAGCCGTTCGCGGTGGACAGGATCGAGAGACAGCACCGCCTTGATAACAGTGTCCACCCACAGGGACAGCACAGGTGCCAGTGCCTCGCGCAATTCCTCGCGCGCCGTGATGAACATCCACGAGTCAGATTCCTCTTTGATCCACTTTCGGATCGAGAACGGCTCACCCTCGTCATGCAAAAACCGGAATGCCTCAAGCTGGTTCTGCACTGTCATCTTGAGCGACATCCCGGTTCGTTCCGTCACCGGGTCAACGTAGCTCGCACCCGCTTCACCAGCCAAAAGCGCGTGCATCGCTTCGAGGTTGCTCTTGGCGATTGAGTTGTAGAGGTCGCGGTTCGTTCGTCGGCCTTCACGCCCGAGAACTTTGTAAACGTCCTTCAACACCATCCGGCCCGCCTTCGCCCAAAACGGGTCAGCCTCGGCCGGATCAGGAATCAGGCCGTTGGCCATATTGTCAAAGTGGTAGTCCTTCTCGATCTCGTTCCAGATGTTCCAGTTCGGACTGCGGGCATCCAGTGGGTTCATGAGGATGTCCTTGCCTGGACGGAAAAACGCCTGGGTGAACTCGCCCGACGGGTCATAGACAATCGCCCGCTTCCCGCGCGCACGTACCTGCTTCATGAGCGCGAAAAACTGCTGAGACTTACCCGTGCCCTGCGCGCCGGCAATCAGCGTATGCAGGTTCTCAGACTTGGCGCGCATCGGCACATCGGCGATCACATACGGGCTTGCATCCTCGCGGGCGTTCACCAGCGTTTTGAGGTCTTCGCCGTTCACCAGCGATGCACCGCGCAGGCGTTCATCGGTCATCTTGCCACGCCCGTAGTGCCACCAGAACATGCTCAGCAGGAGCAAACATCCGATGCCTACCAATCCACCGATCAGCGTGCCGTTCCTCATCTTCCGCCGCGCTTCGGTGGCATCGTCCTCGGTGAGCGCGATCACCTCTTTCACGTCAAGCATCGACTTGCTGCCGTTGACGTACAGCTCCATCTTTGCCAAGTTCATGCCCAGCGCATCGCGCGCCTGTCCGATCCAGTTTCGTTCCAGTGCGTACCGCTCTACCGGCGTGGCCGCCTTGTAGAAGTAGACGCCACCAGTCACCAGACCGATCAGGAAGGAAATCACCACGACTGTCAGCACCGCCACGCCGAACAAGCGTGCTTGGTGCATCCACAACTCGGCACCTCTGGAGAAGCTCCCCATCGTGCCCTTCTCTGCCCGTTTAGCCATTTGCTTCACCTTTCTCGCGCTTGATCTTTGCCTTCGCTCTGTCCTGTGCGTCGTAGAGGTCTTGCGGGTTGCGCGCCTCCACAATCTTCGTCAGTAGCTGCTCTGACGTGTAGATCGACATAAGCGCATTTTCAGGCAGCTTGGCCGATCCACCGCCGCCTGTCTGAATCTGCATTTCGGCGAGCATGACCCTCATGCGCTGCTCCACGTCGAGGGCCGTTTCGGCGATCATGCCCTGAACGATCATGGTGCGCAAAAATTCGGAAAGTGTGGTTCCTCGCTCTTTCGCACGCTTGCTGTAATAGGCCGCAGTATCCCTATCGAGGCGTAGCCCGATGAACTTTGAGCCGTCTTCTCCGTTCGCTGGCTTTTTCGGCATTTTCTCTTGTCCTGGCAATGGTTTAGCCATTGTAAGACAGTTAGGTGTTTAACGCTATTGGTTTAGGTGTTTAACAGCCAAAAAGGCCGCCATAGCGGGTTTTTTGGCCGTGCAACGATAGTTGCGTGGTGTGTGACCAGTCTTGAGGGGGTGCGGGGCTCCCCCGCGAACCCTCAAGACTGGTGGCGTCATCTGACTAGACGCAGGTAGCGGCCATCCGAGCCCATTTGGTAAAATGGGGCCAACCCAGGGGCGCAGGAAGCCCCGAGGGGTTGAGCAGGATTGACGAAACCGAACCGAGAAGGAGAAGAACGTGAGTGATGCGAAATCGGCACCAAAGGGCGGACGCAAGGCGCGGACGCTGGGAGAAGAAATTGCAGCCCAGCGCGACAAGCTGCGGAAGCTGGAGGAACGACAGCGAGAGCAGAAGCGGAAGGAGCAGGAGCGGAACACGAAAGCCGTGCTTGAGCTGATCCGCGCTGAGAAGCTGGACGCAGTTCCAGCGGAGCAGTGGAAGCTGGCAATGCCGGCGATCAAGGCGGCGTTGCTGGTCGATTCATCGCCGCAGCCGGAGGCTGGGGCGACAAGTCAGAAAACGGACGGCCAGGGCGAACCGGCGGCGAGTGGCCAGTGAGCGTTTTCCACAAATCCACAGGCCCCTTTGCCCCCGACCGGGGATACCCAAAATATCCCAAAGGGAGGGGGTCGCGCCCAGTTTTCCACAAGAGACTTCTTGTGGGAAACCGGATCAAGCGCGAGGGCCTGTGGAGCTTGTGGGAAACGCGGTGGTTGAGGGAGAGACGGCCCAGCGCCGGGACGGCGCAAGCGAAAGGGATGTGCAGGGCTGCGCAGCAGTCCCCGCGAAGCGGGGATGAGCGCGAAGGCGCGAACCCGGAGCAGCCCGGTCTGGTCGCGCAGCGGCCAGATTCGCCCAGGTGGAGGGAGTCATGGCAGAAGTGGAAAACTGGACGAACACGAAGCTGCTGGAAAAGCTGCGTAGTGATGGTCGAGCAGAGATTGACGGCTGGGCCGTCAATCTCGATGGTGCCGACATCTGGTTGACCAACCCGTATGGGTTGGACTGCGCGTTTTACGCAGCATCCGGTGAAGGGTGCGAAAGCATCCTTCACCGGATCAAGTCAGACACTCACGAACGTGAGTGGGGCACGCTGTAGGATCAGCGGGCCAGAATTGCAACAGCCGCAGAGGGCCGACAGGCGGCGAGTTGCGTGAGATGGGCCGTCAGTGAAGCCGCACGACAGTGCGGCGGAACGGGCGGCCTTGTCTTTTGGCGAGCGGCCAGTCTGCCACCGCAGACGCCAGCAAGATCGCCCAGGGCCGTGGTGGGCGCGGAAAGCGGCAGAGCCGGTTTCCGTGGCCGCCCTGCCCTGCGCCTGGTTTGGCTTTCGCGCGCGAAAGTCGAGCCAGGCCGGCAAGCGGAGCGCGCAGCGCCCGCCAGGGCGCGGAGGCGTGAGGGATGGAAGCCCGCAGGGTCGAGACACGCGCAGCGGGGCTCGATTCACGACAGCCCGACCCCGCAGGGGGCACGCCCAGGGTTGCGAAGACTCGGTGAACCCAGGTCATGCGAAAAGCGCGGGTAGCGGACGTATCGGCAGGCCGGGAGAAATCGGCCACTTGGACGGTGCCGGAGGGTTGGCGGGAGGCGCAGCCTTCCGCCAACTTCACGGCATCGGAGCGAGCCGCAGGCGAAGCGACAAGGGGAAGAACGGCGGGCGTGGTGACGGCGCAGCCGTCAGCTCGCAGAGCCGTTCTTGGGGAAGTGGCGCGCAAGGAACTTGCGCATGGTTTTCTCCGTCACGTCGAAGTGACGGGCCAGCTTTGGAATGGAGAGGCCGAGCTGGTACAGCTCGCCGACACGTTCACGCTGCGGGTCGAGTTTGAGGCGGCCGGTGCTGCCTTTGCGCCGGCCGCCGATGCGGCCAGCGAGGCGAGCGCGCTCCAGGCCTTCACGAGTGCGAGCACGAGTGAATTCCACCTCGATCATGGAAGCCATCGAGAAGGCGGCGGCTTGAATCTGCGCATTCAAGCTGCCGTCCATCACGGTCTGCGTTTTCGTAATGATGAGGGTGACGCCGCGTGCGGCGGCACTCTCAAGAATGGAGAAAACCTGGCCAGGTGATCCACCCAGCCGGGTGAATTCAGACGTAAGGATGAAGTCGCCCGGCTGGGTGCGCTCTAGCAGCAGCTTCCCGATCAGGCGCTCGCGCCAGGGAATGCTGCGGCTGGCGGTTTCCTCCACCATCGTCAAGGGCGTGTAGCCCTTGGCGTTGGCGTAATCGAGCAGCCACAGGCGCTGATTCGCCACGTCCTGGGAGTCACGCGAGACGCGCAGGTAGGCAAAGTATGCGGGCACGCAGTCAGCCCGCCTTGATGGCGAAGTGGTAGGCGAGCGGAAGCGAAGCCAGCGTGCCGATGATGATGCAGAGTCGGCTGGCGAAGCCGCCGACAGCGGGCGATTTGATGAGGCGCGCGACTGCGCGGCCGAGAATCAGTCCGGCAAGGAATCCGACCAGCACGATGCCGAAGGCGAGCATGGCATTCGAGTGGTTCGCCACGAAGGATTGAGGGGCGTCTGTGTTCATGGGTTTGCCTTTCTCGTTCAGATCGCGGCGCTGGCCAGCAGTGCGGCGAAGTGCGTGCGGCGCGAAGCGGCGCAGCGCGAGCACCTGGGCGAATTGGAGGCGAAGCCGACCAAGAGCCCGGATGTGGTTTCAGGGTCTTCAGCGCGAGCCGGCAGGCGAGCGCGAAGACAGCGGATCGGGTTCACGGCGCATCGACCGGGTGAAGCCTGGTCAGTGCGGCCGTTGGCCGCCCAGGGTGGCCACGATGTACGGCTGGATGAAGCGCAGCAGGTCGCCTTGCTGCTCGATGGTCAGGCCGACCGACAGGCAGTGCTCGAAGAATTCGAGCGCGGCCTGTTTCGCCGGCACGGGCAGGCTTTCCATCATCGCCAGGTTGCACACCATGTCCGGGTGAACGAAGGAAGCGACGTACTGGACGAGGGCGACGGCGACCTCGCCAGACGGGTTTTTTTCGATGAGTTGGAGGGTAGGCCTCAACTTCTCAGGAAAACCGCTCAAAACGGCTCTATTCGCGTCGGGGGTTGAATGGGGCATCAGCATTCGGGCCTTTCGGTAGATGTTTCCCCGGCGCGGGCTATTTCTACCGGGTTCCGGGTGAATTTTAAGGATTGTTTCGCTACCGGGTTTCACGGTAGCTAAAACGGTCGTTAAAAGTACCACGTTTTCGCCCGTCCAGGGCGGAAACGTGACTTTTCGACCTCTCCACCTTTCGCGCGCGAAAGGTCTGGCCAGGCCGCAGGCCAGCGCCGGGACGGCGCAAGCGAAAGGGATGTGCAGGGCTGCGCAGCAGTCCCCGCGAAGCGGGGATGAGCGCGAAGGCGCGAACCCGGAGCAGCCCGGTCTGGTCGCGCAGCGGCCAGATTCGCCCAGCAGTGAAAGCTGGCCAGGCGCAAGGGTCAGCCGGAAAGCAGCCAGGTGGTGCGGGTGGGTGGCAGGTCGGCGCGCGCAGCGCGGCGGCCTGCTGGCTGTTGGAGCGGGCGCAAGCCCGGCACCACGGCCAGCCGAAGGCTGGCACCGGCCGCAGGCCGCACCGCCGACAGGCGGCCGCGCGTCAGAACAGGGCGAGCTGGGGGGACATGGAGCCCGCACGCAGCGCCCTCACCTCGTCCAGCTCCAGGTGCAAGCGGACAAGGATCGACAGGTCATAGGAGATATGGGCGTCCTTCAGCCGAAGGGCGCAGCGCAGCGCGCCCAAGGGGTCATTGCCGCTGGAAATGCAGATGTCGTAGGGCGACAGGGCCGCCAGGCCCCGGTCGCGCAGGTCGTTGTACCGGGCGATGCTGGCGAGGCGGGACGCCTCGTAGCTGGCGACCTTGGCCAACAGGAAGGACTCGCGGGCCGCCAGGTCACGCGGGGCCTTCTTGGTCAGGGTCGGGTCGAGTTCCTGCCAGTGCTCCCGGATGGTGATGTCCTCGGCTGGGGGGAAGTCGGCGAGCACGGCCGCGACAGCGGCCGGATCGACGGCGGCCACCAGCTCGGCGGCCTCTTGCTCGATGCTCACGGCGGCCGCCCTCCCCTATTCCGTGCCCATGCGCTCAAGCATGGGCACCACGGCGAAATTCCACCAGTTGAGCGCGCGGGCCAGGGTGGCGCGGCGCTCGTCCTCGGTGGCCGTGCTCAGCAGGTTGTGCTGGCGGATCACCTTCTGATTGAACAGGCGCAGCACGTCGAGCGGGCCTTGCGTGCCCTCCAGGGCGCGAATGGCGTTGCGCAGCTCGGCGTCCTCGATGCAGTGCAGCGGCACCGGGTGGGTGATGGACTCGGCGCGGTTGGCGGCCTGCTCCAGCTCGGCCAGGCTCCAGTTCTTCATGACGCGCTCCAGCAGCGGAGCGCGGGCGGCGACAGCCGCGCGGCGCAGCTCGTCGGCCTGGCGCTCCAGGGCGTCGGCTTCGGCCAGCAGCGCGGCCGCCTGGTCGCGCTGCTTGATGATCGGCGAGCCGACCTCGGCGAGCATGTCCACCCAGGGCAGGAAGCGGGCGGCGGGCTTGGTGGTAGTGGTGGCGGTGGTCACGGGCGAACCTTTCAGAACAGGGCGAGCTGGCCGCGCAGGTTGATGTCTGCGGCCAGGGCGGGAACGGGCGAGGGAGCCAGGGCGGCGGCGGTGGGCATGGCTTCCGCCTCGGCCTCGGCGTCGTCGGCCGCTTCCTCGGCGCGAGACTGGGCGGCGGGCACGGTCAGGGTGGCGGCGTCACCGGCGCGGCGCAGCTTCACATCCCAAAAGCCCAGGACATGGGCGGGCGTGCGCCACGTTGACCATGTTTCAACGCTCAGCGAATTGCCGTGATAGACGACAGCCGGGATATGCAGCAGCGACAACTGCACATAGGCCATTTGCACCGCCACGATGTCAATATCGACGGCGACGGCGTGCATGTGCTGCTGATAGTTGATTTTCGCGTCCTGCAAGGCATGGGCGGCCGCAATAACCATTGCGCCACCGCCTACGCATGGATCGCAGAGGGTGATAAAGCCCTTTTTCTCGATTTCCACGGGCGCGCGGTCGCCCATGTTGATCGCGGCCATCAAATAGCTGACCTCGTAGGGCGTGAAAAACTGGCCTTTCCAAGAGTCGCCCAGCTCCAGATTCATGAACAGGGAGCCGAGAAAATCACACATGCCAGCTTCAAGGCCGAAAGTGACATGGGCCAAGCCTCGGGCCATCATGTCGGCTTCTTCCTTGGTATAGCGGCCGACGATCTTCATATATTCAGCCTCGCGCGCGGCAAACTGGCGCTTGTCTACGGCGTTGCTGATCGCAATGGCGCACATGGCCACAAAGTCGCGGAAGACTTGCCAGAGGCCGTGCCGATAGCCCAGCTCGCGCAGCAGCTTGCCCAGCTCGGCCTGGTGGTCGTTGGTGTAACGGATGTGCTTCTTAGCCACGGCTGGGCTCCCCTTCTTCCTGGTGCGCGTGGGCGTCGATCACCGTTTGCATCCCGCGCTTGGTCTTCTTGAATTGCTCGATCATGGCGAGGTAGGCGGCCAGCGGTTCGCCGCTGCCTGCCCCGTATTCACCGATCCAGGAATAGCCCTTGCGGCCGTCGCGCAAGGGGTATTCCTTCAGGCGGATGGCCTCTTTGCCTGATCTGGTCAGGTACAGGCCGATGGTCTTGGTTGTCATGCTCACCCCGCTGTCAGGCCGGGGCGGTGGCCCCGGCGTCGTTGCTCAATACTCGGAAGGCAGCAGCAGGGTGGTCACGCTGCGGTCGGCCTCGGTGATGATCCAGAGCTTTTGCCCGTTCTTCGTCGTGTAGGACGAGAGCACGCGCGCGCCGCACTCCAGCGCCTCCCGGTTGGTCTGCTGGTCTTCGGCGTCCATTTCCGACCAGTCGCCGGCAACGTGGCGGGCGACAAAGTGGATAGGCTGCTGGCCGTTCTGCTCCAGCACCTCCAGCGCGCCGGGCGTGGCGCAGAGCTGGCCCAGGGAGAACAGGGGCGAGCCGGTGGGCACGAGGGCGGCCGGGCGGGCGGTTTCGGTCGGGGTTGCGGTGGTTGGTTGCATCTGGATCACTCCTAAAGGTCGATGGTCTGGAAACTGCGCCGGGGGTCTGGTCTGCTCACCGTCACCCCCAGCGCTGGGGGTTTGCTGGGTTTAGGGTTTCGTCACGCGGTAGCAAATCCACGTCTTGCCGTCCCAGCGCTCGAACAGGCGCGAGCCGTTCAAAACGATTTCGCGGTTCTGCGGCTGGGGTTTGGTCGCGGTTGCCATTGGCTTATCTCCTGCGGGTTGTTGATGGTCTGGTTTCTCGGTCGGGTATGGTCTGCTCACCGTCACCCGTCCGAATCAGTTAGCCAGGTCGGCGGGGGGATCGACGGTAATCACCTCGATGTCGAAGCCCAGGGCCTCAAAATCGACTGCGACACCTTCAGAAATCCAGTCCGCCAATGCCTCGAAAACTTGCTGGGTCATGGTCATATCTCCTTATCAACCATGAGAGACATTCTACCCGTCAAAGGGTTGACCGTCAACCCTTTGACGAAGAAAGACAACCCTTTTTA
>NZ_BAYB01000041.1 GCF_000685035.1 Paraburkholderia ferrariae NBRC 106233
AGGGGTTAGAGCTTGCTGACATCCACCTCAAGCGCACGGCAATCCTTCGCCGTCACCACGCCGACCAGATCAGCCTTGCGGATCGTCACGCGATCAGTCCAGCGGCCCGAGTTGGCACGCCACTTCCTGACCACATAGCCATCGCCGCTGTAGCCCAGGAACAGGCACACCTGCTGGCCGCCCTTCCATCCATACCGGCACCAGTACAGCTTGCCGTGCTTCGGGTTCAGCTCCATAGCCAGCTCAGCTTAGCCCCTGGTCAGCCGCCACACATCCAGCAGCTCGGCCTCTGTGAAGCGGGTCACACGGCAGCAGTAGGCCACCAGCTCGTCACGGCACTGGCCATCGGGCAGCGCATCCCAATAGGCGCGAGCGCGCGAAGCGCAGAGCGAGCGGCCCTCGGCGTGCTCGAAGTTGCAGCCCTCGGAAATGATCTGCTGGAGATAGCTTGCCAGGGGCACCGCCTTGGCCAGCTCGTTCTTGAAGGCGTCCAGCCCGTGCGCGCGCACGAAGGAATCCGGGTCATGCTCGGCGGGCAGGAACAGGAATTCGATGCGGTTGGCGTCCACGGCGAACGGCAGCACGGTGGCCAGCGCGGCGGCGGCCGCGCGCCGACCAGCGGCGTCACCGTCGAACGAGAACACCAGGCGGGTCGCGCGCGTCAGCAGCGCGCCGATCTGGTCAGCGGTGCAGGCCGTGCCCAGCGAGCCGACCACGGGCAGGAAACCGGCCTGGGCGAGCGAAACCACGTCCAGGTAGCCCTCCACCACCAGGGCCATGTCCTCGGCCTCGATGGCGGCCTGGGCCTCGTAGAGCCCATAAAGCAGCTCGCGCTTCTTGAAGGTCGGGCCTTCCGGGGAATTCATGTACTTCGGCGCAGTGTCCGACTCCACCAGGATGCGGCCGCCGAAGCCGCGAATCTGCCCGGACACGTCGCGGATGGGGAACATGATGCGATCACGGAAGCGGTCGAAGCGGCGCGGCTGCTCGCCGTCCTTGAAGACCTGGAGGCCGGAGGCCTCGATGGTCGCCAGGTCGTGCTGCGCCAGGATGGCGTCCAGCTCGTGCCAGCCAGGCGCGGCGAAGCCGATGCCGTAGCGGGCAGCGCCGGCCCCGGTGATGCCGCGCTTGCGCAGGTAGGCCACGGCGCGCGGGGCTTCGCGCAGTGTGGCGCGGTAGTGGGCTGCTGCGTCGTCCAGCAGCGCGCGCACGCGGCTTTGCTGGTCGGCCGGGGTGTGGGTGGTGTCGTTCATGTTCTTGTCCCTGTCGTCTCGTTGTGCGGCCGCGTCAGCGGCCCGCGCTCTTGTTCTCTTGCGGCTTCACGCTGCCGTCCCGGTTGTACTCCACCCGCCGATTGCCCTCATTGAGCGCGGCGTCCAGCTCGATGGCATCCAGCATGACATCCGGCACGCTCAAGCCCAGCGCCTCCAGCTTGGCCAGAAACGGGTCAAGGCACGGCGGCAGGCCGCCGAACTGGATCAGCTCGGGGTCATCGAGGTTGGAATAGATGTACTTGCCTCGGTTCTGGCCGTCCTCGATCACCATGAAGAAGCCTTGAAGCGGGCGATCCCAGCCCATCATGATGGTGGCCGGCTTGCCCTGGTGCTCGGTCGGGTAGTAGTGCTGCGTCATAGCATCCTCACTTTTCGGGGTTGGCGGCAAGGCCGCGAGGCTTCTTGAAGCCACGGGCGCGCAGCACGTCAGCCGCGACCGTGGCCTGGTCTTTGTTGAACACGTCCGCCACGAGGCAGACCGTCACGAGGCCGTCCACCTGGTCGAAGGCCTCGGCCCAGCTCATGGATGCCGGCGTGTCGCCGGCTCCATCGTTGTGGGCGATCCAGTGGATGGCGTCCTGGTAGCTGGCCATGTCGATCAGTCCAGCAGCGTGCGGATGGCCACCAGATCGGCATCGCGCAGCTTGCGGTGCGCGGCCGTGGTGATGAGGCAGGAGAACACGTCGCAGCCCAGGCGCTTGGCCTCCAGCCATTCGGCCGGGGTGCGGTGCTCCACCTTGCGCGGGAAGATGCGCAACTCGCGCAGGCGCTCGCGCGCGATCTTGTCGTCTTCCAGCTTCCAGCAAAGGCTGTAGGTGCCGGCGAAGTTGAATTCGCTGTGGAACAGGCGTTCGGGGGCCTGCTCGCCCATTTCGGGGTAGTAGGCGGGGCCGTGCGGGACGATGGCTTGCGCTTGCATGGCGGTGGCTCCGATCAGAGGAAGACAGTGCGGCCGACGTGATCGGCGAAGGTCTGGCTGGCCAGGTCGGCGGTCTGCCACGCTTCACCGTCGAACACCTCCAGCGCGCCGGCCTTCACGCGGGCACCGAAGAAGCGACCGGACAAGACACCCTCGCGGGCATAGAAGCCGGCGTTGTAGCGCTGGCAGTGGGCCTTCAGGCGGCGAGCTGCGCGGGTCGGAGTGGTGGCGGTTTGCATGTCTGTCTTCCCTCTCAATCAATGCCTTTATTCTACTCGCTAAAGGGTTGACCGTCAACCCTTTTTCGCTCCCCATTTAGGGGGTCTTGTCACTGAAGGAATGGGCATCGGCGAGGTTGGCGCGGTAGTAGTCCAGACAGGCCTCGAAGCCCAGCGCTAGGCGCTCGGCGTACTGGCGGCGGTGGTCGCCCTTGAGGATGTAGAAGCGCTCCATCTGGCCCAGGACAAGGGCAGTCGTCTCGCAGCCATAGATGGCCGTGTCGTGGTCGTTGTGGCTCACGTAGAAGCCAGCTCCGTCCATCGTCGTGTTCGGGATGGCCAGGGACATCGGGCCGCTGGCCGTGTCGATGGTGGCGTATCGCATCGGTGCGCTCCTGGTGGTCAGTTGAGGTAGCCGCTCAGGTCGAGGCGGTTGGTGTCGTGCATGTGGAGCATCGACAGCAGATAGGTCGGATCGGCAGGCCACTTGCAGCCCTGCCAATAGGCCTTCAATGCTGTGCGGATCGGCTCCGGGTAGGTGGCCAGTCGGCGGCGTGCTTCGCGCCACTTGTCGGCTTGGTGTTGGCGGTCTGCGGCCATGCGCCTGTCCCAGCACTCGCGGCGGCCAGCCATTTCCTCATCGACCGGCGTTTGCTCGGCGGCCACCTGGTCGGCGAACAGCGGCAGGGCGTCTCGCTCGGCCTGGAGCTTGCGCCGGTAGGCCGCACGCTTGCGCCCGGTGTCGTTGAACTCGTAGCGGCCGAAGGGCTTGAATCGCATCGCAGGCCTCCAGCTCAGAACAGGCAGGCCTGGCGGTCGGCGTAGCTCAGCCAGCGCTCGAAGGCTCCGGGGGCCGTGCAGTAGTCGCGCACGGCATCAAGGAAGTTTTCGCGGCGGGCACGCTCCACCACATCGGCGATGACCAGCTCGGAGTCGCCCATTTCAAAGCAGGTATCCCATTGCCGTTCGCCCAGGCCTTCCCAGCCCTCGTCCCACAGCGTGTAGTGCGTCACGTCGCTCACAAGCCCGTGGATCAGGGCGAGGCAGACGAACTCCACGCGATAGCGGCGCTCCTTGCCCAGCTTCCCGCAGAGGCGGTGCAGCTTGTCGATGATGGCGCGCTGCTCGGCGCTGCGTGTGCGGCGGATCGTCATGGCGGGGCCTCAGTGCTTGGAACGGTCGGAGAACGGGCGGAAGCAGCAGGCGCAGCGGGCAATGCCGTCCTCGGCCTGCATTTCCAGCGTGGCGGCCGTCGCGCGGCACAGGCGCTGGAACGGCTCCAAGGTGCTGCGGTCGGCTTCCTCGCGCCAGTGGCGAGCTGCGGCCAGCAGGCCGGCGCGGCGTTCCTCGGCGTAGGCCTCCACCCACTTGGCTCGCGCTTCGTCTTGGCTGTTGCCGTAGACGATCACGCCCAGGGCTTCACAGCGCCAGGCGTAGGCCAGGCCGTTCTCGCTCGGCGCGGTGCGGAACTCGGGCACCGGCAGGCTGGCCAGCCCGGCGATCTTCAAGACGGTTTCGGTGTTGATGGTCATGGTTGGCTTCCTCAGATCAGCTTGCCGGACAGGCCTTTGGTGACGTGGTGCGAGAAAATGACGCTCGGGGTGAAAGCCGGCGCAAACCAGGTCGAGCCACCTTGCTCCGAGACGAAAATCCAGCCGCCGTGCTGGGCGCGGTGAGCCTTGGCGGCGTCCGTAGACTGGAAGCCAGCGAACTGCATTTCATCGGTCTTGGGGGCATTCATCGGGCGGCATCCTCATCGCTTAATCAATAGGGATATTCTACCCGCAAAAGGGTTGACCGTCAACCTTTTTGAGCAGAAAAACAACCCTTTTTTGTTGAAATAAAACGGTTGACTTTTGCCGCTGAAAATTGCACCGGAACCAAGAGCCGGGGCGGGTTTGGGGCCGGAACAGGCCCCAAGGTCTTGGCGGCCACAGGCCGCCTTGCAGCGTCCAGCGGAGCGCGTGCCTACCCTTGAGATTTGCACCGTCTACCTGTCGCCGTGGGCACGGTGCCTGGAGGCCTGGCGCGGTCAAGGGAGCCACCGGAAGCCGCACGCGGAGCGCAGCCGCAGGCGAGCACCGAACGGGTGAGGATGGCAGCGCAGCGGCCCTTGACCGGAGAAGCCAGGCCGTAGGGCATCCTGACCACGAATTGCGACAGGGGGACGGGGCAAATCGGCGCGCGGAGCGGGTCAGTCCACCGAACCCATCCAGGGCATGACTTCAGACTTTCGCGCGCGAAAGTCCAAAATCGGCCGTTTCGCACGCGAAAGGACGCCCATGAACCTCCAGCACCTGATGGCACTGTCACCCTGGCGCAGCCAGTGGGTGACAAAGCGCGTATCCCGCACGGCCGTGCATCGCTCGGGCTTGGTGGCCAGCATCGGCCCGCAAGGGCTCGTGCTGGACAACCAGCAGCAGGTCGATGGCCAGCGCTGGCAGCTCGATGCCTTGCGCGATCAGGCCGACCAGCTCTGGCGCGAAGGCCGCATGTAGGCAAGCGGCAGCGCGCAGCGCCCGTCAGGGCGCGGAGGCGTGAGGGATGGAAGCCCGCAGGGTCGAGACACGCGCAGCGGGGCTCGATTCACGACAGCCCGACCCCGAAGGGGGCACGCCCAGGATCGGCTACGCCGGCTCCAGCTCCTGCGGCTTGGCGCTCACCCAGCGGATCACCTGCACCGGGCTCAGCCCATCACCGCTGCGAGCGTCCAGCGCGTTGTCAGCACCCCGCAGCGCGTCCGACATGGCCAGGAAAGCCTCGCGCTGGCCACGGCGCACCCGGAATTGCGCGTCCACCACGTTGTTCACCCGTGCCCACTGGTTCCAGGCGAACGAACGGCCCAGGCCCACGGTCGTGTTGCTGCTCGGGAAACTGTCAGCGTTGCGCACCAGGTCTTCCCAGCTTGCGCCGAACTCCACTTCATCGAAGCGGCTATGCCGCCCGGTCAGCGCGACACGCTCCAGGTGCAGCGCCTTTTCCAGCAGTCTCGGATGCTCGGCGGCCAGCCAGAACAGCTCCCACGGCTTCGAGGCTGGGCAGAAGAAGCACGCCGACTTGATCGGCACCATGTGCGCGCCCAGCTCGGTGGCAATCGCGCTCACGCAGTCGCGGCGAGTCCAGCCGATGATCTGGAGCGGATAGAGGTAGTCGAAATCCGCATCAGACGGCTTCAGGGCCTGGGAGCGGCGCAAATCTGCCTTGCCGCAGTCATAGCCGATCAGCTTCACGATGCGCTGGCCAGTGGCTTGGGCGTCCAGCCAGACCGGATGCGGATCGCGCTTGTTGGGGCCGCGCTTGGCCCCCTTGATGAACTGGTCTTGAGGGTCTTGCTTCCACTTGATCGAGCAGCTTTTCAGGCCAAAGGCCAGGCTCGGCAGGGTCTCGTTCTTGAGGCAGTTGCCGTAGAGGTCGGTGTAGTGTAGCCCGTCGAGGCCATCGGCACCTTGCGGCACACCGACACCTCGGGCCATCCCCAGGTGCGCAGCACCTCATTCATGCGCGTGACGTGTCGCAGCGTCTCGGGTTTTTCGCCGCCCGTGTCGGCGAACGTGATGACGTGCGGCCGCAGGCCGGCCGCGCGCAGCGCGACGATCATGGCCGTCGAGTCCACGCCGGAGCCGAAGCACAGGACGATGAGGCGACCGGCGAGCGCGTCCACCAGCGCGCAGCGCTGCCAGTCTTGCAGCACGCCCGAAGTGTGGGCTGCCTTGCTGCCGGCCGCAGGCCGGTGCCGCATGAGGGCGTCCACGGGCGGCGTCATGCGGCGGCCAGCAAAGCATCAAGGAAATCCGCGGCCACCACGGGGCAGACGGCATTGCCCAGCAGGTGCATGGCTTCGGCGTGGTTGTCGGGCAGGATGTAGCCGCGTTGGAAGCCCATCGCGGCCTTGGCCTCGGGGACAGCCAGCATCCGCATCTGGTCGCCCTGGATGACGGCCCAGCGGTCGCGCGTCGGGATGGTGCCTATCGGGCGCTCGATGCTGCGCCCGGTGCGGCCGCTCCCGCTGGAGTAGTACGGCGCGAGGAAGCGATGGCCGAAGGCCGCGCGGCCGGCCTCGATGCGGCGGATCGTGTTGGGACTGCGCCTGGCGGTATTGATCGGCGTCCAGGGGTGCGCGTCCCATTCGAGCACGTCCGCGATGGGGACATGCGGCCGACGCGGCAAGCGCAGCTTCAGCGGCCGGCGCGAGCGGGTGCAGACGATGAACAGGCGTTCGCGGTTCTGCGGCACGCCATGATCGGCGGCATCGACCAGGTGCGGGGAGACGGAATAGCCCAGGCGGCGCAGCGCGTCCTTCCATGCGGGGAACAGCACCCACTTTTCAAAGGCCGGGACGTTCTCCACCAGCAGGATCGGGCTGCGGTGGTATTCGGCGCAAGCCACCACGGCCCAGGCCGTGCTGCGCAGCGCGTCGTGGTGCGGCCGTTCCTTGCCTCGTGCCGGGCTGTGGCCCTGGCAGGCGGGGGACGCCAGCACGATGTCGTGCGGCGGCACCACGCGCCAGTCGGCTTGCTGGAGGTCTTGGCACTGGTGCCAGGTGGTCGGGTGGTTTGCCTCGTGGTACTGCACGGCGAGCGGCCAGTGGTTGGCCGCCCATGCGACCATCACCCCGGCCATGCGGGCACCTTCGGAAGAGCCACCGGCCCCTGCAAAGAGGTCGATGGCCGTCATGTTGGCGGCCATGTGCTCGATCACTCCGCCAGATAGCTCGCCAGGGCGTCCTCGTCCCCGTCCAGCAGCTCGGCCAGCACCGTGGTGCGTTCCTTGCGGGCCAGGGCGTCGCGCAGCGGCGTGGCCTTCACGCAGCACGGGCAGCGGGTGAACGACAGCACCGAGTCCGTGGCGAACTCCCAGCCGGCCGCGCGGGCAGCTTCGCGGATGCGGTCGGTGGGGCCACTGAAGCGGCCGGTTTCCAGGATGTCCTTCAGCTCCAGCGCCGACAGACCCCACTCGTGCGGCTCGTCATGGCGCATGTGGTAGGCCTCCCAGGGCTCACCGCAGTTCGGGCAGTTGATGTCCATTTCTTTCCCCTTTCATCACGTCGATCAATGGGGAAATTGTACCCTTAAATGGGTTGACCGTCAACCCTTTTAAGGTGGACAGTCAACCCTTTATAGGGGTCGCGGCGGGGGACTCTGGGGACTTTCGCGCGCGAAAGTTAGGCCCCGGCTGCGAGTGCCATGACGATCTGCCGGCACAGCTCAGCATCGGCTCGCGCCCGATGGCGTGGCCCGGTGGGCAAGCTGGCCCCTGCCAGGCTTGCAGCGGTTCGCAGGTTCGGCCAGCGTCCATCGTTGAGGTCAGTCAGAAGGGCCATCGTGCAGTCGGCCCGGAAGGTGGGCACATCAAGGCCGTGCAGCGTGCAGGTCTGCCGCATCATCCGGTTGTCGAAGTCGGCGTTGTGCGCGATGACCAGGCGATCAGCCACGATGCTGGCGACCTGTTGGCCAACGTCGCGCCAGGTAGGCGCGTGCATCACATCCTGCTCGGTAATGCCGTTGACGGCCGTTGCCTCGGCCTGGATTGGCCCCAGCGGCTTGACCAGCGTATCCAGAAGGACGGCACCAGCGGCGTCCAGGATGGCGATCTCGATGATTTCGGCGCTGGCGTCCAAGCCTGTCGTTTCCGTGTCCAGGAACAGCGGCGCGTTCTGGAGCCAAGCAGCGGCGCAGCCACAAACCGCGCGCCTTTCGTGCTCCCATTCCTCGCGCTCGGCTTGCCTCGCGCAGTCGCCGCACAGGCCGGCGCGATCCAGAAGCTGACTGTCAATGCGGGTGCCGCATTCGGCGCACGGCGACGTGCCGACCAGCGCACGGCCAGCCGCAAGCGCGGCCAGTTGCTCCGGCGTGGCCTCCCTGCGCGGCCGCATCGGAACGGCCTCGGCGGGCTCGTAGAGCGTCACGTAGGCGTGGCCCTGCCAGTAGTAGCCGGCTGCACGTTGATGCGTGGCCAGCTTCAGCCGCTGCTGCTTCAGCTCGGTCTTCGTCAGCAGGTGTGCCGGCGCAGCGGCGCGGTTCTTGTACTTCATGCGCGCTCCCTTCTTTGGGTCAGACGTGAGGGACGCCCATCAGCTCCAGGACGATCAGAAACAGGACGGTGACGATGGCGATCACCACGCTGCCGCTGACGATGTGAAACCAGTCTCGCAGGCTGGGCATACAGGACAGCAGGCACTGCCAAGCCAGGATCATCAGCAGCGGGCTAATCAAGGCGCTCGGCGGGGCGAGGCAGGACAGCAGGAACAGCCAGGCGGCCAGCGGGATCAACAGCAGCGGGGCGAGCCCTACGGGCACCTCGTTCCACCAGCGCAGGCGCGCGAACTCCACGCGGCCGTAGATCAGGCGGCCCGCCACCGTGCGGTATGGGCGGATCGACAGGGACACCGGCTTGGCACCCAGCAGCCAGCCGACCAGGTAGTGCAGCAGCTCATGGGCGAAAGTGCCCGGCAATCGCGCCACCACGTAGATCATGGGCACGCGGCGCAGGAAGCGAAAGACCAAGCCGATGGCCACGAACAGAAGGGCATGGCCAGCGGTGACGCCAGGGATCAGCTCGGCACCCATGAGGCCCCTCACTTTCCGCTGTCTGGCTTCTTGTTGAAGCCCCGGATCGTCGCCTCTTGGCTGGCGACCTGCGAGCGCAGCGTATCCGCCTCTCCTGAAGCCCTGGCCAGCGCGTTGCTGGCTTCCTTGGCTTCGCGGCGAGCCTCGTCAAGCTCGCGCTCCAGACGTTGCTTGCCGTCTTCCAGCTTCCCGATCACTTCGATGGATCGCTGCTTTTGTTCCTTCAGCGAGGCCTCCAGACCGCTTGCGTTCTGTTGGGCTCGT
>NZ_BAYB01000040.1 GCF_000685035.1 Paraburkholderia ferrariae NBRC 106233
CCCGCTTCGCAGTGCAAGCCGATTGAGTACCCGAAGCCGGACGGCAAGCTCACGTTCGACCGTCTTTCTTCGGTGTTCATTTCCAATACGAACCACGAGGAAAACCAGCCGGCGCACCTGACGCTGAAGGACCCCACGGTGCCGGTGGACGTGAACCTGCGCACCTATGCGGGCCCGGAAGGGCGTTTCTGCCCGGCGGCGGTGTACGAGTTCGTGAAGAACGACGACGGCAGCGACCGGCTGCAGATCAACGCGCAGAACTGCGTGCACTGCAAGACCTGCGACATCAAGGACCCGACGCAGAACATCGTGTGGGTCACGCCCGAAGGCGGCGGTGGGCCGAATTATCCGAACATGTAAGATCGGCAACACATAAAAAAACCGCTTCAAACGAAGCGGTTTTTTCTTTGTTGCGTCTACAACCGATTCGCAGACCGATTCGCAGACCGATCAGAGATCGCTGGCCGCAATCTTCGGTGTGCCGACCACCACATCGCCGCACTGCGCGCGATGGCGCAGCGCGTGATCGATCAGCACCAGCGCGAGCATGGCCTCGGCGATCGGCGTCGCGCGGATGCCCACGCACGGATCGTGGCGCCCGAAGGTCTCCACCGTCGCCGGCACGCCGGCCTTGTCGATCGAGCGGCGCGGCGTGCGGATGCTCGAGGTCGGCTTGATGGCGATCGACACGGTAATGTCCTGCCCCGTCGAAATGCCGCCGAGCACGCCGCCCGCATGATTGCCGTGGAAGCCGTTCGGCGTGAGTTCGTCGCCGTGCACCGAGCCGCGCTGCGCGATGCTCGCGAAGCCCGCCCCGATCTCGACGCCCTTCACCGCATTGATGCCCATCATGGCGTGCGCGATGTCGGCATCGAGGCGGTCGAAGAGCGGCTCGCCCCAGCCCACCGGCACGCCCGACGCCACCACGTTGATGCGCGCGCCGATCGAATCGCCGTCCTTGCGCAGCGCGTCCATGTAGGCTTCGAGTTGCGGGACGATCTGCGCATTCGGCGCAAAGAACGGGTTGGCGGGCACGTGCTGCCAGTCCACGAAAGGCACGTCGATTTCGCCGAGCGCCGCCATGTAGCCGCGCACCTCCACGCCAAAGCGCTCGCGCAGCCACTTCTTCGCCACGGCGCCGGCCGCGACGGTAGGCGCCGTGAGGCGCGCCGACGAACGCCCGCCGCCGCGATAGTCGCGGATGCCGTACTTCTGCCAGTAGGTATAGTCGGCATGGCCCGGGCGGAAGGTCTCGACGATGTTGCCGTAGTCCTTGCTGCGCTGGTCGGTGTTGCGGATCAGGAGCGCGATGGGCGTGCCGGTGGTCGTGCCTTCGAACACCCCCGAGAGAATCTCGACCTTGTCCTCTTCCTGGCGCTGCGTGACGTGGCGCGACGTGCCGGGGCGGCGGCGGTCCAGCTCGAGCTGGATGTCGGCTTCCGCGAGCGCCATGCCCGGCGGGCAGCCGTCGATGACGCAGCCGATGGCCGGCCCGTGGGATTCGCCGAAGGTGGTGACGGTGAAAAGCGTACCGAGCGTGTTGCCGGACATGGCGGTCGTCCAAAGTGAATCGGGGAATTCTCCATTATGCCAGCCCGCGCGGGCCGTCGCCCCGGTGCCGGATCGAGCGGGCGCCCCCTGCGCCCCAACCCCGGCGCCCCACCCCCGTTTCAGCGCCGCGCGCCGCGCAGCGCGGCAACCGCGGCCTGCAACCCGTCGAGCGTCGCCTCGCCGGGCGCGAACGGCTCGCCCACCGCGAGCGTGAGCCGGTTCGTCAGGCCGCGCCGCCGGTTCTCCTGAGGCCGGCCCGAATCCGCCCCGCGCGAAAACATGCTGCCCCACAGCCCGCGCAGCGCCATCGGCACGACGGTCACGGGCGAGCGGCGCAGTATCTCGATCACGCCATGGCGGAACGGATTGATGTCGCCGGTGCGCGTGAGCTTGCCCTCGGGAAAAATGCACACGAGATCGCCCTCGGTCAGCGCCTCGGCGCAGGCGTCGTAGGCGGCTTCGAGCATGCCGGGGTCCTCGTGCGCGGGGGCGACCGGAATCGCCTTCGCGTGGCGGAACACCCAGCCGAAAAGCGGATGCCGGAAGATGCGGTAATCCATCACGAAGCGGATCGGCCGCGGGCTTTCGGCCATGACGACGATCGCATCGACGTAGCTCACGTGATTGCAGACCAGCACGGCCGGCCCTTCGGCCGGAATGCGTTCGACGTTCAGGAGCTTGATCCGGTACACGGTGCGGATGAGCACCCAGGCGAGAAAGCGCAGCAGGAACTCCGGCACGAGCGCGTAGATGTAGCCCGCCACCACGATGTTGAGCAGCGCGGTCGTGAGGAAGATGCCCGGAATGCCCACGCCCGCCTTGCTGAGCGCCATGGCCATCAGCGCGGAAACGATCATGAAGAACGCGTTGAGAATGTTGTTCGCGGCGATGATGCGCGCGCGATGGCTCGGCTCGCTGCGGCTCTGGATCAGCGCATAGAGCGGCACGCTGTAGAAGCCGCCGAACATCGCGAGCAGGAACAGGTCCGCCAGCACGCGCCAGTGCGCGCCCACGCGCAGGAACTCGCCCACCGTGAGCAGATGCGAAGCGGCGGGCACGGCGTGGCTCGCGAAGAACAGGTCGATGCCGAACACGCTCATGCCGATCGAGCCGAGCGGCACGAGCCCGATCTCGATGCGCCGCCGCGAGAGCCGCTCGCACAGCAGCGAGCCGATGCCGATGCCGAGCGAGAACATGGCGAGCAGCACGGTGACGACGTCGGGGTCGGCCGAAAGCACGTCTTTCGCGAAGTTGAAAAACGAGGCGAGGAAGGTCGCGCCCACGAACCACAGCCACGAGATGCCGAGCAGGCTCAGAAACACCGTGCGGTTGCCGCGCGCGAGGCGCAGGTTGCGCCAGGTTTCGGAAAACGGATTCCAGTTGATGGCGAGGCCGGGCTGAGAAGGCGCGCAAGGCGGCACGAACGCCGAGGCCACGCGCCCGACAAGCGCGACAGTCACGCAGATGCCGCCGAGCCACACCGCGCCGGCCGGCGCGCCGCCCGCCTGCGCGGCGCGGGCGACACCCGCAGCGTCTGCAACGCCGCTCGCACCGAGGCCGGCCGCCACGCCGCCCAGTATCGTCCCCACGAGGATCGCAACGAAGGTGCCCATCTCCACGAGCCCGTTGCCGCCGACGAGCTCGTCGGCGCGCAGCTTCTGCGGCAGATAGGCGTATTTCACCGGCCCGAACACGGCCGAATGCACGCCCATCAGAAACGTGCAGGTATAGAGCAGCATCACGCTGTGCAGCCCGAAACCCGCGGCGCCGATCAGCATCACCGCGATCTCGAAGGTCTTGACCCAGCGCATGAGCGTGGCCTTGTCGTACTTGTCGGCGACCTGGCCCGAGGTGGCGGAAAAAAGCACGAACGGCGCGATGAAGATGGCCGAGATGAGGAACGCAACGGTCTTCGGATCGACGCCCGAAAAACGCGCGGCCTGGTACGTGACGAGCGACGTGAAGCCGATCTTGAACACGTTGTCGTTCATCGCGCCGAGAAACTGCGTCCAGAAAAACGGCGCGAAGCGGCGCTCGCCGAGGAGCGCGAACTGCGAATGCGAGGCGTGGCCGTCGTGCTCGCGCGAAGCGTGTTCAACGGCGGGGATCGGGCGATCGTTCATCGGAGGGAATGAAATCGGGCAGGCAGTGCGGAAGTCCGCGCAAACCAGGCAAGCCAGACGCGAAAAAGCGCGCCGGACGCGCGCTTTTTCAGACTGGAGGAAAGACGGCTCAACGCGCCGGCTGACGGTCCTCTTCGGGCCAGTCGCGAATATAGGCCTTGAGCAGACGGTTTTCGAAGCCCTGCTCTTCCACCACGGCCTTCGCGACGTCGTAGAACGAGATCACGCCCATCAGCGCGCGGCTCTCCATCACCGGCAGATAACGCACGTGGTGCTCGAGCATCATGCGGCGCACCTCGTTGACATCCGTTTCGGGCGTGCAGGTGATGGGGTGGTCGTCCATGACCTTGCGGATCGTCGAAGTGCCGACGTTGCCGCCGTTCTTGCGCAGCGTGAGGATGACTTCGCGAAACGTCAGCATGCCGACGAGGTCGCCGTACTCCATCACGA
Organism: Paraburkholderia ferrariae NBRC 106233; assembly: GCF_000685035.1. Taxonomy (GTDB): domain Bacteria; phylum Pseudomonadota; class Gammaproteobacteria; order Burkholderiales; family Burkholderiaceae; genus Paraburkholderia; species Paraburkholderia ferrariae. The sequence continues at coordinate 4,125 of NZ_BAYB01000040.1, forward strand.
CGAGCGAGCCGATGTCGTGCTCGGCCATGGTATTGACGGCGTCCTGCAGTGCCGTGTCGGGCGTGACGGTGAAGAGCACGTTGCCCTTGACCTTGAGAATGTCGCTCACGCGCATGATGTGTCTCCTGAAATGCCGCGTCGTATGGGGGGAGATGCTGGAAAGATGCCTACCTGTTTTCGATCCTAGCGGAAAGGTCACCAAAAAGAAAGCAACCCGGGGAAAGCAACCAGGGAAAGCAGGGATCAAGTCCCGCCGCGCGCCGAAAAGCCGCGCCGCACGGGCATCCGGCACGAAAAACCGCTCTGACGGAGCGCCGGGCGCAGCGGCCCTGTCCGGCCGGATAAGGCGGCCGGGCGCACGGGTGCTTTCGCAGGCGGCAGGCGCTGTTATACGATTGCCCCCACTCCAGATATGACGCCGGTTCGGCACCGGCGCCGCCGCCACCATGCCAGACACCCGATTCGACACGCTCGCGCTGCACGCCGGCGCGGCCCCCGACCCCGCTACGGGCGCCCGGGCGACGCCGATCTACCAGACCACCTCGTTCAGCTTCCGCGATACCGACCACGCCGCCGCGCTCTTCAACATGGAGCGCGCCGGCCACGTCTATTCGCGCATCTCGAACCCCACGGTGGCCGTCTTCGAGGAACGCGTCGCGGCGCTCGAAAGCGGCGCGGGCGCGATCGGCACCGCGAGCGGCCAGGCGGCGCTGCATCTGGCCATCGCCACGCTGATGGGGGCGGGCTCGCATATCGTCGCCTCGGCGGCGCTCTACGGCGGCTCGCACAACCTGCTGCACTACACGCTGCGGCGCTTCGGCATCGAAACGACCTTCGTGAAACCGTGCGACCTCGACGCCTGGCGCGCCGCGCTGCGGCCGAACACGCGGCTGTTGTTCGGCGAAACGCTCGGCAACCCGGGGCTCGACGTGCTCGATATCGCCGCCGTCGCGCAGATCGCGCACGCGCACAAGGTGCCGCTCCTCGTCGATTCGACCTTCACCACGCCCTACCTGCTGCGTCCGTTCGAGCACGGCGCGGACTTCGTCTATCACTCGGCGACGAAATTCCTCGGCGGCCATGGCACGACCATCGGCGGCGTGCTGGTGGACGGCGGCACGTTCGATTTCGACGCGTCGGGGCGCTTTCCCGAGTTCACGGAACCTTACGCGGGCTTTCACGGCATGGTTTTCGCCGAGGAGAGCACGGTCGCGCCCTTCCTGCTGCGGGCGCGCCGCGAGGGGCTGCGCGACTTCGGCGCGTGCCTGCATCCGCAGGCCGCGTGGCAGCTTCTGCAGGGCATCGAAACGCTGCCGCTGCGCATGGAACGGCATATCGCGAATACGCGGCGCGTGGTGGCGTTTCTGGTGGCCAGCGAGGCGGTGGAGTCGGTCGCGTATCCCGAACTGCCGGACCATCCCGATCACGCGCTCGCGCAACGGCTTCTGCCGCGCGGCGCCGGCGCCGTGTTCAGCTTCAACCTGAAGGGCGGCCGCGAGGCCGGCAAGCGCTTCATCGAATCGCTCGCGCTGTTCTCGCATCTCGCGAACGTGGGCGACGCGCGCTCGCTCGTGATCCACCCCGCCTCCACCACGCATTTCCGCATGGACGCGGCCGCGCTGGCCGCCGCCGGCATCGCGGAAGGGACGATCCGGCTGTCCATCGGCCTCGAAGACCCGGACGATCTCATCGACGATCTCAAGCGCGCGCTGAAGGTGTCACAAAAGGTGTCGCAGCAGGCGCCCGCCACGCAGGCGAAGGCAGCCGGCAAGGAGGCGTCATGATCGTCGAGGTGCAAGGCAAGGCGGCCTATGCCTATACCGGCGGCCGGCCGTTCGATCCGGCGCTGCCCGTGGCCGTGTTCGTGCATGGCGCGGAGCACGATCACAGCGTGTGGGGCCTGCAGTCGCGCTACTTCGCCCATCACGGCTTCAGCGTGCTCGCCGTCGATCTGCCCGGCCACATGCGCAGCGCCGGCCCCGCGCTCGCGAGCATCGGCGCGCTCGCCGACTGGCTCGCGGCGCTCCTCGATGCGCTGCACGTGCCGGCGGCCTTCGTTGCCGGGCACAGCATGGGCTCGCTGGTCGCGCTCGAATTCGCGGCGCGCCATCCGGAGCGCGCGCGGTGCATTGCGCTGCTCGCCACGGCGTTTCCGATGGCGGTCTCGCCGGCGCTGCTCGAAGCCGCCCGCGAGCGCGAACCGGAAGCCATTGCGATGGTGAACCAGTGGTCGCATTCCACGCTTGCGGCGAAGCCGTCGAGCCCCGGCCCCGGCTTCTGGCTGCGCGGCACGAACCAGCGGCTCATGGAGCGGGTGTCGGCCCGCGGCGCGCCGCAACTGTTCCACACCGATTTCGCGGCGTGCAACGACTACGCGGACGGCCTCGCGAGCGCGGCGAAGGTGCGCTGCCCCGTGCGGCTCGTCGTGGGCCAGCGCGACGCGATGACGCCGCCGCGCGCCGCGCGCGCGCTTGCCGATGCGCTGGGCGCGGCGGATGTGAGCGTGGATACGGTGACGCTCGACGCGGGCCACGCGCTGATGACCGAGCAACCGGACGCGACGCTCGACGCGCTGTACGCGTTCGCGAAGGCGCGCTAGCGCGCCGCTGCGGGGGCTCGGGACCGCCCCCGTCCGGCCGCGCCGGATGTCCGGAAACCGGGTTGCGCCGCCTGGCGGATCGCTGGAGAATGGGGTTGTCCACGGACCCGGGCACGGTGTCCGGACAGCGCGCGAGGCAGGCTGTCGCGCAAAAGGGGGAGACAATGAACCACACCACCCACACCGGGCACTTCGCGAATTTCGCGGAGTTCTACCCGTTCTATCTGAGCGAGCACGCGAACCGCACGTCGCGGCGGCTGCATTTCATCGGGTCGCTGGGCGTGATCGGCTGCATCGCCATGGCGATTGCCACCGGCGACTGGCTGTGGCTGCCGGCCGCCATCGTCTGCGGCTACGGGTTTGCCTGGATCGGCCATTTCGCGTTCGAGAAGAACCGGCCCGCCACCTTCCGCCATCCCATCTACAGCCTGATGGGCGACTGGGTGATGTTCTCCGATATTTGCCGCGGGAAGATTTCGCTCTAGCTGCGCGGGCCGTCCAAGGTCGGCCGCTCGCGTCGCGCGCCCGAGGCCCCAGGAAGGCGCCAGGCCCTGGGCCTCAAGCCGACAGATGCGGCAGCGGCGCGTGCGACTGCGCCGCGTCCTCGGCGGCAGCCGCGTGAGCGCGCCGCGCGGCCAGCAGCGTGGCCAGCGAAACGCCCAGCTTCTCGTTGTCGAGCGCGCTGAGCAGCGTATCCGCATCGATCCCGCTCGACTTCACCTGCAACTGATACGCCAGTTCCTTGCGGTCGATCACGAAGCGCCCGAACAAGCTCGCCACCGTGATCCGCGCCGGGTTCGCGACCAGCAGGAAACGCGGCTTCGCGCCGTCGCTTTCGAGGCGCGCCACCAGTTCGTCGTCCTCCATGTCGTTCGTGAGCCGCGTGACGGTCGCGAGATCGCGTCTGAGCAATTGCGCAAGCTCCTCCGCCGTCAAACCCGGCTGGCCCGCATCGCGCGCGTCGGCCAGCCGCGCAAGCAGTTCGAGCGCATCGAGCAGGTCGCTGCCCGGAAAGCGCGGCCGGTCGAAGCGCCCCGTGCGTATCTCCGGCAACGCCGAGGTGATCATCGCGCCCATGAGCGTGATGATCCAGCTCAGATACATCCACAGCAGGAACATCGGCGCAGCCGCGAACGCGCCGTACACGGCGGTATAGGTGGGAATGCGCCGCACGTAGTAGCCAAAGCCGCGCTTGGCCAGTTCGAAGGCGACGGCCGCGGCAATCCCGCCCACCACGGCGTCGCGCCATTGCACGCGGCAGTTCGGCAGATACACGTAGAGCATCGTGAACGCGAGCGCGGTGAGCGGTAGCGTGGCGCCCACGAGCGCCCAGTCGAACACCATCGAAACGTGCTGCTCCGTGGCGAGCGCGAGCGAGCGTGTAAAGAGATACGACGAAATCGACAGGCTCACGCCAATCAGGATCGGCCCGAGCGTGAGGATCGCCCAGTACACCAGCACGCGCTGCGCGAAGGGCCGCGGCTTGCGCACGCGCCAGATCACGTTGAACGAGGATTCGACGGTCATCATCGTCATCACCGAGGTGACGAACAGCACGATCATGCCCATCGTAGTGAGGCCCTTGGCCTTCGACGCGAACTGGTTGAGATACTTGAAAATCTGGCTGTTGATCTGCGCCGGCATCAGGTGATCGGCGAGAAAGCCCTGCAGCGAGTTCTGGAACGAGGCGAAGATCGGGAACGCCGTGAAGAGCGCGAACGCCACCGTCGCGAGCGGCACGAGCGAGAGCATCGTGGTGAACGTGAGGCTGCCCGCCACCTGCGGAATGCGGTCCTCGCGGCTGCGCCGCGCGGCGAAGCGCGCAAGACGCCGGACCCCGTCCAGATCGAAACGAACCCTCGACAACACGTCCATCAGCCTGCCTTCCCGAAACGATGCGCCGCGTGAACCAACAGGCGCGGCCAACCCAGCCCCTATAATATCCCGTCCACCGACGAGGTCCGATGAAACCCATTCTTGTGCTCTATTACAGCCGGCACGGCGCGACGCTCGAACTCGCGCGCGCCATTGCCCAGGGCATCGACAGCGTCCCCGGCGCCGAGGCGCGCGTGCGCACCGTGCCGGCGGTCTCGGCCGTCTGCGAGGCCACCCAGCCCGACATTCCCGACGACGGACCGCCCTACGCCGAACCGCGCGACCTCGAAGAATGCGCGGGCCTCGCGCTCGGCTCGCCCACGCGCTTCGGCAACATGGCGGCGCCGCTCAAATACTTTCTCGACGGCACCACGCCGCAATGGCTCTCGGGCGCGCTCGCGGGTAAGCCGGCCTGCGTGTTCACCTCGACCGGCAGCCTGCACGGCGGCCAGGAAAGCACCCTGCTCTCGATGATGCTGCCGCTCCTGCATCACGGCATGCTGCTCGTCGGCATCCCCTATACCGAAACCGCGCTCTCCACCACGCAAGGCGGCGGCACGCCCTACGGCGCATCGCATCACGCGCGCGCGGATGGCCGCGGGCACGGGCTCGTCGCCGAGGAAAAGGCGCTTGCGTTCGCGCTGGGCGCGCGGCTCGCGCGCGCGGCGCTCGCGCTGACCGGGCGGCCGTGAACGCACCCCGGCCCGCTTCGCCGCCGCCCGTCACCGGCAATCGCGCGGCCGCGCTCGGCGCTTTCGTCACGCTCGCCGCGCTCGCGCTCTTCTGCCTCGCCTGGGAATGGCGGCTCGCGCCGCTGCGGCCGGGCGGCAGTGCGCTCGTGCTCAAGGCGCTGCCGCTCGCCATCGCGCTGCCGGGCGTGCTGCGCCGCCGCATCTATACGCTGCAATGGGCGTCGATGCTCGTGCTGCTGTATTTCGCCGAAGGCATCGTGCGTGGCATGAGCGACCCGGCGCCGGAAAACCGGCTAGGCTGGATCGAAGTCGTGCTCGCGCTGGGTTTCTTTGCCTGCGCGCTCGCGTACGTCGCGCCGTTCAAGCGTGCGGCGCGGCGTGCGAAGCGCGAGGCGGCATGAAGCAGGCGACAAAGCTGCCAATGAAGCAACCCATGCAGCGGCACATCGAGCGCCCCGCAGCACCCGAGCGCGCCTGAAAGCGCATCGGCACGGCGCCTGCCTGCCCGCCGGCGCCCCGCTTGCCAGCGCACCGTGTCACACTGATTCTTTCTCCCAACCGATAGTTGCCAGCCCGCGATTCGCGCGCCGCCCCGCGCCCGCGGATAGCCCCAAAGATCATGAGCCAGGCCCGCCCCGATACCCGTTCCGCCTTCCTCGCCGCCTGCGCCGAAGCCATCGGCGCCCAACATGTGCTGACCGACGCGCACGACACCGCCCCCTACGTGGCCGACTGGCGCAAGCGCTACCAGGGTGCCGCGTGCGCCGTGCTCTGCCCGGCCGACACCGCCGGGGTGGCCGCCGTCGTGAAGCTCGCGCACGCCCATCGGGTAGCGCTCGTGCCGCAAGGCGGCAACACCGGCCTTGCGGGCGGCGCGACGCCCGACGCTTCGGGCGAGCAAGCCGTGCTGAGCCTGCGCCGCCTGAACCGCGTGCGCGAGATCGATGCGCACAACAACACCATCACGGCGGAAGCCGGCGTGATACTCGCCGAAGTCCAGGCGCGCGCGGCCGATGCGGGACGTCTCTTCCCGCTCTCGCTCGCCGCCGAGGGCAGTTGCACACTCGGCGGCAATCTTTCGACCAACGCGGGCGGCACCGCCGTCCTGCGCTACGGCAATACGCGCGAGCTCTGCCTCGGCCTCGAAGTCGTCACGCCGCAAGGCGAGGTTTGGGACGGGCTGCGCGGACTGCGCAAGGACAACACGGGCTACGACCTGCGCGATCTCTTCATCGGCGCGGAAGGCACGCTTGGCGTGATTACGGCCGCGGTCATGAAGCTGCATCCGCAGCCGGCCGCGCGCGTCACCGCGCTGGCGGCGCTCGGCTCGGCGCATGCCGCGCTCGATTTCCTCGCGCTCGCGCAGCGCTATGCGGGGCCGCTCCTCACCGGCTTCGAACTGATGTCGGACTTCTGCATGCAGCTCGTCGGCCGGCATTTCCCGCAGTTGCGCTACCCGTTCCAGACGCGCCATGCGCAAGTCGTGCTGCTCGAACTCTCGGACAACGAAAGCGAAGAACACGCACGCGCGCTCTTCGAGCGTCTCATGGAAGCGGCGCTCGACGAAGGGCTCGTGGAAGACGCCGTGGTGGCCGAAAGCCTCGCGCAGTCGCAGGCGTTCTGGCATATCCGCGAGCACATTCCGCTCGCCCAGGCGCAGGAAGGGCTGAACGTGAAGCACGATATCGGCGTGCCGATCTCGCGCATCGGCCATTTCATCGAGGAGACCGATGCCGGAATCGCCCGCGCCGTGCCGGGTGCGCGCATGGTCACCTTCGGCCATCTGGGCGACGGCAATCTGCACTACAACGTGCAGGCCCCCGAAGGCGGCGACCCGAAACGTTTCCTTGCGGAAAACGAGAAAACCTTGAACCGCATCGTGTACGACAGCGTGCATCGGCATCGCGGCACGATCAGCGCGGAGCACGGCCTCGGGCAATTGAAGGTGGAGGAAGCGGCGCACTACAAGAGCGCCGTCGAGCTGAAGCTGATGCACGCGATCAAGGCCGCGCTCGATCCGCTCAATCTGATGAATCCGGGCAAGGTGCTGCGCTAAGGCGCCACCCGGCATCGACAGGAGACCCCAGCGTGAAAATCCGCGTGCTGTCCGATCTGCATCTGGAAAACGACGAGCCGGACACGATCCCGCACGCCGATGCCGATCTCGTCGTGCTGGCAGGCGACATCCACAACCATGCGCTCGGTCTGCGCTGGGCGGCGCAAACCTTCGATCCGCAGGTGCCGGTGGTTTATGTGCCGGGCAATCACGAGTACTACGACGGCGAGTTCGGCGCGCTCGAAGCCGCGATGCACGACGCGGCCTCCACGCTCGACAACGTGCACTTCCTGAACAACGCAGTCCTGACCGACGAGGCGGGACGCTGGCGCGTGCTCGGCACGACGCTCTGGGCGGACTTCGCGCTCTTCGGCGCCGACGATTCAGCCCGCGGCGATGCCATCGCCGCGGCCGAGCGCGTGATGCTCGATTTTCGCGGCCTGATCCAGGTCTCGTGGCCCGACAGCCCCGCCGCGCTCGCGCGGGACTTCACGCCGCAGGATTCGCTCGCGCTTCACGCCCACGCACTGGCCTGGCTGAAAACGGAACTGGCGAAGCCCTTCGCGGGCAAGACGATCGTCGTCACGCATCACGCGCCGCACCGGCTGAGCCTCGCGGCACGCTATGCGAACGACCTGGCATCAGGAGGCTTCGTGAGCGATCTGGATGCGCTCGTGCGGCCGCCCGTGGCGCTCTGGCTGCACGGGCACACGCATACGAGCTTCGATTACACCGTCAACGGCACGCGCGTGGTGTGCAATCCGCGCGGCTACCGCGACCGGCGCACCGGCGTGCCGGAGAACGGGGCGTTTGCGTGGGACAAGGTGGTGGAGGTGGCGGAACCTGGGGATTGAGGCGGCAGCGGGCTCAACCCAGCCCGCCGCGCGAGCGACCGGCGGCGCCGTTCTCGCGCTGCACGCGCAGCGACACCGGCTGAAGCTGCGCGCGGCGCATGCGCAGCAGGTCGCGCGATGCCGCGATGCCGATCAGGCCCATCATCACGGCGATGCCGATCATCAGATGCGTATCCATGGAAATCCTCGGGGTCTGGCGAATTGAACGTTAGCAAAAGTGTTTCGCTACGTTAGCAAAGCGCCGCGCGCCGAGGCGTAAGGAAGTGTTGCGATCCGCCGCAGGTGTAACAGCCTGTCACAACCCGCTGCGGCCCGAGACGCCGGCTGAGGTTCAGCCCGACGTGCAGCCCGAGGTGTCGCCTCAGGTCCGCGCGAACTGGCGCAACTCGGCCTGGTCGGTGGCGAACGTGGCCGGCAAGGTCTCGCGCAGCAGTTCGATCCACGTGCGGATCTTCGCATCGAGATACTGGCGCGACGGATACATCGCGTAGAGGTTCATCTCCTGCGAACGGTATTCGGGCAGGATCCACACGAGCTCGCCGCTGCGCAGCCCGCTGATGGCCGAATAGATCGGCAGGAGCCCGATCCCCATGCCCTCGCGGATGGCCACCGCCAGCGCCTCCGCCACGTTGACCTGAAACGTCGCAGCGCCGAGGTCGACGTTCTGCTCGCCTTCCGGCCCGGTAAAGCGCCATTGCGCCGTGGGGAACACCGGCGTCACCATCTGCAGGCACGCGTGCGCCTCGAGATCCGCGGGCTTTTGCGGCACGCCGCGCCGCTCCAGATAGGCGGGCGAAGCACAGGCAATGCTGAACGTGCTCGCAATGCGCTGCGAGACGAAGCCCGAGTCGGGCAGATCGGTCGCGAGCATGAGGGCGATGTCGTAGCCTTCGTCGAGCAGATCCGGCATGCGCTGGGCGGCCAGCGTGAGTTCGACGCTCACCTCCGGATAAAGCTGCTGATAGCGCCCCACCGCCGGCACCACATAGTGCTGGCCGAAGCTCGTCATCGAATAGACCTTGAGCTTGCCCGAGGGCCGCGCGTGCGCGTCGCCGGCCTCGGCTTCCGCCTGGTCCACATACGCGAGGATCTGCTCGCAGCGCTGCAGGTAGCGCTCGCCGGCCTCGGTCAGCGCGATGCGGCGCGTCGTGCGGTTCAAAAGACGCGTGCGCAGATGCGCCTCCAGATCCGAGACGGCCCGCGAAGCGTAAGCCGTCGTCGTATTCAGGTGCTGCGCGGCGCCCGTGAAGCTCCCCGCTTCGACCACCCGCACGAATACCCGCATGTTTTGGAGCGTATCCATAGCCTTCCTCGTGATGTCGGAGGCATTGTTACATATTTTGCAAGATCGATTATCACAGAATCCGTAAAAATCCCTTGCATCCTTACCGGTTATTCAGGAATCGATCGAAAAATATAATGCCTGACATTAATCTATAGCCAGGAAAAGGAGTAAATCGTGCAGTCTCCGGTACCGAAAGGACTCGCCGCGCTCACGGTTCTTACGTTCTCGTTGATAATCGCGGGCTGCGCCAGTACCGGAGGGGTTGCACCGCAAGACAAGCAGGCCGACGCCGCCCGGCTCGACGCCGGATCGGCCATCCGCGCGGCCAATACGGACGCGCAGTGGCCCGCCAGCGACTGGTGGAAAAGCTACAACGATGCGCAGCTCGACGCGTGGATCGACGCCGCGATCGCGGGCAATCCGTCGCTCGCGGCCGCGCAGGCGCGCGTGCGCGAAGCGCGCTCGATGGCGGGCGTGGCCGAGGCCGGGCTGCTGCCGCAGGTGAGCGGCAACCTGTCGGTCCAGCGCCAGCACTGGTCCGACAACGTGTATTACGGCCCGGGGCCGCTCGCCGGCGCCGACACCTGGAACAACACGGCCTCGCTCGGCCTCTCGTACCACCTCGACCTCTGGGGCCAGGACAAGAACAACGCCGAACGCGCGCTCGACCTCGCACACGCCAGCGCCGCCGACGCGCGCGCCGCGCAGCTCGAACTCGAAGTGAACGTCACGCGCGCCTATATCGCGCTTTCGATGAACTACGCGCTGCTCGACATCGCGAAGCAGACGCTCGCCGAACAGCAGAAGGTACTCGCGCTTGCCCAGCGGCGCCTCGCGGGCGGCCTCGGCACGCAGCTCGACGTGAGCCAGGCGCAAACGCCGCTGCCCGAATACGAGCGCCAGATCGACGCGCTCGAAGAGGAAATCGCACTCGGCAAGAATCAGCTCGCCGCGCTCGCGGGCAAGGGCCCGGGCGCCGGCGAAGCGATCGCGCGGCCCGCGCTCTCGCTCGCGAGCCCGGCCGGCCTGCCCTCGGCGCTGCCCGCCGAGCTGATCGGCCATCGCCCCGACGTCGTCGCGGCGCGCTGGACCGTGGCCGCGCAGGCCCGCGGTATCGACGTGGCCAGGGCCGACTTCTATCCGAACGTAAACCTGCTCGTTTCGATGGGCGGCTACGCGGCCGCGGGACCGCTCTTCCAGTTCCTCAAGTCGATGAGCGGCAGCTATAACGCGGGCCCCGCCCTCTCGCTGCCGATCTTCGACGGCGGCCGCCTGCGCTCGCAGCTCGGCGCGCAGTCGGCGGCCTACGACATCGCCGTCGATCAGTACAACCAGACGATCGTCACCGCGCTCAAGGAAATCGCCGACGAAGTCGTGCGCATGCGCTCGCTCGCCACCCAGGAGGACGATGCGCACCGCTCGGTGGCAGTGGCGCAGCGCAACTTCGATCTGTCCGAGGAAGGCTACCGGCGCGGCCTCACCGACTACGTGAACGTGCTGATCGCGCAGACGCAACTGCTGCGCGCGCAGGAAGGCGTCGCGCGCATCCAGGCCGCGCGCCTCACCGCGCAGGCGACGCTCGCGGCCGCGCTCGGCGGCGGCGCGATCGATGCGGCGGACCCTGCCGTCGCGACGCCCACCGACGCCGAGCAACTGCCCGCCCACGGCAAGAAGACCCGCGACATCCCGCTCGCGCCCGCCGCGCTGCTCGCGCCCCGCTCCGCCGCCTCGGCCAGCGCCAACGCGCAGCCCGCAAGCGGGGACCGCGCGGCTGGCGCGCTCAACTAACGCTAAACCAAGGCAGCGGCCATGCAAGCCCCCTCCTCTCCCACGCAGCCGGGCAGCCAGCGCCTCCTCGCCTGGTTCGCGGCGCTCTCCGACTGGGCGCGCACGGACGGCCTCGTCTGGATCTATCTCTTCAAGGCCATCGCCGCGGCGCTCCTCGCGCTCGGCGTGGCGATGAAGCTCGACCTGCCGCAGCCGCGCACGGCCATGACCACGGTTTTCATCGTCATGCAGCCGCAAAGCGGGCCGGTGTTCGCCAAGAGCTTCTACCGGCTCTGCGGCACGCTGGTCGGCCTCGTCGTGATGCTCGCGCTGATCGGCCTGTTCGCCCAGCAGCCCGAACTTTTCATCGCCTCCACGGCGCTGTGGGTCGGCATCTGCACCGCGGGCGCGGCGCGCAACCGCAACTTCCGCTCGTACGGCTTCGTGCTCGCGGGCTATACGGCCGCGCTGATCGGCATTCCGGCCTCGCAGCATCCGGACGGCGCGTTCATGTCGGCCATGACGCGCGTGTGCGAAATCTCGATCGGCATTCTGGCCTCGGGCTTCGTGAGCGCCGTGGTGTTTCCGCAGTACACGGGCGAGCTGCTGCGCGCGAGCGTGCGGCGGCGCTTCTCGTCGTTCGTCGATTACATTTCGGCGTCGCTCGCAGGCAACGTCGATCGTTCGCAGATCGAATCAACCAATGCGCGCTTCGTGGCCGACGTCGTCGGACTGGAGGCGAGCCGCAGCATGGCCGTGTTCGAAACGCCCGACGCCCGCATGCGCTCGGCGCGCATCGCGCGCCTGAACACCGAGTTCATGAGCGCCTCCACCCGCTTTCACGCGCTGCACCAGTTGATGAACCGGCTGCGCCACGACGGCGCCTCGGCCACGGTCGATGCCCTTGAGCCGTACTTCCGCGAGATCGCCCCGCTCTTCGCCAAGGCCGGCGAGCCGGTGCTCACGGCGGCCGACGCGGCGCACGTGGCGAGCCAGCTCGACGCCTACCGCGCGACGCTGCCCGCGCGCGTGCGCGAAACCCGCGCCGGGCTCGAAGCACGACTCGCGCAAACCGGCGCGGCCGAAAGCGCCGCGAACCTGCTCGACTTCGACACCGCAACGGAGCTCTTCTACCGCTTCGTGCACGAGATGCACGAGTACACGGCCACCTACGCGTCGCTCGCCGTCGATACGCACTCGCGCGAAAAATGGCTGGCGCGCTACGTGCCGAAAACGAGCTGGATCGCGGCAGGGGTCGCGGGCCTGCGCGCGGCGACCGTCATGGGGCTGCTCGGCGCATTCTGGATCGCGACGGCGTGGCCGAGCGGCGCAACCCTCGTGCTCACCGCCGCGGCCACCTGCGCGCTCGCGTCGTCCGCGCCGCAGCCCGCGCGCATGTCGAGCCAGATGGCGGTCGGCACGATCCTCGCGTCGCTCGTGGGCATGGTCCTCGTGTTCGGCGTGTTTCCGCACATCGACGGCTTTCCGATGCTGTGCGTCGCGCTCGCGCCGGCGCTCGCGTTCGGCGTGTTCCTCACGACGCGCCCGCAGTACGCGGGCTACGGCATGGGCTACTGCATTTTCCTGTGTTTCCTCGCCGGCCCGGACAACGTCATGCAGTACAACCCGGACAGCTACATGAACGACGCGCTCGCGCTCGCGATGTCGATGATCGCCACGGCCGCAGCGTTCGCCGTGTTCCTGCCGACCTCCGCGAAGTGGCTGCGCACGCTGCTGCTGGCCGAGCTGCGCGGCGCGGCCGTGCAGGCGTGCCGCGCGCGCCTTGCGGGTTTGCGCAACCGCTTCGAGAGCGGCGCGCGCGACCTCGTGTTCCAGTTGAGCGCGCTGGCCGGCAACGATCAGGCCTTGCGCCGCGACACGCTGCGCTGGCTCTTTTCCACGCTCGAAGTCGGCAATGCGGCCATCGACCTGCGCCACGAACTCGCCGCGCTGCCCGCGCACCCGCGCTATGCGAAGAGCACGGCGTGGCGCGCGGCGATCGACGCCGCGCTCAAGTCCGTGAGCGCCCTGTTCGAGCGCCCGGCCGCGAAGCGCTACGCAGCGGCGCTCGCCGCCACAGGCGCCGCGATCGAAGCGGCCCAGGGCATGCTGCAGTTCGACGCGACGCGCGAAGAGCGCCATCGGCTCCAGCGCATCCTGAGCCATCTGCATTTCATCCGCACCGCGCTCATCGACCCGCAGTCGCCGCTCGCGGCCTGTGCGGACCCCGAGGGCGCGCATCCGGGCGCCGTGCCCGCAACCTGAGGAGCTCACCATGCCTCGTGACGTCGCGTTCCTCGACGCCTACATTCCCGCGATCGTGCTGCTCTTCATCCTGAGCGCCGCGATCACCTGGGTGCTCGACTCGCTGCTCGCCCGCACGGGCCTGTACCGCGTGGTGTGGCACCCCTCGCTCTTCCGCGTGAGCCTGCTCGTGATCGTGAGCTGCGCGCTCGGACTCGCTGTTTATCGTTGATACCGACGGATATCGCTCGCTATCGTTGAACCGGATTCGAAGAATCATGACACTCCGAAACATCATTGGCTTTATCGCAACGGCCCTCATCTTCGTCGCCGCCATTGCGGCCGGGCGCGTGCTCTGGGTCCACTACATGGACGAGCCGTGGACGCGCGACGGCCGCGTGCGCGCCGACGTGGTCAACATCGCCGCCGACGTCTCGGGCGCCGTGGTCGATCTGCCCGTGCACGACAACCAGTTCGTGCACAAGGGCGACCTGCTCATGCAGATCGACCCGTCGCATTACCAGATCGCCGTGGAGCAGGCCCAGGCCGCCGTGGCCGCGCGCAAGGCCGAGCTCACCATGCGCCTTGACGACGCGAAGCGCCGCGCCGACATGGACAGCCTCGTCGTCTCGCAGGAAAGCCGCGAAAACGCCTCGCATACGGCAAATTCCGCCCAGGCGCAGTACGAGCAGGCGCTCGCCGCGCTCGACGCCGCGAAGCTCAACCTCGAACGCACGCGCGTGATCTCGCCCGTGGACGGCTACGTGACGAACCTGCAGGTGTTCAAGGGCGACTACGCGACTGGCGGCCAGGCCAAGCTCGCCGTGGTGGACAGCCACTCGTTCTGGGTCTACGGCTACTTCGAGGAAACCAAGCTGCCGCGCGTGAAGATCGGCAACAAGGCCGAGATCAAGCTGATGAGCGGCGGCACGCTGGAAGGCCACGTGGAGAGCATTTCGCGCGGCATCTACGACCGCGACAACCCGCAAAGCCGCGAACTCCTCGCCGACGTGAACCCCACCTTCAACTGGGTGCGCCTCGCGCAGCGCGTGCCGGTGCGCATCCATATCGACAAGGTGCCCGACGACATGATCCTCTCCGCCGGCACGACCTGCACCGTGGTGGTGAAGCCCGGGGCCTGAGCGCGCCGCGAACCGCGAGCCGCCCTGCGCGCGCCTCCCTGCGAAACCTCCCCGAAAAGCCGGTACCGCAGCCGGCGCCACACAGCAGCGGCGCAAAGCGCGGCATCATGGAGAACCCGCGTTGTCCGCGTCCATTGCGCTGCACTATGCTGCGGGGTCCGGCCCCACACCGCCGACCGCCAGGGAGGAACGCCATCATGAGCCGTTACCGCGACTTTCACCGCGAATCGATCGCCCACCCCGAGGACTTCTGGCGCCGCGAGGCCGCGCGCATCCACTGGGAAACGCCGTTCGACGCCGTGCTCGACCGTTCGAACCCGCCGTTCGCGCGCTGGTTCTGCGGCGGCCGCACGAATCTGTGCTTCAACGCGGTGGACCGCCATCTCGCCTCGCGCGCCGCCCAGAATGCGCTCGTCTATGTCTCGACCGAAACCGGCATCGAGCGCCGCTACACCTACGCCGACCTCCATGCCGAAGTGAACCGCATGGCCGCCGTGATGCAGTCGCTCGGCGTCACGCGCGGCGCGCGCGTGCTGATCTATCTGCCGATGATTCCCGAGGCCGTGTTCGCGATGCTCGCCTGCGCGCGGCTCGGCGCGATCCATTCGGTGGTGTTCGGCGGCTTTGCCGCGCCCTCGCTCGCCGCGCGCATCGACGACGCGAAGCCCGTGCTGATCGTGAGCGCCGACGCGGGCGCGCGCGGCGGCAAGGTGATCGACTACGCGCCGCTCGTGGACGAAGCCATGGCGCGCGCGCAGCACGCGCCGCCGCACGTGCTGCTGATCGACCGGCAACTCGCGCCCACCCGCCTGAAGGCGAACTACATCGTCGATTACGAGCCGCTGCGCGAACAGCACTACGAGGCGCAGGTGCCCTGCGTGTGGCTCGAATCGAACGAGCCCTCGTACATCCTCTACACCTCCGGCACGACCGGCAAACCCAAAGGCGTGCTGCGCGACGTGGGTGGCTACGCCGTGGCGCTCGCCGCTTCGATGGAATACATCTTCGAGGGCCGCGCGGGCGACACGATGTTCACGGCCTCGGATATCGGCTGGGTGGTGGGCCACAGCTACATCATCTACGCCCCGCTTCTCGCGGGCATGACGACCGTGATGTACGAAGGCACGCCCATACGCCCGGACGGCGGCATCTGGTGGCGCCTCGTCGAGCAGTTCGGCATCAACCTGATGTTCACCGCGCCCACCGCGATCCGCGTGCTCAAGAAGCAGGACCCGGCGCTGCTGCGCTCGGCCGATCTGTCGAGCCTGCGCACGCTGTTTCTCGCGGGCGAGCCGCTCGACGAACCCACGGCCGCGTGGATTTCGCAGGCGCTCGGCAAGCCGGTGGTCGATAACTACTGGCAGACCGAAACCGGCTGGCCGATGCTCGCGATCCAGCGCGGCGTGGAGGCCCTGCCGCAGAAGCTCGGCTCGCCCGGCGTGCCGGTGTACGGCTACGACCTGAAGCTGCGCAGCGAACATACGGGCGAGCTGTGTGCGGCGGGCGAAAAAGGCGTGATCACGCTCGGCTACCCGTTGCCGCCGGGCTGCATGCAGACGGTATGGGGCGACGACGCGCGCTTCGTGAAGACCTACTGGGAGAGCGTGCCCGGCCACGAGGTGTACTCGACCTTCGACTGGGGCGTGCAGGACGCCGAGGGCTACGTGACGATTCTCGGCCGCACCGACGACGTCATCAACGTCGCGGGCCACCGGCTCGGCACGCGCGAGATCGAAGAGGCGATCTCCTCGCATGCGGCGGTGGCGGAAGTGGCCGTGGTGGGGGTCAACGACGCGGTGAAGGGCCAGGCCGCGCTGGCGTTCGTCGTGTTGCGCGATGCAGCGAGCGCCGCCGACCCGCAAGCGGCGCAGACCCTCGAAGCGGCGATTGCGGCGACCGTTGACCGCCAGCTTGGCGCGATCGCGCGGCCCGCGCGCGTGCATTTTGTCGCGCTCCTGCCGAAAACGCGCTCGGGCAAGCTGCTGCGGCGCGCGATTGCGGCGCTCGCCGAGGGGCGCGATCCGGGCGATCTGCCGACGATCGAAGATCCGTCGGCGCTCCAGCAGGTGCGCGACGCCGTGGCCGGCGCGTCTTAACGCGCTAACGCGCGGCCGCGGCGTAGGCGGCGAGGAAACGCCTGAGCACGCCGGTCGAATACGTGCCGGCGATATCGGTGAGGAAGCTGGTGAACGAGGTGCTCGCGTGTTCGTCCGCGGTATCGGAAATGGTGCGCACCACGGCGCACGGCACGCCGTATTCGTGGCACAGCTGCGCGATGGCCGCGCCTTCCATCTCCACCGCCAATGCATCCGGCAGCGCGGCGCGCAAGGCGCCCACGGCCTGCGCGCTCGCCACGAACTGATCGCCGCTGATGACCAGCCCGCGATGCACGCGCGGCAGATGCCCGGTCTGAAACCGTCCGGCCAGCGCAGCGCCCTCTTCGGCGACGAAACGCTCGCACGCATCGGCCAGCGCGGCGGAAAGCGCGCGGTCGGCGTCGAAGCGCGCACGGCCGAGCAAGGGAATCTCGAAGCGCGGAAAGAGCGGCTCGGCATTCATGTCGTGCTGGAGCAGCGTCTCGCCCACCACGATGTCGCCCACCCGCACCGCCGGCCCGACGCCGCCCGCCACGCCGGTGAACACGAGCGCCTCCACGTCGAACGCGTGCATCAGCGCACTCGCGGTGGCGGCTGCCGCCACCTTGCCGATGCGCGCCAGCGTCACGACGCAGGGCACGCCGTGCACGGTGCCGGCGTGATAGTCGCGCTGGCCCAACGTGCGCGTGGCAACGCCGGATTCGGCGCGCATCGTCGCGAGCAGGTCGCCGAGTTCCTCAGGCAGCGCGGCGAGCACGCCGAGCGGACGCGAAGGGTTCATCGCTGAAATCTTCCGTGTGGGTTTCAGAAGCCGGTTTCAAGGACCGCAAACGCTACGCAGGCCGCGCTCATTCCACCGCTTGCAGCTTGGCCACCGCGAGCGCCAGCCACTTCTCGCCGTGACGCTTGAAGCGGACCTGGGCCTTCGCATCGGCGCCGCTGCCTTCCAGCGCCGTGACCGTGCCTTCGCCGAATTTCGTGTGGAACACCTGCTGCCCCACGCGAAAGCCCGCGTCGGCCGCGCGCTGCTCGTTCGCAAACGAAGGCAGCGGCGCCGTATCGGCAACATAGGCGTCGCGGCCGCCCGCGCTTCTGCCGCCCTCGGCGCCCGAGCGCCCGAACCAGTCGCGGCCCCAGCCCGCGTTGTCGGAGCGCCCGCCCCAGCGCGCGCCGGCCTCGACCTTCGGCGTGAGCCACTTGAGCGTTTCCTGCGGCAGTTCGTCGAAAAAGCGCGAGCGCACGTTGTAGCGCGTCTGGCCATGCAGCAGGCGGCTCTGCGCGAACGACAGATAGAGCCGCTCCTTCGCGCGCGTGATCGCCACGTACATGAGGCGGCGCTCTTCTTCGAGGCCGTCGGCCTCCATCGCGCTGTTCTCGTGCGGGAACAGGCCCTCTTCGAGCCCGGTGATGAACACCGCCGTGAATTCGAGGCCCTTGGCCGCATGCACCGTCATGAGCTGCACCGCGTCCTGGCCTGCCTGCGCCTGGTTGTCGCCGGCTTCGAGCGACGCGTGCGAGAGGAAGCCCGCCAGCGGCGTCATCACGTCGGGGTTCTGCGCGGGGTCCGTGAGCGCGGGCGCGTCGAGCACCTGCACTTCGCCGTCGTCCGAGACGATCTCGGGCGCAGCCGTTGCGCCCCGGCGCAGCGGAATCGAGCGCGCGGGCGTGTCGAGCCCGTAGCCCTCCTCGCTCACGAACGCCGTGGCCGCGTTGACGAGTTCCTGCAGGTTCTCCAGCCGGTCCTGGCCTTCGCGCTCGTTCTGGTAGAAGTCGGCGAGGCCGCTCATGCGCACCGTGTACTCCACCGTCTCGGGCAGGCTCAGGTGCGCCGTCTCCGCGCGCATCTTCGCGATCAGGTTCGCGAACGACGCGAGGCTCGAACCGGCCTTGCCCGTCACGTAGGGGATCGCGGCCGCCATCGAGCAGTTGTAGAGCCGCGCCGCGTCGGCCAGCTGCTCGATCGAGCGCGCGCCGATGCCGCGCGTGGGGAAATTCACCACGCGCGCGAAGGCGGTGTCGTCGCTCGGGTTGTCGATGAGGCGCAGATACGCGAGCGCATGCTTCACTTCCTGGCGCTCGAAAAAGCGCAGGCCGCCATACACCTTGTAGGGCACGCCCGCGTTCACGAGCGTGTGCTCGATGGTGCGCGACTGGGCGTTGCTGCGGTAGAGCACCGCAATCTCGTTGCGCGCGAGGCCCTGATTGATGAGCGCGCGGATCTCCTCGATGATCCAGCCCGCCTCCTGCGAATCGGTCGCGGCTTCGTAGACGCGCACCGGTTCGCCGTGGCCCGCGTCGGTGCGCAGGTTCTTGCCGAGGCGGCGCGAGTTGTGCGCGATCAGGTGGTTCGCCGCGTCGAGAATATGGCCGTGCGAGCGGTAGTTCTGCTCGAGCTTGATCATGTGCTTCACGCGGAACTCGTTCTCGAAGTCGCGCATGTTGCCCACGTTCGCGCCGCGGAACGCGTAGATCGACTGGTCGTCGTCGCCCACGGCGAAGATCGCGTTGTTCGCGCCCGCCAGCAGCTTCAGCCAGGCGTACTGCAGCTTGTTGGTGTCCTGGAACTCGTCCACGAGGATGTCGCGAAAGCGCGCCTGATAGTGCGCGCGCAGCGGCGGATTGTGCGCGAGCAGTTCGTAGCAGCGCAGCAGCAGCTCCGCGAAATCGACCACGCCCTCGCGCTGGCACTGCTGGTCGTAGGCCTCGTAGAGCTCGACGAACCGGCGGTTGAAGTCGTCGGTCACGTCCACGTCCTTCGGCCGCAGGCCCTGCTCCTTCGCGTTGTTGATGAAGTACTGCAGGTTCTTCGGCGGATACTTCTCGTCGTCGACGTTCAGGCCCTTCATCAGGCGCTTGATCGCCGAAAGCTGGTCGGCCGTATCGAGGATCTGGAAGGTCTGCGGCAGGCCCGCGTCGCGGTAATGGGCGCGCAGCATGCGATTGCACAGGCCGTGGAAAGTGCCGATCCACATGCCGCGCGTGTCGATGGGCAACAGCGCCTGCAGGCGCCCCACCATTTCGCGTGCGGCCTTGTTCGTGAAGGTCACGGCGAGAATCGTCATCGGCGAGGCGAGGCCCTGCTGGATCAGCCATGCGATGCGCGTGATCAGCACGCGCGTCTTGCCGCTGCCGGCGCCGGCCAGGATGAGCGCCGGTTCGTTCGGCAACGTGACGGCGGCGTGTTGTTCGGGATTCAGGTTCGCGAGCAGGTCGGGCATGGGGTGCGCAGGTATCAGGGAGGCGGGATGCGCGCGGCAAGGCGCGCCGGTGCGGGACCGACCGCCATTATAAGTCGCCCCTCACCGCCCTGCCGCCCGCGCAGGGGAACCCCGGGCCGCGGGCGGCGTTCAAGGCGGCGGCGCCGGCCCGGGCGCCAAAATCGGCGATTGCGCCCGCCACCCCGCTGCCGGCGCGGGGCCATGGGCACTTCCCCTTATAATTGACGGTTTCCGCATCCATTTTTCGGCAGACTCCACCCATGAGCGACAGCACGCTAGCGAAAAGCTTCGAGCCCCAGACGATCGAGGCCCACTGGGGCCCCGAATGGGAGCGCCGCGGCTACGCCGCCGCGACTTTCACGCCCGGCCGCAACAACTTCTCGATCCAGTTGCCGCCGCCCAACGTCACGGGCACGCTGCACATGGGCCATGCGTTCAACCAGACGATCATGGACGGCCTTGCGCGCTATCACCGCATGCTCGGCGACAACACGCTGTGGGTCCCCGGCACCGACCACGCGGGCATCGCCACGCAGATCGTGGTGGAGCGCCAGCTCGACGCCCAGAAGATTTCGCGCCACGACCTCGGCCGCGAGAAGTTCGTCGAACGCGTCTGGGAGTGGAAGCAGAAGTCGGGCTCGACCATCACGAACCAGGTCCGGCGCCTCGGCGCCTCGATCGACTGGTCGCGCGAGTACTTCACGATGGACGACAAGATGTCGGCCGCCGTGCGCGACGTGTTCGTGCGCCTCTACGAACAGGGCCTCATCTACCGCGGCAAGCGCCTCGTGAACTGGGACCCGGTGCTGCTCACCGCCGTCTCCGACCTCGAAGTGGCGAGCGAAGAGGAAGCGGGCAGCCTGTGGCACCTGCGCTACCCGCTCGCCGACGGCTCGGGCCACCTGACCGTGGCCACCACGCGCCCGGAAACCATGCTGGGCGACACGGCCGTGATGGTTCACCCGGAAGACGAGCGCTATGCGCACCTGATCGGCAAGCGGGTGAAGCTGCCGCTCACCGAGCGCGAAATCCCCGTGATCGCCGACGAATACGTGGACCGCGAGTTCGGCACCGGCGTCGTGAAGGTCACGCCCGCGCACGACTTTAACGACTATCAGGTGGGCCAGCGCCACGGCCTGCCGATGATCGAGATCCTCACGCTCGACGCGAAGATCAACGACAACGCACCCGAGAAGTACCGCGGCCTCGACCGCTTCGAGGCCCGCAAGCAGGTGGTGGCCGACTTCGAGGCGGCCGGCCTGCTCGAATCGGTGCAGCCGCACAAGCTGATGGTGCCGCGCGGCGACCGCACGGGCGTGGTGATCGAGCCGATGCTCACCGACCAGTGGTTCGTGGCGATGAGCAAGCCGGCGCCCGAGGGCACGTTCAACCCGGGCAAGTCGATCGCCGAAACCGCGCTCGACGTGGTGCGCAGCGGCGAGATCCGGTTCGTGCCGGAAAACTGGACCACCACCTACTACCAGTGGCTCGAAAACATCCAGGACTGGTGCATCTCGCGCCAGCTCTGGTGGGGCCACCAGATCCCGGCGTGGTACGGCGAAAACGGCGAGATCTTCGTTGCGAAGAGCGAGGAAGAGGCGCGCGCGCAGGCGCAGGCCAGCGGCTACCAGGGCGCGCTGCGGCGCGACGAGGACGTGCTCGACACGTGGTTCTCCTCCGCGATGGTGCCGTTCTCGTCGCTCGGCTGGCCGCAGGAGACGCCGGAACTGAAGGCGTTCCTGCCCTCCTCCGTGCTCGTGACCGGCTTCGACATCATCTTCTTCTGGGTGGCGCGCATGGTCATGATGACCACGCACTTCACCGGCAAGGTGCCGTTCGGCACCGTGTACGTGCACGGGCTCGTGCGCGACGCCGAAGGCCAGAAGATGTCGAAGAGCAAGGGCAACACGCTCGACCCGATCGACATCGTGGACGGCATCGATCTGGAAGCCCTCGTCGCCAAGCGCACCACGGGCCTCATGAACCCGAAGCAGGCCGCCAGCATCGAAAAGAAGACGCGCAAGGAGTTCCCGGACGGCATTGCCTCGTTCGGCACCGATGCGCTGCGCTTCACGATGGCCTCGATGGCCACGCTCGGCCGCAACGTGAACTTCGACCTCGCGCGCTGCGAGGGCTACCGCAACTTCTGCAACAAGCTCTGGAACGCCACGCGCTTCGTGCTGATGAACTGCGAAGGCCACGACTGCGGTTTCAGCAAGCCCGGCGACTGCCAGCCGGGCGACTGCGGCCCCGGCGGCTATACGGACTTCTCGCAGGCCGACCGCTGGATCGTCTCGCTCCTGCAGCGCGTGGAAGCGGAGGTCGCGAAAGGTTTCGCCGACTATCGCTTCGACAATGTGGCCAATGCCCTGTACAAGTTCGTTTGGGACGAATACTGTGACTGGTATCTGGAGCTCGCGAAGGTGCAGATCCAGACGGGCACGCCCGAGCAGCAGCGCGCCACGCGCCGCACGCTCCTGCGTGTGCTGGAAACGGTGCTGCGCCTCGCGCACCCGGTGATTCCGTTCATCACCGAAGCGCTGTGGCAAAAGGTGGCGCCGCTTGCCGGCAAGTATCCGCAAGGCGCGGCCGAGGGCGAAGCCTCGATCATGATGCAGCCCTACCCGGTGGCCGAGCCGAAGAAGATCGACGAAGCCGCCGAGCAGTGGGCGACCGACCTGAAGGCCCTGATCGATGCATGCCGCAACCTGCGCGGCGAGATGAACCTCTCGCCGGCCACGCGGGTGCCGCTTCTCGTGACGGGCAACGGCGAGCGCCTCGCGAGCTTCGCACCGTATGCGCAGGCGCTCGCGCGCCTCTCGGAGGTCCAGATCATCGCCGATGAAGCCGCGCTCGACGCCGCTTCGGCAGGCGCGCCGGTTGCTATCGTAGGAACGGACAAGCTGGTGCTGAAGGTGGAGATCGACGTGGCCGCCGAGCGCGAGCGGCTCGGCAAGGAAATCGCCCGCCTCACGAACGAAGTGACGAAGTGCAATGCCAAGCTGGGAAATGACAGTTTTGTTGCAAAAGCGCCGCCGGCCGTGGTTGAACAGGAGCAGAAAAGGCTGGCAGAATTCCGGGCTACGCTGGAGAAGCTGACCGCCCAGCTGGCGCGGCTGCCCGCCTGAGCATCGAACGAGTGGCAAGGCAAGAGGCAACGGAATGGCAACCGCGTAAAAACCGGGGGGGCAACCGGAAGCTGAGGGGCGATCCGGCCACAGAACAGGACCAGGACTAAAGACATGCTAAAAGTTACAAAGGCGGTATTTCCGGTAGCGGGCCTCGGCACGCGCTTCCTTCCCGCCACCAAGGCGAGCCCGAAGGAGATGCTGCCGATCGTGGACAAGCCGCTGATCCAGTACGCCGTCGAGGAAGCGGTGGCGGCCGGGATCACCGAGATGATCTTCGTGACCGGGCGCAGCAAGCGCGCGATCGAGGATCATTTCGACAAATCCTACGAGATCGAGGCGGAGCTCGAGGCGCGCGGCAAGGCGAAGCTGCTGGAACTGGTCCGCAACATCAAGCCGAGCCATGTCGACTGCTTCTACGTGCGCCAGCCGGAGGCGCTGGGTCTCGGCCACGCCGTGCTGTGCGCGGAAAAGCTCGTGGGCGACAACCCGTTCGCCGTGATCCTCGCGGACGACCTGCTCTACGGCACGCCGCCCGTCATGCAGCAGATGGTGGAGGTGTTCGACCACTACCATAGCTCGGTGCTCGGCGTGGAAGAGATTCCGCCCTCGGAAACGCGCTCGTACGGCATCGTGGACGGCAAGGAGTGGGAAGACTCGATCGTCAAGCTTTCCGGCATCGTCGAAAAGCCGGCGCCCGAAGTCGCGCCGTCGAACCTCGGCGTGGTGGGCCGCTACGTGCTCAAGCCGCGGATCTTCGACCACCTGCGCTCCATCAAGCCGGGCGCGGGCGGCGAGCTGCAGCTCACCGACGCGATCCAGTCGCTGCTCGCCGACGAACAGGTGCTGGCGTACAAGTACCACGGCACGCGCTTCGACTGCGGCAGCAAGCTGGGCTATCTGAAGGCGACCGTGGAATTCGCGCTGCGCCACCCCGAGGTGGCCGCCGAATTCGCCGACTATCTGCGCACGCGCAAGCCGACGATGGAGGGCTAAAGCGCCCGCCCGGCTGCGCCCGCCGCCGAAAGCAAAATGGCCCGCAATTGCCTATTGCGGGCCATTTTTTTGCATTGCCGTCTTTCGCAAAGGCGCCAGGCGGCAAAGCACTCGACTTCTGCACTGAACTTCAGCGCCGGCGCATCAAAAACACGAACGTCTTGTCCTGCTGCGTAATCTCGACGATCTCGTTGCCGGTCTGCTTCGCGAACGCGGCGAAATCGCGCTGCGAGCCGGGGTCGGTGGCGAGGACCTTGAGAATCTGGCCGCTTTCCATATCGGCGAGCGCCTTCTTGGCGCGCAGGATCGGCAGCGGGCAGTTCAGCCCGCGCGCATCCACTTCCTTGTGAACCTGAATCTGCATCGGGGTTGGATCCTTCGGGGGAGGCGCCATACGCGGCGCTAGCGACAAGCGCTAATTCTACCGCAGGCGCGCGCACCGCTCAGGGCGCCGCCCGCGAGCCCCCGCGCCCGCACCCGCGCTCAAAGCGTGACGGCCTGCCCCGTCTGCAAAGACTGGCGCAGCGCCTGGCCGATGCGCGTCGCCTCCAGCGCATCCTCCAGCGTCGCCCCCTGCGCGGCGGCCGCCGCACTGTCGCCCTGGCCAGCCTGCCCGCCCATGCGCGCCTGCACTGCCGCCACGAAGGCCTGGGCCTCCACGAGGAACGCCTCTTCGAAGCGGTCGAAGAAGGTGGGCGTGCATTCGCTACGCACGCCGTGCGCGTCGTAGATCTCGACGCGGTTCGTGCGCGGAATATGCCCGATCGCGAGCGCGCCGGCCGTGCCGATCACCTCGCTCGACGTATCGTTGCCGTGCGCCATCGTGCGCGACGCATAGAACATGGCCAGGCCGCCGCCTTCGAACTCGCAGATCGCCACGCCGTTGTCCACGTCGCCCGCCGCGCGCAGGCCGTCGTGCAGCGCCACGGTGCCGCTCGCGTAGACGCGCGTGGCGCGCGGCTTGCCGAGAAGCCAGCGCGCCACGTCGATGTCGTGCACCGTGCAGTCGAGGAAGATGCCGCCCGAGGTGGGCGCGAAGCGCACGAAGAAACCTTCGGGATCGTTGAGGTCGCAAGTCTGCGAGCGCACGAGGAATGGCCGGCCGATCGCGCCCCCGCGCACCTTCGCGTGGGCATCCTGATAGCTCGGATCGAAGCGCCGCATGAAGCCGATCGTGACTTGCTGGCCGTCGTAGCGCCGCGCTTCGGCCACCACGCGCTCGCATTCGGCCACGTCGAGCGAGAGCGGCTTCTCGCAGAACACGTGCTTGCCCGCGCGCAGCGCTTCGACGATCTGTTGCGCATGCAGCGCCGAGGGCGTGACGAGCCACACGGCATCGAGCGCGTCGTCGGCCAGCATCGCGGCGTAGTCCGCGTAGCGCCGTGCCTCGGGCAAGGCCTCGCGCGCCCAGGCGAGATCGTCTTCGAGCGGGCTGCACGCCGCCGCGAGCGTGGCGCCCGGCACGCGAAAAGCCAGGTTCTGCGCATGGCGCCGCCCCAGCCGCCCCAGTCCCGCCACGCCCACGCGCAACGGCCGGGCACGCTGCCCGGGGTGTTCTGCTGCCTGCATCCTGCTTCTCCTCCAGTACCTTGCTTGACGCGTGGATTGACGCATAGCCGGACCGCACGGGCGGTCCGCTGCCGGGTGGCGCGAGCGAGCCCGCCGCCGCCTGGGATGTGTGCCGCCGTGGCGTTAGCCGCCCACCTTCACCACCCGCCCTTCGCGCCACGACAGCGCCGCGGCTTCGGCCAGTTCGAGCGCCTTCAGGCCGTCCGCGACCGTCGTGCGCACCGGCCTGCCATTCGTCACCGCGTCGTGAAAATGCGCCATTTCGCTCGCATAGGCCGCGCGGTAGCGTTCGAGGAAAAACGCCTCGGGCACGTCCTGCGACACCGCCTGCCTCGACCAAGCCACCACCTCCGTGGGCTTCATGTTGCCCGCCTGCAGCATGCCCTCGCTGCCGAGAATCTCGAAGCGCTGGTCGTAGCCGTAGGCCGCGCGCCGCGCCGTGTTGATCTGGCACAGGCGCCCGCGCTTCGTGCGGATCGTCACCGCGGTGGAATCGATATCGCCCGCTTCGGCAATCGCCGGATCGGAGAGGCAACTGCCCGTGGCGTGCACCGTGTCGGCTTCGTCGGCGAGAATCCAGCGGAAGATGTCGAAGTCGTGGATCAGCATGTCCTTGAAGATGCCGCCCGAGTGCTTGATGTACTCGACGGGCGGCGCGCCCGGATCGCGGCTCGTCACCACCAGCATTTCCGGCGTGCCGATCTCGCCCGCGTCCAGCCGCGCCTTGAGCGCGGCAAAGGTAGGATCGTAGCGGCGCTGGAAGCCGATCATCGCCACCACGCCCGCGCGCGCCACCGCGTCGGCGCACAAGCGCGCCCGTTCCACGGTGAGATCCACGGGCTTTTCGCAGAAGATATGCTTGCCCGCCGCCGCCGATTTCAGAATCAGTTCGGAGTGCGTATCGGTACTCGAGCAGATCACCGTCGCGCCGATCGACGCGTCGCCGAACGCGCCGTCCACGTCGGCCACCTGCGCGCCGTGCTGCGCGGCCAGCGCCGCGGCGGCCTCGCGATTCACGTCGATCACGTACTTCAGGCGCACGCCGGGCTGCCGCGCGAGATTCGCCGCGTGTATGCGCCCGATGCGGCCCGCGCCGAATACGGCTACGTCCAGCGTCTTGCCTGCTTGTTCAGTCATCGTATCCTCCAGTATCGGTCGATTCTTCGACGTTCAGTTCGAGCCGGTACGCAAGCGCGATGAAGAGCGCCTGGCACAGGCAGAAAGTGCTCGTGAGCGAGCGGAACGCAAACGCGCTCCCCTCTTTCACGTAAAGCAGTGCGTTCGCGTGGCGCGCGAGCGGCGAAAGCTGGCTGTCGGTGATGACGAGGGTTTTCGCGTGGTGCTGCTGCGCGACGCGCAGGCAGTACTGCGTCTCCTTGCCATACGGTGCGAAGCTGATGGCGATCACCACGTCGCCCTTCTTCACGCTGCGGATCTGCTCGTGATACATGCCGCCGAGGCCGGAGACGAGATGCACGCGCTTTCTCGTGTGCTGCAGCGCATAGACGATGTAGCTCGCCACCGGAAACGAACGCCGCACGCCGATCACGTAGATGTTGTCGGCGGCTTCGAGCATCTGCACGGCTTCGTCGAACTGCGCGTCGTCGAGGCCCGCCTCGAGTTCGTCGAGACCGCTGCGGCATGCGCCGATGAATTCGCGCGCCACCGCGCCGCCCAGATCCGGGCTCGCCTTGCCTTCCTTCTCGTCGATCAGCTGGCGGATGCGCTGCTGATAGCTCGTTGCCGACGCGCCCTGCCCCGCATAGGCCTGGCGGAACACGGCCTGCAGGTCCGAAAAGCCGGAGAAGCCAAAGCGCTGCGCGAAGCGCACCACGGCCGAGGGATGCACGCCGCAGCTCGCCGCGATGTCGCTCGTGCGGTCCATCATCACGCTCGCGCGGTTCTGCTCGATGTAGGTGGCGACGCTCTTCAATTGCCGCGGCAGCGCCTCGTAATCGTGCGCGATGCGCTGCATCAATTCCTCGACGCCCGGTGCGGCATCGGTTGTCTCTTCCGTCATGGTCGGTTTTCCTCGCTCCTTGCCGCAATGCCGCAAAACCCTTGCCGGGCGCGGCTTTCACGGCATGTCGACGCTGCCGATTATAGGAAGCTCCGCACGCAAATGGAACAGATTTTCCATTTTTATTTGCAATGAAATTTCTGTTGCATCCTGTTCGCCGATCGCCTAATCTTGTCGATGAGCGGGACGGCATGGACTCGCGAAGCCGTCCGGTTCATCCCTAAAAACGAAAGACCGAGAAAGGTGGAGACAATGACTCAACGCAAGGGCAAGGCAAGGTTTGCGCGGCTCGCCGCGGCGCTCGCACTCGCAACAGGCCTCGCCGCCGCAGGCACGCCGGCGGCCCAGGCGGCCGACGCGCACTTCGTGCTGATCAGCCACGCGCCGGATTCGGATTCGTGGTGGAACACGATCAAGAACGCGATCAAACAGGCCGACGAAGACTTCAACGTCGAAACCGACTACCGCAATCCCCCCAACGGCGACATCGCCGACATGGCACGCCTGATCGAGCAGGCCGCCGCACGCAATTACGACGGCGTGATCACGACCATCGCCGATTACGACGTGCTCAAGAGCTCCATCAAGAAAGTCACCGACAAGCACATTCCGCTCGTGACGATCAACTCCGGCACCGAAGAGCAGAGCCAGCAACTGGGCGCGATCATGCACGTGGGCCAGCCCGAGTACGTGGCGGGCCACGCCGCCGGCGAAAAGGCCAAGGCCGCGGGCGTGAAGTCGTTCCTGTGCGTGAACCACATCGCCACCAACACGGTGTCGTTCGAGCGCTGCCGCGGCTTTGCCGACGCCATCGGCGTGGACTACAAGACCTCGACGATCGACTCGGGCCAGGACCCGACGGAAATCCAGTCGAAGGTGAGCGCCTACCTGCGCAACCACCCGAACACGGGCGCGATCCTCACGCTCGGTCCGGTGCCGGCGGCCGCATCGCTCAAGGCCGTTCAGCAGATGGGCCTCGCGGGCAAGATCTACTTCTGCACGTTCGACTTCTCCGACGACATCGCCAAGGCGATCCAGGCCGGCACGATCCAGTTCGCCATCGACCAGCAGCCGTATCTGCAGGGCTATATCCCGGTGGCGGTGCTCGCGATCGTGAAAAAGGATCACACCACGGACCCCGTGAAGATCCGCCAGATCCTGCAGGCCAATCCGAAGTTCCAGCAGCGCCTCGAAACCTATGGCCTGCAGCCGTCGTACGGTCCGCGTGACATCCGCTCGGGCCCGGGCTTCATCACGAAGGAGAACGTCGACAAGGTCATCAAGTACGCAGGCCAGTACCGTTGATCGGGTAGCGCCCGCTTCACCCGCATCGATGTAAAGCAGTCCTGTTTTTCGTCAGCCACGCGCGGCGACGGTTCGCCCCTCGCGATATCCGCTTCGCCCTTCGCTCACCGCGCCGCGCGCTCTTTCACCGGTACGCCGCCACTGCGCCCCTGCCCCGTTGCACCTTGCAGCCGGGCGGCGCACCGGGTATCAGACATTGCATGGGATTCAGGCCGGCGCCAGCGCACCGGCCCCGATCCACAAAGGAGACATCATGGGTGTAGCCGGCAAACACTTCCCCTCGCATCCCCAGGACGGCAGCGCGCAGGACGGCGCGACGCCGCCGCCGGCGGGGACCGGCGCCGCGGACGAACGCGTGCGCCGCGAATCCTGGTTCGGCCACCTGCTCGGCCGGCCCGAATTCGCCGCGATTTCCGGCACCGTGCTCATCTTCGCCGTGTTCGCCATCGGCGCGGGCGGCTCGGGCATGTTCGACCTCGACGGCGTGATGAACTGGTCGCAGGTCGCCGCCTACCTCGGCATCCTCTCGGTCGGCGCGTGCCTGCTCATGATCGCGGGCGAGTTCGACCTTTCCATCGGCTCGATGATCGGCTTCGCCGGGATGATGGTCGCCATTCCGACCATGTACTTCCACTGGCCGATCGCGCTCTCGATCCTGTTCGCCTTCGTGGGCTGCATCGCGCTCGGCGCGCTCAACGGCTACCTCGTAATGCGCACGCGCCTGCCCTCGTTCATCGTCACGCTCGCGTTCATGTTCATCCTGCGCGGCCTCACGCTCGCGCTCTCGATCATGTTCGCCGACCGCACCATCGTCTCCGGCGTGGGCGACGTGGCCAAGGAAGACTACCTGACCAACCTGCTCTTTCACGGCACCGCGTTCAAGGGCCTCTTCGTGACGCTCGCGCACATGGGCATCGTCAAGATGCTCGACAACGGCCAGCCGCTCGTGCCGGGCGTGCCCAAGGTGATCCTGTGGTGGTTCGTGCTCACCGCCATCGGCGCGTTCGTGCTCGCCAAGACCCGCTACGGCAACTGGATCCTCGCCGTGGGCGGCGACGCCAACGCCGCCAAGAACGTGGGCGTGCCCGTGAAGCGCATCAAGATCTCGCTCTTCATGCTCACCGCGTTCTGCTCGTGCCTCTTTGCCGTGCTCCAGGTGTGCGACATCGGCTCGGCCGCCGCCGACCGCGGGCTGCAAAAGGAATTCGAAGCCATCATCGCCGCGGTGATCGGCGGCACGCTCCTCACGGGCGGCTACGGCTCGGTGATTGGCGCCGCATTCGGCGCGCTGATCTTCGGCGTCGTGCAGATCGGCATCACCTACACGAACATCGATTCGGACTGGTTCCGCGTGTTCCTCGGCATGATGCTGCTCATGGCCGTGCTGTTCAATCACTATGTGCGCCGCCGCGTCGCGCAGTCGTAATCCGGAGGCTCCCATGTCCGATACCACCACCGCCGCATCCCCCGACACCATCCTCGCGCTCGAAGACGTGAGCAAGTATTTCGGCAAGGTCATCGCACTGAACGGCGTGACGCTGCGCCTGAAGCGCGGCGAAGTGCACTGCCTGCTGGGCGACAACGGCGCGGGCAAATCGACGCTCATCAAGACGCTCGCGGGCGTGCACCAGCCCACTTCGGGCCAGTACTTCGTCGACGGCAAGCCCGTGCGGTTCGAGTCGCCCAAGGACGCGCTCGACCTCGGCATCGCCACCGTCTATCAGGATCTCGCGCTCGTGCCGCTGCTGTCCGTCGCGCGCAACTTCTTCATGGGCCGCGAGCCGCAGAAGAAACTCTTCGGATTCCTCAACGTGATGGACCTCGATTCGAGCGCGAAGATCGCGAAGGACCGTCTTTCCGAAATGGGCATACATGTGCGCGACCCGCACCAGGCCATCGGCACGATGTCGGGCGGCGAGCGCCAGTGTCTCGCCATCGCCCGCGCGATCCACTTCGGCGCACGCGTGCTGATCCTCGACGAACCCACGGCCGCGCTCGGCGTGAAGCAGAGCTTCAACGTGCTCAAGCTGATCCACGCCGCGCGTGCGAAAGGCATCTCGGTGATCTTCATCACCCACAACGTCCACCACGCCTACCCCATCGGCGACTCGTTCACGCTGCTCAATCGCGGCCGCTCGCTCGGCACCTATACGAAAGAGACCATCAGCAAGAACGAAGTGCTCGACATGATGGCGGGCGGCGCGGAGATGCAGAAGATGATCGCGGAACTCGACGGCGCGACCATCTGAGCGCGCGGCACGACGGCACGAATTCAACAGGAATGCATATGGCAATCACCCGTTCCCCCGCCACGGCGGCCGGCAGCACAACGAGCCGCTTCGCGCCCGGCAAGACGCGCGACATTGTCTGCCTCGGCCGCCTCGGCGTGGATCTCTATGCGCAGCAGGTGGGCGCGCGTCTGGAAGATGTCTCGACCTTCGCGAAGTATCTGGGCGGATCGTCGGCGAACATTGCGTTCGGCTGCGCACGGCTCGGCCTCGAATCGGCCATGCTCACGCGCGTGGGCGACGATCACATGGGCCGCTTTCTCGTCGAAACGCTCGCGAAGGAAGGCTGCGACACGAGCCACGTGCGCGTGGATCGCGAACGCCTCACGGCACTCGTGCTGCTCGGCATCAAGGATCGCGACACGTTCCCGCTCATCTTCTACCGCGAGGACTGCGCCGACATGGCCGTCGATGCATGCGACTTCGACGAAGCGTTCATCGCCTCCGCCAGGGCGCTCCTCATCACCGGCACGCACTTTTCCACCGCGCAGGTGAACCGCACGAGCCTCACCGCGCTCGACTACGCGCGCCGCAACAACGTGCGCACGGTGCTCGACATCGACTACCGGCCCGTGCTGTGGGGCCTCACCGGCAAGGCCGACGGCGAGACGCGCTTCGTCGCGAGCGAAGGCGTTTCCGCGCATCTGCAGCGCATCCTGCCGCTCTTCGATCTCGTGATCGGCACGGAAGAGGAGTTCCGCATTGCGGGCGGCAAGGAGTCGCTCATCGACGCTCTCGCGCGCGTGCGCGAAGTGACCGACGCCACGCTGCTCGTCAAGCGCGGGCCGCTCGGCTGCCAGATCGTCGAAGGCGCGGTGCCCGCCTCGCTCGACGCGCTGCCGATACAGCGCGGCGTGGAAGTGGAAGTGCTCAACGTGCTCGGCGCCGGCGACGCGTTCGCCTCGGGCTTCCTCTCGGGCTGGCTGCGCGATGCGCCGCTCGACGCCTGCGCGAGCGCCGCGAACGCATGCGGCGCGCTCGTCGTGTCGCGCCACGGCTGCGCGCCGGCCATGCCTACCCCGGCCGAACTCGACTACTTCCTGCGCGAAGCCGCCGCGGACCCCGAGCGCATGCGCCGCCCCGACCGCGACGCGACGCTCGCCCGCCTGCATCGCGTGACGCCCGCGCGCACGCCGCGCGACGAAGTCCTCGGCTTCGCGTTCGACCACCGCAACCAGTTCTTCGACCTCGCGCAGCAAACCGGCGCGGACGAAACGCGCATTGCGAAGCTGAAGAACCTGTTCGTCGAAGCGGTCGCGCAGACCGAACGCTCGCTCGACCTGCAAGGCCGCATCGGCGTGCTGATCGACGACCGCTATGGCCAGGACGCCCTCAACGCCGCCACCGGGCGCGGCTGGTGGATCGGCCGCCCGGTGGAGCTGCCCGGCTCGAACCCGCTCGTCTTCGATCATGGCCGCTCGATCGGCACGACGCTCGCTTCCTGGCCCATCGGCCACACGGTGAAATGCCTCGTGCAGTTCCATCCCGACGATCCCGTCGAGCAGCGCATCGAGCAGGAGTCCCAACTTCGTGCGCTTTACGACGCCGTGCAGGCAAGCGGCCACGAGTTGCTGCTCGAAGTGATTCCGCCGAAGCGCGACGGCGTGCCGAACGCGCCCGACACGATCTATCGCGCGCTCAAGCGCCTCTACAACATCGGCATCTATCCCGAGTGGTGGAAGCTCGAACCGGTGGATGCCGCGCAGTGGCAGGCCATCGACGGGCTGATCGCCGAACGCGATCCGTACTGCCGCGGCGTGGTGCTGCTCGGCCTCTCCGCGCCGGTCGATCAGTTGGTGGAGAGCTTCCGGCTCGCCGCACGGTCGGCGACGTGCCGCGGTTTCACCGTGGGCCGCACGATCTTCTACGAACCGAGTCTCGCATGGCTTGCCGGCGAGATCGGCGACGACGAACTGATTGCCCGCGTGCGCGGCACCTTCGAAACGCTGATCGCCGCGTGGCGTTCGAGCCGCGCGAGCGCACCCGCCGGCGACCCGGCCGCGGCGCTCGCGCGCGAGGAGAAAGCAGCATGAACCAGCGCATCGTTCCCGCCGCGCAGGACACTCACCCGGGCCACGCGGGCGCACAGCACGCCGCGCCCGGCCCCACCGTGCGCCTGACCGCCGCGCAGGCGCTCGTGCGCTATCTCGCCGCGCAGCGCGTGGCCTGCGAGGACGGCTCGGGCCGCACCGAACCGCTCTTCGGCGGCGTCTTCGCGATCTTCGGCCACGGCAACGTGGCCGGGCTTGGCGAAGCGCTCTATCAATGGCGCCACGAACTGCCGACGCTGCGCGCGCACAACGAGCAGGCGATGGCGCACAGCGCGATCGCCTACGCGAAGGCCCATTTCCGCCGCCGCATGATGGCCGTGACGACCTCGATCGGCCCCGGCGCGACGAACCTCGTGACGGCCGCCGCGCTCGCGCACGTCAACCGTCTGCCGCTCCTCCTGCTGCCCGGCGACATCTTCGTCTCGCGCGAGCCCGACCCGGTGCTGCAGCAGATCGAGGACCTGCACGACGGCGGCCTCTCCGCCAACGACGCGCTCAAGCCCGTCTCGCGCTACTTCGACCGCATCGTGCATCCCGCGCAACTGCTCACGGCCCTGCCGCGCGCGCTGCGCGTGCTTACCGACGCGGCGCTGTGCGGCCCCGTCACGCTGGCGCTGCCGCAAGACGTGCAGGCCACCGCGTGGGACTACCCGGCGAGCTTCTTCACGCCGCGCCTCGTGAACTTCCACGCGCCGGCCCCGGTGCAGGCCGAGATCGACGCCGCGCTCGCGCAGCTCGCGCGCGCGAAGCGGCCGTTGATCGTCGCGGGCGGCGGGGTGCTGTATTCGCACGCCTCGGACGCCGTGCAGGCGCTCGCAGCGGCACGCGGCATTCCGGTGGCGGAGACCCAGGCCGGCAAGGGTGCGCTCGCGTGGGACGATCCGCTCAACGTGGGCGCGCTCGGCGTTACGGGCTCGCCCGCCGCCAACGCGCTCGCGCACGAGGCCGACTGCATCCTCGCGGTCGGCACGCGGCTGCAGGACTTCACCACCGGCTCCAATTCGCTCTTCCAGCATGCTCACGTGATCGGCGTGAACGCCAACGGCTTCGACGCGCTCAAGCACAACGCGCTCACGGTGCAGGCCGATGCCCGTCTCGCCGTCGAAGTGCTCGGCGAAGAACTGGCGGACTGGCGCGCCGAGGCCGACTGGACCGCGCGCGCCCTGTTGCTGGCAACCGGATGGCGCGAACGCGTCCAGCAGCTCACGCACTCGTCGGAGGAGCGCAATACGCTGCCCTACGACGCCGACGTGATCGGTGCCGTGCAGCGTTCGTCGAGCCGTTCGCCCGACGACGACATCGTCGTCTGCGCGGCCGGCACGCTCCCCGCCGAACTCCACAAGCTCTGGCGCGCGGGGCGGCCCGGCGCCTATCACGTCGAGTACGGCTACTCGTGCATGGGCTACGAGATCGCGGGCGGCCTCGGCGCGAAACTCGCGCGGCCCGAACGCGAAGTCATCGTGATGGTGGGCGACGGCAGCTATCTGATGATGAACAGCGAGATCGCCACCTCGGTGATGCTCGGTGCGAAGCTCATCATCGTCGTGCTCGACAACCGCGGCTATGGCTGCATCAACCGCTTGCAGCAGGCCTGCGGCGGCGCCCCGTTCAACAACCTCTTCGACGACTGCGCGCAGGGGCCGCTCGGCGCACCGCGCATCGACTTCGCCTCGCATGCGCGCTCGCTCGGCGCCCAGGCGGAGCACGTCGCGAACGTCGCCGAACTCGAAGCGGCCATGCAGCGCGCACGCGCCGCCACGCGCACCTACCTCATCAGCATCGACACCGACCCGGCCCGCACGACCGAAGACGGCGGCTGGTGGTGGGAAGTGGCGGTGCCCGAGGTCTCCGCGCGCACGGCGGTACGCGAAGCACGCGAACGCTACGACGAACGTCTCGCCCTGCGCAGCCGCCGCGAAGAACCGGCGGCGGACGCGGACGACGACGCGCAGGATGACGCGCAGGACGGCGGCCAATGACGCCGGCAATGGTCATGGCAACTGCGGTGGTAATCGCGGTGGCAACCGCGGTATCAATCGCAATGGCAAAGACGGTCAAGCTTGAGGAGCGCATATGAGCGCATTTGACGTACGCATCGGCATCAATCCGCTGTCGTGGATGAACGACGACCTGCCCTCGCTCGGCGGCGAAACCCCGCTCGAAGTCGCGCTGACCGAGGGCCGCGAGATCGGCTACGAAGGCTTCGAGCTCGGCAACAAGTTCCCGCGCGAACCGCAGGCGCTCAAGGCGTTGCTCGCGCAATACGATCTCTCGCTCGTGTCCGGCTGGTACTCGGGCCAGCTCGCGCAGCGCAGCGTGGAAGAAGAGATTGCCGCCGTGGAGCCGCACCTCGACCTGCTCGCGCAGAACGGCGCAACGGTCATGGTCTACGGCGAAGTCGCCGATTCGATCCAGGGGGCGCCGCGCCCGCTGTACCAGCGTCCGCGCTTTTTCAGCGAAGCGCAGTGGGACGCCTACGCGGCGCGCGTGGACGCGTTCGCAAAGCACACGCTCGCGCGCGGCGTGCGGCTTGCCTATCATCATCACATGGGCGCCTACGTCGAAACGCCGGCCGACGTGGACAAGCTGATGGCACGCACGAGCGACGCCGTGGGCCTCCTGTTCGACGCGGGCCACATCACCTTCGCGGGCGGCGACCCGGTCGTCGAACTCGACAAGCACATCGCCCGCGTGTGCCACGTGCACTGCAAGGACGTGCGTCCCGCCGTCATCAAGCTCGCGCGCAATCGCAACTGGAGCTTCCTCGACGCCGTGCTCGCCGGCGCGTTCACGGTGCCCGGCGACGGCGCCGTCGATTTCCCGGCCATCATCGCGCGCCTCAAGCAGCACGGCTATCGCGGCTGGCTGGTGGTGGAAGCCGAACAGGATCCCGTGATCGCGCCTTCCTATGCGTATGCACAGAAGGGCTATCGCACGCTGCGCGCGCTCGCCGACGCGCCGCTGCAAACCGCGGAAAAGGCAACGAAGGAGGCAGCATGACTCTGCTCGTGAAGGCCGCGCGCGAAGGCCAGACCATCGCGCGCGTCACGCCCGCCACGGCGGGCTGGCGTTACGTGGGCTTCGCCGCCTACCGGCTCGCCGAGGGCGACGTCGTCTATGTGCACGAAACGGGCCGCGAAAGCTGCATCGTCGTGCTCTCGGGCGCCGTGGATATCGAAGCGGGCGGCGAACGCTGGTCGAGCCTCGGCTCGCGCGACAGCGTGTTCGAAGACGCAGCGCCCTACGCGCTCTACCTGCCGCCCGGCGTGCAGGCGACGGTGCGCGCCACGCGCGCCGCCGAAGTGGGTGTCGCAACGGCGCCGGCCACGGGCACGCTGCCCGTGCGCCTGATCGAACCCGCGCAGATGAAGCGCTCGACGCGCGGCAAGAACCAGAATACGCGCTACGTCTGCGACATTCTTCCGCAAACCGAGCCCGCCGAATCGCTGCTCGTGGTGGAGGTGCGCACGCCCTCGGGGCATTCGTCGAGCTATCCGCCGCACAAGCACGACGCCGACCGGCTGCCGCAGGAAAGCGCGCTGGAAGAAACCTACTATCACCGGCTGAGCCCGCCGCAGGGCTTCGCGTTCCAGCGCGTCTACACCGACGCGCGCGACCTCGACGAAACCCTGGCCGTGGAGGATCACGACGTGGTGAAGGTGCCGCGCGGCTACCATCCGGTGGTGGTGCCCTACGGTTACGACTCGTACTATCTGAACGTGATGGCCGGGCCGCGCCGCGAGTGGCACTTCCATAACGACCCCGCGCACGAATGGATCATCGAGCGCGACGCGAAATGAGCCCACTGTCTTCGGTCCAATGAAAAACGCCGCCCGAAAGGCGGCGTTTTTCGTTTGTTGCAACACGCGAGCAACCTGCAAACAACGCGCAAATTCAGACCAGCCGGAACTTCCCCACGAGGCGCTTGAGCGCCTTCGCCTGATCGTCGAGCGACTGCGCCGCCGCGGTCGCCTCTTCCACGAGCGCCGCGTTCTGCTGCGTGCCCGCGTCCATCTGCGAGACCGCGCGGCCGATCTCCTCGATGCCCGCGCGCTGCTCGTGCGAGGCCGCGGAAATCTCGCCGATGATGTCGTTCACGCGCTTGACCGCCTTCACCACCTCGTCCATCGTGCGGCCGGCATCCTGCGCGAGCGTCGAACCGTTCGCCACGCGCTCGACCGAGGCGCTGATGAGCGTCTTGATCTCCTTGGCCGCCGTGGCGCTGCGCTGCGCGAGATTGCGCACCTCGCCCGCCACCACCGAGAAGCCGCGCCCTTCTTCGCCCGCGCGCGCGGCCTCGACGGCCGCATTGAGCGCAAGGATATTGGTCTGGAACGCAATGCCCTCGATCACGCCGATGATGTCGGCAATGCTCTTCGCGCTGTCGTTGATCTCGTTCATGGTGATGACCACGCGGCTCACTACGGTGCCGCCCTTCTCCGCGATCTCCGATGCGTTGCCCGCCAGCGTGCTGGCCTGCGCCGCGTTTTCGGCGTTCAGGCGCACGGTGGAGGTGAGCTGCTCCATGCTGCTCGCCGTGCGTTCGAGCGCCATGGCCTGCTCTTCGGTGCGCTGCGAGAGGTCGAGGTTGCCCGTGGAGATCTCGCCCGATGCCGAAGCGATGGCTTCCGCGCTCGCGGCGATTTCGGCCACCGTTGCCGAGAGGCCCTGCTGCATGTCGCGCAGCGCGCCCAGCATGCTCGTGGCGGCTCGCGCATCGACCTTCACCGGCTGCGCGAGGTCGCCGGAGGCGATGCGGCTCGCAATCGCCTTGGCGAGCGCCGGCTCGCCGCCCAGTTGCCGCGCGATGCGCCGCACGACCCACTCGCTCACCACGAACGCGAGCACGAAGAGCGCGACGGTTGCCGCGGCGATCATCACGAACGACGACTTGAAGATGAACGACGCCGCCTCGATCGTCGCCTTGGCGGCGGTGCCGCGCTGCTCGACGAGTTGATCGACGAGCGTTTCGAGCTTCTCCGTTTCGACCAGCAGCGAGACGTCCTGGGTGCCGACCTGCCAGCTCATCTGCGAAAGATCGAGCGGCTGGGCCTTCACGAGCGTCACGAAATCGCGCAGATGGCCGCTCCATGTGGTGGTCGCGGCCGCCAGCTTCTTCTGCAGCGCGAGCCCGTCGGCGCCCGACTGGCCGGCGTATTGCTGAAGCTGATCCATCTCGCGGCCAAGCGCCTGCAGATCGTGGTCGACGTCGTCGCCCAGTTCGTCGCGCTCTCGGGCCGTGGTGGCGGTGAGCAGCATCTTCTGCGCACGGCTCGCGCGCAGCACGTGGCCGCGCGCCTCTTCGGCCGCGCGGCTCGCCACGTAGCCCTCTTCGTAGATCGATTGCGTCGAGCCGTTCAGGCGGCTGATCTGCGTGAGCGAGAACACGCCCATCGCGAGCGTGCCGATCAGCAGAACGGCGAACGCGGTGCGCAGCGTCGCCTTGACCGAAAACGACTTGCCCGCGCGGCCGCGCGCGCGCTTCGAGGAGCCCTGTGCCGCGCCTGCGGCGAGCGTGTCCTGCGGCATGAAACCGGCTTGCCGGTTGCCCTGTGATACTGCTTTCATGTTTCGACGGTCTCCTGTCCAACCGGAGTCGGCGCGATACCGCTGACCCCGGTCCGACGCATAGCTGCAGTTGTTCGACGCACCGGGCATGCATACCGGTCCGCCACAACCCGGTCAACGGCAGATCCGCCTCCGATCTTTAGCGGCGCTCTGGTGGCGCTGCCGCGTTCCGGCCCCGTAACAGCGCGCCTTTTGGGCGCGCGCACCGCCGGGTTATACCCGACCAAAATCCGGGACCAAAAATCCAGCACCCAGAAACATCCCGGCATTACCCCAACAGGTTGTGTGCCGACCGTGTCCGATTCTCGACAAAATATGTCCGCACAGCTCGCTCAAGACACATTACACTGCGCTCATAACTCTTATACATGTCCATTTCGTGCCGTCGCCGGGCCTTTCAGGCCGGTGCCCGCGCGAACTCTCTCTGTGATCGACAACATGGAAACGAGCCTCAACAAGGGCGCCCTGCCGGGCGCCGCGCCCGCGGCGTCTGCCACGTCCAGCCAGACCGGCGCGCAACGCACGGTGTACTCCGTTCTCGGTGC
This sequence comes from Paraburkholderia ferrariae NBRC 106233, assembly GCF_000685035.1. Classification (GTDB taxonomy): domain Bacteria; phylum Pseudomonadota; class Gammaproteobacteria; order Burkholderiales; family Burkholderiaceae; genus Paraburkholderia; species Paraburkholderia ferrariae. Next base: position 43,423 of record NZ_BAYB01000040.1, read on the forward strand.
GATCAGCTTTTCGCACCTGCTCAACGACATGATCCAGTCGTTGATTCTCGCGATCTACCCCATGCTCAAGGACAACTTCTCGCTGTCCTTCGCGCAGATCGGCCTCATCACGCTCACCTACCAGATCACGGCTTCCCTGCTGCAGCCGCTCGTGGGCATCTATACGGACAAGAAGCCCATGCCGTATTCCCTGCCCGTCGGCATGGGTTTCACGCTGTGCGGCCTGCTGCTGATGTCGGTGGCGCCGACCTTCGGCGTGCTGCTCGTCGCGGCCGCGCTGGTGGGCTGCGGCTCGTCGGTGTTCCACCCCGAATCGTCGCGCGTGGCGCGCATGGCCTCCGGCGGCCGCCACGGCCTCGCCCAGTCGCTCTTCCAGGTGGGCGGCAACGCGGGCTCGTCGCTCGGACCGCTGCTCGCCGCGGCCATCATCATCCCGCACGGCCAGCGCAGCATCGCCTGGTTCTCGCTGGCCGCGCTCGTGGCCATCGTTGTGCTCACGCAGATCGGCCGCTGGTACAAGGCCCATCCGGGCCTGAAGAAAAAGCGCGCCGAAGTGCCGCACGTCGCGCTCTCGCGCTCCCGCGTGGCCATGGCCATCGGCATTCTCGTGCTGCTCGTGTTCTCGAAGTACTTCTACCTCGCGAGCATCAACAGCTACTTCACGTTCTATCTGATCGACCGCTTCCACCTGCCCGTGCAGGCCGCCCAGGTGCATCTGTTCGTGTTCCTCGCGGCCGTCGCGGCGGGCACGATCATCGGCGGCCCGGTGGGCGACCGCATCGGCCGCAAATACGTGATCTGGGGCTCGATCCTGGGCGTGGCGCCCTTCACGCTGCTGCTGCCCTACGCGAACCTGTTCTGGACCGGCGTGCTCACGGTGATCATCGGCGTGGTGCTGGCTTCGGCGTTCTCGGCCATCCTCGTGTATGCGCAGGAACTGATTCCAGGCAAGGTGGGCATGGTCGCGGGGCTCTTCTTCGGCTTCGCGTTCGGCCTGGGCGGGATCGGCGCCGCGGTGCTCGGCCAGCTCGCGGATGCCACGAGCATCGGCTTCGTGTACAAGGTGTGCTCGTTCCTGCCGCTCATCGGCATCCTGACCGTGCTCCTGCCGGACATCGAAGGCAAGCGCGCGAAGAAGGCGGCGGCCTGAGTTTCGCGCCAGGCGCCTGGCACGACTGATACGCCTGGCACCACTGAACGGCACGACGGCCGGACGCCCGCAAGGGGTCCGGCCGTTTTTGCTTCTGCTGCGCACGCTCGCACTTTGCCCGGCCGCGACTTCGTACTAGTCTTGATGGGGGACTGTGCGGCGCGCCGTGCGGACCCGCTTCGAGACGTCCCGCACGAGGTCCACCATGCAATTGTCCACGGTAGCCATCGAAAAACCGGAAGCCACCAATTTCATACTCGGCCAGTCGCATTTCATCAAATCGGTCGAGGATCTGCACGAGGCCATGGTCGGCACCGTGCCCGGCATCCAGTTCGGCCTGGCGTTCTGCGAGGCTTCGGGCAAGCGGCTCGTGCGCTGCTCGGGCACCGACGCAGCGCTCGTCGACATGGCGAGCCACAACGCGCTGCGGATTGCCGCGGGGCACAGCTTCATCGTCTTCTTCGGCGACGGCTTTTTCCCGATCAACGTGCTCAACGCCATCAAGGCGGTGCCCGAGGTCTGCCGCATTTTCTGCGCCACCGCGAACCCTACCGAGGTGCTGATCGCGCAGACGGACCAGGGCCGCGGCATTGTCGGCGTGGTGGACGGCTTTGCGCCGCTGGGCCTGGAGACCGAGGACGACGTGCGCTGGCGCCGCGACCTGCTGCGCGCCATCGGCTACAAGGCCTGAGCGCCGATGGCCGCCACTGCGGGACTGCGCGCGGCGCTCGAACGGCAGACCGTGCTCGCGCTCGAACGCGGCGCGCTCCTGCCCATCGAAACCGCGCTCACGCATATCGAGGACGGCGGCGTGCGTTTTGGCGTGCGCGTGGCCGCCAATCTCGTGCGCAAGGACGCGGCCCTGCGCACGCTCGACGCGCAGCCGCCGCGCGATCCGTTTCTGCCCTACGAGGCCGGTCTTTTCGTCGCCGATCTCTCGCCCACGCACGTTGCGCTGCTCAACAAGTTCAACGTAATCGACCGGCATCTGCTGATCGTGACGCGACGCTTCGAGCCGCAGGAAGCCTTGCTCGATGTTGCCGATTTCGCGGCGCTGGCGGTGGCGCTGCGGGAAATCGACGGCCTTGGCTTCTATAACGGCGGAACGGTGGCAGGCGCGAGCCAGCCGCACAAGCATCTGCAGATGGTGCCGCTGCCGCTCGACGAGCGTGGGCCGCCGGTTCCGATGGAAGCACTGCTTGACCGCGTGCCTGCGGCGGAGGGGAAGCGGGCCGTTGTCGTAGTGCCGGGGCTGAACTTCCGGCATGCGTTTGCCCGCCTCGACCTCCTGGCGGACAGCGCGGACGAAGCCGCTCGCGCCGCCCACGCGTGCTATCGCGCGCTGCTCGATGCGGCCGGCGTGAAGGCGATCGACGTGGAAGGCGTCGCGCATCAGGGTGCGCCGTACAACCTGCTCGTCACGCGCCGATGGATGTGGCTGGTGCCGCGTTCGAGGGAACGCATCGACGGAATTTCGGTGAATACGCTGGGTTTCGCGGGATCGTTCTTCGTGCGCGACACGACGCAACTGCATACGCTTGCGCAGATCGGCCCGATGAAGGCGCTGGAGCACGTGAGCTTCACGCCCGGCACATAATCAGGACACCTTTTCTTCTAGCCGATCCCGAGCCATTCGCGAACGATATCTTCGTTCTGCGCGAGCGAGTCCAACGAGCCGTCGAACACGATGCGCCCGTGCCCCATCACCGCCACGCGGTCGGCCAGCCCAGGCGCGAGCGTGAGCCGCTGCTCGATCAGCAGCACCGCGACGCCGCGCTCGCGCAGCGACGCGAGACAGTCGCCCACGCGCGCGGCCATCTGTGCGGAAAGCCCCTCGGTGGGTTCGTCGACGATCAGCATCTGCGGGCCGCCCATCAACGCGCGCGCGAGTGCGAGCATCTGCTGCTCGCCACCCGAGAGCGCCCCGGCACGTACCGTACGGCGCTCGGCAAGAACCGGAAACAGCGCACGCACGTCCTCCAGCGACAATCCCCCGCGCCTGGAACGGGAACCGAGGCCGAGCCGCAGATTCTCCTCGACGCTCAAGGTGGGGAACACGTCGCGCTGCTCAGCGACATAGCCGAGGCCCAGCCGCGCGATCTCGAAGGTGCGCAGTTCCGCCAGATTCACGCCCGCGAAGCGCCGCTCGCCTTGCGCGCGCACCATCGACATCAGCGCTTTCGCGAAGGTCGAACGCCCCGAACCGTTGCGCCCCGCGAGCGCAACGATCTCGCCCTCGCCCACGCGCAGATCCACGCCGTGCAGCACCTGGCTTGCGCCATACCACGCGCGCAGGCCGCGCACTTCAAGCAGCGCGCTCATGGTGCGAACCCGCCGAGATAGGCCTCGCGCACAGCCGCATCGGCGCGAATTTCGGCTGGCGTGCCCGTTGCGATCACGCGGCCCTGCACGAGCACGGAAACGCGGTCGGCCAGACCGAATACGGCGTCCATGTCGTGCTCGATCAGCAGCAGCGTCTTGCCCGCCGTGGTCGCGCGGATCAGTTCGACGGCGCGCGCGGCTTCGGCGCGGTTCATGCCGGCCGTGGGCTCGTCGAGCAAGAGCGTCTGCGCGCCGCCCGCGAGCGCGAGGCCCAGATCGAGCGCACGCTGCGCGGCATAGCCCAGCGTGCCGGCTTCGCACTGTGCCAGCGCTTCGAGGCCGATCGCTTCGAGCACCTCGGCCGCGCGTGCCTCGACCCGCCGCGAGCGAAACCAGCGCGCCGCGAATCCCGCGCCGCCGCGCTGCGAAGCCAGCACCGCGCAGCGCAGATTCTCGATCACGGTGAGGCGCGCGAACACGCGCGTCGTCTGGAAACTGCGCGCGAGACCGCGCCGGCTCAGCGCGGGCGGAGAAAGACGCGTGGTATCGAAACCGTCCAGTTCGATGCGGCCCGCGCCCGGCCGGCGCTCACCCGCGATCAGACTGAAGAGCGTCGATTTTCCCGCGCCGTTCGGGCCGATGAGCGCATGGCGTTCCCCGGCCTGCACGGCAAGATCGACGCCGCGCAGGATGGGTGTGTCGCCAAAGCGTTTCTCGATCCCGGTGAGGCGCAGCGCAACGCGGTTCATTGCGCCTCCTTCTGGCCGGCTTCGTCGAGTGCATGCGCCGCGGCCCGCGCATGCCGGCCCGCGACGCAAGCCAGCACCGCCAGCACGACGATGGCGGCGGCAAGGCACCACGAAGCGCCCGGTGTGAGCGCAGCGAACCCGGTGCCGGCGTCGCCCTCGTCGGAGAACTTCAGCGCATACGCCCACTGCACGGCCAGCACGAGTGCGAGCACGCCGCCTGCCGCCGCCCCGGTGCCCGCCAGCCAGACCATGCGGCAGCGCCGCCAGCCATACTTGACGAAACGCGCACGCTGACGCGTGACGAACCCCGCGAGCCCATCGGGCGCGGCCAGCACGACGGCGATAAAGAAAAGGCCCACATAAAGCACCCACGCACGCGTGACGCTCGCCACCCCCACGCTGAACGCCACCCACACGAGCGCACCGAGGACCGGCCCGAAGAACGACGCCGCGCCGCCCGTCACGGTTGAGATCAGCACGGCTGCCGAGCGCGCCATGCCCACGCTCTCTGCCGCGGCAAGCTCGACGTTGATGAGCGTGAGCGTGCCCGCCACGCCCGCGAACGCCGCACTCCAGACGATCATCGTGGCGCGCACGCGCGTGGGCGCAACTCCCAGCGACGCGGTGCGCACTGCGTTGTCGCGCACCGCATTTGCAAGGCGTGCGAACGGCGTGCGCGAGAGCGCGAAGATCGCGCCCGCCGCAAGCAGACACCATGCGGCAATGACGCAGTAGGCCTGACGATCGGGACCGAAGGTCCAGCCCGCGATGGCCGGGCCGCTCGCGCGATCGATCGGCACGCCGGCTTCGCCGCCGAACCAGCCGGGCAGCGCCCATGCGGCCGCGGCGACGAGTTCGCCGAGTCCGAGCGTGATCATCGCGAAGGCCGTGCCCGAGCGGCGCGCGGCGACGAGCGCCGTGAGCGCGCCAAAGGCTGCGCCCCCCAGGCCGCCCGCCAGCGGCAGCAACGGCAGGGGCACCAGGTGGCGATTGAAGAGATGCGCGGCGGCCAGCGCCCCGAGGCCGGCCGGCGCGGCGTGGCCAAACGAGAGCAAGCCGGTTTCGCCCAGCAGCAGGTTGTACGAGAGCGCGAAGACGATCATCGTCGCGGCCTGGGCAAGACACGCGAGCAACCAGCCCTGCGGCACGCCCGTTGCCGAGAGCGCCGCGCTCACGAGCGGCGGCACGACGAAAAAGGCGACGAGCGCGAGCCACGGTGCGAGCGCAGGCAGCCACGTTCGCGGCGGACGTATGGCCTGCACGGACGGCACGATGCGAGGACGCTGATCGGGACTCATACGCAAGCGCTCTTCAATCAATCGTCCTCGCCGCGCTGGCCGAAGAGGCCCTGCGGGCGCACGGCAAGCATGGCGACAAGCAGCAGATACGGCAGCAGCGGCGCGAACTGCGCGAGCGTCAGCGCGCGCCAGGCGTCGGGCAGTTGCACGCCCCAGAACCCGGCAACGCCGCCGAACGAAACCTCGCTCGAAACGGCGAAGGTCTGCAGCAGACCCACCACGAGCGACGCAACGAACGCGCCGCCCAGCGACCCGAGACCGCCGATCACGACCACGACGAAGACGATCGAGCCGACCGACTCCGCCATCGCCGGCTCCACCACGAACAGCGGTGCGGCAACCGCACCGGCCAGCGCGGCGAGCGCCGTGCCGAACGCGAACACCGTCGTCTGCACACGGGGCACGTCGTGGCCGAGCGCCTCGACGGCCCGCGCATGCGTGAGCGCGGCGCGCACCACGAGCCCCGTCTGCGAGATGCGCAGCACGGCGTACAGCAGCCCGAGCATGCCGGCAGCCACGACGAGCACGAACGCGCGATAACGCGGGAACGCCGCGCCGCCGAAGGTGAAGAGCGGACCGTCCAGCAGCGCCGGCAGCGGCGCGGCAAGCGGCTGCAAACCCCAGACCAGCTTCACCAGTTCACCCATCACCCACGCCGCCCCGAACGTGAGCAGCAAGGCGTTGAGCGGGCCGGCCGGCCGCACGCGCCGCAGCAGCGTCCCTTCGAATACCGCACCGGCCACGCCTGCCGCGAGCGGCGCGAGCACGAGCGCCCAGCCGAAACCCAGCCAGAGCGCGAAGCTCACGCCCAGGTACGCGCCGAGCATGTAGAAGCTCGCGTGCGCGAAGTTGAGCACGCCGAGCATGCTGAAGATCAGCGTGAGCCCCGCGGACAGCATGAAGAGCAGGAGGCCGTAGCTGAGGCCGTTGAGCACGTCGATGGCGAAGGCCTGCACGCGGGGACCCCGGTTCTCGATGCGCGAGTCGGTCCGGCGCTGCTGCGCTCAGCCGCCGCGCGCAGCAGCGACCGCTGCCGCCACTGCCGTCACTGCAGCCGCGTCGGCCGGCACGACGAGCGGCTCGAGCGCGGCTCGCAGCGCATCGGGCAGCGCGCTCACAGGACGGCGCGTGGCACGATCGACGTACACGTGCACGAAGTGGCCCTGCGCGGCGGGCGTCGTCTCGCCTTCGCGAAAGAGCCCCACCTCGTAGCGCACGCTCGACGAACCGAGCCGCGCGACGCGCAGCCCGGCATCCACGCGCTCCGGAAACACGAGCGGCGCGAAGTAGTTGCACTGCGTCTCCACCACGAGCCCGATCGTCGCGCCCTGCTCGATGTCGAGCGCGCCCGCGCGGATCAGGTATTCGTTCACCACCGTGTCGAAGTAGCTGTAGTAGACGACGTTGTTCACGTGGCCATAGACATCGTTGTCCATCCAGCGTGTGCCGATCGGCAGAAAGTGGGGATAGGCGGAGCGGGCAACAGTGACGGGGCGGTTCATCGGCGGGGTCCTGGGCGGGCGTGACGGAAGATCGGCGGTCGGGGCGCGTGCGTTACTGCCCGGGTTACTGCCCGGGACGCTCGACGAATTCGAACGGCAGGCCGCGCCTGCGCATCCATTCGCCGAGTGCATAGCCCGTGCCCGCGCGCCACGGCCGCAGCTTCGCGGGCTCGACGAGCCGGTATTCGAGCAGTTCCGGCGAGAGCGAGACCGTACCCGTGGCCTTGACGTGATAGGCAATGATGAGTTCGTTCTTGCGGATGAATTCATACACACCCACCAGCTCGACGCTCTCGGCGCGCAGCGCGGTCTCTTCGAAGACTTCGCGCGCGATGCCTTCTTCCGGCGTTTCGCCGTTTTCGAGGAAGCCGGTGATGAGCGCGAACATGCCCTCGGGCCACGCGGCATTGCGCGCGAGCAGCACGCGGCCTTCGTATTCGACGATCGCCGCGACCACGGGCAGCGGATTGTTCCAGTGGACGTAGCCGCATTCGAGATCGGGACAGGTCTGGCGCACGCGGCCGCCTTCGTGGGCGGGATCGGCGCGTTCGGTGAGACGCGAGGCACAGCGGGGGCAAAACTGGTAATCGCTCATGATGACGTGGGCGCGCACGAGATAAGAGGCGCGGCCGCGCGGCCCGGCGGGCACGCTCGCGGCGTGCGCGAAGCGCTTATTTTAGTGCGCTATCCCGCCGCGCGTGCGGGGCCGCGAAAGGCCCCCATTCATGCCGCTATGGCTAGCCCGCCCGCGTGCGCCAGACGAGCCCCAGCGCGCCGGCCACGAGCGCTCCCGCCGCGAGCCACAGCGAGGGCGAGAACGACCCCGTCGCGGCCGCCAGCGGCGCGGCCACGAGCGGCCCGGCTATCTGGCCGATGCCGTAGGCGGCCGTCGCATAGCCCATCAGCGCGGCGGCATGCTCGCCGCGCAGCAGGCGGGCCTCGCGCATCGCGAACAGCGTGATCGCCGTGAAAGGCAGGCCGATCAGCACGCTGCCGAACGAGAAGCCCGCCGCATTCGGCCAGACGATCCCGAGTGCGATGCCCACCGCCTGGAGCACGTAGCAGCCGGCCAGCATCAGGCGGTTGTCCCAGTGAAACGGCAGCCGCGCGCCGACGAGCGCGCCCACCACCAGCGCCGCGCCGAACATCGGCCAGAACAGGTCGGGCCACGCCGAGCCGGGCAGCGCGTGACGCGCGATCACGGGCAGGAAGGTCGCGGTGATGATGTAGCCGAAGCCGGGCACGCCATAGAGCAGGACGAGCCAGAAGGCATCGACGTGACGCGCGCCGCCCGGCCCGGCCGCCTGGGTGCCGGCATTTGCGGCCCCGCGGGTGCCCACGGACGCAGGTATCGGCACGTCCTCGCCGAAAGTCTTCCACACGAGCCCGGCCAGCACCGCGCTGACGAGTCCGAAGCCGATCCACCCCGCCCGCGCCCCAAGCCCGCCCGCGGCGCTCACGAGCAGCCCGGTCGCCACGATGCCGAAGCCCGGCCCGGTATAGATCACGCCGCCCCACGCGTTCGCGTCCAGCTGCGCGAGCCGCCGCAGGCCCCACTGGGAAGCGAAGACGAAAGTCCAGGCGCTCACCGCGCCCGCCACGAAGCGCACCAGGGCCCAGATCCAGAACTGTTGCGTGAGCCCCATCGCGAGGGTCAGCAGCACCGTCGCGGCGAGTCCCGCCCGCACGATCTTCGCGTGCGGCAGACGCAGCGCCACGCAACTGAGCGCACCGGCGAAGTAGCCCGCGTAGTTGAGCGAAGCGAGCCAGCCGCCGTGCCGCAGGTCGAGGCCGCCGCCGTGCAGCATCAGCGGCAGGAGCGGCGTGAATGCGAAGCGCCCCACGCCCAGCGCCACCGCGAGCGTCACCATGCACGCAAGCGCGGTCCGGCGCGCGGCGTTGGCGGGCGGCACACCCTCGTCCGACACGGCATGCATGGCGGCATCCGGAACAACATGCGGCTCGGTGCGGGCAACGGCAGGACGGCGGGCGAATTCGTTCATGGCGGCAAACGTGGCGAAGATGGCAAAAGGCAGCGCCGCGGACGAGGCGCCTCCATTGCATCTTAGGCCGGCGAACCGTTCACGAAAAATGAATTATCATGAATCAATCCATCCCAAGGAGAGAATTATGGATCTGGCGGCGCTCGCGATTTTCCGGGCGGTGGTCCGCGAAAACGGCGTCACGCGCGCGGCGGCGAAGCTCAACCGCGTGCAGTCGAACGTTACGACCCGCATCAAGCAGCTCGAAGAACAGCTAGGCGCCGAGCTTTTCACGCGCGACGGCCGCCGGCTCGTGCTCACGCCCGCGGGCGAGACGCTGCTGCCCTATGCCGAACGCCTGCTCGCCCTCGCCGACGAAGCGCGCCACGCGGTCAAGGCCGGGCGGCCCACGGGGCGGCTGCGCCTCGGCACGATGGAGAGCACGGCGGCAAGCCGCCTGCCCAGCGTGCTCGCGCGCTATCACCAGAACTGGCCCGACGTCACGCTCGAACTGGAAACGGGCACCACGGGCCATCTGATCGAGCGCCTGCGCGAATTCGAGGTGGATGCGGCGCTCATCTCCACGCCGCTCGCCGGCGTGCCGGATACCGAAGTCTTCGAATACGTGCCGGTCTATCGCGAAGAGCTCGTCATGCTGACCCCGCGCGGGCACCGGCCCATCCGCCAGCCCGGCGACGTCGCGCTTTCCACGCTCGTGGCATTCGAGCGCGGCTGCGCGTACCGCAGCTACGTCGAGCGCTGGTATCTCGAACACGGCATCCGGCCCACGCGCGTGCTGGAACTGGGCTCGTACCATGCGATCGTCGCCTGCGTGGCGGCGGGTGCCGGCGTCGCGGTCGCGCCGCGCTCGGTGCTGGAACTGCAGCGCCACGTCGATGAAATCGCCATGCACTCGCTCGGCGCGCAGGGCCTCATCGACACGCTGCTCGTCTGGCGGCGCGGGCATTACTCGCCGGCGCTCGATGCGCTCAAGCAGGCGTTGCTGGAAAACGCGGCGTCTGTCTCGGCGCTGAATACGGCACCCGGCGCAGCGGCCGCCCCGGCCGAAGGCGTGCAGGCGACGGCCTGAACGATGTCGGCCGCCTGAAACGCGGCAACGCAAAACAACGCAAAACAACGCGAAACAAAAAAGGGCCGCCCTTCAGAGGCGGCCCTTCGCGTCGATAATACCCGGGCGGCATCGACGCCGCACCGGCAAAACGCGTGGCTTTACAGCTTCGCTTCGACCCAGCCCTTCACGCCCGCGAGCGCGGCCGGCAGGTTGGCCGGCTCCGTGCCGCCCGCCTGCGCCATGTCGGGGCGGCCACCGCCCTTGCCGCCCACCTTCTGCGCGACGAAGTTCACCAGTTCCCCGGCCTTGACCTTCTTGCTCGCCTCGGCCGTCACGCCCGCGATCAGGCTGACCTTGCCGCCTTCCACCGCCGCCAGCACGATCGCCGCGCTCTTGAGCTTGTCCTTGAGCTTGTCCACGGTTTCGCGCAGCGTCTTCGCGTCGGCGCCTTCGAGCGTCGCGGCCAGCACGTGCACGCCGTTCACCTCGACAGCCTGGCCCGCCAGTTCGTCGCCCTGGCTCGACGCCAGCTTCGACTTGAGCGCGCCCAGTTCCTTTTCAAGCGACTTCACCTGGTCCTGCACCTGCGCGATACGCTGCGTGAGTTCCGAAGGCTGCGCCTTGAGCGCCGCCGCGGCCGCGTTGATGCGCGCGTCGAGGTCCTGCACGAAGCGCACGGCGTTGTCGCCCGTGATCGCTTCCACGCGGCGGATGCCGGCTGCCACGCCGCCTTCCATCACGATCTTGAAGAGGCCGATGTCGCCGCTGCGCGTGACGTGCGTGCCGCCGCACAGCTCGCGCGAGAAACCGAGGTCGAGCACGCGCACTTCGTCGCCGTACTTCTCGCCGAAGAGCGCCATCGCGCCGCCCTTCACCGCTTCGTCGTACGACATCACGCGCACGATGCCGGGCGCGTTCGCGAGCACTTCCGCGTTGACGATGGCTTCCACGCGGCGGATTTCGTCGTCGGTCATCGGCGCGTTGTGGGCGAAGTCGAAGCGGGTCTTGTCCGCATCGACGAGCGAGCCCTTCTGCTGCACGTGCGCGCCCAGCACTTCGCGCAGCGCCTTGTGCATCAAGTGCGTCGCCGAGTGGTTGCGCGCGGTGCGGGCGCGGCGGACGGCGTCGATTTCCGCCTTCACCACGTCGCCCACCTTCAGCGTGCCCTGCTCCAGCGTGCCGTGATGGCCCGCCACGTCGGCCTGCACCTTGAGCGTGTCGGCCACGGCAAAGCGCACGCTCGCGTTCGAGATCACGCCCTGGTCGCCCACCTGGCCGCCCGATTCCGCATAGAACGGCGTGTGGTCGAGCACCACCACGGCGTCCTGGCCGGCCTTGACTTCGTTGACCGAAGCACCGTCCACGTAGAGCGCGACGACCTTCGCGTCGTCGAACACGATCTCTTCGTAGCCGTGGAACGTGGTCTTCGCGCCCGAGTATTCGAGGCCCTGCGCCATCCTGAACTTGCCCGCCGCGCGCGCCTGCTCGCGCTGGCGCGCCATTGCGTCGTCGAAGGCCGGCTCGTCCACCGTCACGTTGCGCTCGCGGCACACGTCGGCCGTGAGATCGAGCGGGAAGCCATAGGTGTCGTGCAGCTTGAAGGCGAGTTCGCCGTCGAGCGTCTTGCCGCCCTTCTGCTCAAGGTCGGCCAGTTCGGCTTCGAGAATCGACATGCCGTGCTCGATGGTTTCGAAGAAGCGCTCTTCTTCCTGGCGCAGCACGTCGGTCACGCGCTGGGCGGCTTCCGTGAGCTCCGGATAGGCTGCGCCCATTTCGGCCACGAGGTCCGCCACGAGCTTGTGGAAGAACGCCTCGCGCTGGCCGAGCTTGTAGCCGTGGCGGATCGCGCGGCGCACGATCCGGCGCAGCACGTAGCCGCGGCCTTCGTTGCCGGGGATCACGCCGTCGACGATCAGGAACGAACACGCGCGGATGTGGTCGGCAATCACCTTCAGCGAGTTGTTCGTGAGGTCGGCCGTGTGCGTTTCGCGGCCGGCGGCCTTGATGAGCGTCTGGAACAGGTCGATCTCGTAGTTGCTGTGCACGTGCTGCAGCACGGCCGCGAGGCGTTCGAGACCCATGCCCGTATCCACGCACTGCTTGGGCAGCGGCGTCATGTTGCCCTGGGCGTCGCGGTTGAACTGCATGAACACGAGATTCCAGATCTCGATGAAGCGGTCGCCGTCTTCCTCAGGAGACCCCGGGGGGCCGCCCCACACTTGCGGACCGTGGTCGTAGAACACTTCCGAGCACGGGCCGCAGGGGCCGGTGTCGGCCATTTGCCAGAAGTTGTCCGACGCGTAGCGCGCGCCCTTGTTGTCGCCGATGCGGATGATGCGCTCGGCCGGCACGCCGATTTCCTTCGCCCAGATGTCGTAGGCCTCGTCGTCTTCCTGATAGACCGTGACCGTGAGCTTTTCCGCCGGCAACTGGTAGACCTTCGTCAGCAGTTCCCAGCAGTAGTGGATCGCGTCGCGCTTGAAGTAGTCGCCGAACGAGAAGTTGCCGAGCATCTCGAAGAACGTGTGGTGGCGCGCGGTGTAGCCGACGTTCTCCAGATCGTTGTGCTTGCCGCCGGCGCGCACGCTGCGCTGCGCGGTGGTCGCGCGCGAGTACGGGCGCTTGTCGGTGCCGAGGAACACGTCCTTGAACTGCACCATGCCGGAGTTGGTGAACAGCAGCGTCGGGTCGTTGCCCGGCACGAGGCTCGACGAGCGCACGATCGTGTGGCCCTTCGATTCAAAGAACTTGAGGAATTTCTCGCGGATTTCGGCGGCTTTCATGGCGTGCTTGCGGGCGTCCTGTGCGTGGGTCCCGGTTCTCGGGCCGCGTGGCCGGCACGCCGCGCGCGAGGCGCCGGCCTGACGGCCCGGCGGCATCCGGCCGGGTTCGTACTGGTTCGTAGCGGTTTCGATCAGCGATGCGTCAGCCACCGGACGGGCCCTTCTCAGCCCGTTCGCGTTGCCATTGCTCGCTGGGGGAATCGGTCGATTATACGGGATCGACGCGGGCTCGCGGCAGCGCGCCCTGGCCGGCGTGCGAAGGCGCGACATCGCGTGCGGCCGGGTGGATGCCATCGAGTGCGATCCGGCGGGATACGCCGGAATTTTTCGATGTTCCGCTATGCGAAACATCGTACCGAAAATTGCACTGCCGGGCGTGTATCGCTTACCATGCCGGAACGGACCGCGCTCGCGGGCCGCCAGATAACGACATGGGACGACACTGTATGGGCGCTCTGAGCCATATCCGCGTACTCGACCTCACCCGCGTGCTCGCAGGGCCGTGGTGCGCGCAGACCCTCGCCGACTTCGGCGCCGACGTGATCAAGGTCGAGCGCCCCGGCGCCGGCGACGACACGCGCCACTGGGGGCCGCCCTACCTGAAAACGCCGGACGGCGCCGATACGGCCGAAGCCGCCTACTACCTCGCGGCCAACCGCAACAAGCGCTCCGTGACCGTGGATATCGCCACGCCCGAGGGCCAGCGCATCGTGCGCGAGCTGGCCGCCCAGAGCGACGTGGTGCTCGAAAACTACAAGGCCGGCCAGTTGAAGAAGTACGGGCTCGACTACGCGTCGCTGCGCGAGGTGAAGCCCGATATCGTGTACTGCTCGGTGACGGGCTTCGGCCAGACCGGGCCCTACGCGTCGCGCGCGGGCTACGACTTCATCGTGCAGGGCATGGGCGGCTTCATGAGCATCACCGGGGAGCGCGACAGCCTGCCGGGGGGCGGCCCGCAGAAGGCGGGCGTCGCCATCGCCGACCTGATGACGGGCATGTACGCGACCGTGGCCGTGCTCACCGCGCTCGCGCACCGCGACCGCACGGGCGTGGGCCAGTACATCGACATGGCGCTCCTCGACGTGCAGGTGGCCATGCTCGCGAACATGAACGCGAACTTCCTCGCGAGCGGCAAGGCGCCGGCGCGCTGGGGCAACGCGCATCCGAACATCGTGCCTTACCAGGCGTTCCAGACGAGCGATAGCTGGATCATCATCGCCGTGGGCAACGACGGGCAATTCCGCAAGTTCGTCGAAATGGGCGGCCGGCCCGAACTGGCCGACGACACGCGCTTCGCCACCAACCCCGAACGCGTGCGCCACCGCGACACGCTCGTGCCGATCCTCGCGGAGATCGTCCGCACGCGCAGCAAGGCCGACTGGATCGCCGCGCTCGAAACGGCGGGCGTGCCGTGCGGGCCGATCAACGATCTGGGCGAAGTGTTCGAGAACGAGCAGGTGCTCGCGCGGGGCCTGCAGGTGGATCTGCCGCACCCCTCGGGCGGCACGGTGAAGCTCGTGCGCAACCCCGTGCGCATGAGCGAGACGCCGCCGCGCGTGGCAAGCCATCCGCCGATGCTCGGCGAACACACCGAAGCGGTGCTGCGCGAGGTGCTGGGCTACGACGGCGGCCAGGTTGCGGCGTTGCGCGACAAGGGCGTGGTCTAGCCCCGGTTCACGCGCGCGGCCGGCTCTCCGTTCACGCCGGGGCGGCTGCGGCGCACCGCCTCAATCCGCCATCGATTCGAGCCATCCGAGCCCCTCGGGCCAGTCGCCCAAACCGCTCTGTGCGTTGATGTGCCCGCGCGCGCCAATGCCGATCCAGCGGCTGCCCCAGGCCCGCGCGCAACGCTCGGAGAACGGCACGCTGCCATAGGGATCGTCGCTGCTCGCCACGACGATGCTCGCAAACGGCAGCGGCACGAGCGGCACCGGGCCGAAGCCGCGCGCTTTGGCGGGAAACTCCGGCCCGTGCGGGTCCGGCGGCGCGACGAGAAGCGCCCCGGCCACCTGCGCGAGCCGCGCGGCGCCGGCGTGGCGCGCGGCCCAATGCGCCACCGTCAGGCAACCGAGGCTGTGCGCCGCCAGCAGCACGCGCGCACCGCCTGCCGCCGCGGCAGCGCCCTCCACAGCCGATTCGAGCGCGGCGCACCAGGCGTCGCAGTCGGCGTGGATCCAGTCCGGCATCTGCACGCGCGTGAAGCGCGCATGCTGCTCTTCCCAGCGCGTCTGCCAGTGCCCCGGCCCGGAGTTCAGATAGCCCGGCAGCACCAGTACCGGCTGCCTGGAGCTATCTTTGCCGCCATGTTTGTTCAGTTGTTCGCTCATCGTCGCCTTTCATGTGTCTCCGCTGCGCCGCGGCTTGCCGAGCCGCCTGGCCGCTCCCGCCACGGCTCTCGCGGCGCGCGAAACCGCCCGTTCGCGACGCGCGCCCAGCCCCGCACGGCGCAAGGGCTGCCGCCCCCCTTTTCGTCAGGTAGAATGATTGTTACCAGTTGGCGCGTGCCGGCGGAATCCAGGCGGAATCCAGGTAGTAGCGCGCGCTCTCGAACGATCTTCCCCTTTTCGCATGAATACCGAACGTAAAGACGCCGACCGCACGGACGCGCCTGCGGCATCCAATTTCATCCGCAACATCATCGACGACGACAACCGCTCGGGCAAGTGGGGCCAGCGCGTGGAAACGCGCTTCCCGCCGGAGCCGAACGGCTATCTGCACATCGGCCACGCGAAGAGCATCTGCCTGAACTTCGGCGTCGCGAAGAGCTACGGGGGCGTCTGCCACCTGCGCTTCGACGACACCAACCCGGAGAAGGAAGACGTCGAATACGTCAACTCGATCATCGACGCCGTCACGTGGCTCGGCTTCGAGTGGAAGAAGGACGACAAGGACTACCTCTTCTACGCGAGCGACTACTACGACAAGCTCTACGCATTCGCCGAGCTCCTGATCCAGCGCGGCAAGGCCTACGTGGACAGCCAGACGCCCGACGAAATGCGCGCGAACCGCGGCTCGGCGACCGAGCCCGGCAAGAACTCGCCGTTCCGCGACCGCACGGTGGAGGAGAACCTCGACCTGTTCCGCCGCATGAAGGCCGGCGAATTCGCGGAAGGCGCGCACGTGCTGCGCGCGAAGATCGACATGGCGTCGCCGAACTTCAACATGCGCGACCCGGTGATCTACCGCATCCGCTTCGCGCATCACTACCGCACCGGCGACACGTGGTGCGTGTATCCGATGTACGACTACACGCACTGCATTTCGGACGCGCTCGAGAACATCACGCATTCGCTGTGCACGCTCGAATTCGAAGACCATCGCCCGCTCTACGACTGGGTGCTGGCCGAACTCGCGGACGCGGGCGTGTTCTCGCGCCCGCTGCCGCAACAGATCGAATTCTCGCGCCTGAACCTCACCTACGCGATCACGAGCAAGCGCAAGCTGCTGCAGCTCGTGACCGAAAAGCACGTGGACGGCTGGGACGACCCGCGCATGCCCACCATCGTCGGCGTGCGCCGCCGCGGCTTCACGCCCGAGGCGATCCAGCTCTTCTGCGAGCGCATCGGCGTGACCAAGGTCGATTCGTGGATCGACATGAGCGTGTTCGAAGGCGCGCTGCGCGACGACCTCGACGCCAAGGCGCCGCGCACGGTCGCCGTGCTCGACCCGGTGAAGCTCATTATCGACAACTACCCGGAAGGCCAGACCGAAGACTGCACGGCGCCCGTGCATCCGCATCATCCGGAGCGCGGCGTGCGCACGTTCCCGATCTCGCGCGAGCTGTGGATCGAGCGCGAGGACTTCAACGAAACGCCGCCGAAGGGCTACTTCCGTCTGTTCCCGGGCAACAAGGTGCGCCTGCGCTACGGCTACGTGATCGAATGCACGGGCGCGGACAAGGACGAGAACGGCAACGTGATCGCCGTGCACTGCAACTACTTCCCGGACAGCAAGTCGGGCACCGAAGGCGCCAACACCTACAAGGTGAAGGGCAACATTCACTGGGTGAGCGCGGCGCAGGCGTACCCGGCCGAAGTGCGGCTCTACGATCGCCTCTTCCGCGAAGAGCAGCCCGATGCGGGCGGGCGCGACTTCCTCGAAGCGCTGAACCCGGACTCGAAGCGCGTGGTGCAGGCGTATCTCGAACCGGGCGCGCGCGACGCGGCTGCGGAAGACCGCTATCAGTTCGAACGCCACGGCTATTTCGTGGCCGACCGCTACGATTCGAAGCCGGGCAAGCCGGTGTTCAACCGTATCGTCGGACTGCGCGACAGCTGGGGCAAGTAATCCGGCACGCTCCGGTGCTATGTTGGCGCCGGACGCAAAAAGCCCGTACTGCGTGAACCTGCGCAGTACGGGCTTTTTTTCTCGTATGGCCCAGCCTCACAGCCTGCGATGCAGTTCCGCCAGCGAGAGCGCGGTATCGAAGAGCCGCGTGAGACTGCGGCTCGCGTAGCGCGCAACGTCGCCCGGCGCGACCCACAGCCACGCATCCATTTCCGGAATCATCACGCCGTCTTCGCGGCGCGGAAAAAGCGACGTGCAGCGGCAGCGCGAAAGATCGAGTTCTTCGGGCAAGGCCCGGGCCGCAAACAGATGCAGATCCTTGTCCCGCCGATAGACGAAGCGCCCGAGGTCCGTGAGCCGCGACGCATCGATGGCGATGGCCGTCTCCTCCACCATTTCGCGCAGCGCGCTCGCGCTTTCGCTTTCGCCGGGCTCGCCCTGCCCCTTCGGGATGTCCCAGTGGTTCGTGCCGGTCGCATGCGCGAGCAGCACGCGCCCGTGCGGATCGAGCAGAACGGTGCCGCACGACACGGTCTTGCCGCTCACGCTGCGCCGCTCAGTGCTTCTTCTGATAGACCCAGGCGCCCGAGCCCTTGCGGCAGAACACCGGCAGCAAGGTCATGGTCTGCTGCTTCGCGGTGACCGCCACCTGCATCGTGCGGCAGGTGTTGTCGCCGTCCTTGTCGGTTTTGGTGGGCGTGATCGTCGCTTCGATCCGCACGCTGTTGCGCAGGCCCTCGTTGGTCCAGGTCGTGCTCTCGCTGTCCTGCTTCTGGTCCACGGCTGCGCGCACGGCCTTCGTCAGCGAGTCGTAGTCGGCCTGCTTCATGTAGGAAGCCGGCGTGTCGTGCAGAAAACCGAGGTTGGCCGCATGAGCGGCGTTCGCGCCCACGGCGAGCAGCAGCGCCGCACCGAGGCCGGAAAGCAGACGGGTGGTCTTCGACATGGGACTTCTCCTTGGCGGTCTGACGTTGCCGGGAGGATAGCATGTGCCCCATTTTTGCTACGCGACGCTGGGCAAACCCCGGTGCCGTTTCAGACAGATCCGATACTCGCGCGCGGCCGCGCTCTTTATTCTGGAGGCACTCGACATCCACGCTGCCCCACCTACTTTTCCGACATGACCCACACCATCGCCCTCCAGGCGTACGCCTTCGTGCTGGCCCTCATCTGCATCGGCCTCATGGCCGTTGTCGCCCATTACCTGCCCGCTTCGAGCGGCATGGTGCGGGTGCCCCGCGCCGTGCGCGTGCGCGCGCCCAGTTCGCCCTGGCCCGAACGGCTGCTGCGCGGGGGCGTGGTCTGTCTGCTCGTATCGTTCGTCGTCCTCGCCATCACCTGCTGCATGATCGCAAACGCCTGACGCGCCTCTGACGCATGCCCGGCGTATGTTCGAGGCATGTCTGACGCATGCCTGACGTATTCCCGGCGTATGCCATCAATGAGCCGAGGGCTGCCAGCCGTCGGTCAGCGTATCCAGAAACGCCAGCACATCCTTGATCTCCGCCTCGCTGAACACCGGCGCATCGCCGGGCTTGCGGTCGAACGGCGGGTCCGTATTCAGGTTCGCCCAGTAGCGGCGCGGCAAGTCGTCGAACTTGCGCACCTTGCCGTTCACCACCGGATAGAACGCCTCGGGATTCGTATCGCGGCGCGCGTAGAAGCGCAGCACGTCCGTGAGCGAGTGATACACGCCATTGTGGAAAAACGACTTCTTCAGCGCGACGTTGCGTAGCGTCGGCGTGCGGAAGAGTCCGCAGAATTCGTCGCGGTGGTTCAGATCGGTCCGCTCGGGACCGCACGCGCCCAGATCGTAAAAGCGCGGATCGCGATTGACGGCCAGCGCGCGGTTGCGCGGCACGCCGACCGCAATCAGCCCGAAGTCCGAGAACTGCGGCGGCGAACCGTCCTTTGCGCGCTGGCTGATATGGCAGCTCGCGCAATTACCCTTCTTCTCGTCGTTAAAGAGCTGCAGGCCACGCAGTTCCGCCTGCGTGAGCGTGGCCTTGCCCGCGAGATACGCATCGTATTTGCTCGTGTACGGATAGAACACTTCGGGCGACTGCTCGAACGCCTCCAGCGATTGCAACACCGCATTGAAGGTCGCGGCATCGTCGTCCAGCACGCGCGCGCCGAACGCCGCGCGAAACGCGCCGGCATAGGGAGCCGCACGCACGGCGGCGGCCACCCGCTCCGGCGAACTCGCCATCTCGAACGCCGATATGAGCGGAATGCGCGCCTGGTCCGAACCGTGATCGACCCGGCCGTCCCAGGTAAGGCCGCCGGTGGGGCCCGCATCGACGCTCTCGTCGCCTTCGTCGTCCGAGTCGTGATAGTGCTCGCTGAACGCGGGCACCGATTGCAGGTACTTGACCGTCGGCACGGCGCGCATGCCCTGCCGGTGCATGTCCGTGCCGCCGATCTGAACCGCCAGCGCATTGGCCGGCGTAAATGCATGGTCGGGGCTGTGGCACGACGCGCACGCAAGCTTGCCCGAGCCCGAGAGCGACGGATCGAAGAACAACTGCTTGCCGAGCATCGTCATCTGGCGAACGTGTGCATAGACTTGCGCCCGCGTCTGGCCGCCGGGCGCCGTCTGCGCCGAGATCTTCATGAGCTTTGCGCCGTTGGGCGCGATGGCGTTGCCGTCCGCGTTCGTGGTTGCGGGCGCGTGCTCGGTCGTGGCACTTGCCTGTGAAGGCCCGGCGTCGTCGCAGCCGGCAAGCATGAGACCGAGCCCGGCAGCCAGCGCGAGCACACCCGCACGCGCGGCCGCGCGCCATGAAGAAGGCCGAGCGGCCCACGACTTCGTCGAACGACACAGCATGAACAGATCCCTGAAGAACGATTGCGTTAGCCGGCGCCCACGGGCACCCGGCAGCCGCGAAAGCGTATGTCAGGTTCATTACTACTCAATGACAAAAGTCAGCTATTCATAGGGATATGAAAAGCTAAATGTAATTATTTACATCTTGCTGTCAAAATCCATTGAGACACTGCGCCTCGCCCATCGGCTGGCGCCCTCTCGCGCCGGCCGGGCCCCCAACGCGAGAGAGAGATAGAAAAATGATGAACAAGAAATGGATCCCTGCCACGCCGCGCCTCGTACCCGTGGCAACCGCCGCAGCGGTGGCTGCAGCCTTCGCTATCGCCGGCTGCGGCGGCGAGAAGACGAAACCCGACCTCTCGTCGGTCAAGAACATCGTCGTGATCTACGCCGAAAACCGCAGCTTCGACAACCTGTACGGCAACTTCCCGGGAGCCAACGGCTTGCAGAACGTGACTGCGGCAAGCGCCCAGCAACTCGACCGCGACGGCTCCGCGCTGCCCACACTGCCGAAAGTCTGGAACGGCCTGACGCAAACGGGCGTGACGCCAGCCATTACCGAAGCGATGACGGCCAACCTGCCGAATAGCCCCTTCGCCATCGACGATCCGAACGGTTTCAACACGCCGCTCTCCGTCACGACGCGCGACCTGTATCACCGCTTCTACGAGAACCAGATGCAGATCCACGGCGGCAAGAACGACATGTTCGCCGCCTACGCGGACTCGGGCGGCCTCGTGATGGGCCACTACACGCCGAACGCCGACAAGCTCCCGCTCTGGAAGATCGCGCAGCAATACACGCTCGCCGACAACTTCTTCATGGGCGCGTTCGGCGGCTCGTTCCTGAATCACCAGTGGCTCGTCTGCGCGTGCACGCCGTACTACGCGAACGCCGACAAGAGCCCGGCCTCGGGCTCGATCTCGGCCGTGAATGCCGACGGCGTGTCGCTCACGCTCGCCTCGAACTCGCCCGCTTCGGCGCTCGCCGGGACGCCGAAGTTCGTGAAGTCGGGCAACCTCACGCCGGACTTCTACGCCATCAACACGATGCAGCCGCCCTACCAGCCGAGCGGCAACGCCGCCGCCTCGGGCGGCGACGCCCGCTACGCGGACCCGACCCAGGCCACGACAATGCCGGCGCAAACGCAGCAGAACATCGGCGACCTGCTATCGGGCGCGGGCGTGAGCTGGGCATGGTATGGCGGCGCCTGGGGCGCGGCCCTGACGGCGGCGCAGAACAGCACGTCCGGCGTGATCTACGGCGCCAACCTGAGCGCGCCGAACTTCCAGCCGCACCATCAGCCGTTCAACTACTTCGCGAACTACGCGCCGGGCACCGACGCGCGCGCGAAGCACCTGCTCGACGGCGGCATGAACGGCGCGGAGTTCATCAAGGCCATCGACACCGGCACGTTGCCGCAAGTCTCGTTCTACAAGCCGCAGGGCAACCTGAACGAACACGCGGGCTACACCGACGTGAGCTCGGGCGACCAGCACATCGCCGACCTGATCGCGCACCTGCAGAAGAGCCCGCAGTGGAACAACATGGTCGTGGTGGTCACCTACGACGAGAACGGCGGCTTCTGGGACCATGTCGCGCCGCCGAAGGGCGACCGCTGGGGCCCGGGCTCGCGCATTCCGGCGCTGGTCATCTCGCCGCTCGCGAAGAAAAGCTATGTGGATCACACGCAATACGACACCACGTCGATCCTGCGCCTCATCACGCGCCGCTTTGCGCTGCCGACGCTGCCGGGCCTCGCGGCCCGCGACGCAGCGCTCAAGAGCAATGGCGCGCCGGCGATGGGCGATCTGACCAACGCGCTCGATATTCAGCTTTGAATCACGTGGGTAGGTAAGACGCGCCTGAATGCCGGAATGGTTTCGGGGTGTTTTTGGGGGCGGCCTTCGGGCTGCCCCGTTTTTTTGGCGGGCCGCCTCGGTGACGCGAACCGGCCGGTCATGCCCGATACAGGACGCATCCGGGCAAGACCAGCCGGGCGGCAAGACCGGGCAGGCTCAGGACGGAAGATCGAGCAGCAGACGGATATCCAGCGAGTGATGTTCGAACGAAAACACCCGCTCAACCACCTTGAAAGCCACCGTTTCGGCGTTGACCTCCGTCTCGATGAGATCACCGGGTTGAGGAAAAGGAACGCCCGTCGAATACGAGAACCGGCGCGACGGCAACTGCCCGGCTGCGGCAATGGCCCTCTCGGTGTACTTGATATGGATGTCGATGTTCATCGTGTCTCCGTCCTTGTTGTTAAGGAACCTACAAATTAGCACGCGGTGGGCCTGGATGCTGGGGTTGCACCGCGGCGGTTCTTGATACTGGGCAGGGGACGCTGACTCGCGCGACGCCTGTGCGAACTCCGGGAAGCACAAAGTCCGCCTTGGAGAACGGGTCAAGTGCCTGAAAACATGGGTCCGACAGGAAGGGGGCGACACCCCGGTGGAGATCGGCATCAGTTACGACCGCCGACATGCGCCCGGTCCTCGTGCTGCCCCCGATATTTTCGAACTTCTCCGATATCGCGCCGCCCCGGCGTTGTGGATGATCGACCTTGGGTTTGCGATCCGTGTCGATTTGATTTTTTGGGGCGAACCTGCTTCGGGTATGTCACGTTAGCGTGCGGATTTTTTCAGCGTTGAAGACAGTGAAGAAGGCGGGATCGACACTCCTCCAAAGTGGCGTAACCGGTTGCGGGCGAAGTTCCATGATTTCGCTCAGTAGCGCGCCTGTCACCCGATTGCCATATCCCATTCACTAATAGTCAGCTACTGACATGATAAAAATCACGATTACCCGCGTTGTTAGCCGCCTGGTTCTATTGGCTCTCTTCGCCGGTGTTATGGCGTTCAACACGATCAATCTGCTGGAGGCGTATGGGAGCGGTGAGCCCTACTACTCAAGGACGACCAACATAGACAAATGGAGTAATCCATTGCCAGTGCTGGCCGTTGTTGACGGTATTGCGGTTCTGATTGGTGTGGCCTGCTTCGTGTTGGGGAAGCATTCGCTGAAAGGCAGGCGGTGACACGTTGCTTCTGTGGTTTGAGTTTGCGCCGCAATACTCTTCAACCAGGGAGGAACACGCAAGCGCAGGAGTGGCGAAGGTCGGAAGTCCCGACTCAACGCCATAGCACACTGGCAGCCGAAAAGATCGCACGACCGCCGGCTCGAATGCCGGCGTCCTCGCTTGCCGCGATCCTCACGGCAGTTCTACAGCTTCCACGGTATCAAACTCGATAAGCAATTCCGCCCCCAACGTTGCGGTTAAAACCGCAATTGGCTTGTTGGGGCGGCTCTCTTTCCCAAAGTACGACTTTTCGAGCGCATCGAGAGCGTGCCGATAATCGGGGGCATCGAAATCAGTGAGTATTTTTACATCGTAAATGATGTTCTGAATGAGGAAGTCATTCACGAAGCAACGTGTAGCGCCCCGGAACCTTACGCAGGCGCGATCCTTCCTGTTATCGAACATCAACGAAAGCTCAATAACGCCGGCCTCGCGATCGGCGAAAATACCCATCAAATACCAATCGTGGAATGAGTTGAATTTCTTGATAAGGTCCATTGCGTGACTCATTTATGGGGTCCACGGACTGAAAGGGACAACATCACCACCACCGTCTCGTACGCCGTTAGTCCAGTTGTGCGCATGAGGCTGCAATCCGTTATGTACATGATCAAAGTCAAGATCGAGAACGGGCTTTCCGTCATCCCCGTACAAGCGCATTTGCCCACTGCCGGGGTTTGTATACCACGTCCCAGGATCGCCAAGGTTCGGGGTTTTGGCTACATCGAATGAATCTCCCGCCACCTGATCGGCGACGTATTCGAGAGGCTTCGCATCGCTGAGAGGGCCGCTACCGGCAGAATACGACGACGCGTTGAGATTCTGCGGCATTCGCTGACTGTTGCCATGAAGCGCCCGCTCAGGGTGGGGCGCGATTGGTTGCTGTTGATGAACAGGGCGTGACGGCCCTGCTTTCTGCCGTTCTTCCTTGATAGCTTGCACGCACTTCCGCATTTCGCCGCGCTCAGGCACAAAGATCAGCCGGCCGGCCTGAACCTCGTCATACAGGGCGCGTGCGACCTGGTGATTGTTCATCCTGCGCATGTCAAAGTGCGCTTCGCTCCGTGCCAGCACGGCGCGAAGGTCATGCGATCCATGGGATAGCAGTTCAGAAGGGGGATTGTGGCGCAGCCACGCTGCGCGGGCTGCTTTCATGCCTGCCACCAGGTCTTCGTGTGCCTCGCGTGGCGTACTGGCCGCAGATGCGAAATGAAACCACCGCTCCACATCAAACATATGCGGCGAGTTGACATGCAGGTAAATCGAATCGCTGGTGCTTCGCCAGAAAGCGAGTTCGTGCTTTCTGTTATCGCGGTCGGAGTTGCGCGCGCCAAGTGAAAGTTCTGACATTCCATCTCACGTTGGGTTGACAGGTTGCGGGACTGAGAGGCTCCCAAAGGGATGTCTCTCAATTTCTCAACGCTACTCATGATTCGACCCCGATTCAATTTGACAAGTCTGAAATCGGGCGGCGGGCGGCTTTCGCATAGATTAGCAATCGCCCTGCGAGCAAATGGTTGCATTGAAGATTTCGTTGGCCGGGTATGCCTATCTAGTACCGGGCAGAAGCGCTGACCTCCGGCGCTCCTCACAACAGATGCCGCGTACATTCCGTAGGCACTGCTTCAACGCATCGCTGTAGCGGAGCAAATCGAGCACAACAAGCACCGCATTACGATTCTATCCGGCCTCAGATCCCTATTAGACGAGCTCAAGGTGCTATGCGAAGTCAGACATGTCACTGACTTCGAGTTCGCGCCCAGCTTTGGTCAGCGGAAAGCTCAATGGCTCAGCATAGTCAATGCGCTTAACGATGAGGCCATACGCGCAGCAGCGGCCGCAGAATCAGGAGTTACGGATTGAGGCTTCGTTGGCCTTTTAGCGATCCTGCGTACATTGGGCCGGGCACTGCGCTACATGCGTGATCATCACTTCAACGAAGGCCGCGCCGCTCGCCCGGCGGCATTCCAGACCATATCGAAAAGCGGGTGATAAATTTCAGCTGTCGACGAAGCAAACGATTCGACGAAGAGCTCCGGCAACAGAAGGTTCGCATGGTAGTTCGGCACGATGGCAGGTCCGCCCATCGTTACCGCTGCATACGTGTTGCCCATCTCAAGGGGCGCACCGCCGATATCGACAAATGACAGCATCACGAATACCGGGCCATCAATGCCAAGCTTCGCATGCGCGCTCTTAAGCGCTTCATGGTGGTCGGCGGTCACCCCCTGCAGCACAGCATCCGGCCACGCAAGGGCGCCAACTGCGTTCTGAATCGGCATAACAGACTCGATTGCTCCATTCCGGAAGAGCTGGGTATACGAGAAGGTTTCCTCCCCTGACGTGCTAGAGACACTCATGGCGCCGTCGAGGTTGATACGGGATCCCCAGCCACCTACTGGTAGCAGCGGCCGCAGTGTTCGCGCGACGCTGTCGAGCGTATGGACATCGAAATTCAGCGAGCCTAGAACCGAGGCGAGAGGGACAACGTGAAGCACACCGATAGCACCTGGTCGTAATGGCGCAGGTAAAGGGAGCATACGCAGGTTCGCTGTTCTATCGGACCGAAACACCCGTACCTTTTCGATTGCTGTTTCGCTTCGAAGGAACGCGCTGCGCAATGTCGTGATATCCATCGGATCGATGCCCGTTGAGGTTCGGGAATAGAAAATGCCGCTTTTGCGTACGCGGTGCGGTGCCTGGAAGCTCGGCGGCGTGCGCACGATGACGATATACCCACCATCGGGCACGTCGACCGCCACGAGTTGGACACCTGGAATTTTGGGCTCGATGAGGTCGGTCAGTGCGGATTGCAACGAGCGCAGAGCTTCATCCTTGTCATCGAGTTTGACCGGCACGAATTGGGCGATTACACCCCCTTGCTCGTCGGCGCCGAGAACCAGATCGCCGCCGCGGGTGTTTGCGAACGCCACGACGTCTGCAGCAAGACTCGCCCGCGCGTCCCGCTCGGCCGGGAAATCACGCTTGAAGTCGAGCGTGTGTGATTCTGGAACCTGATTGTCCTTGAGCGCCTGGAGGTCTGCGAAGGTCACGTCTCTCAGGTCGGCCTTATGCAGCATTACTCAGCTCCGGTTGGGTATTTTCGGTGCGATCTTATAGCATCGTCGCCGGAGCGCAGTTGCCGCCGAGCCTCTCAAGTCATCGTGCACAGTGGCCGCGGCGCAAAGCAAAAAGCCCCGCGCGTGGCGGGGGTCATTTGGTCTACATCGCTTAATGCCGCAGATTCATTACGCGGCTTGCGGGCACTGCTCTTGTCATCGAGCCAAGAATGCCGATTTCACTTGCAGCGTGAACCGGATCCTTCCGGTCGTCCACAATAAACAGCGGGCGGAGCTTCTCCGCATAGGGACCGTTCTGGATGTCGCCAGCCTTGCGCAATGCGGCCCCCGTCGCGGCCGGATGCGGCGCGATAACGTCGATCAGATCAGCCCCGTGCCTGAAATCGAATTTGTGCATTGTCTGGCTTGCCCCTTTCACGCGGGGGTTTCGCTTGAACACAGCTCCGGGATCGCGTGCGATGACGTAAGGCTCAATCTCCGCGACAAGATCCTGCTCGGGCGCTTCGACCTCCAGCTGCTCAGCACCCCATTGGGCTACGGCAAGCAAGCCCGTGATGGCTCTTGCAAAACCGGCTGCGGCACGTTTTGGTGCTGTGAGCATGAAGATGTTGCCGTCTTCCGAAAGCTCCATCCCATGCTTCCTGACGAGCTCTCTTAGAGCGGCAAGACGTCGGGGCGACCAAACGTCCAAGCCCATCCCGCCAAACTGGAAAAGCGAGTCGCCGTTGTCGCTGATCTTCAACAGCGTGCTCGGCGTTTCCACCAGGTACACGTTGATTGCTGCCCCGTCCGGCAGACTGAACGGCGTGCCAATTTCCAGACAGGCGTGACCGCCCGTTGTGCGCAGGGGGGCACAATCGTATGCCGTAAGAGTTTTGGCCCAGTTACAGTCCATGGCAATTCGGATCTGGAATATCGAAGGGGGCGATGCTGGTTCGTTCATAGAACCACTGCAGAGAACCCATCCAGTTCTCGCAGTTTATATCGTCGTGGTGAACAGCGGTTACGTCCTCGTCAACGTGCTCGTGAGGCCCATAGACCGCACCAGCGTCGCCATTGTGGGTACGTTTGCTGGCGGGCGAGACCTCGAGCTGGTACACACGGTGCCGCACACCTATCCTGAGTTGAAAAATTGTGAACAGGAACAGGCATCGCGCAACGTCTCGAGGTGCTTTCACCTCGACCTGAAGTGTGAGGCCGGGTATCGTGATCCCCGTATCGGCTTCGGCCAGTTCACCGACACCGACAAGATGCCCGATATGGTTCGACCGAGGTGCCAGACCACTCCAGTTCAAAACTATCTTCGGAGCTTTGAGCCAGTCGGTCATGTTCTAACCGCCGCCCATGCTGAGCCGGGCCGGTCGATAGCCTCGCCAATGATCTTGAAAACGTGCATGTTTGCCAGCGCCCTGCGCGCGATAGCTAGCTTGGGGGCGAAGTATGCCTGAGCTCTGACGATTTAGCGCCCGATGAGTCGAATTTATGCGGGATGGATCCGGCGGCCATGCCCCGCAACGCGGGGTTTTTCGTTTTTCTGAATGGCGGATCTCGTGTAACCCCGGCGTAACCCCGCCAAGGTCAAAATCGCTGGAAGTGGCGCGACAGGAGGGGCTCGAACCCCCGACCCTCGGCTTAGAAGGCCGATGCTCTATCCAGCTGAGCTACTGTCGCGTAAAAGCGCGTCAAACGCGCCGCCTGCCACGTTCTTGCGTCGAGCGCGGCAAGACGGGCCTGGATTATACCGCGTCCGAACCTTACAGTCCGCGTCCGTCCCGCACCACAGCAAACGCGTCAAACCGGTTGCGGATGCATCACGAACCAGCCGAGGCAGATCGCCCCCGCGATCACGCAGTACAGCCCAAACGAGGCGAGGCGCCCGCGGCCTTCGAAATAGCGCATCAGGAAACGCACGCTCAGCCATGCGGCGATGCCCGTGAGCACGCCGCCCACCAGCGCCGTCGTCAACTGGTCGCGCGCATGGAAAAGCTTCGGCAGTTCAAGCAGGCCCGCGGCGAAGATGATCGGCGTGCCGAGCAGGAACGAAAACTCGGCGGCTTTCTCGGTCGTCAGCCCCGCTGCATTGCCTGCGATCATCGTGAGGCCGCTGCGCGAAAAGCCCGGAATCAGCGCGCCGATCTGCGCGAGGCCCACGAGGAATGCCTGGCCGAACGTGAGGCGCTCGGGCGCCAGGTGCACGCGGCTGCGTTGCAGGCGGTCGCCGAACCACAGCAGCACGCCGTTGATCATCAGCGCGGCGGCCACAATGCGCAGATCGTGAAAAAGCGCCTCGATGCGCTTTTCCAGCACGAGCCCGACCAGTCCCGCCGGAATCGTGCCGACAATGAGCGCCCACATCATGTGGCCGTCGTCGCTGCGGCGGCCGGCAAGCGAGCCGAAAAAGCCGCGGATCAGCGCGACCCAGCGCTCGCGGAAGTACCACAGCAGCGCGATCGCCGTGCCCAGATGCAGCGCGACGAGGAACGGCAGCAACTGGGGAGCATGCTTGTCGATGTGCATGCCGAACAGCGCGGGCACGAGCAGCGTATGGCCGAGACTGCTCACCGGGAAGAGCTCGGTGACGCCCTGCAGCACGCTCAGAAATAGTAGAAACCAGAGACTCACGCGCAGATCCTCGAAGTGGGTGAAAGGAAGCCGGACCGAGGCGATGCCGGCGCGGCGAAGCGCACCGATTATGCCGGGGCTGCCAGGGAGCGCCAAGCTTCGAGGCCAAATTGTCGGTAAATTTACGGCGCCGCAACAATTTTGCGGAATGACGCGCGGGGCTAAGCCGTGTTACGGCGTGGGGAAGATATCGCGGGATCGGGCACCGTCTGCGGCGGCGCGCGATGTCGAGGCGGGAGAAAGGAAGGCGGTGTTGCGTGCGCGCCTTAGCGCGCCATTTTGTAGAAAAAGTAAGCGCTGCTGCCGACGAACAGCCCGAACAACACGGTACTCATAGCCATGGCGATATCCATGGAAACCTCCTGCATCAGTCCGTGCGCCATCGCACGATGTAGCGCGATTATCGGTCCCCACCTTCACGCGCCATACCCGCGCTTTCCCGACGAAGGGTTTTCACGCATCCGAAAGCAGCGCACAATCCGCGAGCACGGCGCGCGAGGGCGGCGCCGACCCTCCACTCTCCTTTCTCACGTGAGCTTATGGAATCCAGTCCCCAGCACGACATCCTCGACCTCGCGAGCGGCGCTTCCACGCTGAGCTTCGCTCCCTGGGCGGGCGGACGCCTGCTCTCGTGGCATATCGACGGCCAGCCGGTGATCTTCTGGCCCGAGCGCGCGAACTGGGCCGAACCCGCCCGCGTACGCGGCGGCAACCCGCTACTGTTCCCCTTCCTCGGCCGCCATCGCGTGGACGGGCAGATTGGCCGCTGGCGCGATGCGCAAGGCGTCGTTCGCGATCTGCCCATGCACGGCTTCGCACGCGATCTGCCGTTTGCCGCGCAAGTCGACGAAGACGGACGCGGCATCCACATGACGCTCGTCGATTCGGAAGCGACCCGCACGGGCTATCCGTTCGCATTCCGCTTCGAAGCGGCCTACCGGCTCGCCGACGACCACACTCTCGACGTCTCGCTGACGGCGACCAATACCGGCGCCGACCCGCTGCCCTGGTACGCGGGCCACCACTTCTACTTCGTGCTGCCCCATGCTCAGCGCGCCCAGACCACGCTCGAGTTGCCGCCCACCTTGCGCCGGTATCAGCAGCCGGACGGTTCGATCAGCGCGGCCGAAACCGGCGAGGCAGAGTACCGCTTCGACGATCCCGGCATCGTGGACCGCTTCCACGTGTTCGAGCCGACGCCGCCCACCTCCCCGGTCAAGATGATCGCACCGGGACTGAACCGAACCGTGACGATCGAGCTCGACCGGCCCGGCTCGCTGCCGTGGTACGCAGTGACGACCTGGACCGAAGCCGCCGACTCCGACTTCTACTGCATCGAGCCATGGCTCGGTCTGCCCGACGCGATCCACAACGGACTCGGCTTGCGCTGGCTCGCGCCCGGCGCCTCCGAACGCGCCGATCTGCGGATCCGGGTGGGCACGCTTGCCTGACAGCAAGCTCAGGGGGCTGCCGAAATGCCCCCTCGCTACGGCCGCCGCGCAGGCGAAAACGCGCTTGCCGCATCAAACCCGCTAAAATCAGACGTTTTGCCGGCGCGGCGACGCCGCCCGGCAGCGTCTTGCGAGGTTCAATGTTGGCAACAGGAATCAGACGTTTCGCCTGTGCGACGCTAGTCGCGCTACTCGCCGCATGCGGATCGGCCCCGGTCGGCCCCGGCTATTACCGCGTGGAACGCGGCGATACGGTGAGCAAAATCGCGCGCAGCAACCGGCAATCGGTGCAGAACATCGTGCGCTGGAACAATCTGTCCAATCCGGATGCAATCGAAGTCGGCCAGGTCCTGCGCGTGGCACCGCCCGCAGGTGCCGTCGGCGCTACGGGCGCAATCGCGTCCTCGGGCGGCAGCACGCCGCGCGCGGCACGCCCGGCGCCGGCACCCGCCGACGATTCCCCGGCAACGGCGCCCGCCTCCGCGATATCGCTCGTCTGGCCGGCCAACGGCACCGTGATCCGCAACTTCGACGGACGCAACTCCAAGGGCATCGATATCGCCAATAGCGCGGGCACGCCCGTCGTGGCGGCCGCGGCCGGCACCGTCGTCTATGCCGGCAACGGGCTGCGCGGCTACGGCAACCTGCTGATCATCAAGCACAGCGGCGACTACCTGACGGCATACGCGCATAACCAGGCACTGCTTGTGAAGGAAGGCCAGGCGGTAAGCCAGGGGCAACAGATCGCGCAGATGGGCAGCACCGACAACGACCGCGTCATGCTGCATTTCGAGCTGCGTTATCAGGGCCGCTCGATCGACCCGGCACGCGATCTGCCGTCCCGCTGAACGCCGCAAGACTCATAAGCACGACGAAAAAAAAGCCCGGCATGGCGCCGGGCTAACGGGGGTTTGGCGCATATCGGCAAAGGACCGGTTTACCATGCGCCGAGTGCAATCTATCAACCGGCATGAACCGGCGCAATCACTTAATTCGGTGAAAAATGTGTCGCGGCGCACGGATTAAGGGTCTCGTTACTTTTGACCACTGAACCCAATCGCCGGAAACCGTGCCGCCACGCATAATGCACGCTTACCGATTTAACATTACAAAATCAATACGCAATCGATCAACACCTTGACTGACGGGGCTTTCGGGCTAGCCTTCCTATATGAATGGTGTTCCTTCGCGTGGCGATTTCAGCACGAGTTTGAACTGCCGATTGGCTCGTCTGACAGCACAAGGCATTTAGTGGGCAAACGCACGAATGAGATGATTTAGCTGCGAGCCCGATGTCCGGTTGAAACACTTTTACCGATGTCGCTTTTGTCTGATTAAGACGAAAATCGCTTCTGTATTAATAATAAGGTTTAGCGAAAAGCCGCCGTCGCTCCTGGGTGCCGCCCCCCGGGCATCGGATCGTTTATAGTATCGGCCGCCAACTCCTTCCCCACGATCATGACCAACGACGCCACTCCCAGTCCGCTCTACGCCAGCTTGCTGGGCGAAACCGCAAAAATCGACTGGCAGGATCTCGAACGTTTCTTTGCTCAGGGCAAGCTGCTTTCCGTGGCGCGCGATTTCGACCTCGTGAGCGTCGCCGAAGCGATTGCAAGCGACGATACCGAACGCGTAACCCAGTGGCTTTCCGCCGGGCACGTGGAGCGGATGCAGCCCGCCACCGCGTCCGATTACGCCGAGCGCAAGCCGGAGCTCTGGGCCGTGGTCGTTTCGCCCTGGGTTTGCGTGCAGGAACGCGGTTGAGCGAGAGCCTCCCCCTCCCTGCGGAGCGTGGCTGGCATCGGCGGGTTCTGACGCTCGCCTTTCCGATCGTCCTCGCCAATCTCACCCAGCCGATACTCGGCGCCGTCGATACCGCGGTTGCGGGCCACTTGGGCAGCGCAGCCGATCTGGGCGGCGTGGCCCTGGGGGGCCTGTTCTTCAACTTCGTGTTCTGGGGATTCGGCTTCCTGCGCATGGGCACGACCGGGCTCGTCGCTCAGGCGTTCGGCGCGGGCGACCAGGCTGCGCTGCGCGCCAACGTGGTACGCGCGTTGATGCTGGCGTTCGCTATCGGCGCCGCGGTTCTGGCGATCCAGCTGCCTTTGATCCGCTATGCCCTCGCCTTGATCGGCGGCAGCGATGAAGTGCAGCGCAACGCCCGCCTCTACTGCGAGGCGCGCATCGGCTCCGCCCCTTTTGCGCTCGCGAACTACGTCGTGCTCGGGTATCTGCTGGGCACTCAGCGGGTGCGCATCGCGCTCGCTGCGCAGGTGTTCATCAATCTGGCCAACGTCGCCGCCGTGCTGCTCTACGTGTATGGGCTAGGCTGGGGCATCGCGGGTATCGGTGCGGCGACTGCCACAGCGGATGCACTCGGTTTCGTCTTCGGCGCGGCCGTGCTCTGGCACCTCCGGCCGCGCGGTCTCGCGCCGCTTCGATGCGGTAGCCTTCTCGAACCTGCGGCGCTCAAGCGTCTTGTTGCGATCAATCGCGATATTTTTCTGCGAACGATGTGTCTCGTAGGATCGTTCGGCTGGTTTGCGCACCTGGGGGCAAAACAGGGCGACGCCATACTCGCTGCCAATGCCCTGCTGCTGAACTTCCAGACCTTCATGGCTTATGGCCTGGACGGCTTTGCGCACGCTGCCGAGGCGCTGGTGGGGGCCGCTATTGGCGCGCGAGACCGGCATGCCTTCCGTCAGGCGGTCAAGGTGAACCTGCTCTGGGCGGTGCTGGGCGCGCTCGGATTTTCGCTGATCTACTGGGCCGCAGGCGGCTGGATCATCGGCAAACTGACGGACCAGGCCGCCGTTCGTGCCGCAGCCGAGACTTTCCTGCCTTGGGCGGCACTCTCTCCCCTCGTTTCGGTGTGGGGTTTTCTGCTCGATGGCGTCTTTATCGGCGCCACGCGCACGCACGATCTCATGCGCGCGATGGCGGTGTCGCTTGCGGCCTTTCTGGTGGCCTCGTGGAGTCTCGTCGGTCCGTTCGGCAATCACGGCCTTTGGATCGCGCTGCTGATCTTCATGGCCGCGCGCGGGCTGACGCTCTCGCCTTTGCTGCCCCGCATCGCCGATACGATGGGCCCCGCGGCTGCTCTGGCGAGATAGCTCGCCGGCTCAGCTCAGGCCGTTATTGGGCTGGAGGCGGGTTGTCGATCATGGCCGGCGGACGGGTATCGGTCGGCACGCCGTGATAGTCGGGCGGGTCTTGCGGGGGGTTGTGGTGCTTGATCGTGATGTCGTCGGCGCACGCCGAGAGGAAAGCGGTCATCGCAACCGCCACAAAGATACGATGCATCGACTCAAATCCTTTCAAATTATTTTCGACAGCCTGCGAGGGATGGCTCGCGCCACTTGACCAGGCATCCTCGTCATTTTTTCC
The DNA here is from genome assembly GCF_000685035.1 of Paraburkholderia ferrariae NBRC 106233. GTDB lineage: Bacteria > Pseudomonadota > Gammaproteobacteria > Burkholderiales > Burkholderiaceae > Paraburkholderia > Paraburkholderia ferrariae. The sequence continues at coordinate 77,017 of NZ_BAYB01000040.1, forward strand.
TGCGCGCCGCTGTCCTAAGATAGTGACATGGCTGCAACCCAAGGAGGCTGCCATGGATGCTGAAACTATTGCGGGCCTGAGTGGCCTGGCGGTCGGTCTGCTCGTGCTGCTCGGACTATCGATCTTCGAGTCGCGCGCCTACCGGAAGGAACATGACGGCGAAGGCATGATGCACCACTGGCTGTCCGCGCATCACGTGCTCGACCGGGTGCGCCGCAGGCACTGACCCAGTGTGCGCGCCTCTGTAGCCCGCGTACGTCGTACCGATTCGCAAACGACGGCCTGATTCTCAGGTCGCTGGGTGATTTTAGCCGAGCAATCGAGCGGACATCGCGATGCGCTGCTTGTTCTGCGCTGCGCCTGCGACGCCCCTGTGCGCACCAA
>NZ_BAYB01000039.1 GCF_000685035.1 Paraburkholderia ferrariae NBRC 106233
ACCGTCCACGGCCACTGCGCTTGCACCGCCAACGTAGTTCGTCGTGCCGCCCGTCGTCGTCAGGATCGGCGTCTGGTCCGTATCCGCCACCGTGACCGTACGCGTGGCCGTATTGCTCGCGTTGCCGTTGCTGTCGGTTGCCGCGAAGCTGATCGTGCGCGTCGCCGTATTGGGCGTGACTGCCGTGTCCGTGTAGGTCACCGCGTCGAGCGCGGCCTGCCACTGTGCGGTGGTCGCGTTTGAACCACTCGAGGTTAGCGTCAGCACGCCGGTGCCCGCGTTGTACGAAGCTCCGATATTGCCGAACGTCGTGCTGCTGGTGTTCGTAAACGCCAGCACGTCCTCGCCGCTATGGAAGTTGCCGGTGATCGACACCGTCGCCGTAGAAAACGTGGACGCGCTGCCGTCGGTGAGGTTCAAGCCCGAATCGATCGCCACTGGCGTCGAAGCGACGTTATCGCCCGCCACGAATGCGGATGAACCCGCGCCGCTCGTCACGATCGGCGGCCCCTGTACTGCTACCGTCTTCGTCGCCGCGACACTATTCTCTGTGCCGTCGTTGACCACGAACGAAATCGTACGGTTGCCCGGTGTCGCCGAGGCCGATGCCGAGAATGTCACCGCGTCGAACGCATTGGCCCACTGCGCGTCGGTAGCCGTCGCGCCCGAGGAAGTCAGTGTCATCACGCCTGTCGAAGCGTTATACGACGCCGCGATGTTGCCAAAGAGCACGCTGCTCGTGTTCGTGAACAATAGCGTGTCGCCGCTGTTGAAACCGCCGCTGATCGACACCGTGCCCGAGGCTTGCGCGGTGTTGTCGCGGTCGCTCACCGTCACGCCGCCGTCCACGGCCACCGCGCTTGCACCGCCGACGTAGTTCGTCGTGCCGCCCGTCGTCGTCACGATCGGCGTCTGGTCCGTGTCCTGAACCGTCACCGTGCGCGTGGCCGTATTGCTGGTGGCGTTGTTATCGTCGATCACGGCAAAACTGATCGTGCGCGTCGCGGCACCAGGCGTAACCGCCGTGTCGGTATAGGTCACGGACTCCAGCGCGCTCTGCCACTGTGCGAGCGTAGCCGTGCCCCCCGAAGACGCGAGCGTCAGCACACCTGTCGAGGCGTTGTACGATCCGACGATATTGCCAAACGTTGTGGCGTTCGTATTCGTGAAGGCGAGTACGTCCTCTCCAGCATGGAAGTTGCCCGTGATCGACACCGTTGCCGACTGCAAGGCCCCGCGGCCCGCGTCCGTGAGCGTCAGGCCCGAATCGACGACGACTGGCACCGAGGCCGTGTTGTCGCCCGCGACGAACGCCGCCGATCCCGAG
>NZ_BAYB01000038.1 GCF_000685035.1 Paraburkholderia ferrariae NBRC 106233
TTCGCGCCAGTAGCGAAGCTGGGCGTCCAGACGCGCCTCGTCGAGCCACTCGCGCTGCCAGGCGGCGTAGTCGCCGTACTGCACCGGCAGCGGCGGCAGCGCGTCGATCACGCCGGCGTGCAGGGCCGCGCAGGTGCCCGCGCAGGTGCCCGTGTAGGTGCGGGCGAATTCCCGGGTGAGGATGCCGAGCGACCAGGCGTCCGAGACGATGTGGTGCAGGGCGAAGTGCAGCACGTGCTCGTGAGGCGCGAGCTTCACCAGCGACACGCGCAGCAGCGGGCCGCGTTCGAGGTCGAACGGTTCGTGCGAGCGCTGCGACAGCAGGCTCGCGAGCACGTCCGCGCGCAGAGACTCGGGCTCCTGTGACAGGTCCGGTTCCGACCAGGCGAAATTCGCGTTGCCCGCAATCTGTTGCGGCGAGCCGTCTTCGCCGGTGCGAAACCGAAGCCCGAGCACTTCATGCCGCGCAACGAGCGCCTGCACCGCACGCCGTACCGCATCGACATCGATCTCGCCGGTCAGGCGGACCGCTTCCGCCAGGTTGTAGCTCGCGCTTTCCGGTTCGAGGCACCACAGAAACCACAAGCGCTCCTGGGCCCACGAAAGCGGAAACACCTCCCCGCGGTCGCACAGCGGCACGACCGGCAAGCGGTCGCTGGCGATGCCCTTTTCCCGCAGACGCTCCCTGAACTGCCTGCGCCGCTCAGCCGGCAGCGCCGCATAGGCGGTCGAGATCGACCGGGCTTCGTTGCTCGTATCCTTCGCCATCCTGATCACCTGTCTTCCGCCGACCGTTCCATGTCTTCCGCAACAACCGGCTGCGTGTCGTCATTGAGATGACGCATCACCTCTCTCGCTTCGGCCAGGCGCCGCTTCCGGTTGAGAAACGGGCACTGCCCCTGCGCCGGATCGTTGGTGTCGGCGAGGAAGTACTGCTTCCATTCGAGATTGCCCGGATCGCCAAAGAAGCCAAGATCCGGATGCGGCGCGACGTCGTCCCATTGGCGCAGGCGTTCGCGTACCTGATTGCGCGCTTCGCGGCCGATCACCTTGTTCGTGATCGTGTCGACGAACACGGCGCGAGGCTGGAGCAGCAGCACCATGCCGGGCCCGAGATTGCGGCTATGACGCTGCCCAAACGAGGGGCAGGCGCAGACGACGAACATCTGCACGCCGCCGAACGAGAATTCCCAGGCCTCGTCGGAAGGATCGGGCTGCTGCTCCGCCAGCGGATCCGGATCGACATCGTGCAGGAACTGCAGCGTGTCCCAGAACAGGTCGTGATAAGCCTCGTGCGAGAGCGGCACCGGGTCCGGTTCGAAGAAGATCGCGATGTTGTTGCGCCGGTACTCCGGCTGCGCGGCGAGGCGCGCGAACGTCGCCATGGTCGCCGGCAGGTCGTCCGTGTCCTTGCCGCTCACGTACGAATAGAACATCTCGCCGCGCCGCTCGGCAATCGTGCCGAAGAAGCAGGGATACTCCGGGTGTGTCACGAGCGCGTGCAGCTTGTCGTAGGAGCGCTCAAGCCACGGCGGGAAGTCGGTCAGGCCGACCTGGTCTTTGAGAATGATCCGCGTGCGCCAATCACTCGCCGGCCGCTTGCGGTTTTCCGGTGCTCGATTGCTGCTCTCTTCAGGCTGCATGGCCCTCTCCATCAGAAACGTTGCGATGTCCGGGTTTCCCTGCGCCCTTCGCACACAAAGGACCGGGCGTGAAGCAAAAGAAACCCCTCGGGCCGCCACGCGGCGGTCCGGTCTGTTTTCTTAAGTTGTCCGGATCGTTCTACGGAAGAACGGGGCTGGGGAGAGACTGCTTGCCTGGCGAATTTATCCGGCGCCTGACGCGACCTAACGCGACTTAACGCGACCTGCTGCGAAATGCTGCGAACGCTACGCCGCAGCGGTTGCCGGTGCGCACTGTTCGTCCAGCAACCCGGCGATCCACTCGTCGGGGATGATCGGCTGGTCGTACGTGCATTCCTCGCAGAGGACGGTCGATCCGTGGAGGCGGCCGTCCGGAATCAGCACCTTGTCGCCTTCCCGCATTTCGAGCCGCATTCCCAGGTTGCCCCAGAAGTGCATTTGTATGGTGCCCTGCGGTGCGCTGCTGCGGATCACCACGAGCCGGTGATCGTTGTGGACGTGCGTAGTCGAGCACATGTCGCGCGGCTCGATAAAGGTTTCGCGGTCGATGCCGGGGCACTCGGCCTCGATACGCCGGTCGATCTTTTCCGCGAACGCGATGTAGCGATCGATCGACGACAGCCACTTCAGTTGTTCGCCCAGATCCCAGCGCGCGCGCTCGGCCAGCTTCTGCCCCGCACCCAGACCTTGCCCCACGCGGAAGAGCCCTTCGGCGCCGAAGCGGCGCTCGACCTGCGCGAGCGCCCGCGCAAAGCGCGCAACGAGCGCATCCGCTGCGGAGGCCGGATCGGCGTTCGCGCTGCCCGGTGCGACGAGATGCGGGCAAGCCTTCGCAAGCGCCGCATTGAATGCCATCGCTTCGGCCTCGGCAACGAACGCCGCGCCGAGCAGCGCGAACGCGCGGTCCGGACGCGAACCGAGCGCGTAGAGCAGGTTGGACTTCGCCATGCTCGTCGGCAGATAGAACTGCCAGTACGAATGCTCGCGCCGCGTGACGCCGACAAACGCCGCGACGCGTTCGAGCAGCGGATCGCACGCCTGCGATGCGACATCGGGGCGATCCTCTGCGGCCACGCTGTCGAAATAGCCCGACGCCACCGCGCGCTCGACCGCCACGCGCCGCGACGGCGCGTGACTCCAGCGCTGGATCATGATGAAGCGCAGCCCCTCGACGAGGTAGTCGTTGCGCATGAGCAGCGCGAACATCTCCGCCCAGAACGCCTTTTCCTGCGCGATCACGTCGCGTAGACGCTCCACGTAGCTCGCCGCCGTCTCGCCGCGCTGCGCCTCGTTGCCGACGAAGGTGAAGCCGTAATGTTCGAGGAACGGCCGGATGCGCGCCCCCAGCACCTGATTGCGCTCGCCATAGAACGCATCGAAGCGCGCGAATTCACCCGCCTCGTCTGCGCGCGGCAGGCGCGCGACGGCGACTTCGTTCAGGCTCATGAGGAGCCGCTGCGTGGCGAGCGAAGGCAGGCGGCTCACGTGCGCGGCAGGCACCGGCTTCATGAATTTCAGGAACTCCAGGTCCTCGGGCCGCAGGGGGCGGCGGTAAAAGTCCTCGTCGAGCTCCAGCTCCTCCACCGCCGCGCTGCGAAAAGCATGGTGAGAAGCGAATTCGCGGATCAGCGCGATCACTTCTTCGCGCTGCACGAGGTAAGGCGTGAAATCGAAAAGGGGAGACGATTTGTCCACCATACTGAACTCCACGAGATACACGGGCTATCAGGCATACGACCGCTCTAGCGGCGCGCCGGACGGCCCGTGTGCAAGAAACGCCCTCGCCAGGCTCCCGACCACGTGATCGATGACCCCGGCGCGATGCGTGTTGATAAAGAAATGGCCCGCGTCGATTTCCTTCTGCTCGTACGGGCCCGTCGTTTCCCGAGCCCACGCAGCCAGGTTCTCGGGCTCGCCGCTGATTTCGGTGTCCTGAATGCCGCCGAGCACCAGCATCGCGCAGTCCAGCGGCTCGCGCTGCCGGTATTCGTAGCTGCCGCACAAATGAAAATCCGCCCGCAGGAACGGCAGAACGAGTTCCATGAACTCGCGGTTCTCGAGCAGTTCGTCGGGCATGCCATTGAGCGAGCGCACCTCGTCGATAAACTCGCTCTCCGGACACGTGAGCCAGTGATGCTCAGGCTCGCGGCGCGACGGCGCCTTGCATGCGGACGCGCCGAACCACACGGGCGACACGCCATGACGGCGGCGCAGCGCCTGCGCAAGCTCGATGCCGATGAGCGCCCCCATGCTGTGCCCGAAGATCGCAAATGGCTGCGCCGCGAACGGCTGCGCGTCTTCGACGAGCAGATCCAGCAACGCCCGCCAGCCGTGCAGCGGGCGCATGGCGTGACGCACGCCGCGCCCCGGCATATGCAGCGGCACGAGGCGTATCCACTGCGGCAGCCGCGCCGGCCAGTCGCGATAGATCGCGGCGCTGCCGCCCGCATAGGGCAGGCAGAACAACGTGAGCGCCTCGGTTGCGGCCTCGGTGCGGCTCATGGCGCGAACCGTCAATGCAGCGGCGCCGGTGCCGGATCGCCCGCGGGAGCGGCACCGTCCATCGCCCTGCGCAGACTCGCAGGGCGCATGTCGGTCCAGTGCTCCTCGATATACGCGAGGCATTCGGCCTTCTTGCCTTTCTTGCCCACCGCGCGCCAGCCGCCCGGAATCGGCTTGTAGCCCGGCCAGATCGAGTATTGCTCTTCGTGATTGATCACCACCTCGAATTCCGCGTTCTCGTCGTCCCAGCTCATTCGTACCCCCAAGTCCATTTCGACACGCCTGCCTGCCGGCGCATCAATGCACCCCGGCAGGGCCCCAGCTCTGTTGCGAATCGCTCATCGAATCTTTGTTAATGAGAATTATTCGCAAAAGTCCGGGAAAATTATGCTTTCTCCGATACCTTGTCAAGTTGTTTTGCCGAAGACCCTACGGCTCGGCGATGCACTTCGCATGCAATACGTCGACACATCAACACAGAACGCGTCGGCGCATGCAAACTCGCCCATCCCATTGCCCGTTAGCTTCGCAGGGTTACACGGTTCGTTTGCAAATGAGAATCGCTTATACTTCCACGCGAAGTTCGCCGGCCTCGCAGCCGATCCCTCAACGCAGCCATCTTAGAAGCCGCCGGTGACGGATTCGTTACCGCAGCACCATGGCTCAACGTATCCACTTGCCCGCATCGCCAGGTTCGGGACGCGCGACACCCGCCTTTGAAGACCGATGAGAAAAATCGCCAGACGACATCGACGAAGCGCCTTCGTCGCCATCCTCCTGCTGCTGTTCGCATGGGCCATCTGGGCAATCTTCTTTCGGGTGATCGAGCACGTGAGCACCGTCACCATCGGACGCGGCGACATCGAAGCCAACGTCACGGCACTCGGCACGGTGCAGCCTCATAGCTACGTCGATGTCGGCGCACAGGCCTCCGGCGAAATCCGGCGCATTCATGTGCGGCCCGGCGAGACGGTCAGCCGGGGCACGTTGCTGGTCGAAATCGATCCGAGCGTCCAGCAGGCCAAAGTGGATGTGGACCAGTCCACGCTCGCGAGCCTGCGCGCGCAACGCGTGGGCGACGAGGCGCAGCGCGTGCTCGCGCAGCAGCAGTACGACCGGCAGCGCCGCATGGCCGCCGACGGCTCGACCCGCGACGAGGACGTGCAGACCGCCCGCGCGGCACTCGATCAGGCACGCGCCGCAATCGACAATCTGGCCGCGCAGATTGCGGGCGCCCAGTCGAACCTGAAAGGCGACGAGGCGCAACTGGGCTACACGCGCATCTATGCGCCGATGAGCGGCACGGTCGTCACGCTCGACGCCCGCGAAGGCCAGACGCTCAACGCCACCTACCAGACGCCGAACATCCTTCGCATTGCTGATCTTTCGACGATGACCGTCTGGACCCAGGTGTCCGAAGCGGACATCCTGCGCGTGAAGCCGGGCATGCCGGTGTACTTCACGACGCTCGGTTCGACCGACCGCCGCTGGACGGCCACGGTGCGCCAGATTCTTCCCTCTCCGCCGAATCCCGCCACGTCGCCCGACAGCAACGGCCAGTCAACGGCCGCTCAGGCCGGCACGGCGGCGAGCAGCAAGGTCGTTCTCTACACGGTCCTGTTCGACGTCGCCAATCCCGACGGCCAGTTGATGCCGCAGATGAGCGCCCAGGTCTTCTTCGTCGCGGCCCGGGCAAAGCACGTCGTCCTCGCCCCGCTCGCCCCGATGACGCCCGTCGAGGGCGCGCCCGGCCGCTACACGGCACGCGTCTACGCGGGCGGGCACATCGTCTCGCGCGACGTGCGCATCGGCATCCACGACCGCCTCAGCGGCGAGGTGCTGGCAGGCCTCGCACCGGGCGACCGGCTCGTGACCAACGTCACCCGCACGCACCTGGCCGACGGGAGGTTCACGTGGTAGCGCCGCCGTTGATCGAACTGGAGGCGATCCGCAAATCGTACGGCAGCAACGCCCGCGGTCCGGACGGCAACCCGGCGGCAGCAACCGAGGTGCTGCGCGGCCTCAGCCTCTCGATTCACTCCGGCGAGTTCGTCGCCATCGTCGGCGCATCGGGCTCGGGCAAATCGACGCTGATGCATATCCTCGGCTGCCTCGACCGCCCGACTTCGGGCCATTACCGGTTCGCGGGCCAGGACATCGCCGGATTCAGCGCCGACGAACTGGCCTGGCTGCGGCGCGAAGCGTTCGGCTTCGTGTTTCAGGGCTACCACCTGATCGCCACCGAAACGGCGCGCGAAAACGTGGAGATACCCGCGATCTACGCCGGCGTTTCCGCGCACGAACGCGAACGCCGCGCCACCGCGCTGCTCACGCGCCTCGGCCTGGGCGAGCGGCTCGATCACCGCCCGGGTCAGCTTTCCGGCGGCCAGCAGCAGCGCGTCTCGATCAGCCGCGCGCTGATGAACGGCGGACACATCGTGCTCGCCGACGAGCCCACCGGAGCGCTCGATTCGAAGAGCGGCGCCGAGGTGATGCTGCTGCTCGAAGATCTCGCGCGCGCCGGGCACACGGTCATTCTCATCACGCACGACCGCGACATCGCCGCGCGCGCGCACCGGACCATCGAAATCCGCGACGGCCAGATCATCGCGGATTCGGGCAGGCGCAGCGATGCGGGCAGCCGCGCCTCGCTCGACGCCGCAGCGCTGATCGCTTCGATGGCGACCGGCGTGGCCCATACGGCTTCGTTCGTCGCGGACACGCGCGAGGCCCTGCGCGCAGCGTGGCGGGTTCTGTGGATCAACCGCTTTCGCACCCTGCTCACGCTGCTCGGCATCATCATCGGCGTGGCTTCCGTGATCGTGATGATGGCGATCGGCGCCGGCACCGAACAGCAGGTGATCGAAAAAATGGCGAGCTTCGGAACGAACCGGCTCTACGTCATTCCCGGCGGCGACAATCCGCGCGGACCCGGCGGCACGCTTTCCGAGGCGGACGCGCAAATCGTGCGCGATGTCCCCAACGTGAGCGCGGCGATGCCGTTCCTCAGCAGCAGCGTCACGGCGCGCTACGGCAGCGTGGATATTCGCGTGCCCCTCTGGGCCGTCACCGAAGAGGCGCCGCGTGTGCTCAACTGGAAACCGAGCCGCGGCATCTTCTTCACCGCCAGCGACGAACGCCATCTCTCCACGGTCGTGCTGCTCGGCAAACGGGTGCGCGAAAAGCTGTTCGGCACGGCCGATCCGGTCGGCCACTACGTGCTGGTCAACAACGTCCCCTTCCAGGTCATCGGCGAACTCGAAGAAAAAGGCGCCACGTCCGGCGACACGGACGACGACAACGTCATCCTCATGCCCTGGTCGACTGGCAGCTATCGCATTGTCGGTACAACGAATCTTTCGTGGATTTCGGTGCTGATCGACCGCCTCGATCTCGCGGACCAGACCGCCCGGAAGATCACCGATGCCCTCGAAACGGCCCACCACATCCGCGACTTCCAGGTCTACAACCAGGCGGCCTCCGTGAAGGCGCAAACCGAAACGCAGAGCACGCTAACGCTGATGCTCGGCCTGATCGCGGCGATTTCGCTGGTGGTGGGCGGCATCGGCGTCATGAACATCATGCTCATGACGGTGCGCGAGCGCACGCGGGAAATCGGCATCCGCATCGCGACCGGCGCCCGCCAGCGCGACATCCTCAGGCAGTTTCTGACCGAGGCGACGCTCGTCTCCAGCGTAGGCGGCCTGCTCGGCGTCTTCTGCGGGCTCGCCATCGGCGCGGGCCTGATCGCAGCCGGCGTCCCTGCCATCTTTCCGATGCGGGCCATCATCGGCGCGTTCGTCTGCGCGCTGCTGACCGGCCTTGTTTTCGGCTTCATGCCGGCCCGCCAGGCAGCCCGGCTCGATCCTGTCGTCGCACTGGCGAACGAATGACCCCATGAGAAACCGGACCCGCCGCTTCGCCCTGCTCCCGCTATTCGCGCTTTGCGCCTGCACGACGCCTGCCCCCAACGACACCGCGCTGCCGGCACCGGCCGCCTGGCGCTACGCGGCAGCCACCGACGCTCTGGGCGAACCGGTGCGCCCCGGCTGGTGGACAGCGTTCGGAAGCCGCGAACTCGACAGCCTCGTGCAGCAGGCTCGCGCGAACAGCTTCGACGTTGCCGCGGCCGTCGCCCGCGTGAAGCAGGCTCAGGCCAGTGCGAAGATCGCGGGCGCCGCCCTGCTGCCGAACGTGAACGGTTTTGCCGATGCCACCCGCCAGGGCGGCTTGCTCGTGAACGACAGCGAACTGGAGGGCACGAGCTTCGACCTGGGCCTTGTGGCGAGCTACGAACTCGACTTCTGGGGACGCAATCGCGCGCTACGCGACGCAGCGCTCGCCAATGTCGACGCATCGCGCTTCGATCGCGACACCGTGGCGCTGACCGTCTCGGCCGATACGGCCAATACCTGGCTGCAAACCGTCGCCCTGCGCCAGCGCGCCGCGATTGCGCGCCAGAACCTCGATACGGCCACGCAGATCCTGAAGACCGTCGAGTCGCGCCTGCGTGCGGGCGCCGTAACCCTGCTCGACGTTGCCCAGCAGCGCGCGGCCGTTGCCGCACAACGCCGCGCACTCGAAGCAAGCGTCGAGCAGGCCAACGACAGCCTCGCGACCCTGGCGGTCCTGCTCGGTCAACCGGCATCCCGGTTGCAGATCGCTACCACGTCGCTCGACGCCCTGCACGTTCCGGATATCGCCGCCGGGGTCCCCTCGGACGTGCTCGTGCAACGGCCCGATCTCGCGCGCGCCGAGGCCCAGCTTACGGCCGCCGACGCGAACATCGCCGCGGCGCGCGCAGCCATGCTGCCGAGCCTCACGCTCACCGCCACGGCCGGCTTCGGCAGCGAGCGCATTCATACGATCTTCGACAACTCGCTCTACAGCGTCGCCGCGGGTCTTTCCGCGCCGATCTTCAATGCGGGATCGCTGGCCGCGGGGCGCGATCTCGCCATTGCCCAGCAGGAGGAATTGCTCGCCGCCTATCGTGCGGCGATTGTCTCGGCATTCGGCGACGTGGACCGGTCCCTCAACGCGATTCACGGTGTGGATGCACAGGTCGCCGCGCAGGACGAAGAACGGGACGAAGCGCGCCGCGCGCTCCGGCTCGCACAAAGCCGCTACCAGGCGGGTGCGGAAACGCTGACCACGGTGCTCGACGCGCAGCAAACGCTCTTTGCCGCGGAGGACGAAGGCGTGCAGTTGCGGCTCGCCCGCCTGCAAGGCGCGGTTTCGCTGTACCGTGCGCTGGGCGGCGGCTGGACCCGCGGGGCCGGGCAAAGCGCGGGTTGAACGGGATGAACTACGCTTTCTTGCCCGGCTTCGCGCCGTGCGGTTTGGGCCGGCATTTGGCGCAGTAGCCGTGCAGGACGAGTTGATGGCCGGTGAGCATGTAGCCCAGTGCGTCGGCCACTGCTTTCTGCCGGGCGTCGATGAGCGGATCCGAAAATTCGTCCACCTTGCCGCAGTTCAGGCAGATGATGTGATCGTGGCGCTTGCCTTCATTGAGTTCGTAGACGACCTTGCTCGAGTCGAGCATGCCGCTCGTCAGGAGCCCCGCCTCCTCCAGTTGCGCAAGCACGCGATAGACGGTCGCGAGCCCGATATCGACCTTGTCCTCGACGAGATGCCGGAACACATCTTCCGCGCTGAAATGCCGATGGTCCGCGTGACGGAAAAACTCCAGCACCTTCACGCGCGGAATGGTCGCGCGCAAGCCTGCACTCTGCAACTCTTCGAAAACCGGGGCGGACATATATCGTATGGAAAGGGGACCGGGTTGATGCGCATGCAGGCGGTCGATCGCCGCCTTTGCCGGCGGAACCGCTCATGCCGAGGCCCTGATCTTAGCGTAACGACGACTGCGATCCGATTAGATATAGCTAACGAGATAGAACGCCCGTAAAGCTAATACTGACGGGAATCGTTATCATTTCTATTCGTGGACGAACGGGAAAATTCATGCTTCGCTTTTTATTCTGCATTACCAGGTAAATATCCGATTCCATTGCCCGCTGCAACGCGAAGTCCAGACGCGAAGTCCAGGTATGGCTATCCGCGCGGCTTCTTCCCAATCGGGCGTTTCAGGCGCGAGGCAAGTCTTGCGGCGCGCCGGCAAACGCATAGGCCAGGCAGCCCGTATAACCCGGCAAGTCGTCGATCCAGCAGTACCTCAACCGGCGGGCCTCCTCAACCAGCGGATCGTCCGCTACCTCCGGGCGCGCGGGAGCGTGAGCGTGGCCACCCAGATCGACAGTCAGCTTCAGCAAGCCTTCCGTGATGCCCAGGCCCACTGCCTTCAGCAATGCCTCCTTGGCCGTCCAGCAACGCAAGAACAGATCGGCACGCGCGGCCAGGGGCGCCGCCTCGATCGCCGCGCGCTCGGCCGCGGTGCACACCAGATCGAGTAGTTCGTGCCAGCGCAGGTCGGCATCGACCCGTTCGATATCGATACCGACGCGAGTGCACCCTGAGACCGCGATCAGCGCATGCGCTCCGCAATGGGAAACGTTGAAGAAGAGGTCGGGAAATGCGGCGAGTATCGGCTTTCCGCGCGCGGTCGAGGTGAAGCGCAGCGCCGCGGGGTCCGCGCCCGTATAGCGGCCCAGCAATTCGCGCAAGACCGACCTTGTGACCGCGAAGCGCGCCTGGTCCGCCGGGTGACGATAACGCAGCGCTCGGGCCCGTTCGTCCGGTTCGAGATGCGATCCGTTTTCGTCTGCTCCCCAATGATCGACAGGAACGTGCCAGACGTCCACGCCGGACGGCCAGCGTCCGCGAGGCGCCATCAAGACTGCCCGCTGCGTGGGCGGCCGTGCCGTTGTGTCGCGATGGGTCATGGCACAGGAGCATAGGACAGAAACAAATTTCTTTCAACTAAATGAGAATCATTTGCATAAAGACTTGATTTTCGTCATCATGTGCCGGTGACTTTCGTAGGGACACGCACATGGACGCAGCCGCAACCGCCATTCCGGAACAAACCGCACTCACGAATCACCCGCGCGATCACCAGCAGGATCAACCGCAAGCCGGGCGCCGGGCCTTCTTCGATACCCTGCTTTCACGCCAGTCGTGCTGGCCGCTCACCGGCCCGGGGCCCAGCGATGCCGAACTCGATCTGATCTTCGACGCCGCGTTGCGCGCGCCGGACCACGGCCGGCTGTGCCCGTGGCGCTTCGTGTACCTGCGCGACGATGCCCGCGCGGAACTGGCCGAAGTGCTCGTCGATATCGCGGCGGCCCGCGAGCCCGAAAAGCCGCGCTCCGCGCACGAGCACCGGCGGCAACGGGCATTCGCCGCACCCGTGATCGTGGCGCTGGGTTCGGCCGTTACGCCCCGCAGCGGCATCCCGGAGATGGAGCAGCTCCTCAGTGTCGGCGCGGCGGCCATGAACATGCTCAACGCGATCCACGCACTGGGCTACGGCGGGTTCTGGGCCACCGGCGCAGATGCGTACGATCCGCGCCTGCAAAGCGCACTCGATTTCGAGCCGACCGATCGCCTGCTGGGATTCCTTTTCATTGGGACACCGAAGTCCGGGGAACGCAGTGCGCTGCGTCCGCCCCGCGCCAATCACGTTCGCGAGTGGTTTGGGCGCAGCTCCATCTGAATTCCGCAGACTGCGCTGCGCGCGCCTCCGCAAACCGGCCGCTGCGGGGGTTCATGCCCGCGATGCGCAGTTATCGCAGCGGCCGCAGCGGCCGCAAACGGGACGTCGTCTCCCTACCCTGAGGAACTTGATGCCTTTAGCCGCAGAAGTCGATCCTGCCCAGGTATCCGCCAGGACCGCCAGAACCAGACGGCACCCGATCTACTCGACGCCTGCACTCGAGTTCGTCGCCCTGCCGCACCATGCGTCCGCGCCCTTCCGCACGACCTTGCCCGCACCCGGCGAGCTATACCTGTGGCGATATCACGCGGAGTGGCAAGCGATCTCGCACGACGACCCGCGCTCGTGCATTTCCCGGGCCGAATATCAGTGGGCGAAGCACTACCCCAACTCCGCTTTGGCAAAACGCTACCTGATAGGATGTGCCGCGCTGCGCTTCGCGCTCGCTCCCATGCTTGCCTGCGCCCCGGAGCAACTGGAATTCGGGAGCGCACGCGAAGGGCGCCTCGCGCTGCTGCACCCCGAAGCCGGCAGCGCAATCCAGATTCACATTGCCTTTGCCAGTGTCTGGGTGCTCATTGCCGTCAGCAATGCGGCGATGGGCATCGGGTCGGCCACGCCGGGGCGAAGAATGACGGCGCCGAACGCGGGCGCGCCAACGCTGCCCCATCGCCGCGCGATCGCAGACCAGTCGGACTCATCTGCAGCGATGGAACACAGCACCGAAACGCACTGGCAAGCGCGATACGCGAGCCTCTCCGATCTGGCCGGACGCACGCTGTCCGATGCGGATGTCGCTTTCTTCCGGCAAAACGGTGCGAGTTCGACGCTGGACGCGAACGATGGCCAGAGGTATCACGTCCTCGATCTCCCCATGCCTGGGCGCCTGTGCAGCGCCATTGCGCTTGCGGAACCGGTGTGGACCGTTTATGCGTCGGGCTGGCTGCGCAGTTGAGCACGTCGGGCTGCCAGCCAGGATACATCGAACCGAACGTGAACGGCGGCGGCTCCGGGTTCGCGAGCCACCTTCGCGGGCGGGCAAGACCACACGCCTGCCGTGGACACGCAGCAAAATAGCGATTACCTTCGTAGCCGTGCCGCACGCCTGAGCATTCACCACCGCCGCAAACACCTGCGCAAACATGCACTCGCCACACGTCCCCTGCCGGTGAAGGAGCGCGCGATGATCCCCTCTACCCGCTACGCGCTCGCGTTCGCCGTCAACGTGGCGTTGCCCGCGCTGGCTTACCGGCTGGCCCTTCCGCACTATGGCCTGCTGGATGCGCTGATCGCATCGGGCTTGCCCGTGCTGGCGTGGATGGCCATCGATCTGCTGAGATTCCGGCACTTCGACGCACTGAGCGCGCTCGTGCTCGCCAGCATTGTCCTCTCGCTCGCCGTGCTGATGTCGGAACCCGGGCGAGGGTTGCGCGAAGCGCGCGATCCGCTGGTAAGCGGCGTGATTGGCGTGTTCTTTCTGCTCTCGCTGGCGTCGCGCCGGCCTCTTGTGTTCTACCTCGCGAGATCGACGCTGGCACGCGAGCGCTCCGGCCAGGAAATCGAGTTCGACCGGACATGGCCAGTCCGCCCGGACCTCGTGAGATCCGTGCGGCTAATGACGGCCGTGTGGGGCATCGGGCTTGTCGGCGAGAACGTGGTGCGGCTCTGGATCACGAGCGACATGAGCGGCCACGACGCCGACCGGCTCTCCACGTTGATCCGGTACGGCGTCTACACCGGACTCACGGTATGGACGATCCTCTACCGGCGCCTCTACATCAAGCGAAGGCAGTCCTGATTCGGGCTCCGTGCCGGTTGCCGAAGCACGGCTGCCGCCCGCCGTGCGCGGTTACACCGAGCGCCGGATCGCCTCCTCCAGCAATTCCAGCCCCAGATCGACTTCCTGCTCGCTCACCGTAAGCGGCGGCGCGATGCGGAAGACGCCGCCCATGCCCGGCAACTGCACGATGTTCATGCTGAGCCCGAGGTTCATGCACTCGCGCGTGATCTTCGCGCCCAGCCCGTCCGCCGGCTCCTTCGTGCGGCGGTCCTTGACCACTTCCATGCCCAGCAGCAGGCCCCGGCCGCGCACGTCGCCGATGCAGCCGAAGCGCTCCATCAAATCCAGCAGCCCGCCCCGGAGCCGCGCGCCCATCGCGTTCGCGCGCGCAACGAGCCCTTCGCGCTCGACCACATCGAGCACGCACAGGCCCACCGCGGCAGGCAGCGGATCGGAAACGTGCGTGGTGTAGAAGAGATAGCCGCGTTCGTGGGCCGTCTCCTCGATCTGTGCGGAAGTCACCACGGCCGCGAGCGGCAAGCCCGCGCCGAGCGTCTTCGAAAGCGTGAGGATGTCCGGCGTCACGCCGTCGCGCTCGCAGGCGAACATCGTGCCGGTGCGCCCCACGCCGGTTTGCGCCTCGTCGAGGATCAGCAGCATGCCGCGCTCCTCGCACTTGCGTTTGAGCGCCGCCATATAGCCCGGCGGAAGCTCGATGATTCCGCCCGAACTCAGGATGGGCTCGGCGATGAAGGCGGCAAGATTGCCGCTCGACTGGCGGTCGATCAGATCGAACGCATAGTCGAGCTCCGCCAGCCAGTCGTAGGCGCCGTTGCGCTCGAAGCGCGGCCGGTACGCGAACGGCGCGGGAATGGCGAACGAACCCACCGACGCGGGGCCCACGCCCTTGCGGCCCGCGCTATAGGTGGCCGAGGCCGCGGCGCCCGTCATGCCATGCCACGACTGTGCAAAGCCCACGATCTCGTAGCGGCCCGTCACGAGCTTCGCCATGCGGATGGCCGCCTCATTCGACTCCGCCCCCGTGCTCAGCAGCAGCGCCCGGTCGAGGCCCGGTGGCGTGATCCTGGCCAGCCGCGTCGCGAGTTCGACCACCGGGCGCGAAAGCATGCCGCTGAAAAGATGGTCGAGCTTGCCCGCGTATTCGTTGATGACCGAAACGATCTCCGGGTGACTGTGCCCCAGCACCGCGCTCATCTGCCCCGAAGTGAAATCGAGGATGGGCCGGTCGTCGGCGTCGTAGACGAAGCTGCCTTTCGCGCGCTCGATAATCATCGGCTCGAACGTGCCGCCGTAGCGGATGAGATGCTCGCGCGCGTTGCGCCAGAACGTTGCGTCGTCGTTGCGGGACACGGAATTCTCCTCGTGGGATGCGGGAATGACTTGCAGTCTAGACGCCGGTCTGCTTTTATAGAAACGAATAGTTCTTATGGAAGCTAGAAGCGAGGCTAATATCTTGAGCGGCACCCTCGAAATCGATCTGTTGCGTTCCTTCGCCGCCATTGCCGAGGCCCGGTCGTTGAGCCGCGCGGCCGGCCGGATCGGCCGGACCCAGTCCGCCCTCAGCCAGCAGATGAAACGCCTGGAAGAGATCGTCGATCAACCGCTGTTCCAGCGCACCGGCCGCGGCGTAGTGCTCACGCATCCCGGCGAGCGGCTCCTGATCCACACGCAGCGCATGCTGCGCCTGCACGACGAGGCGCTGGCCGATCTGCTCGGCAAGGGCTTGTCGGGCAGCATCCGCTTTGGCTGCCCCGACGACTATGCCGCCGTGTTCCTCCCCTCGCTCCTGCGCCAGTTTTCGAGCCAGCACCCGCAGGCGCTCGTGGAAGTGGTGTGCGGCCCGACACCCCGCCTCGTCGAGCAACTCGACAAGCGCGCCCTCGATCTCGCCATGATCTCGCTGCCCGGCGATGCGCGGGACGCGGGCGGCGGGAACGACGACATCATCCGCCGCGAGCCGCTCGTGTGGATCGGCTACCCCGGGCTCGATTCCGCGCACTTCGATCCGCTGCCGCTCGCACTCTCCGACCCGGACACGCTCGACCACATCGCCGCCTGCGAAGCCCTGCAGCGCGCGGGCCGGGCGTACCGTATCGCCTATGCGAGCAGCAGCCTCGCGGGCCTCACGGCGCTCGTGCGCTCGGGGCAAGCCTTCGCCATCATGACGCAGACCGCCGTGCCCGCCGACCTTGCCATCCTGAACGGCGACCCTGCCCTGCCGCCCTTGCCTGCCGTCGGCATCGCGCTGAAGTTCGGACGCAAACGGGCGTCGCATCTCACCACGGCCTTCGCGGAGCACATCCGGCTCACGCTGCCGCTGCTCTGACCGGCCTGCGGCGGCACGCGATAGATCACGGGCCGCGGCGCCCACACCGCGGGCGACACCTCGACCAATGAGGCGGGATTGCCCGCGGCCACGGCCTGCCGGTCGGGATTCAGTCGGGCAAATCCGGCCGGCTACAGGCACAATAGGGAAAACACCGCTGCCGCAGCGTTATATTCCCGAATCGATTCCCGAATCGGTCCCCGAATCGATTCAAGATCCAGTTCGACATTCGAACGAAATCGGTATCGCGCCGCTGCAATCCGTCCTCTCGTTGCCGTCATGACCCAGCCTGCCACTCACCGCGCGGCCCCTGCCGCGCGCGCGCCGAATTCGCCGCGCTTCCTGCTGTTCCTGATCTGCCTGTTCGCCTCCGCCGGGCAGATGGCCATCGACATCTACGTGCCGGCCCTGCCCGCCATGGCGCATGACTTCGCCACCTCGCCGCAGGCCATCCAGTCGAGCGTGTCGGGCTACATGGCGGCCTACGCGCTCGGCCAGCTCATATTCGGCCCCATCGCCGACGCGCACGGACGCAAGCCCGTGCTGGCCTTCGGCCTCGTCGTCTATACGGTGGGCTGCGTGCTCGCGCTGTGCGCGCCCAATCTGGAGACGTTCATCCTCGCCCGCTGCCTGCAAGGCTTCGGCATCGCCACTACGAACCTGCTGGCGAAGGCCATCATCACCGACTCGTTCAAGGGCCAGGCGCTGATGCACATGTTCACCTATATGTCGATTGCATGGGGGCTCGCGCCGATCATCGCGCCGGTCATCGGCGCGCATCTTCAGACGTGGTTCGGCTGGCAGGCCTGCCTCGTCTTCCTGCTCGTCTATTCGCTCGTGATGTGGGGCGCGCTGCTGCGCTACCGCGAAACGCTGCCGCAGCCGGTTCATCTCGAACTGCGCACGCTGATGACGAACGCGGCCAAGGTGCTGGCGAGCCCGGTGTTCCAGAGCTGCTTTCTCGCACAAGGGCTGTGCTACAGCATCCTGCTGGTGTTCAACATCGTCGGGCCGTTCATGGTGCAAAGCACGCTGCACCTGCCGCCCACCTATTTCGGCTATCTCGCGCTGGGCGTGGGCATGGCCTACTTCCTCGGCGGCCTCTCGAACCGGGTGCACGGGCCGAAGCTGCCGAGCGCGGAAGAACGCCTGCGTATCGGCGCGCGCGTGATGGCGCTGGCTGCGATCGTCATGCTGGTGCTCGCGCTCGCGATCGGCCTGCGGGTCTGGACGCTCGCGGCGCCGGTGATCGTGATGGGCTTTTGCGCGGGCGCGATGTACCCCACCTTCATGGCGAAGGGCAATTCGCTGTTCCCGCACATCGCAGGCCTGACGAGCGCGATTCTCGGATGCGCGCTGCTGCTCGTTTCGTCGGCCATGATGGCACTCGCCGGCTTCGTCTCGGTGCAGATTCTCGCGCCGCTCGCAGGGTTCTTCGTGATCGTCGCGTTCACGGTGGTCTGGATGGTGACGAAACTGCTGCGCCACCTGGCGCAGCTCCAGACGGGAGCGGTCGTGCGCAATGGGCGCGAGGTTGCGTAGGCGTATCGTGGAGTTGATGGAAGATCGGCGATTCGCTATTTTTACTGCCGTGGCCGCAGCGGGTCGCCTCCCGCGACGCACCTTTAGCAACACGACGATGCTCATAGCCAATCTCTCCCGCCAAACCTTGACCCTCTTGCGCAACGCAGAGCCCGTGCGCACCTGGCCGGTCTCCACCGCCAAAAACGGTCCGGGAGAAATGATGGGCAGCGGCTGCACGCCACGCGGGCGCCATGTGATTCGCGCGAAGATCGGCGCCGCGTGCCCGCCTGGTGCGATCTTCGTCGGACGGCGGGCGACCGGCGAAATCTATTCGGCCGAGCTAGCCGGGCAGTTTCCGGAGCGCGACTGGATGCTCACCCGTATCCTCTGGCTAGGCGGCTGCGAACCCGGCAAGAATCGCTGGGGCGAAGTCGATACGATGCGGCGCTACATCTATATTCACGGCTGCCCCGATACCGAGCCGATGGGCGTCGCCGCCTCCTTCGGCTGTATCCGGATGCGCAATGCGGACATCGTGGAGGTGTTCGATCTGGTCGAGCCAGGAACGCCCGTTCTGATCGAAGTCTGAGCGCACTCCAGCGGGCATGAGGATGCTCTCCATCGACGATCCTGAGCGCGAACGCCACTCATGGGAAAAAGAACGCCGTTAGTCGTTTCGTTCGTCTGCTTCTGTGCGCTTCTCTCGGTAACGATGTTCAGCGGATGCATGCCCTGGGTCCGAAGCTCGAAAGGCTTCGGGGCTGCCACCTACATCTTGTTGCTGGCGGGGGGCACGGCCGTGTCTGCAGTTGTGTTCGCGGTATCGCTGTTCCGCAATTTCGGTTTCTCAAAGGCGGCCGTTGTCGTCTTGCTTGTCTTCCTGATGTTTATCGTCTTCTATTTCCGCATACTCGACGTCGTTCTCAGCGCTTATTGCCAATGACAAAGGTTTTTGAATCTTCGATACTGCAGACTCCCCGCCTTCGTCTCGAACCGCTGACTGAAAATCACGCAGCAAAGATGTTCGACGGATTGCGCGATCCGGCGGCCTACCGCCATATTCCCGAGGACCCGCCGCGCAGCCTCGAAGAACTGGCGGCGCGGTATCGGATGCTTGCGAACCGCCGCTCGCCGGAGGGTGAAGAGGCGTGGCTGAACTGGGCGCTGATCGACTGCAACGGCGAGCCGCACGGCTACCTCCAGGCCACGGTTCAACTGGCGTCGAAAGAAGCCTGGATCGCCTACTTCGTCTTTGCGTCGAGTCAGCGCCGGGGCTATGCAGGTGAAGCGCTCTACGCGCTCTTGCCGGCGCTGCGCGAAGCATACGGGATTCAACGGATCCATGCCGAAATCGATACGCGCAATGTGGCGTCTATCCGGCTTGTGGAGTCGCTCGGCTTCGAATTCGTCGAGCACGTCAGGAACGCCGACGAGTTCAAAGGTTCGACGAGCGACGAGTTTCACTACTCGCTTGCGGGCTCTCCCCGTTGCCCGCCGAAATGTCGTTCCGTCGATCAATAAAGCCCGCGAGGTCGGTCGTGCTTACCGGGGTCGATGAGGTTTCGGATGATCGTAGAATTCGCCGGAGCCCGTGTAGCCAGTCATGCCATTGAATGAGACTGGCCTGGCCGGAGAAATAGCTGCATAGCCCATCGGACTCCATGATCCGCTGAGGGAAATTCCAGTCGCCCTCGTACTGCATACAACCGCAGATTCCGCGCCCCGCTACCCTCAACAAGAAATTTCCGCCGCCCCACAATATTTCCCATCCTGAATCGTCAACACAGGTATGGAACCGCCGCTCACCCCGACCCAGCCCAGTCCGCAGGACCGCGAAATCGCCACCGCCGTGGCGCGCGAGCGCCCGCGGCTGCGCAATTTCATCCGGCGCCGGGTCATCGATCAGGACGAAGCCGAGGACATTCTTCAAGACGTCTTCGAAGAGCTGGTCGAGGCCTACCGGCTGCCGGACTCCATCGAGCAGGTCGGGGCGTGGCTGTTTCGCGTGGCGAAGAACCGCATCGTCGATCGCTTCCGCAAGCGCAGGGAAGAGCCGCTGCCGGAAACCGCGGAGACCGGGGATGACTATCGCCTCGACCTCGAACTGCCCTCCGCCGACGCCGGACCGGAGGCCGCTTATGCGCGCACGGCGCTGCTCGACGCACTACGCGCCGCGCTCGACGAACTGCCCGCGAATCAGCGCGAGATTTTCATTGCCCATGAACTCGACGGGCAAAGCTTCAAGGCAATGGCCGAGGCCACGGGAACCGGCATCAACACCCTGCTGGCCCGCAAACGGTACGCCGTGCTGCATCTGCGCGAGCGCTTGCAACCGGTGTACGACGGATTCGAGATTTGAAACGAAGGAGCTGCAAATGAGGTATCGCCGTTTTTTCTTCTTCAAGGCGCTGCTGGTGATCGCGTTTATCGCCGTGCTGGGGCTGGTCGTCATGCGGCTGTGGAACTGGGTCATTCCCGATCTCGTGACCGGGGCGCATGCCATCGACTATCCGCGTGCGATCGGCCTGCTGGTGCTCAGCCGCATCCTGTTCGGCGGATTCCGCGGGCATGGCCGCTGCCGCGAACACAAACACTGGCACCGCTGGCAACGCATGACGCAGGAAGAACGCGATCAGTTGCGCAACATGGCGCCGCGCGCGTCGCGCCCGAACACGGAGGCCGGAGCATGACACGCAACACTACCGCGGCCTGCAAGCAGCCGCCCGGCGTGATCGCGCCGTCCGTCGATTTCACGCGCTGCGAAGGCAAGGCCGACTGCGCCGTGGTGTGCCCCGAAAACGTATTCGAGATCCGCCGCATCGACACATCGGACTACGAAAAGCTCGGGCTCATGAACCGGTTCAAGCTGCGCGTGCACGGCATGAAAGTGGCCTATGCTCCCAACGCGCAAGCGTGCCGCGCCTGCGGCCTGTGCGTTTCCGCGTGCCCCGAGCACGCCATCACGCTCGCCCGAACATGCTGACCGCGGCGCAGTCGAAAGCGCCACGCCGCGCCCCCAGCCGCACTCTATGGAGTCCACGCAATGACCATGCTCAGCCCCCATGAATTCTCCACCCTGATGCTGGTGCGCAATGCGCCCGATCAGCTCGACATGACACGCTTCGAACTCGATACCCTGCTGGACTGCCAGCTCATCTCGCTCGAGCCGCGCCTGGGCGAACCCCGTCGCCCCACCCTCACGCCTGCTGGCGTGTCGCTGCTGGATGCCGCCGCGCGGCTCGCGCGCCAGCGCCGCCGCGAAGAAGCCGCGCGGGGCGAGGAGAATCTCGCCTGACCGTCCAACGGCTGTCGCATCCGTGAACGCGCTTCGCGTCGCGGTACTGGCACAATCACTGCGTTTCGGTCCGCCCGCGTATCCTCATGCCCACTTCTGCCTCTTCGTCGCCGCGCGCCGGCTCCCGCGTCGGCCCGCTCCTCGGCCTGCTCCCCTTCCTGCGCCCTTACGCCGGGCGCTGGGTGCTCGCGTTCCTCGCGCTCGCCACGTCGGCGGGCGCGACCCTCGCGCTGCCGGTGGCGTTCAAATACCTGATCGACCGCGGCTTCGCCAGCGGCGAGCGCACGCACATCGACCGCTATTTCCTCACGCTGTTCGCCGTGTCGCTGATCCTCGCCGCGGCCACGGCGCTGCGTTTCTACCTGGTCTCGTCGCTGGGCGAACGGGTGACGGCGGATTTGCGCCGCGCGGTGTATGACCACGTGATGCGGATGAGTCCGCAGTTCTTCGAAACCACCCAGACGGGCGAGGTGCTGTCGCGGCTCACCACCGACACCACGCTGATCCAGACCGTGGTCGGCACCAGCCTCTCGCTGGGCTTGCGCAACTTTTTCCTCATGACGGGCGGCGTCGCCATGCTGGTGGCCACCAGCCCGGTGCTCTCCGGCTATATCATCGCCACGCTGATCGTGGTGGTCGCACCCATCGTCATCTTCGGGCGGCGCGTGCGGCGGCTTTCGCGCGCCACACAGGACAAGGTGGCCAATGCGAGCGCACTGGCGGGCGAAGTGCTCAACGCCATGCCCACCGTGCAGTCGTACACGCAGGAGTCCTACGAAGCACGGCGCTTTGGCGGCGCGGTAGAGATGGCCTTCGAAACGGCGCTCACGCGCATCCGGGCACGCGCATGGCTCACCGCCGTGGTGATCGTACTGGTGTTCGCGGCCATCGTATTCGTGCTCTGGCTGGGCGCACAGGCCGTGCTGGCCGGGCGCATGAGCGCGGGCCAGCTCTCCCAGTTCATCCTCTACGCGGTCTTTACCGCAGGCGCCGTGGGCGCATTGGCCGAGGTATGGGGCGATCTGCAGCGGGCTGCCGGTGCCACCGAGCGGCTCCTGCAACTGCTGGCCGCACGCTCGCCCGTGGTGGAAGCCGAAACCACCGTGCCGCTGCCGGCCCGGGGCGGCGGCATCCGTTTCGAGAACATCGGCTTTTCCTATCCTTCCCGGCCCGGCATTGCCGCGCTTGCCGACCTCTCGCTCGACGTGCGGGAAGGCGAACACGTCGCGCTCGTCGGGCCTTCGGGCGCCGGCAAGACTACGCTGTTTCAACTGCTGTTGCGCTTTTATGACCCGGATGCGGGCCGCATCCTGATCAACGGTGTGCCCACGCAGCAGGTGCCGCTCGCCGGATTGCGCCGGGCGATCGGCGTCGTGCTGCAGGAGTCGGTGATCTTCTCGGGCAGCGTGCTCGACAACATCCGCTACGGCATGCCCGATGCTACGCTCGACGAGGTGCAGCACGCCGCCGCAATGGCCGCCGCAGCCGGCTTTATCGAAGCGCTGCCGCAAGGCTACGACACGTTTCTGGGCGAGCGTGGCGTGCGGCTCTCCGGGGGCCAGCGCCAGCGCATTGCGATTGCGCGCGCGATCCTCAAGAATCCGCCCATTCTGCTGCTCGACGAAGCCACCAGCGCGCTCGACGCCGCCAGCGAGCAACTCGTGCAAAAAGCGCTCGATAACGCCGCGCAGAACCGCACCACGCTGGTTATCGCGCACCGCCTCGCCACCGTGCAGCAGGCCGACCGCATCGTCGTGCTGGAACATGGCCGCATCGTGGCGCAGGGCCGTCACGCCGAATTGCTCCGCACGTCCCCGCTCTATGCCCAGCTCGCGGCCTTGCAGTTCGGCGCACCGCTCGGGCAAACGGTGGAGCCCTGAACGGCGGGGCGGCAGAACCGCGACAGAGGCAGGCCGCCGGTAAGAGCAACCCGTCGCGGTACGAAAATTGCGCAGCGAGGGTCCGGTACGCCCCTGACCCAAAAGGTACGCCCCATGACCACGCCCACGCCCGCTGCCCCCACCCCGCCGAAATCCGTTCCGCCGCCCCGCGACCCGCATCTGCGCGAGATGGCGAACTGTATCCGCTTCCTCACGCTCGACGCGGTGCAAAAAGCCAATAGCGGCCACCCCGGCGCGCCGCTGGGGATGGCCGATATCGCCACGGTCCTTTTCAAGGATTTCATGCAGTTCGATGCGTCGCAGCCCCATTGGCTCGATCGCGACCGCTTCGTGCTGTCCAACGGGCACGCTTCGATGCTGCTGTACAGCCTGCTCTATCTGACCGGCTACGCGGACATGCCGCTCGACGAGCTGAAACGCTTCCGGCAAGTAGGCAGCAAAACGCCGGGCCATCCGGAGTACGGGCATGCCGAGGGCATCGAGCTCACCACCGGCCCCCTGGGGCAAGGCATTGCGGATTCGGTGGGCATGGCGCTGGCCGAGCGCATCCTGAATGCGCAGTTCGGCAACGATCTGGTGAACCATTACACCTATGTTTTCCTGGGCGACGGCTGCCTGATGGAAGGCATCAGCGAGGAAGCCATTTCGCTCGCCGGGCACCTCAAGCTGGGGCGGTTGATCGCGTTCTGGGACAACAATGCCATTTCGATCGACGGGGCCACCCGTCTCGCTGTTTCGGATAACGAAATAGAACGCTTCCGTGCCTCGCAATGGCAGGTTCTGGAGATCGACGGCCACGACACGGACGCGATTCGCCGCGCCATCGAAACCGCTCGCGCAAGCGCGGACCGGCCCACCCTGATCGCCTGCAAAACGATCATCGGCTTCGGCATGCCCACCAAAGCGGGCACGCAAAAGGCGCATAGCGACGCACCGGGCGAAGAAGAGATCGCCGGCGCACGCAAACTCCTCAACTGGAATTCGCCTCCCTTCGACATTCCCGATCCGCTGCTCGAAGCATGGCGCGAAGTGGGCGCGCGGGGCCGCGAGGCACGGCTCGCCTGGGAGGCGCGCGTGCAAGGCGCACCGCCGGCACTGCGCGCCGAATTCGAGCGGCGCAACGCCGGCAAGCTGCCCGAAAACTGGCGATCGGCCATTACGGCGGCGCGCGAAGCGTTCCTCGCAAGCGCCGACGACATGGCCACGCGCAAGGCGAGCGGCGAGGTGATCGACCACCTCTTCGACGCGATTCCCGAGTTGCTGGGCGGCTCCGCCGACCTCACGCCGTCGAACAATACGAAGGCGAAGCATCAGGTCGAGATCGGGCCGGGCCAATACGCGGGTTCCTATATCCATTACGGTGTGCGCGAGCACGGCATGGCGGCGGCCATGAACGGCATTGCGCTGCACGGCGGCCTGATTCCCTATGGCGGAACGTTCCTTTGCTTCTCCGATTACTGCCGCCCCGCCATCCGGCTGGCCGCGATGATGCGGGTGCGCACGATCTTCGTCATGACGCACGATTCGATCGGGCTTGGCGAAGATGGGCCCACGCACCAACCCGTCGAGCAACTCGCCTCACTGCGGGCGATTCCCCAACTGGCCGTGTACCGGCCGGGGGACGCCGTCGAAACCGCGGAATGCTGGGAGCTGATTCTGGAACAGCCGCGCCGTGCGGCACTGCTCGCGCTGTCGCGCCAGCCGCTGCCGCTGCTGCGCAAGGAGCCAGGGAGCGAAAACCGGTCGGCGCGGGGCGCCTATATTCTGCTGGATGCCGAGGGCGGTCCGCGCAGGCTCACCCTGCTTGCCACCGGATCGGAGCTTCAACTGGCCGTCAAGGCGCGCGATATTCTGCACAACGAAGGGGTTCCGACTGCGGTGGTTTCGATGCCTTGCCGACTGCTGTTCGAAGAGCAGGACGCCGCGTACCGGCGGGCCATTCTGGGCGAATCGCCTGCGAGAGTGGCCGTGGAGGCGGCGGTGGAGCTGGGGTGGGACCGGTATCTGGGACCCGAGGGCCGATTCGTCGGCATGCACGGCTTCGGCGAGTCCGGCAAGATTCAGGATGTCTATGAAAAATTCGACATCACAGCGGACGCGGTGGTGAGCGCGGCGCGCGAGGTTCTGCGAAACGTCGAGGCGCGTTGAATCACACCCGCACGGTGCACGACGGCCTCGAAACCATCGAGACGGCGCATTGCGGCGGACCCGGCCAACACGCCCGCCCCTTTTGTCCCGTCACACGGGATACATCAATCCCGCGCGTCCCGCTTCAGGCGCAGCGCGCGCAACTCCGGTTCATGTTTTTCGGCCCATTCCCAGACGCCGCAAAAAGCCGCGCACAAGCTCGTTCCCATTTCGGTCAGCGAATATTCGACGCGGGGCGGGACCTCGGGATACACCGTTCGCAGCACGAGGCCGTCCGCCTCCATGTCGCGTAATGTTTTCGTCAGCATGCGCTGGCTGATCGAGCCGACCAGTTCACCCACGCGCGTAAAGCGCAGCACGCCGTTCTGGGCCAGCACTTCGAGCACGCACATTGTCCATTTGTCCGCCACGCGGCCGAGCACGTCCAGCACGAGCGCATCCAGCTCCGCATTGGACGCGTGCCCCTCGGCGGATTTGAATACCACCCCACGGCGAACGGGTTTGCCTTTCATGCCTTGTCCTGCCCTATTAGTTACCCATGTGTTCGTACCTCACAAAACGGTGCCTACTTCCCGATTGAGAGTATTTGCCATACGCTAGCACAACCTCAAACAGGAGAACAGTCATGCAGACTCGCGGAAACACCATTCTGATCACCGGCGGCGGCTCGGGCATCGGGCGCGCACTGGCGGAAGCCTTTCACCAGCGTGGCAACCGGGTCATCGTTGCCGGGCGTCGCGCAGCCGCACTGGAAGACGTCGTCCGTGCGAATCCGGGTATCGAAGCGTTCGTGCTGGATGTCACGGATCCTGAGGACATCGCCCGCGCAGCGGCCAAAATCGCCACCGAATATCCGGGCCTGAACGCGCTCGTCAACAACGCCGGCATCATGCAACCCGAAGACTGGCGTGCGGCCGAGGTCGACACCGGCATTGCCGAGGCAACCATCGCCACGAACCTGCTCGCCCCCATTCGCCTCACGGCCGCGCTGCTGCCCTTGCTGCACAAGCAGGAAAAATCTGCTGTACTAAACGTTTCGTCGGGGCTGGCGTTCCTGCCGCTCGCCATCACGCCCACTTATAGCGCCACCAAGGCGGCGATTCACTCGTTCAGCGAGTCGTTGCGCTACCAGCTCGCCGGAACGGGCGTAGACGTTATCGAAATCGCGCCGCCGTACGTCCAGACCGAGTTGATGGGCGAACAACAGGCAAGCGACCCCAACGCCATGCCGCTTGCGGAATTCATCGACGAAGTCATGTCGATTCTGGATACGCAGCCGGAGGTTCGCGAAGTGCTCGTCAAACGCGTGCTGCCGCTGCGCTTTGCCGCCGAACAGGGCCGCGACGGCTATGCAAAGCAGTTCGCCGGGCTGAACGACCACTTCGCGGGAAAGTAGGCTCGCAGCGCGCCCGTGCGGATCGGGCTGGCGAACACGACGAGTCGGTGGCCCTGGCCGGCGACTCGTCGCCCTTACTGCTTCGGCAGCCGCGGGATGTTTTTGATCAGCAGGTCTTCGATGTCGATGCCCTTCTCCGCCAGCAACTTCGAGACGACGCCGGTCAACTCGCCCAGCGTTTCCTTGACCGATTCCCGTATCGTGTCCACGACAACCTGCGTGCTGCGTTCGATCTCGATGTTGACCTTGTCGCCGACCGCCTTGGCATCGAACGTGGTGGCGCGGCGCGTTTCGGGAATCAGCCAGAGTTCGAACCAGCCCTCTTCCCGATTGGTCTCCGAAACCGTGAGGCTGCAACCATTGACCGCGATGTAGCCCTTCGCGAAAACATAGCGGCGAAAATCGGCCGGTATGCGGATGCGAATCATCTTGTTGTGTTCGGATAACGAAATATGTTCGATCGTGCCGGTGAAATCGACATGACCGGACAGCGGATGCCCGCCAATCTCCGCGCCATCCTTTGCCGCACGCTCGACATTGACCTTCGCGCCTTCCGTCAAGTCCGCGAGTGTGGTGATTCTCAGGCTCTGCAGCATCACGTCGAAGTCAACCAGCACAGCGGAACGGATCGTTGTCACCGTGAGGCAGACGCCATCGACCGAGACACTGGCACCGATTTCGATACCCGCGGTGAATCCCTCGGGAAATTCGATGCTGAACGTTCTCAGTTCCGCATGATCTTCAATCGCCTTGATAACGCCGACACCTTGAACGATTCCCGTAAACATATGCGCCTCTTTAGCAGTTTCCAGGTCGATATGATAACTGCCCCGCGACCCGGGCACGATGGGGCACGGCGGAACGCGGCAAACCCGCCCGCCCGCGAACGATAATGACCTCACCTCGCATAGGGGTACGCGGCAGCAATATTTTCGTTCTCGTGCTAATTTACGTCTCGTTCGCTTTTGAACATGTTCTCGGGGCGGGGTGAAATTCCCCACCGGCGGTAATCGGGTCGGCACGATCCGTAGCCCGCGAGCGCTTTGCCAGACACGGCGGTACGTGATGAAGCAAAGGTCAGCAGACCTGGTGAGATTCCGGGGCCGACGGTATAGTCCGGATGAAAGAGAACGGAGCGGTACGCGCCTCTGCGTCTTGCAGCGGCGCGGCCGTTCTTCGCCCTGTTCACACAAAACAGGCCCATGCAAATGACTGTCACCTCTCTTCACGCAGACTCCCCGCTCGATTCCGTTCCAGCAGAACGGCGGCGCATCGCCTTCGTGCAATCGTGCTGGCATCGCGACATCGTTGACCAGTGCAAGACGTCCTTTCTCGATGCAATCACGCAGTACGGCTATACGGCCAATGACATCGATCTTTATGAAGTCCCCGGTGCATTTGAAATTCCCCTGCACGCGAGGCGCCTCGCGTGTAGCGGCCGCTACGCTGCGATCGTTGCGGCGGGACTGGTGGTCGATGGCGGAATCTACCGCCACGAGTTTGTGGCTCAGGCCGTTATCAATGGCTTGATGCAGGTTCAGCTCGAGACCAATACGCCGGTGTTTTCCGCCGTGCTGACACCCCATCACTTCCACGGCGAAGAGCATGTCCGCTATTTCCGCGAACATTTCGTCGTAAAGGGTGCTGAAGCGGCACACGCGTGCGCGGACACGGTGCAAAAACTCGCCGCTCTTTCCGCCGCCGTTTAGCGAAGCCGGCCATGGCTATCGCGCGAAGACGCCTCGCATGCATCTGAACCCGGACCACTACCTGCAAACCGGTGCCGGCCGTGTGTTCACGGCCGAACGCAACGCCGCGGCCTGGGAGCAGTTGTACAGGGATTTGACAGCGGCGCTCAGCGAGCGGCCCCGGCGTTCAGACTCTTCGAGCCCCCATCGCAAACAGAGGGACTCGACGGAGCGATCGCGGTTGGCGAGGACTCCGCTGCGCACAAGCAAGCGCGTTGACAACCGGTTTCCGCTCTGAGACCATGCTTCCTCAGCTTCGGGGTACCGCTACCTTTCTTCGCTTGCTCCAACGTTCGGTATAAACGTTGGACTGGCGAGGTACGCATATGCCCTCCACACAGGCCGCATGGCTCATTCTTGCTGCGAGCGTCGCAGCCGAAGCGCTCGGCACGGCCAGTCTCACGCTCTCCGCCGGATTCACCCGGTTCCTGCCCTCCGTGCTCACCGTGATCTGCTACGTCACGGCCGTCTTTCTGATGGCTGTCGCAACGAAGCGAATCGAAATGGGTATGGCCTACGCGGCCTGGGCGGGAAGCAGTGCTGCCTTGACGGCAGTGATAGGTGTGGTCTGGTTCGAGGAATCGCTCAACGCCCTCAAGGCCATGGGGTTGTGCATGGCCATATGCGGCATTGTCTTGCTCAATTTCAGCAGCAATGGCACCTGAAGGCGTTGCAGCAACACGCTGCTGAGATGGCAGTTCGCCCTAAAATCCCTGCAGGTCCCGCACAGGTCCCGCACAGGTCCCATACAGGTCCCATACAGGTCCCATACAGGTCCAAACGCACACTTCAGGAGAACTCATGTTTGATCACGTCAAATTCGGAGTCACCGACTATGCGGCAAGCAAGGCGTTCTATCTCGCAGCGCTCGAACCGCTGGGCGTAGCGGTGGTCTCCGAGGGCGACCCGACCTACGGTGTGGAGTTGAGCCCGCCGGGCCAGCCTTCGCTGTGTCTCTATCAGACCACCGAAAAGCCCGCGCACCTTCATCTCGCGTTCACGGCAGCGAACCGCCAGCAGGTCGAGGCGTTCCATCGCGCGGCGCTGAAGGCGGGCGGCAAAGACAACGGTGGACCTGGCCTGCGCCCGAACTACAACGCGAACTACTATGCCGCGTTCGTCATCGATCCGGACGGGCACAACATCGAAGTGGTGTGCCATACAGCGGGCGCCTGATCCTGCCTCCCTCTCGCGTCAGACGTCAAACGTCAACCCTCAACCCAAAGCCCGCAAGTCCGCATCCACCTTCTGAAGCACTTCTGCCGAAACGAGGCCATCGGAGAATTTCGCCGCAGTCGCCAGCGACATGCCAAGCGCCATACCGATTAGCGGATGCGAGGCAATGCCGGGCAAGTGCTTCTCGACGACGGCCTTCGCGCTATCGCTTTCCAGAAGATCGCGTACGGTAGAGTCGATCGAATAAGGCATGGTGATTTTCCTTTTTCTGCGGTTGGGGTTCGTCGGAAAGCGCGGCTACGTCGTCTTCCAAGGCTAAACCTTGTAGGCCGGCAGAAACTGCGCGAGCCGCGCGCCCATTTGCGCGCCCAGGGCCTGCAACGCGTTGAACGGCCGGATCATGACCTCGAATTCGACAATGCGGCCTTCCTCGTCGAAACGGATCATATCGATGCCCTTGAGCTGCTTGTCCTCCACGTTGGCGCTGAACTCCAGCACGACATTCAGTCCGTCCTCACTGCTGAACTGACGATGATAGGTGAAGTCGCGAAAGATCGTGACGACCGTTTGCAGCGCCATCAGCAACGCCGGAGCCGGCGCATAGGGCTTGAACGCCATGGGCGAACGGAAAACGGCATCGGGGTGCACGATGCTGCTCAATGCGCTGAGATCCCCGCTTTCCACCATCGCGTGCCACTTTTCGAGGGAACGCGCGACAGCGGGATGAACATGAAAGGTTGACTGGCTCATGAAAACTCCGTTCTCCGAACAAAATGGCCGTCACAGCGCGACGGCGAGTGTCGTGCCTTGATAAATGGCGCGCTTGGCATCCAGTTCCGCGGCCTCGTCCGCCCCGCCGATCACGTGCACGGTGCGTCCGGCGGCCTGCAGTTGATCGGCGAGTTCGCGCAGGGGCTCCTGTCCCGCGCAGATCACCACGTTGTCCACGGGCAGCGTGCGCGGCTCGCCGTCGATCGTCACGTGCAGTCCTTCCTCGTCGACGCGCTGGTAGTCCACCGAGGAAACCATCTCCACGCCCCGTGCCTTGAGCGCCGTGCGATGAATCCAGCCCGTGGTTTTTCCAAGACGGTCGCCCACCTTCGACTTCTTGCGCTGCAGGAGATGCACGTGGCGCGCAGGCGCTTCCAGATGCGGCTGGCGCACCCCGCCACGCTCCGCATAGGTCGTATCCACGCCCCATTCGGCGAAGAACTTCGCCGGGTCGAGGCTGGCGCTTTTGCCCTCGTGCACCAGATACTCGGCCACGTCGAAGCCGATGCCGCCGGCGCCCACGATGGCCACCTCGCGCCCAACGGGTTTGCCGTCGCGCAGAACGTCGAGATAGCCCAGCACCTTCGGATGATTCGCGCCTTCGATCTTCGGATCGCGTGGCACGACACCCGTTGCAACCACCACTTCGTCGAACGCTCCCTGCATCAGCAGCTCCGCCGTCGCGCGCGTATTGAGGCGAAGCTCCACGCCGTTGAGTTCGATCTGGCGCCGGAAGTAACGCAACGTTTCCTCGAATTCTTCCTTGCCGGGCACCTTTTTAGCGATGTTGAACTGCCCGCCGATCTCCGGGCCGGCCTCGAACAGCGTCACCGCGTGGCCGCGCCCGGCCGCCGTCACGGCACACGCAAGCCCCGCCGGACCCGCACCCACCACGGCAACCCGCTTGCGCTGCTGCGCCGGCTGAATGACGATCTGCGTTTCGTGGCAGGCGCGCGGATTGACCAGACAGGACGTGACTTTGCCTGCGAACGTATGGTCGAGGCACGCCTGATTGCAGCCAATGCACGTATTGATTTCGTCGGCGCGACCCTCCCGGGCTTTGCGCACGAAAGCAGCGTCGGCGAGGAACGGGCGCGCCATCGACACCATGTCGCACACCCCATCGGCCAGCAGTTGTTCCGCCAGTTCGGGCGTGTTGATGCGGTTGGTGGCAACAAGCGGAATCGACACCTTGCCCATCAGCCGCTGCGTCACCCAGGTGTAGGCGCCGCGCGGCACCTTCGTGGCTATGGTCGGTATGCGCGCCTCGTGCCAGCCGATACCCGTGTTGATCAGGGTAGCGCCCGCCTGTTCGACGGCCTGCGCGAGCCCGATGACCTCCTCCAGCGTGGAACCGCCTTCCACGAGATCGAGCATGGAAAGACGATAGATGAGGATGAAGTCGCGGCCCACGCGCTCCCGAATGCGGCGCACGATCTCCAGAGGAAAGCGGATGCGGTTCTCGTAACTGCCACCCCAGCGATCGTTGCGATGGTTCGTGCGCGGCACGATGAACTCGTTGATGAGATACCCCTCCGAGCCCATGATTTCCACGCCGTCGTAGCCTGCATGCTGAGCGAGCGCCGCGCAGCGAACGTAGTCGTCGACGGTCTGCTCGACCTCTTCATCGGTCAGCTCGTGCGGGACGAACGGATTGATCGGGGCCTGCAGCGCGCTCGGCGCCACCAGTTTCGGCTGATACGAATAGCGCCCAAAATGCAGGATCTGCATGGCAATCTTGCCGCCTTCCGCGTGGACCGCCCGCGTAATCAGCCGGTGCTGGTCGGCTTCGGCCTCGGTGGTCAGCATGGCGCCGCCGTGCATGGGACGCGCGCGCTCGTTGGGGGCAATGCCCCCGGTCACGATCAGTCCCACCTCTCCCCTTGCGCGCTCCGCATAGAAGGCCGCCATGCGTTCGAAGCCGTT
The DNA here is from genome assembly GCF_000685035.1 of Paraburkholderia ferrariae NBRC 106233. Lineage (GTDB taxonomy): Bacteria > Pseudomonadota > Gammaproteobacteria > Burkholderiales > Burkholderiaceae > Paraburkholderia > Paraburkholderia ferrariae. The sequence goes on from NZ_BAYB01000038.1 coordinate 31,773, forward strand.
CGGCACCTCTTCGAGGCCGACGTGCATGGAGCCCATCAGGACGCGGTTTCGCAGCGTGGTGAAGCCCAGATCGAGCGGGCGCAGCAGATTCGGATAGTGTTCCATGGTATTTATGAAACTAGTTGCATAGAGGGTGGCATCATCATGCAACCAGTTTCATAAACGAGCAAGGGAATGTATAGTTTTAGAGGAAATCCTTTATCTTCAGTCCAGCCCGCCTCTGCTCCCGCCCGATGTCGCTTCCTCACGCCTTGCTTACTGCTCTCGTCGAACGGTCCTGCTCCGGGTCCGAACTGGCGGCCCGCTTCGACAAATCGATCGGCTACTTCTGGAACGCTACGCACCAGCAGATTTATCGCGAACTGGGACACCTCGAAGAGGCAAAACTCATCGAGTCGCTACCGGAGGAGGCCACCCGGGGCCGCAAGCGCGCTTACCGGATCTTGCCGGCGGGCCGCGACGAATTGAGGCAATGGATTACGCAGGAAGAAGAGCCTGCCGTACTGCGCCATGAATTCCTGGTGCGGCTGCGTGCGGAAGCCGTGGTCGGACCCACGGGGCTGGAGAAAGAGATTCGGCGCCGCATTGCGCTGCATGAAGACAAGCTTGCGCAATATCGCGCAATCGAGCAGCGCGATTTTCCGGACGAACCGCAGGACCGCGAAGCGGCACTGCAACGCGTGGTGCTGCAGGCCGGGACAGGATATGAGAGCGGGTGGCTCGAAATATTGAATGCCGCGTTAGCTGCGCTGCAAAAACCGTCGCGCGACGGCGGATCGACCCAAGGCCGCAAAAGCAGAAGAAAGCCGGCTCAATGACAGCCGCTCGCCGTGCAATACCGGTTATAGACAATGCCATGCCCGTCCATCCCTGAGATAGTCCGGGTGCCGTTGCCATAATCGGTAATGGTTTCGTTCCAGGTCGAGCCGTCCGCCGCCATACCGCTGACGAAAGTCGTGCTTCCGTTAGTCTGGGCGATATGGTTGGCCGTTTCGTTCGCGTTAGCGCCTTCGCTGTCGATCGGCGTCATATTGCCGAAGCGCTGCACGGTGTAATTATTTCCGGACTCGTCCACGCAGTTCTGAAACGCGAGACTGCCCGAGCAACCGGCAAAGACGGTGGCGGGCGCCGCGCACGCGGCAGCAGCAAAGCAGAAAGTCAGCGCTAGACGCTTCAATGGCGACCTCGAATGACGGCGAAAAGACAACGCGCCGCATTGTACCTTGATAGCTCGGGCCTCCCCCAGGCGGCCAAAACCGCGTTGCGGGCAAAGTCTGCATGCCACGAATGCGCCATGGCAATGACCAATCCGGAACAAAAAACGTTTGCGCGCATCCATTAAACGTTTGCGTGAGGACGATAAATTCTCTTGCCGAAAATACCCCGTATCTCTTCGCTCGGGAATTCGGGGAATCGAGAACCAGCGTGCGATTCCGCTCAGTGACGAATTGACCACACAATCCCGGCATTCCTGGCAAAAGTCGCTCTCCCGCATACGCAAAAGACATATTGCACTGGTAAAATCTGCGCGAATTGAGGATGGCAGCCCGCCGTTCCGGAATATCGACCCGAACCTAGACCACTCGTGCCGCCGGATCGAAAGTCTGCGCATCAGGCCGATGGGGAACGGCCGTCTGCTCCCATGCCTGAGCGCACCACGCACCCGCTACGCCGGAGAGTGCAGCCGCTCACCGCATGCTCCCAATCGAACGCCCTTCCGGCGCCGGCTTCGCCACGCCGCCGGATCGCGCCGCTCGCTTGGCGCGCGTTGCTCCGTGCGCGGACAGAAACTCCCCGACACTCTGGCCACGCCCCGGTTGCCGCGCAGGCGCCGGGCCTGATGAATGCTGTCGAGTCGTTAGCTACACGAACCAGCCAAGCCCGCCATGTCCACTCAGTCGAGTCACCATCACCGCCTTTTCATGGCGTTGGCGGGGGGCGTTAGCGCGGCGCTCAATGCCGGCGCATTCGTCGCGCTCCTGCTGCACCACGGGAAAATGGCCGATTCGCCCTGGCTGCGCATCATGGCCGGCATGCTGGCCGTCGCTGCGTTCGTGGTCTTTGTGCGCTTTCATTTGATCGCGAGTGCACGTCAACTTTCGTGGATGCTCCAGCGCGGCGCACTGCGCTGGTGCCGCCTTCCGTTCGTACTGGCGATCTTGCTGCCGGGCGCCGACTGTGGCGCGAGGGAGTTGTGCGTGCTGCTCGCGCAATGGGCGGCACTCGCGCTGCCGCTTCAGCTTGCGGGCCTCGCGCTGCTGCGCGGCATTGCGCACAGCATCAACAATGCACCGGGCAACCAGCGCGACGCCATCTTCATCGGTCTGGGCCCGGCGGCGCGCAAGCTGAACCTGCGCCTCACGCGTTCGCCCATTCTCGGTATCCGCGTGACCGGCTATTACAGCGATGTGCCCGTGGTGGCGGATGCCGGCGAAACACTGCCGCCGCGGCTAGGCGCCTACGCCGATGCGGCCGAACGCATTCAGGCCAACGACTTCGAGGTCGTGTTCATCGCCACGGGCCGGCTCGACGGCGAGCAGGCCACGGCCGAAATCGTGAAGCAGCTCTACGATTCGACCGCCGCGATTTACTTCGTACCCGAGTCGCGCTTCGTGGAAGATCTCGCGACCAACAGCACGGATCTTGCCGGGGTGCCCTTGCTCGCGTTGCACGAGATGCCGATTCTTGGCCTTTCGCGCATGCTCAAGCGCATCGTCGATATCGTCGGCGCAACGCTGCTTCTGTTGCTCCTGTGGCCGGTCATGCTCGCCATCGCGATTGCGGTGCGCGTCGATTCGCGAGGTCCGATCCTGTTCCGCCAGCTACGTTACGGCGAACATGGCGAGCCGATTGTCGTGTACAAATTCCGCTCGATGCACGTCGAGTTTCAGGACGACGAATACACGCGCGAAAGCGGCCTGCGCCAGGCGTATGCCGGCGATCGCCGGATCACCGCAGTGGGCCGGCATCTGCGCCGCAGTTCGCTCGACGAGTTGCCGCAACTGTTCAACGTGCTTGGCGGTTCGATGAGTCTGGTCGGACCGCGCCCGCATGCGGCCGAGCACAATGAAATGTACCGGCGCCTGATTCCCGGCTATATGCTGCGCCATAGCGTCAAGCCGGGCATCACGGGCTGGGCGCAGATCAACGGACTGCGGGGCATGACCGACACGCCCGACAAGATGCAGCGCCGCGTCGAATACGACCGCTACTACATCACGCACTGGTCGCTGTGGCTCGACCTGCAGATCCTGCTGAGAACGATTCCCGAGATCATCGCGGGCCGCAACGCGGTCTGATGCGCGGCCCGCTGCCGGGCCACCGGATCAGCGCAGTCTACCCATGCCCGCGGCAGCGCGCTCCAGACGCGCGATCCGCCATTGACGCCAGAAGATGCGCAGGAAGCGCCGGTCGTCCACCAGATAGCGGCGCCACAAACGCGCGGGATCCTGCTTGATGCGCCAGCACCATTCAAGCCCGTTGCGCTGCATCCAGGCGGGCGCGCGCTGCTGCTGGCCGGCGGCGAACTCTATGGCCGCGCCCGCACACAACACGAGGCCGCCGGAAAACTTGCCTGCGTTGTGCAGCGCCCAGCGTTCCTGCTTGGGCATGCCGACGCACACGAACACGATATCCGGTGCCATCGCACACACGCGCCCGGCAATCGCGTCGCCTTCGGGACCGAGCGGATCGAACGCCATGGAAGGCGCGACGATCTCCAGATTCAGCCCCGGATAGTGCGCCGCGATGCCTTCGAGAAGCTCCGGCTCGCGGCCCGGTTGGCCGCCGACTACCACGACTTTCCACCCGCGCGTGCGCGCCCGTTCGCACAGCGCCGGCAGCAGATCCGCGCCCGTCACGCGGCCCGGCAAGGGCGTGCCGCACAGCCGGCTTGCCCAGACGAGCGGCATGCCATCGGCAAACAGGAAGTCGGCGGTACGGTAGAGACGCTTGAGTTCGGGCTGCTTATCGAGCCGCACCAGATGATCGACGTTCGGCGTGACCGCCACGCGCGCGCGGCCATCGCGGCGCGACGCGGCGTCGCAGAGCGCGTCGAGCGCCGTGTCGAACGGGACGGCGGCGATATCGAGTCCGAACAGCGCAATACTGGGCATGAATACAGCAGGCGCGGCAACGCTCGGTGCCGCGTCGTGAAGACGCACACTGCTCATTGGTTCTTGTATCCCCGACTTCCCGGCCGGACCTGAACCGGCACCGCGCCGGAAATCCGGCGTCATGCCCCGTCATGCGTCCGACGCGTGGTTTTTCTGGTCTCCTGGCAATGCCAGAATGTCTTTTGCTTTTTATTGCAGATGCGATGTTACAGCGCGTTCGTGGCGGCGGATATCGCCATCGTCTTTTTTTCGATACACGAAAGCAAATAAAGAACCTCAAAAGACCCATCAAAAGGCTTCGTATTCGCGGCGCGAATCGGCTACCATCGCAGCGGCCCGACAATGCGGGCAATGGAGCGGCACACATGCCGGCGGTATTCGAACGGATTGCAAGCAGCGACGCAACGATGTACGCAGATTCATCCGCGTGCTCATATAAACCGTGCGAAATGCAGACGAAAACGTTTGCGCGACTTTTGACGGGCCTTTCTCGAGCCCAAAGCCGCGCATCGGCACGTCGCGCATCATGATCGTCGACGCCCGCCAGATCCCCGCCAATACCGTGCTGCACGCCGACCTGTGCATCGCAGGCGCCGGTGCGGCCGGCATCACGCTCGCGCTTGCACTGGAAGACAGCGGTCTGGACGTCATCGTGCTCGAAAGCGGCGGCGACGAATCCGATCCCGCGATCCAGGCGCTCTACGCGGGCACGGTGGCCGATTCGCGGCTCCATCCCTCGCCGGAACACTACCGCGTGCGCCGCTTCGGCGGCTCCACCACGCTCTGGGGTGGCCGATGCATGCCGCTCGATGCGCTGGACTTCGAAGCACGCGAAGCGATCGCTCACAGCGGCTGGCCGATTGCGCTAACCGACTTGCTGCCCTGGTACCCGCAAGCCAACGCGCTGTGCGAGGCCGGCGAATTCGCGTACACGAGCGAGAGCGCATTCGAAACGCCGCAGCGGCCCATGATCGGCGGCTTCGCCAGCGATGTGTTCACCACGCACACGCTAGAGCGCTTCAGTTGCCCAACCGACTTCGGCGCACGCTACCGCGCGCGCCTGGCCAATGGCCGCGTGCGCGTGCTCCAGCATGCCAATCTGTGCCGCCTGCCGTTGCAGCCCGGCGAATCACGGCGCGTGGGCATGGCCGAAGTGCGAGTGACGGGAGGCGCCGCGCTACGCATTGCCGCACGCGGCTATGTGCTTGCAACGGGCGGCCTCGAAGTGCCCCGTCTTTTGCTCAACAGCCCCGGCGCGAGCGGTCGCGGACTCGGCAATGCGCACGACGTGGTCGGCCGCTACTATATGAGCCATCTTGCGGGCACCATCGGCACGCTGGACCTGGCGCAGGCCAGTTCCGTATGGCACGGCTACGATATCCCGGACGAAGGCATCTATTGCCGGCGCCGGCTTGCGCTGAGCGCCGACGCACAACGCGCGCTGCGCACGGGCAACTTTATCGCGCGCCTGCATCACCCGCGCATTCCGGATAGCGGACACGGCAACGGCATTCTGTCCGCGCTGTACCTCGCACGCAGCATCGTCCCGTACGAGTACGCGAAGCGCCTTTACGACGATGTGCCCGACAACGATGCCGGTTCCGCGCTCGCCCACCTGAAGAACGTCATTGCGGACGCACCGAACACGGTCGCCTTCCTCTGGCACTGGCTGCGCAAGCGCACACTGGCGGACCGCAAGTTCCCTTCCGTGATCGTGCGGCCGGCGAACCTGCGCTTCAGCCTCGACTTTCATGCGGAGCAGGAACCCAATCCGGCGAGCCGCGTTACGCTCGGCCGCGAAACCGACGCGCTCGGGCTGCGCCGCATTCATGTCGACTGGCGCTATACCCGCCAGGACGTCGCAACGGTCAGCCGCGCGCTGGAGGCACTCGCGCAGGAAGTCCAGCGCAGCGGCGTGGGCCGCTTCACCTACGATCCCGACACGGTCGAGGCGGAGATGACGCGCTACGGCGCCTATGGCGGCCACCACATCGGCACCGCGCGCATGGGGCTCGATCCGCGCACCAGTGTGGTCGATCGCAACTGCCGGCTGCATGAAACCGATAACGTGTATGTCGCGAGTGCCGCGGTGTTTCCGACTTCGGGCCAGGCCAATCCGACCTTGAGCATCGTTGCGCTCGCGCTGCGGCTCGCCAGCCATCTGCGCAGCGCGGCGGACCTCACCGCATTGCCCATGCCGAACGACTCCACTTCCCACACCACGGAATCTGCGTGATGAAAGCCCGCATCCTCGTTCTTGGCGCAAACGGTTATGTCGGCCGCCGTGTGGTTGCGGCATTGGCCGGCACCGATTGGGCCGAGCCCGTGGCCACATCGCGCCGCTCCGGTAGTGGCGTGCGTCAGGTCGATGCCGCGGACGCCGCCTCGCTCGGCGCCGCGCTCGCCGATATCGACGGACTCGTGAACTGCGTAGCCGGTGCACCCGCAACCATCGTGGCAAACGCGCGTGCATTGCGTGCCGCGCTCGAAGCGCGCACCGCGCCCGTGCCGGTCGTGCACTTCAGCTCGATGGCCGTGTATGGGGCAGCCGTAGGCCGCATCGACGAACAGGCTGCGCTCGACGCTGCAAGCCCCTATGGTCTCGCCAAGAAGGAGGCCGAGCAGTTGCTCGCGCCGCTACCTGCGGTGACGCGCCTGCGCCCGGGCTGCATCTATGGAGCCGGCAGCCCGCAGTGGTCGATACGCATTGCCGATCTGCTGCGCGCGCAACGACTGGGAGACCTCGGTGCGGCCGGCGACGGTTGCAGCAACCTCGTGCATATCGACGATGTCGTGCACGCCGCGCTCGCTGCGCTGCGCACGCCGGAAGCGGGTGGCCACGCCTACAACCTCGCGATGGCCAACGCGCCGCGCTGGAACGAGTACTTCGTTGCGTATGCGCGTGCGCTGGGCGCTACACCGGTGCAACGGATCGGCGCACGCCGCCTCAAGCTCGAAACGCGCGTGCTCGCGCCCGCTCTGAAGCTTGCGGAAATCGCTGCGCGCAAGGTTGGAGTCCGCAATCTGCCGCCGCCGTTGCCGCCTTCGCTTGCGCACCTGTGGCAACAGGATATCCGGCTCGACTCGCGCCGCGCCGAGCAGACTTTCGGCCTCGCATGGACGCCGTGGCAAGCGGCATTGCAGACCGAAGCAAAGCACGCAAACCCGCGACTTGCCTGACCGGGCCGCACGCAATTACGTGCGGCCAGACACGCCTCGCCACAACGTGACGAGCGGAGAAACGCCGAGTAGCTTCCGGGCCGCCCAGGCGGCGAGAGCACCATTCACGGCCACGGCGAGCGAGGCCGCTGCCGCCGCGCCCACGCTCCCACCGCCCGGTGCCATTGCCGCAAGCCCGAGCAGAAGCACCGCGACCGACCCCACGTTGATGCGATACAGCACCGACGTATGCGCGGTCATGCCGAGCAGTTCCGGCATCGCCGTGAAGCAGGCGGCGGCAAGTTGCCCCAATGCCAGCACGCGCAACGCCGCCGCTCCGGCGCCGTAACCGTGCCCGAAAATCGTCAGCACGTGTTCCGGCACAAGCAGCATGCAGAGCGTGAACGGTAGCGCCAACGCCAGCACGATACCGGTCGCTTGCGCAGCACTCCTCTGCAATCCGTCCCGATCGTGGCGAGCAAAGAGACTTGCGAATCGCGGCGCAGCCATGCCGGTAACGCCGCTAATCAGCAGATTGACCACGAGCGCGAGACGCCAGGCCAGCGCGAAGAGACCCGCTTCCCGCGAAGACGCCACGATGCCAAGCACAATGGCCGGCGCCGATGTAATCAGGAGCTTCGTGAATTCGAGCGTAAACAGCGAGAGACCCGGTTTGAGCAGGCGCGGCGGTTCGCAAGACGACTCGCCCGTGCGCGGCACTGCCTCGAGAAATCGCTTGAGCAGGAACGCACCGGCCAGCGCGGCCAGCGCGAAACTGGCCGTCATGAGAAGCAGGGCATGGGTCACGGTCATCGCGCCGGCCATGACGACCGGCACGGCGGCAGCGCAGAAGATCGCGGGCCAGAGCCACGAATAGATCATCTGACTGCAGCCCACACGTTGCAGTCCCGCCAGCGCCCCTGCAAAAACGGCACCCGCGTTTTGCGGGACGAACGCGAGCGCGCCCAGCATCAACGGCACGGCCAGCGCCGGTTTGTGCAATACATGCGTGGCGAAGGCAGCAGCACCTGAAGCAAGCAGCGCCGAAATGGCCGCGGAAGCCAGCAGCACACACCCCAGCGCACGGCGGATCGCGGAGCGCACGGCCGCATGCCGGCCGGACGCCACATCCATTGCGATCTGCCGCGTCAACGCCTGATCGATGCCGAGGCGGCCAAACCCCGCGAGCGCCACCATCGTGCTGAACACAATATAAAAATTGCCTGTCTCGACCACGCCCAGCGCCGCAGCAACGAGCAGATGGAAGCCATACCGGCTCGGCAGATCGAGCAGCCGCACGCCGAGGCTGATCAGCGAGCCGCGAACGATCGAAGCGCTATGCTGCGCGCCATTGCGCGCAGCATCCGGCATGGCGTGCGGTTCCGTCTCGCTCACGTGCGCGCTTTCCCGTTGTGGAGTGGACACATCATGCGGGCGCCCCGCGAAGCACGAACAGCGTCACGCTTTGCGGCGGCAGCACCGCGCTCAGTGTGCCGTCCGCATAACGCACATCGTCCGCGCGGGACAGCACGCCATCCGCCAGTTGCCATCGTTCGGCCGCGCCGCTGCCCGCGAAGTGCGCGAGCGAAACGGCGGCCCTTGCCTGCCGGTCCAGTTGCTTGTTGATGACGACAAGCGTCAACGCGTGATCGCTCTCGCGCAAGGCAGCAAACGCGGACACCGTGTCCGGGTCGGGAACGGTGGCCTCGACGCTGGTTGCGCCAAACGCCCCACCGTTACCGTCGTAATTGCGGTAAAGCTTGATCGCCTTGTACACCGGCATCGAAGGGTCGAGCGTGCCCCAACGCGTGGCCATATCCAGACCTTCGCGACCGAAAATGCCCAGGACATCGGCCTGCGCCGTGGCGCCGCTCATGAGCGTCTCGCCGCCCCAGTTGTACTCCGTAATGGCGATGGGCGTGCCCGGGTAGTAATAGGTGTTCACCCAATGGCGCATCAGCGGAATCAACGCCACCACGCTATTGATCCACGTTGGGTCCTTGTAGTGCGGATCCCAGAGATCGCGCGTGGAGCGGTTGCGCGCGAGTGCGATAGCCGGCGTGTTCGCAGCGCCGTTCTCGGCATACTCGCCGCCTTGCGGATAAAAGTGCAGACTGAAAACATCGACAGGATGCCCGGCCTTTTTCCACTGCGTGAGCAGCCAGGGCACATAGGGCAAACCGCCCGTTTCGTTCTGCCGGTCGGGCGCATGATCGAAGCCGTGTGCGTTCGCGTACTGCTGATCGAAGCCACTGTAGAAATAGCCCTGCCAGCCCCACTCTTCCGGCGCGAGAATCTGTGCCTGCGGATCCACCGCCTTCACGGCACGCGAATACGCCAGCACCTTGTCGGCCATTTCCTGGGCATGGGCGCCGTCCGGATGCACGTCGCGGTGTATCAGTTGCCAGAGGCTAGGCTCGTTGTCCAGCGCGTAGTACCGCACGCCTCCCGCGTCCGCACCGCCGAAGCGGCGGACGAGCGACGCCACGCGCGCCCCTTCGTTCTGCGGATCGTCGGGCACTGTCGCGTCGTCAGAGTCGTTTCCCGTGATCGGAGCGCCGCCCTGGGCCATGCCGTTACCGGCGTCGGCGTGGCCGTCCACATCGTGGTTCGGCTGCGGTCCGTATTTGACGATCGAGAAACTCGCCAGCGTTTGCCGTTCGGGGCCCAGCTTCGCTACGCGCCCGAGCATCGGAATGGTCACGATGGGCGTGGCGCCCGCCGCCTGCGTGAGAATCACGAAGCGGTCGCCGAACTGGTCGTTGATGTCGAGCGGATCGACCGCAAGACTTTCGTAATACCAGTCCTTGCCCGCATTGCGCGCGTCGATGCGCCAGTTGTAGGCCGATGCGCTGTTGCCGCCCGAGCGGTTGAGCGGCACGCGCAGATCGCGCAGCGTCGTGGTGCTGCCGAAATTGATGCCGTAGATCAGCGGGCTGATCGGATGCCGCGCGGCGGCCGCATCCACCGAGATGGCAACCGGCGAGGCATCATCGGAGTTCGCTTCGGTGCATGCAGCGGCGCCCGACAACAGCAGCGCGGCGGCACTCAGAAGCGCACACAGCCTATGCGGTTCCGGGCGCAGCATAGCCACTCCGGTCATCAGCCTGAGAATCCACTTCGCCCAGATCGCCCGCGCGCCACACGTAAACAAAAATCGCGAGTATCACCGCCGTTTCGCCCGGCGTGAGTGTCGGCGGGTAGAAGAAGGAGATGAGCAGGATGTAGACGAGGTAGTCGAACAGCGCGCCCAGGAAATCGTCTTCGACTTTCGCCCGCAGGCGCCGGTAGAAGAACAGCCCGCGCAACTGGAAGAACAGAATGATCATCGCGCCTATCAGGCCGTATTCGAATACGATGCCGAGCCACGTGATATCGGCCAGAAAGAAGAAGTGGTGGAAGTAGTCGATCAGATTGTCGCGGCTCGTCGAACTGATCGTGCCCACGCCAAAGAGCCAGCGCACGGGCTCGCTGCCGAGAAAGCGCGTCGCGAGAATCATCGAAATGCGGCGGGTGTCGAATCCCGTAGCCGCGTCCGTGCTGAAAGCCGTGGCGAGATAGCCCGCCGAGAACATGGAAGTCAGCGCGATCGGCGCGCACACCAGCAGCCCGACGCGTGCGAGCGGACGTATCCAGAAGAACGTGTTGATCACGAGCACGCCCATGATGCCGATCACCATGGCGCGCGTCTTGACGATCCAGAGCGTCACGGCGAACGCGACAAGCGCCCCGGCAAGGTAGCCGGCATGCCGCTCGAAGAAAGCCCGGCGATAACAGAAGAACAGCAGGATGAGCGGAAAGTACATCGACATGCGAATGCGATGGCCGCGGTTATCGTTCGTGAAAAACGGTGCGACGCCAATCACATAAGAATCCTGATACCAGCTGGACGGCACCACGACCCACAGCACGATCAACGCGCCGATCACCACGGCGCCCGCGATCAGGAAGCTGCGCTGCAGTTCGCCCAGCGTGGGCCGCAACGCAAGCAGAATGGCGAGGAACGAAAAGAAGTACAGCATCGGCAGCAGTTTCACCTGCGCCGTAATGCTCGTGAAAAAACTTTCGTGAAAGTAGAACACGGCGGCAAAACTCGGCACGAGGGCCAGCCACGCAAAGCTGATCAGTATCTGCCGCGTCATCGGGAAGCGCTGCTCGCCACCCAGGCGCAAAACGGCAGGCAGCGACAGGACCGGAAAGGCCTTCGAAAGCGCCCAGAGCGGCGCGAGCGCACTGAGATAGTGAAAGGTCTGGCCGAACAGCGGCAATAGCGCGAGCAGGCACCACATGACCCGTGCTCTGGCCGGCTCGGTCGAAAAGACAGGGGCGAGCCCTGCCGTCGAAGCGGCGGTTTCCATCTCGTCTCGTTGCTCTTTCCTGAACGTGCCTTGAATACGCGTGAAGCCGGCGGCGGAAGCGTGCGGCGAGGCCGCCGCCCCCGGCATCGTCGCTGCGTTACGGATAGGTGGGATTGTTCGAGATGGTGTAATCGAAGCCCCGATTGAACGGCAGCACCTTGTCGATGTATTGATCGACCCACTGATCGACCTCGGCAATCGACGACTTCGGCACGAACACCACGTCCGCTGTCTGGAGAACGACGTCCTGCGCGGGATCGCCCGTTTGCGTGAACGCATCGACATCGATCGTGCGCAGCATCGGCCGGCCGTCGGGGCTGCGGCGAATCAGCACGATCTCGTGGGTGCGCGCCGTGTCGAGCAGCCCTTGCGCGGCGATCACGGCCTGCATCACGTTCATCCCCGGATGCAGCGGAATTTCACCGGGCTTGGCAACCTGTCCGCCCACATAAACATGGCTCGACGACTGCGCGATGGCCACCGATGCCTGAGCATGGGCGGCCACGCCGTTGGCGGCGAGCGCCTTGTCGATGTTGCCCGCGAGTTGGGCCACCGAAAGGCCCGCTGCCGGCACCGTGCCGGCAAACGGCATGCTCAGGGTGCCGTCGGGCGCGACGGGCCCGCGGTAGTTGAGTTCGCCATTGAACGGCAGGACGACCGAAAGATCGTCGCCGGGCTGAATGCGATAGACGCTGGGGGTCGTATCGACCCAGGTTGCGAAGCTGGCCGGTCGCTGGTATTGCGGCTCCACCCAGGTGCGGGTGCAGGCGGCGAGCAACATCAGCACCAGGACAAATACCGGGCGGAGTCTGTTCATTGAGCGTGTGGTAAATGGCTTTGACTGCCGAGTCCGGGTCCGCAAACGATTCACATGAGAAAAGTGTCTTTTGGGAACGACAGAGCCTGCGTCAAATTCATAAAAATATCAGGCTACAGCATGTTTTCTTACGTATTATATGCGCCTTCGGCACTGAACCTGTGGGTCTGGAACCACACCGTATGGTTATTACGACTAGAACAAGACCTGAGCGAAAAACTGCTGTCGTTGAACTGACGATTCGGGATTATCTCAACACGTTTTTCTACTATCGCAAGGTCGCGATATCGGTATTTCTTTCCGTCGTCCTGCTCGGTATGGCCGTGGCGGTGATGGTGCCCATGCCGTACCGCGCTCAGGCAACGCTGCTCGTATTGCTTGCGGGTTATTACGACCAGTCGAACAACCCTAACGGCTCCGCCGGGCTGCAGCCGATGATCGGCCAGCTCGACAGCGTGGAAGCCCAGATCCTCAGCAGCCCTGAACTTCATCGCGACGTCATCATTGCGAAGCTGGGACCGAATGCCAGCGAGCGCGAAATCGACAATCAGGTTCAGGATTTCGAGCGGCATCTGCATATCGAGCAGAACGATGCCGCCAACACCATTCAGCTCACTTACTACGACGCCGACCCGAAGGTGGCCGCGGACGCCCTGTCGCGCCTGCTCGACAAGTACTTCCGCCGGCGCGCGACCATCTTCACTTCCGGCCGCGTGGATTTCCTGAACAGCCAGCGCGACGACGTCAAGGCGCAGCTGGACAAGGCCAATGCCGACCTGCTCGCATTCCAGAAAACGCACGGCATTGTCGATATCGACGACCAGATCTCCCGCTCCGTGCTGCTCGAAAGCCAGCTCGTGCAGCACAAGCTCGAAAACGACAGCAAGCTGGCCCAGGACCGCGGCGAACTCCGGTCGATGCAGGCTTCGTCGAGGGGCGTCAAGGCGACCATCCCGATCTTCACCGACGACTCGGAAGCCGCGCACGCGCTGGACACGATGCAGCTTTCGCTGATGCAGCTCCAGACGCGCCGTGCCGATTTCGCCTCGCGCTACATGGCCAACTCGCCGTTCGTGCAGCAACTCGATCAGCAGGTGACCGACATGCGCGCCAGCATCGAGAAGCAGAAGCAGCAGTTGGCAACCGCTACGCGTTACGGCCACAACGACTATTACGACGTGGTGCAGGGCAAGCTGTCCTCGCTGAACGCCAGCATCGCCGGCGAAACCGCGCTTGCGCAGACGCTCGACGAGCAGATCAGAAACGCGCGCACGCGCCTGAAGAACCTGAGCGATGTGTCGAGCCAGATGCGCCAGCTCCAGGCGGACCGCGACATTCTGGCCGACAGCTTCAAGGAGCGCTCCCGCCAGGTCGAACTCGCGCGAATCCAGCAAGGCCAGGTCAGCCAGGTCGACAGCACGAACGTGCGCGTGATCCAGGCACCGTTCCCGCCCTCCGAGCGCAACGTGTCGGGCAGCGTGATCGTCTCGGCCAGCGTCGCGGCGGGGCTGCTCATTTCCGCGCTCGTGGTGCTGGTTCTCGCCAGCCTGCGCGAAACCTTCCTGAGCCCGGAGCAGGTCGAGCGCTCCCTGCTGCTGCCGGTGCTGGCCGCACCGCTCTCGCTGGGCGGCGTGCGGCGCCCCGGCGCATCGGGCATGGCCGCATCCGATACGGGCAGCGTGGCTCCACGCCCCGCTCACCTCGCCTACGGGCGCATGATTGCCTCGATCAATGCGAGTACGGATGCCCCCGCCAAGGTGGTGATGGCGCTCTCGTTCAGCCAGAACGACGGACTGCTGCCGGTGATCCGGGGACTCGCCGTCGAACTCGAACATCGCTCGGCCAAGCCCATCCTGATTCTCGACATGGCGTCCGCGCCCAATGCGCCGCTTTATGGCCCGTTGAATGCGCAAGGACTGCTGCCCTGGCCCGGCCACGGTGGCGTTCACGACCGCACGGCGGCGCTGCCGCCGGACACCGTGCACGCGAACGATCTCGTCTTCGAGCGCGTGGAAGGCCACAACATCGTGGTCGCACGGCCGCGCAGCGGGGTGTTCGCGTCGTCGTGGCAGCAAACCAGCAGCGTCTTCGAGGCCCTGCGCAAGTCGCACGATTACATCGTGGTGCATGCGCCGCCCGCCAGCCAGTCCTTCGCCGGCATCGAAAACGCCGCGCTCGCCGATGCGACCATACTCGCGGTTCGCGCCGAAGCCACGCGCAAGCCCATTGCACTCACGCTCAAGACGCAGGTTCAGGACGCCGGCGGCCGGCTGATCGGCATCGCGCTCACGCACCGCCGCGGTTATATCCCCGACTTCATTTACCGCTTCTTCTAACGTGGCGCAGCGCCCGCCGAACACCATGCCCCAGATCAGTGCGATCTTGCCCATCAAAACGCGGGGCAGGCACTACGCCGACAATATCGGCCGCTGCGACATCCTGTTTTCGTCGCTGCGTCACTTCGCGAAGCCGGATACATTCCATCGCATCGTTCTCGTCGTTCCGCACGACGAGGTCGATGAAGTCAGCGGCTACGCGCAAGCATGGTCCGATTTCCCGATCGAAGTGATCGACGAATCGCAGTACATGGGGATTTTTGGCGAATTTTCGCAGCGTCACCAGATCCGCAACTGGCACCGGCAGCAGATCATCAAGCTCTACGCGCCCGCGTGGATCGAGACCGAGTATTTTCTCGTGCTCGACCCCGACTGCTTCGCCACGCATGCGTTCGACGCGAGCACCCTGCTGCCCGGAGGCCGGGCGCTTACGCATTTGCAACCGCGCAACGTCGAACCGTATTACTGGGAAGCCTCGGCCAAACTGCTCGACGTCGATCCGCAACTGGAGCGTGACGGCATCTGGTGGACGCCGGCCATCCTGTCGCGCACGCTGTGCCTGAGTCTCCAGCAGCGACTTGAAGCGGTACATGGCACCGACTGGCGGCGCGTGCTGCTGGCCAACTACGCGATCGACTGGACCGAATACACGCTGTATTGGCTGAACGCGGAGCGCGAAGGTCTGCTCGAGCGCTATCACGCCACGCCGCAACCGGGCCAGCGCGCGCTGCACGCCGCGGAAAGCGTCTGGTTCGCGGAGAAGATGGAAGCCTGGAGTGGCGCACGTCATTTCGCGCCGGAGAGCGACGGCCTGTTCGCCGTGGTTCAGAGCAATACGCGCATTCCGCTGCAGCACGTCGTGGAAAAACTCTCCCCGCACTTTCCCGTGAAGGTCCAGGCGTATCGGCGCCATTTCGATCCGGCGTTGAAAGGCGCCGAGCTTTACTCGGCCGTGGCGCGGCGCGGGCTCAAACTGCTGAACAGGTTGCGCGGCTAACGCGGCACGCACCCCTGTAGCGCCTAGCCTTCGTTTGGAATGCCATCGATGGGGCACTCGGCCGTCCCCGGTGTCGCGCGCGTAAGTGCTTCGACTCGCAGTCGCGTGCCTTCGGGATCTTCGACCCAGTCCCGATAGAACCCGAAGGGACAGGCTGCCACGCCATGCGCGCTCCCGCCCGAGTTGATCGTGCCCGTGTACCCTCGGTGCAGCAGCTTGTACAGATGGTTTTGCGACTGCATGTTACGCCGGGCGTCGCGAATCATCGAGAGCGAAAGTTCGGCGTACTGCACACCCATCTCTTCCTCGCCGCATTCGCCAAGCGTGCGCCCGTCGAAGCCCACGATTGCCGAGTGCCCGAAGTACGAGTACACACCGTCCCAGCCGGCGGCATTCGCCACGGCGACATAGGTGTTGTTCATCCACGCCATGGCCTTTGCAACCATCACCTGCTGGTCCTTGGCCGGGTACATATAGCCCTGGCAGCGCACGATCAGCTCTGCGCCGTTCATCGCGCAGTCGCGCCAGATCTCGGGATAGTTGCCGTCGTCGCAGATGATCAGGCTGATCTTGAGTCCCTTCGGGCCTTCCGTTACGTAGGTGCGGTCGCCGGGGTACCAGCCTTCGATGGGCGTCCACGGCATGATCTTGCGGTACTTCTGCACGATCTCGCCGCGATTGTCTATGAGGACGAGCGTGTTGTACGGGACCTTGTGGGGGTGTTCTTCGTGACGCTCGCCGGTTAGCGAGAACACGCCCCATACGTTGGCCTTGCGGCACGCTGCTGCAAATATTTCTGTTTCCTCGCCGGGTATGGTCGAAGCGGTGTCGAACATTTCCTGGCGGTCGTACATGATGCCGTGGGTTGAATATTCCGGGAACACGACCAGGTCCATGCCCGGCAGGCCCTGTTTCATGCCGACTACCATGTCGGCGATGCGGCGTGCGTTTTCGAGTACCTCTGCCTTTGTGTGCAGGCGCGGCATTTTGTAGTTGACTACTGCTACGCCTACGCAATCGCGGCTGCTTGAAATGTCACCATGTCGCATGGTTCGGTATCCTCTTTATGAAAAGTGGTTGAGGTTTGGTTTTGGGGGGTGGTTTGCGGGCGCATTGGGGGTGTTATTTGCGGTTTTGCGGTTTTGCGGTTTTCTGTTTTCGTGGTGGTTTGCCTGGGTTGCCCCTGTGCGGGGCGGCACCTACTTTTCTTTGCAGCGGCAAAGAAAAGTAGGTGCCGCCCCGCACAGGGGCAACCCAGGCAGACCACCACGAAAACAGAAAACCAAAAAACAGGAGCAAAAAAGGCACCCCCTAATGACTAATCATCCACGGCCGCCCAGCCGGCCTCTTGATCCCGTCCGGCGCCGCACCAGAAAGCCTTCCGCTGCTCCCCGAACAACAACCGCATCCCGCACGATGCCGCAGCGGAGCACCCTCACCAGACTGCCGCGGCGTATGTGCCGCCCGCTCATTAACTGCATGGGCGCCGCGCCGCGCACTCCCCATCAAGGCAAGCGAAGGCGCACTAACCACTCGCCCACTCTCGCCCCCGCAAACAGGACAAGAACACGGCTTCTCACGATCCGCGATGCGCCGCATGACAGAAAACGACCCGCAACTCCCACACTCGAAATCGTAGATAGGCACGACATCCTCTCCTGTTTACATTCCTTCAAGCCTTCGCAAGATCGGGCGAACAAGGCAAATCCACTCCACCCTGAATGTACCGAACGGGCCCTTCGGCATTCGGCCGAATGTCAAAGTCGAAAATCTGCGTAGGCAGCCACAAGGTCGCGCAGGCATTCGGAATGTCCACCACACCGCTGATATGCCCCTGTACCGGCGCACAGCCGAGCAGCGAATACGCCTGCGCCCCCGAATAACCAAACTTCTTCAGATATTCGATGGCGTTCAAACAAGCTTGCCGATACGCAACCGTCACGTCGAGATAGTGCTGCCCGCCCTGCTCGTCAACAGAAATGCCTTCAAAAATGAGGTAATCGTTGTAGGTGGGCGTAATGGGACTCGGCTGGAACACGGGATTGCGAATGCCGTATTTCGCCATGCCGCCCTTGATGATATTCACCCGCATATGCACCCAACCAGCCATCTCGATCGCGCCGCAGAACGTGATCTCGCCGTCCCCCTGGCTAAAGTGCAGGTCGCCCACCGAGAGTCCCGCGCCGTCCACATACACCGGGAAAAACACCTTCGATCCGCGCGACAGATCCTTGATGTCGCAATTGCCGCCGTGCTCGCGCGGGGGCACCGTGCGTGCGCCCTGCGCTGCGGCCTTGTCGCGCGCCTCGCCCGCCAGCTTGCCCATATGCGCCGTGGCCGCGAACGGCGCATTGGCGAGCGGCGGCACGCGTTCAGGGGCTGTCGCGATCAGGCCGGTCTCGCGCGCGTTCCACGTTTCGAGCAGCTTCGGATCGGGCAGGCAGCCGATCAGGCCGGGGTGAATCAAGCCCGCGAAATTCACCCCGGGAATATGGCGCGAACTCGTATACACGCCGTGAAAGTCCCAAATCGACTTTTGCGCGTCGGGAAAATGGTCGGTGAGAAAGCCGCCGCCGTTCGTCTTCGAAAAGAAGCCGTTGAAGCCCCACTGGCTATCGGCCTTCGCCCCTATGTCGAGCAGGTCCACCACGAGCAGGTCGCCGGGCTCCGCGCCGTGCACGCCCACGGGGCCGGACAGGAAGTGCACGATCGACAGGTCGATGTCGCGCACGTCGTCGGCGCTGTCGTCGTTCTTGATGAAGCCGCCGGTCCAGTCGTAGGTTTCGAGAATGAAGTCGTCGCCGGGCTTGACCCAGCAGGCCATGGGAATGTCGGGGTGCCAGCGGTTGTGCACCTGCTCGTTTTCGTAGGCCGACTGGTTCAGATCGACCTTGATGAGAGTTTCGGGCATTGCGTTCGCTCCTGGGTTCGAAGGTTGGCGGGTTCGCGGGTCGGGATACATGGTGCGGCAGGAAAACACCGCACCGCAGTCATACGGAGAGGTATTCGCGGATGCGGTCGGTATCGCCCGCGTCGCGCGTACTTTGATGCACGAAGCGGCCGCCCTCGATCACGAAGAGCCGGTCCGCCACGTCGAGCGCGAAGCTCAACACCTGCTCGGACACCACGATGGCGATGTTGCGGGTCGCGCGAATCTGGTTCAGCGCTTTCGCGATGTCCTTGATGACCGAAGGCTGGATGCCTTCGGTGGGTTCGTCGAGCAGCAGCACCTTCGGGTCCGTAGCGAGCGCGCGTGCAATGGCAAGCTGCTGCTGCTGACCGCCGGAGAGATTGCCGCCCTTGCGCCGGCGCATCTCGAACAGCACGGGAAAGAGCGCGTAAAGATCGTCGGGCACACGCTGGGTCTGGGCATTCTCAAGGCCCGTCTGAATGTTCTCTTCGACGGTGAGCGAGGCGAAAATCTGCCGCCCTTGCGGCACATAGCCAATGCCCTTCGCCACGCGCCGATAGCTTTCGTCCTTCGAAACATCGGCGCCACCCACCCGCACCGTGCCGCGATTGGCCGGCAGCATGCCGATCAGCGCCTTGAAGAGCGTGGTCTTGCCCATGCCGTTGCGGCCCATCACCGCCACGCTTTCGCCGTTCGCCACCGAAAAACCGACGCCGTGCAGCACTTCGCTCTGGCCGTAGCTCACGACAAGATCGTCCACTTCAAGCATGATGTGTTCTCCGTTCTGGCGTTCAGTGGCCGAGATAAACGTCGATCACGCGCGGATCGGCCTGCACCTGCGCCATCGGCCCTTCCGCGAGGATCTTGCCCTGATGCATTACCGTCACCTTGTGCGCGATGCGTTCGACGAATGCCATGTCGTGCTCGATCACGATCATCGAGCGATTGCGGCAAATGCGGTCCAGCAGTTCGGCGGTCAGTTCGCGCTCGCGCACGCTCATGCCTGCAATCGGCTCGTCGAGCATCAATAGTTCGGGGTCCTGCATCAGCAGCATGCCGATCTCGAGCCACTGCTTCTGGCCGTGCGAGAGCAACCCGGCTTCGAGATCGAGCGAGGCCACCAGACCGATCTCTTCGGCCACGTCGCGCACTCGCCCGGCCACCTCGTCGTCTTCGCGATAGGCCAGCGCGCCGAACACGCTGCGCCCGCGCGGGAACGACACTTCGAGGTTCTGTGCAACGCTCAGGTTCTCGTAGATCGAAGGCGTCTGGAACTTGCGGCCAATGCCCTTGCGCACGCGGCGAAACTCCGCGAGATTCGTGATTTCCTCGTTCCGAAACTTGATGCTGCCAGCCGTTTCCTTCGTCTTGCCGCAGATGAGATCGAGCAACGTGGTCTTGCCCGCGCCGTTCGGCCCGATCACCACGCGCAACTCGCCGCGTTCGAGATAGAGATTCAGCGAATCGATTGCCTTGAAGCCGTCGAACGACACGGTCAGGTCTTCGATCGCGAGCAGAAAGTCGGTATTGCTCATGCCTCACGCCCCCTTGTTCGCCGCACCGAGCAGCCGCCGCACGCGCGGCCGGACATGCTCCTCATAGAGGCCCGCGAGCCCGTTCGGAAACACCATCACCACGCCAATGAACATCGCCGCCATCAGGTAGAGCCAGAGGTTGGGAAAGCTCTCCGAAAACCAGCTTTTGCCGAGATTGACGAGAATTGCGCCGTACACCGCCCCCACCAGCGACATGCGCCCGCCAATCGCCGCGTAGATCACCATTTCGATGGACGGCACGATGCCGACGAACGAAGGCGACATGAAGCCCACCTGGAGGGTGAACATCGCGCCGCCCACTGCCGCGAGGAGTGCCGCGAGACAGAAGGCAAACACCTTGAACATGGCGACGTCGTAGCCGGAGAAGCGCACGCGGTCCTCCTTGTCGCGCATGGCGAGCAGCAGCGTGCCGAGCTTGCTGCGCTGGACCCAGCGGCACGCGAGCAGCGCGCCGATCAAAAGCACCGCATTGACGAAATAGAGCACCAGTTTGGCGTGGTCCGTGCGGATGTCCCAGCCGAGCAGCGTGCGCAGGTCGGTGATGCCGTTCACCCCGCCCGTATAGCCTTGCTGGCCGATGATGAGCACCGAAAGAATCAGCGCGACGGCCTGCGTGATGATCGCGAAGTACACGCCGCCCACCCGGCGCTTGAACATCGCATAACCAATCACGAAAGCGAGCGCCGTGGGCACCACGAGCACGGCCAGGATCGAGAACGGCAGCGAGTGAAACGGCCGCCACCATGCGGGCAGCGCAGTGAGCTGGTTCCAGTCCATGAAGTCAGGAATGCCTGGCGTGGTCTGCGTGTGCGTGGCGGCCGGATTGGACGCTTCGAGCTTGAGGAACATCGCCATTGCGTAGCCGCCGAGCCCGAAAAACACGCCCTGCCCGAGACTGAGCACGCCGCCGTAGCCCCACGCGATCACGAGCCCGACCGCCACGAACGCATACGTGAGGTACTTGCCCATCAGGTTCAGGCGAAACGTGTCGAGCGCAAGCGGAAACACAACCACGATCAGCACCGCGAGCAGCGCAATGCCCGCATAGCCCGACGCATCGAGCCGCACCGCGAGCGCACGCCAGCCGCCCGGCGCCGGGCCGCGCGCGGCGCGCGGGGAAACGCCGCCCGCCGCTGGTTGGATGGGTTCCATGTCCACCTCTCCGTACGAATGAAACTGTGAATGACCCGGCGCGCCGGGGTGTTGCCGGGGTGTTGCCAAACCGGGCGATCAGACGCGCCGGACCTTCGACGCGAAGAGCCCCTGCGGACGCAGCATCAGGATCACGACGACGGTGAGCAGCGTGAGCACCCGCGCAATCGAGCCCGAGAGGAAGAACTCGCTGATCGACTGCATCTGCGCAATGCCGAACGCCGAGGCCACCGTGCCCAGCAGGCTCGCCGCGCCGCCGAACGTGACAACGAGAAACGAATCGACGATATAGAGCGAGCCGCTCGTCGGTCCGGTCGAGCCGATTGCGGTGAAAGCCGCGCCCGCCACGCCCGCAATGCCGCAGCCGATGGCGAAGGTCATGCGGTCGGTGCGCCGCGTGTTGATGCCGGCCGCGTTCGCCATGGGGCGGTTGGCGACCGTTGCGCGCACCCGCAGCCCCCAACGCGACCGGTAGAGCGCGAGCAGCAGCCCACCCGTCATCAACAGCGCGAGCCCCATCACGAACATGCCGCTCACGGGAATGTCCAGGCCCTGCGCGGGCTCCCACGACCCCGTCAGCCAGTCGGGCAGCGCGGGGCTCACCTCCTTCGGCCCGAAGATCGAGCGGAACACCTGCTGCATGCCGAGGCTCAAGCCCCAGGTGGCGAGCAGCGTATCGAGCGGACGCCGGTACAAATGGCGGATCAGCGCCCATTCGGCGAGCCATCCTGCGGCAAATGCAATCCCGAACGCGGCGAAGATCGCGAAGAAGAAGTACACGGGCGTGAATGCGTGCCAGACGTTCTGCGCGAACCACGAGAACATGTAGACGGTATAGGCGCCTATCGTCATGAACTCGCCGTGCGCCATGTTGATCACGCCCATCTGGCCGAAGATCACGGCAAGCCCGAGCCCCATCAAAAGCAGAACGCTGAAGAGGCTCAGGCCCGCGAAGCCCTGCATCAGCGTGATATTGAAAATGTCGGTGGCAGACATCGAACGCTCCTCGCGCGGCGCCGCCATACGTCGCCGCGCCGCTGCGGTTGACGGATTACATGTAGCCCTTCGGGAACGGATTCGGCTGGATCGGCTGGGCCGACTGGGCGACCACCTTGAACTGCCCGTCCGCCAGGCCTTCGCCGATCAGCGAACGGCTCCACAGGTGGTGGTTCGCATCGACTTTCGCGTACCCTTGCGGCGCGTTGGCCACTTCGATGCCCGCGGAGGACGCCACGACCTTGTCGACGTCGAAGCTCCCCGCGCGCTCGCACGCGGCCTTCCAGATCCACGGGCCCAGATAGGCCGCCTGCGTGACGTCGCCAATCACGGCCTTCTGGCCGTAGCGCGCCTTGAATGCCGCGACGAACTTCTTGTTGTTCTCGTTATCGAGCGACTGAAAGTACTTCATGGAAGAGTAGAAGCCCGCGAAGTTCTCGCCGCCGATGCCCAGCACTTCGTCCTCGGTCACCGAAAGCGTGAGCAGGAACTGCTTCTGCGGCGTAATGCCGGCTGCCTTGAGCTGCTTGTAGAACGCCACGTTCGAACCGCCCACCACGGTGGCGAAAATGCAGTCGGGGCGCGCGAGCTTGATCTTGTTCATCAGCGAGGCGAACTCGGTCGTGCCGAGCGGGTAATACTCTTCGCCGACGACCTTCGCGTTCAGGTGCTGCTCGATATGGCGGCGCGCAATCTTGTTCGAGGTGCGCGGCCAGATGTAATCCGAGCCGATCAGGAAGAAGGTCTTGGCCTTCTTCGTATTCGAGGCCCAGTCGAGCGCCCAGAGAATCTGCTGGGTGGCTTCCTGGCCGGTGTAGAACACGTTCTTCGACTGCTCGAGACCTTCGTAGAAGGTCGGGTAATAGAGCAGGCCGTTGTCCTTCTCGAACACCGGCAGCACCGCCTTGCGCGAGGCCGAGGTCCAGCAGCCGAACACCGCGGCGACGTGATCGTTCTCCAGCAGCTTCTTCGACTTCTCGGCGAAGGTGGGCCAGTCGGAGGCGCCATCTTCCTGGATGATCTGGATCTTGCGCCCGAGCACGCCGCCCATGGCGTTGATCTGCTCGATGGCGAGGCGCTCGGCCTGAATCGAGCCGGTTTCGGAGATCGCCATCGTGCCCGTGGCCGAGTGCAGCTGCCCCACCGTCACCGTCGTATCCGTGACCGCAAGGCCCGTGGTGTTGACCTTCGCGGTGGGCGGCACCTGCGCAAACGCGGTGCGCGGCAGGCCCAGGGCCATCAGCGGCGCGGCGGCAAGGCCGCCGATCAGGCGCCGGCGCAGCGGCGAGGGCATGCGGGCATCGTCATCGATTCGATCGTCTGCGGACATCACGTTCTCCTTATCGGGTGCCCTGCACACTGCGATGCGGTGCGGGGACGGGTCTGGGTTGAACGCAATGTAGAAAGCCAATTTGGCGATCGAAATACGTCGATTGACGTATTCCGCGCAATCGCGCTGGAATGTAACTTGCTGCGGACCTCGATCCCGTCGTTTCTGCACCAACCCGGATCATCTTCATGTCCCAGATGCACCAGTCGCACCCGTCGGCAGGCGCGCCCAGCACGCAGCGTATCGTCAAGATCCGGCGCGACTACAACGCCTGGGTGGGCGACGAAACCCTCGAGGATTACGCGCTGCGCTTCACGCCGCGCTCGTTTCGCCGCTGGTCGGAGTGGCGCGTCGCCAATACCGCAATCGGCGCGGTGTCGTTTCTGGTGCTCGAAGCGATCGGCGGCAGTCTCGTCATCAACTACGGGTTCACGAACGCCATCTGGGCAATCGCGGCCGTTTCCGCACTCATCTGGCTCACGAGCCTGCCCATCAGCTATTACGCCGCGCGTTACGGCGTGGACATGGACCTGCTCACGCGCGGCGCGGGCTTCGGCTATATCGGCTCGACCGTCACGTCGCTGCTCTACGCGGTCTTCACGTTTATTTTCTTTGCGCTCGAAGCGGCCATCATGGCGCTCGCACTGCAACTCTATTTCCACATCTCGCTGGCGATCGCCTATGTGGTGAGTTCGCTCGTCGTCATTCCGATCGTGATGTTCGGCATCACGCTCATCAACCGCCTGCAAAGCTGGACGCAGCCGCTCTGGCTCGTGCTGTTCGTGCTGCCCTATGCAGCGGTGCTGTGGCGACACCCGGGCCTGCTGCCGGAGTGGACGACGTTCGCCGGCTTCGCTCCGCAAGGCCGTGCATTCAGCCTGATCGCGTTCGGCCAGGCCTCGACGGTCGTGTTCGCGCTGATCGTGCAGGTGGGCGAGCAGGTGGACTATCTGCGCTTCCTGCCGCCGCTCACCGCCAAAAATCGTACGCGCTGGTGGCTCGCGCTGCTGGCCGCGGGACCGGGCTGGATCGTGCCGGGCGCGCTCAAGATGCTGGGCGGCGCGTTCCTCGCTTTCGTCGCGATCCAGCACGAGGTCGATGCGAACTACGCCGCGCAACCCACGCAGATGTATCTCGTCGCCTATCACCTGCTGCTCGATCCGTTCGGCCTTGCGAGCTGGGCGCTGCCCGCCATGACGCTCTTCGTCATCGTCTCGCAGTTGAAGATCAATGTGACCAACGCCTATGCGGGTTCGCTCGCATGGTCGAACTTCTTCGCGCGCCTCACGCACAGCCATCCGGGCCGCGTGGTGTGGCTCGTGTTCAACGTGATGATTGCGTTGCTGCTCGTGGAAATGGGCGTGTTCGACGCCATCGGCAAGGTGCTGTCGCTCTACGCGAACATCGCCATCGCCTGGGTGGGCGCGCTGTTCGCCGACCTCGTCATCAACAAGCCGCTCGGTTACAGCCCCCGGCACATCGAATTCAAGCGCGCACATCTCTACGACGTGAATCCCGTGGGCGTGGGCGCCATGCTGATCGCGGCGACGGTCGCCATGCTCGCGCATAGCGGCCTCTTCGGCGCTCTGACCCAGGCGATGTCGTCTTTCATCGCGTTCGGCGTTGCCTTCGTGTGCGCACCCGTACTCGCCATCCTCACGCGCGGACGCTACTACCTTGCACGCGCCGCACAGCCCACGGGACTCGCCGCCTCGCTGCGCTGCGCGATCTGCGAAAACGCGTTCGAACCGGACGACACCGCGTACTGCCCCGCCTACGGCGGCACCATCTGCTCCCTGTGCTGCTCGCTCGACTCGCGCTGCCACGACCGCTGCAAGCCTCACGCGCGCTTCGCCTCGCAAGCCGATCGCGCGTTGCACCGCGTGCTGCCGCGGGTGCGGCTCGGCCCGGCCGCGCTGCGGCTCATCCACTACGGGAGCCTCGTGCTGGCCATGCTCGCGGTACTCGCGAGCGTGCTCTATTTGATCTGGTCGCAGAGCGTCATGTCGCTCGCCATCACCGAATCGCCGCTCGGGTATGCGATCGCCAGCAGCTTCACGAAGATCTTTTTCGCGCTTTCGCTCGTGGGCTGCATTGCGGCGTGGTGGTTCGTGCTGGAGCGCGAGAACCGGCGCGTCACGCAGGAAGAGTCGCAGCGGCAGAACGAACTGCTGATGCTCGAAATCGACGCGCACCAGAAAACGGATGCGGCGCTCAAGCGCGCGACCGCCGCCGCCGAATCGGCCAACCAGGCGAAGAGCCGCTATGTTTCCGGCCTGAGCCACGAGTTGCGCACACCGCTCAACAGCATCCTCGGTTACGCGCAATTGCTGCTCCAGGCGAAAGAGGAGTTGACGCCCACGCGCTACAACGCCGTGCGCACGATTCATCGCAGCGGCGAGCATCTCCTTGCACTCGTCGATGGCCTGCTCGACGTCGCCCGCATCGAGGCCGGCAAGCTGCAACTGAACATCGCCAGGGTGCCGCTCGCCGATTTCGTTGCGCACGTCACCTCCATGCTGCGGCCGCAGGCGCTCGAAAAAGCGCTTGCGTTCGACGTGCAGACCGTGGGCCGCCTGCCGGCCACCGTGCGCACCGACCAGAAATGCATGGGCCAGATCCTGACCAACCTGATCGGCAACGCCATCCGCTTCACGTCGGCGGGCACGGTCACGCTGCGCGTGAGCCACGTGCTGGACACGCTCAAGTTCGAGGTGGTCGATACCGGCCCCGGCATCCCGCCGGCAGAAATGGAGCGCCTCTTTCTGCCATTCGAGCGCGGCGAAGCGGCCCATGCGCACGACCACGGCGCGGGCCTCGGCCTCACGATCTGCCGCCTGCTGACACAGGCGCTGGGGGGCAGTCTCGAAGTGGACAGCGAGGTGGGCCGGGGCACGCGTTTCGTGGTGCGCCTGTTCGCACCCGCCGTCGATAGCGCCACCGAAGCACCCACCGAACTCGGGGCCATTCGCGGCTATACGGGCACGCGCCGCGCGATCCTCGTGGTGGACGATCTCGCGGATCAGCGCGGGATCGTCGTGCAACTGCTCACCCCGCTGGGCTTCGAGGTCGCCGAAGCGCCCAGCGGCCCCGACGCGCTGCGCTGGCTCGCCACGCACCGGGCGGACGCGATCATCATGGACATTTCGATGCCGCTCATGGACGGCTACGAAACGAGCCGGCTGATCTCCGAGAACCAGCTCTCGAACGCGCCCATCGTGCTGCTCTCCGCCAATGCATTCGCCGACGACCGCGAGCGCGCGAGCGCTACCGGCTGCGCCGGCTATCTCGTGAAACCGCTCCAGGTGCATCTGCTGCTCGACAAGCTCGCGCAACTGCTCGAGTTCGAGTGGATCGCCTCGGAGACAACCGAAGCCCCTCCCATGCATGCCCCCGCGGCGGGCGCGGCGGCCCCGGCGAGCCACGCGGCCGCGATGTTGCCGCCAGCGCTGGTCGAACACCTGCGTGCGCACCTCGAAGTCGGCTACGTGCAAGGCGTGGTCGAACAACTCGACGCGGCACGCACAACCTGGCCCGCCCTGCAGGAACAGATCGACGTCCTGCGCACATTGGCGGAACGCTTTCAGCTAAGGGAACTGGAGCATGAACTTGCCCGACTCATGCGCGGCGCCGACGCGTAGCGCCCGCGCCGCCGACCACGCCGGCGAACCGCCCGCGTGGCTGCGCAACCGGCCCGTCGTGCTGATCGTCGACGACACGCCCGACAATCTCGCGTTTCTCTCCGACACGCTGCAGGCGCACGGCTACGCGGTGCTCGTCGCACTCTCCGGCGAAGACGCGCTCAAGCGGCTTGCGCGCGTGACACCCGACGTCGTGCTGCTCGACGCGATGATGCCCGGCATGGACGGCTTCGAAACCTGCCGGCGCATGAAGCAGGACGGACAGCACGAGCATCTGCCGGTGATCTTCATGACCGCGTTGACGGAGACCGAGCACGTAGTGCGCGGCTTTCGCGTGGGCGGTATCGACTACGTGACGAAGCCCGTGCGGCCCGAAGAGTTGTGCGCGCGGATCGGGGCGCACGTGCAGCGCTCGCGCACCCACCTCTATGCGCAAACGGCGCTGTCGCTCGATGCGCGCGCGGCGCTGATCGTGGATGCCGATGCAACGATCCGCTGGCAAAGCCCGCAGGCCGCGCATCAAATCGCGGCCTATGGCGCCGATGGAACCGGCGCGACCCAGGGGGAAGCCAGTGCGCAACCGACGCTGCCGCCGCCGCTACGAACCTGGTTTCTGGACTGGATCGCGCGTGGGGCTCAGGCGGACGCCATTCACGAGTTCACGTCGGGCCACGTGCGACGCTCCGCGAGCGTCACGGCAGCGCCGGAATCGGGAGAATGGATCGTTATCCTGAAGGAAAGCGACGACACCGTTCATCGCAACGCGCTCGCGACGCGCTTCGCGTTGACGGCACGCGAAGCCGAGGTGCTGCTCTGGGTTTCGCGGGGCAAGACCAACCGCGACATCGGCGACATACTCGGCATGGCCGCGCGCACGGTCAACAAGCATCTGGAGCATCTGTTCCGCAAGCTTCATGTGGAAACGCGCGCCGCTGCCGCCGCGGTTGCGCTCAAAACGTTGGAGCGCGCCTGACGTCGGCACGATCCCGTTTCGGCGCGGGCACCGAGGTGCCCTTCAGGCGAACTCGGGAAGGCCATCGTCATAGGCGTAGCGCCGAGC
This sequence comes from Paraburkholderia ferrariae NBRC 106233, assembly GCF_000685035.1. GTDB lineage: Bacteria > Pseudomonadota > Gammaproteobacteria > Burkholderiales > Burkholderiaceae > Paraburkholderia > Paraburkholderia ferrariae. The sequence goes on from NZ_BAYB01000038.1 coordinate 60,201, forward strand.
CCAAGGGGGGCGAGCGCGCCAACCAGCGCTACCCGGCAGCCGCACACCCATCCAGCAGACACTGCAGCCGGCGCGCCTGGAAGTCCAGGATGCCTGGCGTAGAAAGGAGTTCGAGCACGCGTCCGCACCAATAGCGCGAGCCGAAAATCGCCATCGCCTTGTCGGCGCTCATGGCGATTTCGAGGTGGGCGATTGCGGTGTCGAGATTGTGGACCGTGTAGGCGCTGAGCGGTCGCCGTTCGGTCTCTGTCTTTGCCGCAATCGCCTTCTCTCGCCCCGGCCGCTTGCCCGACAACGGGCTTTCATGCCGCTGCGCAATAGAGGTCTCCTCGCGCAGTTCATCAAGGACGTACTGGAGGGCTTTGTCTCGCATCGCACGATCTCCTTGTCAGCCATGCGGCTCAACTGGCCCATGTGCTGATCGATCACCCTTTCGCATCGGGTGCTTTCCGGCTGTCATGACTGCTGGCGGTCCTGCCGGACTGGTCGTTATTGACCGGGGTTGCATCCAGACACACGGGGAGCGGCGCGGTGGCGGGTCGGTCACGTGCGGCTGGCTGGCAACGACTCCATCGTGCGCGATCGGCGGTTCGGGCAAAACCGGCCATGCGGGGGGAAGAACGCCCCCAGAAGGCGGTCCGGACGAGTCCCCCGCTTTGGGGGGATCGCATCCCGAACGAATGCGGGTAGCATGGTGGGGACTGGAGAGGCGCCGATGGACAACCTGTATTTCCGCCACGTACTGCTTGTCGAAGATGAAGGCTTGACGCGCAGCGCGATGAAGAGCCTGATCCTCACGTCAGAGCCGACGCTCGACATCGACGAAGCCGGCTCGTACGCGGCCGCAGTGGAGCGGCTGCAGAAGAAGGCTTACGATCTGATTTTTCTCGACTACCAGATCGGCGACAATCACACCGGGCTCGACCTGCTGCGCTGGCTGCAGGAAAACGAGTGTGCGGCGCATGTGGTGATGCTGTCCGCGCAGGACGACCGCGAGACCGTGCTGGACTGCATCAAGCATGGTGCCGGCGGCTTCATCTCGAAGGCGAGCGAAGAAGGCGGTGCGGTTTTCCGGGAAGCCCTGCAGACCATCCTGAATGGACGCGTCTACCTGCCCAACAGCGTGCTGGGCAAAGGCGGCCACACCCCGCAGTCGCCGGGCCTGAACAAGGGCATTTCGATCGATTCGCTGAACCTGCCGCCGCGCCTCGCGCAAACCTTGGGGTTTCTTCTGCAGGGCATGTCGAACAAGGCCATCGCGCGAAAGATGAATATCTCGGAGAACACCGCGAAGGAATACATCAGCGATCTGCTGAGCCGCTTCAACGTATCGCGGCGCACGTTTCTGATCGTGGAAATGGCGCGCCGCGGCGTTGAAATTCCCACCGTGGCGCACACAGCCTCGCCCTGGGGAAACACGGATCAATGAGCCGATCGCCGTTGGTTGAGTGTGTCAGGATTGCGCGATTGAGCGCCTGGGATCCTGGTCCCACGGGTGCTTGCGAAACACCGATTCCATCAACGCCGTGGCAAGGTTGCGGCAGTTCCTAGCCTGCTTTTGCGGAGACCTCCGTCAATTCGAGCATGCGCGCAATCAGCACGTCGGTGGACAGCGGCTTGCTGAGCACGCAGCGCTCCGGCAGCACGCCCTGCGCGCCGGCCGCCGCTTCGCCCGTCACCACGAGGCACGGCACGGGCCGCGAAAAATGCCCGGCGAGCAGGCGCACGACGTCGTGCGCGGTCGACATCTCGGGCAACCGGTAGTCGCTGATGACGAGATCGGGCACGCGCTCGATCGCTTGCAGCAGATCGTGGAGCTCCGCCACGGATCGAACCGAATCGAACAGGACGCCCCATCGCGCAAACAACGCTTCCATCGAGGCGCGCACCAGGCTGTCGTCCTCCACCAGCAACACGTAAAGACCACGCAGCGACGCAGGCGACGGCGACGCCGCCGCATCGGCTAGCGACAGCGCGGCATCCCGGTGCGCAAAGGGATCGGCCGCCGGCAAGCGCACCGAGAAGCGCGACCCGTGGCCCTCGATCGACTTGAGTTCGAGACGGTGCCCTTCGAGCAACGACACCACCGCATTCACAATCGACAAACCGAGTCCGAGCCCTTTCTCGCGGTCGCGCTCCGGGTTGCCGATCTGCACGAACGGCTGGAAGATCGCGTCCCAATGTTCCGATGCGATGCCTATCCCGTTGTCGATCACGTCGATCCGCACATAATTCGGCATGCGAACCAATCCCACGAGCACGACGGACCGCCCCGCTTTCGCCGGGTCCGCATATTTGATCCCATTGGAGACGAGGTTGCTCAACACGCGCGGAATCCAGTCGGCGTCGGTGCGCACCCAGGCGGGTCCTTGCTGCGTCCTTCCATAGCGCAACGCCACGCCGCGACTCGCAGCAAACGGTGCAAGCTGCGCGACGGTTTCCTCGGACACGCGGCTCAGATCGACGCTCGTGTAGTTCGGCTTGACGTGCCCCGATTCGAGCTTCGACAGATCGAGCACGCCGTTGAAGAGGCGCGCAGTCAGCACCGACGCCTTGCGCGCCTCGCCAATCAGCTTGCCCGATGCTTCCACATCGCCCGCGCCCAACGCTTCGTCGGCCGCGGCCAGAAAAAGATTGAGCGCGTGCATGGGCTGCCGCAGGTCGTGCGCCGCGGCCGCCAGAAAACGCGATTTTGCGCGGCTTGCCCGCTCTGCGGCTTCGCGTTGCTGTTCGCGCAAGGCGATCAGGGCTTCCGATTGGGTCTGCTGGTCGCGCCGTGCCTGTTCGAGGTCACGATGCTTTTGCGCGAGTTCGGCATTGACCCCTTGCAGCGCGTCGTTGCCGTGAGCGAGCGCCTGGATCGCGATATAGCGGTCCCGCACATGCCGCTCGGCATTCACGTTGACGCTATGACCCAGCACCGCGACATTCAGGAGGTAGAACATGCCGGCCGCGAAATTGTCCGGCTCGACTGCCCGAGTGATCAACTGCGCCAGCACGATTGCGGCAATCACACACAGGGTCAGCATCAACGTGGCCTTGGCCCGCAAGCGGAGAAAGCCGAACTGATAGAAAAGAATTAAATAAAAGCCGACAAAAAAATGCGTGAAATTGAATGGCCTCGGCGCAAGAACCGTTTGCATCAGCAGGCACAGACACATGAATGCCAGGCCCAGCAGCAGGATCCAGTGCGCCACGTCATCCCGATGAAATGCCAGTCTGAAGGCCAGCACGATGCCAACGGTCGCACCCAGCGCACCGGCGCACCGGAACGCGAAAACCTCCGGGAAATACGGCGCGAACACCGGACTGGTCTGCGCAAGACGGATTTCCCAAAAGCCGAAACACACCCAGATCAGCGTGCCTAGCACGAGTGCCGCGCGGCGAAAGTCGGCAAAACGGCGGCCATAATCCTCCGTAAATGCCTGTTCGACCGTGGGATCTTCGAATTGCGCCGGCCAGCACAGAATATCGACCAGCCACGCGCGAATCGCCCCTGGCGCCGACGCGCGTTTAAGCCATTTCGATTCCACCGCAGGCTGAATCCTGAATATGCTCATTGCATTTCGCCGTAGGTTCGCAGACCTTGCCAAACAGGAAGCACGTCTCGCGCTCGGGCACGCCAGTTCATTCTAGTCGGTCGCTATCCGGCCCACCTGCAAAGTGACGCATACGCGGCGTATCGGCTGGCGCACGCGCCATTCGACGCGCGCTCGTAGACCGATGACAACGGCTACGCTTATCCTTGCGCTTTAAAGCCGCGGCCTGGGCCGTGCCTTACCCTCATCACACGGCCCCTCCAATGGGCAAACTTCTGGAGCGAAGTGCACACATGCAAGACGCGAAACTCAAAGTGGCGGTCCTTTTCGGCGGAACGAGCGAGGAACGGGAAGTGTCGATCGCAAGCGGGGCGCAGGTCATCAAGGCGCTTCGCAGTCTTGGCCACGAAGTACTTGCCGTCGAGACCTCTCGCGGCCTGCTGTCCGCCGACGAGGAAAGCCGTCTGTTGAGCCATCGCGTCGACGAAGCGCCGCCCACTTCGGATGCTCTGGCCGTGCTTCGCTCGGGCGAAGCCAGCCTGATCCACGCCGCACCCCTCGCCGACGTCGATGTGATCTTTCTTGCGCTTCATGGCGGAACCGGCGAAGACGGCACCGTGCAGGCCATGCTCAACATGGCGGGCCTGGCCTACACCGGAAGCGGGCACCTGGCGAGCGCGGTGGCCATGGACAAGGACTTGTCGAAGCGCTTGTTTGTTGCAGCGGGCGTTGCGACGCCGCGCTGGTTGATGGCGCCGTATCGCCCCGATGAAGTCGCGCGGGAACTCGGCTACCCGCTCGTCGTCAAGCCCAACCGGCAAGGCTCCACGGTCGGCCTCAGCGTGGTGGGAAGCCCCGATGCGCTGGAGCCCGCTGTCCGGCACGCTGCCCGCTTCGACAAGGAAGTCATGCTGGAGCAGTTTGTCGCCGGGAGGGAACTGACCGTGGGTGTACTGGGAGACGAGGCATTGACCGTTGGCGAAATCCTGATCGATCCCGAGGCGGTTTTCGACTACGCGGACAAGTACCAGCCCGGCGCCGTTCGCGAGGTTTTTCCGGCCGACCTGCCTCACGCGATTGCACAAGCTGCGCAGGAGGCCGCGCTACGCGCGCATCGCGCCCTGAAACTCGAGGGATACAGCCGGGCGGATTTCCGCCTGGATCGCGAGGGGCGGCTGTGGTGCCTCGAGGTGAACTCCTTGCCCGGCATGACGGCGACGAGCCTGCTGCCGCAATCGGCCGCCGCCAGCGGCATTGCCTTCCCCGCGTTGTGCGAGCAGATTTGCCGCGCGGGCATCGAGCGGTTTCGTAACAAGTAGCTGGAATCCGGCCCGCGGTCATGCGGGCTTCTATTCCAAACCCGCGCTCCCCCTCCTGGCGTGGCAACCCGGTGCAGCGCTTCACGCCTTGCGTCGGGCGGCAGCCCGCTCGACAAGATGCCGGGTGGTTTCATGAGGAACCCGTCTTTTTCATTCGCGCGGCCCGACGGCGTCTCACATCCCCGGTATCGCGACCCCAAAAGTCTGCAGCAGCAACACGGCATTGAGCGCAAGCGTCACCACGGTTCCGATCCACGCGGCGGCGACCACCCCGCGGCGATTGGCGAACTGTCCCATCACATCGCGGCGCGAGGTCAGCACGATCAGGGCGATCATCGGCACAGGCAACGCAAAACTCAGGACAACCTGGCTATAAACGAGCGCATCGGTCGCATTCAGACCCAGCGCGACAACGACGAACGACGGCACCATCGTCACCAGCCTGCGCATCCACACCGGAATGCGATAGCCCGTAAAGCCCTGCATGATCATCTGCCCCGCCATCGTGCCGACCACGGAGCTCGATATGCCCGACGCCAGCAGCGAGACGAGAAAAATACCGGCCGCGGCGGCGCCCAGCAGCGGCGTGAGGCTGTGATAGGCCGTTTCGATTTCCGCCACGTCGGGGTGGCCGGCATGGAACGCGCCCGACGCCATGATCACCATGGCGATATTCACGAGCCCCGCCACGGTGAGGGCAATCAGCACCTCCACATTCGAGAACCGCACGAGCTTGCTGCGTTCCGCGTCGTTCCTGACGCGTGCGCGGCGTTGCGTCAACCCCGAATGCAGATAGATGGCATGCGGCATGACCGTCGCGCCCAGAATGCCGACCGCAACGGAAAGCGCACCGGGGCCTTGCAGGCGAGGGACAAACGTTCCGGCCGCGGCGGCACGCCAGTCAACGTGAGCAATCAGCACCTCGATGACGTACGACAACGCCACGGCCGCGACGAGGCCGCCGATAATCAGCTCAAGCGGGCGAAAGCCCTGCTTCTCGCCCGTGAGAATGGCGTAGGTCACGAGGCCGGTGACCACCATGCCTGCGAGCAGCGGAATATGAAAGAGCAGCGACAAACCGATTGCGCCGCCAAGAAACTCGGCAAGGTCGGTGGCCATGGCCGCAATCTCGCTGATGCCCCACATCCCGTACACCACCGGTGCCGGAAAATGCTCGCGGCTCAATTCCGCAAGATTGCGCCCGGTGACGATACCGAGCTTGGCCGACAACGCCTGAAAGAGCATGGCGATGAGATTCGCGGCAAGGACGACCCACAGCAGCGAGTAGCCGTACTTCGCGCCCGCCTGGATGTTGGTGGCGAAGTTGCCCGGATCCATATAGGCGATCGAGGCCACCACGGCCGGGCCGGCGAACAGCAGTTTCGAAGTCCAGCGCTTGTCGCGCCCTGCGAGCACGGCCGCCATGCCTCGCGAGGTGCGTGCTGTCATACCTGCCTGTGCTTGCGCTGTGCTCATTTTGGTCCTCGAATCCAATCCGCGTTCCCGTGCACCCTGCCTTGCAGGCGCACGGGAACGTTCCTATGCCATGGCTCGATCTTGAAGGCAGCGGCCCGAAAAGAACAATTGAACGTTCCAATGACGGCAATAAGGTCTTGTCGCACGGGCGTCTTGCGCCGGTTCCGCGATGCGTTGGAAGGGCATAAACATCCTTTCCAATGCCTTTCATTCGACACCGATCCAGCGTCTGCGACAGCGACCTCCGTGAGTCAGGCTCCGCCCTCGCGCTCGAAAACCGACACCAGCCACCGGATACCGCGCACCGCAAAACTCTCGCGCGCCGCGCCGAGTGTCGCGGTCCCCACGATCTGGCGGCCGAGCGTCCGATCGCCGGCGCATCCCTCGATGCGCACGCGATAGGTGGCCGCGAGCGGCACAAGCTGCTTTGTGCCGGGCTGCATGTCGGCGGGCACCGGGCCGCCATATACGCTCGCGATAGCGGGCTCGTCGAGCGTCGCCACGTTCACGCGATCGACCGCGCTGACGCGGCAATGCAGCGTCCCCATCTCCGCCACCGAAGCGACGAACTGCACCGTGTCGCCGGGCGCGATGCGGCCAACGTCGTCCTCGCCGACGAACGCATCGCCCTTGACGCCCCGCTGCCCGACCACGTCGAACATCGGTTCGCCGCGCGGCAGCCACGTGCCGGGTGCGAGATCGTCGCCGCTATGCACGGTGCCGTCGAACGGCGCGCGCAACGTGAGTTGCCCGATCTGCGCCTGCAGACCCGCAACCGACTCGCGCGCCGCGTCCCACCGCTTCGTAAGCGCGACACCCTGCTCCAGCAGGCGCTGATCGAACGACTGCTGATCGACTTCCCAGCGCAGCAGCGCTTCTTCCGTCTGCGCCGCTTTCAGCCGATGTTCGAGGTCCGGCGATTCGAGCACGGCGAGCACGTCGCCCGCATGCACGAACGCTCCATCGCGTGCAAGCGGGCCCTGCGCCGAAACGTACCCGGCTTGCGGCGCATAGAGCCCTTGGGCGGCGAGCGGCCCGAACACCGCCGGCGCATCGACACCGCCATGCCAGGGCAGCACGAGCACCGCCAGCGCGAACACGCCGAGCGCGGTAGCGCGCACCGTCTCGCGGCACCAGCGCAATTCGTGCCGGCGCCCCCAGCAGACGCCGGTCTCGCGCACGACCGGACGCACGATGAACCAGCCGAACTCGACCACGAACAGCACCACGCCGAGCGCCTTGAAGAATGCGTGATAGACCACGAGCGCAATCGAGAAGAACACGACGAGCCGGTACAGCCACGCCGCGAACGAGAACGCCATCAGAAAGCGCCGCCGCGAAGGCGGGCACGGTTCGGGCTGCGGATCGCCAAGGCCGAACAGCCACTCTCGCATGCGCCAGCGTGCGAACGCGAACGCCCGCTCGTGCAGGTTCGGCATGTTGAGCCAGTCCGAGAGCAGGAAGTAGCCGTCGAAACGCATGAACGGGCTCGCGTTGATCGTGAGCGTGCCGATCCACGTGGTGGTCGCCAGCAAAAACGCGCCGGCGCGCACGGGGCCGTCGGGCAGAAGGCTCCATGCAAGCGTCGCGAACGCGGCGAGCGCGAGTTCGCAGAGCATGCCGGCCGCCCCGATGCGCAGGCGGTCCGCGCGCCCGGGGACTTTCCATGCTTCGGTGGTGTCCGTGTACAGCACGGGCAGCATCACGAGCAGCGCGACCCCCATGGTGGGCACGCGGCAACCGTAGCGATAGGCGGTGAACGCATGGCCGAACTCGTGCAGGACTTTCGCAAAGGCGAGCGCGAGCCCGATCGCCACGATGCCGCGCCAGTCAGCGTACGCATGGAACGTGTGGACGAACTCATCCCATTGCCTCGACACCAGCGCGAGCCCCACGACTGCCGCAAGCGCTACCGCGGCCCAGAACGCCGGACGGTAGGCAAGCTCGGCATAGCGCGCAAAGCGGCGCAGAAAAGCCATCGGGTGCCACAGCGGGACGCGGATCATCAGGTAGTGCTTGAGCAGCCACATCGCGTGCGACAGGCGGCTCGCGGCCGCCGCCGCGGCAAGGCGAGAGGTGTCCGCCGCGCTCGCCGCGACGAGCAGGTTCTGCCCGCGCAGCATGCGCACCAGTGCCTCGATGTCGGCAAGGCCGACGGTAAGCGGGGTCTGCTCGTTGACCGACGCGACAATCGCGTGCGCGTCGTCGAGCGCCCAGCGCGAGAGCATTTCGAACGCGGGCCAGCCGATCTGGAAGAAGCGGTTGCCGGCCGGGTCGTGCAGCATCCAGGCGGGCGCGCCCTCGGGTGTCGCGGCGCCGCGGGTCAGCGTCAGTTCCTGGCGCAGTTGGGGAAGGCGTGGCATCGGTCGGGCGCTCGGTTGCGTGCGAAGGTCGATCGGTAAGGGAGGAACGGAGAGATCGGGCAAAAAAAGACGAAAGCGGACGGCCTTACCAGCCGAGCCACTGCCGCGCGATCGTCAGCGGCCTGCGCAACACGTAGTACGCCAGCGGCACCCAGCGGCCGTGAATGCGTGCCGTGCCCATCGCGCCGAGCACGGGCTGTGCGCTGCCGGTGAAGGTTGCCTTCACGCGATAGGCCAGCACGCCGTCGGGTGTCGGCTCGGCCCGGTAGGCGACCGTATCGATCCGCGCATCGTAGGCGGAAAGCGGCGAGCTCTTCGGATAGAGCGTGAGCGTGGCGCCGGGTTTCACATCGACGTTGTCGGCCACAGGCAGCCAGGCGGTCAGTTCGACGTGTGCGGGATCGGCAAGCAGCATGACCTTCTCGCCCACCGACACGGCGCGGCCGTTCCAGTCGTTCGGATCCGCGAACACCGCCACGCCGGCGCGCGCAGCCGTCACGCGCACGCGTGCGAGTTCGCGCGCGGTGTAGTCGAGCTCGACCTGGCTCTCGTCGAGCTTGCCTTTTTTCATCGCCATGTCGAGCCGGTCGCGATCGTCGGTCACGGCGAGCTGTGCGGTCTGGCGGTACTCCTCCTCGGCCGTCTCGAAGTCCTTGTTTGCCACCGCATAGCGCGAGGCGAGCGTCGTGGCGTCGAGCGCAAAGAGCGGCGTGCCGGGTGCCACGCGCTGATTCGGCTGCGTATAAAGCCGCTCTATCACGCCGTCCAGCGGCGCACGCACGACGAACGGGTCCTTCGCGGTGACTTCGGCGGGGGCGAGCACGGACAGCGGCACCGGGACGACGCACAAAAGACCGAGCGCGGCGAGCGTGCGGCGCCTCGTCCTGCCGGGACGCAGCAACAACTTCGCGCGTTCGCCCCACGTCGCGCGGGGCGCGAATGCGGCGAGCGCATGCGCCCACACCTGCGCGAGTTCGGCCAGCATGACCTCTTCCGTGCGGGCCCATGCGTTCTCGCGCACGAACACCACGCCGCCGAACGAGCGGCCCGAGCGGTCAATGAGCGGCACCCATAAGGCATGCATGGGCCACCATTCGCCCCAGTCGGCGGCGATCGCCTGAGGCAGATGTGCCGACGTAAAGGCGTAGGGCTCCCGCGCCAGCGCAGGATTAGATGCCGGTCCTGCCGCGCCGCCTCCTTGCCTTATCCCTTCGGAATCCTCTGCTTCCCCTGCGGCAACACCCGCATGCGCGGCGTTGCGTTGAGCCTCGTGCGCCCTTGCTTTCACCAGGGCGCGGAACATCTCCCCCAGCCACTGCACATAGGGCGCGCCGGGATCGCTCTGCGGCAAACCCGAAACGGCGGCAACCGCACCCGGCGCGTGCAGGGGCGCGCGCCACCAGGCGGCCTGCCGGTAAGGAACGAGCGACTGGGTTTCGTTGACGATCGTGAAGCCGAGCGTCTCTTCGCGCTCGGCCTCTCTCGCACGCGCGGCCAGTTGCCACAACAGCGCGAGATCGCCGGCTTCGATACGGACCGATGCGTTCATGTCAAAGCGTCGCTCAACGACCCGCGAAAGCGGCCCAGCCGCTCATGCCGGGCAGCAGCTCGGCCCCGTTGCTGTCGAGTGCGGCCGTCACATCGACAGTCTGCGTGACCGGATCGACGCGGGCGCCGATTCGCGCCACGCGCGCCGGATAGGTCTTGCCCACTTCGTCCACCTGAACCGTGAGCGCGTGGCCGGGCCTGAGCCACGCAAGCCACTTCGAAGGCACGATCATCTTCAGTTCGAGATGCCCCGTATCGACGATCGTCAAAAGCGGCTTGCCGGCTTCCGCGTATTGCCCCGGCGCCGCGCTGCGCTTTTCCACGCGGCCGTCGAACGGCGCGGCCACCGCGCACTTGCGAACCGTGGCTTGCATATAGGCGACCTCTGCGCCGCTGGCTTTCGCCTTGGCCTGCGCTTCGTCCACGTCGAGCTCGCCGATCGAATGCAATTGCAACAACCGCTCGTCCACCTGCTTGAGCTGGAGCGCCGCGTCGGCCTCGGCTTGCGCCTTGTGCAACTGCGCCGTGTACAGCGAACAATCGAACGACACGAGCGTCTGCCCCGCGCGGAACGCGTCGCCGTCGCGAAACGGCAGCGACGCGATCTTCGCACCGATCTCGCTCGAGATCTCCACCTCGTCGCGCGAGACGAGCTGGACGCGAATGCGCCCGTCGCCGGGTTGCGCGCTCGCAGCGCCGGGCACCGCCGGCTCCGCTACGGGTGTTGCCGCACCGGCCCTATTCCAGACCGGCAGCATGCACACCATGACGACCAGACTGCCCATTCCTGCACGCCAGCTCGACTTCATTGCGTCTTCACTCCGCCTGCTTCGCCGAGCGCGGCCCAGCGCCGCTCCGCGAGAACAATCGACTGTTCGACTGCCGCGAGATCGTTGCCAGCCATCTTCTCCGGAACGGGGTCGAGCCCGATGGACGCGAGCATCTGCCCATACGCGCTCTCAAGCTCTCCATAGCTTTGATAGAGGCGCAACTCCGACATCATCGCCTCGCTCGCCGCCCGAATCTCTTCGAGCTTGCCCTGCGCATTCGCGACGGTTGCGTTGTGCGTGTGCTCGAGAATCTGCTGATCGACGTCGCTGATCTGCCTGGCGAGATCGAACTGGCGCGTCTTCGCGCTCAAATCCGCGCGCGCGACGTGCACCTGCGTGAGCACCGCCATCGAAAGCGCGAGCCGCTGCGCGCGCGACACATCGAGTTGCGCCTTCGCCATGCCGCGGATGTTCGAGACGTTCAGCACGTTCAGCAGGTTCCAGCTCACGTTGATGCCGGCGGCGCGCCACGCGTGATAGACGAGGAAGCTGTTGCTGTCGTAGTGCGTCCCGAACGACAGCTCGACGCCGGGCAGCAGCTTCGCGATCGCCTTGTGCGTCTCGTTGACGCTGATGCGCTCGTTGTAGTCCGCCTCCACGAGTTCGGGGCGGTGCTCGAGCGCGGCTTCCTCCATCTGGTCCATGGGCATGTCGAACGACGGCACGTTGAAACCGTCGGGCGCCGCGAGCGTGAAGTCGGTGCCGGGGGCGATGTTCATGAGCGAGGCGAGACGCGGCTTCGCTTCCTCCAACTGATCGCGCACGGCTTCGAGCTGGCGCATGATGTCGAGCAGCGCGTGCTGGTAACCCAAGGTTTCGAGCGGCGAGCGCAGCGCTTCCTGCTGGGATTTGCGCGACTCGTCGAGCGCCGTGCGCGCTTCGTCGAGCAGCGGGCCGATGCGGTCGTGCAGATGCTGCGCCCCCGCGGCCTCCCAGTACGCCTCGCGCACCTGCTGCATCAGCAACTGTACGACCTTGCGGCGCCGTTGTTCGAGCACAAGCACGCGGTCGGCCTGCTCCTTGGCCTCGAAGTAGCTCACCCCAAAATCCAGCAGATTCCAGGAGAATCCCAGGTCGGTGGTGCGATCGTTCTGGTCGGTGGAGTACGAAGGCGGCACGACCTGCGTGTCCGTGTACAGCCCCTGCGACGACGAGGCGAGCGGCTGGTTGCGATACGTGTAGCCGGCCTGCGCCGTGAGCTGCGGCAGCAGGTTGAAATTGTCGACATTGAGCTGCTGCTGCGCGAGCGCTTCTTCCATCATCTTCTGGCGATGGTCGAGGTTGTAGCGGACTGCGCGCGCCATCGCTTCTTCAAGCGTCACCGGGCCGCCCAGCGGCGGCTCGCCCGCGAACATGGCGGTGCGATCCGCCTGTGCGGACTGCACGCGATCGGCGTCGGAAAACGGCGTCGGGTGGAGCGCGCAGCCGGACAGCCACAGCGCCGAGGCGGAGAGTGCGATCAGCGACCGGCGCGGCAGGCGCGGTGCCGAGGGAAGTGCGTGCGTTGGTCTCACGTTGACGAATCTCTTGTTGTCCTGGTTCTTGTTAAGGAAGTACGGATAGCGAAACAATTTGGTCTTCACGTGCGGCGCACCGGAGCAGCAATGGCCGTGGGGCCGGCCGGCCGCGCGACGTGCAGCGCCGCTCGTGCCTGCGCGAACTGGTGCGCGAGCGACGGCTTGCCGGCCGGCAAAGGCTCCGGCCCGGCGTTGTCCCGTGCGGCAAGCGGCGCGACGGTGCGCCCGGCCGCCGGTTGCAGCGTCTGGGCCGGATGGCGGTGTGCAGCGCGAGCGTGTTCGTGCCCGGTGTCGCGGTGCCGTGGTACGAGCACGATCTGGTGCCGCGTGACGCGGCCATCGGCAGCACGCTCGTCAATAACCACGCGCACGTCGTGGGCGCCAGGCGGCAGTGCGCCTTGCAGCACACCGTGAACGGCGTCGTAGCGCAACCAGCCCGGCAACGCGCTACCGTCGGCGAGTTGCACCAGCACGGTGGTTGCCCCAGCGGAGTCGGGCAGCACCGAGGCAAGCGGCATCGAGAACGGCTGACCCGCCGCGACATCGACGCTCACGACCTCGGCGACGGGTTCGGGCGCCCACGCGAGCGAGGACGGGAGGCTCACGTCGCGCAGCGGCGGAATCGGCGTCACGCTCGTCAAGTCCAGCGATAAACCGGTCGTCACACTGCCCGGGCCCGAAAACGTAATCGTCGGCACCCCCGGCAACGCGCCCACGTCGGCAGGCGGCGCGAATTCCGTGAGCACCAGCGGCAAAGCGGGCGCGACGCTTCCGTACGGGATGCTGTCCTTCAACGGCGGTGGCGGCTCCGAAGGGGTCGGGCTCGGGCCGGTTGCGGCGGGGCGGTCGGTGATCACCTCGACCTGCACGCCAACGGTCACCGGCGCACTGGTCTTGATGCCGTCACTGACCGTGAAGCTCACGGTGCGCGTGCCGTTGGCGATGTGGCCGACTTCGGTGAACGTGACGGCGTCGAGCGCCGCCGCCCACTGCCCCAGCGTCGCGCTGGCACCGTTCGAAGTCAGCGTCAGCACGCCCGTTGCCGCGTTGTACGACGTGGCGGTGATGTTGCCGGTCGCGGCGCTGGCGGTGAACGCAAGCACGTCCTGACCCGGCACGAGGTTCTCGCCGATCTGAATGGTCGCGGATGCGAGCGTGGCGTTGTCGCGGTCGGTCAGCACGATACCCGGATCGAGCGCCACTGGCTTGGCGCCGTTGCCCGTACCCGCATAGACGACGGTGTTGCCGCCGCCGGTTGCGATCGGCGTCTGGTCGATGTCCTGAACTGTGACCGTGCGCGTGGCCGTGTTGCTGGGGTTGCCGTTGGTGTCGGTCACGCCGATGGTGATTGTGCGCGTTGCGGTGTTCGGTGTGATGGCCGTGTCCGTATAGGTCACGGATTCCAGCGCGCTCTGCCATTGCGCGAGCGTGGCTGTGCCGCCCGAAGACGTGAGCGTCAGCACGCCCGTCGAGGCGTTGTACGATCCGGCGATATTGCCGAATGTCGTAGCGTTCGGATTCGTGAAGGCGAGTACGTCTTCGCTGCCGTGGAAGTTGCCTGTGATCGATACGGTTGCCGACTGCAGGCCGCCGCTGCTTGCATCGGTCACCGTCAAGGCCGGGGCTACGGCAACCGGTGTGGAGGCGGTGTTGTCACCCGCCACGAATGCGGAGGAACCCGCGCCGCTCGTCACGATCGGCGGCCCCTGCACTGCCACCGTCTTCGTCGCGGCGACACTATTCTCTGTGCCGTCGTTGACCACGAACGAGATCGTGCGGTTGCCCGGCGTCGCCGAGGCCGATGCCGAGAATGTCACCGCGTCGAACGCATTGGCCCATTGTGCGTCGGTAGCCGTCGCGCCCGCGGAAGTCAGTGTCAGCACGCCTGTCGAAGCGTTATACGACGCCGCGATGTTGCCAAACCGGGAACCGCTCGTGTTCGTGAACAATAGCGTGTCGCCGCTGTTGAAACCCCCGCTGATCGACACCGTGCCCGAGGCCTGCGTGGTGTTGTCGCGGTCACTTACCGTCACGCCGCTGTCCACGGCCACCGCGCTTGCACCGCCGACGTAGTTCGTCGTGCCGCCCGTCGTCGTTACGATCGGCGTCTGGTCCGTGTCCTGAACCGTTACCGTGCGCGTGACCGTATTGCTGGTGTTGCCGTTGGTGTCGGTCACGCCGATGGTGATTGTGCGCGTCGCCGCGTTGGGCGTAATCGCCGTGTCGGTATAGGTCACCGACTCCAGCGCGCTCTGCCACTGCGCGAGCGTGGCTGTGCCACCCGAAGACGTGAGCGTCAGCACGCCCGTCGAGGCGTTGTACGATCCGGCGATATTACCGAATGTCGTAGCGTTCGGATTCGTGAAGGCGAGTACGTCTTCGCTGCCGTGGAAGTTGCCTGTGATCGAAACGGTTGCCGACTGCAGACCCCCGCTGCTTGCATCGGTCACCGTCAAGCCCGGGGCTACGGCAACCGGTGTGGAGGCGGTGTTGTCGCCCGCCACGAATGCGGACGAACCCACTCCGCTCGTCACGATCGGCGGCCCCTGCACTGCTACCGTCTTCGTCGCCGCGACACTGTTCTCCGTGCCGTCGTTGACCACGAACGAGATCGTGCGGTTGCCCGGTGTCGCGGATGACGATGCCGAGAACGTCACCGCGTCGAATGCATTGGCCCATTGTGCATCGGTAGCCGTCGCGCCCGCAGAAGTCAGTGTCAGCACGCCTGTCGAAGCGTTATACGACGCCGCGATGTTGCCAAAGAGCACGCTGCTCGTGTTCGTAAACAATAGCGTGTCGCCGCTGTTGAAACCCCCGCTGATCGACACCGCGCCCGAGGCTTGCGTGGTGTTGTCGCGGTCGCTCACCGTCACGCCGCTGTCCACGGCCACCGCGCTTGCACCGCCGACGTAGTTCGTCGTGCCGCCCGTCGTCGTTACGATAGGGGTCTGGTCCGTGTCTGCCACCGTGACCGTACGCGTAGCCGTATTGCTCGTGTTGCCGTTGCTGTCGGTTGTCGTGAAACTGATCGTGCGCGTCGCGGCATTGGGCGTAACCGCCGTGTCGGTATAGGTCACGGATTCCAGCGCGCTTTGCCATTGTGCGAGCGTGGCGGCCCCACCCGAAGACGTGAGCGTCAGCACACCCGTCGAGGCGTTGTACGATCCGGCGATATTGCCGAATGCCGTAGCGTTCGTATTCGTGAACGCGAGTACGTCTTCGCTGCCGTGGAAGTTACCTGTGATCGAAACGCTTGCCGACTGCAGGCCACCGCTGCTTGCATCGGTCACCGTCAAGCCCGGGGCTACGGCAACCGGTGTGGAGGCGGCGTTGTCGCCCGCCACGAATGCGGAGGAACCCGCGCCGCTCGTCACGATCGGCGGCCCCTGCACTGCCACCGTCTTCGTCGCCGCGACACTATTCTCCG